>JACKLJ010000002.1 GCA_024235955.1 Burkholderiaceae bacterium
CACATGGCTTGTCTCCAGTTGGATGGTGGTTCGGGCGGGCTTCAGGACCGCATGGCACCGCAGTATGGCCATGACCACACTTCCGATAAAGCGATGCATACTCATGAGAATCATGAGCCATTTCGATCATTTTGACGTGGACGGCCACGCCCTGCGCCTGCTGCTGGCGGTGCATGAAGAGGGCTCGGTCACGCGCGCCGCCCAGCGCCTGGAAGTCACGCAGTCGGCCGTCAGCCACGGGCTGGACAAGCTGCGCGCCATCGTCGGCGACCCGCTGTTCGTCAAGTCCGGCCGCGGCATCGTCGCCACCGCCCAGGCCGATCTGCTGGCGCGCCGCGCACGCACGCTGCTGGACGAGCTGCGCGCCTTCAGCCTGGCGGCCGGCTTCGACCCGGCCCGGCTCGACACCAGCTTCACCATCGCCGCCAACGACCTGCAGCGCGACCTGCTGGTGCCCGCCCTGCTGCGCCGCCTGCGCATCGAGGCGCCCGGCGTGCGCCTGCACCTGATCAACTCCGGCGCGCCGCAGCCGGCGCTGCTGCGCGAACAGGGCTGCCACCTGATCCTCACGCCGCGCCCGCCCGAGGGCGCCGACATTCTGCAGAAGCGCCTGTTCGAAGATCGCTACGTGGTCTTCCACGACCCGGCGCAGCGCGCCGCCCCCGCCACCCGCGCCGACTACCTGGCCGCCGAGCACGTCACCGTGCTCTACGAGCCGCGCCGCCAGCTCGACCTCGACCAGTGGCTGGCCGCCCGGGGCGTGGCGCGCCGCTTCGTTGCCACCGTGCCCGGCATGGCCAACCTGGCCGCCCTGCTGCGCGGCGGCCCCTGGCTGGCCACCGCGCCGTCCCTGCTCGCGCGCGGCGCCCTGCACGGTCTGGCCGCCGCGCCCGTGCCGCTGAAGACGCCGCCCATGCCGATGTACATGGTCTGGCACCAGCGCCACCAGGCCGACCCGGTGCACCGCTGGCTGCGCGCTCATCTGGAGGCGGTGGTCGGGCCAGCGCTGGAGCCGACGCAGGCATAGCCGGCGGCGTCCTGGCGACGACCCGGGGGGGTCATGGAAAGGGCGCTGCATCCCTTATCGCTTCGCGTCTCGGTCGGGTGGCGAAGCGGCGGGTGGGCCGGAGCCGCTCGCCCGACCGGCTCTGCTTCGGCACGGTCATGAGTGCCGGGTATGGCCCACGGTTGCTCCCGAAATAAGAGCTGCCTGCGCCCGACAGCAAAAGGGCCAAGGCCTCTTTGGCTTCAAATTTGGCAGCACCGCCTGGCCCGGCCCGACGACCCGGGCCGCCCTCCTCACAGGCTCAGCGTGATGCGCTCCCCGCGCGCGCGGGAGCAGCAGGCCATCATGCGCTGGTTGGCGGCGCGTTCGGTCTTGCTGAGGACCTTGTCGCGGTGGTCGATGTCGCCTTCGGCCACGGCCACCTCGCAGGTGCCGCACAGGCCTTCGCCGCAGTCGCAGGGCACGTCGATGCCCACGCCCTGCAGCGCCTGCAGCAGGGTCTGGTCGGCGCGCACGGGCACGGTGAGGCCGGAGTCCTTCAGCACGGCCTCGAAGGCGTGCTCCCTGGCCGGATCGAGCAGCGTGGCGTCGGTGCTGAAGTGCTCGAAGTGCAGCGTGCCCTCGGGCCAGGCTTCGGCCAGGGTCTCAAGCGCGTCGATCAGGCGGTCCGGCCCGCAGGCGTAGACGCGGGTGGCGGTGTTCACCCCGGCCAGCAGCGCGGGCAGATCCATGCGCGTGCCCTCGTCGCTCACGTGCAGGTGCAGGCGGCCGGCGTGGTCCTGCGCGGCGCGGGCCAGCAGCGCCATCTTGCGGCGCGACGCGCCGGCGTAGTGGAATTCGTAGGAGGCGCCCATGGCCTTCAGCCGGTCGGCCATGGCCAGGATGGGCGTGATGCCGATGCCGCCGGCGATCAGCACGTGGTGGTTGCCGCCTTCGTCGATGCGGAACAGGTTCTTGGGGCCGGCCAGCTGCACGGTGTCGCCCGCCTTGAGCACGTCGCAGAAGTGGCGCGAGCCGCCGCGGCCGCCCGCTTCGCGCTGCACCACCACCTGGTAGCAGCTGCGGTCGCCCGTCAGGCCGCAGAGCGAATACTTGCGCCGGAAGCCCCCGGCGATCAGGTCGACGTGCGCGCCCGCCGTCCAGGCCGGCAGCGGCTTGCCGGCCGGATCGGCCAGCACCAGCCGCACCAGGCCGTCGCCCTCGCTTGCCACCGCCTGCACCCGCATCGGCCGGGTGATGCCGTCCTTGGCGGGCGGTCCGATGTAGAACGGCAGCGATTCCTTGAGCGCCGCGGTCGCCACGCGCTCAGGGTTGCGCGCCGGATCCCATTCGACCCACAACGCTTCCGGCCCGCGGAACGATGTGTTGGAAAGAAAGTCGAACTTCTGCCCCGGCGCCAGCCGCATGTGCGGCAGCCGGCGCGCAAACTCCTCCAGGAACACCCGCATCTGCATGCGGCCGATGTTCTTGCCCATGCACTGGTGGGCGCCGTAGCCGAAGGTCAGGTGCTCGACGGCGTTCTCGCGGTAGATGTCGACCTCGCCCGGGTTCTCGAAATGCCGGCGGTCGGCGTTGGCCGAGGCCATCACGATCAGCAGCTTGCCGCCTTCGGGGATGGCCACGCCGCCCACCTGGGCATCGGCCGTGGCCACGCGGCGCCAGGCGATGATGGAGCCGGCCACGCGCAGACACTCTTCCACCGCATTGGGGATCAGCGCCGGGTTGTCGCAGATGGCCTCCCAGGCGCTGCGCTGGGTGAGCAGCGTCATGAAGGCGTTGGCGGTGGCGTTGGAGGTGGTCTCGTGCGCGGCCGCCAGGATGGCCATCATCATCGAGCGCAGGTACGACTCGGTGACGATGTCCGGGTGCCTGCGCCATTCGCGGATGCTCTCGTACATCCAGCCTTCGCCGTCGGGCCGGGCCATCATGGTGTCGAGGATCTCCTGCGCCGTCTGCCAGAAGCGGCCCACGTTGTGCGCGATCTCGATCTGCTCGGCCGGCGTGGGGCGGCCCCAGGTGTTGAGCGTGTGCGCCACGGCGAACCGGCGCAGTTGCTCGGCACCATCATCGGGCACGCCCAGGAACTTGAGCGCGATGGTGAGCGGGATCTCGTAGAACATGGCGCCCACCAGGTCGGCGCGGCCGGCGTCCACGAAGCGGTCCATGTACTGCCGTGCCATCTGGCGCACGATGGGCTCGTAAGCAATCAGCCGCTCGGGCATGAAGGCGTCCATCAGCAGGCGGCGGCGCGCCATGTGGTCGGGCTCGTCCTCGTTGACCATGGTGCGCTTCATGGCAAAGCCATAGGTGTCGAGGATGCGCAGCACCTCCGGCGTCGCGGGCGTGATCTTCTCCAGCGCCACCGCGGGCGAGAACAGCAGGTTGTCGCGGAACACCGCCTTCACGTCCTCGTAGCGCGTCACCACCCAGTAGCCGAGTTCGGGGCTGTAGAACACCGGCTCTTGCTCGCGCGCCCAGGCCAGCGTGCCGGCCGGATCCTGCAGGTAGCCTGGCTCAAAAGGGTTGAACGCCGCCGCCTGCGCGCTGACCGGGCAGCCCGTGGGCGAGCGGCCGGCCTGCGCGTGATCCACCGGACAGGACATGGCGTCTCCTTTATTTACTAATAATGAATATCAAGCAATTTATTTTTCCATATTAAGTTCAACATGGCAAATGCCGTGCCGAACGGCCGGCCGGCGGGATGCGCTCCGGCCCGCGGCTCGTAAGGCACCCGGCGCCTCGCCGGCGCCGCTCAAACGCCGGGCAAGGCCTGCGCCAGCTCCTGCGCCGCCGCCGTGACCAGCGGCACGCAGCGCCCGCTGTCCAGCTCCTGCATGGTCACCACACCCACTGCGGCCTCGAAGGGCACGCGCCCGCGCACGTCGCGCAGGGGCACGGCGCTGGCGATGCCGATGGCACCGGCCTGCACCTCGCCGCGCGTGATGCTGTAGCCCTGCTCGCGCGCCTGCCGCACGGCCGCGCTGTCGCCCGCCTGTGGCGCCCGCCTGGCCAGGATGGCGATGCCCGGCGCGCCGGACGTGATCGGGTGCCGGCTGCCCACGCGGTAGCCCACCCGGATGTCCACGTGCTGCGGCTCGCACACCTCCACCGCCGTGCATTCGCCGGCCTGCGCCACCACCAGGAAGGCCGTGGCACGCGCGCCGGCTGCCAGCCGCGCCAGCACCGGCTGCGCGCGAGCACGGAACTGCGCCGCGAATCCCGCACCCAGCCGAGCCACGCCCGCCCCCGCCACGATGCGCCCGCCCGCCGCGCGCGCCACCAGCCCGTGCAGCTCCAGCGTGTTGACCAGCCGGTAGGCGATCGCGCGGTTCACCTGCAGGGCCGCCGCCAGCTCGGCCACCGTAATGCCCTGCGCCAGCTGGCAGATCACGTCCAGCGCCTGCAGCCCGCGATCCAGCGTCTGCAGTGTGTTGGTGGGGGGAGCTAACTTGGTAGACATGCCGGCGGATTCCGGGTGGCAAGCAGGTTGTGGGTGCCGCACTTTACAGCGTCACGCTGCAGGCGGGCCGCAACCATACCCTTGAGTCCACTTCAAAACACTTATACTTTCACATATATTTTCAACGAGGTCGTGCCATGTCTCAGATCACCCTTTATCTGGACGAAGCCACGCAGGCTTTGGTCGATCAGGCGGCGGTGGCCAGCGGCGTTTCCAAAAGCCGCTGGGTAGCCGAAGCTATCCGCCGCTACGCGCATGACACCTGGCCCACCGACGTGCTGGCGCTGGCCGGGCAGTTTGCCGACTTTCCGCTGCGGCCCACGCCACCCGAGCCCACCGGCGACGACCTTCCGCGCCTGTCTTTCTGAGCCCGGGAGTACGCGGCCATCTGGGTGCTCGACACCAACACCATCAGCTACTACTTCCGCGGCGAGCCCCAGGTGGTGCAGCGCCTGCAGGCCCAGCGCCCGGCCGAAATCGGCGTACCCGCCATCGTTGTCTACGAGTTGCGCTACGGTCTGGCCCGTCTGCCGACCGAAGCCGCTGCGCCACGCACCGCCGCGCTGGACGCGTTTTTACGTGCGGTGCAGACGCTGCCCTTCGACGCCGCCTGCGCCGAGCAGGCCGCCACGCTGCGGGCCGCGCTGGAAGCCCGGGGCCAACCCATCGGCCCGCACGACACCCTGATCGCCGCCACCGCCCTGAGCCAGCAGGCGCCGCTGGTCACGCGCAATGTGCGGGAGTTTGCACGGGTGGCTGGATTGCGGGTGGTGAACTGGATGGAGCAAGCCAGTTGAGCAGCGCATCCTGGCAGGTTAGCTGCTCCGCATCGGGTGGCGACCCGCCTTGCAGTTGGGAGGACGCCCTGATGGCCATGCCGTGCTGCGGCAGCTCCGGATTGAAAGCCCTGTGGTCATGCGCGCCTCGGCGCCTCAGTGACCTACCTGCCCCCACACCTTCTCCAGCCGCTTCACGCTTACCGGCTGCGGGGTGCGCAGTTCCTGGGCAAAGAAGCTGACACGCAGCTCTTCCAGCAGCCAGCGCAGCTCCTGCAGGCGGGCGTCCTGCTGGCCCTTGCGTTCGGCCACCAGGCGCCAGAAGCGCTGCTCCTGCGCGCGCGCCTCGGCCATGCGCTGGGCGTCGCGGGCCGGGTCGGCGCGGAGCTTGTCGAGCCGCAGCTGGATCGCCTTGAGGTAGCGCGGAAAGTGCTGCAGCGCGCTCCAGGGGGTGACGGCGAGGAAGTTTTTGGGCAACAAACGTTGCAGCTGTTCTGCCGCGTCCTTGGTGGCTTCGGGCGCGTTGCGGGTGTCCTTGATCTTGCGGGCGGCGGCCGCGTACTCGGCCAGGATGGCAGCGGCCAGCCGCGCCACCTCGCCGGCGATCAGCGTCAGCCGCGCGCGGCCTTCTTCCACCCGGCGCTTGAAGTCGCCCGCGTTGGCGGGCAGCGGATCGGCCAGGAAGGCGCGCTCCAGCGCCACATCGACAATCTGCTGGCGCAGTTCGTCGGCCGTCCCAAGCGGCATGTAGGCCACGGCCATCTTCTGCAGATCGGGGATGTTCTTTTCCAGATACTTGAGCGTGTCGCGGATCTGCAGCGCCACCAGGCGGCGCAGGCCGGCGCGGTGGCGGGCGGCCGCCACCTCGGGCTCGTCGAACACCTCGATGCCGATGGCGTCGCCCACATCCACCAGCGCCGGAAAGCCCACCAGCACCTGCCCCTTGCGGCGGATCTCCATCAGCTCCGGCAGCTCGCCGAAGCTCCAGTCGGTGTAGCGCGCATCTTCGGGCAGCACCGAAGGAGCTTCTGTTTTGATAGCTGGTTGCGCCCGTCCAGTGCCGGCTGCAGCCTCTTTTTCCTTCAAATCCGGTGCAGCCGATGCAGCGGGCGTGGCTGCCGGCACGGCGCCCTTGAGCGCCGCCAGCGCCTGAAAGGCGCCGCGCGCCTCGCCGCCCAGCTCGGCCTTCAGCGCCGCCAGATTGCGGCCCTGGCCGCGCTGGCGACCGTGCTCGTCCACCACGCGGAAGTTCATGAACAGATGCGCCGGCAGCATGTCGAGCTTGAAATCGGTGCGCTTGACATCCAGGCTGGTGGCGTCGCGCACGCGCTTCAGCAGCGCATCAACCAGGCTGCCGAGACCGAAGACCTCGGGCGCCGAGAGTTCGTCGGCCAGCCGCGCCGCGCTCTCGGGCAGCGGCACGAAGCGGCTGCGCGGCTTCTGCGGCAGGCTCTTCAAGAGCGCCTGCAGCTTGTCCTTGAGCATGCCGGGCACCAGCCATTCGGCGCGCGCCTCGCTCACCTGGTTGAGCACGAACAGCGGCACGCTCACCGTGAGGCCGTCGCGCGCGTCGCCGGGTTGGTGCAGGTAGCTCGCGGCGCAGTCCACGCCGCCCAGCCGCACCACCTTGGGAAACGCGCTGGTGGTGATGCCGGCGGCTTCGTGCCGCATCAGCTCCTCGCGCGTGAGGCGCAGCAGGTTGGGGTTGGCACGGCTGGCCTCGCGCCACCATTGCTCGAAATCGCGCCCGTTGCTGATGCCCTGCGGGATCTGCAGGTCGTAGAAGGCGTAGATCAGCTCATCGTCCACCAGCACGTCCTGGCGGCGGCTCTTGTGCTCCAGCTCCTCGACCTTGGCGATGGTGCGCTGGTTGGCGGCCAGGAACGGCAGGCGGCGCGCCCACTCGTCGGGCCACTCGCCACCGACCAGCGCTTCGCGCAGGAACAGCTCGCGCGCGGCGTGCGGGTCCACCGCGCCAAAGCTCCTGCGCCGCCCGCTGTAGACCACCAGGCCGTAGAGCGTGGCGCGCTCCAGCGCCACCACGTCCTGCGCCTTCTTCTCCCAGTGCGGATCGAGCAGCTGCTTCTTCAGAAGGTGCCCGCCCACTTCTTCCAGCCACTGCGGCTCGATATTGGCGATGCCGCGGCCGAACAGGCGCGTGGTTTCCACCAGCTCGGCGCAGACGATCCACTTGCCCGGCCGCTTGCTCAGGTGCGCGCCGGGGTGGCGAAAGAACTTGATGCCGCGCGCGCCCAGGTAGTCGCCGCCCTGCCCCTCGCCCTCTTCCAGCTTGCAGCCCACGTTGCCCAGCAGGCCGGCGAGCAGGCTCTTGTGCACGGCCTCGTACCCCGCTGGCTGGGCGTTCTCTTTCCATTTGTGCTCAGCCACCACGGTGTGCAGCTGCGTGTGGATGTCGCGCCATTCGCGCACGCGGCGGATGCTGATGAAGTTCTGCCGCAGCAGATTTTCCCACTGGCGGTTGCTGAGCTTGTGGCTGGTGGCGGCGTGAGCATCCTGAGCCAAATCGGTCTTGAGACCTGGCTTGGCGGGCGCAGACAGCTCCTGTTTCGATAGCGTCTGACGTGCCTGCTGCAGCGCCAGCGCCGCGCGCTGCGCCACCGGCAGCGCGGCCAGGTTGGCGGGTTTGCCGCCGCGTCCACCCGTGCCGGCAGGTGCCTCGGCGCCGCGCATCTGGGCCCGCGTCATGGCCACGGCCTGGCCACCGCGGGCATCGTGCAGCCACTTCCATAGGCGCAGGTAACCGCTGAACTCGCTCTTCTCGTCGTCGAACTTGGCGTGCGCCTGGTCAGCCTGGGCCTGTTGCTCCAGCGGGCGGTCGCGCACGTCCTGCACGCTCAGGGCAGCGGCGATGACCAGCACCTCGCGCAGCGCGCCGCGCTCACGCGCCTCCAGGATCATGCGGCCCACGCGCGGGTCGAGCGGCAGGCGGGCCAGCTCGCGGCCGAGCGGGGTGAGCTGCTGCGCATCGTCCACCGCGCCCAGCTCGGTCAGCAGCTGGTAGCCGTCGGCGATGGCGCGGCCCAAGGGCGCATCGAGGAAGGGGAAATCCTCCACCCTGCCGCCCTCGCCCTCCAGGTGCAGGCTCTTCATGCGCAGGATCACCGCGGCCAGCGACGAGCGCAGGATTTCCGGATCGGTGAAGCGCGGGCGGCCGGTGTAGTCCTTCTCGTCGAACAGGCGGATGGCGATGCCGTCCGACACGCGCCCGCAGCGGCCGGCGCGCTGGTTGGCCGCCGCCTGGCTCACCGGCTCGACCAGCAGCTGCTCCACCTTGCTGCGGTAACTGTAGCGCTTGACGCGCGCCGTGCCTGCGTCGATCACATACTTGATGCCCGGCACGGTGAGCGAGGTCTCGGCCACGTTGGTGGCCAGCACGATGCGCGGCGCGCCGTGCGGCTCGAACACGCGGTCCTGCTCGGCCTGGCTGAGGCGGGCGAACAGCGGCAGCACCTCGGCCCCCCGGGTGAGCACGCCGTGCGCAAGATGCTTGCGCAGGTGGTCGGCGGCCTCGCGAATCTCGCGCTCGCCGGGCAGGAAGACCAGGATGTCGCCACCGGGGCGGCCGACCCAGAGTTCATCGACCGCCTGGGCGATGGCCGCGTTCAGGTCGAACTCGCGGCTTTCGTCGAAAGGCCGGTAGCGCACTTCCACCGGATAGGTGCGCCCGGAAACCATCAACACCGGCGCAGGAACGAGGCCCTCACGCTCCCCCACTTCGTGAGGTGCGCTGCCCCCCAAGGGGGCCGCGCCCGGCTTGGGGCGGCCCGGCGCCGAGCGGGGCATGGCAAAGTGCTGCGCAAAGCGATCCGCGTCGATGGTGGCGGAGGTGACGATCAGCTTCAGGTCCGGCCGGCGCGGCAGGATCTGCTTCAGGTAGCCCAGCAGGAAGTCGATGTTCAGGCTGCGCTCGTGCGCCTCGTCGATGATCAGCGTGTCGTAGGCTTTCAGCAGCGGGTCGGTCTGCGTCTCGGCCAGCAGGATGCCGTCGGTCATCAGCTTGACCGAGGCGTCTTTCGACAGCCGGTCGTTGAAGCGCACCTTGTAGCCCACCACCTCGCCCAGCGGCGTGTGCAGTTCCTCGGCGATGCGTTTGGCCACGCTGGTGGCGGCGATACGGCGCGGCTGCGTGTGGCCGATCAGCCGCCCGCGCTCGCCTGGCCTGGCATGGTGGCGCCCTCTGCCCATGGCCAGCGCGATCTTGGGCAACTGCGTGGTCTTGCCCGAGCCCGTTTCCCCGCAGACGATCACCACCTGGTGCGCCGCCAGCGCCGCCATGATGTCGTCCCTGCGCGCGGAGACGGGCAGGTTGTCGGGAAACTCGATCTGGAGAGGCTGTCGCGGTTCGGTCATGGGGTGCGGGATTATCCCAGTGCGGTGCATGCGGCGCGCTGGCCTGGCCGACCCTAATATCTGGGGCCGCCGAACCGGCGCACAACCCGGGCCGGCCGTTCATTGGCCGGGCTTTCAACCAGGAGACCACCCATGCTTCGTACCGTGATGCCGTTCGCCGCCGCCCTGCTGCTGGCCGCCTGCGCCAGCCAGCCCGACACCGCCGCTGTTACGCCACCCGACAAGAGCGCCGGCATCGGCGGCGACGCGCCCGTGGGCCTGGTGGACCTGGCCGCCCACAGGATGCCCGGCACCATGGCCGACTACGACCTGCGCGCCCGCCTGCTCACGCTGGCGCCGGACGGCGGCGCCGCCGCCCACCCGCATGCCGGCCGGCCCGGCATTGTTCGCGTGGTCAAGGGCACGGTGGTGGAAGGCCGCGGCAGCGCCCGGCGCGTGCTGCACGCCGGCGACTACTGGTTCGAAAACGCCGACACCACGCACTGGTTCCGCAACCCCAGCCGCACCGACACCGCCGAACTCTGGGCCGTGGACATCGTGCCGAAGAAGAAACCTTGATATCGAATCGATAGCTGCCTGCGCCCGTCAAGAAAGGGCTGCAGGCCTGTTTGGCTTGAAATCCCGCGCCTGGCCCTGCGACAGCCTCAACCAGGCCCCTGGCGCTGAACTTTCGCGCGGCGCCAGCCTCCAAACCGCCGGCCCTGCATTTTCAGCGCAGGTCCGAAGCCCACCATGCCACGCAAGCTGCCCGCCCGTTCCACCCACGTGACCCCGCCTGAAGCGGGTCGCGCGGGGGCGCGTGGGCGTGCCGCTGGCGGCCTGCGGCTGACGCTGCCGGCCGGCACGCCGCGCAACCCGGTCGTGCAGGCGCTGGCCGCACGCGGCCGATCTGGCGCGGCCGGCCAGCACGGGCCGGACACCGGCGCCCGCCGCCGGGCCGAGAACATGGCGCTGAAGAAGGCGCTGTGCACGGGCTCGCACGACTGAAGGCCGGCGGTCATCCAGCCCGCTGATCCAGGTTCAGCCTCCCGGGTCGCCCCCGGAAGCCCTCCCCCACTCATCCGGCCACTGCAGCGCCACGCCGTGCCGCGCCTCCAGTTCAAGCAGCCGCACCTCTTCGTCCACGTCGGCGTGGAAGCGCTCGTGCTCGACCGAGGCGGACCACACCTGATCCGGATGGCGGCGGCGCCATTCGCGCACGCCTTCGTCCGCGGGCATGGCCAGCACCTCGCGGCGCAGCGCTTCGTCCAGGATCAGCGGGTGGCCGGGTTGGCCCGCCCTCACGGGCACCAGCAGGTGGTGATCGGCGGCGCGCTTGGCCCAGCGCTCACGCAGCCAGGTCAGGTCTTGGGCTTCCAGCAGCGGGTGATCGGCCAGCGCCACCAGCACGGCGCCGGGCGCGTCCTGCAGCGCCTCCAGGCCGGCGCGCAGCGAACTGCCGGGCCCCGCATCAGGATCGGGGTTGGTGGCGCAGCGCCAGCCGCCCAGCCGTGCCAGCGCCTCGCTCTGCGCCAGCGCGGCCTGCACCTGGGTGGCGTGGTGGCCCAGCACCACCGCCACCGGGGCCACGCCGGCCTCGCGCAGCAGACGCACGGTGCGCACCACCAGCGGCTCGCCGTCGCGCCGCAGCAGCGCCTTGGGCCGGTGGCCCATGCGCCGCCCGGCGCCGGCGGCCATGACGACGGCCGCCAGCGGCGGCACCGCCTGGGGCGCGCTCACCCCACCCCGCAGGCCGATTCGGCGGCGGCCTGGGTCTGAGCGTTCTTGACGTAGGCCACGTCCAGGTCGCGCGGCAGCGGCGCGCCGTTCTTCACGGCCAGCACCTCGGCCATGATGCTGACGGCGATCTCCGGCGGCGTCTTGCTGCCGATGTAGATGCCGATCGGCCCGCGCAGGCGCGCCAGGTCGGCCTCGGTGCGGCCGAAATGCTCCTTCAGCCGCTCGCGCCGCGAGGCGTTGTTGCGCCGGCTGCCGATGGCGCCCACATAGAAGGCCTCGGTGTCCAGCGCCTCCAGCAGGGCCAGGTCGTCGAGCTTGGGATCGTGCGTGAGCGCGACCACGCAGCTGCGCCGGTCGGGCCTGAAGGCGGCGACCACGTCGTCGGGCATGTCGGCCAGCACGCGCGCGCCGTCCACCGACCAGGCGCCGCGGTATTCCTCGCGCGGGTCGCACACGGTGACGGCGAAGCCGCTGAACAGCGCCATGGTGGCCAGGTACTCGCTCATCTGGCCGGCGCCAATGATCAGCATGCGGTACTCGGGGCCGAAGGTGTTGGCGAGCTCGCGCGCGTCCACGCTGAGCGCGGCCGGCGCCTGGGCCGTCACCAGCGTGGCCCGGCCGTCGGCCAGCGCCACGCTGCGGCGCATCAGCCGGCCGCCTTCCAGCGCGCGCACCAGGTCGGCGAGCTGGGCGGCGTCGGGGTCGAACTCCAGCAGCAACTCCAGCGTGCCGCCGCAGGGCAGGCCGAAGCGGTGTGCCTCGTCGGCCGTGACGCCGTACTTGACGAAGCTGGGCGCGCCGCCGGCGGCTGGCTGCAAGGCATCGGCCGCGTCGGGGCGGGTGTAGCGGGCGATCAGGTCGTCCTCGATGCAGCCGCCGCTGACCGAGCCGACCACGGCCCCGCTGTCGCACAGGCCCATGATCGAGCCCACGGGCCGCGGCGACGAGCCCCAGGTGCGCACCACGGTGGCCATCAGGGCGTGGTGGCCGGCACTGCGCCAGTCGCGCAGGGCGCGCAGAACGGTGAGGTCAAGGTTTTCCATGTTGATGTCTCCTGTGGCCGGAAACGGTGCGCCACCCACATTCTGGCGCGCCATGTGAAGGGTGGTGCCGGCGACCGCAATGCCCCGGTACGACGGCAGGGTTGTCCCTGTTGCTGGTAAAACGCCGGTCAGGCCCTGGCGAAGGGCTTCCGGGGGGCACGTGCCCCGCGGCCTTCAGGTAGCGCACGATGCAACTGACCGTCAATGGCAAGACCCACGATGTGGATGTGGAACCCGAGATGCCCCTGCTGTGGGTGCTGCGCGACGAGCTGGGCATCACAGGGCCCAAGTACGGCTGCGGCATCGCCTTCTGCGGCGCCTGCACGGTGCACGTGGACGGCGCGCCGGTGCGCTCCTGCATGACGCCGGTGGGCACGGTGGCGGGCGCGGTGACCACCATCGAGGGCCTGGGCACGCCCGCGGCGCTGCACGCGGTGCAGAAGGCCTGGGTGGCGCTGCAGGTGGCGCAGTGCGGGTACTGCCAGTCAGGCCAGATCATGACGGCAGCCTCGTTCCTGCAGGCCAACCCCGACCCGAGCGACCAGGACATCGACGACGCCATGGCCGCCAACCTGTGCCGCTGCGGCACCTACCCGCGCATCCGCGCCGCCGTGAAGCAGGCGGCCCAAAACCTGAAGCAGGGGGGCTGACATGGGCAAGCTGCGCACCATCGCCCGCCGCACCTTCCTGATCGGCTCGGCCGCCATCGCCGGCGGCGTGGCCTTCGGCGTCTGGCAGGTCAAAAAGACCCCGCACAACCCGCTGAAGGACGGCGCCCCGGAAGGCGCCGCTGCCTTCAACCCCTGGGTGCTGATCGACGCGCAGGGCATTACCCTGATCGCCCCCCATACCGACCTGGGCCAGGGCGTGCGTTCGCTGCAGGCCGCGCTGATCGCCGAAGAGCTGGACGTGGACCCGGCGCAATGCACCGTCTCGCCCGGCGTGCCCGCCGCTGCCTACTACAACACTGCGCTGGGCAATGACGCCGTGCCCTTCCGCTCCACCGACCACAGCTGGATCGCCGAGACCGCGCGCGACGCCGCCGGCGCGGTGATGAAGCTGGTCGGCATGCAGGCCACCGGCGGCTCCAGCACCGTGCCCGACAGCTTCGACAAGCTGCGCCGCGCCGGCGCGGTGGCGCGCGAGACGCTGAAAGCCGCCGCCGCCCAGCAGAGCGGCGTGCCCGTGGCGCAGCTGAAGACCGCCGGCGGCGCCGTGCTGCTGCCGGACGGCAAGCAGATCCCCTACACGCAACTCGCCGCGGCCGCCGCCAAACTGGATCCCGTGCAGGACGTGACCCTGCGCGACCCCAGCCAGTGGCGCCTGCTCGGCAAGCCGATGCAGCGGCTGGACATCGTGGCCAAATCCACCGGCACGCTGCGCTACGGCATCGACCAGAAGCTGGAAGGCATGCTGCACGCCGCGGTTCGGCTCAACCCCCACAACGGCGCGCCGCTGCGCAGCTTCGACGCCAAGGCGGCCGAAGGCATGCGCGGCGTGAAGAAGATCGTGCCGGTGACCGGCGGCGTGGCCGTGGTGGCCGACAACACCTGGCGCGCCTTCAGGGCGGCCGAGGCCATCCGCTGCGACTGGGCGCCGGCCGGCTACCCGGCCGAGCAGGCCGCCCACTGGCAGGCGGTGGCCGATGCCTTCACCGAGCAGCGGCTCGACAAGCTGTGGCGCAACGACGGCGACGTGGAGGCCGCGCTGGGCCAGCAGCCGCTGCAGGCCGAGTACCGTGCGCCCTACCTGGCGCACGCGCCGCTGGAGCCGCTGTCGGCCATCGTCAAGGTCTCGCAGGGCCGGGTGGACGTGTGGGCCGCCAGCCAGTTCCCGCGCGTGGCGCAGCAGAAGGTGGCCGCCATCTGCGGGTGCCCGGACGAGCAGGTGCACCTGCACAACCAGTACGCCGGCGGCAGCTTCGGCCACCGGCTGGAATTCGAGGACGTGACGCTGGCGGCCGAGGTCGCGCGCCAGATGCCGGGCGTGCCGATCCAGCTCACCTTCCGCCGCGAGGAGGATTTTGCGCACGACTTCCCGCGCCAGATCGGCATGGCGCGCGGGCGCGGCGCCGTGGGTGGCGGCCAGGTGCAGGCGCTGGCCATCGACATCGCCACCGTCTCGTGCACCGAATCGCAGATGGGCCGCATGGGCCTGAAGGTGCCGGGGCCGGACGCGCAGATCGCCGCCGGCGTCTGGAACATGCCCTACGCCCTGCCCGTCTGCCGCGTGCGCGCCTACCGCGTGCCGGCGCTGGCGCCCACCAGCTCGTGGCGCTCGGTCGGCGCTTCCAGCGCGGGCTTCTTCGGCGAGAGCTTTCTGGACGAGCTGATCCACGCCGCCAGCGCCGACCCGCTGCACGAGCGCCTGCGCCTGGCCAGCGACCCGCAGGCGCGCCAGGTGCTGGAAACGCTGGGCCGCATGAGCCAGTGGAACGGCCCGCGCCCGGCGCCCGGCAGGGGGCGCGGCGTGGCGCTGGTCAACTCCTTCGGCGTGCCGGTGGGGCTGGTGGTGGAGGTCAGCAACAGCCCGGCCGGCATCCGCATCGAGCAGGTCTGGGCCGCGGCCGACGTCGGCCCGGTGCTGGACCCGGTGAACTTCGAGAACCTGGTGCAGGGCGGCGTGGTCTGGGGCCTGGGGCACGCGATGAACTGCGAGATCACCTATGCCGGCGGCCAGGTGCAGCAGAGCAACTTCCACCAGTTCACCGGCATGCGGATGAACCAGTGCCCGGCGATCCACGTGCAGGCTGTGAGCGGCACGCCGGCCGGCCGGATCCACGGCATCGGCGAGCCGCCCGTACCCCCGGCCGCGCCGGCGCTGGCCAACGCCATCTTCGCCGCCACCGGCCAGCGCGTCCGCGAGATGCCCTTCGCGCGCCACGTCGGCTTTGCCTGACGGACAACGCTGCGTGTAACGCGCAGGCGGGTTGACGAGACGGCCCGCCCATGCCCGGAACGCTACTTTATTCATAGCTGCCTGCGGCCATCAAATATGGGCTGGCGGCCAATTCGTCTCATAAAAACGGGGGCAGCAACGGCCCGCGTCAGCTCTCGGCCTTGGCGTCGCCGCCGCCGGTGATCTTCGACCACATCTTCTTCAGCTTGCCCGGTTCCTCGGCCGCGGGTTCGGCGCCCTCGGGCGGCGGGTAGCGGCGCTTCATCTCTTCGTCGAAGCGCTTGAAGAAGCTCTCGGCCATCGACTTGGCCACGCCGTCGATCAGGCGCTGGCCGACCTGGGCGATCTTGCCGCCCACCTGGGCGTGCACGGTATAGGCCAGCTCGCTGCCGGCCTCTTGTGGCGCCAGGGTGACCTTGGCGCTGCCCTTGCCGAAGCCGGCCGCGCCGCCGTTGCCTTCGAAGTTGATGGTGTAGCTGTCGGGCGCGCTGATGTCGGTGAGCTGCAGCTTGCCCTTGAACTTGGCCGACACGGGGCCGACCTTGATGCCGTTGGTGAGTTCGTAGGCGTTGTCGCCGGTGGCCTCGATGCTGTCGCAGCCGGGGATGCAGAGCTTCAGCACCTCGGGGTCGTTGAGCGCCTCCCAGGCCTGTTGCTGCGTCACCGTGAGGGTTCGATTGCCTTGCATGTCCATGTGGGGTCACCGTTCCTTGCTATGAATTCATGAGTTTGGCGATGCCGCCGGCCAGCTCCTGCAGGCGCTGCACGTTGTGCACCGCGAGCATGCCGTCGGCGGCCTTGAAGAGTTCGGCCGCGCCGCGCGCGCTGGGCGCGTAGCCATCGAAACGCAGCAGCGGGTTGAGCCACAGGATGCGGCGGCTGTGGCGCTTCAGCCATTGCAGCTCGCGCGCCAGGTCGGCCGGCTCGCCGGTGTCGAGCCCGTCGCTGACGATCAGCACCAGCGTGCGCCGCCCGACCAGCCTGCGCGCATGGCGCTGGCGCAGCGCCGCCAGCGATTCGCCCAGGCGCGTGCCGCCGCCGTAGTCGCGGATGGCGGCGCTGGCGGCCTCCAGCATGGCGTCGGCATCGGCCAGGCGGAAGGCGGGCGTCAGATCGGTCAGGCGGGTGCCGAAGGCGAACACGTCGCGCCGCACGCGGCGGTGGTGGATTTCGCGCGTGGCCGCGTGCAGAAAGGCCAGCAGCAGGCGCGCGTAGCGCTCCATCGAGCCCGACACATCCACCAGCACCAGCAGCGGCAGCGGCTGGCGGCGGCGCTGCAGGCGGTGCAGCGCCATGATCTCGCCGCCGGTGTGGGCCGCGCCCTGCAGCGTGTGCGCCCAGTGCACGCGGGCGCCGCGCAGGCCGGCGCGCACGCGGCGCGCGGGCACCTCGGGCACGGGCAGGCGGATGTCGCGCACCAGCCGTTCCACCAGCCGGAATTCGCTGGCGGAAAGCTGGTTGAAATCGGCGTTCTTCAGGCGCTGCAGCTCGCTCGCCGTCATGGCGGCGTCGAACTCGATCTCCTTGTCCGGGCCAGCTGCCTTGGGCTGCAGCAAGGCCTTGTGCGGCGCCAGCGCCTCGCGCACGCGGGGGCGCTCCCTGGGTGGCGCGGCCTGGCCCTCGGCGCTGGGCAGCATCTGCGCCAGCAGCTTGTTGGCGATCTCCGGGTCGCGGAAGAAGGCGTCGAACAGCTCGCGGAACACGGCGCGGTCCTGCTCGCGGCCGACCAGCACGGCCTCCAGCGCGGCACCCACATCGACCTTGCTCCCCACCCCCACCAGCAGCAGGGCCTGCTGCGCCAGCGCGATGCGGGCGGCATCCACCGGCACGCCGGCGCGGCGCAGCGTGCGACCGAAGGCGGCCACATTGCCAGCCAGCTTGCCGCGGCGGACATCGCCCAGCAGCGTGGTGGATTCGACCGTGCTCATGTCGACGGCCCGCGGCGCTGGCCGCGGGTAGGCGAGGCGACCTGGAATGCTTCTGAAACAATAGCTGGCTGCGCCCGCCGCATATGGCCTGAAGCCCGATTTGGTTCAGAATTCCGGGCCACGGCCGCAACGCAGCCGCCGCCGCGCCGGGCGGTCCCTGCAGCAGGCTGCCAGCGCCTCACGCCTGCAACGCCTCGGCGACCACCTCGGCGCTCAGCGCGGCCACGTCCTCGCGCTGCTTGAACAGCACGCCGGCGGTGTCGCGCACCACTTCGGGGTCGAGGTTAAGGGTGTCCAGCGCGACCAGGGCGCGCGCCCATTCCACGCTTTCGGCAATGCCGGGCGTACGCTGGAACAGTTCGGCGTGCGGAGTGCTGCGCAGGTGGCTGACGAAGGCGGCCACCTGTTCGGCCAGCGCGGCCGGCGCCTCGGGCACGCGGGCGCGCACGATGGCCAGTTCGCGCTCGCGGTCCGGGTAGTCCACCCACTGGTACAGGCAGCGGCGCTTGACGGCGTCGTTCAGCTCGCGCGTGCGGTTGCTGGTGAGGATGGTGACCGGCGCCACGCCCGCGCGCACGGTGCCCAGCTCCGGGATGCTGACCTGGTATTCGCCCAGGTACTCGAGCAGGAAGGCTTCGAACGGCTCGTCGGCGCGGTCCACCTCGTCGATCAGCAGCACCGCGCCCGGCGGCGGCGCCTGCAGGGCCTGCAGCAGCGGGCGGCGGATCAGGTAATGGGGCTGGTAGACCTCGCGCTCGATCTCATCGGCGGGCGCCCTGCCTTCCGCAGCACGCAAATGGAGCAGCTGGGCGGCGTAGTTCCATTCGTACAGGGCTTCGCGCTGCTCCAGGCCGTCGTAGCACTGCAGGCGCAGCAGCTCGCGGCCGAGCACCGTGGCCAGGGCCTTGGCAAGTTCCGTCTTGCCGACACCGGGCTCGCCCTCCAGCAACAGCGGGCGGCCGAGCTTGAGGGCCAGAAAGGCCGCCGTGGCCAGCCGCCGGTCGGCGAAATAGCCCGCGCCCTGCAGGGCGGCGGCCAGCGCGTCGATGCTGGCGGTGGCGTCAGGGGAAGCGTTCATCTGCTACCAAACTTCTAGCTGCCTGCGCTTGGTGGGCGCCGGCGAGCGCATGAAACGATGCCAGAACTCTACACAATCGCCGCCCGGCGCGCAGCAACCGGCTCCGGTGCCCTTCGGGCGTGCCGGGGCTGGTGCGGCAACGGTCCGGCGAACCGGGACACTGCGGGGGGCGGCGCCCGGCCGCCCCGCCGGACGTCAGGCCAGCGCCTTGGCCACGGCGCGCTGCGCCATCACGCCAACCAGGTGGGCGCGGTACTCGGCGCTGCCGTGCAGGTCGCCATTGAGCTCGCTGGCGTCGGTGCTCACGCCGGCCGCGGCTTCGGGCGTGAAGCTCTTGCCCAGCGCCTGCTCCAGCGCGGCATGGCGGAACACGCCGTTGCCGCCGCCGGTGACGGCCACGCGCACGCCGCCGTCGGTCTGGGCCACGAACACGCCGATCAGCGCGAACAGCGAGGCCGGCTGGCGGAACTTCATGTAGGCCGCGCGCTTGGGGATGGGGAAGCGCACGGCGGTGATCAGCTCGCCCTCTTCCAGCGCGGTGGCGAACAGGCCCTGGAAGTAGTCGTCGGCGGGGATCTCGCGCTCGGTGGTGACGATGGTGGCACCCAGCGCCAGCGCGGCGGCCGGGTAGTCGGCGGCGGGGTCATTGTTGGCCAGCGAGCCGCCGATGGTGCCCATGGCGCGCACCTGCTTGTCGCCGATGCCGCCGGCGAGCGCGGCCAGCGCCGGGATGGCGGCCTGCACATCCTGGCTTTCGGCCACGTCGGCGTGGCGCGTCATGGCGCCGATGACGAGGCTGTTGCCGTCCTTGCGGATGCCGGCCAGCTCCTTCACGGCACCCAGGTCGACCAGTTGCTCGGGCGACGCCAAGCGCAGCTTCATGGAGGCCAGCAGGGTTTGCCCGCCGGCCAGCGGCTTGCCGCCGGCCTTGGCCAGCTTGACGGCGTCGGCCTGCGCGGAGGGACGTTCAAAGGTGAATGCGTACATGGATGGGTCCCCTCAGGCTTTGGCTTGCTGGATGGCCGACCACACGCGTGCGGGCGTGGCGGGCATGTCGAAGTCCTTCACGCCCAGGCCGCTGAGCGCGTCGAGCAAGGCGTTGATCACCGCCGGCGGCGAGCCGATGGCGCCCGCCTCGCCGCAGCCCTTGCTGCCGAGCGGGTTGTGCGTGCAGGGCGTGCAGACGTGGCCGAGCTTGAACTCGGGGAAATCACCGGCGCGCGGCATGGTGTAGTCCATGTAGCTGCCGGTGAGCAGCTGGCCGGAATCGGCGTCGTAGATGCCGTGCTCCATCAGTGCCTGGCCCATGCCCTGCACCAGGCCACCGTGCACCTGGCCTTCGACGATCATCGGGTTGATGATGACGCCGAAGTCGTCCACCGCGGTGAAGCGGTCCACCCGCACCACACCGGTGGCCGGGTCCACCTCGACCTCGCAGATGTAGGTGCCGGCCGGGAAGGTGAAGTTGGTCGGGTCGTAGAACGCGGTCTCGTCCAGGCCCGGCTCCAGCTTGTCCAGCGGGTAGTTGTGCGGCACGTAGGCGGTGAGCGCCACCTGGGCGAAGGGGATCTTCTTGTCGGTGCCCTTGACCTTGAACTCGCCGCCGCTGAACTCGATGTCGGCGTCGCTGGCCTCCATCAGGTGGGCTGCGATCTTCTTGGCCTTGGCCTCGATCTTGTCCAGCGCCTTCATGATGGCGGTGCCGCCCACGCTGAGCGAGCGGCTGCCGTAGGTGCCCATGCCGAAAGGCACGCGGCCGGTGTCGCCGTGCACCACGTCGACCTGGCTCGGGTCCAGCCCCAGACGCGCGGCCACCACCTGGGCGAAGGTGGTCTCGTGCCCCTGGCCGTGACTGTGCGAGCCGGTGAACACCGTCACGCTGCCGGTCGGGTTGACGCGCACCTCGCCGCACTCGAACAGGCCGGCGCGCGCGCCCAGGGCGCCGGCGATGTTGCTGGGCGCCAGGCCGCAGGCCTCGATGTAGCTGCTGTAGCCCATGCCGCGCTTCAGCCCCTTGGCCTCGCTGGCCTGCTTGCGCGCGGCATAGCCGGCCACGTCGGCCAGTTGCTGGGCCTGGTCCATGCAGGCCTCGTAGTCGCCGATGTCGTACTGCAGCGCCACCGGGGTCTGGTAGGGGAACTGGGTGATGAAGTTGCGGCGGCGGATCTCGTCCTGCGGCAGGCCCATCTCCCAGCCGCAGCGGGTGACCAGGCGTTCGACCACGTAGGTGGCCTCGGGCCGGCCGGCGCCGCGGTAGGCGTCCACCGGCGCGGTGCTGGTGAACCAGCCGTCCACCTCGACGTAGATCTGCGGCGTGGTGTACTGCCCGGCCAGCAGCGTGCCGTAGAGGATGGTGGGCACGCTGGAGGCGAAGGTGGACAGGTAGGCGCCCAGGTTGGCGTCGGTGTGCACGCGCATGGCCAGGAACTTGCCGTCCTTGTCCATCGCCATCTCGGCGTGGGTGATGTGGTCGCGCCCGTGGGCGTCGCTGACGAAGGCTTCGCTGCGGTCGGCCGTCCACTTGATGGCGCAGTTGAGCTGCCTGGCGGCCCAGGTGAGCGCCACATCTTCGGCGTACAGGAAGATCTTGGAGCCGAAGCCGCCGCCGACATCGGGGGCGATCACGCGCACCTTGTGCTCGGGGAGCTGCAGCACGAAGGCCGTCATCAGCAGGCGCTCGACGTGCGGGTTCTGGTTGGCAACGTGGATCACGTACTCGTCGCCGGCGCGGTTGTACGTGGCGTTGACGGCGCGCGGCTCCATGGCGTTGGGGATCAGCCGGTTGTTGGTGATGTCCAGCTTCGTCACGTGCGCGGCGCCCGCGAAGGCGGCATCGACCGCGGCCTTGTCACCCAGCGTCCACTTGTAGCACTGGTTGTCGGGCGCCTCGTCGTGCAGCGCGGGGCCGTTCCTGGCGGTGCGCATGTCGGTCACCGGGGCCAGCACCTCGTAGTCGACTTCCACCGCCTCGGCGGCGTTCCTGGCCTGCTCCAGCGTGTCGGCCACGACCAGGGCCACGTGGTCGCCCACGTAGCGCACCTTGTGGATGGCCAGGATGGGGTGCGGCGGCTCCTTCATGGGGCTGCCGTCCGGGTTATTGATGAGCCAGCCGCAGGGCAGCCCGCCCATCTTGCCTTCCATGTCCTTGCCGGTGAACACGTGCGCCACGCCCGGCATGCCGGCGGCCCTGGCGGTGTCCACGCCCTTGATCACCGCGTGCGCGTGCGGCGAGCGCACGAACGCGGCGAACTTCTGGTTGGCCTGCGTGATGTCGTCGGTGTACTGGCCTGCGCCAGTGAGAAAGCGCACGTCTTCCTTGCGCTTGAGGGATTCGCCGATGTGCGGCAGCTTGGCGAACTCGTTCGCACCCATGTCCTGTCTCCTTGTGTTGGCTGGTGGCGCGCGCGGCTCAGGCCGTGGCTTTCTGGGCCTGCTGGACGGCCTTGACGATGTTCTGGTAGCCGGTGCAGCGGCAGATGTTGCCTTCGAGCTGCTCGCGGATCTCGCCCTCGCTGGCCCTGGGGTGGTGCGCCAGCAGGTCGATCGCGCTCATCACCATGCCGGGGGTACAGAAGCCGCACTGCAGGCCGTGGCATTCCTTGAACGCGGCCTGCATGGGGTGCAGGGTGCCGTCGGCGGCGGCGACGCCCTCGATGGTGGTGACCTCGGCGCCCTGCATCTGCGCGGCCAGCACGTTGCAGGCCTTGAGGCTGCGGCCGTTCACGATCACCGTGCAGGCGCCGCACTGGGCGGTGTCGCATCCCACGTGGGTGCCGGTCAGCTGCAGGTGCTCGCGCAGCAGTTGCACCAGCAGGGTGTTCTCGGGAACGTCGGCCGACACGGGCTTGCCGTTGACCTTGAGTTCAACTTTCATCGTGGGTGTCTCCTTGGTGTGATGCGTGTCAGAATCGCAGAGCATTCTTGAGGCGCGGCAAGGGTTGGCGGGGTCGGGGTTTACCCTCGGATTCCAGCCCCAGCCCTCCGAAATTCTCAGAATGCGACAAGAGCCCGGAGACAAGCCTTCAAGGCCTGAACACAGCATGCACGCAGACCCCCGCCTGCAGCAGATCGAACTCGCCCGCCGCGCCGTGCTGCACGGCAGCGGCTCGGTGACCGACGCGCTGGTGCAGGCCTGGTACGACCGCGCCTGGCTCGAGCGCTCCTGGCGGCGCTGCCTGGCGCAGGGGCACCGGCCGGAGCAGCACGTGGCCTTCGACATGGTGCCGTCCAACGCCCGCCAGCACGCGGCCGAGGCGCACCGCGGCCTGCTGAGCGCGGCCCGACCAGAACTCGAGCGGCTGGCGCGCGCGGTGGCACCGATCCGCTACTTCGCCATCCTCACCGACGCGCACGGCACGGTGATCGACACCACCGGCGCCATCGACCGCCGCGATCCGCGCGCCGACGTCATCGCCCGCGTGGGCGTGGACCTGTCGGAGCGCAGCGTTGGCACCAGCGCCATCGGCGCCGCGCTGGGCGAGTTGCAACCCGTGTGGCTGCACCGCGGAGAGCATTTCTTCCAGGACACCAGCGTCTACAGCTGTGCCGGCGCGCCGCTGTTCGGCCCCAACGGGCGCTGCGTGGGCATGCTCGACCTCACCGGCGTCGAGGTGGCCGAGCGGCCGGAGCTGAAGCACCTGGTGGCGCGTTCGGCGCGCGCCATCGAGGCCGCGCTGGCGCTGGCCGTGCCGCACGCGCTGCAGCTCGACCTGGCCTGGGCCGACAGCCTGCCGGGCGACGAGCAGGGCGCCCTGCTCTGCCTGGACGCCGATGGCGCCGTGGTCAGCAGCAACGGCGCCGCACGCGAGATGCTGCCCCACCTGCACGGGCTGGCGCACGGGCCGGTGCACGCCAGCGACCTGTTCGCCCTGCCCTGGCAGCACCTGTTCGACCAGGCCGGCCGGGCCGAGCCCGCGCAGGTGCCGCTGTGGTCCGGCCTGCGGCTGGCCGTGCGGGCACGCCGGCCCCGGGCGGACGCGCCCGGCCCCGCCAGCCCGTCGCGGCCGCCGCTGAAGGCCCTGGAAACCGAGCTGATCCACCAGGCCGTGCGCGAGGCCGGCGGCAACGTGGACGCCGCCGCGCGCACGCTGGGCCTGAGCCGCGCCACCGTCTACCGTCGCCTGGCCGCCACGCGCGGCGGCGGGCGCCCTCAAGGCTGATTTTCAAGGTCATATCGGCCTCCAGCCCTTGCGTGGCGGGCGCAGGCAGCTATCATTTCTGAACCTCCGTGTAGCGCTTGGCATGGCCGTGATGGCGCCCCGCGTCGTTACACTCGACGTTTTGCCGGCCGCACGCCGCCACCCCTGCCCACGCCCGCATGTCCACCGTCTTCAACTTCACCTTCGTTCCCTGGTTCCGCGCCGTCGCGCCCTACATCCACATGCACCGCGGCAAGACCTTCGTGGTCGGCGTGGTGGGTGAAGCCATCGCGGCGGGCAAGATGGCCAGCATCGCCACCGACCTGGCGCTGATCCAGAGCATGGGCGTGAAGATCGTGCTGGTGCACGGCTTTCGCCCGCAGGTGAACGAGCAGCTGGCCGCCAAGGGACACACGGCGCGCTTCGTGGACGGCGTGCGCGTGACCGACCCGGTGGCGCTCGACAGCGCCCAGGAGGCCGCGGGCCAGCTGCGCTTCGAGATCGAGGCCGCCTTCAGCCAGGGCCTGCCCAACACGCCCATGGCCGGCGCCACGGTGCGGGTGATCTCCGGCAACTTCCTGACCGCGCGGCCCATGGGCATCATCGACGGGGTGGATTTCCAGCACACGGGCGTGGTGCGCAAGGTGGACGTGGCGGGCATCATGCGCACGCTGGACGCCGGCGCCATGGTGCTGCTCTCGCCCTTCGGCTACTCGCCCACCGGCGAGGCCTTCAACCTGTCGATGGAAGAAGTGGCCACCTCGGTCGCCACCGCGCTGCAGGCCGACAAGCTGATCTTCCTGTGCGAGAAGCCCGGCCTGCGCGTGCGCGCCGAAGAGCCCGAGGCCGAGGACAACCCGATCGACACCGAAATCCCGCTGGCCGAAGCCCAGGCCCTGCTGGCGCGTCTGCCGGCGCCGCAGCAGCCGGACGACGTGGGCTTCTACCTGCGCCACTGCATCCAGGCCTGCGAGCACGGCGTGGAGCGCAGCCACATCATCCCGTTCGCGGTCGACGGCGCGCTGCTGCTCGAGGTCTACGTGCACGACGGCATCGGCACCATGGTGGTGGACGAGAAGCTGGAAAGCCTGCGCGAGGCCACCTCGGACGACGTGACCGGCATCCTGCAGCTGATCGAGCCGTTCGAGAAGGACGGCACGCTGGTCAAGCGCAGCCGCACCGAGATCGAGCGCGACATCGGCAACTACACCATCGTCGAGCACGACGGCGTGATCTTCGCGTGCGCGGCGCTCTACCCGTTCCCGGAAGCCAGGACCGGCGAGATGGCCGCGCTCACCGTGTCACCGCAGAGCCAGGGCCAGGGCGACGGCGAGAAGGTGCTCAAGCGCGTGGAGGCGCGCGCCCGCGCCATGGGCCTGCAGAGCATCTTCGTGCTCACCACCCGCACCATGCACTGGTTTCTCAAGCGCGGTTTTCAGGTGGTCGACCAGGAATGGCTGCCCGAGGCGCGCAAGAAGAAATACAACTGGAACCGCAAGAGCCAGGTGCTGGTCAAGAAGCTCTAATCCGCCAGGCCGCTCATCGGCGGCGAGTCACAAGCCCTCAGGACCCCAATGGCCGCGGAGCAGGCCAATCCAGCGATCGCCGTGACCGGGCTTGTACCGGGCACTGGCGATGCCCCCTTGAAGGGGGGTGAGGCCCGCGGCTCCCAGTCTGCCTGCGCAGACTGGGACGGGCCGAACGGCCGCCGCCTCCGGCGGCGTGCACGTAGGGCCACATCGCGCAGCGAGTGGAGCAACGGGGGTGTCGCTCTATGCTGGCATCACGCCGCCGCGCCCGCGCGGCAGGCGCAGCAGCACGGTCAGGATCGTCAGGCCGAAGATCACGAACCAGACGAAGGACCAGTTGGCGATGGTGCCGCCCAGGAAGGTCCAGTCGATCGCCGTGCAGTCGCCGCTGCCCTTGAAGATCATCGGGATGGCGCGTTGCAGCGGGAACGATTCGATCATGCCGTACAGATCGCGCCCGCAGGTGGGCATCTCGGGCGGGTACCACTGCAGCCAGCTCTGGCGCGCCGCGGTAAAGGCGCCGAAACCCGCCGTGCCCAGCCCCAGCAGCCCCCACAGGCGCCAGCCCCACGGCTTGCCGGAAAAAGCGGCCAGCGCGCTGAACACGCCCACCAGGATCAGGCAGTAGCGTTGCACGATGCACATCGGGCAGGGATTCAGGTTCAGCACCATCTGCAGGTAAAGCACGCCGAAAGCCAGCATGCCGGCACAGACGATGGCGATGGCCGCGAACACGCGGCGGGGGCGGGAGAACAGGGCTTGGAACATGGTGCTGTGGTGGGCCGGCCGATCCGGCCCAGTGCTGGAGTGGCGCCGCCGTGGAAGGTTCCCGGCTGGCGGCTGCCTTGTGCCCCTGCCGTGAATTGCTACATCAACGATAGCTGCCTGCGCCAGCCAGAAGCCGGCTGGAGCCCGATTTTATGCCCAAAACCAGCCGCGCCAGCGGGCACGGCACAGAGGTTTCAGCCGACCTGCTTCACCCAGGCCACGAAGGCGTCCACGAACTTCTGCGCGAACTCCTTGCTGGCCGGTCCGATCTCGCCGTCCACCACCAGCCCATCCTTCCAGTGGATGAACATCTCGTGGCCGGCCAGCGTGGGCATGCCCAGATAGGCCAGCACGTTGCGCAGGTGCTGCTGCGCCAGCGCGGTGCCGATGGCACCCACCGACACCCCGACCACCGCGGCCGGCTTGCCGCCCCACACGCTCTGGCCCCAGGGGCGCGAGGCGTGGTCGATGGCGTTCTTCAGCACGCCGGGCATGGAGCGGTTGTATTCGGGCGTGACGAACAGCACGGCGCTGGCGGCCTTGATCTCGTCGCGCAGGCGCTGGACCTGCGGGGCCTGGTGGGCGTCGTCGTCCTGGTTGTAGAGCGGCAGGTCGTCGATGCGCACGAAGCTGGCCTTGGCGCCTTCTGGCAGCAGCTTGACCAGCGCCTCGGCGAACTGGCGGTTGTACGAATCCTTGCGCAGGCTTCCGACGACGACGGCGATCTGCAACTGGCTCATGGGGACTCCTTCTGGGTGGGTGGGCAAAGCACGGTCTCGACCTCCCCCAAGGCGTGGTGCGATGGCTGGCGGGCGGCCGGGAAAGCGGCCCATGATGACCGCAAAGGCAAAGCCCCGGCGCCGGCCGGGGTCACTTCACGATGTCGGAGAGCTTCGCCGGGGTCAGGCTGGCCAGGCACTCGCGGTACTCGGCGATCATGTCGTCGGAGATGCCCGGCAGGTTGAGGAAGCTGGCCATGAACTCATCGTGCGCGCGCTGCAGCAGGGCGGGCAGGCGCGGGTTGTCCTCGGCCGCCGCCAGCGCGGCGCCGAGCAGCACCTGCATGGCGCCCAGGCGCATTTCCATCCGACTCACGTGGTGCCACAGATCCGATACTGCTTCTTGTTGCACTGACCAACTCCCGTTGGCCGGTTGGGCGCTCGTGGCGCCCGCCCGGCAGGTACTGCAGGGATGTATTTTGCCGGCTTGCCTGCCAGGCTGCAGCGCGCCGGTGCAGCCAGATGCCAACCATGCCACGAAGCCCGCCGATAATGCCGCGATGCCCCCACGCAGCGCCCCTGAAGCAGACGCCCTCCCCGCCCCCGAGGCTGCGGCCGAAGGCGCCGCGCCGCGCCGCCAGCGCGGCATCCAGTCGATCGAGGTCGGCATGCGGGTGCTCGATGCGCTGGTGGAACAGGCCCGCCCCCTGCCGCTCAAGCAGCTGGCACAGCTGGCCGGCATGCCGCCGGGCAAGGCGCACCCCTACCTGGTGAGCTTCATGGCCGGCGGGCTGGTCAAGCAGAGCCCGCTGACCGGCCTGTACGAGCTGGGCCCCAAGGCGCTGCAGCTGGGCCTGGCCGCGCTGCAGCAGCTCGACCCCCTGACCGAAGCCAGTGGCGACGCCGCCCAGCTGGCGGCCGAATCCGGCCTGTCGGTGGCGCTGGTGGTGCGCGGCAACCTGGGCCCCACCGTGGTGCGGCTCGATGAACCGCACTACCCGCTGCACATGAACCTGCGCGTGGGCACGGTGATGTCGATGCTGGGTACCGTCACCGGCCGCGTGTTCGCCGCCTACCTGCCGGAAAAGATGGTGCGCACCCTGGTGGCCGACGAGCACGAGCGCGTGATCGGCGCCCGTGCCGATGCCGGCCCGGCCAGCGCCAGCGGCCTGCGCATCAGCGGGCTGGACTGGCTGGACACCCCGGACATTCAGCAGGCGCTGGCCGAAATTCGCGCCAGGGGCATGGGCCGCGGGGTGGGCATGCCACAGCCCGGCGTCAACACCTTGTGCGCGCCGGTGTTCGGCGGCGACGGTGCACTGGTACTGACCATGGCCATGGTCGGCCCGCACGGCGTGTTCGGTGCCGAGATCGACAGCGACGCCGGCCGCCTGCTGCGCCGGCACGCGGCCAACGTGTCGCGCCGCCTGGGCTACGGCGGCAGCGCCGCGGCCTGACCAAACTCATCCCCACCAGGCAATCAGCCGGCGATCCGGAAGCGCCGGCATTTCCACGCCCGTCCAAGGCGGGCCAGGCAACCCACGGCGTTTCGCGCACTCGGGAACTCCGACTCTTCGCGCAAATTAAATATTGTCAAATTGATTGACCATTGACGAATCATCAGCCACAATCCACCTATTCCACGAACCCGCACCGGAGACACGCGCCATGACGGAAAAGAAATTCGCCTCCCAGGCCGACCTCGAAGAGAAGAAGATCAGCTGGGACAAGCTGAGCGACAACGCCTACGCCTACACCGCCGAGGGCGACCCCAACACCGGCATCATCATTGGCGACGACGGCGTGATGATCATCGACGCCACCGCCACCCCCGTGGCCGCGCAGGGCGTCATCAAAAAGGTGCGCGAGATCACCGACAAGCCCATCAAGTACGTGGTGCTGACCCACTACCACGCCGTCCGCGTGCTGGGCGCCTCCGGCTACAAGAGCGAAGGGCTGGAGCAGGTCATCGCCAGCCAGGACACCTGGGACCTGATCGTCGAGCGCGGCCAGCAGGACATGGATTCCGAGATCGGCCGCTTCCCGCGCCTGTTCCAGGCCGTGGAAAGCGTGCCCGGCCTCACCTGGCCCACCCTCACCTTCCAGGGCGAGATGACGCTGTGGATGGGCAAGCTGGAGGTGAAGATCCAGCAGGTCGGCCGCGGCCACACCAAGGGCGACACCATCGTCTACCTGCCCGCCCAGAACATCTGCTTCTCGGGCGACCTGGTGGAAGCCGACGCCGCCTGCTACACCGGCGACGCCTACCTGGCCGACTGGCCGCAGACGCTGGACAATCTGGCCGCCATGAAGTTCGACAAGCTGGTGCCCGGCCGTGGCCCCACGCTGATGACGCCCGACGCCGTGGCCAAGGGCCTTGCCTACACGCGCGACTTCGTCGGCACGCTCTACAAGAGCGCGCAGGAAGCCGTCAAGCAGGGCATGGACCTGAACGCCTGCATGAAGCACACCCGCGCCGCCATGGACCCGAAGTTCGGCCAGGTGTTCATCTACGAGCACTGCCTGCCCTTCGACGTGACCCGCGCCCACGACGAGGCCAGCGGCATCCGCGACCCGCGCATCTGGACCGCCGAGCGCGACCAGGAGATGTGGCACGAACTGCAGAAGGTCAGCGCCTGAGGCGCGGCCGCGGCCGCCGCCTTCTGTCGTGCAAGAGGGCGGCGCCGGTGGACAGGCCGTGCCCGCCCCAGCCCGAAACAAGCTGCTGCAACGCCTTGAATTGCTTTCGTTTTCATAGCTGCCTGCGCCCGCCAACAAAGGGCCAGAGCCCGATTTGACTCATAAACCGCCAACCCCGGAGACAAGCGGTGCAAAAGACCTTCACCTACCCCAAGTTCGAGTTCGTCAGGCCGCCTGAGCTGATTGAAGGCAAGAGCGGCCACTACCCGGTGGTGGTGGTCGGCGCAGGGCCGGTGGGCCTCAGCGCCGCCATCGACCTGGCCAACCAGGGCCAGGACGTGCTGCTGCTCGACAACGACGACACCGTCTCCATCGGCTCGCGCGGCGTCTGCTACGCCAAGCGCGCACTGGAGGTGCTGGACCGCATGGGCTGCGGCGAGCAGTTCGTGCAGAAAGGCGTGAGCTGGGACGTGGGCCGCACCTTCCTGCGCGAAAGCGAGGTCTTCAACTTCAACCTGCGCCCGGAAGCCGACCACCACCGCCCCGGCATGATCAACCTCCAGCAGTACTACCTGGAGGAATACCTGATCCAGCGCGCGCGGCAGCTGCCCAGGCTGCAGATGCGCTTCAAAAGCGAGGTGATTGCCGTCACGCCGGGTGAGCAACAGGTCACGCTGCGCGTGGAAACCCCCGAAGGCGCCTACACCCTGACCACCGACTGGCTGGTGGTGGCCGACGGCGCGCGCAGCCCGATCCGCACCATGATGGGCCTGGACATCGAGGGCAAGATCTTCATGGACCGCTTCCTCATCGCCGACGTGGTGATGAAGGCCGATTTCCCGGCCGAGCGCTGGTTCTGGTTCGACCCGCCCTTCCACCCCAATCAGAGCGTGCTGCTGCACAAGCAGGCCGACAACGTCTGGCGCATCGACTTCCAGCTCGGCTGGCAGGCCGATCCGGTCGAAGAAAAGAAGCCCGAAAACGTCATCCCGCGCATCAAGGCCATGCTGGGCGACGAGCGCGAGTTCGAGCTGGAATGGGTCAGCATCTACACCTTCCAGTGCCGGCGCATGAACCGCTTCAACCACGGGCGCGTGCTGTTCGTGGGCGACGCGGCGCACCAGGTCTCGCCCTTCGGTGCGCGCGGCGCCAACAGCGGCATCCAGGACACCGACAACCTGATCTGGAAACTCAAATTGGTGATGGACGGCAAGGCACCCGCCACCCTGCTTGACACCTACGGCGAAGAGCGCGGCTACGCGGCCGACGAGAACCTGATGAACTCGACCCGCTCCACCGACTTCATCACCCCCAAGAGCAAGACCAGCCGCATCTTCCGCAACGCCGTGCTGGAACTGGCGGCCGATTACCCGTTCGCCCGCGCGCTGGTCAACTCCGGCCGGCTGTCGGTGCCGAGCTGGCTGGCCATGTCCAGCCTCAACACACCGGACACCGAGCCCTTCGAAGGCAACATGATCCCCGGCGCCCCGATGGCCGACGCGCCAGTGCAGGCCGCCGGTGCCGATGGCTGGCTGCTGGGGCAATTGGGCAACCGGTTCCAGGCGCTGCATTACGTCGACGACGCGGGCGCCATCGACGCCGCCACCGCCCAGGCGCTCGGCCAGCAGGCGCAGGGTAGCGTCGAGGTCGAACCCGTGGTGGTGGCCCGGCGCGGCCAGGCGCCCGCCGGGCTGAAGACCCTGATCGACACCAAGGGCTGCGTGGCCCAGCGCTACGACCTGAAGCCCGGCACCACCTACCTGGCCCGCCCCGACCAGCACGTGGCGGCCCGCTGGCGTGCCTTCGACGCCGGCAAGCTGCAGGCCGCCGTGGCCAAGGCCACCTGCAACGCGTGACCCCGATCCGAGGAGACAAAACACCATGCCCCTGAACACGCAGCCCAACTTCAGCGAAGCCGGCAAGCGCTACTTCCAGGCCTATTCGCCCGGCGACGATTTCTACGAGCTGCTGATCGACACCCACCGCGATCTGAGCGACGAGCAGAGCGCCATGCTCAATGCCCGCCTGATCCTGCTGCTGGCCAACCACATCGGCGACATCGCCGTGCTGCGCGAAGCGCTGCAGATCGCCCGCGAAGGCGTATAACCTCTTTCGACACCCGCACATCCCAGGAGACCCGTCATGAGCATCGTCCAGAAGATCCACCATGTCGCCTACCGCTGCAAGAACGCCAAGGAAACCGTGGAGTGGTACCAGAAGTACCTGGACATGGACTTCATCCTCGCCATCGCCGAGAACGAGGTGCCCTCCACCAAGGAACCCGACCCCTACATGCACGTGTTCCTGAACGCCGGTGGCGGCAACGTGCTCGCCTTCTTCGAGCTGCCCACCCGGGCCGAGATGGGCCGCGACCCCAACACCCCCGCCTGGACGCAGCACCTGGCGCTGAAGGTGGATTCGCTCGACACGCTGGCCAAGGTCAAGGCCAGGCTCGAGGCCGACGGCATCGACGTGGTCGGCCCCACCGACCACACCATCTTCAAGTCGATCTACTTCTTCGACCCTTCCGGCCACCGCCTGGAACTCGCCGCCGACACCGCCACCCCGCAGATGAACAAGGCGCTCGACGACGTGAAGTGGGACATGTTGAACGAATGGGACCGCACCAAGAAGGCCCCGCAGCACGCCCGCTGGATGCACGACGGCAGCGGCAAGGTGGGCGCGCACTGAGCGGCGCGGCACTCACCGGGCGTCAGCATGGCAGCCGTCGTGGCTGCCATTTTTTTGCTCGGCGCCCACCTGGCGCGCTGCGGTCTCGCGGTCGCAGCAAGCCTGGGCCGACGTTGCCGGAGCGTGATTTTCAAGGCAGCTGCGCCGCTGGCATCCCCGGCTTGTCCAGATCCGCGCCCGGCGGCCGTCGCCCCCCGGGCGCCTTAAGCGTTTCCCAAGGACCGACGCGGCCCGCGCGCCCATAATCGCCGGCGACTTTCGCTCTCCCTGTCCGGCCACGCCTTGATGCGCTGGTGCCCCCAGGACAGCCCTTCAGGCGCCACCGGCGCCCTCCGCCTCTCCCCATTTGCGCCGCATGACCACGACGAACCAGCGCGCGTCGGCAAGAAGCCTCCTGCTGGCGGCACTGGCCTTCGTGCTCGTCTGGACCTGGGCCCACATCAGCGCCGACGGCAGCCTCGACGCCTACGGCGACATGCTGGAGAACTTCGCCTGGGCCCAGCAATGGACCTGGGGCACACACAAGCACCCGCCTTTCGTGGCCTGGGTGGTGCGCCTGTGGTTCGCGGTCTGGCCGGTGGGCGACGCTTCGTACAAGCTGCTCGCCTATGTGAACGCCGGCGTGGGCCTGCTGGGCACGCCCGCGCTGGCCCGTGTGGTCGGCCTGCGGGGGCTCGGCTGGCTGGTGCTGGCCATTGCCAGCTGGGGCCTGCCCAACACGACCCTGGCCTCCAAGCTCAACGCCGACACCATCCTGCTGCCGCTTTGGCCCTGGGTGGCGGTGGCCTGGGTGCAGGTGTTCGAGAAACGCGCCGGCCGGGGTTGGGCCGTGGCCCTGGGTGTGCTGTCGGCGCTGGCCGTGCTGGCCAAGTACTACACCGGCGTGCTGCTGCTCAGCCTGTTCCTGTCCACGCTGGCGTCGCGCGAGGGGCGGCGCTGGTACCGCACCGGCACGCCCTGGCTGGTGCTGCTCGTGTTCGTGGCCTGCCTGGTGCCGCACCTGAGGTGGGAAATGGCGCACCAGTGGGTGAGCTTCCGCTACGTGCAGCAGCACGGCGTGCCCGAGGTGGTGTGGGGCGACTTCTGGCGCTTCATGCTCTCGCCCTGGCTCTACTGGCTGCCGGCGTGGCTGGGCGCAGCCCTGCTGGTCAGCCCGCCGGGCGAGCGCTGGCGCTGCATCGGCCAGCGCATGCTGCAATGCTGGCGGCCAACGTCGCCGAGCGACCCGTTGCTGTGGATCGTCGTGATGCCGTGGCTGATCACGCTGGTGTTCGGCCTGTCCACCTTCGTCAAGCTCACCATCCACTGGGCGATTCCCCTGGGCTTCGCCTACCCCGTGTACTGGGTGCGGAACCTGGCGCAGCGCTACCCCGATGCGGCACCGCTGGCCGTGGCCCCCGCCCGGCGCGCCTTTGGCATCGTGCTGGCGCTGGTGGCCTTGCTGGGGCCAGCCTACGGCTGGTGGGAGGCGCGCAGCGGCGGCGACAGCATCTACCAGCTGCCTCGGCCCGAAGCCGCCCAGGCCTTGCTGCACCAATGGCAAGAGCGTTATCCGGGCACGCCGCTGCGCTGGGTCGGCGGCCAGTGGCAGGAGAACGGCCTGATGGCCTTCTACGGCGACCGGCACCTGTTCACGCTGCCCGGCACGCCCGACAGCGAGCTGGCCCAGGCCTACCCCCATCCGGGCTGGGCCCGCCAGGGCGGCGGCCTGCTGTGCCCCGCCGGCTGGAGCGCCATGCCGTCCTTGACGGCCGAAGACCTGCAGACGCTGGCCGGCACGCTGGACACCGAGTGCGCCCGCACGGCCCGTCAATGGCTCCTGGCCAGGGGTCAGACGGCGCCGCCGCTGGCCGTCTCGCTGCCACGCCTGGGCTGGCGCTTTCCGGCGGCCGCACCCTACGCCTACGTGCTGTACGTGTACCTGCCGCCGACGACCCACGCGGCGCCCGGCGGTTGACGGCTCAGGCTCCGGGGTGTCGCCACCGTCGGCGCCGAGCGGATCGGTGGTTCACACCTTCGCCAGCGCGCCGTCCAGATCGGCCAGCAGGTCGTCGATGTGCTCGATGCCCACACACAGGCGCACGGTCTCTTCCTTCACGCCGGTCCTGGCCAGTTCTTCAGGCGCAAGTTGGCGGTGCGTGGTGCTGGCCGGGTGGGTGGCGAGCGACTTGGTGTCGCCGATGTTGACCAGCCGCGTGAAGAGCTGCAGCCCGTCGAGGAAGCGCGCACCGGCGGCACGGGCGTCGTCACCCGTCGCCGACTTCACGCCGAAGGTCAGCAGGCCCGAGGCGCGGCCACCCATGTAATGTTTGGCCAGCGCGTGGTCGTCGTGGTCCGGCAGGCCGGCGTAGCTCACCCACGCCACCTTGGGGTGCTTCTGCAGGTGCTGCGCCACCTTGAGCGTGTTGTCGCAGATGCGGTCCATGCGCAGCGCCAGGGTCTCGATGCCCTGCAGGATCTGCCAGGCGTTGAAGGGCGACAACGCCGCACCCGTGTTGCGCAGCGGCACCACACGGGCGCGGCCGATGTAAGCCGCCGGGCCCAGCGCCTCGGTATAGACCACACCGTGGTAGCTCACGTCGGGCTCGTTCAGGCGTTTGAAGCGCGCCTTGTGCTCGGCCCAGGGGAACTTGCCGCTGTCCACGATGGCGCCGCCCAGCGTGGTGCCATGGCCGCCCATGTACTTGGTGAGCGAATGCACCACCACGTCGGCGCCATGCTCGATGGGCCGCAGCAGGTAGGGGCTGGCCACGGTGTTGTCGACGATCAGCGGCACGCCCCTGGCGTGGGCGATGGCGGCCACGCTGGCGATGTCGGTCACGTTGCCCGCGGGGTTGCCGATGGTCTCGACGAACACGGCCTTGGTGCGGTCGTCGATCAGCGCGGCAAAGCTCTCCGGGTCGCGGTGGTCGGCGAAGCGCGTGGTGATGCCCAGTTGCGGCAGCGTGTGCGCGAACAGGTTGTAGGTACCGCCGTACAGCGCCGTGCTGCTGACGATGTTGTCGCCCGCCTCCGCGATGGTCTGGATGGCGTACAGGATGGCCGCCTGCCCGCTGGCCACCGCCAGCGCGGCGATGCCCCCTTCCAGCGCCGCCACGCGCTTTTCCAGCACGTCGGTGGTGGGGTTCATGATGCGGGTGTAGATATTGCCCGGCACCTTCAGGTCGAACAGGTCGGCCCCGTGCTGCGCGCTGTCGAAGGCGTAGGCCACGGTCTGGTAGATCGGCACGGCCACCGCCTTGGTGGTCGGGTCCGGGCTGTAGCCGGCGTGCACCAGCCGGGTTTCGAGTTTCCAGGTGTGTGACATGGCGTTTCCTTGGGTGGGTTAGCGCTTGAGCACGATGCCCTGCCCGGTGGGCAGGGGAAAGATGCGGTAGTGGCGGTCGTCGAACCAGCGGTCCTCGCCGATCTTCTGCGGGCGGTACACGCCGGCCCATTCGTAGTCGTCGAGCACGATGATGCCGCCGGGCGACACCTTGTCGAACAGCGCCTCCAGCACCGCGATCTCGCCCTCGACGTTGTTGAGGTCGATGTGCAGCAGCGCCACCCGCTCGGGCGCGCCCTGCTCGAAGGCCTTGGGCAACAGCCCCGCCACAAGCCGCACCTGCGGGTAGTCGGCAAAGCGCTGCTTCACCTTGTCGAACAGGCCCTGTTCCTGGCCTTCGAAGGCGTGCCCTTCCACCGGGTTGTAGTCGAAGGTGTCGTAGCCCCAGAAGGTCTTCTCGAACTCGGTGCCGCCCAGGTAGTCCATCACCGTCTTCATGCCGGTGCCCATGTAGACGCCGCATTCCACGAAGTCGCCGGGCACGTGCATGCAGTGGTAGGCCGCGCAGGCCAGGATGTAGCGCCGCCAGACGATGGCCTCGTCCGACACGTTCTGCAGGTTGTCGGCCCAGGCCTTGCGGAACGGCAGGTCTTCCAGCGCCGAGTTGTTGCGCGACCAGGTGAACAGGTTGTCGCCCAGGAAGAAGGTCGGGCCCACCAGCTCGATCGCCTCGTCCATCAGGGCGCGAAAGCGCGGCTGGTCGGCCACGCCCCAGTAGGTGTGCGTCGCAAAGTTGACGCCCTGCTCGGCCGAGACGCTGTTGAGAGGTGGCAGCCTCCGCGGAGGCTGGTTGTCGTCGGTCATGGGTTGTTTCCTGGCAGATGCTGCCCGCCGCCGCACGACGGGCATGGTGGAAAAGGCAGGCCGGCGCCGGCCGTCAGGCGACGGTCTCCGGCTTCAGCGCCACGTTGTTGAGCTTGTCCAGCCGCGCCGGCCACGCACCGCTGTCCTGGGCCGTGGCGCCCTGCAGCAGGATGCGCGTCCAGGCGACCCAGGCGTCCCACTGCACGCGCTTGTCCCAGGCGTTGCCCCAGCCGGCGAAGCACTGCAGCGCGCTGCGGGCCACGGCGGCGGCCTCGTCGCGGCGACCTGCGCTGAGGTAGAGCTGGGCCAGCACCATCTGCGGCTCACCCACCCAGGGGTTCAGGCGCACGGCGTGTTCCATCACGCCGGTGGCCACGTCCAGATCGACCAGCGGCTGGTCCTGCTGGATCACCGACCAGTAGAGCGAGGCAGCCGCCGCGTCGTCGGCCGCGCTGAGGGCCTGGCTGCAATGTCCGAACACCGGAGGCATGGGCAGCAGGTCCTTGAGCGCCGGATGCTGCAACGCCAGGCCGAGCTGGTTGATCTGGTGCAGCATGCGGCCGCTCGGGCGCATCGGCCCGGGCCACAGCGACGCCATCCAGTGCACGGCCTGCGGGCGGTGGTCGTTGGTGGCGGGAAAGCGCGAGTAGATGTCGTCCTGCCAGCTGAACCACTGCTCGATGGTGTCGGCCATGCTGACGATGGTGAAGGCGGCCACCACGTAGGGCGATAGCGTGATCGGCTGGCCGGCGTTGGTGTGCAGCGGCATGCTGCCGTCGGCCTGCACATCGCCGGCCAGGATCTTCTGCACGAACTCGCGCCGCGAGGCGGTGCAGAACAGGTACACCAGCTCCTCGGCCTCCTGGCCGATCATCTGCTGCAGGCGCACGCGCTCGGTGCTGGCGTCGAACTTGACCAGATCGACGAAGGCGTTGCCGTACACGCTGTGCAGCAGGCCGAGCAGGCGCACGTCCCTGGGCTGCTGCCACAGCGCCAGCGAACGCGCCACGCCCACCAGGTGGTGGCGGAAGGTGCCGGCCTTGTGCCAGTCCTGGCCCACGCCGCGCGCCAGCACCACGGGCAGCACCGGCGCCAGCTCGGCGTCCTTGGCGAGCCATTCGTCGTCCAGCAGCGCCTGCGCGCGGGCGAACAGGTCGGCGTCCAGGCTTTGCAGAGGCAGTGTCATGCTTGTCTCACTCTCTTTCAGTCGTCAGAAGATCTGCCAGGCCAGCCGCAGCAGCAGGGCCACGACCACGAAATTGCTCAGCCCGAGCACCGCGGCGCGGTGCAGCACGCGGTTGTAAGTCAGGTGGATCATGCCGTGCAGCAGGCGCAGGCCCACATAGGCCCAGGACAGCGCCACCGCCAGCCCGTCCACGCGGCCGGCGGCAAAAGCCACGACGCAGGCGACGTAGAACAGCACCGGCACTTCCAGCAGGTTCATGAAGGCGCGGTTGGGCAGGCTGGTCGCGACCGGCACGCGCGCCGACTCGCCGTAGCTGAAATCGTGCCAGTCCACGGTGCGCTGCCGTCTCGCCCGCAGACGCGACATGAACATGTACAGCAGCACGAGCATCGTCCACAGTGCCAGCACCAGCACCGGCTGGAAGATGCGCAGGGCAGCGGGATCGGGCATGGTGGTGCGGTCGGACAGACGCCCGTGAAGGGCCGGAGCCCCGAGTTTGGCACGACTGGCGCCACCGCCCGCACACCCTTGCGACCGGGCGGGTTCTGGAAGATTGCTACAGTCCCGGCATCGGCGCGGCGCACCCGGGTGGTGCCCGGCCATTTCACAGCACCCACGAACTGCGAGGAAAGCACCATGGCACGCATGGTTCACTGCATCAAGCTCGGCAAGGAAGCCGAAGGACTCGACCTGCCGCCCTACCCCGGCGAGCTGGGCAAGCGCATCTGGGAAAGCGTCAGCAAGGAAGCCTGGCAGGGCTGGCTCAAGCACCAGACCATGCTGGTGAACGAGAACCGCCTCAATCTGGCCGACCAGCGCGCGCGGGAATACCTGAAGCGCCAGATGGAAAACCATTTCTTCGGTGGTGGTGCGGACCAGGCGGCGGGGTACGTGCCCCCAACGAACTAACTCCCCCCCCTGAGTCGCTGGCGCGCCTTCCCCCCAGGGGGACGACGCCAGTGGCCGGGCCAAGCCCGCTCCACGGCGTCCGCTGGAGTGGCCTGCTCCGCGGCCTTTGGATGCGGGACATGACCAGCCGCAAGGTTCGGTCCGTTGCATCAAGCCAGCACCGCTGCCTGCCGGCGCACCGATTCGCCAGCATGACCAACCCCGGAATTGCAAGCCTTTTGAGCCTCCAGCCCATAGCCAGCAGGCGCAAGCAGCTCTTTTATCCATAGCATCATGGCCGCCGAAACCGTTCACTGGCGCGAGGACGGCACGCCCACGAGCCCGCGGTTTGGCGACATCTACCGCAGCGCCGGGGGCGACGGCCGGGGCGGGCTGGCGCAGGCGCGGCAGGTATTCCTGGCCGGCTGCGGTCTGCTGGCCGATGGCGACGCGCCCAGCGCCTGGGCCGGCCGGCAGGTCTGGCAGGTGCTGGAAACCGGCTTTGGCCTGGGGCTGAACTTCCTGGCCACCTGGCAGGCCTGGTTGGCCGATCCGCAGCGCCCGGCGCGCCTCTTTTACAGCGCGGTCGAGGCCTTCCCGCCCGAGGCGGCGGACATCGTGCGCAGCGCCGCCCCCTTCCAGGAACTCGCGCCGCTGGCCGCGGAACTGGCGGCGCAGTGGCGCGGCCTGCTGCCCGGCGTGCACCGTCTGCAGCTGGCCGGCGGCGCGCTGCAGCTCACGCTGGCGGTGGGCGACGCGCAGCCCATGCTGGCCGAGCTGAGCGGCCGCTTCGACAGCGTCTTCCTCGACGGCTTCGATCCGCAAAAAAACCCGGCCATGTGGTCGGAAGACGTGCTGCGCGCCGTGGCCCGCCTGGCCCGCCCCGGCGCGCGCCTGGCCACCTGGTGCGTGGCCGGCGAGGTGCGCGAGCGGCTGGCCGCCTGCGGCTTCAGCGTGGAGCGCGTGGCCGGCGTGCCACCCAAGCGCCATGCGCTGCGCGCCCGTTTCGAGCCGCGCTACACACCGCGCCGGCGCCTGCAACCGGGCGACGTGGCGCCGCTGGCCGGGCCGGCGGGGCACTGCGCCATCGTCGGTGCCGGGCTGGCCGGCGCCAGTTTGGCCTACAGCCTGGCCGCGCGCGGCTGGCAGGTCACGGTGCTCGGCCGCGGCGCCGGGCCGGCCGACGGCGCCAGCCACCTGCCCGCCGGCGTGGTGGCGCCGCACGTGTCGCCAGATGACCGGCCGCTCTCGCGCCTCACCCGCGCCGGCGCGGCGGCCACGCTGGCGCGCGCCCGCGCGCTGCTGCGTGATGGCACCGATTTCACCGAAACCGGCGTGCTGGAACGCCACGGCCCTGGCGAACGTCGCCGGCCCGCCGGATGGCAAGCCGCTGACGATGCTATGGATTGCGGAGCTGCCTGCGCCCTCTCCACGCCGGCCAGCGCCGCCAAACGCTCACAAGCCGGCGCCCCTGCCGACGACGCCCACCCCGCCCTCTGGCACGCCCAGGCCGGCTGGCTGCGGCCGGCGCAGCTGGTGCACGCCATGCTGGCCGCGCCCGGCGTGCGCTTCGTCGGCCAGGCGCAGGTGGCGCGCGTGGTGCGGTTCGGCAATGGATGGCGGGTGCTCGATTCAACGGGCGCCGTGCTGGCCGAGGCCGATCTGGTGGCGCTGGCCACCGGCTTCGACACGCTGGCGCTGCTGCAGGCTTCCGGTGCCGGTGCCGGTGGCGATCGTGGCGCCGACACCGCCGCCTGGCCGCTGCACGCGCTGCGCGGCCAGGTCGCCTTCGGCCCCATGCCGGACGACGTTGCCACCGGCACGCTGCCACCCTTCCCCGTCAACGGCCACGGTAGCCTGATCGCGCCCGTGCCCGGTGATGGCGGGCCGCTGTGGATCACCGGCTCCACCTTTGAGCGCGCCAACACGCAGCCGGAGCTGCACGCCGCCGACCACGCCGCCAACCGCCAGCGCCTGGCCGAGCTGCTGCCGGAAGCCGGCGCGCTGCTGGCGCCGCAGTGGGACGACGGGCGCGTCCAGGCCTGGGCCGGCGTGCGCTGCACCGTGCCGGATCGCATGCCCATGGTCGGCCCGCTGGCCTGGCCGCCAGCAGATCATGCATCACCCAATTCTGCATCAAAAACGCCTCTGGACCAGGAAGGACGGTCGCAGGCAGCTATTGATTCAGAAGCAAATCAAGCGACCGATCCAGCCCTGGCCGCCCCCTGGGTGCTCACCGGCCTGGGCTCGCGCGGGCTCACCGTGGCCGTGCTGTGCGGCGAGATCGCCGCCGCCTGGCTGCATGATGAGCCCCTGCCCGTCGAGCGCTCGCTGGCCCGCGCGCTGCGCGCCGCCCGCTGGGGCGCCGCCGGCGCGCGGCCTGAAAAACGTGTTCATCCCACCAAACACAACCTGCCACCACCATGATCGACCACACCGGCGTCACCGTCAGCGACTTTGCCCGCAGCAAGGCTTTCTACCGCCAGGCGCTGGGCGCCATTGGCTATGAACTGCTGCTGGAACTTCCGGCCAGCGTGACCGGCCACGCCGACGTGGCCGGCTTCGGCGAGCCACCCAAGCCCGATTTCTGGATCAGCGCCGGCACGCCCAACCGCCCGGCCGTGCACGTGGCCTTCCGCGTGCCGAGCCGTGCGCTGGTCGATGCCTTCCACGCCGCCGCCCTGACCGCCGGCGGCCGCGACAACGGCGCGCCGGGCCTGCGGCCGCACTACCACCCCGACTATTACGGTGCCTTCGTGCTGGACCCGGACGGCCACAACATCGAGGCCGTGTGCCACGCGCCGCCCGGTCAGCCTTGAGTACCTCGTCCGCCCAACCGGCAGCCACCAGCACCGCCAACGCCCCGCTGGCGGCCCAGCTCAGCGCCGCGCACGTGCTGCTGGCGTTGGCGGTGATGTTCGTCTGGGGCACCAACTTCGTCATCGTCAAGCTGGCGCTGGCGCACCTGCCGCCGCTGCTGATGGCGGCCCTGCGCTTCCTGCTGGCCGCGCTGCCGCTGGTCTTCGTGCTGCCGCGCCCGCGCGTGCCCTGGCGCAACCTGGCGGCGTATGGCCTGGTCATCGGCGCAGGCCAGTTCGGGCTGATGTTCTTTGCCATGACGCGCTACATCTCGCCCGGCCTGGCCTCGCTGGTGGTGCAGACGCAAGTGTTCTTCACCATCGGGCTGGCCATCTTCGCGTCGGGCGAGCGGGTGCGGCCGTTCCAGATCGTGGCCACGCTGGTGGCGGTGGCCGGGCTGGCGATCATCGGCTCGCACACCGACGGCCACACCACCACCGCCGGCGTGCTGATGGTGCTGGGCGGCTCGCTGGCCTGGGCGCTGGGCAACATGGTGAGTCGCGCCGCCGGCCGGGTGAACGTGCTGGCCTACATGGCCTGGAGCAGCCTGTTCGCGGTGCCGCCGCTGGTGGCGATGTCGCTGGCGCTGGAGGGCTGGCCGCGCATCGTGGCCGGCCTGCACGATGCCGACGGGTTCACCTGGGGCGCGGTGCTGTGGCAGTCGGTCGGCAACACCATGTTCGGCTACGGCGCCTGGGCCTGGCTGCTGGCGCGCTACCCGGCCGCCGCCGTCAGCCCGTTCGCGCTGCTGGTGCCGGTGTTCGGCATGGGCGCCGCCGCACTCTGGCTGGGCGAACCCATGCCCGCCTGGAAGCTGCTGGCCACCGCGCTGGTGCTGGGCGGCCTGGCGCTGAACGTGCTGTGGCCGCGCTGGCGCGCGCGGCTGCGCGACGGTTGAGGGGCTGGCAGGCTTAGAACCTGTTCATGGTCTCGGCGGGCGTCGGGCCGGCGTCATTTCAGGATGGCTGCAAGACGCAAAACGCAGACGGGCCTCGTGGCCCGGCGAGGTTTTACAACGCCGCAGACCGCCTGAAAGGACGTTGGCGCGGCCCCGCAGAGACCGTGAACAGGTTCTCAGTGCTGCGTCACGACGATCGGAGCACCCCGGGTGATGATCATCGTGTGCTCGTATTGGGCCGACAGGTTGCCGCTGGCGCCGGCCAGCGTCCAGCCGTCGGCAGCTTCCTCGACGATGCGGCTCTTGGTGGACAGGAAAGGCTCGATGGTGATGACCATGCCTTCGCGCAGGATGCGCTGGCCCGAAGGGTCGAAGTAACCCGCGATGTGCTCGGGCTCCTCGTGCAGCGCGCGCCCGACGCCGTGGCTGCCGAGGTTTTCGATCACCTTGAAGCCGTAGGCCTTGGCGGTGCGCTCGATGGCAGCACCGATCCCGCGGATCGGCTGGCCGTCCCTGGCGCACTTCATGGCTTCGGCCAACGCCACGCGCGTGGCGTGGCACAGGCGGGTCTTGCGCGGCGAGCCGGGGGGCACCACCACAGTGCCGCCAGTGTCGGCGAAGTAGCCGCCCAGCTCGGCCGAAACGTCGACGTTCACTACATCGCCCGGCCGGATGACCCGGTCTCCCGGAACCCCGTGGGCCGCCTCCTCGTTGATGCTGATGCAGGTCGCACCGGGAAAGTCGTACGTCAGCTGCGGCGCCGACCGCGCGCCGTGCTGCGCCAGCCACTGGCCACCCAGCGCGTCCAGATCGCGGGTGGTCATGCCCGGTCTGGCGGCGTCGAGCATCTGCTGAAGCACCAGCGAGACGATGCGCCCGATGCGCTTCAGTGCCGCAACGTCGTCCTGCGTTTCGATGGTCATGGGAATCCCTGGAACAAGAATGGGGACCCTGGACAAGGTTGGCTTGCCCTCGGGCGTATCGGGCTTCAGCGTAGCAGCTTTGGTCCGCTTCAGCTGAGGGAGCACGGCGCGCGGCGCCCGTGCCGGCTTGCCGGGTTTGAGGCAAAATCGGGCTCCAGCCCTTGAGCGGCTGGCGCAGGCAGCTACGCTTAAGATAGCAACCTGATCCGGTTTCCGCGCCACCCATGCCCACCCCGCCCCTGCCAGAGATTCCCGCCAGGCACTCCCACTGGCTGCTCGACCCGATGGTGTCGGTGCTGCCGCTGGCGGTGGTGATCGGCGTGGTCGGCGCGCTGGTGGTGGAAAGCTTCCGGCTCGCCATGGACGGCCTGCTGCACCTGTATTCCAGCCAGTCGCACCTGGTGGCAGCCGCGGCCGCCATACCGCCCTGGGCGCGCGTGCTGGTGCCCACGCTGGAGGCCACCGCCGCCGGTCTGACGATGTGGCTGGGCCAGCGCTGGCTGCGGCGCCCGCGCGGGCCCGAGTACATGGAGGCCGTGCGCGTGGGCGACGGCGAACTGCCCGTGGCGCCCAACCTGGTGCGCACCGGCTCGTCGCTGCTGGCGGTGAGCGGCGGCATCACCATCGGCCGTGAAGGCACCATGATCCAGCTGGCGGCGCTGGTAGCCTCGCTGGCCGGGCGGCTGCCGCGCGCGCGGGCCGAACACCGGCGCCTCACGGTGGCCTGTGGTGCGGCGGCCGGCTTCGCGGCGGCCTACCACGCGCCCATCGCCGGCACGCTGTTCGTGGCCGAGATCATCCTGGGCGGCCTGCAGCTGCGCGCCATGGCGCCGGTGCTGGTGGCCGCGGTGATGGGCGAGCTGACCACGCAGACCCTGTTCGCCGGCGGCGCGCTGTACATGGCCCAGGCCGTGCCGCCGCTCGGTTTTGCCGAGGTGCTGGCCGGCAGCCTGATCGGCGTGGCGGCTGGCCTGATCGGCCCGGCCTTCCTGTGGCTGCTGGACGCCGCGCGCCACCGCACCCAGGCGCTGGTGCGCTGGCTGCCGCTGCGCTTCGCGCTGGCGGGGCTGGTGATCGGCCTGCTCTCGGCCGTGCGGCCCGAGGTCTGGGGCAACGGCTTCAGCACCGTGCAGGCGCTGCTGCAGGACCCTTGGGTGCCCGGCGTGCTGGCGCTGGTGACGCTGCTGCGCCTGCTGGCCGTCACCACGGCCAGCGCCGCCGGCATTCCCGGCGGTGTGCTCACGCCCACGCTGGCGCTGGGCGGCGCCATGGGCCTGCTGCTGATGCACGCGCTGCCGCTGGGCAGCGCCGGCCCGCAGGCCGACACGCTGTGGACGCTGGTGGGCATGGGCAGCCTGCTGGCCGCCACCACGCACGCGCCGGCCATGTCGGCCATCATGATGTTCGAGATCACGCGCGACTACAACGTGGTGCTGGCCACGCTGCCCGCCTGCGTGCTGGCCTCGGTGCTCGGCAGCCTGCTGCGCCCGCGCTCGGTGTACGACGAGGCGCTGGGCCTGAAGCCCGGCGGCGGAGGAGAAGCCGATGAACCGGCCGACGAAGCCGGGCCGGGGCCGAGCAAGTCCTGAAATAGCTTCATTTTCGATAGCTGCCTGCGCCCGCTGCAATTGGTCTGCAGCCCGTTTTCATGCTGAATCTCAGCGCGGCAGGCGCGCGCCACACGAACGGCCCGAACCTGGGGCTGCGAGACAGCGGCTCACCGCATGCGGGGCGGCCCGCGGCGCCCGGTGCTTCCGCAGTGCCCGCTACTCGAACCCGAGCAGCCGGCGATCGCCCGCGCTGAAAGCCCCCTTGCCGGGCCCGCCCGGCTCCGGCGCGGCCTGGGCCGGAAACGTGAGGCGGAAGGTGTCCGACGAAGCGCCCGGCTCGGGCGCCACCGTTACGTAGCGGGCGCCGCGGGCGTGCAGCACCAGGCACGCGCCGCGCAGGATGAACATCGAACTGGACACACTGCCACCGGACACCACCGTGGCCTGCACCACCGAATGATCCGGCTCGCGCCGCAACTCCCTGAACGACGCGTTGAGCTTCTTGCCGTTCTCCACCGGCGCATCGGCCACCGAGAAGCTGACCAACTCCGGCGCGCCCGTCGGCACTGGTGGGGTGGTGGCCCCGCATGCGCCGAGCAGGCAGGCGGCCGTGGCAGCGGTGGCGGTGGCGGTGGCGGTGCGGCTGAAAGTCATCGGAGCACCTTTGGGTGAATTGAACAAGCTATCGCGTGACCAGTCTAGCGGCGCTGCGGCCCCTGAGGCTGTCACCACCCGTTCCAGCGGCATCCGCTCGCGGGTGGCGGCATTCCGCCAGATCGCGTAAGGTGGCCGTCTGCCCGGCGCGCCGGCCTGACACCGCTTCTCATCCCAGCCATGCTCCAGACCCCCACCCGCTCCCAGGACCTGCTGGCGGCCCGCTACCGCGAGGTGCGGGCGCGCAGCGAGCTGCTCTGCGCCCCGCTGACGGTGGAAGACCACGTGCCCCAGCCGCTGCCGGAAGTCAGCCCGCCCAAGTGGCACCTGGGCCACACGGCCTGGTTCTTCGACGTCATGGTGCTGCGCCAGCACCACGCGCCGTGGCGGCCCGACACGCGGCTGGACTACGTCTTCAACAGCTACTACGAAGCCCTGGGCTCGCGCGTGGCGCGGCCCGAGCGCGGCCACCTGAGCCGCCCCACCGTGGCCGAGGTGCTGGCCTACCGCGCCCGCGTCGACCAGGGCATGGCAGGCTTCCTGCAAGGCCCGGTGGGCGACGATGCCGCCAGCCTGGTCGAGCTGGGCCTGCAGCACGAGCAGCAGCACCAGGAGCTGCTGACCACCGACCTCAAGGCGATCCTCGGCCTCAACCCGCTGCTGCCGGCCTACGCCGCCGCCGGCCAGCCCGGAGCGCTGGATCTGGCGGCCGAGCACGCGCCGCAGGCCGCCTCCCCCGAGGCCTGGGTCACGGTGCCCGCGGGCGAGGTGCTGGTGGGCCACGCCGGCCCCGGCTTCGCCTTCGACAACGAGCTGCCGCGCCACGCCACCCGGCTGGCCGGCGCCGAGCTGCGGCAGGCACTCGTCAGCAACGCGGAGTACGCCGCCTTCATTGCCGACGGCGGTTACACCCGCGCCGAGCTCTGGCACGCCGAGGGTTGGGACTGGCTGCGCCTGCACGACGTGCGTGCCCCCATGTACTGGCAACGCGCGGCGGGCGAGGCGCTGGGCCACGCGCACTACACGCTGGCCGGCCCGCGGCCGCTGGAGCCGGACGCGCCCGTCACCCACGTCAGCTTCTTCGAGGCCGCTGCCTTCTGCCGCTGGGCCGGCTGGCGCCTGCCGACCGAGTTCGAATGGGAGGCCGCGGCCGGCCAGCTCGACTGGGGCCGCCGCTGGGAATGGACGGGCAGCGCCTATTTGCCCTATCCCGGTTTCCGCGAGCGGCCCGGCCTGGCCAGCGAATACAACGGCAAGTTCATGGTCAGCCAGATGGTGCTGCGCGGTGCGTCCTTCGCCACCCCGCCGGGGCACGCGCGCGTGAGCTACCGCAACTTCTTCCACCCGCCCCTGCGCTGGCAGTACACCGGCATCCGCCCGGCGCGCGACCTGCCGGGGCACGCCCGGTGACCGAGCTGGAGCTGCTGGCGCAGCACGTGAGCGAAGGGCTGGCCGCGCCGCAGAAGGCGCTCTCGCCCGCCTGGTTCTACGACGACGAAGGCTCGCGCCTGTTCCAGCAGATCATGGCGCTGCCCGAGTACTACCTCACCCGCGCCGAGCACGCGCTGCTGGAGGCGCGCGGCGACGAGCTGGCCGCGCTGATCGACCCGGCGGGCCAGCCGCTCGATCTGGTCGAGCTGGGCAGCGGCGATGGCTCCAAGATGCTCGGCCTGCTGGGCCGCCTGCGCGCCCGCAACCCCGGCACCGTCTATCGGCCGGTCGATCTGTCGGAACACGCGCTGACCGAGCTGGCCCGGCGCTTTGGCGAACAGTTGCCTGAGCTGACCCTGGCCCCGGTGCGCGGCGATTACTTCAACGCCTGGCCGCCGGCCGGCGCCGGGCGCCGCCAGGTGGCGCTCTACATGGGCAGCAACCTGGGCAACCAGGACCAGCCGGGCGCGCTGTCCCTGCTGCGCCGCATCCGCGGCAAGCTGCGCCCGGGCGACGCGCTGGTGCTCGGCCTGGACATGGTGAAAGACCCGCGCGTCATCCTGGCCGCTTACCACGACGGCCAGGGCGTCACCGCGCGCTTCAACCTCAACCTGCTGGCCCGCCTGAACCGCGAGCTGGGCATGGACTTCGCGCTGGATCGCTTTGCCCACTACGCCTGTTACAACCCGCTGGATGGCGCTGCCCGCAGCTTCCTCGTCAGCGCGCTGACGCAGGAGGTGCACTCCAGCCATCTGGGCCGCAGCTTCCACTTCGCCGCCGGCGAAACCATCTACACCGAGCAGTCGCAGAAATACACGCCGGCCATGGTGCAGGCGCTGGCCGAGCAAAGCGGCTTCGAGCCGGCCGGGCTGCTGCTGGACGAGGCGGGGTGGTACGGGTTGGCGTTCTGGCGGGTGGCGGACAAGGGGTGACACCCGGCGCGGCCAGGCGCGCCACGCTCACGCGCCAAGCAGGTTGCGCTGCACGCGCTCGAGGTGCGCGACCGCGGCCGCGCGCGCGGCCTGCACGTCGCGGCGCTTGAGCGCCTTGACCAGCGCGCGGTGCTCGGCCTGGTACTGAAGGCGCCGCTCGGGCGTGACGCTGCGCTTTTTCAGCATGCCCCATTCGCTCTGGGCCCGCACCTGGTTCATGAGGCGAAACACGCTGGCGACGAAACCGTTGTGGGCGGCCAGCGCGATGGTTTCGTGCAGCATGCCATCCCAGTGCTCGAAGCCCTCGAGCGACGTGGCGGCCTCGGCCTGCTCGCAGCAGACGTCCATCTTCTCGAAGTCGGCCGAGGTGGCATTGCCGACCACCATCTCGACGATGGCCGGCTCCAGCGCGAGGCGGGCCTCCATGAGCTCGGCCGGGCTCGTGTGCCGCACCGGGTCGCCGCCACCCTGCAGGTTGTCGACCAGGCTTGCGGCCTGCGGCGTCACGTAGGTCCCGCTGCCGACGGTCTGCGTTATGGCGCCCAGCTCCCTCAGCTCCAGAAGCACCCGCCGCACGCTGGTGCGGCTGATGCCGAACTGATCGCCCAGCTCGCGCTCGGTCGGCAACCGGTCTCCGGCGCGCCAGCGCCCGGCGGCAAGGTTCGCCAGCAGGTGGTCGCGCAAAGCCATCGTGGTGTTCATGTCGTTCCGGGACCTCGGATCATTGGTTAGACCAAATCATACCAATTAATCAGGTGGCTTGTGGGTTGGCCCGCTTGACATCCGATCACCAGCTCCTATGATCCGGCCGAGTTCTTGGTACAAATTGGTTCTTATTGGTACCGATCAAGTCCTTTCTGGAGATTCATCTTGCGCATCGCTGTATTCGTCGCCGGTCAGGGCCGGCAAGTTGGCATGCTGTCGCCTGACGGCCTGCGGGTCACGCCCTTCGATGTTCCGGCAGAGGTCGCGCGGCGCGGTGCGCTGCCCCTGGTCGAGGCCGCGAGCCGCGGCGAGCCGCTGCCGGCGCCCGCTTCGTCCTCGTTCGCCCTGGCCGATGTGCGGCTCGAGGCGCCGCTGCCGCTGCCGCGCCGCAACCTCTGGTGCGGCGGTCGCAACTACCATGCGCACGCCCAGGAGCTTGCCGGATCGGTGTTCAAGAACAACGCGGCCGACACCATGGAATGGCCGATCGTGTTCAGCAAGGTGCCGGAATGCGTGGTCGGCCCGGCGGACACCGTGCAGTTGCCCGCTGCCGCAATCTCGCAGCAGATCGACTACGAGGCCGAGCTCGCCGTCGTGATCGGCATGGGCGGCAAGAACATTTCGCGCGAAGCGGCGATGTCGCACGTGTACGGCTACACGATCGTCAACGACGTGACCGCGCGCGACGTGCAGATGCGGCACCAGCAGTGGGACATGGGCAAGTCCTTCGACACGTTCTGCCCGATGGGCCCCTGGCTCGTGAGCGCCGACGAGATGGACGGCCGTGAGACCCGCGTGCGCTGCTGGGTCAACGGCGAACTCCGCCAGGACGCACCCACCGCCAACATGATCTTCGACATCCCGACGCTGATCGAAACGGTTTCGCGCGGGATCACGCTCTACCCCGGCGACGTCATCGCCACCGGCACCCCGGCCGGGGTCGGCATGGGATTCAAGCCACCGCGCTACCTGCGCGACGGCGACACGGTGCGCATCGAAATCGATGGCATCGGCTCGATCGAGAACCAGTTCACCGGCGGCGCCTGACCGGTTGCGCCACTCGCCTGAACCGTGACGGCCAGGCCGGCCACGCATCGGCCGCTTCATCCAACAACCTCAGGAGACATCCATGCCCATCAACCGCCGCCCCCTGCTCCAGCTTGCGTTCTGTGCCCTCGGCTGTGGCCTGCTTGCACCATCCGCCTTTGCACAGGAGAACTATCCGAATCGCGTGGTCAGGATCATCGTCCCCTTCGCGGCGGGAGGCCCGGCCGACAACTACGCTCGCTATGTCGCCCAGAAGCTCGGCGACGCCTTCAACCAGCCCTTCATCGTCGAAGACAAGCCCGGGGCGGGCTCGGTGATCGGCACCGACGCCGCAGCCAAGGCCGCACCCGACGGCCATCCATTTCATGAAGGTGCTGGATGAGCTTGGCATTCGCGAATCGGTCGCCGCGGCCCTGCGCCCCTTCCCGAACGGCGCGACCGCGATGGGCGAACTCGCGCGCACCAGCGAGGCAGCGGCCATCGGCTGCACCCAGGAAACCGAGATCAACTACACCAGGGGCGTGGAGCTGGTCGGTTCGCTGCCCGCCGAGCTGGGCCTCACCACCGACTACACGCTCGCGATCTCCAGTTCAACCCGTGAACCCGCGCTCGTGCAGGAACTGGCGCGCCGGCTCAGCGGCCCCGAGTCAGCAGCGGTGCGACGCGAAGGCGGCTTCGACTTCTGACGTCATCGGTTGGAGGAGGCCCGTACCGGCGCCCCCTCCCCCTGTGCGCCCGCCGAGTTCGGTATCGAGGCACCGGAATGTTCAATCCGCACGCGGCTTGCTCGTCAGTGCGCTGACGCAGAAGGTGCACTCCAGCCATCTGGACCGCAGCTTCTGCTTTGCTGCCGACGAGACCATCTACACCGGGCAGTCGCAGAAGTACACGCCGGCCGAGTTGCGGCCGGCCGAAGCGGGGTGGTATGGGTTGGGGTTTTCGCGGGTGGCGAATTGGCGCCTACGCAAATCAAATGGCGCAGCATGCCCAACCTTCCTGGACCGGCGCCCGCGGCCGTAGTTACCAAGAGAAGAGATAGCTCTGTGGAAATTGATTGGGACGCCTGCATTGGCGGCACATACAGCCGCTACAACGCGCGAGACAAAGCAACTACGTTCCGTAACCTGCCTGATAAGACGGTTGAGGTGACGCTATGGAGCAACCGCCGCTTTCTCGTACACGCGTCGCCGGCATTCGCTATGGAGTACCAAGGCTTCATGGGTACCTATACCCGTGAGATCGACGTGCTGGCCATGTGCTCTGATCGTCCGTGGCTATTCGAAGCGTGGTACCACTCGCAACGCGAGCTACATACCTACGCTTTCCACAAAGTCGTCGCCCTGACGGAAATTCAAACGGGCACCTCGATCAGCGGCCGCGAAATGTGTGCCCGCATGGGTGGTTGGTATGGACCAGGCCAGGCCGTGAATGGCTAAATTCATCGCAGACAGCGCAATCGGTATCGAATGGAGCGCTTATCCACTACGACACTCAGTTCGCAGAACTCTTGAACTGAGGAACAAATCTCCAAGCGGTGGTGTCACCCCAACCACCCCGGCAACCCCCGCAGCACCAGCAGCAACGCGCTGATGCTGAAGAACGAGGCTACGGTGGTGCCCAGCAGCGCGGCGGCGGCCAGGCCCTCCTGGCCGGCTTTCTGGGCCAGGATGGGGTAGATGCCGAACATCGGGCAGGCGGTGGCCAGCACGACGCCGGTGCGCAGTTTGGGGTCTTCCAGCGGCGCGCCGAGCAGCGCCAGCAGGCCCAGGGCGGCCAGCGCCATGAGCGGGTGCAGGATGAGCTTGCAGGCGGCGATCTGCGCCACCTGGGCGCGCAGGCCCCTGATCTCCAGCCCCACCAGCGAGCCGCCGATGACGAACAGCGAGACCGCCGCGCTGGACTGGGCGAACAGCGTGACCGTGCGCTCGCCCGCCGCCGGCAGCCTGAGGCCGAGCAGCGCAGCCGCCAGCCCCGCCACCAGGCCGATGACCAGCGGGTTGCGCAGCAGCCCGACGGCCACGCCACGCAGCACCTGGCGCCAGTGGCCGCCGCCCGCGGCCGCGTCCAGCAGGGCCAGCAGCAGCGGGATCCAGAGCAGGTTTTCCACCAGCATGTTCATGCCCAGGATCACGCCGGCCGCGCCCCCGCCCAGCACCAGCAGGTTGATCGGGTAGCCCACGAAGCCGCTGTTGGGGCACACGGCGCCCATGCTCTGCACCACCGCCAGCTGCGGCCCCTGCCCGGCATGGCGCGCCACACGGCGGAACCACAGCAGCGCCAGCCCCATGGTCGCCAGGCCGGACAGCGCGTAGACCAGCAGGTAGCGCCAGTCCAGGATGTCGGCCACGTGGCGCTTGCTCACGGCGTCGAACAGCAGCGCCGGCAGCGCCACGTAGAGCACGAACCTGCCCAGCACGCGCATGTCGGCGCGCTCGAACAGGCCGGCGCGTGTGGCCAGCCAGCCGAGCGCGATGGCGATGTAGATGGGGCCGGTGATGGAGAGGATGTCGAGCATGGTGGCAAGCTCATGGCGGGCTTGGCGAAGCGCCGCGCGGGGGCTTCGACAGGCTCAGCCCGAACGGCTTCTGGGGGGTGAACGTGATCCGGTACAGAGACGCAGGCCGCGAGCTTAGCCGTTGCCCGCCGGCACGCCGCGCGCCACGGCGACAGCGTGAAACGCCCTTCAGTAAGCTATGTTTTGCATAGCTGCCTGCGCCCGCCAGCAAACGGCTGGAGGCCCAAAACACTTAAAAAATCAAGGCATCAGGCCTTGCGCGCCGCCAGCAGCGCGTCGGCGTAGGCCTGCCACACGGCGCCCTTGCCCACGTCCTTGAACACGCCGGCGGCGGCCTGGTCGGCCACCCATTGCTGCTTGGCGGCGATGGCGCTGGCCATCAGCGGCTCGAAGCCGGCTTCGCGCACGGTGGCGGCGGATTCGCGCATTTCCTCGGCGCGGCGGCGGCCGTGCTGCACCACGCGGCTGAAGAAGTAGGCGCCCTGCGCGCTCCAGTCGATGGAGGGGAAGGTTTCCTGCAGCGTGGGCAGCACGTGGTCTTCCACGCCGTAGGCGCGGGCGGTGCTGTAGCTTTCGATCACCAGCGCCTCCAGGCCCTTGATCATCACGCTGCGGCACATCTTGATGGCGCTGGCCACGCCAATGCGCTCGCTCACCGGCGTGGCGTCCATGCCCCAGCCGCGCAGCAGCTCGGCCAGCGGCGCGGCGTGGGCGCCGCCCAGCAGCATGGGCACGCGGATGCCGTAGGGCGGCACCGAGGTCATCACGCCCGCTTCCACGTAATGGCCGCCCGCGGCCTCGATGACCTCGGCCGCGCGCTGCTTGGTGCCGGGCGAGGCGGAGTTCAGGTCCAGCAGCAGCGTGCCCGGCAGCAGGTGGCGCGCCGCCTCTTCGGCCACCGCCAGCGTGTTGGAGGCGGTGACGGCGGAGATGATCAGCCGGCTGGCCTGGCACAGCTGCGCCATGCCGGGCTGGGCGGCGATGCCGTGGCCGGCGGCGTGGGCCAGTTCGCCTTCGCGCGCCTGGGGCTGGGCGAACTTGAGGTCCCAGGCGCTCACGGCCTGCACGCCGGCGGCGTTCTTCAGGCCGGTGGCGAAGGTCTTGCCGACCTCGCCATAACCGATCAGGCCCAGGGTGATGGGCGCTTGCAATGCCTGCATGGGATGCCTTTGTTTGCTATGGTTTCCTGAGCTGCATGCGCCCGTCAGATAGGGGCCAGGAGCCATTTTTCTTGCAAAATCTGAAGCCGGCGCACCGCGGCGCCAGCGGCTCACAGCTTCTCGATACCGGCCTTGGCGATCACCTCGGTCCAGCGCTTGATGTCGCCGTGCAGCATGGCGGCGGCATCCTGCGGGGTGCCGGGGTGCGGGTCGAGGTTGAGCGATTCCAAGCGCTGGCGCACGGCCGGGTCCTTGAGCGCGGCGTTAACGGCGGCGTTGAGCGCCTGCACCGCCTCGGGCGGCGTGCCCCTGGGCACGGCCAGGCCGTTCCAGGAGGTGGCGTCCAGCCCCTTCACGCCGGCTTCCTGCGCGGTGGGCACGTCGGGCAGCACGCGCGAACGCCTGGCGCCCGTAACTGCCAATGGCTTGAGCGCGCCCGACTGGATCTGCGGCAGCAGCGGGCCCAGGATGTCGAGCCCGGAGCGGATCTGCTGGCCGCGCACGGCGGTGATGACCTCCGGCGTGGATTTGTAGGGCACCACGGCGGCGTCAATGCCGGCGGCGATCTTGAACCACTCGGCCGCCAGGTTCTGCGTGGTGCCCGGCATCGGCGTGCCGATGTTCAGCTTGCCCGCGTTGGCCTTGGCCCAGGCCAGCAGGTCGCCCAGCTTGGCGAAGCCGCTCTGCGGCGAGGTGACGATCACCAGATCCAGCGTGGCGAGCGGCGCCACCGGGACGAAATCCTTGGCGGCGTCGAACGGCAGCGACTTGAACAGCGCCTGGCTCACCGCCGTACCGCTGGAGATCAGCAGCAGCGTATGGCCGTCCGGCGCGGCCTGCAGCGCCGCCTGGCCGGCCACCACGCCGCCGGCCCCGGGCTTGTTGTCGACGATCACGGGCTGGCCCAGCGTCTTGGCCATGTGCTCGCCCACCGCGCGCGCCGTCAGGTCGGCCGCGCCGCCGGCCGCGTTGGGCACGACGATGCGGATCGGCTTGGCCGGAAAGCCGCCCGCCGCGTGCGCCGCCTGCGGCAGCGATACGGTCAGGGGCATGAGCGCCACCAGGGCGGCCGAAAAAAAATGATGAAAGCGCCTTCTTTGCATGGCAAGCTGTCTCCTTGTGGGGCCTGATGGTAGGCGGAATCGGCGCCGGCCGCTGCGGCGCATGCTGTTGCCGCTGGGAACCGGCAACATGTTGCAACACCTGCGGCCGACGGGCCGCGATCAAGCCCAAACCCTAGGGTTAACCCTAGGCAATAAAGTGCCTTCAGGTCTTGAATTTAGTTATCAACTATAAATAATAAACGCATCAGGAGACAACACATGGCAAGCAAGAAACAGGATCTCACGGTCGAGTTGCGCGGCAAGAAAAAAGAGGTCGCGCTGGTGCGCCTCACGCGCCCGGCCAAGCGCAACGCCCTGTCCGACGGGCTGATCTACGCGCTGCGCGACGCCTTCCAGAACCTGCCCGCCAGCGTGCGCGCCGCCGTCATCGACGGCGAAGGCGAGCACTTCTGCGCCGGGCTCGATCTGTCCGAACTGAAAGAGCGCGACGCCGGCCAGGGCGTGTTCCATTCGCGCACCTGGCATACGGCACTGGATGCGGTGCAGTACGGCCCGGTGCCGGTGATCGCGGCGCTGCACGGCGCGGTGGTCGGCGGCGGGCTGGAGCTGGCCAGCAGCGCCCACATCCGCGTGGCCGACGCCACCACCTTCTACGCCCTGCCCGAAGGCACGCGCGGCATCTTCGTGGGCGGCGGCGGCTCGGTGCGCATCCCCAAGCTGATCGGCGTGGCGCGCATGACCGACATGATGCTCACCGGCCGCGTCTACAACGCCGAGGACGGCGAGCGCCTGGGCTTCGCGCAGTACCTGGTGCCCGAAGGCCAGGCGCTGGACAAGGCGCTGGCGCTGGCCGAGCGCATTGCGCAGAACGCGCCGCTGACCAACTACGCCCTCACGCACGCGCTGCCGCGCATCGCCGAGCAGCCGGCCGACCACGGCTTCATGACCGAGGCGCTGATCAGCGCCATCGCCCAGGCCGCGCCCGAGGCCAAGGCCCGCGTGCGCGCCTTCCTGGAAGGCAAGGCGGCCAAGGTGCAGAAGGGCTGAGCGGCCTTCCTTTTTCAGTGCTTCCGGGCTACAGCCCAGGCCGGACAGGCGCCGGCAGCTATCAAAAAACAAGTGGAGTGAGACGAGCATGAGCAGCGCACTGGCCGCGCCGGCGGCCCCACCTAAGTACCGGCCCCTGGCCTTTGGCGTCACCCGCGCCACCCTGCACGAGACCATGGACGGTACGCAGTACCTGATGGCCGAGCAACCCCTGCAGGCCTTTGGCGACCGCATGTCGGACCGCCTGCTGCACTGGGCCCGCGCCACGCCGGACACCACCTTCATCGCCCAGCGCGTACGCGGTGCCGACGGCAAGAGCGGCGACTGGCGCCACGTGAGCTACGCCCAGGCGCTGGATGCGGCGCGCCGCATCGGCCAGGCGCTGATCGACCGTGGCCTGTCGGCCGAGCGCCCGGTGGTGGTGCTGAGCGACAACGGCATCGACCACGCGCTGATGGCGCTGGGCTGCCTGTTCGCCGGCGTGCCCTATTCGCCCGCCTCGCCCGCCTACTCCACCATCAGCAAGGACTACGGCAAGCTGCGCCACGTGATCGGCACGCTCACGCCGGGCCTGATCTACGCCGAGGACGGCGACCGCTTCGGCGCCGCCATCGCCGCCACCGCGCCGGCGGATGCCGAGGTCGTGCTGTCGCGCAACGCCGGCCACGCGCACCTGAAGGGCCGCGCCGCCAAGCCGTTCGCCGACCTGCTGGCCACCGAGCCCACGCCCGCGGTGGACGCCGCGCAGGCCGCCACCGGGCCCGAGACCATCGTCAAGTTCCTGTTCACCAGCGGCTCCACCAAACTGCCCAAGGCAGTGATCAACACCAACCGCATGTGGTGCGCCAATCAGCAGCAGATGCGGCAGTCGATGCCGGTGCTGACGGAAGAGCCGCCGGTGCTGATCGACTGGCTGCCCTGGAACCACACCTTCGGCGGCAACCACAACTTCGGCCTCGTGCTGAGCAACGGCGGCACGCTGTACGTCGACGAAGGCAAGCCCACGCCGGCGCTGATCGGCGAGACGCTGCGCAACCTGCGCGAGATCGCGCCCACGTTGTACTTCAACGTGCCCACCGGCTTCGAGGCGATCGCCAACGCCATGAAGACGGACGATGCGCTGCGCAAGAACTTCCTCTCGCGCGTGAAGATGTTCTTCTACGCCGGCGCCGCCCTGGCCCAGCCGGTGTGGGACAGCCTGTTCGAGAGCGAGGAGCGCGAGATCGGCCAGCGCATCGTGATGACCAGCGGCCTGGGCATGACCGAATCCAGCCCCTACGGCCTGTTCGTCACCAGCCCCAACGTCAAGGCGGGCGACCTGGGCCTGCCCACGCCGGGGCTGGAGCTCAAGCTGGTGCCCGTGGACGGCAAGGTGGAGATCCGCTACCGCGGCCCCAACATCACCCCCGGCTACTGGCGCGGCCCCGAGGCCACGGCCGAGGCCTTCGACGAAGACGGCTTCTTCTGCACCGGCGATGCCGTGACCTGGATCGACCCGGGCGACTACCACCAGGGCCTGCGCTTCGACGGCCGCATCGCCGAGGACTTCAAGCTCGCCACCGGCACCTTCGTTAGCGTGGGCCCGCTGCGCGGTCGCGTGATCGCCGGCGGCGCGCCCTACATCCAGGACGTGGTGGTCACCGGCCTGAACCGCAAGGAAGTGGGCGCGTTGGTGTTCCCCACGCAGGCGGTGCGCTCGCTGTGCGACCTGCCGGCCGACGCGCCGATGGACCAGGTGCTGCAACACCGCGCGGTGCGGGAAAAGTTCCAGAGCCTGGTGACCGACCTGTCGCTCACCGCCACCGGCAGCGCCAACCGCGTCGCGCGGCTGATGCTGATGGCCGAGCCGCCCTCCATCGACCTGGGCGAAGTCACCGACAAGGGCAGCATCAACCAGCGCGCCGTGCTCAAGCACCGCGACACGCTGGTGGAGGCGCTCTACGACGAGGCACCCGGCCACACCGTCATCAAACCCTGACGGCCCCGGCCACCGATTCAACCGACAGCAAAGGAACCCCGACATGGCCAGCAAAGGCTTCTTCAGCGCATTCGACGACGTCTGGATGCTCGATGGCGTGCGCACGCCGATGGTCGATTACTGCGGCGCACTGGGCCATATCTCGCCCACCGACCTGGGCATCAAGGCGGCGCGCGAGGTGCTCAAGCGCGCCGGCGTGCCGGCGGCCGACATCGGCTCGGTGGTCACCGGCAACATGGCGCCGGGCGATTTCGACCAGTTCTTCCTGCCGCGCCACATCGGCCTGTACGCCGGCGTGCCGGTGGAAGTGCCGGCCATCATGGCGCAGCGCATCTGCGGCACCGGCTTCGAGCTGTTCCGCCAGGCGGGCGAGCACATCCAGGGCGGCGCCTGCGACGCCGCGCTGGTGGTGGGCACCGAGAGCATGACGCGCAACCCCATCGCCGCCTTCGACCACCGCACCGGCTTCAGGCTGGGCGCGCCGGTGGGCTTCAAGGACTACATGTGGGAGGCGCTGAAGGATCCGGCCCCCGGCATCAACATGATCCAGACGGCCGAGAACCTGGCCAAGAAGTACGGCATCACCCGCGAAGAGGTGGACCAGTTCGCCGCCAACTCCTTCGCCCGTGCCCTGGCCGCGCAGCAGAGCGGCTTTCTGGCCGGCGAGATCGTGCCGGTGGTGACCGAGAAGTTCGAGATCGACGGCTACAAGCCCCGCGGCATCAAGCTGCAGGGCAAGGTGACCGAGGTGGCGCAGGACACGCACCCGCGCCCCTCGCCGCTGGAAGTGCTGGCCAAGCTGCGCCCGGTGTTCGAGGGCGGCGTGCAGACGGGTGGCAACTCGTCGGCGCTGGTGGACGCCGCGGCGGCCGCCGTGGTGGCCTCGGGCGCGTATGCCAAGGCCAACGGCAAGAAACCGCTGGCGCGCGTGGTGGCCGCCGCCGCCGTGGGCGTGCCGCCGGAGATCATGGGCATCGGCCCGGCGCCGGCCATCCGCCTGCTGCTGGAGCGCACCGGCCTGAAGCTGGATGACATCGGCCGCTTCGAGATCAACGAAGCCCAGGGCGCGCAGACCCTGGCCGTGGGCAAGGAACTGGGGCTGGATCTGGACAAGCTCAACGTCAACGGCGGCGCCATCGCCCTGGGCCACCCACTGGCCTGCACCGGCGTGCGCCTGACCATCACCGTGGCGCGCGAGATCCGCCGCGCCGGCCTGAAGTACGGCATCAGCTCCGCCTGCGTGGGTGGCGGCCAGGGCATCGCCCTCTTGCTGGAAAACGCCGAGCAGTGAACACCGCTCCGAGTCGCCTGCGGCGCCTTCCCGCCACTTGTTTCGCGGGGAACAACACCATTTCCCGGCGCAGGTCCGGGAACGGTGTTGGCTGGCCTGGCCTGCTTCGCGGCCTTCGGTTTTATAAAGAAAAAGTGGCTTTGGCCCTTGCGTGACGGGCGCAGGCAGCTATTCATTTGAAAGCAGAGGAAACACCATGAAGATCCAAGGACAAGCGGCATTGGTGACCGGCGGCGGTTCCGGCCTGGGCGAGGCGACGGCGCGCGAGCTGGCGCGGCTGGGCGCGCGCGTCGCGGTGCTGGACGTGAACATGGACAACGCCAAGCGGGTGGCGGCCGAGATCGGTGGCATCGGCCTGCAGGCCGACGTGACCAGCGGCGAGAGCATGCAGGCCGCCATCGACACCGCCGCCGAGGCGCACGGCCCGGCGCGCATCCTGATGCAGATCGCCGGCATCGGCACCGCCAAGCGCGTGATCGGCAAGGACGGCAGCCCGGCCTCGCTGGAAGATTTCACACGGGTGGTGAACGTCAACCTGGTCGGCACCTACAACGCCGCGCGCCTGTTTGCCGCCGCGTGTGCCAAGCTGGAGCCGATGGAAGACGGCGAGCGCGGCGCCATGGTGTTCACCGCCAGCGTGGCCGCCTTCGACGGCCAGGTGGGCCAGCAGGCCTACAGCGCCAGCAAGGGCGGCGTGGTGGGCATGACCCTGCCGATGGCGCGCGACCTGGCGCAGTACGGCATCCGGGTGTGCACCATCGCGCCGGGCTTGTTCCTGACGCCGCTGATGCGCAGCCTGCCGGAACCGGTGCAGCAGTCGCTGGCGGCCTCTATCCCCTTCCCGCAGCGCCTGGGCAAGCCGGAAGAGTTTGCCGAACTGGCCTGCCACATCGTCAGCAACGGGCACCTGAACGGCGAAGTGATCCGCCTGGATGGGGCCCTGCGCATGGCGCCTCGATGAACACTCCCCCGAGTCGCTGCGCGCCTTCCCCCCCTCTCGTTCCGGAGGGGGGACAACGCCAGTCGTCGGTGCAGAGCCGCCGACGGCGTTGGCTGGCATGGCCTGCTCCGCGGCCTCTTGATTTTCAGCATGAAAAGTGGCTCCGGCCCTTTGCTGACGGTCGCAGACAGCTATTGAATTGAAAGCAAATCCATCCTTGAGTTCCACCATGAGCAAGACCACTGTTTACGAAGTCAAGGTGATGTTCGGCGATTGCGATCCGGCCGGCATCGTGTTCTTTCCCAATTTCAGCAAGTGGATGGACGCCTCGTCGCTGGATTTCTTCATGCAGTGCGGCATCCCGCCCTGGCGCGAGCTGGAGGTGTCGCACGGCATCGTCGGCACGCCGCTGCTGGAGATCCACACCAAGTTCATGCGCCCGGCCACCTACGGCGAGACGATCCAGATCCACACCAGCATCGAATCCTGGGCCGCCAAGACCTTCGTGCAGAAACACGTGGTGATGCGCGGCGACACGGTGCTGTGCGAAGGGCGCGAGACGCGCGCCTTCGTCGTCCACCCCGAGGGCGAGCCGCACCGCATCAAAGCCATCCCGGTGCCCGATTTCATCAAGGACAAGTGCAGCTGAGCGGGGCCGGGACGACCAGCAACGACACGCAGGAACGACACGCAGGAACGACAGGAGACAAGGCCGTGAACCACCGTTTCGCCACCCCCAGCCGCCGCCAGCTGCTCGGCCTGGGCGCCGCCTCGCTGGCCGCGCTCACGCCGGCGGCGCGCGCGCAAACCGGCCAGCCGCTGAAGATCATGGTCGGCTTCGCCGCCGGCGGCTCGGCCGACCAGACCGCCCGCCTGCTGGCCGACCAGCTGCGCGTGCAGCTCAAGCGCCCGGTCATCGTGGACAACCGCGCCGGCGCCGGCGGCCGCATCATGGTGGAGGGCGTCAAGGCGGCCAAGGCCGACGGCGACACCTTGATGTTCGTGCCGCACGGCGCCATGACGCTGTTCCCGCACATCTACCGCAGCCTGCGCTACGACCCGGTGGCCGACTTCACGCCCATCGGCCGCGTCTGCAACTTCGACTTCGCGCTCAGCACCGGCCCCGCCACCAACGCCAGGACCATGGCCGAGTACCTGGCCTGGGCGCGCGACCCGGCGCACAAGCCGGCCTTCGGCTCGCCCGGCCCGGGCACGGTGCCGCACTTCATCGGCCAGGGCGTGGCCGAGCGCGCCAAGCTGCCGCTGGTGCACGTGCCTTACCGGGGCGCCGCGCCCTCGGTGGTGGATGTGATCGGCGGCGCCATCTCCATGGCCATCACGCCGCTGGCCGACGTGGTCGAGCACCACAAGGCCGGCAAGCTGCACGTGCTGGCCACGTCGGGCTCGAAACCGACCACGGTGCTCGGCGGCATCCCCACGCTCAAGGACGCCGGCATCGACCTGGTGGTGGACGGCTGGTACGGCCTCTACGCGCCGGCCGGCCTGCCCGCCGCCACCCAGCAGCAGCTCGCCGCCGCCCTGCAGGCCGCCGTGCCGGCCATGGCCCCCGCCATGGCGCGCAACGCCCTGACGCCGGCGGCCAGCACGCCGCAGGAGCTGGCCCAGCTGCAGAAAACCGAGAGCGCCTTCTGGGCGCAACTGGTCAAGTCCTCGGGCTTCAAGCCGGAAGACTGAATCCGTCCCTTTTCCCCCTCCACGCCAACCACCAAGGAGACAACTGGCATGACACGTTATTCCATCAAGGCCCTGGCCTTCGCCGCCGCCCTGGCCGCCAGCGGCACGGCCCTGGCCGACATCACCATCGGCGTGGTCGCGCCGCTCACCGGCCCGGCTTCGGGCCTGGGCATCCCGGTGGGCAACCAGGTCAAGCTGTGGCCCAAGGAGATCGACGGCCAGAAGCTCAACGTGATCGTCATGGACGACGCCACCGATCCGACCAACGGCGTGAAGATCGCCAAGAAGTTCGTCGCCGAGGACAAGGTCGACGTGATCATGGGCTCGGTGGCCACGCCGGTGGCCGCCGCCGTGGCCCAGGTGGCCGACGAGTCGGGCACGCCGCAGCTGTCGTGGTCGCCGGTGGCGCTGCCGGCCGGCAAGGACAAGTGGTCCTTCCGCATGCCGCAGTCGAACGCCGTGATGGGCCACGCCGTCATCGAGCACATGAAGAAAGAGGGCGTCAAGTCGGTCGGCTTCCTCGGCTACGCCGATGCCTACGGCGAGACCTGGCTCAACGATTTCAAGCCGCAGGCTGAAAAGGCCGGCATCAAGTTCGGCCCGGTGGAGCGCTTCGCCCGCGCCGACACCAGCGTGACCGGCCAGGCGCTGAAGCTGGTATCGGCCAACCCCGATGCGATCCTGGTGGTGGCCTCCGGCAGCGGCGCCGCCATGCCCGAGATGGCCCTGCGCGAGCGCGGCTACAAGGGCAAGATCTACCAGACCCACGCCGCCGCCACGCGCGACCTGATGCGCGTGGGCGGCAAGCAGGTGGAAGGCACCTTCGTGGTCTCCGGCCCGGCCGTGCTGGCCGAGCAGTTGCCCGACGGCAACGCCTCCAAGAAGGAAGCCATCAAGTTCGTGCAGCAGTACGAGAAGGCCTACGGCCCGGGCTCGCGCAACCAGTTCGCCGGCCACGCCTACGACTCCATGACGGTGATGGAAAAGGCCGTGCCGATGGCGCTGAAGAAGGCCAAGCCCGGCACGCCCGAGTTCCGCGCCGCCCTGCGCGACGCCTTCGAGACCATGGGCCGCACCACGCTGGCGCACGGCGTGCTCAACTGGACGCCCGCCGACCACTGGGGCTACGCGCCGGAGACCGGTGTGATGATGAAGGTGACCAACGGCGAGTTCAAGGTCGAGTAAGCCTGGCGGACCGAACGGCGCGTGCCAGCTGGCGCGCGCCCGCCACGGCCCGCCGCGCGCGGGCCGCTTTTTTTTGAACCCAACAGGCCGTTTGCCCTTGTGTGGCAGGCGCAGCCAGCTAGCAAGTCCATAGCATCATGAACCACTACCGCATGCCCACCGAAGACATCGGCTTCGTCCTGTTCGACGTGCTGCAGGCGCCGGCGCAGCTCGCCGCCCTGCCCGCCTTCGGCGAGGCCGACGAGCCGCTGATGCGCCAGCTGCTGAACGAGATGGCCAAGTTCATCGACGGCGAGATCGCCCCGCTGAACCGCACGGGCGACGAGGTGGGCGCGCAGTGGAAAGACGGCGCCGTGACCATGCCGCCGGGCTTTCGCGATGCCTACCAGGCCTTCTGGCAGGCCGGCTGGCCGGCGCTGTCGGCCGCGGCGGAAGACGGCGGCCAGGGCCTGCCGGCGGTGATCGAGGCGGTGCTGTACGAGAACCTCTCCGCCGCCAACCACGGCTGGACCATGGCGCCCGGCCTGCTGCACGGTGCCTACGAATGCATCCGCCACCACGCCAGCGACGAACTGAAAGCGGCCTACCTGGAAAAGGTGGCCATCGGCGAATGGCTGGCCACCATGTGCCTGACCGAGCCGCACGCCGGCAGCGACCTGGGCCTGTGCAGCACCAAGGCCCAGCCGCAGGCCGAAGGCAGCTACGCGCTCAGCGGCACCAAGATCTTCATCTCCGGCGGCGAGCACGACCTGACCGACAACATCGTTCACCTGGTGCTGGCCCGCCTGCCCGACGCGCCGCCCGGCCCCAAGGGGCTGTCGCTGTTCCTGGTACCCAAGTTCTACGCCGATGGCAGCCGATCAGCGGTGTTCTGCGAGCGCATCGAGGAAAAGATGGGCCTGCACGGCAGCCCCACTTGCGTGATGCGCTTCGACGCCGCGCGCGGCTGGCTGGTGGGCGAGCCCGGTAAGGGCCTGAACGCCATGTTCGTGATGATGAACGCCGCCCGCCTGCACGTGGCGCTGCAGGGTGTCGGGCTGCTGGGCGCCGCCTGGCAGAAGGCCGACGCCTACGCCGCCGAGCGCAAGCAGATGCGCGCCCCCGGCGCCAGCCAGACGAGCCTGATCTCGGAGCATCCGGCCGTGCAGCGCCTGCTGCAGACCCAGCGCGCCTGGATCGACGGCGCCCGCGTGCTGGCCTACCAGACCGCCGTCGAGCTGGACATCGCCAGGCATCACCCCGATGCCGCGCGCCGCCAGCGCGCCGAGCGCTGGTGCGCCCTCACAACCCCTGTGCTCAAGGCCGCCTTCACCCACCAGGCCTTCCATGGCGGCTCCGACTGTCTGCAGGTCTTCGGCGGCCACGGCTACGTGCGCGAATGGGGCGTGGAGCAGCACGTGCGCGATGCCCGCGTGGCGATGATCTACGAGGGCACCAACGAGATCCAGGCCATCGACCTGCTGGTGCGCAAGGTGCTGGCCGACGGCGGCGCCGGCCTCAATGCCTTGCTGGCCGAGCTGGAAGCCGATGCCCGCATCGCCGGCAACGCGCCGGCGGCCGACGCGCTGCACGCGCTGCAGCAGACCACCACCGCCCTCGCCGCCCGCTGCGCGCAGGACGCCACCCTGGCCTACCAAGTGGCCGATGACTACCTGCGCGCCGTCGCCGTCGGCCTGCTGGCCTGGGCGTGGACCCGCATCGCCGCCAGCGCGCCGGCCGAACCCCGCTGGCAGGCCCCGGCCCGCGCCTTCCGTGCCTGGGTGCTGCCGGAACTGGCGATGCGCCTGGGCATCGTCGCATCGCTGGAGACCGCTCATGCCTGACGCCGCGCGCGCCTTCTTCCGCCGCGCCCTGCACCTGGCCACGTGGGTGCTCGGCGCAGTCACGCTGCTGGCCGGCTGTGCCAGTCAGCGCCCGCCGGTGACCGGCGGCACACCCGCCGTCAGCTGCAACGAACTGGCCGCGCAGTTCAGCTGGCCCGGCCTGCGCATCGGCAGCGCCGAGCCGGTGCCGGACGGTGCCGTCAAGGTGCCCGGCATCGCCCAGCCGATGCCGGCCCATTGCGTGGTCAAGGGCGCGATGAACGAGCGCGCCGGCCCGGTGGACGGCAAGCCCTACGCCATCGGCTTCGAGATGCGCCTGCCCACGGCGTGGAACGGTCGCTTCTTCTACCAGGCCAACGGAGGCCTGGACGGCTTCGTCACACCCGCCTACGGCGACATCCTGGGTGGCGGCCCACCCACCAATGGGCTGTTGCAGGGCTTCGCGGTGATCAGCTCCGATGCCGGCCATGCGTTCGACCGCAGCACGCCCATCGGCGGCGGCAGCTTCGGGCTCGACCCGCAGGCGCGACGCGACTACGGCTACAACGCCGTGGCCCAGCTCACGCCCATGGCCAAGGCGCTGGTGGCGCGCTACTACGGCAAGGCGCCGATGCGCTCCTACCTGGTCGGCACCTCCAACGGCGGCCGCCACGGCTTCGTCACGGCCTCGCGTCTGCCGGACGCCTACGACGGCATCCTGGCCACCGCGCCCGGCTTCAACCTGCCGCGCGCCGCCGTGGCGCAGGTGTGGGGCGCCCAGCAACTGGCGCCGCTGGCGCACAAGAGCGACAAGACCGGCCTGCTGGATCTGACCACCGCCGTGCCGCCCGCCAGCGTGGCGCTGGTGGCCCAGGCCGTGCTGCGCCGCTGCGATGCGCTGGACGGGCTGGCGGACGGCTGGATCGGCGATCTCGTCGCCTGCCAGCGCGCCTTCGACGTGCGCCGCGACGTGCCCAGCTGCGCCGGCGCTGCCACGCAGGATTGCCTGCCAGCGGCGCAGAAAGAGGCTTTGGCGCGCATGTTCGCCGGGCCGCACACGGCCGGCGGCGAAGCCGTCTATGCGCCGATGGCCTGGGACCCGGGCGTTGCCGGCAAGGGCTGGGCCCAGTGGAAGCAGGAATACAGCGTCGGCCCGCGCGATGCGGTGGCGCTGGCCTACGTGTTCACCACCCCGCCGGCTTCGCCCGAAGTGGTCACCGGCCGCGGCAGCACGCTGATCGATTTCGCGCTGGGCTTCGACCTCACGCGCGACCTGCCGCGCATCCGTGCCACCGAGGGGCGCTACACCGAGTCCGCCATGGGCTTCATGACGCCGCCCGACCCGCTGATGAAGGACTTCATCGACCACGGCGGCAAGCTGCTGGTCGCGCATGGCAGCGCCGACCCGGTGTTCTCGCCGCTCGACACCATCGCCTGGTACGAGCGTCTGCGTGCCGCGCGGGGCGAGCAGCTGGGCGACAGCGTCCGGCTGTTCCTGATCCCGGGCATGAACCACAGCCGCGGCGGACCGGCGGCCGACCAGGTAGACCTGCTGGGTGCCCTGGTGCGCTGGGTCGAGCAAGGCCAGGCGCCGGCCAGCGTGGTGGCCGCCGCGCGCGGACCTGCCAGCAACGCGCCCAACCCGGAACTCCCGCCTAGCTGGAGCCCCACGCGCACCCGGCTGCTGTGCCCGTATCCCCAGGTCGCCCGCTACCGCAGCGGCGACCCGGAGCGGGCAGACAGCTTCGTCTGCACCGCGCCCGGGCCGTGAGCCCGCCACCATCATCAGGAGACACCATCATGACGAACACCACGATCCGCGCCCTCGCGCGAGGCGCAGTCATCGGGGCCGCGCTGGTCGCTGCGGCGCTGGCAACCGGCTGCACCGCCGTCGCCCAGCCCAGACCGGAAACGGCCCAGGCTGCCGCGCCGAATCCGGCCAGCATCCCGGTCGTGCTGCCACGCACAGAACTGGTTTACGAGGCCATTGCCGAACTTGCCCCCACGCTGGAGCTGGGCGTGGGCCCGCTGGGCGAACGCCGCATGGTGCCCATCACGGGCGGCAGCTTCCAGGGGCCGCGGCTAAAGGGCAAGGTGCTGGCCGGCGGCGCCGACCGCCAGCTGCTGCGCAAGGATGGCACGCGCATGCTGGACGCCCTTTATGAGATGCAGACCGACGACGGCGCCATCATCACCGTCCACAACGAGGTGCTCACGCGCACCGAGGCCGATGGCAAGCCTTACCGCTTCTCGCACGTCACCCTGACGGCGCCGGAGGGCCCCTACGGCTGGCTCAACCAGGCGGTGTTCGTGGGCACCCTGCACAGCCTGCGGCCACGCTCCGCCGTGCTGATCCGGGTATACAGGGTGTATTGACGAGCCGCCACCGACCGGCCCGGGCCGCCGGTCGTGCATCGGCTCAATGGCACTATTTTGGTGCAATCGAGGGATCGCCAGACCTTCGAAGTGGAGGCACCGGACACGGTGCGGCGCGGGTAAATCCGGATTTTGTAGCGGCCAACCCACGGCGGCGCTTTGGGCAAAGCTATTAAACGTGTAGCGGCGGTCGATTTTGGGCTATATTTCGTAGCAACACCGGCCCGCGCGGGGCCGCTTCCGACCCAAGCCCACTGAGGAGAACCCTGGAATGAGTTCCAAAGAAAACGCCGCCACCGGCCAGTTGCTGGCCCTGCTCGAAGCGCGCTACGCCATCCGTGTGATGTGGGCCCTGCGCGACGGCCATGCCCAGACGTTCCGCCTGCTGCAGGACAGCGTGGGCGGCATCACCCCCAACACGCTGAACACCCGCCTGAAGGAACTGCGCGCCGCCAATCTGGTCACGCACGGCTCCGACGGCTACAGCCTCACCCCCAGCGGCGCCGATCTGGTCAAGCGCCTGTCGGACCTGCAGGCCTTCGCCACAAAGTGGGTCGCGGCCCAGGCCAAGAAGAAATAAGCCGGCCCGGCCGCGCGCCGGCAGCTGAAGCGCCAGCCTCGTCGTGAACGGGGCCTGATTTGACAACAAAACAAGCCGCCAGCCCTTTTGTGACGGGCGCAGGCAGCTATTCAGACCATAGCAACTCCATGACCACCACCCCCAGCGGCCTGCAGATCGAAGACACCCAGGCGGGCACCGGCGCCGAGGCGCGCAAGGGCCAGACCGTGACCGTGCACTACACCGGCTGGCTGTTTGAAGGCGGCCAGCAGGGCGCCAAGTTCGATTCCAGCCGCGACCGCAACGATCCGTTCCAGTTCCCCCTGGGCGCCGGCATGGTGATCCGCGGCTGGGACGAAGGCGTAGCCGGCATGAAAGTGGGCGGCAAGCGCACCCTGATCATCCCGCCCGATCTGGGCTACGGCCCGCGCGGCGCCGGCGGCGTGATCCCGCCCAACGCCACCCTCAAGTTCGACGTGGAACTGCTCGGCGTCTCCGGCTGAGCCCCCGTTGCCGGGCCTGCCCGGCATCTGTTCAGGCCGCCTCCGGGCGGCCTGCTCGTTTCCGACGACGGCTTGAGCGCGAAATCGCCCTTCCGGACCGTTTTTTTGGCGTTTTTCCCTCGAAAAGCCCTTGAAAATGCCCGCCCGGCGCCCATCTGGAGCCTCGTAAGCCTCATCAGAACGAATTTCAGACAACGAGCAGCATGTCCGACCAACCCCACCGCCCTTTCACGGCGCACGGCGCCAACCCCACCGACCCGCCCATGAGCCCGGAAGAACTGGAAGCCGTCGCTGCCGCCAACGAGGCCGACGCCGCCGCCCAGCTTGAAAACACCCAGGCGGAGCTCAAAGCCCTGCAGGCCAAAGTGGCTGATCTGGGCGACCAGGCACTGCGTGCCCAGGCCGAGGCCCAGAACGCCCGCCGCCGCGCTGATGAAGAAATCGCCAAGAACCGCAAGTTCGCCATCGAGGCCTTCGCCGAGAGCCTGCTGCCGGTGATCGACAGCCTGGAAGCCGGTCTCAAGGTTGACAACGCCACCGCCGAACAGCTGCGCGAAGGCACCGAAGCCACGCTGCGCCAGCTGGTCGCCGCGCTGGAGCGCAACAAGGTGGCCGAGATCAACCCGCCCGCCGGCGCCAGGTTCGACCCGACGCTGCAGCAGGCCATCAGCATGGTGCCCGCCGACCAGGAAGCCAACACCGTGGTCAGCGTGCTGCAGAAGGGCTACACCATCGCCGACCGCGTGCTGCGCCCGGCCCTGGTGACCGTCACGGCGCCCAAATAAACGCGCGCCAGGCCCTGCCACGCTTGAAAAACGGCCAGTTATCCACAGCTTCGGAACATCCAACCAATTCAGCCCACACGGAGAACAAACATGGGAAAAATCATCGGCATTGACCTCGGCACGACCAACAGCTGCGTCGCCATCATGGAAGGCAACGCCACCAAGGTGATCGAGAACACCGAAGGCGCGCGCACCACGCCGTCCATCGTCGCCTACCAGGAAGACGGCGAGATCCTGGCCGGCGCGCCGGCCAAGCGCCAGGCCGTGACCAACCCCAAGAACACCATCTACGCCGTCAAGCGCCTGATCGGCCGCAAGTTCGACGAGAAAGAGGTGCAGAAGGACATCCACCTGATGCCCTACCAGATCATCAAGGCCGACAACGGCGACGCCTGGGTGGAAGTGCGCGGCAAGAAGCTGGCACCCCAGCAGATCAGCGCCGAAATCCTGCGCAAGATGAAGAAGACCGCCGAGGACTACCTGGGCGAGGCCGTGACCGAGGCCGTGATCACCGTGCCGGCCTACTTCAACGACAGCCAGCGCCAGGCCACCAAGGACGCCGGCCGCATCGCCGGCCTGGACGTCAAGCGCATCATCAACGAGCCGACCGCGGCCGCGCTGGCCTTCGGCCTGGACAAGCAGTCCAAGGGCGACCGCAAGATCGCCGTCTATGACCTGGGCGGCGGCACCTTCGACATCTCCATCATCGAGATCGCCGATGTCGACGGGGAAAAGCAGTTCGAGGTGCTGTCCACCAACGGCGACACCTTCCTGGGCGGCGAAGACTTCGACCAGCGCATCATCGACTACGTGATCACCGAGTTCAAGAAGGAAGCCGGTGTCGACCTGTCCAAGGACGTGCTGGCCCTGCAGCGCCTGAAGGAAGCCGCCGAGAAGGCGAAGATCGAGCTGTCCAGCTCCGCCGCGACCGACATCAACCTGCCCTACATCACCGCCGACGCCTCCGGCCCCAAGCACCTGAACATCAAGCTCACGCGTGCCAAGCTGGAATCGCTGGTGGAAGAGCTGATCGAGCGCACCATCGAACCCTGCCGCACCGCCATCAAGGACGCCGGCGTGTCCGTGGGCGACATCAGCGACGTGATCCTGGTGGGCGGCCAGACCCGCATGCCCAAGGTGCAGGACAAGGTCAAGGAGTTCTTCGGCAAGGAGCCGCGCAAGGACGTCAACCCCGACGAAGCCGTGGCCGTGGGCGCCGCCATCCAGGGCCAGGTGCTCTCGGGTGACCGCAAGGACGTGCTGCTGCTCGACGTAACGCCGCTGAGCCTGGGCATCGAGACCCTGGGCGGCGTGATGACCAAGATGATCACCAAGAACACGACCATCCCGACCAAGTTCTCGCAGACCTTCTCCACCGCCGACGACAACCAGCCGGCCGTGACCATCAAGGTCTTCCAGGGCGAGCGCGAACTGGCCAGCGGCAACAAGCTGCTGGGCGAGTTCAATCTGGAAGGTATCCCGCCGGCCGCGCGTGGCCTGCCGCAGATCGAGGTCACCTTCGACATCGACGCCAACGGCATCCTGCATGTGAGCGCCAAGGACAAAGGCACCGGCAAGGAGAACAAGATCACCATCAAGGCCAACTCCGGCCTGTCGGAATCCGAAATCCAGCAGATGGTCAAGGACGCCGAACTCAACGCGGCCGAAGACCACAAGAAGCTGGAACTGGTGCAGGCCCGCAACCAGGGCGACGCCATGGTGCACAGCGTGCGCAAGACGCTGGGCGAGCATGGCGACAAGCTGGAAGCCGGCGAGAAGGACAAGATCGAAGCCGCGATCAAGGACCTGGAAGAAGCCCTGAAGGGCGAGGACAAGGCCGCGATCGATGCCAAGACCGAAGCGCTGATGAGCGCCAGCCAGAAGCTCGGCGAGAAGATGTACGCCGACGCCGCGGCGGCCGGTCAGGCCGCCGGTGCGGCGGGCGCGGCTGGCGGCGCCGCGGGTGGCCAGTCGGCCGCCGCTGACGACGACAACGTGGTGGACGCCGAGGTCAAGGAAGTCAAGAAGGACTGAAGCGGCTGCCCGGCGCAGGCCTGATGGGCCGCGCCGCCATGGCTTCTGCCGCGCAGCCGGTTCCCTGGAATCGGGCTGCGCGGCTTTCGTTTGTGTGTGATTGAGAGTCTCGAATGGCCAAACGCGACTACTACGAAGTCCTGGGCGTACCCAAGAACGCCTCGCAGGACGAGATCAAGAAAGCCTTCCGCAAGCTGGCGATGAAGTACCACCCTGACCGCAACCAGGGTGATGCGGGCGAGTCCGAGGCCAAGTTCAAGGAGGCCAAGGAGGCCTACGAAATCCTGACCGACACGCAGAAGAAGGCCGCCTACGACCAGTTCGGCCACGCCGGCGTGGACCCGAGCATGCGCGGCGGCCCGGAAGGTTTTGGCGGCTTCGCCGAGGCCTTCGGCGACATCTTCGGCGACATCTTCGGGGCCCGCAACGGCGGCGGTGGCCGCGGCGGCCGTCAGATGTACCGTGGGGCCGACCTCAGCTACGCCATGGAGATCACGCTGGAAGAAGCCGCCGCCGGCAAGGAGGCGCAGATCCGCATTCCCACCTGGGACGAATGCGTGACCTGCCACGGGTCCGGCGCCAAGGCCGGCACCAGCGCCTCCACCTGCAGCACCTGCCAGGGCCAGGGCGTGGTGCAGATGCGCCAGGGCTTCTTCAGCGTGCAGCAGACCTGCCCGCACTGCCGGGGCACCGGCAAGATCATCAAGGACCCGTGCGGCACCTGCCACGGCCAGGGCAAGGTGCGCAACCAGAAGACGCTGGAAGTGAAGATACCCGCCGGCATCGACGACGGCATGCGCATCCGCTCGGCCGGCAACGGTGAGCCCGGCACCAACGGCGGCCCGCCCGGCGATCTGCTGATCGAGATCCGGGTCAAGAAGCACGACATCTTCGAGCGCGACGGTGACGACCTGCACTGCGTGGTGCCGGTGGGCTTTGCCATCGCGGCACTGGGCGGCGAGATCGAGGTGCCCACGCTGAACGGCAAGGCCGCCATCGACATCCCCGAAGGCACCCAGGCCGGCAAGCAGTTCCGCCTGCGCGGCAAGGGCATCAAGGGCGTGCGCGCCAGCTACCCGGGCGACCTGTACTGCCACATCAGCGTGGAAACGCCGGTCAAGCTCACCGAGCACCAGAAGAAGCTGCTCAAGGAGTTCGACGAATCGATCCGCAAGGGCGGCGCCAAGCATTCGCCCGGCGGTGAAAGCTGGGCCGACAAGGTCAAGAGCTTCTTCGGCGCGTAAGCTCGGCGGCGGCGCGGGCGCCTCCGGGCCTTCCGCACCGCCAACATACGCCCGCCACATGCCCCTGTTCTCCCGCCGGCCCTCGGCTACCGCCCCCTTCGCACTGGGCCTGGCGGGTGGCCCCGCGCGCGGCGGTTCGCCCGCGCGGCTGATCTTCCTGGCCACCTTCTGGATGGTGGCGCTGGGCAACTGGCCGCTCTGGGAGCAGCTGGCTCGGCTGCCGGAGCTGGCCAACTGGCGCGGCGTGGCCTTCGGGCTGGCATTCGCCGTCATCATCGGCGGCGGCATCGCGCTGCTGCTGGCGCTGCTGGCCTGGCGCTTCACGCTCAAACCCGCGCTCACGCTGTTCCTGCTGGCGGCCGCCTTCGGCGCCTACTTCATGCACACCTACGGCGTGGTGATCGACCGCAGCATGATGGTCAACACCCTCTCCACGGATTCACGCGAGGTGCGCGACCTGCTCTCCTGGCGCATGGCACTGGTGGTGGGCGTGCTGGGCCTGCTGCCGGCCGTGGCGGTGTGGCGCAGACGCCTGGCCTGGCCCGGCTGGCCGCGCCAGCTGCTGCGCAACCTGGGGCTGGCCCTGCTGTCGCTGGCGCTGGCCGTGGGCGCGCTGATGCTGGTGTTCCAGGATTTCGCGTCGGTCATGCGCAACCACACGCAGCTGCGCTACCTGATCAACCCGCTCAATTCCTTCTACGCCCTGGCCACCCTGGTCTGGGAGCCCGGCAAGCGCGAGCGTGGCCCGGTGCAACCGCTGAGCGAAGATGCCCACCTGCCCGCCCTGCCGCCCGGCGCCAAGCCGCCGCTGGTGGTGCTGGTGCTGGGCGAAACCGCGCGCGCCGACCACTTTGCCCTCAACGGCTACCCGCGCCCCACCACGCCGGAGCTGGAGAAACTGGGCGTGGCCAGCCTGCGCAACGTCTGGTCCTGCGGCACCAACACGGCGGCCTCGGTGCCCTGCATGTTCTCCCCGCTCAGCCGCGGTGATTTTGAGAACCGGAAGACCGACACCGAAGGCCTGGCCGATGTGCTGCAGCGCGCCGGCTACGCCGTGCTCTGGATCGACAACCAGGCCGGCGGCTGCAAGGGCGTATGCCAGCGCGTGCCCACCGTGCGCTACCACGAACTAAACGCCCCGGGCCTGTGCGGTGACGGCGAATGTTTCGACGAAGTCATGCTGCACGGCCTGCAGGCCCGCATCGACCAGCTCCCAGCCGAGCGCCGCGCCCGCGGCGTGGTGGTGTTCATGCACCAGATGGGCAGCCACGGCCCGGCCTACTACAAGCGCACGCCCCCGCAGTTCAAGCGCTTCATGCCCGAGTGCGCCTCCAACGCGCTGCAGCAGTGCGGCCGGCAGGAAGTGGTCAACGCCTTCGACAACACCATCCTCTACACCGACCACTTCCTGGCCTCGGTGATCGGCTGGCTGCAGCAGCACGAAGACCATTGGGCGCCGGCGATGAGCTACGCCTCCGACCATGGTGAATCGCTGGGCGAGAACGGCCTGTACCTGCACGGCCTGCCCTACGGCATTGCCCCCGACGAGCAGAAACGCCCCGCCTGGATCACCTGGCTGTCCCCCGGCTTCCAGGCCGAAACCGGCATCACCACCGCCTGCGTGCAGGCCAAGCAAGACGAAGAGTTTTCGCACGACAACTACTTCCACTCCATGCTCGGCCTGCTGGGCGTGCAGACCAGGGTGCACGAAGCGCCGCTGGATATCTTTGCGAGTTGCCGCAAGCCGGGTTGATCAGCCTGGTCGCCGCACAGGGCAGCCTGCGTGCCCCACGCTGGCGCCTCGATTGGATATGAGACGTGGTTCGCTGAAATCCACGCCCACAGCTGCGACTGGGTAAGAAATCAAGCGATGGCCCTTGTGTAACAAGCGCAGACAGCTATCAATTTTGAAGTATTTCGAGGTCAGATGGGCATGCTGATCTCGCGTTCCTCAGGGTCCAGGCTGCCGGTGATCCTGCTGGGGTCATAGGGCTGCAGGGTGCCGTCGTTGTTGGTGTTGAGCGCCAGCTTGGGCACGCTCAGCGTCTGGCCGGCTTGCAGCGCGGCGTCGCTGGCAAGGGTCAGGCCATTGGCGTCGGCAATGCGCCACCACAGGCTGGCATCGCCCAAGACGGTGCGGGCCACGTCCTTGAGGGTTTCGCCACCCACCACGGTGTAGCTGACGGCTGCGCTGCCCACGTTGCCGTCGCGCAGGGTGGGGGCGGCGAGGTTGAATTCGGCCGTTTGGACGTAGGCGGGCTGGTTGGGGTCCTGGGCCGGGGGCGCCGGCTTGCAGGGTGGGGGCGGCGTCGCCGTAGCGGCTCAGGACCTGGCCAGCTGCCACCAGCTGGCGCTGCACGTGGCCGGTGTTGGTGCCGTCACCGACCCAGCCGCCCAGGTAGGTGCCGGCGTTCTGGATGCGGCCTGGGTTGGTGCCGACGCCACGGTGAACGGCCGGCAGGATTCAATGAGGAATCAGGCTCTGGCCCTTTTACAGCGGGCGCAGACAGCTATTGAAATCGTAGTGATTAGGCCAAACACTGCTGAGATCGACACACTCTTTGCTGCATCGATTATTTAAGACGCCCGGTATCAAGCAAATGACTCACGAAGTCATCGTGCAAGCCTTCACCTAAGTTATTGCCATCCCCATCGACCAGATGCACCCGGCCTTTTTCAGCCAAAGCAGTTCCGCCATCGACCGCAGTCAAGATGGAAACGGCAAACCCTCGCAGACATTCTGCAAATACCTTCCTGAGGTCATCCCCATCTACCCCAGCAGCAGCCAGGGAACGTTGCAGCCTCTGGTAAGGCTCTTGCTCATCGACCCATATTAGGTCGGCATCTGGCTTGGTCAATGCATCAGAAGCAGCCTCAGCCCAAGAGTCCATTGACACTGCGATGTCTTCAAACAAGTCTGATTTGGTCACTTGCATATCAAGCCCTCAGAATCCTGGCCACATAAAACTGCCGTCGTACTTTCGATCAATCTGCTCAGCAAAGTCTGCGACCTGAGTTGCGGAAGGATTACCCCCGACAGCCCTGTCAAACCGGCCCCATTCAGTCGTGATCTTGGGGCATCACTGACCACGCGATTCAGCCGCGACACGGGCAGACCAGGCTCGGCAAAATTGAAGTCAGCGCGCAATTTCTGCTGATACTGGCTGGCAAGGTCTGAGCGCTCATGAGCAGCAGTCATAGCGCGTGGTGCTGGGCTTGCCGTTGGCCTCTTGATGGTAGGTCTTGGGGTTGCCTCCGGCATCGTAGCCCAAGCAGCTGGTTTCAATGAAAAATCGGGCTCTGGCCCTTATCCAACGGGCGCAGGCAGCTATGAAATTTGCAGTTCTCTGACGGGGCCCAGGAGCGCCCTGCTCACGCGCCAAGCCTCGCTGCAGCCGCGGAGCAGTTCCTCGACCCAACCGGTGCCGGAGAGCTTCAGAGAAACCGATCCAGCAGCCTGCGGCTGTGGCGGTCCATGCCCTGCAGGTCGCGGATCAGGTATTGCACGCCGTGTTCGTCGTTGACGATCAGCACGCCGGGGGCGAGGCGGCGGATGTCTTCCTCGCCCTTGAGGACGAAGGCGGTGGTGCCGCGGTCGGTGTCGACCTGCCAGGTGCTGGGGGTAACGAAGCCGCTCACATCCAGCAGGCGCTGGATCACGGGCATGAACTCGCGCTGGGTCAGCGCTTCGGCCACCAGGGCGCGGGCGGGTTCGGGCAGTTCGTCCAGCCGGTCGATCCAGGCGCGCTCGTGGCCGTCGACATCGACCAGGGAAATGGCTTCTTCCGGCGCGGCGATGGGGAAGGCGCGCACGGCCACCACGCCCACGTGATCGGTGCCCTGGGCGTCGGTCAGCACCAGCTGGCCGAAGGCGTCGCGCTGCAGGGTGAAGGGGGTGTGGCTCATGACGCGTGCTCCTCGCGCGCGGCGCCAGGGGCCTGGGCACCGCTGTCGCGGGCAGCGTGCGAGGGCGGCGGCTCGGCCTGCGCGCCGCCAGCATCGGCACCGTCATCCAGCGTGCCCAGTTCGGCCTGGAAGGCCTGCTCGGCCGCCAGCAGGCGGTCGCGCTCGGCCTTTTCCTGCCGGGCCTGGGCGTCGTACAGGCGCCAGTAGGCGCCGCGCCGGGCAATAAGCGCCTCGTGCGTGCCCTCTTCCACCTTGCGCCCCTTGTCCATCACCACCAGCCGGTCGGCCTTGCGCAGCGTGGACAGGCGGTGCGCGATGGCGATGGTGGTGCGGCCGCGCACCAGGTTGTCGAGCGCCTTCTGGATTTCCTTCTCGGTCTCGGTATCGACCGACGAAGTGGCTTCGTCGAGGATGAGGATGCGCGGGTCGATCAGCAGCGCGCGGGCGATGCTGATGCGCTGGCGCTCGCCGCCGGAAAGGCCCTGCCCGCGCTCGCCCACCAGCGAGTCGTAGCCCTGCGGCAGGCGCAGGATGAACTCGTGCGCGTGGGCGGCGCGCGCGGCGGCCACGATCTCGGCGCGGGTGGCGCCCGGCTTGCCGTAGGCGATGTTGTCGGCGATGGTGCCGAAGAACAGGAACGGCTCCTGCAGCACCAGGCCGATGTGCTGGCGGTAGTCCGACACCGCCAGTTCGCGGATGTCCACGCCGTCCAGGCAGATGCGGCCGCCGGTCACGTCGTAGAAGCGGCACACCAGGTTCACCAGCGTGCTCTTGCCGGAGCCGCTGTGGCCCACCAGGCCGATGAATTCGCCGGGGCGGATGTCGAGGTCCAGGTTGCGGATGACGCTGCGGTTGCCGTAGCGGAAATCGGCGTCTTCCACGGTGATGCGGCCTTCCACCGCGGCCAGGCGGCGCGGGTTGGCCGGCTCCGGCACGCTGGAGACATGGTCCAGGATCTCGAAGATGCGCTTGGTGCCCGAGGCCGCCTTCTGGGTGACCGAGACGATGCGGCTCATCGAATCCAGCCGGGTGTAGAAGCGCCCGATGTAGGCCAGAAAGGCGGTCAGCACGCCCACCGTGATCTGGTGCCGCGCCACTAGCCAGATGCCGAAACCCCAGACCACCAGCAGGCCGATCTCGGTGAGCAGCGTGACGGTGGGCGAGAACAGCGACCACAGGCGGTTCAGCCGGTCGTTCACGGCCAGGTTGTGGGCGTTGGCCTCCTTGAAGCGCTGCGCCTCGCGCCCTTCCTGGGCGAAGGCCTTGACCACGCGAATGCCGGGGATGGTGTCGGCCAGCACGCTGGTCACCTCGGACCATACGCGGTCGATCTTCTCGAAGCCGGTGCGCAGGCGATCGCGCACCACGTGGATCATCCAGCCGATGAAGGGCAGCGGCACCAGCGTGACCAGCGCCAGGTGCGGGTTGATCGAGAACAGGATCGTCGCCGTCATGACGATCATCAAGACGTCGGTGGCGAAATCCAGCAGATGCAACGACAGGAAAACATTGATGCGATCGGTCTCGCTGCCGATGCGCGCCATGAGGTCGCCCGTGCGCCGGCTGCCGAAGTAGTCGAGCGAGAGGCGCAGCAGGTGCTCGTAGGTGGTGGTGCGCAGGTCGGCGCCGATACGTTCGGACACCAGCGCCAGGATGTAGGTTTTGGCCCAGCCCAGCACCCAGGCCAGCAATGCCGCCCCCAGCAGGCCGGCCAGGTACATGCCGACCAGGCCCGTATCGATCTGCTGGCCGTTCTGGAACGGGATCAGCACGTTGTCCATCAGCGGCATGGTCAGGTAGGGCGGCACCAGGGTGGCCGCCGTGCCCGCCAGCATCAGCAGAAAGCCCGCCAGCAGCTGCCAGCGGTACGGTCGGGCAAAGCGCCAGAGGCGGAACAGCGTCCAGGTGGAGGCAGGTTTTTCGGCTACGGCCTGGGGGGCTTCGGCATCGGTCTCGGGCTCTTCGGGCTCGGCCGTGGCAGCGCCGGAGCCAGCCAGGCCGGCCAGCGCGCGCTCCAACGCGCCCACCAGCCGCGCAGCCTGCGCGTGCCGGCCCAGGGTGTAGCGCCAGCTGGCCAGCCGGCTGTCCGCGTCGCGCAAAGTTAGCGTGCCCACACCACCGTGGTCGGTCTGCGCAAGTTGCAACCCGGGGTGCAGATCCCAGCTCCGCCACCCTGTTTCATCCGGAAACTGAGCAATAAGTCGTTGATTTGTAATGATCACCACACCGGCCGCAAAGCGCAGTGCAAGGTTCAAGTCAACTGACAGCGCGGCAAGCACGTTTTCCTGCTCATGCAGCGGCGCCGAAGCCAGCAGCCCGGTGGAATCCCTTCCGGTGGCATCGGTGATCAAAGCGGCATGGGAAGACATGAAATCCCGGGGTCGAATGGCTGGTTCGGCGCCGAAACAACCAACAATCAGGTAGCAGATGCGAGGCATCCAGACTAGAAAGCCGGGCTCGGCCGGCGGCCCGGGATTGTATCCCCGGCGTCTCGAAGCAAGCGCCGACGCGGTGGCCGAAGCCGCCCCGGCAGCGCCCCGGCAGCACGCCGACATGGCGATCCGCCGCATGACCCATCTGCGCGGGCCCAACATCTGGACCTACCGCCCGGTGGTCGAGGCCATCGTCGACATCGGCGACCTGGAAGACTACCCCTCCAACACCCTCCCCGGCTTCTACGAGCGCCTGACAGCCTGGCTGCCCGGCCTGATCGAGCACCGCTGCAGCGTGGGCCGCCGCGGCGGCTTTCTGATGCGCCTGCGCGACGGCACCTGGCCCGGCCACATCATGGAACACGTGGCGCTGGAGCTGCAGACGCAGGCCGGCATGAAGACCGGCTTCGGCAAGGCCCGCATGACCGGCGAGCATGGCGTCTACAAGGTGGTGATCCGCACCCGTCACGAAGCCGTGGGCAAGGCCGCCATCGAAGCCGCCCGCGACCTGGTGATGGCCGCCATCAACGACCGCCCCTACGACGTGGTGGCCACCATCGCCCGGCTGACCGACATGGTCGACCGGCAGTGCCTGGGCCCCAGCACTTCCTGCATCGTCGACGCCGCCAGCGAGCGCGGCATCCCCTCGTTCCGACTGAACGACGGCAACCTGGTGCAGCTGGGCTACGGTGTGGCCCAGCGCCGCATCTGGACGGCCGAGACCGACCGCACCAGCGCCATCGCCGAAGGCATCTCCCGCGACAAGGAGCTCACCAAGGAGCTGCTGTCGTCCTGCGGCGTGCCGGTGCCCGAGGGCCAGACCGTCAAGACCGCCGCCGAAGCCTGGGAAGCCGCCCAGGACATCGGCCTGCCGGTGGCCGTGAAGCCGGTGGACGGCAACCACGCGCGCGGCGTGTCGCTCAACCTGAACACCCAGGCCGAGGTCGAGCAGGCCTTCACCGCCGCCGAGGCCGAGGGCTCCGACGTCATCGTCGAGCGCTTCATCCCTGGCCAGGAGCACCGCCTGCTGGTGGTGGGCGGCAAGGTGGTGGCCGCCACCCGCGGCGAGATCACCCGCGTCAGCGGCGACGGCCGTTCGTCCGTGGCGCAGCTGATCGACCTGCAGGTCAACAGCGACCCGCGCCGCGGCGCCGAGGAGCAGTTCCCGCTCGACATCGTGCGCGTGCACGACAACGCCGTCACCCAGCTCGAGCTGGCGCGCCAGGGCCTCACCGCCGACAGCGTGCTGCCCATCGGCCAGAGCGCCGTGGTCGAGCGCACCGGCAACCTGTGCGTGGACGTGACCGACCAGGTGCACCCCGACGTCGCCTACTTCGCCACCCTGGCCGCCCGCGTGGTCGGGCTGGACGTGGCGGGTGTCGACCTGGTGGTGGAAGACGTGGGCCAGCCGCTGGCGGCCCAGGGCGGCGCCATCGTCGAGGTCAACGCCGGCCCCGGCCTGCTGATGCACCTCAAGCCCGCCGTCGGCCGCGCGCGGCCGGTGGGCGAGGCCATCGTGCAGCACCTGTACCCGGCCGGCCAGAGCGGGCGCATCCCGATCATCGGCATCATGGGCGACCAGGGCGGCCCGAACGACGCGCTCACCGCCAAGCTGGTGGCCTGGCTGCTCAACCTGAGTGGCAAGCGCACCGCGCTGGCCTGCGCCGACGGCCTGTACCTGGGCGACCGCCAGCTCTCCAGCCAGAGCGCCGTCAACTGGGACGCCGGCGAGCGCATGCTGATGAACCGCACGGTGGAAGCCGCGGTGCTGCAGACCTCGGTGCGCGAGGTGCTCACCAACGGCCTGCCCTACGACCGCTGCCAGGTCGGCGTGGTCACGGCCATGCCGCCCCACGAAGGGCTGGCCGACCTGTACGTGCACGAAGCCGACCAGATGCCGGGCATCGTGCGCACGCAGATCGACGTGGTGCTCGACAACGGCGCCAGCGTGATCAACGCCGACGACCCCGAGGTGGCCGAACTGGCCCGCTACAGCGACGGCGAGGTGTTCCTCTACGCGCGCAGCGAACGCCAGGAAGCCGTTCGCGCGCATCTGGCCGAAGGCGGCCGCGCGGTGTTCGAGCGTGGTACCGAGATCATTCTGGGCAAGGGCAAGGAGCGCTTCACCCTGCTCGACCTGGCCGCTGCGCCCTACGCCACCCTGGCCGCCGCGGCGGCGCCGGGCCGCACCCCGGCCGTGCTGGCCGCCGTGGCCACCGCCTGGGCGATGGGCATCGCCCCGGAACTGATCGCCGCCGGCCTGCAGAGCTGGGGCCAGCAGGACGCCCAGGCCGCGCTGCAGTAAGCGCGCCCGTCACCCTTATCTTGTCAGGACGAACCGTCATGGAAGTTTCCCGCATTCGCGCGCTGCGCGGCCCCAACCTGTGGAGCCGCCATACCGCCATCGAGGCCGTGGTGCGCTGCACCGAGGCCGAGCGCGACCTGAGCGCCACCCCCGCCTTCGAAAAACGCCTGCGCGAGCTGTTCCCCGCTGTGGGCGGGCTGCATTCCAACAAGCCGAGTGTGCCGATCTCCATGGCCCACGCACTGGAGCTGGTAGCGCTGGCGCTGCAGGCCCAGGCCGGCTGCCCGGTCACCTTCAGCCGCACCACGCCGACCGAGGAGCCGGGCGTCTATCAGGTGGCCGTGCAATACACCGAGGAAGACGTCGGCCGCCAGGCCTTCGAACACGCCCAGGGCCTGTGCCGGGCTGCCGCTGACGGTGCCACGTACGACGTGGCCGCCGCCGTGGCCGCGCTGGCCGCGCTGGACGAAGACGTGCGCCTTGGCCCCTCCACCGGTGCCATCGTGGAAGCGGCGCTGGCGCGCGGCATCCCGATCCGCCGCCTCACGCAGGGCAGCCTGGTGCAGTTCGGCTGGGGCAGCCTGCAGCGGCGCATCCAGGCCGCCGAGGTGGACGGCACCAGCGCCATCTCCGAATCCATCGCCCAGGACAAGGACCTGACCAAGAAGCTGCTGCATTCGGCCGGCGTGCCGGTGCCGCGCGGCCGCCCGGTCGACAGCAAGGACGACGGCTGGGCCGCCGCCCAGGATGTCGGCCTGCCGGTGGTGGTCAAGCCGCAGGACGGCAACCAGGGAAAGGGCGTGACGGTGGGCATCTCCGAGCGCTGCCATTTCGACATCGCCTACGACGCCGCGGCCAAGTACGGCGGCGTGATGGTCGAGAAATACCTGCCCGGCCACGACTTCCGCCTGCTGGTGGTGGGCGACAAGCTGATCGCCGCTGCCCGGCGCGACCCGCCGCTGGTGATCGGCGACGGCAAGCACACCGTGCGCGAACTGGTGACCGAGGTCAACCTGGACCCGCGCCGTGGCGAAGGCCACGGCACCTCGCTCACCAAGATCCGCATCGACACCATCGCCGAGGCGCGCCTGGCCGCCCAAGACCTCACCCCTGATTCCGTGCCCGCCAAGGGCCAGCGCGTGGTGCTGCGCAACAACGCCAACCTGTCCACCGGCGGCACCGCCACCGACGTGACCGACAGCGTGCACCCCGACGTGGCCGCCCGCGCCATCGAGGCCGCCCAGACCGTGGGCCTGGACATCTGCGGTGTCGACGTGGTCTGTGAAACCGTCATCCGCCCGCTGGAAGAGCAAGGCGGCGGCATCGTCGAAGTCAACGCCGCGCCCGGCCTGCGCATGCACATCAGCCCCTCGTTCGGCAAGGGGCGCGACGTGGGCAAAGCGGTGATCGACCACATGTACCCGGGCGGCGGCAACGGCCGCATCCCGGTGATCGCCGTCACCGGCACCAACGGCAAGACCACCACCGTGCGCCTGGCCGCCCACCTGCTCAAGGCCCAGGGCCTGCGCGTGGGCATGACCAACACCGACGGCGTGTACGTGAACGGCCGCCAGACCGACTCCGGCGACTGCTCCGGCCCGCGCAGTGCGCGCAACGTGCTAATGCACCCCGACGTCGACGCCGCGGTGCTGGAAACCGCGCGTGGCGGCCTGCTGCGCGAAGGCCTGGCCTTCGACCAGTGCGAGGTGGCCATCGTCACCAACATGGGCGGCGGCGACCACCTGGGCCTGAACTACATCACCACGCTGGAAGACCTGAGCGTGCTCAAGCGCGTGATCGTGCTCAACGTGGCGCCCACCGGCACCGCCGTGCTGAACGCCGCCGACCCGGCCGTGGCCGCCATGGCGCCGCACTGCCCAGGCCGCGTGACCTTCTTCGCGCAGGACGGCGAACATCCGGTGATCGCCACCCACCGCGCGCAGGGCAAGCGCGTGGTGTTCGTGCAGCGCGGCCACATCGTCTGCGCCGAGGCCGGCTTCGAGAAGCGCCTGCCGCTGTCGCAGGTGCCGCTCACGCGCGGCGGTCAGATCGGCTTCCAGGTTGAGAACGTGATGGCCTCCGTGGGTGCCGCCTGGGCCGTGGGCGTGCCCTGGGACGCCATCCAGCGCGGGCTGACCAGCTTCATCAGCGACGTGCACGGCGTGCCCGGCCGCTTCAACGTGTTCGACTACCGCGGCGCCACCGTAATCGCCGACTACGGCCACAACCCCGACGCCATCGCCGCCCTGGTGGCCGCGACCGAAGCCATGCCGGCGCAGCGCCGCTCGGTGGTGATCAGCGGCGCCGGCGACCGCCGCGACGAGGACATCCGCGCCCAGACCCAGATCCTGGGCGCTTCCTTCGACGAGGTGCTGCTGTACCAGGACGCCTGCCAGCGCGGCCGCGCCGACGGCGAGGTGCTGGGCCTGCTGCGCGACGGCCTGAAGGGCGCGCGCCGCACCCGCCACGTGCAGGAAATCCATGGCGAGTTCATCGCCATCGACACCGCGCTGGAAAGCCTGGACAAGGGCGACCTGTGCCTGATCCTGATCGACCAGGTGGACGAGGCGCTGGCCCACATCCAGCAGCGGGTGGCGGCCGCGCGCCCGGCGGCACCAGCCCGGCGTACGCGCAAGAAGGCGGCCTCTCCACGTGGTGCCCGTGCGCGCGACACGCAGGAAGCCGGCAAGGCCGGCGCCGCACTGGCGCCCTGAAGACGGGCGGGCGAGCGACCGCGCCACACCCGCCTTTTGCCCTGCGCCCCGCCAGTTCGGCGGGGGCGAACTTTCGAATCCGTTCGGCTAGGCGCTTTGACTGGCTCGGCTTTGACTGGTTCGGGATGGACCGGCCGCAAGCCTTCCGCAAGCAGGAACCGGGGCTGACCTCACCACCCGGTTCGCTCACCCCGTACCACGATCAACCGGCAAGCATCGCAGAATGCTACCCAATCGATAGCTGCCTGCGCCCGCCGCCATTAGCCTGGTGCCTCATTTGATCCAAAAATCGGCACCGCGCCAGCGGCGCGTCCGGCGTCAGTCCACCTCGATCAGAGGCTGGTAGTCGGCCTCGTCCACCAGGCGCCAGCGGCCCAGCCAGGCCGCGGCCAGCACGCAGACGGCGTCAATGGCGGCGATGACCCCGATGGCGTGCAGCCAGGCGCCGTCGAAGGCGCCGAACATCGACACCCGCAGCGCCCGCACCACCCAGGTGAGCGGCATGAACGGGTGGATGGCCTGAAAGAAGGGCGAGGTCAGCTCCACAGGGATGGTGGCCCCTGCCGCCGCCAGTTGCAGCACCAGCAGGATCAGCGCCACCATCCGCCCGGCGTCGCCCAGGATGCACACCAGCGCGAAGATCAGCGCCAAAAAGGCCGAGGCCGTCATCAGCATGGTGAAGGCGAAGCGCGGCACGCTGACCACTTCCACCTGCAGCAGGCCAAACAGCATGGCCAGCAGGATGATCGTCTGCAGCAGCAGCACCAGCCCGGGCACCAGCAGCTTGCCCAGCACCACCGCCAGCGGCGGCTGGCCGGCCAGCGGGCGCGGCAGCCAGCGGTAGGCGAACAGGAAGGTGCACAGCGTGGCCCCCACCCACAGGGCGATGGGCGCGAAGTTGGGCGTGAAGCCGCTGCCCTGATTGGCCACCGGCGCCACGACCTCGATGCGCGGCTGGATCGATTCCGCCAGCCCAGAAGCCGAGCCGGTGAGCGAGGCCACGTTCTCCGGCAGCCGCGAAGCCAGCAATGCCACGCCGTCGGCCAGCCGCTGGCTGCCCTGCGCCAGCTGGTCCAGCCCGCCGGCGAGCTGGTGCATGCCGCCCTGCAGCTGTTTGGCACCCCGCGCCAGATCGGCGCTGCCCTGGCCGGTCCTGGCGACGCCAGCCTGGTACTCGTCCAGCCTGGCATCGGCGGGCATGGCGGCGGCCAGCTGGCCCACGCCGCCGGCCAGCTGGCCCATGCCGTCGGTCAGCCGCCCCACCCCGCCGGCCAGTTGCGTGGCGCCCTCGCCCAGCCGGTCGGAGGCGGTCACCGCCTGGCCCAGGCCGCCCTGCAGCTGGGTGGCACCGGCCTCCAGCTGGCCCGCCGCGTCGCCCACCTTGCTGGCGCCGAAAGGCAGCTTCTGGCTCTCGGTGCCGAGCTTCTTGGTGCCCTCGCGCAGCTGGCCGGCGCCCTGCTGCAGCTGGCGCAGGCCGGCGCCCAGCTCCTTCTGGCCGTCGGCGAGCTGCTGGCTGCCCGCTTTCAGCGCCTGCAGCTCGGTCGCAGAAGGCATCCTGCCGTGCATCTGGCGCAGCGCGCCGCCGGCCTGCTTCATGCCGTCGGTGAGCTGCTGGCTGGCGCCCGTCAGCTGCCCCAGGCCGGCTTCCAGCTGCGCGCTGCCCTGGGCGAGCTGGCGCGCGCCGTCGTCCAGCTTGCCGGAACCGGTGCGCGCCTGGCCCGCCGCGTCGGCCAGCTGGCGGGCGCCCGTCACCAGCTGGGCCACGCCCTCGCGCAGCTGCGCGACGCTTTCGGTGGCGCCGGCCGCCGTTTGCAGCACGGCGTTCCAGCGCTGCTCGTTGAGCGCATGGTTGAGCTTGCGCGCCAGCTCGGGCGCAAAGCGCCGCGCAAAGCCGGCGCCGGTGTAGTTGTTGCCTTCCGAGACGTAGACCGTCAGCTCGCCGGCACCCGCGGCTTCGCCCGGCACGGCGTGGCGGCTGAAATCCGGCGGGATCAGCACGGCGAAGGTGCGCTCGCCCCGGCGCACCGCGGCCTTGGCGGACTCGGGGTCGGCCAGGGTGTCGTAGCTGAAGGTCGGCTCGGTGGCCAGCGAAGTCAGCAGCTGCTGGCCCAGGTTGACCTGCCGGCCCCGGACGTCGATGCCGGTGTCCTGGTTCACCAGCGCCACGCGCAGCCCGCGCGTGTGCGAGGCCGGATCCCACATGCTGCTCAGGTAGATGCCGGCGTACAGCGAAGGCACCAGCAGCACCGCCAGCAGCGCCATCACGAAGCGCGGGTGCTGGCGCAGCAGACCGAGGTCGTAGCGCACCATGCGCGCGTAGGCCTGGCGGAAGCCGCGGCTGGGGGCGGCGGTGGTTTCGGGTGCGCTCATGCGCGCCCTTCCATGGGGCTGATGCGCCCGCGCCCGGGAACCTGGTGGACTATGGAATTCATAGCTGTCTGCGCCTGCTGTTCCTGGGTTTTAGGCCGATTCGACCCAAAAAAAGGCGGGTCGTCAACCCGCCTGTTGGACAACCCCTCAGAGCGCCAGCCGGGCCCGGGCCTCCTGGTATTCGCGCTTGAAGCGGGCCACCAGCTCGGCCGTGGGCACCACGCGGTCGATCGCGCCGATACCCTGGCCGCAGCCCCATATGTCTTTCCAGGCCTTGGCGCCCGCTGTGCCACTGGTGCCGAAGTTCATCTTGCTCGGATCGCTCTCGGGCAGGTGGTCCGGGTCCATGCCGGCGTTGCGGATGCTGCCCTTGAGGTAGTTGCCGTGCACGCCGGTGTAGAAGTTGGAGTAGACGATGTCGTCGGAATTGCTGTCGCAGATCATCTGCTTGTAGCCCTCCACCGCGCGCGCCTCTTCGGTGGCGATGAAGGCCGAGCCGATGTAGGCGAAATCCGCCCCCATGGCCTGCGCCGCCAGGATGGCGCCGCCCGAGGCAATGGAACCTGACAGCGCCAGCGGCCCGTCGAACCACTGGCGGATCTCCTGCACCATGGCGAACGGGCTCTTGACGCTGGCGTGGCCGCCGGCGCCGGCCGCCACCGGGATCAGGCCGTCGGCGCCCTTCTCGATCGCCTTGTGCGCGAACACGTTGCTGATCACGTCGTGCAGCACCACGCCGCCCCAGCCGTGCACGGCCTGGTTCACGTCCTCGCGCGCGCCCAGGCTGGTGATGATGATCGGCACCTTGTACTTGGCGCACAGCTGCATGTCGTGCTCCAGCCGGTCGTTGCTCTTGTGCACGATCTGGTTGATGGCAAAGGGCGCGGCCGGGTTGTCCGGGTTTGCCTTGTCCCAGGCGGCCAGCGCCTCGGTGATCTCGGCCAGCCATTCGTCCAGTTGCTCGGCCGGGCGGGCGTTGAGGGCCGGCATGGAGCCGACCACGCCCGACGTGCACTGGGCGATCACCAGCTTGGGGTTGCTGATGATGAACAGCGGCGAGCCGATGACGGGAAAGCGCAGCTTGTCGAAAACGGCGGGCAGCCTGGACATGGCATCTCCTCAGCGCGGGCGTGAGCCCGCATTTTCTTGGTCAAAAGTGCTGCCAGCCCTTGCGCAGCAGGCGCAGGCAGCTATGGAAAAATGAGTAAACCGTGGCCGCTCAGAAGGCGTCCATGGGCAGCGCCATGACGCTCTGGGCGCCGCCGACGATGGCGTCGCGCGTGGCGCGCGCCCGCGTCAGGATGTGCTCGGCATAGAAGCGGGCGGTGGCGATCTTGGCCTGCATGAAGGCCTGGTCCTGCCCGGCTTTCAGCGCCTGCTCGGCCGCCAGCAGCGAGCGGCCCAGCTGCCAGCCGGCCACCAGGTTGCCGGTGAGCATCAGGTAGGGCACGCTGCCGGCGTAGGCGGCGTTGGGATCGGCCTTGCCGTTCTCGACCATGAAGCCCACCACGTCCAGGAAGGCCTGGCGCGCCTCGGCCAGATGGCCGGCCACGGCCTTGGCGTCGGCGCTGCCGCTGGCGGCCAGGGCCTGCTCGGTCTTCTCGACCTGGGCGGCGATGGCCTTGGCGGCCTGGCCGCCGTCGCGCGTGGTCTTGCGGCCCACCAGGTCGTTGGCCTGGATGGCGGTGGTGCCTTCGTAGATGGTCAGGATCTTGGCGTCGCGGTAGTACTGCGCGGCACCGGTTTCCTCGATGAAGCCCATGCCGCCGTGCACCTGCACGCCGAGGTTGGTGACTTCCAGGCTGGACTCGGTGCTGTAGCCCTTGACCAGCGGCACCATGAATTCGTAGAAGGCCTGGTTCTGCTCGCGCACCGCCGGGTCAGGGTGGTGGTGCGCGGCGTCGTAGGCGGCGGCGGCCGTGGTGGCCATGGCGCGGCAGCCTTCGGTGAGCGCGCGCATGGTCATCAGCATGCGGCGCACGTCCGGGTGATGGATGATGGTGGCCGAGCCCTTCACGCTGCCGTCCACCGGGCGGCTCTGCACGCGCTCCTTGGCGTAGGCCACGGCCTTCTGGTAGGCGCGGTCGGACACCGCGATGCCCTGCACGCCCACGGCATAGCGGGCGGCGTTCATCATGATGAACATGTACTCCAGGCCGCGGTTTTCCTCGCCCACCAGGTAACCGACGGCGCCGCCGTGGTCACCGAACTGCAGCACCGCCGTGGGGCTGGCCTTGATGCCCATCTTGTGCTCGATGCTGACGCAGTAGACGTCGTTGCGGTCGCCCAGGGCGCCGTCCTTGCCGACCATGAACTTGGGCACCACGAACAGGCTGATGCCCTTGACGCCCTCCGGCGCGCCCTGCACGCGGGCCAGCACCAGGTGGACGATGTTGTCCGCCATGTCGTGCTCGCCATAGGTGATGAAGATCTTGGTGCCGAAGACGCGGTAGGTGCCGTCGGGCTGCGGCTCTGCGCGGGTGCGCACCAGCGCCAGGTCGGAGCCGGCCTGCGGCTCGGTCAGGTTCATGGTGCCGGTCCATTCGCCGGACACCAGCTTTTCCAGGTAGGTGGCCTTCAGCTCGTCGCTGCCGGCGGTGAGCAGCGCCTCGATGGCGCCGTCGGTCAGCAGCGGGCAGAGCGCGAAGCTCAGGTTGGCCGCGTTCAGGATCTCGCCGCAGGCCGCGCCGATGGTCTTGGGCAGGCCCTGGCCACCGAAATCGGCCGGGTGCTGCAGCCCCTGCCAGCCGCCCTCGGCGTACTGTTTGAAGGCCTCCTTGAAGCCCTTGCTGGTGGTCACCTGGTTGCCGGCCAGCGAGGAAGGCACCTTGTCGGCCTCGTGGTTGAGCGGCGCGACCACGCCCTCGTTGAAGCGCGCGCATTCTTCCAGCACGGCCTGGGCGGTTTCCAGGCCGGCGTCCTCGAAGCCGGGAATGCTGGCGATCTCCTCGATGTTGGCCAGGTGTTCGATGTCGAACAGCATGTCCTTGACGGGGGCTTGGTAGCTCATGGCGGTCTCCTGAATCAACAAAAACGGGGCACCGCGTGCGATGCCCCGTCAGGTTTGGTCTCTTGGGCTGACGCGGCCCGGTCAGAGTGCGTTGGTCAGCTCGGGCACGGCGGTGAACAGATCCGCCACCAGGCCGTAGTCGGCCACGCTGAAGATCGGCGCCTCTTCGTCCTTGTTGATGGCCACGATCACCTTGCTGTCCTTCATCCCGGCCAGGTGCTGGATGGCCCCGGAGATGCCGGCGGCGATGTACAGCTGCGGCGCCACGATCTTGCCGGTCTGGCCGACCTGCAGGTCGTTGGGCGCGTAGCCTGCGTCCACCGCGGCGCGGCTGGCACCGATGGCGGCGCCCAGCTTGTCGGCCAGCGGGGTCATCACTTCCTGGAACTTCTCGGCGCTGCCCAGGGCGCGGCCGCCGGAGACGACGATCTTGGCCGCCGTCAGCTCGGGCCGGTCGCTCTTGGCGATCTCGGCGCCGACGAAGCTGCTCTTGCCGCTGTCGGCGGCGGCCGGGATGCTTTCCACGGCGGCGCTGCCACCGCTGGCGGCCGCGGCGTCGAAGCCGGTGGTGCGCACGGTGATGACCTTGGTGGCATCAGCGCTCTGCACGGTGGCGATGGCGTTGCCGGCGTAGATCGGGCGCTCGAAGGTGTCGGGGCTGTCGACCTTGGTGATGTCGGAGATCTGCGCCACGTCGAGCTTGGCGGCCACGCGCGGGGCGGTGTTCTTGCCGCTGGCGGTGGCGGGGAACAGGATGTGGCTGTAGTTGCCGGCGATGGCGAGCACCTGGGCGGCCAGGTTCTCGGCCAGGCCGTGGGCCAGGCTGTCGCCGTCGGCGTGCAGCACCTTGGCGACGCCGGCGATCTGGCCGGCGGCCTTGGCGGCTTCAGCGGCGTTCTGGCCGGCCACCAGCACGTGCACGTCACCGCCGCAGGCGACGGCGGCGGTGACGGTATTGAGGGTGGCGCTCTTGATGGAGGCGTTGTCGTGTTCGGCGATGACGAGTGCGGTCATGTTCTAGTGCTCCTGTGTTCTGTCGTGCTGCGGGCTCAGATGACCTTGGCTTCGTTCTTGAGCTTGTCGACCAGGGTGGCCACATCGGGCACCTTGATGCCGGCGCCGCGCTTGGGCGGCTCGGCGACCTTGAGGGTTTTCAGGCGCGGGGCGACGTCGACGCCCAGGTCTTCGGGCTTGACGGTTTCCAGCGGCTTCTTCTTGGCCTTCATGATGTTGGGCAGCGTGACGTAGCGCGGCTCGTTCAGGCGCAGGTCGGTGGTGACCACGGCCGGCAGGCCGATGGCGATGGTTTCCAGGCCGCCGTCGACTTCGCGGGTGACCTTGGCCTTGTCGCCGTCGAGCTCGACCTTGCTGGCGAAGGTGGCCTGCGGCAGGTCGGCCAGCGCGGCCAGCATCTGGCCGGTCTGGTTGGCGTCGTCGTCGATGGCCTGCTTGCCCAGGATGACGATCTGGGGCTGTTCCTTGTCGACCAGGGCCTTGAGCAGCTTGGCGACGGCCAGGGGCTGCAGTTCTTCAGCGGTTTCGACCAGGATGCCGCGGTCGGCGCCGATGGCCATGGCGGTGCGCAGGGTTTCCTGGCACTGGGTGGGGCCGCAGGAGACGGCGATGATCTCGGTGACGGCGCCTTTTTCCTTCAGGCGCACCGCCTCTTCGACGGCGATCTCGTCGAAGGGGTTCATGCTCATCTTCACGTTGGCGATGTCCACGCCGGTCTGGTCGGACTTGACCCGGACCTTCACGTTGTAGTCCACCACGCGCTTCACAGCGACGAGTGCTTTCATGCTTGTCTCTCCGTTCTCGAAAAAATGGCCGGCCGGCGCCATGCTTGGCGCCGCACCGCTCGGTTGGAAGGGCTCCTGCGCGGCCATTCTAGGCAAGCCGCAGGGCGCACAGAAAAAAGAACGACCGTTCTTTTTATTATAGGGGAGCGTTGGGGCTCCCGCCCCGTCCCCCTGGCGACAAGGCCAGGCCTCAGCTGGCCGCCCAGGCCGGTTTGCGCTTGTCGATGAAGGCCTGCAGGCCTTCCTGCGCCACATCCAGCACCAGGTTGCAGGCCATGGTCTGGCCGGCCAGCTGGTAGGCGGCGTCGATGCCCAGCTCACGCTGGGCGTAGAACAGCTGCTTGCCCATGGCGATGGCCTCGCGCGGGCGCGCCACGATGGCGGCCACCAATTGCTCCACCGCGGCGTCCAGTGCCTCGGGGGCGGCCACGCGGTTCAGCAGGCCGCGCGCCTGCGCTTCCTGCGCGCTGATGAAGTGGCCGGTGAGCAGCATCTCCATCGCCACCTTGGCCGGCACGTTGCGCACCAGCGGCACGCTGGGCGTGGAGCAGAACAGGCCGACGTCGATGCCGTTGACGCCGAATTTGCTGCCCTCCACCGCCACCGCCAGGTCGCACTGCGCCACCAGCTGGCAGCCGGCCGCCGTGGCCAGGCCCTGCACGCGGGCGATCACCGGCACCGGCAGCTTCTGGATCGCCAGCATCACGCGGCTGCACTGGTCGAACAGCTGCTGGTAGTAGTCCTGGCGCGGATTGGCGCGCATCTGCTTGAGATCGTGCCCGGCACAGAAGGCCTTGCCCTCGGCGCCCAGCACCACGGCGCGCGCCTCGTCGTCGGCCGCCACCTCGCCCAGCAGCACCTGCAGCCGCGCCAGCACCGATTCGCTCAGCGTGTTGAAGGCGGCCGGCCGGTTCAGCGTGATGCGGTGCACGCCGCGCGCGTCGCGCTCGTGCAGCACTTCGGGTTGGGCGGCGGGATCGGTCATGGCAGGTCTCCTGGGTTCGTCGAAGGCAGCCACCTTCGCTACTCGATTCATAGCTGGCTGCGGCCGCCAGTCAAGGCCTGGAGGCCGATTTGATTCATATCCGCAGACCTGCCGTGCACACCATTCCGGCGGACGCTGGTGGCCGGCCTGCACCGGCCAGGCACGCCAGCGCCTCAGAGGGCGTCAAACATCCGCCAGCACCCGCACGTGCGCTTCCACGCTGCGCGCCAGTGCGCTGAGGTTGTAGCCGCCTTCCAGGCAGCTGACGATGCGGCCCTTGGCGAAGCGGTCGGCGATGCCCTTGATGCGCCCGGTCATCCAGGCGTAGTCGCTTTCGACCAGGCCGAGCTGGCCCATGTCGTCCTCGCGGTGGGCGTCGAAGCCGGCGCTGATGAAGATCAGCTCGGGCTTGTGCTCCTCGAGCCGGGGGATCCACATCATCTCGACCAGCTCGCGGATGTCCATACCCTTGGTGTAGGCCGGCACGGGGCAGTTGACCAGGTTGGCGTCGTGCTTCTGCGAGCCACCCTCGGGGTAGAACGGGTGCTGGAAGAAGCTGACCATCAGGATGCGCTCGTCGCCGGCCACGATGTCCTCGGTGCCGTTGCCGTGGTGCACGTCGAAGTCGACGATGGCCACGCGCTTGAGGCCGTGGCGCTCGCAGGCGTACTTGGCGGCCACGGCCACGTTGCTGAAGAAGCAGAAGCCCATGGCCTGGTTGCGGGTGGCGTGGTGGCCGGGCGGGCGCGTGCAGCAGAAGGCGTTCTCCAGCTCGCCGGTGACCACCGCGTCGACCGCGTCGATGGCGGCGCCGGCCGACAGCAGCGCAGCGCGGTAGGTGTCCTTGCACATCACGGTGTCGGGGTCGAGCGAGTAATGGTCCGGCCCGCCGGCGGCCAGTTCCTCGATCAGGATGTCGTTCAGGCCGCGCAGCGCGGCCACGTGGCGGCGGCCGTGCGCCAGCAGCAGCTCGCCCATGGCGGCGGGCGTGGCCTCGCGGCGGTCGAGCGCGTCGCTCACGCCGGTGATCAGCAGGCGGTCCTCGATGGCGTCGAGCCGCTCGGGGCATTCGGGGTGCCCCTTGCCCATGTCATGCTTGCGGCAATCGGCGTGTGTGAAATATCCGGTTCTACCCACGGTTGTCCCCTCATTGAGCAATAAGGCCGCGGAATTGGGCTAACGTCACGGTACTTATGAGCGTCGCGCAAAAAATCCAATCCGTTCTCGGCCAGCTTAACATGGTGATGGCTGGCAAACCCTTACAGGTACAGGACAGCGTGGTGTGCCTGCTGGCCGGCGGCCACCTGCTGATCGAGGATGTTCCGGGCGTCGGCAAGACCACCCTCGCCCACGCGCTGGCGCGCACGCTGGGTCTGGCGTTTTCGCGCGTGCAGTTCACCGCCGACCTGATGCCGAGCGACCTCTCCGGCGTGTCGGTCTACGACCGTGGCCAGGAGCGCTTCGTGTTCCACCCGGGCCCGGTGTTCGCCCAGGTGCTGCTGGCCGACGAGATCAACCGCGCCAGCCCCAAGACCCAGAGCGCGCTGCTGGAAGCGATGGAAGAGCAGCAGGTCAGCGTGGAAGGCGAGACGCGCCCGCTGCCGCAACCCTTCTTCGTCATCGCCACGCAGAACCCGCACGACCAGCTGGGCACCTACCAGCTGCCGGAATCGCAGCTCGACCGTTTCCTGATGCGCATCTCGCTCGGCTACCCCGAGCGCGCCGCCGAGCGCGAGCTGCTGGCCGGCAGCGGCCGCCGCGACATGGTGGAGCACCTGCCGGCGGTGCTGAACGCCGCCGACCTGGCCGAACTGCAGGCCGCCGTGGCCCGCGTGCATGTGGCCGAGCCGCTGCTCGACTACGTGCAGGACCTGGTGGCCGCGACCCGCTCCGGCCGCTGGTTCCTGCAGGGCCTGTCCCCCCGCGCCGCCATCGCCCTGATGCGCGCCGCCCGCGCCCAGGCCCTGGTGGCCGGCCGCGACTACGTGGCCCCCGACGACGTCCAGGCCATCCTGCCCCAGTGCGTCGCCCACCGCATGATCCCCGTCAGCGACGCCGGCCGCGGCGCGGTCGAGCAGGTGCGGGCGATGATCGATGAAATAGAACTGCGATGACCCCCCTGAGTCGCCTGCGGCGCCTTCCCCCCTCTTACTGCGTGAGGGGGGACAACGCCAGTGCTCGGTACAAGCCCGGGCACGGCGTTCGCTGGCATGGCCTGCTCCGCGGCCTTCTGGGGGTGCCAGAACGAGCCGCGTTGCCTTCGCAGAGTTCGGGGCCGAGCGAAGCGATGGCCCGTCTTCTCCCCCATCCCCTCTGGCCGTGCCGAGAAGCGCAGGGCGTGGGGCGGGCATGGGCTGCGCAGCAAGACCATGCTTCGTGCTCTGACTCGCTGCGGCTGTTTGAGCGGAGCGCCAAAGGCGCAAAGCGAGTTCCGCAGCGCCGCCCCGCGCCCGAGCATCGCAGGTTGCCCGCAGCGAAGCGAAGGGACACGGCAAGTGGGGTCGCCTTTTCTTTGCCTACTTTCTTTTGGCGAAGCAAAAGAAAGTAGGTGCGCCGCCGGGCGCACATCCCGGCCTCCAGCGCCACCAGAACCACTACGCTTTCAATAGCTGCCTGCGCCCGCCACAATTGGGCAAAGCCCAGATTTCATTCATAAAATCCTAGTGCCATCCAACCTCACCGCAGCCGCCGACACCACCCTCCCCTGGTGGCAACTGCGCGCCCGCACCCACCGCCGGGTGCGAGCCTGGTGGCACGCGCGGCTGCCGCAGAGCGACGTCACGCAGCTCAGCCGCCGCAACGTCTACATCCTGCCCACGCGCGCCGGCTGGATGCTGGCCGCCACGCTGGCGGTGCTGCTGATCGCCTCCATCAACTACCAGCTCAACCTGGGCTACCTGCTCACCTTCCTGCTGGCCGGCTGCGCCGCCGTGGGCATGGTGGTGTGCCACGAGAACCTGCGCGGCCTGTCCATGCACCTGCTGGCGCCGGCGAGCCTGTTCGCCGGGCAGCTGGCAGTGGCCGACGTCAAGCTGGTCAACCCCGCGCGCCGCCCGCGCCCGGCCATCGGCCTGGCGCTGCTGGACGGCCAGCACTGGGCCTGGGCCGACGTGCCGGCGCAGGGCGAGGCGCTGGTGCAGGTGAGCTTCAAGCCGCCACGGCGCGGCCTGCACACGGTGCCCACGCTGGTGGCCGAGACGCGCTTTCCGCTCGGCACCTTCCGCGTCTGGACGGTGTGGCGCCCGGCCGCGCAGGTGCTGGTCTATCCGGCGCCCGAGGTCAACCCGCCGCCGCTGCCGGCCGGCGAGCCACGCGCCGGCCACGGCCAGGCCGGCATGGCGCGCACCACCGGCGAGTTCGATGGCGTGCGCGCCTGGCAGCGCGGCGACCCGATGAAGCTGGTGGTCTGGAAGAAGTTCGCCAAGACCGGCGAGTTGGTCAGCCGCGACGCGCAGCAGGCCCAGCGCTTCGAGCTGTGGCTGGACTTCGCCCACGCCGGCCCGGTGGACGCCGAGGCGCGCATCGCCCGCCTCACCGCCTGGGTGCTGGCCGCCGACGCGCTGAACCTGGACTGGGGCCTGCGCCTGCCCGGCCTGGAGATCGCGCCGGACAGCGGCGCTGCGCACCGGCTGCGGTGTCTGGAAGCCCTGGCAACAACATGAGGCACCCCCCTGAGTCGCTTCGCGCCTTCCCCCCTCTTGCTTCGCAAGGGGGGACAACGCCAGTGCCCGGCGCAGGGCCGGGCACGGCGTTCACCCGCATGGCCTGCTTCGCGGCCTCTGGATTCGCAGGGTTTGCGCGATCGCTGCCCCTGCGCTCTGGCGGAGAACCATTGCCTTGAATCTGCTGGACCGCCTCACCAGCCTGCCGCGCGAGACGCGCGACACGCTGTTCCTGCTGGCCGTGATCGGCTGGGTGGTATTGCCGCACGTGGCGCATCTGCCGCTGTGGACCAGCCTGCTGACCGGCGGGGTGCTGGTGTGGCGTGGCTGGCTGGCGCTGAAGAACCGGCCGCTGCCGAGCCGCTGGTGGCTGCTGGGGCTGCTGCTGCTCACGCTGGCGGGCACGGCGCTCAGCCACCGGACGCTGCTGGGGCGCGACGCGGGGGTGACGATGATCGTCTCGCTGCTGGCGCTGAAGACGCTGGAGCTGCGCGCGCGGCGCGACGCCTTCGTGATCTTCTTCCTGAGCTTCTTCACGATGCTCACCAACTTCTTCTACTCGCAGTCGCTGCCGGTGGCCGCAGCCATGCTGCTGGGCCTGCTGGGCCTGCTCACCGCCCTGGTCAACGCGCACCGGCCGGTGGGCCAGCCCAGCCTGCGCGAATCGGCGCTGCTGGCCGGGCGCATGGCGCTGCTGGGCGCGCCCATCATGGTGGCGCTGTTCATGCTGTTCCCGCGCTTCGCGCCCCTGTGGGGCATCCCGAGCGACGCGCTCACCGGGCGTTCGGGCCTGTCGTCCACCATGCAGGTGGGCGCCATGGCCAGCCTGGCGCTGGACGACGGCATCGCCTTCCGCATCAGGTTCGACGGCAGCCGGGAGCCGCCGCAGGCACAGCTGTATTTCCGCGGCCCGGTGCTGAGCCGTTTCGACGGCCGCGAATGGCGCATGGCCGACGAGCCCGAGTTCCTCACCGCCGCCGCCGAGCGCCGCGCCGCCCTGCAGGTGGCGGGCGAGCCGGTGGATTACGAGGTGACGCTGGAGCCCAGCAGCCGCCCCTGGATCTTCGTGATGGACGCCGCCGAGCAGCCACCCGAGCTGCCCGAAGGCCGGCGCGCCCGCATGACGGTGGACCTGCAATGGCTCACGCCCCGCCCCGTGACCGACGTGCTGCGCTACCGCGCCCGCAGCTACCCCGACTTCCGCTACGGCCTGCCCGGGCGCGGCTGGTTCAACCCCAACCCTTTCCTGCAGCTGCCCGCCGGTTTCAACCCCCGCACCGTGGCGCTGGCCGAACAGCTGCGCCGCGAGGCCGGCGACGGCGGCGCACCGGCCATCGTGAGCGCGGCCCTGCAGCGCCTGCGCACCGGCGGCTACAGCTACACGCTGGAGCCCGGCGTGTACGGGCGCGACACCGCCGACGAGTTCTGGTTCGACCGCAAGCAGGGCTTCTGCGAGCACATCGCCTCGGCCTTCGTGGTGTTGATGCGGGCCGCCGGCGTGCCGGCGCGCATCGTCACCGGCTACCAGGGCGGCGATGTCAACAGCGTCGACGGCTACTGGACCGTGCGCCAGGCCGACGCCCACGCCTGGGCCGAGGTCTGGCTGGCCGACCGCGGCTGGACCCGCGTGGACCCGACCGGCGCCGTCAGCCCCGGCCGCATCGGCCAGCTGCTGCGCCTGCGCGCGCCAGGCGGCGTGGTGGCCGGCGCCATCGCCACCCTCAGCCCGACGGCGCTGGCGCAGCTGCGCGCGGTGTGGGAGGCGGTCAACAACGGCTGGAACCAGTGGGTGCTCAACTACACCCAGAGCCGCCAGCTCGACCTGCTCAAGCACCTGGGCTTCGACAGCCCCAGCTGGCAGGACCTGGCCAAGCTCATGGGCCTGCTGGTGGCGCTGGCCGGCCTGGCCGGCGCCGGCTGGGCCTGGCGGGAACGCAGCCAGCGCGACCCGTGGCTGCGCCTGCTGGGCAGGGCGCGCCGCCGCCTGGCCACAGCCGGCGTCGATGCCGCGCCCAGCGCGCCGCCGCGCGAACTGGCGCGCCAGACCGCCGCCAGCGCGCTGCCGGCCGAGCTGCGCCAGCCGCTGCACGACTGGCTGCTGGCGCTGGAGCGTCTGCGCTACGCCCCCTCGCCGCAGGCGGACGGGCTCGCTACACTGGAGCGTGAGTTCCGCCGCTTCCGCTGGCCGCGCGCCACCTGATGGTTTCCGCATGCAACGCCGTACCTTTTCCGCCGCCCTTGCCGCTCCTTTCCTGATAGCTGCCGGCGCCCGCCCCACGCGGGCTTCAGCCCAGAATCGCCTCAAAACCGCAGACGCCGACGAAGGCCTGGCGCTGCAGCGCGCCTACGCCCTGCGCGACGACGCCATGCGCTTCGCCGACGAGGCCGCCGCCCGCCAGGGCGTGCCGCGCGAGTGGGCGCGCGGCGCCATCGGCCAGGCGCTGTTCAACCCGACCTCGCAGCGCCTGATGCGCCCGGCGCCGCGCAGCTTCACCAAGAACTGGGCCGTCTACCGAAGCCGCTTCATCGACAACGTGCGCATCCGCGCCGCCACCGATTTCTGGAGCGCCAACCGCGCCACGCTGGCGCGCGCGCAGGCCGACTACGGCGTGCCGCCGGAAATCATCGTCGGCATCATCGGCGTGGAGACCATCTACGGCCGCAACATGGGCAACTTCCGCGTGCTGGACGCGCTGGCCACGCTGACCTTCGATTTCCCGCCCGAGCACCCGCGCTTCACCCAGCGCCAGGCCTACTTCGCCGGCGAGCTGGGCAGCTTTCTCGCCCTGTGCCACCGCACCAACCTGCCGCCGGGCGAGCTGCTGGGCAGCTACGCCGGCGCTATGGGCATGCCGCAGTTCATGCCCTCGAGCTGGCTGCGCTACGCGGTCGATTACGACCACGACGGCCGCGTCGACCTGGCCGGCAGCGACCAGGACGCCATCGGCTCCGTGGCCAACTACTTCCGCGGCTACGGCTGGACGCCCGGCATGCCCACCACCTACCCGGTGCGGCTGGCGCCGGAGGCCGACATGACGGGCCTGCTGGAGCCCGACATCCTCCCCACCTTCACCACGGCCGAGTTCAGCGCGCGCGGCGCGCTGCCGCAGGCCGGCGGCGACCGCCACCGCGGTCCGCTGGCGCTGGTGGAGCTGCAGAACGGCGACCCGAGCCGACCCGGCAACGCACCCACCTACGTGGCCGGCACCGAGAACTTCTACGTCGTCACCCGCTACAACCACAGCGCCTACTACGCCATGGCGGTGATCGAACTGGGCGAGGCCGCGGCAGCGGCCATGGCGCGCGGCTGAAGCGCGCAGCGGCCTTGCGCGCCTGACCTCGCAGCGCAAACGCCCCCTTCGCCTTCGATCCGGATTTCAAGCCAAATCGGCCTCCAGACCTTGCGTGGCGGGCGCAGGCAGCTATTTCAACGATAGCATTCGGCCGACCTGCGCTGGCACTCCACGTGCCGTCCGCCGCGCCCGCGCGCCGGCTGGCCGACCCCGGCGCGGCGCGCTACCATGAAGCCTGTTCCCGGATCGCCAAGAGGACCATCGTGCCCGCTTCCAGCCTCCTGTCCCGCCGCCGCCAAGGCGCCTTCACCGCCCTGCTGCTGGCCACCGCCGCCTGCCTGTGGGCCGCGGCCCCCGCGCACGCCGAAGGCCCCATCAAACGCTGGGTGGACGAACGCGGCATGGTGCACTACGGCGACGCGCTGCCCGCCAAGCCGGTGCGCGATGTGAAGACCCTGCCGGAGGTACCTCCGCCCTCGGCCGCCGACGAGGCTCGGGCCGCGGCGGACATGGCGCGCTACAAGGCCGCGCTGGAGCCTGCTTCTGCGCCGCCAGAGCCGGTGCGGCCTGCGTCACGGCCTAAGCTCGCTCAAGCGTCAGCGCCTGAAGACAGCAGTTGCGAGGCCCAATGGGCGCGCTATGACGCCGCCTTCGCTTGCCTGGCCCCTTATCGATTGGTCGGAGGTGGCGTCAAGCCCGAAGGCTTTGCCGTGTGCCCCGTTCTGAAACAACCCTATTGCCGGGTGCCTCCGCACATGGTCGGCAATTAGGGCCAACGCCGGGCGGATCCGAACGGATCGCCGGACAGGCTGACGCCACCAGAAAAGGCACCGAGGGATCGGCTCATTTTTTCTGACGCCGCTCCCGCGCGCGACGCTGCTGGCGCGTTTCCTGCGCCAGGCGCTGGGCGCGTTCCTTCTCTTCGCGCTTCTGGCCCCAGCGGCGCGACAGCCGGCGGCCCAGCCAGAAGCTGGCCAGGCCGGTGGCCACGCCGATGAACAGGGCCACCGCCGTGAAGTCGCCTCCGAACAGGCCCATCACAGCACCCGCTGCACGTCGGCGGGCTTGAAGCCGAAGCTGGCTTCGCGCCCCTTGCGCGCGCGGGCGGCGCGGGCGTTGTTGAGGCTGCGGATCTCCAGCACTTCCTCGCGCGGCTTGCCGCCGCGGCCGGTGCCCCTGATGCGCACGCTGCGCGCGTAGGCGGCCGCGCCGGCCAGCGTGTCCTTCTTGTCCAGATCGATCAGCAGCAGGCCGCGGCCGCCCTTCTCCATCTGGCGCAGCTCGCCGATCTCGAAGGTCAGCAGGCGCCCGCCGGTGGAGACGCAGCAGACGTGCGTGGCCGCTACGGAGTTCATAGCTGGCGGCGCCTGCTCCGCCCCGGCTGCGTCGGCTTTCAGCTCGAAACCGGCGGCCGCGCCCTGCACCAGCGAGGGCCGGCACAGCACCTCGCCCTCGCCGATGCTGACGAAGCTCTTGCCGCCCTTCTGGCGGCTCAGCATGTGCGCCACCTGGGCCAGAAAGCCGTAGCCGCCGGAGCCCGCCAGCAGCAGCGTGGCGGCTTCCGGCCCGGCGAAGTAATGCAGAGCCTGCGGGCCGCCTTCCAGCTCGATGAAGCTGGTGATGGGCAGGCCGTCGCCGCGCGCGCCCGGCAGGTTGGCCACCGGCACGCTGTAGACGCGGCCGTTGGCGCCGAAGACCAGCAGCGTATCCACCGTGCGGCATTCAAACGTGCCGTACAGGCCGTCGCCGGCCTTGAAGGCGAAGCCGGCGGCGTCGTGGCCGTGGCCGGTGCGGGCGCGCACCCAGCCTTTTTCGCTGACCACCACGGTGACGGGTTCGTCCACCACCTTGACCTCGGCCACGGCCTTCTTCTCGGCCTGGATCAGCGTGCGGCGCTCGTCGGCGAACTGCTTGGCGTCCGCCTCGATCTCCTTGACCATCAGGCGGCGCAGCGCCGCCGGGCTGCCCAGGATGTCTTCCAGCGTGCCCTGCTCCTTGCGCAGCTCCGACAGCTCCTGCTCGATCTTGATGGCCTCCAGCCGCGCCAGCTGGCGCAGGCGGATGTCGAGGATGTCGTCGGCCTGCCGCTCGCTGAGGTTGAAGCGGGCGATCAGCGCCGCCTTGGGCTCGTCGCTGCCCCGGATGATGGCGATCACCTCGTCGATGTTCAGCAGCACCAGCTGCCGCCCCTCGAGGATGTGGATGCGGTCCAGCACCTTCTGCAGGCGGTGCTGGCTGCGCCGCGTGATGGTGGCCTGGCGGAACTCGATCCACTCGGTCAGCATCTGGCGCAGGCCTTTCTGCACCGGCCGGCCGTCCAGCCCCACCATGGTGAGGTTGATGGGCGCGCTGCTTTCCAGGCTGGTGTGCGCCAGCAGCGTATTGGCCAGCTCGTCCTGACCGATGGTGCGGCTCTTGGGCTCGAACACGATGCGCACCGGCGCGTCCTTGGAGGATTCGTCGCGCACCTCGTCCAGCACCGCCAGGATGGTGCCCTTGAGCTGGGTCTGATCCTGCGTCAGCGCCTTCTTGCCGGCCTTGACCCTGGGGTTGGTGAGTTCCTCGATCTCTTCCAGCACCTTCTGCGCCGAGGTGCCGGGCGGCAGCTCGGTCACCACCATCTGCCACTGGCCGCGCGCCAGGTCCTCGATCTGCCAGCGCGCGCGCACCTTGAGGCTGCCGCGGCCCGAGCGGTAGGCGTCGTGGATGTCGGCCGCGGGGCTGATGATCTGGCCGCCGCCCGGGTAATCCGGGCCCGGCAGCAGGGCGAACAGCTCGTCGTCGGCCAGCTTGGGGGTCTTGACCAGGGCCACGCAGGCGTCGGCCACCTCGCGCAGGTTGTGGCTGGGGATCTCGCAGGCCATGCCCACGGCGATGCCGCTGGCGCCGTTCAGCAGCGCGAACGGCAGGCGCGCCGGCAGCTGGCGCGGCTCCTGGTAGGCGCCGTCGTAGTTGGGCACGAAATCCACCGTGCCTTCGTCGATCTCGTCGAGCAGCAGGCGGGTGATTCTGGCCAGCCGCGCCTCGGTGTAGCGCATGGCGGCGGCGCCGTCGCCGTCGCGGCTGCCGAAGTTGCCCTGGCCGTCGATCAGCGGGTAGCGCTGGGAGAAATCCTGCGCCATGCGCACCAGCGCGTCGTAGGCGGCGGTATCGCCGTGCGGGTGGAACTTGCCCAGCACGTCGCCCACCACGCGGGCGCTCTTGACGGGCTTGGCCGGCGTGTTGCCACCCGGGCCACTCCAGCCCAGGCCCATGCGCTCCATGGCGTAGAGGATGCGGCGCTGCACGGGCTTCTGCCCGTCGCACACATCGGGCAGCGCGCGGCCCTTGACCACCGACAGCGCGTATTCCAGGTAGGCGCGCTGGGCGTAGAGGGCGAGGCTGGGGACGTCGTCTCCGCCGCCGCCGGGCGGGGCCAGATCGAGCGTGGCTTGGTCGGTCATGCGTTCAGTGAAATACTACAAGATTGATAGCTGCCTGCGCCCGCTGTTCCTGGGGCGAAGGGCGATTTGGCTTGAAATTTTGGGGCGCCGCGGGCAGCAGCCGGATGCGGGCGACCCGATGCCGGGTGGCTCAAGGGCTGGCGGGCTGCACGCCCTCGCCAGCCTCCGGCGCACCGCGCCAGGTTACCGGCGTCAGCACCGGCTCCGTGCCCGGCTGGGCCGGCTCGGCCCGGGTGGCGGGCAACGCGGGGCTGGCCGGCGTGGCGCGCGCGTCTCCGCCGCCCTTGCCAAGCACCACGCGCACGCGCCCTTCCACCTGGCCGGCGGCGCGCGCCACGGGCTGCGCCGTGCCGGCCGACGGCTTGAACAGGCCGTAGAGGCCCAGCACGTTCTTCACGTAGCCCTGGGTCTCGCGGAAGTTGGGCACCTTGTTGCCGGCCCGCTGCACCGCGCCTTCGCCGGCGTTGTAGGCGGCCACGGCGAGGTCGAGCTGGCCCTTGAAGAGCTTGAGGAGGTAGGCCAGATGCCGCGCGCCGGCCTCGATGTTGGTGCGCGGATCGGTCAGCTTCTCTTCCACGCTCTGGGCGGGGATGGCGCGGCCCTTGCGGTCCTTGCGGCCGGGGGCGTCGGCCACCACGCCGTAGAGCCCGGCGGTGGTGGGCATCAGCTGCATCAGGCCGACGGCGCCCTTGGGCGAGACGGCGGTGGCGTCAAAACCGGATTCGGTGGCGATCACCGCCTTCAGCAGCGCGTAGTCCACGCCGTGCTTGCTGGCGGCGCTGCGCATGTGCTTTTGTACCGCCTGGTAGCTCTTCCACTGGTCCATGTCGGCAAAGCGCTTGGGCATGGCAAAGCCCGGCTGCTCGCCCAGCGGCTGCGCCGCGCCCTTGGCGTTCAGCGAGGCCAGGCCGTCCTTGACCAGGTTGAGCTTGTCGAAATCGGCGCCCTTGAAGAACAGCTGGTAGCGGTCGTCGAGCTTCTCGGGGGCGAAGTGGCTCACGCCCTGCTCGTCCACGTAGGCCCACAGGTCGGCGTGGGCGGGCAGGTGCAGCGCGGCCAGCAGCAGCGCGCCGGCCAGCGGCCCCAGGCGGCGCGCGCCGGGCGGGCGCGCGGTGCGGAGTGAAGAAGGAAACCTGTGCATCGTCGGCTTCAAATGTCGATTTCCACGGCGTCGCCGTGCAATTCCATGAGCTCGCGCCGCGCGGCGGCTTCGCCCTTGCCCATGAGCTTGGTCATCTCGGCTGCCGTCTGCACGAAGTCCAGCGACCCCAGCCGCACCGGCAGCAGGCGCCGGGTATCGGGATTGAGCGTGGTGTCCCACAACTGCTCGGCGCTCATCTCACCCAGCCCCTTGAAGCGGCTGATGGTCCATTTTCCTTCAGAAACGCCATCCTTGCGCAGTTTGTCGAGGATGGCGGTCAGCTCGCCCTCGTCCAGCGCGTAGAGCTTGGCGGCCGGCTTCTTGCCGCGCGCCGGGGCGTCCACCCGGAACAGCGGCGGGCGCGCCACGAACACGTGGCCGGCGTCGATGAGCCGCGGGAAATGGCGGAAGAACAGGGTGAGCAGCAGCACCTGGATGTGCGAGCCGTCCACGTCCGCGTCCGAAAGTATGCAGATCTTGCCGTAGCGCAGGCCGGACAGATCGGCCTCGTCGGCGGGCCCGTGCGGGTCGACGCCGATGGCCACGGCGATGTCGTGCACCTCGTTGTTCTTGAACAGCAGGTCGCGCTCGACCTCCCAGGTGTTGAGCACCTTGCCGCGCAGGGGCAGGATGGCCTGGGTTTCCTTGTCGCGGCCCATCTTGGCGCTGCCGCCGGCGGAATCGCCCTCGACCAGGAACACCTCGTTCAGCGTGAGGTCGCGGCTTTCGCAATCGGTGAGCTTGCCGGGCAGCACGGCCACGCCGCTGCCCTTGCGCTTTTCCACCTTCTGGCCGGCGCGCTGGCGCGTCTGCGCGGCCTTGATGGCCAGCTCGGCCAGCTTCTTGCCGTAGTCCACGTGGGCGTTGAGCCACAGCTCCAGCGCCGGGCGCACGTAGCCGGACACCAGGCGCAGCGCGTCGCGGCTGTTCAGGCGCTCCTTGATCTGGCCCTGGAACTGCGGGTCCAGCACCTTGGCGCTCAGCACGTAGCTGGCGCGGGCGAACACGTCTTCCGGCATCAGCTTGACGCCCTTGGGCAGCAGTGCGTGCAGGTCGATGAAGCTCTTGACGGCCTGGAACAGCCCTTCGCGCAGGCCGCTGTCGTGCGTGCCGCCGGCGCTGGTGGGGATCAGGTTGACGTAGCTCTCGCGCACCGGGGCGCCGTCTTCGGTGAAGGCCACGGCCCACTGGGCGCCCTCGCCTTCGGCGAAGGTGTCGGCGTCTCTGCCGGCGTAACCCTCGCCTTCGAAAACCGGGATCACCGCGTCGGCGGGCAGGGTCTGTTCCAGGTAATCGCGCAGGCCGCCCTTGTACTGCCAGGTCTGGGTGTCCTTCTTTTTCTCGTCGACCAGCTGCACCGTCACACCGGGCATCAGCACGGCCTTGCTGCGCAGCAGGTGCACCAGTTCGCCCTGCGGCAGTGCGGCGGCTTCGAAATACTTGCCGTCCGGCCAGGCGCGCACGGTGGTGCCCTGGCGGCGGTCACCCTCGGCGCTGCCGTTGCTGGCGCGCACGCTGAGCGGCTCGGCCACGTCGCCGCCGGCAAAGCCGATGCGCGCCACCTGGCCGTCGCGGTAGCTGGTGACGTCCATGCGCCTGGAGAGCGCGTTGGTCACGCTGACGCCCACGCCGTGCAGGCCGCCTGAGAAGCTGTAGGCGCCGCCCGAGCCCTTGTCGAACTTGCCGCCGGCGTGCAGGCGGGTGAACACCAGTTCCACCACCGGCGCCTTCTCTTCCGGGTGCAGGCCGAACGGGATGCCGCGGCCGTCGTCCTCCACGCTGACGGAGCCGTCGCCGTGCAGGGTGACCTTGATCTTCTTGCCGAAGCCGGCCAGCGCCTCGTCCGCGGCGTTGTCGATCACCTCCTGGATGATGTGCAGCGGGTTGTCGGTGCGCGTGTACATGCCCGGCCGCTGCTTGACGGGCTCCAGGCCCTTGAGCACGCGGATCGAGCCTTCGCCATAGCTGTTCTGGCCGGCGCCCCCTGCGGGGGATTGATTCTCTGAGGTGGGCATAACCCTTGATTCTAGCGCGCGGAGCGCCCAAAAACTGGATGAATTCACAGCCGCAGAGTCAGATCACTGCCACCCGCATCGCCTGGCATCCTCAGTCGATCTTCAGAAAGAAAATGGCCTCCAGACCAAATCCGGCGGGCGCAACCAGCTATGATTATCGAAGTGACTTCCGCCTCTTCCTCGACCCACCAGAACACCCCGCCCTCGCCCTGGGTATGCCGCTGGGCGGCGCTGATCGCCCCCGGCGCCAGCGTGCTCGACGTGGCCTGCGGTTCGGGCCGCCACCTGCGCTGGCTGGCCGGTCAGGGCTTTGCCGTGACGGGCGTGGACCGCGACGCCGGGGCGCTGGCCGGCGTGGCCGGCGTGGGCACCACGCTGCAGGCGGACATCGAGAACGGGCCCTGGCCCCTGGCCGGCCGCAGCTTCGGCGCCGTGGTCGTCACCAACTACCTGTGGCGGCCGCTGCTGCCCACGCTGCTGGCCAGCGTGGCGCCCGGCGGTGTGCTGATCTACGAAACCTTCGCCGCCGGCAACGAGACCGTGGGCAAGCCCTCGCGCCCGGATTTCCTGCTGCGCCCCGGCGAGCTGCTGCAGGCCTGCGCAGCCCCTGGCTGGCGCGTGGTGGCCTATGAAGACGGCTTCCTGCCCGCGCCCGCGCGCTTCGTGCAGCGCATCGCCGCCGTGCGCAGCGGAAGCGGCGCCGATGCAGCGCCGGGCGAACTCCCGCCGCGCCACCCGCTCCAGCAGCCGCAATTATTAGAATGAGGGTTTGCGCACGGCCCGCGCGCCGTGGCGCCTTGGACGCCTTTTCGAGAACAGGTACCTCATGACACCGATCACCGGCAGCATCGTGGCGCTGGTCACCCCCATGCACGAAGACGGCAGCGTCGACTACCCGACGCTGCGCAAGCTCATCGACTGGCACATCCAGGAGGGCACCGACTGCATCGGTGTGGTCGGCACCACCGGCGAATCGCCCACGGTGGATGTCGAGGAACACCAGGAGATCATCCGCGTCTCGGTGGAGCAGGCCAAGGGCCGGGTGCCCATCATGGCCGGCTGCGGCGCCAACTCCACCGCCGAGGCCATCGAGCTGGCGCGTTACGCCAAGAAGGTGGGCGCCGATTGCCAGCTGCAGGTGGTGCCCTACTACAACAAGCCCACGCAGGAAGGCCAGTACCGCCACTTCAAGGCCATCGCCGAGGCGGTGGACGACCTGCCGATGGTGCTCTACAACGTGCCCGGCCGCACCGTCGGCGACATGCTGCACGACACCGTGCTGCGCCTGGCGCAGGTGCCGGGCATCGTCGGCATCAAGGAAGCCACCGGCAACATCGAGCGCGCGCAGTGGCTGATCCGCGACGTGCCCAAGGGCTTCGCCGTGTATTCCGGCGACGACCCCACCGCCGTGGCGCTGATGCTCTGCGGCGGCCAGGGCAACATCAGCGTCACCGCCAATGTGGCGCCGCGCCTGATGCACGAGCTGTGCATGGCGGCCGTGGCCGGCCAGCGCGACAAGGCCATGGAAATCCAGTTCAAGCTGATGCCGGTGCACAAGCACCTGTTCGTGGAAGCCAACCCGATCCCGGTCAAGTGGGCCATGGCCCGCATGGGCCTGTGCGGCGGCACCATGCGCCTGCCCATGACGCCCCTGGCCCAGGCCAACGAAGCGGTGGTCGAGCAAGCCCTCAAGGCTGCCGGCTTGCTATAAACAAACTAGCTTCCTGCGCCCGCCACTCAAGGGCAAAAGCCCGATTTGACTCAAGGAATAGCCAACGTGAAATCCGCCCGACGTCCCTGCCTCTCCCTGCTGGGCGCCGCCCTGCTGCTGGCCCTTGGCGCCTGCTCCATGCTGGAGCCGGACAAGATCGATTACCGCAGCTCGGGCCGCGGCGTGTCGCTCGAAGTCCCGCCCGACCTCACGCAGCTGCCCGGCCAGTCGCGCTACGTGGTGCCCACCACCGGTGTGAGCGCCACCGACTACGCCGCCGGCCAGGCCGCCGCGCAGGCCGCCACCTCGACCGGCACCACCGCCACCAACCAGATCGCCGACGTGCGCTACGAGCACGCGGGCGACGAGCGCTGGCTCAGCGTCGACCGCCCGGCCGACAAGCTCTGGGGACCGGTGCGCGACTTCTGGCTGGACAACGGCTTCCTGATGGCCGTCGACCAGCCCACCGTCGGCATCATGGAAACCGACTGGGCCGAGAACCGCGCCAAAATCCCGCAGGACTTCATCCGCTCCACCATCGGCAAGGTGTTCGACAGCCTCTACTCCACCGGCCAGCGCGACCAGTTCCGCACGCGCCTGGAGCGCAACGCCAAGGGCGGCACCAACATCTACATCACCCACAAGGGGATGGAAGAGGTCTACACCAACAACCGCAAGGATTCCACCATCTGGCAGCCGCGCCCGCGCGACCCCGAGCTGGAGGCCGAGTTCCTGCGCCGCCTGATGGTCAAGCTGGGCATCTCGCAGGAGCAGGCCAAGGCGCAGGTTGCCCAGGCCGAGCAGAACCAGGCACGCCCCGCGGCGGCCCGCGTGGTGCAGCTGGCTGGCCAGTCGGCCGTGCAGATCGACGACGACTTCGACCGCGCCTGGCGCCGGGTGGGCCTGGCGCTCGACCGCACCGGCTTCTCGGTGGAAGACCGCAACCGCACGCAGGGCACGTACTTCGTGCGCTACGTCGATCCCACGCTGCAGAAGAAGGAACCCGGCTTCTTCGGCAAGCTGTTCGGGCGCGGCACGCCGCAGCTGCCCACCTCGCGCTACCAGGTCAAGGTGAGCACGCAGGGCCAGACCAGCACCGTCACCGTGCTCGACGGCAACGGCAACCCCACGGCCGACGCCGATGCGCAGCGCATCGTCAAGGTGCTGGCCGACGAGCTGAAGTAAGGCCGGCGCGCGGCATCCCGCATGCTGCGTTTCTGCTCGCTGGCCAGCGGCAGCTCCGGCAACGCCACCCTCGTCGAGGCATCGAGCGGCACCACGCGCACGCGGGTGCTGATCGATGCCGGACTCGGCCTGCGCGAACTCGGCCGGCGCCTGGCGCGCATCGGCGTGGCGGTGGCCGAGCTGGACGCGCTGTTCATCACCCACGAGCACAGCGACCACATCGGCTGCGCCCCTGAGCTGGCGGCGCGGCACGGCATCCCCCTCTGGGCCAGCCTGGGTACTCTGCGCGCCGCCGAAGGGCGGCTGGACCCGGCCACGGCGCGTACGGCACGCGATGGTGAAGCCGTGGCGGTGGGCGACCTGCAACTGCTGCCCTTCACCGTGCCGCACGACGCCCGCGAGCCGCTGCAGCTGCGCTGCACCGATGGTGAGCGCGACCTGGGCGTGCTGACCGACCTGGGTCACGTCACGCCCTACGTACTGTCGCGGCTGGCCGGTTGCGACGCGCTGCTGCTGGAGTGCAACCACGACCCGGACCTGCTGGCGGGCTCAGCCTACCCCTTGTTCCTGCGCCGGCGCATCGGCGGCCAACACGGGCACCTGAACAACGCCCAGGCGGCGCAGGCTCTGGCGCAACTCGCCCATGCGGCGCTGCACACCGTGCTGGCCGCGCACCTGAGCGAGCGCAACAACCGGCCTGAACTGGCCCAGGCCGCGCTGGCGGGCGCGCTGGGCTGCCGCCCGGACGACGTGCGGGTGGCCACGCCGCTCGGCGCGGCCGACTGGCTGGACGTCTGATCCAACAACCGTGCGCCAGCCGGGGCATCCGGCGGACAGGCCCACGACAGCCTGAAAACGACAAAGCCGCCCGAAGGCGGCTTTGAACCTGAGTCGCGCTGACGCGCGAACGGCTTACTTCTTGGCAGCGTCGGCAGCGGCCTTGGCAGCGTCGGCAGCAGCGTTGGCGGCGGCGCCAGCGGCGTCGGCAGCGCTGGCAGCGGCGGAGTTGGCGGCGGCGCCAGCAGCGTCGGCGGCAGCGCCCACGGCGGCACCGGCGGCGGAGGCAGCGGCACCAGCAGCGGAGGCGGCGTCGGACACGGCAGCACCGGCAGCGTCCTTGGCGGCGTCAGCGGCGGAAGCAGCAGCGTCAGCAGCCGAGGCAGCGGCAGCGGCGGGCGCTTCAGCGGCAGGTGCCGGAGCAGGCGCCGGCTCTTCCTTCTTGCCACAAGCAGCCAGGGCAGCGGCGGCGATCAGCGCAGCCAGAACGAGCGATTTGTTCATGTCAAAAGTCCTCGAGGATGAATTGAGATTTTTCCGGAGCCATGGCGCCGAACAACGCCCTGGTTGAGAGAAATGACCACCCTTTTCACTGCTATTTTTTGCCGTGAAGCAGCCCGTTTCCTACTCAACCCGCCATTATAGGGAGCACCTGACAACCCGGAACAACCCTGATGTTTCGGCGCCACGCTTGATGCAATTGCTCACAACCCCAGCGTGGTGGCGGGAAACGCCGTGGCGGACTTGGCCAGCCAGTCGTCGAGCAATTCCCGCAGGGCGGCGCGCCGGGCCGCATCCGCGCCAGCCACGCCGCGGCTGTGAAACGGGTCGATGCGGTGCAGCATCCAGTGCGGCGACCAGATGGCGCTGGGCAGCTCCAGCGGATCGGCGTCCCGGCAGGCGCGGCAGTCCACCACGTGTGACCAGGTGCGCCGCCAGTTCACGAAACGCGGGTGCGCGCGCTGCAGGTCGTCGTACTGCCTGGCCAGCAGCAGCAGGTGGCGCCCTGAGCGCGCCCAGGCCTGAAGGCTTTCGATGACTGCGGGCTCGCCCAAAGGCCAGTCCAGGAAGCTCGCGTCGCTGAGCACGATCTCGCGCCAGCCCTCCTCGGCAGCAGTACGCAAGGCCTGACGCACGGCCTCGCGGAAAGCCTCGCGGCCCTCGATGCGGGCCGTGCCTGCCGCCGCGTTGCCGGCCTGCCCGACCGGTCCGCCTGCTTGTTCAGCGTCCATGCAACCACCCCGCTTCCAGCCATTGTTTCAGCAACTCTGCCGCATCATCGCCCAGGCGGGCGACGTCGTCTGCTTCCAGGCGGCGCTGGTCGGCCAGCCGGCGCATCAGGCGCGCGTCCAGCCCGCCGGCCCGGAAGGCCTCGCCGTTCAGGTACACATGAGCGGCGTCGTAGAGCATGCGGCTGCGGCGGTCCAGCGCCACCGCGCCCACGGGCCCAACGGCCCGCCCGGCGTCGAACCAGACATCCGGCTTGGGCTCGGTCAGCCATTCGCCCAGGCAGACGTCCAGCAGGCTGTCGCGCCGCAGGGCGCGATCCAGCACCTCACGGGCGAACGCCTGCATCGCGGGCGGAATCGCAGCCGGCGCCGCGGTGGCGAGCTGACCCGGATCGGTGTAGGGACGCTCGGGCAATTCATCGGCGGCTTCGTCCGCCAGGCGTTGCAGCATCTCGCGCGCCAGTTCGCCCATGGCCGGTTGCCGGAAGCCGATGGAATAGGTGATGCACTCCCCTTCCGCGATGCCGTCGTGCGCCCAGCGGGGCGGGAGGTACAGCATGTCGCCCGGCTCGAGCACATACTCCTGCTCGGGCTCGAAGTTGGCGAGGATCTTGAGCGGCAGGCCATCCACCAGCGTCAGATCCTTCTGCCGTCCGATGCGCCAGCGCCGCTTGCCGAAGGCCTGCAGCAGAAACACGTCGTAGCTGTCGAAATGCGGGCCGACGCCACCGCCGTCGGTGGCATAGCTGATCATCACGTCGTCGAGCCGCGCATCGGGCACGAAGCGGAAGCGCTGCATCAACGCGTGCACGCGGTCGTCGTGCAGGTCGACGCCCTGCACCAGCAGGGTCCAGTCGGGCGTGGCAAGTTTCGGCAGCGCGCGCCGCCCCAGCGGGCCTCGCCGCAGACGCCATTGCTGGTCGCGGCGCTCGATCAGGCGGGACTCCACGCCATCGAGGCCCGCCAGCTCGAACAGGCCAGCGCGCCCGACTGGCGGCACAAACGAGGGGATCGCCCCACGCACCAGCAGCGGCCGCTTCTGCCAGTGGCGTCGCATGAATTGCGCCGGCGTGAGGCCGGCAAGCAGCGCGATGGGATGCTGGGGGTCGATCATTCGGAAACGGCTGCCACGTGAATTGGAGAGTGCGACAATTCTCCTATGGAAATCACACCGCGCTGCGTGGTCGCGCTGACCTGGACGCTCAAGGACAGCATGGGCGACACGCTGGACACCCTGGACGAGCCCGTCGAATTCCTGATTGGCGGCGACGATCTGCTGCCGCGCATCGACGAGGCGCTGCAAGGCCATCAGCCGGGCGACGAGATCGACCTCAACCTGGAACCGGTCGACGCCTTCGGCGACTTCGACGACCAGATGCTGTTCCTGGAACCGCGCCAGCTGTTCCCAGAGGCACTGGAGGAAGGCATGATCTTCGAGGGTCACACACTGCCTGAAGGCGTCAACCCCGGCCTGCCGCGCGACGCACTCTACACCGTGGCCGACATCTACCCCGACCACGTGGTGCTGGACGGCAACCACCCGCTGGCCGGCATCAGCCTGCGGCTGGCGATCAAGGTGCACGCGGTGCGTGAAGCCACCCCTGAAGAGCTGCAGCAAGGCAGCGCCGGGGCGGGCTTCTTCAGGGTCACGCCTTCGGCGCCTGGCGGCCAGCAACTGCATTGACCGCCGCCCTATGCCGCCGGAACGGAACCGGGACCCCGGAGCGTTGGCCTTTCTTGTCAGCCTCCCGCACCGGATAAAACCGGGTCAGCGGTAAAGCTGGTTGCCTTCCGCGCGCACGCGGTCGCCCACGCGCACGTTGGGGGCCTGGTGGTAGTCGAAGCTGCGGGCGCCGCCGTCGTCAAAGCGCACGGTCACGCGGTAGACGTCCACCGTGTGGCTGCCGGCCACGTTTTGCTCGATCGCGCGCCCGATCAGCGCGCCACCCACCACACCGGCCACGGTGGCCAGTGCCTTGCCGGTGCCGCCACCCACCTGGTTGCCCAGCGCGCCACCCACCACGCCGCCCGCCACGGCGCCCGCCACGCCCGAGGTCGGCTGCCCCTGCCGCAGGTATTCCACGTTGGACACCGTGCCGTACTGGGCATACTGGTTGTTGTAGACCGGCTGGCCTGACGGGTAGCTCGGGGGGTAATTGGCGTTGCCGTAGTTGGGCTGCGCCACGCAGGCGGCGAGCAAGGCTGCGCTGGCGGCGGTAACGCCCAGGCTGGCGATTCGTTGGATGCGTGCCATGGAGACTCCTGATCGTTGAAGCGGATCGCCGGACGGCACTTGCGCAACGCGTCCGACGGCTGCCACCCATTGGGACATGGCCGCCCTTGCCGCCCAAGCGGCCGGCGGCCTGTTCCCCTGTAGGCCGATGCCTACGCCGTGGCGTTCGGTTCGGAACGGAAGCCGTCAGGCCTTGCCGGTCGAGCCGTAGCCGCCTTCGCCACGCTCACTGGCCGGGAACTCGGAGACCAGGTTGAATTCGGCCTGCACCACCGGCACGATCACCAGCTGCGCGATGCGCTCCATGGGCGCGATGGTGAAAACCGTCTGGCTGCGGTTCCAGGCGCTGACCATCAACTGCCCCTGGTAATCGCTGTCGATCAGCCCCACCAGGTTGCCGAGCACGATGCCGTGCTTGTGGCCGAGCCCCGAGCGCGGCAGGATCAGCGCCGCATAGCCGGCATCGGCCAGGTGGATCGCCATGCCGGTGGGCACGAGCTGCCAGGCACCTGGCGCCAGCGTGAGCGGCTCTTCCAGGCAGGCACGCAGATCCAGTCCCGCGCTGCCAGGGGTGGCGTAAGCCGGCATCTGAGAGCGCAGCCGCTCGTCCAGGATCTTCACGTCGAGTTTCATGGCGCGCGAGCGTAGCAGGCTCAGGCCGAGGCGCCGGAGACGCGTCGGGCAATCTCGGCCACCAGCTGCTGCGCCAGGCGGCGCTTGCTGGCGTGCGGCAGTTCGGTCACGCCTTCGTCGTCCACCAGCACCAGCGCGTTGTCGTCGCGGCCGAACGTGGCCGGCCCCAGGTTGCCAACCAGCAGCGGCACGCCCTTGCGCGCGCGCTTGGCCTGCGCATTGGCCACCAGGTCCTGGCTCTCGGCCGCGAAACCCACGCAGTACAGCTCGCCCGCCTGGGCACGCTGGCCGTGCGCCACCTCGGACAGGATGTCCGGGTTCTCCACAAAGGCCAGTTCGGGCACGGCGCCGCTGCCGTCCTTCTTGATTTTGTGCTCGGCCTCTACCGCCGGGCGCCAGTCGGCGACGGCGGCGGTCGCTATGAAAACATGAGCTGCCTGCGCCGATTCCACAGTGACTTCATGCATTTCCCGGGCTGACACCACGTCGATGCGGTTGACCCCGCGTGGCGTCGCCAGATGCACCGGGCCGGCGACCAGCGTGACCTGCGCGCCCGCCTCCTGCGCCGCGCGCGCGATGGCAAAGCCCATCTTGCCGCTCGAATGGTTGGTGATGCCGCGCACCGGGTCGATGGCCTCGAAGGTCGGGCCGGCCGTCACCAGCACGCGCTGGCCCAGCAGCGACTTGGGCGTGAAGAAGGCGATCACCTCCTCCACCAGTTCGTCCGCTTCCAGCATGCGGCCATCGCCGAACTCGCCGCACGCCTGATCGCCATGCGCCACACCCAGCACCGTGGCGCCATCCTCCTGCACCTGGGCCACGTTCCGCTGGGTGGCCGGGTGCGCCCACATCTCGCGGTTCATGGCCGGCGCCAGCAGCAAGGGCACCCGCTCCGCCGGCCGTGCCAGGCACATCAGCGGCAGCAACTCGCTGGCGCGCCCCTGCGCCAGCTGGGCGATGAAGTCGGCGCTGGCCGGTGCCACCACGATGGCATCGGCCTCGCGGCTCAGGTTGATGTGCGCCATGTTGTTGCCCGGCCGCGCATCCCACTGCGAGGTGTAGACCGGCCGGCCCGAGAGCGCCTGCATGGCCACGGGCGTGATGAACTGGCAGGCTGCCTCGGTCATCACCACCTGCACCGTGGCGCCGGCGCGCTGGAGCGCACGGCAGAATTCGGCGGCCTTGAAGCAGGCCGCGCCGCCCGACAGACCGAGCACGATGTGGCGGCCGGCGAGCTCGCCCACGAGGTCATCAGCGTTCATGGCGGGCAATGTAGCAGAGGCCGGGCTTCTATAATCCGCCTTTCCCACCGAGCGAAGGCGCGGGCCTTCGTCCTGACATGACCAAATTCGTCTTCGTCACCGGCGGTGTGGTGTCTTCCCTGGGCAAGGGAATCGCCTCGGCCTCCCTGGCCGCGATCCTCGAATCGCGCGGCCTCAAAGTCACCCTCATCAAGCTGGATCCCTACCTGAACGTGGATCCGGGCACCATGAGTCCCTTCCAGCACGGCGAGGTCTTCGTCACCGACGACGGCGCCGAAACCGACCTGGACCTGGGCCATTACGAGCGCTTCATCACCACCCGGATGAAGCGCACCAACAACTTCACCACGGGCCAGATCTACAAGAGCGTGCTCGAGAAAGAGCGCCGCGGCGACTACCTGGGCAAGACCGTGCAGGTGATCCCGCACGTCACCAACGAAATCCAGGATTTCATCAAGCGCGGCGCCGGCTTTGGCACCGCCGGCGCGGTGGATGTGGCCATCGTCGAGATCGGCGGCACCGTCGGCGACATCGAATCGCTGCCCTTCCTGGAGGCGGTGCGCCAGCTCAGCCTCAAGCTCGGCGCCAACCAGAGCGCCTTCGTGCACCTGACCTACCTGCCGTGGATCGCCGCCGCGGGCGAACTCAAGACCAAACCCACCCAGCACACGGTGCAGAAGCTGCGCGAGATCGGCATCCAGCCCGACGCCCTGCTCTGCCGCGCCGACCGGCCGATTCCGGACGAGGAGCGCGAGAAGATCAGCCTGTTCACCAACGTGGCCGAATGGGGCGTGATCAGCATGTGGGACGTGGACAGCATCTACAAGGTGCCGCGCATGCTGCACGAGCAGGGCCTCGACGGCCTGATCTGCGACAAGCTGCGCCTGAACACGCCGCCGGCCAACCTCAAGCGCTGGGACGCGCTGGTGCACGAAGTCGAGCACCCGCAAGGCGCGGTGACCATCGCCATGGTCGGCAAGTACGTGGACCTGACCGACAGCTACAAGTCCGTCAACGAGGCGCTGCGCCATGCCGGCATGCACAACCATGCGCGCGTGACCATCGACCACATCGATTCGGAAACCATCACGCCCGCCAACGTTGCGCAGCTCGCCAAATACGACGCCATCCTGGTGCCGGGCGGGTTCGGATCGCGCGGCATCGAAGGCAAGATCGCCACTGCCCGCTACGCCCGCGAGCACAAGGTGCCCTATCTGGGCATCTGCCTGGGCATGCAGGTAGCCACCATCGAGTACGCGCGCGACGTCGCCGGCCTCGCCAACGCCAACAGCACCGAATTCGACCCGGACACGCCCCACCCTGTCATCGCCCTGATCACCGAATGGCAGGACAAGGACGGCAGCATCCAGAAGCGCACCGAAAAGTCCGATCTTGGCGGCACCATGCGCCTGGGCGCGCAAAGCTCCGACGTGCAGCCCGGCACGCTGGCGCACCAGATCTACGGCGACGTGGTGACCGAGCGGCACCGCCACCGCTACGAAGCCAACGTCCATTACCTCGACAAGCTGCGCGACGCAGGCCTGGTGATCTCCGCCCTGACGCAGCGTGAACACCTGACCGAGATCGTCGAACTGCCGCAATCCGCGCACCCCTGGTTCATCGGCGTGCAGTTCCACCCCGAGTTCAAAAGCACGCCGTGGGACGGCCATCCGTTGTTCAACGCCTTCATCAGGGCCGCGCTGGAGCACCACGGCGCCCGCGCCGGCCAGGAAGGCGCCAAGACACTGAAGGCGGTGAAGTGAAGCTCTGCGGATTCGACATCGGCCTGAGCCAGCCGTTCTTCCTGATCGCCGGCCCCTGCGTTGTCGAGAGCGAGCAGCTGCAGATGGATGTGGCGGGCCAGCTCAGGGACATCACCGCCAGCCTGGGCATCCCGTTCATCTTCAAGAGCAGCTACGACAAGGCCAACCGCTCGTCGGGCACCAGCTTTCGCGGCCCGGGCATGAGCGCCGGGCTGGACATCCTCGCCAAGGTGAAGAAGGAGCTGGGCGTGCCGGTGCTGACCGACGTGCACTCCGAAGCCGAGATCCCTGCCGTCGCCCAGGTGGTGGACGTGCTGCAGACCCCTGCCTTCTTGTGCCGGCAGACCGATTTCATCCGCGCCGTGGCGCAGTCGGGCAAGCCGGTGAACATCAAGAAGGGCCAGTTCCTCGCGCCGCACGACATGAAGAACGTGATCGACAAGGCACGTGCGGCAGCGGCTGAGAAAGGCCTGCCGACCGACAACTTCATGGCCTGCGAGCGCGGCGCCAGCTTTGGCTACAACAACCTGGTAAGCGACATGCGCAGCCTGGCCATCATGCGCGAAACCGGCGCGCCGGTGGTGTTCGACGCCACGCACTCCGTGCAGCTGCCTGGCGGCCAGGGCACCAGCAGCGGTGGTCAGCGCGAGATGGTGCCCGTGCTGGCGCGCGCCGCGGTGGCGGTGGGCGTGGCGGGCCTTTTCATGGAAACCCACCCGGACCCGGCCAAGGCACTGTCCGACGGACCCAACGCCGTGCCGCTCAGGCACATGCGCGCCCTGCTCGAAACCTTGGTGGCACTCGATCAGGTCACCAAGCGCCAGCCTTTTCTCGAAAACGATTTCCTCGCCTGACAAGGAGTCATCCGCCATGCCCAGTGGCTACATCGTTGCCAACGTCAGCGTCACCAATCCTGAGCAATACGAGGACTACAAGAAGTGGTCCACGGCAGCCTTCCAGGCCCACAACGCCGAAATCTGCGTGCGCGGCGGCCAGACGGAGGTGATGGAGGGTGACTGGCAACCCGAGCGCGTGGTGATCGCCAGGTTTCCCAGTTTCGAGGCCGCCAAGGCGTTCTACCACTCGGCAGAGTACCTCCGGGCGCGCAAGGCGCGCGAGGGCGCCGCGATCATGCGCATCGTGGCCGTGGAAGGTGTCTGAGCCGGATTGGCCATTACTATAAATTTGATAGCTGTTTACGCCCGTCATACAAGGGCTGCAGGCCTTTTTGTTCAATATTCATCGACTCTAAGGAAGTGAACCATGAGTGCCATCGTTGACATCGTCGGCCGCGAGATCCTCGACAGCCGCGGCAACCCCACCGTCGAATGCGACGTGCTGCTGGAAAGCGGCGTGATGGGCCGCGCGGCCGTGCCCAGCGGTGCCTCCACCGGCTCGCGCGAGGCGATCGAGCTGCGCGACGGCGACAAGAGCCGCTACCTGGGCAAGGGCGTGCTGAAGGCGGTGGAGCACATCAACACCGAAATCTCCGAAGCCGTGCTGGGCCTGGACGCCACCGAGCAGGCCTTTCTCGACAAGACCCTGATCGACCTGGACGGCACCGAGAACAAGAGCCGCCTGGGCGCCAACGCCATGCTGGCCGTCAGCATGGCCGTGGCGCGCGCGGCGGCCGAGGAATCCGGCCTCCCGCTGTACCGCTACTTCGGCGGCATGAACGGCTGCCAGCTGCCGGTGCCGATGATGAACGTCATCAACGGCGGCGCCCACGCCAACAACAACCTGGACCTGCAGGAGTTCATGATCATCCCGGTGGGCGCGCCCAGCTTCCGCGAAGCGCTGCGCTACGGCGCCGAGGTGTTCCACGCGCTCAAGAAGATCATCCACGACAAGGGCATGAGCGTGGCCGTGGGCGACGAAGGCGGCTTCGCCCCCAACGTCGAGAACCACGAGGCCGCCATCCAGCTCATCCTGCAGGCCATCGCCGATGCCGGCTACACCGCCGGCCAGGACATCGTGCTGGGGCTGGACTGTGCTTCCAGCGAGTTCTACAAGGACGGCATGTACGTGCTGGAGGGCGAAGGCGGCGTGCAGCTGTCGCCCGAGCAATGGGCCGACATGCTGGCCACCTGGGTCGACAAGTACCCCATCATCAGCGTCGAGGACGGCATGGCCGAGGGCGACTGGGACGGATGGAAGCTGCTGACCGAGAAGCTGGGCCAGAAGGTCCAGCTGGTGGGCGACGACCTGTTCGTCACCAACACCAAGATCCTGAAGGAAGGCATCGACAAGCACATCGCCAACTCGATCCTCATCAAGATCAACCAGATCGGCACCCTGACCGAGACCTTCCAGGCCATCGAGATGGCCAAGCGCGCCGGCTACACCGCCGTGATCAGCCACCGCTCGGGCGAGACGGAGGACAGCACCATCGCCGACATCGCCGTGGGCACCAACGCCGGCCAGATCAAGACCGGCAGCCTGAGCCGCTCGGACCGCATGGCCAAGTACAACCAGCTGCTGCGCATCGAGGAAGACCTGGGCGACATGGCGCAATACCCCGGCCGCGACGCCTTCTACAACCTGCGCTGAAGGCCCCCGGGGCGCGGGGGTTGGATACCAAGGGTGGCTGCGTTATACTGAAAAGATAGCACGCCACCCTTGATCCACAAGCGCCCCAAGCACCTCCAGGCATGAGCCAACGATTCATTCCGGCGGTTTTGCTGCTGATCCTGGTGGTGCTGCACGGCCAGCTCTGGTTCGGCCGGGGCAGCGTGCCCAACGTGGCCGTGCTGCAACGCAAGCTGGACGAGCAGAAGGCCGCCAATGTGCGCACCCAGCAGGCCATCGACCAGCTCCAGAACGAGGTCACCGATCTGAAAACCGGCCTGGCCACGGTGGAAGAGAAAGCCCGCACAGACCTGGGCATGGTCAAGCAGGGCGAGATCTTTGTGCAGGTTTCACCGAAATAAGGCACCCCCTGAGTCGCTGGCGCGCCTTCCCCCTCTTGCTTCGTGAGGGAGGACTCCGCCACTGGCCGGTACAAGCCTGGCCACGACGGTCGCTGGAATGGCCTGCTCCGCGACCGCCTGAAGACGCCCTCGTAGAGCTTATTTGCGGGCACCTCTCCTGTGTCCGGCGCTGTAAGAACCGGTCACCCGCAGTGAAACGAGCCTTGCTCTTGTCCAACCGTTCGGGCTGAGCCTGTCGAAGCCTGGCGCCAGTCCGGGGCGGGCGTTGCCGCCCGGCGAACTCACTGGCCGGGTCAGTAATCAGGCTGCCAGTCCACCGTGATGCGACGGGCTTCCATGTCCACACCGTCCACGTAGGCATCGACAAAGGGAATCAGGCGCTCGACGGGCTTGGGGCCCTGGCTGTCATCGCTCACCACCAGCACGTCCTGTGGGCCGTTGGAGAGCAGATCCTTCACTTGGCCCAGCGCCACGCCTTCGCGGTTGACGACCGCCAGGCCGATCAGGTCGACCCAGTAGAACTCGCCTTCGGCCGGCGTGGGAAAGGAGGAGCGCGCGATGAAGATGTGGGCGCCCTTGAGTTGCTCGGCGGCGTTGCGGTCGGGCACGTCGGGCGAGGTGGCCACCACCGCGTCACCATGCTCGCGCGCCTCGCGGATGGCCAGCCGGAGCGTGCCCTCGAAGCGCCGAGCGCCGCGCTCGGACGGCTGGATGAACCAGCGGCGGGAAGAAAAAAGCGCCTCCGGGGAGGCGCTGTAGGGCTGGATCTTGAACCAGCCCTTGATGCCCCAGGCGTCAATGATGCGGCCGACTTCCACCGCGTCGGGTGGCAATTCGGCCGGTTCAGGCCCGGGCAGCATCAAGCCATCAGGCGGCGGCGGGAGCCGGAGCTTGCTTGGCCAGACGGTCCACCGTGGGCGACGTCTGCGCGCCCACGCTCTTCCAGTAGGCCAGGCGGTCATGCGCAATGCGCAGGCCCTCTTCACCCTCGACCGCGCCGGGGTTGTAGAAACCGATGCGCTCGATGAAGCGGCCATCACGGCGCACGCGCTTGTCGGCAACGACGATGTTGTAGAACGGACGGGCCTTGGCGCCGCCACGGGAAAGACGAATCACGACCATTTTTTGGATCCTGTGGGTGGTAAGACCACTGCCCTCCTCCGCGCCCTGGCTTCAAGCCCTGGGCTGCAAGCGAAACGGCAGCGGGTTCCTCCGGTGCTGAGACACGCGACATGGCCACCCGGCCAGCGACACACCGAAAAGCCTTTGATTATAACCGGTTGCGCGGCGCCGGCGCCAGCCTCCCGACAGCCCCGCATACCGGGCGCCGCCTGCCCGGCGCCGGCATTGGGCACAATCGGGCCTTTCGACGTCTTTGCCGGCCCGCCCCGCGGTCCTGCCCGGCGCCCTTTCCATCACCCACCCGCCATGCCGCTGATCCGCCCCAGCACCGAGGCCGACGTGCCCGCCATCGCCGCCATCTACGCCCACCACGTGCTGCACGGCACCGGCACCTTCGAGATCGACCCGCCCAGCGCCGCCGACATGGCTCAGCGCCGCGCCGAGGTGCTGGGCCGCGGCCTGCCCTGGCTAGTGGCCGTGGAAGGCAGCACCGTGCTCGGCTACGCGTACTGCAACTGGTTCAAGCCGCGGCCGGCCTACCGCTTCTCGGCCGAGGACTCGATCTACCTGGCGCCCGAGGCCCAGGGCCGCGGCCTGGGCCGCGTGCTGCTGGCCGAGCTGTGCGCCGCCGCCCAGCGGGCCGGCGTGCGCAAGCTGATCGCCGTGATCGGCGACTCGGGCAACACCGGCTCCGTCGGCCTGCACCGTGCCACTGGCTTCGACCACGTGGGCACCATTGGCGCCTGCGGCTTCAAGTTCAACCGCTGGCTGGACATCGTGCTGATGGAAAAAGCCCTCGGCGCCGGCGCCTCCACCCTGCCCGCGAACCCATGAAAAACAAGACCCTCACCGTCTGGCTCACCTTCTTCGGCGGCCCGCTGGGCCTGCACCGCTTCTACCTGAAGGGCTTCGGCGACCTGCTTGGCTGGTTGCTGCCCATTCCCACCGCGTTCGGCCTGTACGGCGTCCAGCGCATCCTCGACTACGGCATCGACGACCAATGGAGCTGGGTGCTGATCCCGCTGCTGGGCTTCACCATCGCTGCCTGCGCACTCACGGCCATCGTCTACGGGCTGATGACGCCCGAAAAGTGGAACGCGCGCTACAACCCCCAGGCGCCCGCCGACGCCGCCCCCGGCCAGACCAACTGGTTCACGGTGATCGGCATCGCCGTGTCGCTGATGGTCGGCACCGCCATCCTGATGGCCAGCCTGGCGTTCAGCTTCCAGCACTACTTCGAATACCAGGTGGAAGAGGCGCGGAAGATTTCCCAGTAGCCGGCCAGGTGGCACTGCGCAGTGCGCGCGCAGACCCGGTTTGAGATGTGGCCGTTGGGCATCAGGCCGACGGTGCAGAACCAGTTCAGCGGCGCGTTTTTTAGCCGAATCGGCCTCCAGCCCGCTGCTGGCGGGCGCAGCCAGCTATCAAATCAGGATCGATCAGAACAGCACGCGGCTGACCCAGTAGGCCAGCGCCGCCACCAGCGCGCTGGCCGGAATGGTCAGCGCCCAGGCCCAGATGATGTTGCCCGCCACGCCCCAGCGCACGGCCGCGGCGCGCTGGGTGGAACCGACGCCGACGATGGCGCCCGTGATGGTGTGGGTGGTGGATACCGGGATGCCCAGCGCCGTGGCCAGGAACAGCGTCAGGGCACCACCGGTCTCGGCGCAGAAACCGCCCACCGGCTTGAGCTTGGTGATCTTCTGGCCCATGGTCTTGACGATGCGCCAGCCGCCGAACATGGTGCCCAGGCCGATGGCCATGTAGCAGATCACGATGGTCCACAGGGGCGGCGCGGCGTCGCTGGCGGCGGCGTGGCCGGTGGCGATCAGCAGCATCCAGATGATGCCGATGGTCTTCTGCGCGTCGTTGCCGCCGTGGCCCAGGCTGTAGGCGCCGGCCGAAAGCAGCTGCAGGCGGCGGAACCACTTGTCCACCTTGCGCGGGCCGGTGCGGCGGAACACCCAGGCCACCAGCACCATCATCAGCGAGCCCAGCAGAAAGCCCAGCAGCGGCGAGACGAAGATGAACAGCACCGTCTTCAGGATGCCGCCGGCGATCAGCACGCTCCAGCCGGCCTTGGCCAGCGCCGCGCCCACGATGCCGCCGATCAGCGCGTGCGACGAGCTGCTGGGAATGCCGTAGTACCAGGTGACCACGTTCCAGGTGATGGCCCCGGCCAGCGCGCCGAACACCACGTTCACGTCCACCACGCCGGGCTGCACGATGCCCTTGCCCACCGTGGCTGCCACCGAGAGGTGGAACACGAAGTACGCCACCACGTTGAAGAAGGCCGCGAAGACCACCGCCTGCGTCGGCTTGAGCACGCCGGTGGACACCACGGTGGCGATGGAGTTGGCCGCATCGTGAAAGCCGTTCATGAAGTCGAACAGCACGGCCAGCGCTACCAGCATCACGACGACCCAGAGGGCTGCTTGCGCGATTTCCATGAGGGTGCGGTGGGTCTAGAAGAAGCGCGGAGCGGCGGCGCGCCCGGCGTGCGATGAAAGACGGTGCGGCCGGCTCATGAGTTCTCGAGCACGATGCCTTCGATCTGGTTGGCCACGTCCTCGCACTTGTCGGTGATGGTTTCCAGCAGCTCGTAGATGGCCTTGAGCTTGATCAGCTCGCGCACGTCGGATTCCTGGCGGAACAGCTTGCTCATGGCTGCGCGCATCACGCGGTCGGCGTCGGATTCGAGCTTGTCGATCTCCTCGCAGGTCTTGAGCGCGGCCTCGGCGCCGCTCGGTTGGGCGATGCCGCCCAGCAGACTCACCGCGTGCGCCACGCGCTCACAGCAGCGCATGGACAGATCGGCCAGCTGCGTGATCTCCGGCGTCATGCGGCGCACGTCGTACAGGTGCATGGTCTCGGCCGCGTCCTGCAGCAGATCCGCCACGTCGTCCATCAGGTTGATGAGCTGGTGGATCTGCTCGCGGTCGATCGGGGTGATGAAGGTGGTGTGGATGAGGCGGTTGACCTCGTGCGTCACGCGGTCGGCGGCGCGCTCGGCGGCGTCCACCTCGCCAGCGTGCTGCTCGCGCAAGGTCGTGTCGCCGTAGTGCTCGATCATGCGACCGAAGGCGCGCGCGGCGGCCACGATCTGCTGCCCATGCTGGTTGAAGAGCTCAAAAAAATTGCCCTCCTTGGGCAACAGCTTGGCAAACAGCATCGGGGCGCTCCGGGAATGATGACAAACGCATGAACCGCCGGTGACGGTTCGATGACTGGCGCAAGTTTACCGCCTCGCCCCACCCCGCCTTCCGACGGCTGTGGGACCAGACCAACTCAGTTGCCGCGGAACACGAAGTACACCGCGCCCATCATGCACAGCCCGGCCCACAGGAAGTCCAGCCGCGGCGGCTGCTTCATGTAGAACACGGCGAAGGGCACGAACACCGACAGCGTGATCACCTCCTGCATGATCTTCAGCTGCCCCAGGCTGAGCTGCTGCGCGCCGATGCGGTTGGCCGGCACCTGGAACAGGTATTCGAACAGCGCGATGCCCCAGCTCACCAGCGCCGCCACGTACCAGGGCGAGGAACCGAGGTTCTTCAGGTGCCCGTACCAGGCGAAGGTCATGAACACGTTGCTGCACACCAGCAGCAAGGCGGTCTGGAGCGGAATCGGGAGCGAAGTGAGGTTCATGGTCTTCCCTGGATGACTACAATTTTCATAGCTTCCTGCGCCTGTCAATATTGGGCTGGAGGCCAAAAACATTCATGAAACCCGATCCAGCCGCCGCACCGGCTGACCGGCCACGGCGGCCAGCGCCGCGGGCGGCACGAGCTGAGGCGCGATCTCGGCCAGCGGCACCAGCACGAAGGCGCGCTCCATCATGCGCGGGTGCGGCAGCGTGAGCGCCGGGCTTTGCACGGTGGCGCTGCCGTAGCGCAGCAGATCCAGATCGAGCGTACGCGGCGCGTGCCGAAACGGCCGCTCGCGGCCCGCCGCCGCTTCGATGCGCTGCAGCTCCGCCAGCAGCGCCGGCGCCGTCAGCCGCGTGGCCAGCGCCACCACTGCGTTGACGAAATCCGGCCCCTCGGCCTGGTGCGGCGCGCTGCCGTACAGGCTGGACGCGGCCAGCAGCCGGCTGTGCGGCAGCGCCGCCAGCGCGCCGATGGCCTGCCGCACGCCCTGCGCGGCGTCGCCCAGGTTGGCGCCCAGGCCCACGTAGGCCGTGACTTCTGGGCGTTCGGGGGCGGTGGCCGGGGACTGCATGGGATGGCCGCGTCGAAGAGGGCTGGATGGAGGCTCGGCTCAACCCTCGCCGCCGCCCTCCGCTCCCGTGGCGCCGGCGCCACTGCCCGGCTTGCGGCGCCGGCGGCGGCGCTTGCGGGCCGGCGGGGCTTCGGCACCCTCGGCAGCGTCTGCGCCCGCCTCGCTCGTGGCGGCCTGCGCGGGCGGCTTGCCGGTGGGCGCGGGTGCGTCCGCCGGGCGGGGCGCGCGGCGCACGCGCGGCTGGGTTTTCTTCTCCTGCCGCACCTGTTCCACCAGGTCTTCGCGCGCGGCCTGGCTGGCCAGGCTGAACTCCTGCCACCAGTCGGCCAGCGCCTCGGGCGCCTCGCCCACGTCGGCGCGCAGGCGCAGGAAGTCGAAGCCGGCCCGGAAGCGCGGCTGCTCGACCAGGCCGAACGGGCTGGAGCCGGCGCGCTTCTCGAAGCGCGGCTGCATCATCCAGATCTCGCGCATGTCGGCGCCCAGCTTGCCGCGACCGGAGACATCGCCGATGCGGGCGTCGAACACCTCGTCGATGGCCGCCTGCAGCGCCGGGAACGGGTGCTCGCCGGCCTGCTGGCGGCGCGCCCAACCGTCGCGCACGTCCTGCCACAGCACGGCCGCCAGCAGGAACGAGGGCGCCACCGGCTTGCCCTCGCCCACGCGGCGGTCGGTGTCCTGCAGCGCCGAGCGCACGAACGGGTCCTGCGCGCGCTCCACCGCCAGGTCGAGCAGCGGGTACACGCCCCTGGCCAGGCCCAGGCCCTTGAGCTGCTCCACGCTGGAGAGCGCGTGCCCGGTCTGCAGCAGCTTCAGCATCTCGTCGAACATGCGGCTCTGCGGCACGTCGGCCAGCAGCCCGCGCAGCTCGACCAGCGGCTTGCCGGTCTTGGGTTCCAGCCTGAAGCCCAGCGGCGCCAGCTTGGCCGCGAAGCGCACCGCCCGCAGGATGCGCACCGGGTCCTCGCGGTAGCGGGCGGGGGCGTCGCCAATCATGCGCAGGCGCTTTTTCTGCGCGTCGCCGATGCCGCCGTGGTAATCGACCACCACCTGCGTCTGCGGGTCGTAGTACATGGCGTTGATGGTGAAGTCGCGCCGCGCGGCGTCCTCGTTCTGCGGGCCCCAGACGTTGTCGCGCAGCACGCGGCCGCTGGCGTCCACGGCGTGCGTCATGCCGGCCAGCTGGGCCTTGCTGGTGCGCTCGTTGCCGCTCACCTGCTCGGCGGCGGCGCTGTCGAGGTAGGCGCGGAAGGTGGAGACCTCGATCACCTCGTGCTCGCGCCCGCGCCCGTGCACCACGTGCACGATGCGGAAGCGCCGGCCGATGATGAAGGCGCGCCGGAACAGCCCCTTCACCTGCTCCGGCGTGGCGTTGGTGGCGACGTCGAAATCCTTGGGCTTGAGGCCCAGCAGCAGGTCGCGCACCGCGCCGCCGACGATGTAGGCCTCATACCCCGCCTGCTTGAGCGTGGCCACCACGTTGATGGCGCGCGGATCGACCAGCGCCAGGTCGATGCGGTGCACCTCGGGCCCCACTTCCACGCGCTTGCCGAAGCGCTGCTTGCCCGAAGTGCCGGGCTTGCCCAGCAGCTTGCCGATGAATTGCTTGATCATGGGGTGGGATTAGAAAACAGTTCCAGGATGGGCCAGCCGCGCTGCACGGCGATGCGGCGCAGCGCCGGCCCCGGGTTGGTGGCCACGGGCCGCTGCACCTTGTCCAGCAGCGGCAGGTCGTTGGGGGAATCGGAATAGAAGGCCATGTCGGCGTTGGCCCAGCCCAGGCCACGCCCGGCCAGCCATTCGCCCACGCGCACCACCTTGCCTTCGCGGAACGAGGGCGTGCCCTCGATCTCGCCGGTGATCCAGCCGCCGGCGTCGCGCGCCAGCCGCACGGCGATCAGCTCCGGCACGCCCAGCGCCTCGGCGATCGGGCGGGTGACGAACTCGTTGGTGGCGGTGACGATGGCCAGCTGGTCGCCCGCGGCGCGGTGCGATTCGATCAGCGCGCGCGCCTGCGGCCGGATGGCCGGGGCGATCACCTCGCGCATGAAGCGCGCCTGCGCCTCGGCCGCCGCCTGCGGGCCGGCCGCGCGGGTGGCGGCGGTGGCAAAGCGCACGTAGTCGTGGATGTCCAGCGTGCCGGCCTGGTACTGGGCGTAGAAGGCGTCGTTGCGGCGCTGGAAGTCGCCGGCGTCGGTCCAGCCGATGCGGGTGGTGAACTCCCCCCAGGCGTGGTCGGAATCCAGCGGAAGCAGTGTGTGGTCGAGATCGAACAGTGCGATTTTCATGAACAAATCGGCCTGCATCCCTTGCAGGGCGGGCGCAGGCAGCTATGAATCCTGAAGCATTTCCTTGAGCAGCGGGATGGTCACCGCGCGCTTGGTCTGCAGGGCGTAGGCGTCCAGCCGGTCGAGCAGCGCGATCAGGTTGCCCAGGTCGCGCGAGAAGCGTGCCAGGATGAAATCCATCACCTCGTCGGGCAGGAACAGGCCGCGTGCGTCGGCCGCGCGGCGCAGCACGGCGCGGCGCTCGGCCTCGGTCGGCACCTGCAATTCGAACACATGGCCCCAGCCCAGGCGGGTGCGCAGGTCTTCGCGCAGCGGCAGGTCGGCCGGCGGCAGGCGGCCGGCGGCCAGCACGCCGCGCGGCGCGCCCTGCGGCGGCGAGACGGCGTTGACGAACCAGTTGAACGCGGTGTGCTGCTGCTCGGCGTTGAACAGGTGCACGTCGTCGAACATCACGGCGTCCCAGTGCGGCTGGAAGGCGGCCTGCGGCGGCGACTGCGGCCCCAGCCAGCCGACCTGGCCGCCAGCGCGCTCCAGCGCCTGGCGGGCGGCGCGCAGCAGGTGCGTCTTGCCGCTGCCGGATTCGCCCCACAGGTACAGCGGCACCGGCGAACGCGCCGCCGCGCCGCCAGCCCACAGGCGCAGGTGGGCGAGCGCCTCGGCGTTGCCGCCGGGGAAGAAGCTCTCCAGCGTGGGCTCGGGTGCCAGGCCGATGTCCAGCGCGATCTGCTTCATGGCAGGGCGCGGCGCGCCCCCGCCGCGGCGCGCGCTGGCACCCGGGCATGGGACGGCAAGGGGCTGGATGGAGGCATGTCACGCGGGGCCCGGCGGGCGAGCCCCTAAAATTGAAGCAAATTCTATGCGCCAGAGCGTGCCGGCAGCCCCCAACCCCATGACCCAAGCCCCCAACACCCCCCTGTCCTACAAGGACGCCGGCGTCGACATCGACGCCGGCGACGCGCTGGTCGAGCGCATCAAGCCCTTTGCCAAGAAGACCTTGCGCGAGGGCGTGCTGGGCGGCATCGGCGGCTTCGGCGCGCTGTTCGAGGTGCCCAAGCGCTACAAGGAGCCGGTGCTGGTGTCCGGCACCGACGGCGTGGGCACCAAGCTCAAGCTGGCGTTCGAGTGGGGCATTCACGACACCGTGGGGATCGATCTGGTCGCCATGAGCGTGAACGACGTGCTGGTGCAGGGCGCCGAGCCGCTGTTCTTTCTGGACTATTTCGCCTGCGGCAAGCTCGACGTCGACACCGCCGCCAGCGTGGTGCAGGGCATTGCCAGGGGTTGCGAGCTGGCCGGCTGCGCGCTGATCGGCGGCGAAACAGCCGAGATGCCTGGCATGTACCCGGCCGGCGAGTACGACCTGGCGGGCTTCTGCGTCGGCGCGGTGGAGAAAGCCAAGATTCTCACCGGCCGCGACGTGGCCGAAGGCGACGTGGTGCTGGGCCTGGCGTCCAGCGGCGTGCACAGCAACGGCTTCAGCCTGGTGCGCAAGTGCCTCGAGCGCGCTGCTGGCCAGCTGCCGGCCACACTGGACGGCCAGCCGTTCCGCCAGGCCGTGATGGCGCCCACCCGGATCTACGTCAAGAGCGTGCTGGCGGCGCTGGCTGCGCACCCGAACTCGGCGGCTGCCGCCTCGTACGGCGGCATCAAAGCGCTGGCCCACATCACCGGCGGCGGCCTGCTGGAGAACATCCCGCGCGTGCTGCCCGAGCACCTGGCCGCGCACCTGGTCAAGGGCAGCTGGCCGCAGACCGAGCTGTTCGCCTGGCTGCAGCGCACCGCCGGCATCGACGACATAGAGATGAACCGCACGTTCAACAACGGCATCGGCATGGTGCTGGTGCTGGCGCCGGCCGAGGCCGCCGCCTGCGCCGCCACGCTGCGTGCCGCCGGCGAGACGGTGGCGGAGATCGGCCGCATCGCCCCGCGCGGCGACGGCGCGGCCGTGACCGTGGGCTGACGCCCGGTGGTGCCGCCCGATCAGGCCCAGCCGCCCGAGGATTCACCTCAGGCATCCGAGCCGCCGGCGGCTGACCCCGACGGCAGCGGCTTTCCCCCGCCCGCCTGGATGACCCGCCGCGCCCAGTGGGCGAGCTACCTGCTGGTGGCCGGCGCGCTGCTGTTGGTCATGCTGACGGGCCTGCTGGCAGGCCTGCTGTGCGTGTGCCTGGCCTTCCTGGCCACGCGCCACCTGGGCCGCCGCCTGACCAGCCTGGCGCCGCGGCTGCCGTCCGGCGTGGCGCTGCAGATCGGCGCCGTGCTGGTGGTGCTGGCGCCGCTGGCGCTGCTGTTCCTGGCCTGGACGCGGGCGCGCGGCATGATCATCGACGCGCCGTCGCAATACCGCGAGCTGCTCAACTTCCTGGCCGCCACGGTGATGGAGCTGCGGCAGAAGCTGCCGCCCGGCATCGCCGACCTGGTGCCCGACGGCATCGCCGAGATGCAGCGCATGATCGCCGGCTACCTGGGCACCAAGGCCGGCTCGCTGGCGATGGCCAGCCGCGCCTGGCTGGTGGGCCTGGCGCATGCCTACATCGGGCTGGCCGTCGGCGCGCTGGCGGCCACGCGCCCGCGGCTGCACCCGCCCGCGCTCAAGCCGCTGGCGGCCGCGCTGTACGAGCGGGCCGTGGCCTTTGGCGCCGTGTTCCGGCAGATCGTGGTGGCGCAGTTCTGGATCGCTGCCTTCAACGCCCTGCTCACCGCCGTGTTCCTGCTGGTGCTGCTGCCGCTGTGGGACGCGCACCTGCCCTACCGGCCGGCGCTGATCACCTTCACCTTCCTGGCCGGGCTGATCCCCATCGTCGGCAACCTGATGTGCAACCTGGTGCTCACGCTGGTGGGGCTGTCGGTCTCGCCCACGGTGGCGCTGGCCTGCCTGGTGTTCCTGGTGGTGATCCACAAGGGCGAGTACTTCATCAACGCCAAGGTCATCGGCCACCGCATGCGCTTCGGCGTGTGGGAGCTGCTGGCGGTGATGTTCACCATGGAGGCCGTGTTCGGCCCCGCCGGGCTGGTGGCCGCGCCGCTGTTCTACGCCTACCTGAAGCAGGAGCTGGGCGCCAGGGGCTGGGTCTGAAAACGGCGCTGCGGTTGTCAGATCGGTATCGAATTCATAGCTGCCTGCGGCGGTCACCACAGGGCTGCAGGCCGATTTCGTTCATGAATTGACGGTGGCGCATGATGTCCCGATCTGATCGGTACCTGTCCCGCCCCGAACGGACGGCGGGCCGCCCGGGCGGCACACTCGGTGCATCCCTTTCACCGGAGCCGCACCATGAACACCGCCCTGCTGGTCATCGACGTCCAGGAATCCTTTCGCCACCGCCCCTTCTTCACCGAGGATGACCTGCCCGCCTACCTGGCGGCGCAGAACGCGCTGATCGAAGGCGCCGCCGCCCACGGCGTGCCGGTGGTGCGCATCTTCCACCGTGCCGGCCCGGAAACGCCGGACAACCCCTTCTCCGCCGCCAGCGGCCGGGTGCGGCCGCTGGCCGGGCTGGCCGCGTTCGAGGCCACCGCCACCTTCACCAAGTCGCGCCACAGCGCGCTGGTGGGCACCGGGCTGGACGTATGGCTCACGCAACACGGCATCGGCCGGCTGATCGTCAGCGGCATCCGCACCGAGCAGTGCTGCGAAACCACCACCCGCCACGCGTCGGACCTGGGCTGGCAGGTGGATTTCGTGCCCGAGGCCACCCTCACCTGGGACATGCAGCAGCCCGACGGCCGCCCACTGGCCGCCGCGGACATCGTGGCCCGCACCGCCACCGTGCTCACCGGCCGCTTCGCCACCCTGTGCACCGTGGACGAGGCCCTGGCCCGCGCAGGCGCACCCGTTGCCGCTTGAGGACCCGCCATGCTCGAACTGCGCCCCAGCTGCGAACACTGCAACACGCCGCTGCCGCCGGCCTCCACCGAGGCCCGCATCTGCAGCTTCGAATGCACCTTCTGCGCCGCCTGCGCCGAAGGTTTGCTGCAAAACGTCTGCCCCAACTGCGGCGGCGGCTTCACACCGCGGCCGATCCGGCCGGCGCGGGACTGGGTGCCGGGCGTCGGCCTCGCGACCCGGCCCGCGTCGACCGAAGTCCGGCATCGCCCGGTGGACCTGGCGGCGCATGCCGCATTGGTCGCCGCGCAGCACGGCCTGCCGCCGGAGCAACGCTGAAAAGCCGCGCCGTGGCCACCTGCCGTGTTGCCATCCTGGCCTTCGACGGCATGGAGGCGCTGGATTTCGCCGGCCCGTTCGAGGTCTTCACCACCGCCGCCCGCGTGCACGCCCGTCAGCGGCCCGGCGCCGCGCCGCTGCTGGCTGTGAGCTGCGTCGCCCGCAGCCTGGATCCCGTGCGCGCCCGCGCCGGCCTGCGCGTGCTGCCCGATGTCAGCCTGGCCGCCGCCCCGCCCTGCGACTGGCTGGTCGTGCCCGGCGGCGTGGTGGATGCGCCACTGTCCTGCGCCGACACGCTGGGCTGGATCGCACGGCGGGCCGGGCAGGCGCAGATCACCGCCTCGGTCTGCACCGGCGCCTTCCTGCTGGCCGCCGCCGGCGTGGTGCGGGACGGCCCCGTCACCACCCACTGGGAAGACGCGGCCGCACTGCGCGCCCGCTTCCCGGTGCTGCAGGTGCTGGAGGGCCGGCGCTGGGTGGACCGCGGGCCGGTGGTCACCTCCGCCGGCATCAGCGCCGGCATCGACATGAGCCTGCACCTGATCGAGCGGCTGGCCGGCCGCGCGCTCGCGGAGGCCACGGCGCAGCAGATGGACTATCGCTGGATAGAAGACGCCGCTGCGGCATGATCGCGCCCATGAACCAGCCCGCCGCCACGCCCTTCGCCCCGCCGTTTGCCGATTTGCCGCCCGGGCCATGCTGGGCGGTGATCTTCTCCTCCGTGCGCAGCGCGGAAGACGAAGCCGGTTACGAAGCCACAGCCACGCGCATGGTCGAGCTGGCGGCGCAGCAACCGGGCTTCCTGGGCGTGGAAAGCGCGCGCGGGGCGGACGGCTTCGGCATCACCGTCTCCTACTGGGCCAGCGAGCAGGCCATCGCCGCCTGGCGCCGCCACGCCGAGCACACGCTGGCGCGCGAGCAGGGCCGCGCGCGCTGGTACAGCGGCTTCGCGCTGCGCGTGGCCCGGGTGGAACGCGCCTACGGCAGCACAGGCAGCCATGACGACGACGCCACCTGAGCCGCCATCGCCCATCCGGGTGGTGTTCGCGCTGCTGGAGGACAGCCTGGCGCTGGACTGGGCCGGCCCGGCCGAGGCGCTGCGCATCGCCAACCAGTTGCTGGTGGCGCGCGGCCAGGCGCCGCGCTTTCAGCTGGAATTTGCCGCCGGCCGGCCGGCGCTGCGCAGCTCGGTCGGCGTCACGCTGGCCAGGCTGTCACCGCTGCCGACGGCGTGGGACGAGCGGCCGGCCTGGATCGTGCTGGTCGGCCAGCCCGGCAACCGCATCGACGTGTCCACCGAAGGCGCGCGCGAGCTGCTGCACTGGTTGCGCGGCCAGCGGCTGGCGCCCGGCCGGCTGGAACTGCTGGCCGTGTGCGCCGGCTCGGTGCTGGCCGCGCACGCCGGCCTGCTGGCCGGCCGCCACGCCACCACCCACCACCAGCACCTGGAAGAACTGGCCGCCACCGAGCCCGCCTGCGACGTGGTGGCGAACCGCGTGTTCGTGCTCGACCCGCCGGTCTACAGCAGCGCCGGCGTGACCACCGGCATCGACCTGGTGCTGCACCGCGTGGCCGCGCTGTGCGGCGAGGCGCTGGCCGCCCAGGTGGCGCAGACCATGGTCATGCCGCTGCGCCGCGGCCCGCGCGACGCCGAACTCTCGCCCTTCCTGCTGCACCGCGACCATCTGCACCCGGCCGTGCACCGCGTGCAGGACGCGCTCAGCCAGGCGCCGCGCCAGCCCTGGCCGCTGGCGGCCATGGCCGACGTGGCCCACACCTCGCCCCGGCACCTGGCCCGCCTGTTCGCCGAACACGCCGGCATCAGCCCGAAGGCCTACCTGCAGAGCATCCGCCTCGGCATCGCCCAGACCGCGCTGCAGGCCGGCCACAGCGTCACCCAGACCGCCGAGCTGGCCGGCTTCGCCTCCGACACCCAGCTGCGCCGGGCCTGGCGCGCGGGCGGATTGGCGGGGCGGCCATCTGACCAGGCCACCCCCCTGAGTCGCTGAAGCACCTTCCCCCAGTCCAGGCACACCCCCAGGCTCCACAGCCTCCGGCTTGTTCCGCCACCCCCCTCAAGGGGGCACCGCCAGTGGCCGGGGAGACCCCGGCCACGGCGGTTGCTGGCATGGCCTGCTCCGCGGCCTTCGGGGGGTGCCAGAACTAACCGCGTAGCCTGTTGACGACTCCGGGGCCGAGCGAAGCGATGGCCCGTGTTCTTCCCCCATCCCCTCTGGCCGTGCCGAGAAGCGCAGGGCGTGGGGCGGGCATGGGCTGCGCAGCAAGACCATGCTTCGTGTTCTGACTCGCTGCGGCTGTCCGAGCGGAGCGCCCTTTGGGGCGCGCAGTGAGTTCCGCAGCGCCGCCCCATGCCCGAGCATCGCAGGCTGCCCGCAGCGAAGCGTAGGGACACGGCAAGTGGGGTCGCCTTTCTTTTGCCTACTTTTCTTTGGCGACACAAAGAAAAGTAGGTGCGCCGCCGGGCGCACATCCCGGCCTGCAGCGCCTCCAAAGCCACTACGTTTTCAATAGCTGCCTGCGCCCGCCACACCTGGGCAAAACCCCGATTTCATTCAAAAACCCGAAGTACCCAATCTGAGCATCACCACCGCGCGAACCGCGCACGCGATGAGCTTCCACAGCACGCCTCGGCATGAATTTGAGGGTGCGCCAAACAGGGCTTCGAACCACTCAGCCTGAACGACGGGAGGTTCTCAACTCCAACCGAGAAAAATGAAAGAAATCAGCCTCCAGCCCAGGCGCAGCGGGCGCAGCCAGCTACGCAATCAGGAGCAATTTCAATCGCCCAGCGAGGCCCGCCGTTCCGCCACGGCGTCGTGGTCCTGGGCGGCCGGGCGTTCGCGCAGGTAGCGGTCCAGGTCGGCGGCGGCGCGGCGGCGCTCGCCCTGCTCGGCCAATGCCAGGCCGCGCTCGCGGTACTCCTCCCAGGCCTGGGGCAGCAGCACGATCAGCCGGTCCTGCACGGCCACCAGGCGCGGCCAGTCGTGCTGGCTGCGGTGGATGTCCTGCAGGTTGCGCAGCATGCGCGTGAGCATCTGGCGCGGCGTGCAGGCCTGCAGGAAGGCCGTCAGCGGCAGATCGCCGTTGGGCGCGGCCGGCAGGCGCGGCTGCCATTCCTCGATGCGCAGGCGCAGGTCGTCGCGGCCGAGCGACTGGCCGTTCATCGGGTCCAGCACCAGCATGCCGCCGTCCAGGTTCACCCGCATCAGGAAATGGCCGGGGAAGCTGATGCCCTCCGCCTCCACCCCTAGCCCGCGCGCCAGCTCCAGCCACAGCAGCGCCAGCGAGATGGGGATGCCGCGCCGGGTCTGCAGCACGCGGTGCAGGTAGCTGTTGTCGGGGTTGTAGTAGTCGTTCAGGTTGCCGCCGAAGCCCAGGTCGCTGAAGAAGAACTGGCCCAGCGCCTGCACGCGCTCCAGCGGCTCGGCGCCCACGGCCGCGCGGCGGCGGGCACGCTCCAGCAGGCGGTCGACGTCGGCCAGCACCTGCTCGACGTCGAGTTCGGGGTACTCGTCCTGCGCCAGGCAGGCCGCGGCCTCCAGCAGCGGCAACTCGTCGTCGCGCGCCACCAGGTTGCCGAAGTATTCCAGCGAGGAAGGAACCCTGAACGTCAGCGCCATATGCGCCAGTTTTAGGCCGCAACGGCCACGGCGTCAATCCGGCGCGCCCGCACTGTGGCGTTGCGCCATCTTCTTGCTGCGGTGCACCATCCACACCTCCCGAGTCCGACGGCCGCGGAGCAGGCCAAGCCAGCAACCACCGTGGCCGGGCTCGTACCGGCCCGAGGCGGTGCCTCCCCTCGCGTGGCAAGAAGGGCTGAGGTTAGGGCCTGCCTGCGCAGACCCGGACAGGCCGAAAAACCGCCGCCTCTGGCGGCGAGCATCGAGGCGCGTCAGCGACTCAGGAGGTGTCCGTGTTCACCGCCGCAGCATCGCCCGCAGCTTCAGCCCGCTGGCCAGCAGGGCCCCGAAGTACAGCACCGCCGCGCCCGCCACCGCCGCCGCCAGCCAGCCGGCGCGTGCCCAGCCGTGCAGCCCGCCCACCCAGTCGACATGCGCGCCGGCCCACCACAGGAAGGCGCTCATCAGCAGCGTGGCGCCGGCCACCCGCAGGCCGTACAGCGCCCAGCCGGGCCGCGGCCGGTAGCTGCCGCGCCGGATCAGGCCCACCAGCAGCCAGCCGGCATTGACCATGGCGCCCAGCGCGATCGACAGCGTGAGCGCCGCGTGCTGCAGCAGCGGCACCAGCAGCAGGTTGAAGCACTGGGTGATCACCAGCACGGCGATGGCGATCTTCACCGGCGTGCGGATGTCCAGGCTGGCGTAGTAGCCCGGCGCCAGCACCTTGATCGCCACCAGCCCCACCAGCCCCACGCCATAGCCGGCCAGCGCCACGGTGACGCGCTGCACGTCCGCCGCGTCGAAGCGGCCGTGGTGGAACAGCGTGGCGATGAGCGGCGTGCCGAACACCAGCAGCGCCGCCGCGCAGGGCAAGGCCAGCAGCAGCACCAGGCGCAGACCCCAGTCGAGCATGTCGGAATAGCGTGTGTCGTCGCCGCTGGCGCGCGCGGCGGTGAGCTGCGGCGTCAACACCACGCCCAGGGCCACGCCGAGCAAGGCGGTGGGGAACTCCATCAGGCGGTCGGCGTACCAGATCCAGGTCACGCTGCCGGTGGCCAGGTGCGAGGCGATCTGGGTGTTGATCAGCAGCGACAGCTGCGCCACGCCCACCCCCAGCAGCGCCGGCAGCATCAGCCGCAGCACCTGCCGCACGCCCGGGTTGGCCCAGGCCGCGCGCAGGCGCGCCAGCGTCAGGCCGATGTGCGGCATCAGCCCCAGCCGGCGCAGCGCCGGCACCTGCACGGCCAGCTGCAGCACGCCGCCCAGCATCACGCCGGCGGCCATGGCGTAGATCGGCTCGATGCCCAGGCTCCTGAACCACGGCGCGCCCCACCAGGCGGCGGCGATCATCGACAGGTTCAGCAGCACCGGCGTGGCCGCCGGCACGGCGAAGTGCTTCCAGGTGTTCAGGATGCCGGCCGCGAAGGCCACCAGCGACATGCAGCCGATGTAGGGGAACATCCAGCGCGTCATCAGCACGGCGGCGTCGAAGCTCGGATCGTCCAGCCCGCTGGCCAGCGCCCAGACCAGCGCCGGCGCCGCCGCCACGCCCACCACGCAGGTCGCCACCAGCACCCACAGCAGCGCGGTGGCCACGGCATCGATCAGGCGGAGGGTGACCTCCTCGCCGTCGCGCGCGTGGCTGGTGGCCAGCACCGGCACGAAGGCCTGGCTGAAGGCGCCCTCCCCGAACAGCCGGCGCAGCAGGTTGGGGATGCGGAAGGCGACGTTGAAGGCGTCCGTCAGCCCGCTGACGCCGAAGGCCGAAGCCATGAGCAGGTCGCGCACCAGCCCGGTGATGCGCGAGGCCAGGGTCAGCAGCGAGACGGTGGAGGCGGATTTGAAAAGACTCACGGGACGAAGCCAGAAGGCTGATTGGCAGAAGGAGCTGGGACGACGTGATGCATGGCTGCGCCAAACAAGGCCATCAACGACAAACAGCCCAGGCTGTAGCACAGCACCGCATGGCGATGGATCTCCACGTAGCCATCCCCGAGCAGCGACGAGAAAAACACATACAGGACGGCAATTTCCAGGGCCCACAACGCGGTCGGCCATCCTGCCTTGCGTTGCCGGGCGGCCCACACGGCCAACAGCGCCGGAAGCACCAGCCCGCCCAGCACGAGCACCCGCCACAAGGGCCGGGGGAGCGCGCGCAGCAACTCGTCGACCGATCGCGCGGTCACGCCGTCGAGCTCGGCAACCTGGGTGGACCGGCCGCCCTGCATCTGGCCAAGATGGCTCAGCACGAAGCCCTGGCCCTCACCGGTGGCGCGCCACACCATCCTGGCCAGCGCGGCCGGATCGGCGGCCAGCGCGAACAGCATGCGACGCAAAGGCAGATTCATGATGCGTGGACATGCCGCTTCCAGCACCGCACGTGACTGGGTGTACCAGGTGTCGCCCGCGAACTGCAGACAGGCGGGCTGCAGCCGCAGGTTCCGCACCATGCTCGCGGGGTCGCTGGCTGCCGGCAGCATGGCGCCAAGGACGGTATCCACACGGTTGGCCCGGGCGTTGTCTTTGACGTGGGCGAAGTCGCCGCTGAATAGCAGCAGCGGAACGGCAGCGACAGCCGCTGCAGCGGCGGCCGGGCCGCGGCGGCACGGGCTCTTGCGCCCCGCCAGCCAGGCCAGTGGGAGCAGCGCCAGCGGAAGGTAGACATACTGCTGCCGGTTGGTGGCCAGCACCAGCAGAAACGCCAGCATCCAGCCGCCCACGACCCACCGCTTCCTGTACCCGGCGAGCCACAGCCAACCCAGGCCAACCAGTCCGGTGACGCAGGCGAAAGCGGAAAACTCTGCATACCAGGTGTTCAGGAACAGCAGGTTGATGGGATCCGTCACCAGGAGTACCCAGGCCGCAAACCCGAGCCCGTGCCAGGCGTTCAGGCCCAGCAATCGCCAGCCGATCCAGGCCACGCCCAGCAACCAGGCGGCCAGGAGCCACGCCGACTCCTGCCGGATGTCCATCGTCGAACCGCCCGGGCGCCAGAGCCCGCTCCCGACATGCACGACGGCCCGAATGGCGGTGTCGCTGGAGGGGTAAAACGGCATCCGCCACCCCAATCCCGTCTTGAACCGGGCCCAGGGCTGCTCGGGCGTGCCCCCGTCCAGGTCGGCCAGACCGGGGGCGTCCGGCCTGACGCCCAGCACCGCCATGGTGCGAATCTGGTCGTAGTTGTTGGCGTAGGCCAGGAGAGGATCGTGCGCCCACCAAACCGTCGCCCGAACCGCTGCTGCAAGCAACAGCAGCAAGGACAGTGCCGTGAGCCAGGTACGCGACGAATGCATGAACAACGATCTCAGCCTCTTCGAGGCCACCAGGACAGAACAAAAGGCCCGCGCAGTCCATCCGCAACCTGAACCGCGCCTGCGGCCAGAGCTGGTGAATCCAAGAGCGAGCACCGGCCCCATCGAGCCGGTCGGCATTGTCCTGTATCTGGCTGGCAGACCAGCGCCGGGAGGCTGCCGATGCGTGCTGGTCATACCCCATTCGAGCCAGCGTCTGCGTGCCCGGCTCCCGATTGCCTGCTTTCGCCGACCCGTCGGCATCGCCTGCCAGGGCCCCTTGAAAGCCCTCGGTCGGCTATAATGGAAAGCTTTGCTGACATCATCCACCGACACAAAGGAACACATTCATGGCCGCTGGAAAGCCGAAGAAAAAGAACCCGCGCCTGGCGTCGGGCCGCAAACGCGCCCGCCAGGACGTCAAACTCAATGCCGCGAACACCTCGCTGCGCTCCAAGTACCGCACCGCGGTGAAGAACGTGGAAAAAGCCGTCGCCGCCGGCGACCAGGACAAGGCCAAGAGCGCCTACGCCTGGATGCAATCGGTGGTCGATTCGGTCGCCGACAAGGGCATCTTCCACAAGAACAAGGCCGCTCGCGACAAGAGCCGTCTGTCGGCCAAGGTCAAGGGCCTGGCCCAGCAAGCCGCCGCCTGACGGATTTCAGGTCCACAGCCCGGGCACGGGGCGCTCTCTAGCCCCACTGCCCGCCGTTTGGAACGGGTGCGCTGTCAGCAAAAAGCAGAAAAGCCGCCATTGCGGCTTTTTTTGCGTCCGGATGCCGGGCGAATCACGACTGAAACGCTATTGCATCGATAGCTGCCTGCGCCCGCCATGCATGGGCAGAAGGCCGATTTCCTCAAGAATTCAGGATGTGGGCGTATCGCCAGCCGCCGGTGGCTGCGCGGCCGTCTCACCCGCCGGGGCGCCGGGCCTGGCCTCCGGCAGCAGGCAGGCCTCGGTGACCTGCAGGTCGTTGTCCTTGGCGAAGTTCATCACGAAGTCCCAGGCCATGGGCTCATGCGCGCGCAGGGCCGTGTTGACCACCACGCACTTGACGCCGCCCATGGTTGTGGGAATGCACCAGGGCGAATAGCGCAGGTGCCCGCCAGGGCGCGCCAGCGAGCCGCCGGGACGGAACTGCGCCATCACCCCGGCCAGGCGCTCGGCCCAGTCGCTCGGTCGAAAGGTACGCCCTTCACGGGTGAGGCCGTGAATGACGACTTCGCTGTGGGTGGAACTGTCGGCCATGCTCGCTGGTGAAACTGCACCGGCGCAGGCACTCCTGGGTCATGCTGCGCCGCACAAGTATTCTATCTTATACAAGACTTGTGCCCTGCCGCGGCACGCATCGCTGTGATGCGAAACATGCAGCAACCGTGCCATGGTGACGGCCTAGAATGCACTTTCAACGGGCCACGTTGGCCCGCTTGTTTTTTATAGCTTGCCCAACCAGGAGCCCACCGTGACCGCGCACATCGAAGCCGCCTCGCCGCACACGATGAACACCTACGCCCGCCTGCCCATCGCCATGGAGCGCGGCCAGGGTTGCCGCGTCTGGGACGTCAACGGCAAGAGCTACCTCGACGGGCTGGGCGGCATCGCCGTCAACACGCTGGGCCATGCCCACCCCAGGCTGGTGCCGGCGCTGCAGGAGCAGGTGGCCAAGCTGATCCACTGCTCCAACTACTACCACGTGCCCAACGCCGAGCAGCTGGCCAAGAAGCTGACCGAGCTGTCGGGCATGACCAACGTGTTCTTCTGCTGCACCGGGCTGGAGGCCAACGAAGCGGCGCTGAAACTGGCACGCAAGTTCGGCCACGACAAGGGCATCGACAAGCCGCAGATCGTGGTCTACGAGCACGCCTTCCACGGCCGCAGCATCGCCACGCTGTCGGCCACCGGCAACCCCAAGGTGCAGAAGGGCTTTGAGCCGCTGGTGGAAGGCTTCATCCGCGTGCCGCTGAACGACATCGAGGCACTGAAGAGAGCCACCGCCGGCAACCCCAACGTGGTGGCGGTGTTCTTCGAGACCATCCAGGGCGAAGGCGGCATCCACCCCATGCGCGTCGAGTACCTCAAGCAGGTGCGCGCGCTGTGCGACCAGAACGACTGGCTGATGATGATCGACGAGGTGCAGTGCGGCATGGGCCGCACCGGCAAGTGGTTCGCCCATCAGTGGGCCGGCATCGTGCCCGACGTCATGCCGCTGGCCAAGGGCCTTGGCTCGGGCGTGCCGATCGGCGCCGTCGTGGCAGGCCCCAGGGCTGCCCACATCTTCCAGCCGGGCAACCATGGCACCACCTTCGGCGGCAATCCGCTGGCCATGCGGGCCGGCGTGGAAACCATCCGCATCATGGAGGAAGACGGCCTGCTCCAGAATGCCGCCAAGGTCGGCGCGCACCTGAAGGCGGCGCTGGAAAAGGCGCTGGCCGGCAACCCCGGCGTGAAGGAAGTGCGCGGCCAGGGCCTGATGCTGGGCATCGAGCTGGCCAAGCCCTGCGGCGTGCTGACGCAGCGCGCGGCCGAGGCCGGCCTGCTCATCAGCGTGACCGCCGACAGCGTGGTGCGCCTGGTGCCCCCGCTGATCCTGACCGAAGCCGAGGCCGACGAGATCGTCGCCATCCTGGTGCCGCTGATCGAAGCCTTCCTGAAGGAGTGAGCCGCCGATGACCGCTCCGCTCAAGCACTACCTGCAGTTCGCCGATTTCACGGCCGATGAATACGCCTACCTGTTCGAGCGCGCCGCGCTCATCAAGCGCAAGTTCAAGGCCTATGAAAAGCACCATACGCTGACCGACCGCACGCTGGCCATGATCTTCGAGAAGGCCAGCACGCGCACGCGTGTGAGCTTCGAGGCCGGCATGTACCAGATGGGCGGCTCGGTGGTGCATCTGACCACCGGCGACAGCCAGCTTGGCCGCAGCGAACCCATCGAAGACACCGCCCGCGTCATCAGCCGCATGACCGACGCGGTGATGATCCGCACCTTCGAGCAGGCCCGCATCGAGCGCTTCGCCGAGTACTCCCGCGTGCCGGTGATCAATGGCCTGACCAACGAATACCACCCCTGCCAGATCCTGGCGGACATCTTCACCTACCTGGAGCATCGCGGCACGAATTCGGAAGGCAAGCCAGACATGGCTTGCCTGGCCGGCAAGACCGTGGCCTGGATCGGGGACGGCAACAACATGGCCAACACGTGGGCCCAGGCGGCCGCCCTGCTCGGCTTCAAGCTGCGCGTGTCCACGCCGCGCGGCTACGAGGTCGACACGCAGCTGGCGGCGCTCGACGGTACGCCCGCCAGCAAGGGCTGGCAGAACTTCGCCGACCCCGTGGAAGCCTGCGCCGGCGCCGACCTGGTGACCACCGACGTCTGGACCAGCATGGGCTACGAGGCCGAGAACGAGGCGCGCAAGAAGGCCTTTGCCAACTGGTGCGTCGATGCCGAAATGATGGCCGCCGCCCGCCCCGATGCCCTGTTCATGCACTGCCTGCCCGCCCACCGCGGCGAGGAAGTGACCGCCGAGGTCATCGACGGCCCGCAATCCGTGGTCTGGGACGAGGCCGAGAACCGCATGCACGCGCAGAAGGCGCTGCTCGAATACCTGCTGCTCGGCCGACAGGGCTGAGCGCCGGTCACGCGGCTCCGGGCCGGCTCAGCGCTGCGCGAAACGGGCGCCCGCCGTGCGGATGCCCCAGACCAGCTCCACAAAGGCCACGTTGTTGATCAGCGGCTCGCCGCCCAGGATCAGCCAGTAGCCGGTGCCGTCGACCCAGAACAGCACGAAGCTGGTGGTCGGCAGCAGCATGTCGATGCCCTCGAAGAACGACACCGCGCGGCCGGTGCCGGTCCAGCCGCGCTGCTTCTGGCGCGCCGCGAACTCGAAGAAGTCCGCCGCCGCCACGCACAGCGTCTCGGCCTCCTGCTCGGAATAGCCCACGCGCGCCAGGCAGAAACCATCGTCCGAGGCCAGCGCCGCCGTGCGGGTGCCCGAGAGACCGGCGATGGCATGTGGCAGGTAGTTGTCCAGCCGCACGTCCGGCGCGCGCAACTCGCGCTCCACCTCGTGCACCCAGCCTTCATGCAGGGCGCGCGCCAGCAGCGTCCGGTGCTCGGAGGCCTGGGCCAGCCACGCGCTGCGCCGCAGCGAGGCACCGCGCGGCATCAGCGCCTGCAGCATGGCCGCCCGCTCGTCCGGTACTCGCTCGGCGTAAGCGTGCAGGACGCCGGCCGGGGTCAGCATCAGCCAGGGATCGTCGGCCGGCGTGCTCATGGCGGTGTGCTCGGTCATGCCTCGCCGGTGCCGTTGAAGGGGTCGATGCCGTAGATCAGCGCCCTGACCAGCAACCCCATGTGGGTGCGGTTGCGTGCGTCCGCCTCGATGGCGCAGGGCGGCAGCCCCATGCGCACCAGTTCGCGCGAAACCTCCTGCCGCACCCGCCAGCCGCCGCCTTCGGTGTGCGTGATGCCGACCACCAGTGCCGTCTTGTCGATGAACTCGCGAAACTCGGTCACGTAGCCGTTCAGGTCGGCCAAGGGGTCGGGGGCGCTGGCCTTGAGCATCAGCACCAGGCCGAGGGCGTTCTCCGTCAGGATGTCCCACATGAAATCGAAGCGCTTCTGGCCCGGCGTGCCGTACAGGCGCACCTGGTCGCCGCTGGCGAGCTTCATCAGGCCGTAGTCCATGGCCACGGTGGTGGTCTTCTTGAGGCGCTGCACCTCGTCCGAAGCGTTGGCCTCGGTGCGGACCACCTCGATGTCCGAAAGGGTCTGGATGGCCGTGGTCTTGCCGGACCCGACCGGGCCGGCGAACACGAGCTTGTAGATGCTGGGCATGGCTGTACCCTAGAAAAGCTTGTCCAGGAGCGACTTGAAGAAACCCCGCCGGGCACTCACAGGCGAGCCGGCAGCAACCGGTGCGCCCACCTGAGGCGCGGGCGCCTTCGCCACCGCGGGGCCCGCGGGTGCCTCGTCGCGCAGCACGCTGACCAGGCCCGAGGCCGTGGCCAGCACCACGAAGCGCAGCACCGCCTGCTCGTGCCCCGGGAAGGCGCGCATGAGGTCGGAAACACGCTGCGGCGTGCGCGCGCAGATGGCGGCCAGCTGCACGTCGAGCGGGCCCACATCGGCCAGCGCCGTCACGTTGGGAAAGCGACGCAGCTGGATCCGCAGGTCGCCCTGCGGGGTCAGCGGATGGTCCTTGATCGCGTCGCCCACCAGTTCCCAGGTGATTTCGTCGAGCGGCTTCTGCGCGCGGTGGAAGCGCCCGTTGAAGTGCTGGCGCACCACGTCCTCGACGTCATCCTCAGCCAGCGGCACCACGTCCACCGACTCCACCAGCCGAGGCGTGCGCAGCAGCTTCAGCAACGCCGACACGGGCAGGCCGGAGGCCAGCCAGCCCTGCTGGAAATGCAGCACAAATGCGGCGCCCGGCCCCAGCCGGAGCAGTTGCGGCCCCTGGCAGGACACCACCCTGGCCTCCAGCGCCAGCATGGGCACCGAGCGCAGCGAAGGCAGCATGGTCAACATCGCGTTCAGGGCCCCTTTGCCCAGGCTCGCCGAGCCGGGCGCGAGCCGCACCGCCGGCGGCGCGCTCGAAAGGGACTCTATCGCCGGGCGCCCCTCCTTGGACTGAAAGATGCCCGCAGCAGGACGGGATGGCAGCTTCGCAGCGGCGACCGTGGCAGCGCCGGGGGCTGCCTTCGCTGGCGCGGGTGCCGCAGCCCCTCTGGAAGCCTGCAGGCGCTCGCCCATCTCCATGGCACGGCGCCACGCCGGTACGGCATCGGCGGTCTGACCGCGTTCTGCAGCCGGCTGGACCGGTGCCGGCACAGGAGCAGGCGCAACCGGCGCCTCCAGTACCTTGCGGATGGCGTCGCGCAGCGTCGGGGTGCTGTACGGCATGGCGATCCACTGCACGTGCTGCCCCGCCGCCAGAGCAAGCCCGCTTTCCAGCCAGCCACCGCCGGAGCCCCAGACCAGCAGCACCGCCGGGCGCCCGGCCAGGAATTCCAGCAGGCGCCTGGCGTGCGCCTCGGTATGGCGGCGCATGCCGAAGCCGAACAGGTCCACCACGCAGAGTTCGCAGGCCCGGGCCTGCACTGATTGTTCGGGCACGGCGAGCGACAGGCTGCGCGTCAGCGTCACACAGTGGCGCTCGCGCCAGCTCATGCCGATCATGATTTCGATCGCCGCGGCTTCCTGGTCGGTCAGCCCAGCCAGCAGCACGCCGCTCATGAGAGTACCCCCTGCTGCAGCGCTGCCGAGACGGCCTCCCAGCGCGCCGACAGCGCGTACCCCTCCCGCGTCAGTGCGCGCCGCGCCAGCATGAACGCCAGTGCATCGCCCGCACCTTCGCAATGCGCGAGGAAATCGTCCTCGGCCTGTGCGTCGCCCGCCCGCAGCATCGGAATGGCCCTGGCTGCGATCACGCGCGCGTCGTCGGTGCTGCACAGCAAAGCACGGCGCGGCACGTCGAGCGACGGACTGCTCAGCACGCTCCAGCGCGTGGCAAACGCGTTGGCAGCCGCCAGACGCTGGCCGTTGCCGGCGCAACGCCGCAGGGCTTCGCCCACGTGGGGCGCCAGCCGCGCGCGCACCGCCGGCCGGGCCAGCAGCGCGCCGTGGCGGGCCGCGTCCGGCGCGCAGCCGTGCAGCAGGTCAGCCAGCGCGCCCTGCAGCGGCTCGACACCTTCGAGATCGCAGGCCACATCCACGCGCGCCGCGTGGATGTGCGGGTCGTCCGGCTGACGCAATACCGCCCGGCCAGCCTGCCGGAAGCGCTCGCGCGCCGTCAGAAGTTGGTCCCCCATGCGTCAGTCGAGCAGGGTGTCCATCAGGTCGATCATGAATTCGGCGTCTTCCTCGTTCATGGCCTCGAACCCGCCCTTGATGCCGAGTTCGTCCAGCACCGGCTGACCTTCCGGCGTACCAGCCAAACCCAGCAGCGCGTCGCGCAGCCGGGCGGCCTCGGCCGCCATGCGCGGGTGCGTGAGCAGCACGTGGGTGATGTCGGCCAGCTTGCTTTCGATCAGCGGCTTGAGCTGCGCCGTAGTAAGACGCGACAGCGAATGAAAGGCTTCGGCCAGGAAGAAGCTGGCATCGACCTCGCCCTTGATCGCCATGCGGGCAGCGGCCTGGTAGGTGTCCACCATCTGCCACTGCACGTCGGCCTCGGTCAGGTCGGCCGGCTCCAGCAGGCGCAGGCCGATCAGCTTGACGTCCTTGTTGTCGGTCAGCGCGATCCGGCAACCGGGCCGGAGGTCTTCCACCGTGTTCAGCGGCGAGCCGGCCGCCGTGGCGATCACCATCTCGTCCGACTTGCCCAGCGGGCGCGCCACGGCCTGGTAGCCGTTGTCGCGGACCATCGAGGCGGCGTCGAACGGGTTGGCGTACACGGCGTCGACCTTGCCGTCGGCGATCAGCTGGGCCTGTTCCGCCGCCGAGGCCGGCGTGATCAGGTGCAGCGCCAGGCCCGACTTCTTCTGCAGCACGGTATTGAGCATGTGCCAGCCGGCGAAGCGCTCGGGCGCGAAATCAGGGGCGATGAGCAGGTTGAAGGTCATGCCTGGCTCCTTTCAACGGCGAGCCATTCCTTATAAACGGCCGACAGTTCCTCGATCTTCCTGCGCGACGGCTTGCGGCGCACCGAGGTGTAGCCCACGGTCTTGCCACCGCGAATGTTGGGCACTGCCGTGGCATAGACCCAGTAGTGGGCACCGTCCTTGCGCAGGTTCTTCACGTAGCCGTGCCATTTCTTGCCGGCACCCACGGTGTCCCACAGGTCCTTGAAGGCGGCCTTGGGCATGTCGGGGTGGCGCAGGATGGCATGCGGCTGGCCGATCAGCTCCTCGCGCGTGTAGCCCGAGAGCTCTACGAAGGCATCGTTGGCGTGGGTGAGCACGCCGTCCAGGTCCGTGCGCGAGATGATCAGCCGCCCTTCCGGGTAGGCGATCTCGCGTTGGGTCACATACACGGTGCGGGTGGTGCCGTCGTGGTGCGTGACGCGGTGCTCGGTCGAGGGCTCGTCCGGCTTCTGCATGTCTGACAGGGGCATGATGCGGCCTCCCTCAGATCAGCTTCGACAGCGCTTCGGCGGCGCGCTTGATGTCCAGGAACAGCAGGCCGAGCTTGGCGTTCTGCTTGGCCAGCACGGTGAGCACGGCCTCGGTACCCGAAGAACTCATGATCACGTAGCCGCGCTCGCCCTGCAGCAGCACACGCTCCAGCGTGCCACGGGCCAGTTCGCGCGCAGCGCGGTCGCCCAGCGAAAGCAGCGCCGCCGACATGGCACCCACCCGGTCCTCGTCCATGCCCTGCGGCAGGGCCGAGGCGATCATCAGGCCGTCGGTGGAAATCAGTGCCGACGCCTCGACGTCGGCCGAAGAACCTTTCAACTCCTCCAGCACTTGCTGGAACATGTCGGTACGCATGGTGCTTGCTGCTCCTTCTTTCGTGGATATCCTGGCTGGATTCGCCCCCGCTATTTGCGCGGTTGCTTGAATCCGATAGCTCTATTGGATACCCCGGGCACCTGCCGGCACCGTGCGAAACTGCTCACGACTGCTGTGTATGCGTAGCGTCGTCCAGGTTGATGCGCGCTATAACGATTTGCGTGACTTATGTCACCCGGGCCGCGCATACGCCAGCGTTACTTTGTTCACCGTTCAGTGGCCAAATAACCACGAGATGACTGCAGCCGAGTGGAACTGTCAGGAATGCGGCGCGTGCTGCGCGAGCTTTCGCGTGGACTTCGCACTGGAAGAGCTGGAAACAGAAGGTGGCCGCGTGCCGGCCGGCCTGGCCGAACCCGTGAACGCCAGCCTCTGCCGCCTGCGCGGCACCGACCATGTGCCCGCGCGCTGCGCCGCCCTCACCGGCCGCGTGGGCGAGCGGGTGGCCTGCGGCATCTACGAATGGCGCCCTTCGCCCTGCCGCGAGTTCGAGGCCGGCAGCGATGCCTGCGCCCAAGCCAGACGACGGCACAGGTTGCCTGCTTGAGCCCTTCCGGTGGCCACTCGTCGATGCTACTCAAACAATAGCTGCCAGCGGCCGTCACACAAGGGCTTGCGCCTAGTTTGGCTTGGAATTCCCGGACTGGCCGGCGGCCGGCCCGCAGGCCCCGCAATCGTCGCAGCTGTGGCAGCTGCCGGCGTTCGCGATGCGCGCACCCAGGCCCAGGCGCGCGGCCAGCCGCTGGCGCCAGCGCGCCGGCATGAAAGCCCAGACCGCGTACACCAGCGCGGCCAGCACGATCGCGGCGACGATGACCTGCTGCATGCTCAGCCTGCTCCCAACGCCACCGCCACGCGGTAGGTGATGAAGGCTGCCACGTAAGCCATGCCGAACAGCTGCACGAGCATGACCAGCGGGTAGCGCCAGCCGTTGGTCTCGCGCCTGACGGCGACAAGGGTCGACACGCACTGCGGCGCGAACACGTACCAGGCCAGCAGCGACAGCGCCGTGGCCAGGCTCCAGCTGTGCGCCAGCAGCGGCTCGAGCTGCTGCGCCACGTTGTCGCCGGCGGCCGAGAGCGCGTACACGGTGCCCAGCGCACCCACCGCCACCTCGCGCGCCGCCATGCCGGGCACCAGGGCGATGGCGATTTGCCAGTTGAAGCCCAGCGGCGCCAGCAGCTTCTGCAGCGCCAGGCCGATCTGGCCGGCCCAGCTGTACAGGATGGCCGGCTGTGTGGCCCCTTCCGGCGCGGCCGGATAGGTGGAGAGGAACCACAGCAGCACCATCACGGCCAGGATGATGCCCCCGACGCGCTGCAGGAAGATGCGCGCCCGCTCCCACAGCCCATACGCGAGCTGGCGCGGGCTGGGCCAGCGGTAGGCCGGCAGCTCCATGATCAGCGGCGTGGGCCGCGCCTGCTCGCCGCGCCGGCTCAGCCGGTAGGCCCAGGCCAGGCCCAGCGCGCCCACGATGCCGGCCAGGTAAAGCGCGAACAGCACCAGCCCCTGCAGGTTGAACCAGCCAGCCACCGCGCGCTGCGGTATGAAGGCGGCGATCAGCAACGCGTACACGGGCAAGCGCGCCGAGCAGGTCATCAGCGGCGCGATCATGATGGTCACCAGCCGGTCGCGCCAGTGCGTGATGGTGCGCGTGGCCATGATGCCCGGCACCGCGCAGGCAAAGCTCGACAGCAGCGGGATGAACGAGCGGCCCGACAGCCCCACCCGCCCCATTACCCGGTCCAGCAGGAAGGCCGCGCGCGGCAGGTAGCCGGAATCCTCCAGCGCCAGGATGAACAGGAACAGGATCAGGATCTGCGGCAGGAACACCAGCACGCTGCCCACGCCGGCGATCACGCCGTCGGCCAGCAGGCTGCGCAGCGGGCCTTCCGTCATGTGGGTGTTCACGAAGCCGGCGGCTGCGTCCATGCCCGCCTTGATCCAGTCCATGGGCGCGGCGGCCCAGCTGAACACGGCCTGGAACATCAGGAACAGCACCGCCGCCAGCACCAGCACGCCCCACAGCGGGTGCAGCAGCACGCGGTCGATCGCATCGTCACGCGCCAGCGGGTGCGCCGGCGCCTGCACCGCTTCCTGCACGATGCGCTGCACCTCGCGCTGGGTCAGCATCACGTCCTCGATGCCCGGTGCGTGCAGCTGCGCGGCGCTGCGGCTGATCAGCGGCACGCGTTGCGCTGCCAGCGCTGCAGCCAGGCCGCGCGCGCCATCGTGCTGCACCGCCACGGTGGGCACCACGGGCACGCCCAGCAACTCGGCCAGCCGCGCCACGTTGACCTGGATGCCCAGGCGCTCGGCCATGTCGCTCATGTTGAGCGCCACCACCATCGGAATGCCCAGATGCTTGGCCTCGAGCACCAGGCGCAGGTTCAAGCGGAGCTTGGTGGCGTCGACCACGCAGACCAGCAGGTCGGGCAGTGCCTCGCCCGCGCGGCGGCCGGTGACCACGTCGCGCGTGATCTCTTCGTCCACGCTGAGCGCGTTCAGGCTGTAGGCGCCGGGCAGGTCCAGCACCACCACCTCGCGCCCGCCGGCCAGGTGCATGCGGCCTTCCTTGCGCTCCACCGTCACGCCGGCGTAGTTGGCCACCTTCTGGCGGCTGCCGGTCAGCAGGTTGAACAGTGCCGTCTTGCCGCAGTTGGGGTTGCCCAGCAAGGCCACGCGCAGCGGGCGCGCCGTGCTGGCCATGACCTGCGCCTGTGCGCCGGTTTCGGTGGCGGAAACCTCGATGGCGGCCAGCGCCGCGTCGTCCGGCCGGTTCATGCCTGGACCTCGTCGCCGGCGATGGGCATCACGCGCACCAGCGCCGCCTCGCGCGCGCGCAGCGCGAAGGTGGACTGACCGCCCAGCCGCACCGCGATCGGCTCGCGCCCCGCGCGCCCCTTGGCCACCACGCGCACCGTCTCGCCGGGCAGGAAGCCCAGCTCGATCAGCCGCAGCAGCACCTCGCGGTCGGCCTGGTCCTCGGGCCGCGCCAGATGCTCGATGCAGGCACGCGCGCCGCGCGGCAACGCGTGCAGCGGCAGGGAGCCGCCGCCATCGGCCTGGACTGGGTTGGAGTTCACGGTAACGTCCGCCACCATTCAAATACGACTAATTCTCATTATAAGCACCGTGACGGCGGGAAGGCCTTGATCCAGAGCAACGGGACAGCTTGCCGACACGTTGGAAATAACCGACACCACGACCCGCGCAACGCGGCTAACTTCGCCCCCATGCCCGACCCGAACCGCCTTCTCTGGGACATCTCGCCCCCCGTGCACCCCGGTGCGCCGGTGTTCCCCGGCGACACACCCTACCAGCAGCACTGGAGCGCCGAGATCGGCCCCGGCTGCCCGGTCAACGTGAGCGCGATCACGCTGTCGCCCCACGTCGGCGCGCACGCCGATGCGCCGCTGCACTACGACCCGGCCGGCGCCGCCATCGGCGCGCTGGACCTGGCGCCCTACCTCGGCCCGTGCCGCGTGATCCATGCCATCGGTGTGCGGCCGCTTCTTCGCTGGGAGCATCTGGCGCATGCCGCGCAAGGGCTGCCGCCGCGTGTGCTGGTCAGAACCTACGAACGCGTGCCGGTCGGCGCGTGGGACCCGCAACTGGCCGCCTTTGCCCCCGAGACGGTGGAAAGCCTGGCCGACGCCGGTGTGCGGCTGATCGGCATCGACACCGCCAGCATCGACCCGGCCGACAGCAAGACGCTGGACAGCCACCAGGTCATCCGCCGCCGCGACCTGCGCGTGCTGGAAAACCTGGTGCTCGACGAGGTGCCCGAGGGCGACTACGAACTGATCGCGCTGCCGCTGAAGCTGACGACGGCGGATGCGTCGCCGGTGAGGGCTGTATTGCGAAAGCCCCCCTGAGTCGCCTTCGGCGCCATCCCCCGCTTCCTGCGGGCGGGGGACAACGCCGGTGTGGCCTGCTCCGCGGCCCTTTGTGTGCGGGTGCATGCGGCGGCGTAGCAGGCGATGGACTTTTTTCAAGCCAAAAGTGCTTCCAGCCCATGATTGACGGGCGCAGGCAGCTATTGATAAGGGAGCAAATTTCATGATCGACCTTGCCCATTGCCAGCGGCTCGACGCCGCCGACCGGCTGGCGCCGCTGCGCGCGCAGTTCGATTTGCCGGAGGGCGTGATTTATCTGGACGGCAACTCGCTCGGCGCCCTGCCGCGCGCCGTGCCCGCGCGCGTGGCCGAGGTGGTGCGCGCCGAATGGGGGCGCGATCTGATCCAGAGCTGGAACACGGCCGGCTGGTTCGAGCTGCCGCGCCGCGTGGGCGACAAGATCGCGCCGCTCATCGGCGCCGGCCCGGGCGAGGTGGTGGCCACCGACACCACCTCCGTCAACCTGTACAAGGTGCTCTTCGCCGCGCTATCGGTTTCGAAGCTGGCCGCGCCCGCCGGGCAAGGGCTGCGGCACGAAGTCATCAGTGAACGCAGCAACTTCCCGACCGATCTCTACATCGCCGAGGCACTGTGCCGCGAGCGCGGGCTGACGCTGCGGCTGGTCGACGCGCCCGATCAGATTCCCGCCGCGCTCGGCCCGCAGACCGCCGTGCTGATGCTCACCCACGTGAACTACCGCACCGGCGCCATGCACGACATGGCCGCCCTCACCCGCGCCGCCCACGCCGCCGGCGCGCTGGCCGTGTGGGACCTAGCGCACAGCGCCGGCGCCGTGCCGGTGGCGCTGAAGGACTGCGAGGCGGACTTCGCCATCGGTTGCGGCTACAAGTACCTCAATGGCGGCCCCGGCGCGCCGGCCTTCGTCTGGGCGCACCCGCGGCATGTCGACGCCGCCTGGCAGCCGCTGGCCGGCTGGTGGGGGCATGGGCGGCCCTTCGCCTTCGTGCCCGGCTACGAGCCGGCCACCGGCATCACGCGCTACCAGTGCGGCACGCAGCCCATGTTCAGCCTGAGCGCGCTGGACTGCGCGCTCGACGTCTTCGCCGCCGCCGAGCCGCTGGGCGGCATGGCCGCGCTGCGCGCCAAGTCGCTGGCGCTGACCGACCTGTTCATCGCCGCGGTCGAGCAGCTGTGCCCGGGCCAGTTCAGCCTGGTCACGCCGCGCGAACACGCGCTGCGCGGCTCGCAGGTGTGCCTGACGCCGACCGCCGCCCTGCCCGCCGGCTGCGCCTACGCCATCGTGCAGGCGCTCATCGCGCGCGGCGTGGTGGGCGACTTTCGCGCCGGCGACGCGCAGCAACCCGACATCCTGCGCTTTGGCTTCACGCCGCTGTACCTGAGCCATGAAAACGTGCTGCAGGCGGTGCAGCACCTGCGCGAAGTGCTACAGAACAAAGAGTACATGCAAGCCCGCTTCGCGCAGCGCCACGCAGTGACCTGAGCCAACCCAGGAGGCCAAGCCATGACCCAACCCACCCCCGAACACATCGTCCACGACGAGAAAGCCCAGCTCGACTTCGCCGGCAGCATGAGCTACGGCGACTACCTGTGCCTGGACCAGATCCTGAGCGCGCAGCACCCCAGGTCGCCCGCGCACGACGAGCTGCTGTTCATCGTGCAGCACCAGACCAGCGAGCTGTGGATGAAGCTGCTGCTGAAGGAGCTGTCGTCCGCCATCGAGGACGTGCGCGCCACCCGGCTGCCGCCCGCCTTCAAGAAACTGGCGCGCGCCAGCCGCATCATGGAGCAGCTGGTGCACGCCTGGGACGTGCTGGCCACCATGACGCCGCCGGAATACAGCGCCATCCGACCCTACCTGGGCCCCTCCAGCGGCTTCCAGAGCTTCCAGTACCGCTGCATCGAGTTCGCGCTGGGCAACAAGAATGCCGCCATGCTGAAACCCCACGTGCACGCGCCGGAGCGGCTGGCGCTGGTGGAAGGCTTCTACCGCGCCCCCTCGCTCTACGACGAGGCGCTGCGCCTGCTCGCCCGCAGCGGCCTGGCCATCCCCGCCGGCCACCTGGAGCGCGACTTCACGCAGCCCTACCAGGCCAGCGACGCGGTGGAAGCGGCCTGGCTCGCCGTCTACCGCGCGCCCGAGGCGCACTGGGACCTGTACCAGCTGGCCGAGAAACTGGTGGATCTGGAAGACGCCTTCCGCCTCTGGCGCTTCCGCCACGTGACGACCGTGGAGCGCGTGATCGGCTTCAAGCGCGGCACCGGCGGCACCAGCGGCGTCGGCTACCTGCGCAAGATGCTCGACGTGGTGTTGTTCCCCGAGTTGTGGCGGCTGCGGACGGACCTGTAGCTGCGCGCCGCGTATCGGGCGCAGGCCGGCGCGTGTGTCGCCGCCAGGTGCGCTTCTGATTTCATAGCTGTCTGCGCCCGCCAGCAAACGGCTGCAGCCCTGTTTCATGCTGAATTCCGGCCCAGTCCTACGTGGGTGGGGGCCTGGTCGCGCTAGAGTCGGGGCTTTGCCATCCAGGCCCTGCCCGGCCCGTCGCTCAACGCATGAACCTCGATCTCAGCGCCTCCTTCGACACCCTGAACCAGATGGGCCGTGCCTTTGCGGCGCTGTTGCCCAACCTCATCATCGCCTTGCTCGTGCTGCTGGTGGCGCGGGTGGTGGCCGGGGCGGCGGGCCGGGTGGTCGAGCGCATCGTCGAGAAGACCGACCGGCCGGCCAACGTGTCGCTGGTGATGGGGCGGCTGACGCGCTGGGCGGTCTTCGTGCTGGGCCTGCTGGTGGCGCTGACCATCGCCGTGCCCTCGTTCAACGCCGGTACGCTGATCGGCGCGCTGGGCGTCAGCGGCGTGGCCATCGGCTTTGCCTTCAAGGACATCTTCCAGAACCTGCTGGCCGGACTGCTGCTGCTGCTCACGCGGCCGTTCCAGATCGGCGACGTGATCTCCAGCGGCGCGCACGACGGCACGGTGGAAGACATCCAGGTGCGCGCCACGCTGGTGCGCACGGTGGACAACCGGCTGGTGGTCATCCCCAACAGCGATCTCTACACCAACCGCGTGGTGGTGCTGACCTCCAAGCCCACGCGGCGCGGCGAGGTGGTGGTGGGCATCGGCTACGGCGAGGACATCGAGCAGGCCAAGCGCATCGTGCTGGACGCCATCTCCGGCCTGCCGCAGCTGGAGCGCGAGCCGGCGCCGGCCGTGTACGCCACCGAGCTGGCCGATTCCAGCGTCAACCTCTCGGTGCGCTTCTGGGTCGGGCCCAAGACGGGCCGCGACCTGCTGGGCGCCACCGACGCGGTGATCGTCGCCATCAAGAAGGCGCTGGACGCCGCCAACGTGGAGATCGCCTACCCCACGCAGACACTGCTGCTGCAGCGCCAGGTGGCGGCCAGCCAGGCGACGGCCAGGGCGGATGCCGCGTCGGAGCCACAAGGCGACTGAAAAGGGGCCCGCGCCCGCTCGCCATTTGCCGTTCGCGTTCAGCCTGCCGAAGCAGCGCGCGCTGCCGCCACCTCTCGCCTTTAAGGCTCTCCACCGCGGTATCGGACCAGTCGGCACGGCACCGTCTCGACCTTCTGCATTCCGGAATGCTTGGTTCACATAAGGGAACGGCCGAAGATCGCGCCAGGCCGCCGGCCCGAGCAGCGCGCGGCAGACCCATCCGGAGACACCGTTGAACAAGCCCTACGAAGACATCCAGGAACAGGCAGCGCAGGCCGCCGCCGGCCTGCCCCAGGCGCGGCTCACGGCCATGCACTGGGGCGTGTACGAGGCCGTGGGCAGCGGCGACGCGCTCAGCCTGCGCGCCTTCGCGCGCGACCCCGCGCCCTCGCCCATCGGGCTGTCGATGCCGGACGCCGCGCGCGGCCCGCTGCGCGTGCGCCGGCCCGCCGTGCGGCAAAGCTGGCTGGCCTGGAAGGAAGGCCGGCAGGCCGGCGCCGCGCGGGCCCGACGCGGGCAGGACCCGTTCGTGGAGATCGGCTGGGAGCGTGCGCTGGACCTGGTGGCCGATGAGCTGGCGCGGGTGCGCCAGGCGCACGGCAACGCCTCGATCTTCGGCGGCTCCTACGGCTGGTCGAGCGCCGGCCGCTTTCACCACGCGCAGAGCCAGGTGCACCGCTTCCTGAACGCGCTGGGCGGCTACGTGCGCCACGCCGATTCGTACAGCCTGGGCGCCGCGCGCGTGCTGCTGCCGCACGTGGTGGCGCCGATCGACGAGCTGTTCACCATCCACACCAGCTGGGACGTGATGGCCCGGCACACGCGGCTGTTCGTCACCTTTGGCGGCGTGCCGGCCAAGAACGCGCAAGTCAGTTCCGGTGGCGCCACCGAACACCTGGTGCCGGGCGGCCTGCGGCGCATGGCCGAGGCCGGCGTGCGCTTCGTCAACATCAGCCCGGTGCGCGACGACATCGACACCGGCGGCGAGTTCGAGTGGCTGCCCATCCGCCCCGGCACCGACGCCGCGCTGCTGCTGGCGATGTGCCACGTGCTGCTGGCCGGGAACCTGCACGACCCGGCGTTCCTCGCCAGCCACTGCGTCGGCTTCGAGCGGGTGGCCGCCTACCTGCGCGGCGAGACCGACGGCGTGCCCAAGACCCCTGCCTGGGCCGAACGCATCACCGAAGTGCCGGCGGCGCGCATCGAGGCGCTGGCGCGCGAGATGGCGGCCACGCGCACCATGCTCAACATCGCCTGGTCGCTGCAGCGCTCGCACCACGGCGAGCAGCCGTTCTGGGCGCTGGTCACGCTGGCCGCCATGCTGGGGCAGATCGGCCTGCCGGGCGGCGGCTTCGGCGTGGGTTACGGCGCCACCAACATGATCGGCAGCGACAACGCCAAGTTCTCCGGTCCCACGATGCCGCAGGGTAGCAACGCGGTGGCCGACTTCATCCCCGTGGCGCGCATCGCCGACATGCTGGCCGCGCCCGGCACCCCGTTCGACTACAACGGCAAGCGCCTCACCTACCCCGACATCCGGCTGATCTACTGGGCCGGCGGCAACCCCTTCCACCACCACCAGGACCTCAACCGCCTGCTCGGCCTGTGGCAGAGCAAGCCGGAGACCATCGTCGTCCACGAGCAGTTCTGGACGCCCACCGCCAAGCTGGCCGACATCGTGCTGCCCGCCACCACCACGCTGGAGCGCGAGGACATCGGCTACGCCTCGCGCGAGCGCTACATGGTGGCCATGCGCCAACTGCTGGCGCCCCAGGGCGAGGCGCGCGACGACTACGCCATCTTCACCGACCTGGCCACGCGCCTGGGCGCACGCGAGACCTTCACCGAAGGCCTGGACGCGCGCGGCTGGGTCCAGCGCCTGTACGACGAAGCACGCGGCCGGGCTGCCAAGGTAGGCGTGGCCTTGCCGGGCTTCGACACCTTCTGGCAGCAGGGCCTGCTCGATCTGCAGCAGCCGGGGGCCGAGGTGGTGATGTTCGCCGACTTCCGCGCCGATCCGGCCGCCAGCCCGCTGGGCACGCCCAGCGGCCGCATCGAGCTGTTCAGCGAGCGCATCGCCGGCTTCGGCTATGCCGATTGCCCCGGCCATGCCTGCTGGATGGAGCCGGTGGAATGGCTGGGCAGCAGCAAGGCCGCGGAGCACCCGCTGCACCTGCTCAGCGACCAGCCCTTCACCAAGCTGCACAGCCAGCTCGACCACGCCGCCTGCAGCCGCGCCAACAAGATCAAGGGCTTCGAGCCCATCGGCCTGTCGCCGCAGGACGCGCAGGCGCGCGGGCTGGCGGATGGCGACGTGGTGCGCGTGTTCAACGCGCGCGGAGCCTGCCTGGCCGCCGTGCGCACCAGCGCCGCCCTGCGGGCCGGCGTGGCCAGGCTTTCCACCGGCGCCTGGTTCGACCCGACGGACTGGCGCGCCTGTGGCCCCGGCAACCTGGAAAAGCACGGCAACCCCAACGTGCTCTCGCTGGACATCGGCGCCTCGTCGCTCTCGCAAGGCTGCAGCGCGCAGACCTGCCTGGTGCAGGTGGAGCGCTACACCGGCCCGGCCGTGGTGCCTACGCCGTATGCACTGCCGACCTTCGTCGGCAAACCTCCCGACCAGCCGTGAGCCGGACGGCGCGCTAACCCCCGGCGGGCGCCCAGGGCCCTTCGACGAACACCGCCTCGCCCTCGCCCGGCCAGGGTGGCAGGGTCACAGCGACGGCGGACACGGGCTGGTCGGCCGCGGCGCGGAACTGGAAGCGCGTGCCCACCGGGATCGTCAGGCACACGCCCGGCACCAGCGCCACGGTTTCCTCGCGCCCGCCCTGGCTGCGCCACATCTCGCCGCGCCCCGCCAGCACGTACCAGACCTCGTCCACTGTCTGGTGCACCACCGCCTTCGCCACCTGCCCGGCCTTCAGCTCGAAATGCGCCATGCTGCCGCCCGGCAGGCCGAGCAGCACGCGCACGTCCGATCCATCGGGCGCCGTTACCGTGGGGTCGGTGGGCAGGTGCAGGGTGGCGAAATCGGTCATGAGGGTAACGGTGGACTGTCAGCCCGGCGCGTTGGCGCCGAACCGCCGCATCAACTCCCCCTGCACCGCCGCGGGTGAGAGCTTCTGGCCCGCGCGCTCGCGGGCAAAGGCGGCGGCTGCAGCCTCGTCGGGGTGGAACTTGAGGTACAGGCGGCGCAGCTGGTCTTCGTCGGCCCAGCCGAGTTCCACCTGCTCGTCGATGCGGCCGGCGCGGATCAGGGCCGGGTCCAGCCGCTCGATGTGGTTGGTGGTCATGAACAGCACCGTGCCCTCCTGCGTGGCCACACCGTCCAGTGCGTTCAGGAAACCGCTGAACGACAGCTTGACCTGGGCGTGCGCGGCGTCGCGCTCGCGAAAGAACGCGTCCACGTCCTCGATCAGCAGCAGCGAGCGCTGCGGCACCGCCGCCAGCAGGGTGTGGATTTTCTCGTCGGTGACGATGGGGCTGGCCAGGCTGAGCGTGCAGACGTTCAGCCGCAGCTCGCTGGCCAGCGCGGTGACGAGCGAGGTCTTGCCGGTGCCGGGCGGGCCAAACAGCAGGTAGCCGCGCCGCCACGGGATGCCGAGCTGGGCATAGCGCTCGCGGCTGGTCAGGAAGCGCTCCAGGTCGGCCAGCAGCGCCTCGCCCTGCCCGGCCTTGAGCACCACCGAGGCCAGCGGCCGCCGGCTGCCCAGGCGCGCGCGCATCCAGTCGCCGCCGTGGAAGGGGTTGGGGATGTAGACCGAGAGCGTGTCGGTCTCTCGCGCAGCGCGGGCCAGGATGGCGGCCTGCAGAAAGGCTTCCAGAAAGCGTGGCGAGCGGCCCAGGGTGGACAGGCTCACCTTCTCGAACACGCTCTGCGTGACCTGCAGCTCGCGCCGCAGCCACAGCCAGCGGCCGTCCACCCGCAGGATATGCAGACCCTCGCCGGGGCTCAGGAAGGCGCGCGGCGGCTGGCCGTTGCGCAGGTCTTCTTCCAGGCTCTGGTAGGCCGAGCCGCTGCGCACGCTGCGCGCGGTGAACTGGTTCACGCCGCGCAGGCCGGGGTGATGGTCCATGTACTCGACCAGCGCGGGAAACAAGAACTCGTCGCGCGAATCGACGGTAAGCGTGCTGATGAAAAAGCGCCGGGCCCAGCTGATGACGAGCCCCGGCACGTCCTTCAGCCAGTAGGCCAGCGCGCCGGCGGCGGCCAGCAGGGCGGCCTGCAGCGCGGGTTGGGTGAGGAGCTGGCTGGTGTCAGGCATGGGCTTTCAAGAATGAAAAGTGGCTTCAGCCCTTTGCTGGCGGTCGCAGACAGCTATCGAAATGAAAGCAATCTTCGGCATCATCAGTTGCCTTGGATGCTTCCCTGCAGACCATGCCTGGCGCGCGGCCAACGCATCAGACCGCCCCCGGTGCGGCCACCGAAGCGCTGCGGCGCCCGCACGACCGCGCGCTCGCACCCACTCGCTCGCACCCACTCATTTGTCCGACGTGATGCCCGCCGCCTTGATGATGCGCGCGTCGGCCGCCGATTCGCGGGCGATCATTCTGGCGAAGTCCGCCGCGCTGCCGCCGGTCGGCAGGTTGTCGGCGCTGGCGATCTGGCGGCGCAGCTCGGGTTGCTGCAGCAGGCGGTTGACCTCGCGGTTCATGCGGTCGACCACGGCCTCGGGCGTGCCGGCCGGCGCGAACAGGCCGAACACCGAGGCCAGGTTGGCCGCGGGCAGGCCCAGCTCGGCCAGCGTGGGCACGTCGGGCAGCGCCTCCAGCCTCTGCGGGCTGCCGGCCGCCAGCGGGTGCAGCTTGCCGGCCTTGATGTGGCCCATGATGGCCGGGCTGGCGTTGACCGACAGCACCTCGAACTGGCCCGACAGCGCGTCGGTGATCTGCTGGCCGCCGCCCTTGTAAGGGATGTGGGTGATGTCGGCGCCGGTGCCGGCCTTGACCTGCTCCAGCACGATGTGGCCGAGCGAGGCCGGCCCCGACGTAGCCCAGCGGATCGCCCCCGGCTGCGCCTTGGCGGCGGCGATCAGCGCCTTGAAGTCGCGGGCGGACAAGGCCTGCGTGCCCAGCAGCAGCACCGGCGAGGCGATGACGCTGACCACCGGCACGATGTCCCTGGCCGGGTCGAACGGCACCTTGCCCAGGTGCGGGCTGAGCACCAGCGGGCTGATGGCGGCGAAGCCGAAGCTGTAGCCATCGGGCGCGGCCTTGGCCACGGCGTCCATGCCGATGGTGCCGCTGGCGCCGGCCTTGTTGTCCACCACCACGCTCTGGCCCAGCACGGGCGCCAGCTTCTCGGCCAGCACGCGGGCCAGCGTGTCGGCCACGCCGCCCGGCGGGTAGGCCACGGTGATCTTCACCGGCCTGGCCGGCCAGGCCTGGGCGCGCGCGCCGAGCGGCAGCGCTGCCGTGGCAGCCAGCGCGAGCAGGTGCCGGCGGCGCAGCGCCTGGCGCGAGGAAGTGCCGGAAGGCGCGGCACTCGGCGCGGCGGAAGAGGATGCGGTATCGAAGAAAGTCATGCACCGATTGTGCTACCGGCGCTCGGCCTGCCCCTGCCGGCAGCAGGCGCGCGGGTTGCCGCGGCTTGAGCCGCGTCAAGGCCGCGATCGGCCCGGATGCCACAATCTGCGCCCCATGAAGCCCACCCAGGCCGCCACGCCCACACCACGCCCGGCGCCCGCGCCACCGCCGCACCGCTGGACGGACGACGCACAGGGCCTGTTCACCGGCACGCTGCTGGTGGGCGTGGCCACGGTGCTCTACCGGCACGCCCACATGCTCACGGGCGGCACCTTCGGCGTCGCCTTCCTGCTCAACTACGCCACCGGCTGGCGGCTCGGGCTGATGTTCTTCCTGGTCAACCTGCCCTTCTACTGGCTGGCCTGGCGGCGCATGGGCCGCGCCTTCACGCTCAAGACCCTCACGGCGGTGACCATGCTATCGCTCTGGTCGGAGCTGCTGCCGCGCTGGCTGCAGCTGGGCGAAGTGCAGCCGCTGCTGGCCGCGGTGCTGGCCGGCGTGCTCACCGGCACCGGCATGCTGATGCTGTTCCGCCACCGCGCGTCGCTGGGCGGCTTCAACGTGCTGGTGCTGTACCTGCAGGAAACGCGCGGCTGGTCGGCCGGGCTGCTGCAGATGATGCTGGACGCCACCATCGTGGTGCTGGCGCTGTTCGTCGTGCCCTGGCAGGCGGTGCTGCTGTCGGTGTTCAGCGCGCTGGTGCTGAACGCCGTGCTGGCCGTCAACCACCGGCCGGGCCGCTACATGGCGGCGTGAGGGCGCGGCTTCGACACCACCCCCGACATTTCAAGCCTTTTGAGCCTCCAGCCCTTTGCCAGCGGGCGCAGGCAGCTCATGTTTCCATAGCATTCCGAGGGCTGACCTGAAGTGCACGGAACCAGTCGACGGTGGCGCGCAGGCCTTCGTGCAGGCTCACCTCGGGCTGCCACCCCAGAGCCTGGCGCGCCAGGCTGATGTCGGGCTGGCGACGCAGCGGGTCGTCCTCGCGCCCGGGCTCGCTGCGCAGGCCGGCGCTGCAACCGGTGAGCGCCAGCACTTCGCGCGCCAGCACCGCCACGCTGACTTCCTGCGGGTTGCCGATGTTCACCGGCCCCTGCACGCGCTCCTGCTCCATCAGCGCCAGCAGCCCGCGCACGGTGTCGCTCACGTAGCAGAAGGAACGGGTCTGCGAGCCCTTGCCGTGCACGGGCAAGGGCTCACCGCGCAAGGCATGGGCGATGAAGCAGCTCACCACCCGTCCGTCGTCCGCCCGCAACCGCGGGCCATAGGTGTTGAACAACCGCGCCAGCCGCACCTGGGTGCCGTGCTGTGCGGCGTGCGCGACCAGCAGCGCCTCGGCACAGCGCTTGCCCTCGTCGTAGCAGCTGCGCGGCCCCACGGGGTTGACGTGGCCCCAGTAGCCTTCCGGCTGCGGGTGCACGGCCGGGTCGCCGTAGACCTCGCTGGTGGACGCCAGCAGCAACCGCGCACCGTGCGCCCGTGCAAAGCCGAGAGCGTGCAGCGTGCCGACCACGTTGGTGCGGATGGTCTCCACAGGCGTGCGCTGGTAGTCGTCGGGGCTGGCCGGGCTGGCCAGGTGGTAGATGCGGCCCGCGGGCTGCAGCGCCGCCCAGTCGGCCTCGCGGGTCACGTCGCCGCGCACGAAGCTGAAGCGCGGGTGGCCGCGCAGGTGCTCGATGTTGGCCGCCTGCCCAGTGGAGAGATTGTCGAGACAGACCACCCGCTCGCCGCGGGCCAGCAGCGCGTCGCACAGATGGCTGCCGACGAAGCCCGCGCCGCCGGTGACCAGCACCTCTTTCACCCGCGGGCACCCGCGGGTGGCGCCACGGCCGGAGCCGCGTTGCCGGCGACGTGCTGCACGCGCAGCAGGCCCCAGATCTCCTCGGGCGTCAGGCCCTCGCCCACGGCCAGCAGCGTGTCGTCGTGCAGGCCGTGCTCGGGCGGCTCCAGGCCGGCCTGCAGGTAGGTGGGGCGCCAGTTGGATTCGTAGAGCACGGTGTGCTGCTGCGTCCACATGACCTTCAGCTGGTGGTGCTGCATGAGCGAGCACATGACGCGGTCGCAAGCCGGCGTGAGCGAGCGCGGAAAGCGGCACCACACGCCCCACAGGAAACCGGCCGAGCGCGTCAGGCTGATGCAGCTGGTGTCGACGAAGGGCGAGCCCACGCCTTCGCCCTCCGCCTTGAGCCGCAGGTGCTCGTGGCCCGGCAGGAACAGGTGGCGCGAGGCAAACACGGCGTCGAGCATGACGCCGTTGGCGCGCTGCTGCTCCACCACCTGGACCACCGACGCCGCGTGCCCCGGCAGGAACAGGTTGTCGGCATCCAGGTAGCTGACGATGTCGACGTCGTCCGCCAGCGCGCACAGCGCGCCGATGCCGCGCGGCGTGCAACCGTAGTTGGCATGCGCGTGGGGCAACACGATGTGGCGCACCTGCGGCCAGCTGGCCATCAGCTCGTGCTGCGGAAAGCCGTCGGCCACCATGTAATGCACCACCTGCGGGTGGCTCTGCGCGCGCACGCTTTCCATGCAGCGCTGCAGCACCGCGGGGCTTTCCTTGTAGTACGGCGTCACCACGGCCACGCGCAGCGGCTCGGACATGCGTTCCTCCCTGGTGCGGATGGCGCACCAGCGCGCCATCGCAATGAGAATTGTTGCACAAAGTAATACGAAATGTATCCTGCCTCAGGGGGACGGAGTGCCAGGCAGCCAACGGGCAAGCTAGCACGCAGGAACCCCGGCATGAACCAGTCGGGCACGCACAACCGCCACCGGGGACCCAAGCCTCAGGCTGCCTCCACGCCGATGCCGCCGCGGGCGGCCAGCAGCACCTCCATGAACGCGTCGGCCGCCCTGCCCAGCGGCCGGTCGCGCCGGCGCACCACTCCCACCTGCCGCGCGATTGACCTGCACCGTGCCGCAGTCGCTGCTCTGGGGCAGCGACTGGCCGCATACGGCGCGAGATCCCGGCGCCGCGCCCCACCAGATCAGCAGCTACCGCAGCATCCCCTCGTCCAGCCTGCACGCCCAGATCGAACGATGGATGCCGACGCCCGAGCTGCGGCAACGCATCCTGGTCGACAACCCCGCAGCCCTGTACGGCTTCTGACGCCCGGCGCGGCGCTCACCCGCGCGGGTGGTGCTGCGCGTGCAGCGTCTTCAGGCGTTCGCGCGCCACGTGGGTGTAGATGGTGGTGGTGGAAATGTCGGCGTGGCCGAGCAGCATCTGCACGGCGCGCAGGTCGGCGCCGTGGTTCAGCAGGTGGGTGGCGAAGGCGTGGCGCAGAGTGTGGGGCGACAGCGGCGCGTGCACGCCCGCCTCGCGCGCGTAGCGCTTGACGAGGTTCCAGAACATCACGCGCGACATCGCCGTGCCGGGCTTACGGCCGGCGCTGGTGATGAACAGATCCTCGGTCTGGCGCTGGCCCAGCAAGGCTGGCCTGCCATCGGCCAGGTAGCGCGTGAGCCAGTCCGCGGCTTCCTGGCCGAACGGCACCAGGCGCTCCTTGCTGCCCTTGCCGAGCACGCGCAGCACGCCTTCGGCCAGCCCGACGTTGAAGGTCCGGAGCGTGACCAGCTCGCTCACGCGCAGGCCGCTGGCGTACATCAGCTCCAGCATGGCGCGGTCGCGCAGGCCGAGCGGGGCGTCGGTATCGGGGGCGGCCAGCAGTGCATCGACCTGCGCCTCGGACAGCGTCTTGGGTACGCGCAGGGGCTGCCTGGCGGTGAGCAGGCGCAGCGTGGGATCGGCCTGCAGCAGGCGCTCGCGCAGCGCCCAGCGGAAGTAGCGCTTGAACACCGTGAGCCGCCGGTTGGCCGAGGTGGCCTTGCCCGCGGCGCGCGCGGCGAAGTAAGCCTGCAGGTGGTGCTCCTGCGTCTGCGGCAGCGCCAGGCCATGGCCGGCCTGCAGCCAGGCGGCGTAAAGCAGCAGGTCGCGGCGGTAGGCGGCCAGCGTGTTGGGCGACAGGCCGTCTTCCAGCCACAGGGCGTCGATGAAGGCGTCCACCTCCGCGGCGCCGGGCGCCGCGGTGCGGGATGTCGCCGCGGGCGGTAGGGCGGTCATGCGCTGTGAGCAGTCCAAACGGCAGCGCAGGACCGTTTCATGAACAAAATGTGGCGCCAGCCCTTTTGTGACGGGCGCAGCCAGCTATCGAAACAGAAGCAATCCTGGGCCTTGACCCACTGCTCACTGCAGCGTCAGCTTCTGCTTGGCCACCACCTGCTTGTAGATCGCGAACTCGTCCTTGATCTGCTGGGCGAACTGCTCCGGCGTGTTGGCGATGATGAAGGAGCCAGTGTCCTCGATGCGCTTGCGCACCGCCGGGTCTTCCAGCGCCTTCCTGGTGGCCGCGTTCAGCTTGTCCACGATGTCCTTGGGCGTGCCCTTGGGCGCCAGGATGCCGTAGTAGGCCATGCGGTTGACGGGCTCCAACCCCACTTCCTTGAAGGTGGGCACGTTGGGCATGTCGGCCAGGCGCTGCGGCGCCGCCACCACGATGGGGATCAGCTTGCCGTTCTTGATGAAGGGCAGCGACGAAGGCACGTTGTCGAACATGATCGGCACCTGCCCGGCCACCACGTCGTTCAGCGCCGGGCCTGCGCCGCGGTACGGGATGTGGGTGATGAACACACCGGCCATGCTCTTCCACAGCTCGGTCTGCAGGTGGCCGATGCCGCCGGTGCCGGACGAGGCATACGAGTATTTGCCCGGCTCCTTCTTCAGCAGCGCCAGGAAGCTCTTGTAGTCCTTGGCCGGGAAGCTCGGGTTCACCGCGATGACGTTGGGCGTGGCCGCGATGTTGATCACCGGCACGAAGTCATGCACCGGGTCGTAAGCGATCTTGGGGTTGATGGCCGGGTTGGCCGCGGTGGTGGAGACGGTGGCCACGCTCAGCGTGTAGCCATCGGGCGCGGCGCGCGCGGCCTCGGCGGCCCCGATGGCGCCGCCGGCGCCACCCTTGTTGTCCACCACCACCGGCTGGCCCAGCGCCTTGCCCAGCGGGTCGGAGATCACACGGCCGATCAGGTCGGTGGTGCCGCCCGGGGCGAAGGGCACGATCAGCCGGATCGGCTTGTTCGGGTAGTTGCTCTGCGCGGCCGCGCCGGCACAGGTGACGGCCAGGGCCGCGGCGACGAGAAGAGAACGTCCTTGCATCTGAAAACTCCTTGAAGCGACAGAGAACCGCGTGCACCCGGGTCGGGATCACGTGCCGGTGGCGAATGGTAGCCGCAAGCGCGGCAGGCACCGCGCGCTGTCGCCGCCGCAGCCGCGCGCGGCGCCGACTGCCGCTATGCTGCGCGCCGTGTATTACGCCCAACTGCTCTTCCCCGACTTCTCGCTGATCCTGATTGGCTACCTGCTGTGCCGCCACACGGCGCTCAACCGGCCGGTGTGGCAGGCGGTCGAGGCGCTGGTGTACTTCTTCCTGTTCCCGGTGCTGCTGTTCCAGTCCATCGTGCGCACGCCGCTGGACCTGGGCGCCGCCTCCAGCCTGATGGGTGCCGGCCTGGCGCTGGGCAGCGCCGGCATCGCCCTGGCCTACGCGCTGCCGCACTTGCCCTGGATCGGGCCTCGCCTGCCGCCGCGCGACCACGCCGCCGCGGCGCAGGTCGCGTTCCGCTTCAACTCCTTCATCGGGCTGGCGCTGGCAGAGCGGCTGCTGGGCGCGCAGGGGCTGCAGCTGATCGCCGTGCTGATCGGCGTGTGCGTGCCGTTGTTCAACGTGGGCGCCGTCTGGCCCATGGCGCGGCACGCCGATACCGGCTTTCTGCGCGAGGTCGTGCGCAACCCGCTGATCATCGCCACCGCTACCGGGCTGGTGGCCAACCTGCTGGGCTTTCGCATTCCCGAATGGGCGGCGCCCACGCTGGGGCGCATCGGTGCCTCGTCCATCGCGCTGGGCCTGATGACGGCCGGCGCCGGCATGCAGATCACCAGCCTGGGCAGCAACCGCACGCTAAGCGTGGAGGTGCTGGGCATCCGGCACCTGCTGTCGCCGCTGGTGGCCTGGGCGCTGGCCCGCGCCTTCCACCTGGGCGGGCCGGAAACCACCATCCTGCTCACCTTCTCGGCGCTGCCCACCGCCTCGTCCTGCTACGTGCTGGCAGCGCGCATGGGCTACAACGGGCCCTACGTGGCCGGGCTGGTCACGCTCTCCACCGTGCTGGGCATGCTGAGCCTGCCGTTTGCGCTGGGGCTGTTGCGGTAGGCGCCCGCCGAATCGGCGCCGCGCGGCGCCCGGCCCGACGGGCTTGAGCGAAAAAACTATTTCATATCAATCGGTTAGCTCCGGTTACTAGAAAAACGGCAGCATTTGGCCGAACCAGCCTTTTCTTCGCCATATGCATCACAAACCAGCCCCAACTCATTGGCTTGACAGTGTTTTTTTGATACAAACGGGATAAGGCGTGCGACAATCTGCTATCAAGTTGAAAGCAGCCGACAGCCGCCCGGTGCCGACGAACTGCACAAAATGCCGTCAAACCCCCGCCCCATCCCGCTCCAGCGCCCAGCGCACGTGCTCGCGCACGAGTTCGCTCTGGTGGCCGGTGCGCGCAGCCAGCGCCTGACGCAGCAGCCCGCGGGCGGTATCGCCCTCGGGCAACTGGGCCAGCGCATTGCCGGCCGCCACCGCCACGTTGCGCAGCCAGCGCTCATGGCCGATGCGGCGGATCGGGCCGCCTTCGGTACGGCGCAGGAACTCTTCCTCGCTCCAGCCCAGGTAGGTGGTGAGCGCCTCGTCCGCCAGGCCGGTGCGGGCGTCGAAGTCCGGCAACGCGCTGCGGCCGGCGTACTTGTTCCAGGGACAGGCCAGCTGGCAGTCGTCGCAGCCGTAGATGCGGTTGCCCAGCAGCGGCCGCAGTTCGGCGGGTATCGGGCCGGTGTGCTCGATGGTCAGGTACGAGATGCAGCGCCGCGCATCCAGCCGATACGGCGCCACGATGGCGCGCGTGGGGCAGATGTCGAGGCAGGCCTGGCAACTGCCGCAGTGTGGCTCGGCCGCTGGCGTGGCGGGCAGCGCCAGATCGACGTAGATCTCGCCCAGGAAGAACATGGAGCCACCCTCGCGCGCCAGCACCAGCGTGTGCTTGCCGCGCCAGCCCTGGCCGCTGCGCGTGGCCAGCTCGGCCTCCAGCACGGGTGCCGAATCGGTGAACGCGCGGTGGGCGAACGGGCCGATCTCGGCGGCGATGCGCTCGGCCAGCCGCTGCAGGCGGCCGCGCACCACCTTGTGGTAATCGCGGCCACGGGCGTAGAGCGACACCGTGCCTTCGGCCGGGCGTTCGAGCCGCTCAAACTCCACGGCCTGCCAGCCGTCCGGCGTGCCGCGCGGCAGGTAGTCCATGCGTGCGGTCAGCACGCTCACGGTGCCGGGCACCAGTTCGGCCGGGCGCGCGCGCCTCAGGCCATGCGCGGCCATGTAATCCATGCCGCCGTGAAAACCGTTGGACAGCCAGGCCAGAAGGCCGGGCTCGGCGGAGGACAGGTCGACACCCGCCACGCCCACTGCCGAAAATCCCAGGTCCTGCGCGAACGCGCGCACGCGGACCAACAAAGCCTGAGGATCGATTTGAGCGCCCACCCGGATCACGCACCGATTGTAGGAAGCACGCCCGCGCTGCGGCTGGCCTGGGCCGGCGAGAGCGACACCGCCGCCTTCGCTGGCCGGCTGGCCGCCCTGCCCGATGTGCGCGAGGCCTTCATCGCGCTAAAGGGCGACCTGGGCGCCGGCAAAACGACCTTCGTGCGGCATCTGCTGCGCGCGCTCGGCGTGGCCGGCCGCATCAAGAGCCCCACCTACGCCGTGGTGGAGCCGCACCAGCCGCCGCACGGCCTGCCGGTGTGGCATTTCGACTTCTACCGCTTTGACGACCCGCGCGAATGGGAAGACGCGGGTTTTCGCGACCTGTTCGCCGCGCCGGGCCTCAAGCTCGCCGAGTGGCCGGACAAGGCCGCCACCGTGCTGCCCCCGGCCGACCTGCAGCTCCACATCGAGGTGCAGGACGACGGGCGGCGCAGCGCAACGCTGGCCGCCGGCACGCCACTCGGCCGGCGGCTGCTGAAGGAGCTGCAAGCATGAAACGACGCGACCTGTTGCAACAAGCCGGCTCGCTGGTGCTGCTGCTGAGCGGCGCCCAGATCGCACGTGGCGCCGGCATCGTGGCCGTGCGCGTGTGGCCGGCCGAGGACTACACGCGCGTGACCATCGAGTCCGACACGGCCCTCAAGACCCAGCACCGGCTGCTGGCCTCGCCGCCGCGCCTGTTCGTCGACATCGACGGGCTGGATCTGAACGCTCAGTTGCGTGAGCTGGTGGGCAAGGTCAAGCCGGACGATCCCAACATCGCCGGCGTGCGCGTGGGCCAGAACGCCCCGGGCGTGGTGCGGCTGGTGATGGATCTCAAGCACGCCACCCGGCCGCAAGTGTTCACGCTCGATCCGGTCGCGGCCTACCAGCACCGGCTGGTGTTCGACCTTTACCCCGCCAACCCGCCGGACCCACTGGAACAGCTGATCGCCGAACGCATGAAGGAACTGGGCGGCCCGGCGGGCGCCGCGCCCGTGACGACCGCCGCCGGCGTCAAGGCCAGCAACGTGGATGCCCTGGGCGACCTGATCGCCAAGCAGATCGAGCGCGCCAACGACACCGTGGTGGCCAAGACACCCGTACCCGCGGCGCCGCGCGCCAGGGCGCCCTCCCCCGCGGTGGTCGCCAAGGCGCCTTCGAGGCCCAAGGAAGCTGAAGATGCCGGTCGCACCGACCGCCTGATCATCATCGCGCTCGACCCCGGCCACGGCGGCGAGGATCCGGGTGCCACCGGGCCCGCCGGCACGCACGAGAAGGACATCGTGCTGCAGGTGGCCTTCAAGCTGCGCGACCGCATCAACAACACCACCGCCGGCGGCAATCCCATGCGCGCCTTCCTCACGCGCGACGCCGACTTCTTCGTGCCTCTGGGCAAGCGGGTGGAAAAGGCCCGCCGCGTGGGCGCAGACCTGTTCATCAGCATCCATGCCGACGCCTTCATCTCACCCGAGGCACGCGGCGCCAGCGTGTTCGCGCTGTCGGAGCGCGGCGCTTCCAGTTCGGCCGCCAAATGGCTGGCCGACAACGAGAACAAGGCCGACCTGATCGGCGGCGTGAACGTCAACGTAAAAGACGCCCACGTGCAGCGCGCCCTGCTCGACATGAGCACCACCGCGCAGATCAACGACAGCCTCAAGCTCGGCGGCGCCATGCTGCGCGAGATCGGAGGCGTGGGCCGCCTGCACAAGGCGCGGGTGGAACGTGCCGGCTTTGCCGTGCTCAAGGCGCCGGACATCCCCAGCGTGCTGGTGGAAACCGCCTTCATCAGCAACCCGGAAGAAGAGGTCAAGCTGCGCAGCGACGCCTACCAGAACGACCTGGCCAATGCGCTCATCAACGGCATCCAGAAGTACTTTTCGGCCAATCCGCCACTGGCACGCAACCGCTCGGTCTGAAGCGCCCGCGGCGTGATCTACGTCAGCCGCGCGGCAAAGGACGACCGGCGGATGACGCGATGTCCTACACCCGATCCACCCGCTCGCGCGTTGAATGGAGACCGGTGCAGGCATTCCACTCTGTCCGTACCGGTTTGTAGGTTCTCCTCTCTTTCTCCTGCGGGCGTTCTCGGCAACGAGGCGCCCGCTTTTTCATAGCCGGGCCGCCCCAAGATGAAAACGCTCCATCGGGGGCAGCGCACCACGCGCAGCGGGGGAGCGTGGGGGCCACTTTTCATGCACGGGTCGTCCCGGGAACGAAAACGCCCTGCCAGGATGGCAGGCCGCACGGCAAAGGAGCGTGAGGAGGCGTCTTTCAGGCCGCAGGACTGCTCTTGCGCCCTGAGCGCCATGCGCCGAAGATGGCAATCAGCCCCGGCACCAGGATCAGGCCCCAGATGATCTTGGACAGGTTGGCCTGGACCCAGGGCAGGTTGCCGAACAGGTAGCCCGCCGTGGCCAGGCCCAGCACCCAGATCAACGCACCGAGCACGTTGTAGGCCGTGAACTTGGCGCGGCTCATCTCTGCCACCCCGGCCACGAAGGGCACGAAGGTGCGGATGAACGGCATGAAGCGGGCCAGCACGATGGTGATGCCCCCATAGCGCTCATAGAAAGCGTGGGCCTTGTCGAACGCGTCGCGGTTGAACCAGCGCGATTTTTCCCAATGGAACACCTTGGGGCCGAAATAGCGCCCGATGCTGTAATTGGTCTGATCGCCCAGGATGGCCGCCGCCAGCAGTACCGCGCAGGCCAGCGGCAGGCTGATGTGGCCCGCACCGGCCAGCGCGCCCACCACGAACAGCAGCGAATCGCCGGGCAGGAATGGCATGACCACCACGCCGGTTTCCACGAACACGATCAGGAACAGCAGCGCGTAGACCCAGGGGCCATACTCCGCCACGAAGGCAGCCAGGTGTTGGTCGACGTGCAGGATGAAGTCGACCAGATGCATCACGATTTCCATGGGCGGGGATTATGGGCGCAGGCCCGCCTCCGGTCCCGGCCAAGGGACAGCAGGCCTAAGCCGGTGTTAAGGGCCGCTGCCACGGGGCCCCAAAAACACCCGATCGCGCGCGCTTCAGTGACCGTTGGTCACGGTGGCCTCGAACTCGATCCCGCCAACGTAGCGGAACATGAAGTTGTAGACCGCGCAGCCCACGGCGACCGACAGGTAGCCGAAGATCAGGTAAGCGAACGGCATGAACAGGAACATCGCCGCCTCACCCCGCTGGCCGGGCGGCGCCGCGAACAGGAAGAACAGGCCGAACGGCACCAAGAAGACCAGCGAAGAAACGGCCATGAGCACGGCAAAGACCTTGCCGTTCTGGTGCGGCGACAGCCGCGCGATCTGTTGTTTCATCGTAGGGCGCCTCCTCGCGCCCGGATTGCCAGAAGACTCTCTGCTGCACGGCCTTTCTTGACCGGTGACGGAAGCGCTATTTGAGCGACTTCAGCCCACTCGTGTCCACGCCATCGAGCGCTTCACGCTCCAGTTCGTGGTATTGGTCGAGCCGGTTCTGCTGGCGCAACTCGCGCAGCCGCTGCTGCTCGATCACCATGCGCGACTGCCGCATCGCGTTCTCCTGCTGCGATTCGCACTGGCGGAACCCGTCCGACCAGCCCGTCGCATAGTCCCGATCGCGGTCAAAACGCCAGCCATCCTTCTCGAACTGATCGAACATGCTGCCGCCGGCCTTGCGACCGCTGTGGCAACCGTCATCGAAACCCTGGGCGTAACCCGGCGGATAGCCGCGCTGGACCAGCGTGTCCCTTGTGGAAGCGCAGCCCGCCATCAAGACGGTTGCCAACAGCACCACTACCGCATGACGGTGAAAATTGGTACGAAGCATGTTGAAACCTCCGGTCCGAGAATCGACCTCCCCGGTCGCTCGATGATAGTCAGGGTGAGGCCCGCCGCGGTCAGGCCAATCCCCTCTTCAGGGTAAATGCGGCAACAGGCCCGCGGCCGGCACCTGCGCAACGCGCCTGCCCCCCGGCTTTGAAGCCTTTTCTAGAATCCCCCCATGCCCCACGCCCACCGCCCCATCCGCGAACTGCCGGACGAGCTGATCAGCCAGATCGCCGCCGGCGAAGTGGTGGAGCGCCCCGCCTCGGTGGTGCGCGAGCTGCTGGACAACGCGCTGGACGCCGGCGCCACGCAGGTTACGGTCCGGCTGGCCGCCGGCGGCGTGCGGTTGATCGCGGTCGAGGACGACGGCGGCGGCATCGAAGGCAGCGATCTGCCGCTGGCCTTCCGCCGCCACGCCACCAGCAAGATCGACAGCCTGGCGACGCTGGAATCGGTGGCCACCATGGGCTTTCGCGGCGAGGCCCTGGCCGCTATCAACTCAATAGCTGACACCGCCATCCTGACGAGGACCGAAGGGCAAAACCATGCCCAACGGCTGGACGGCCGCACGGGCGAGATCCAACCCGCGGCCCGCAGCCCCGGCACCACGGTGGAAGTCAAAGAACTGTTCTTCAGCGTGCCGGCGCGGCGCAAGTTCCTGAAGACCGACGCCACCGAGCTGGCCCATTGCATCGAGGCCGTGCGCCGCCACGCGCTGGCGCGGCCCGACGTCGGCTTCGCCATCTGGCACGAAGGCAAGCTGATCGAGCAATGGCGTCGGGTGGACGACCCGGATGCCGAGGCTGCCTTGGCACGCCGCATGGCCGACGTGCTGGGCGAAGCGTTCGTGGAACAGTCGCTGCCCGTCCGCTACGAAGCCGCTGGCGTGCGCGTGACCGGGCGCTGCGGTCTGCCCGACGCCTCCCGCGCCCGCGCCGACCAGCAATTCGCCTACGTCAACGGCCGCTACGTGCGCGACAAGGTCATCACCCACGCCGCCCGCAGCGCCTATGAAGACGTGCTGCACGGCCAGCGCCAGCCGGTGTGGGTGCTGCACGTGAGCGTGGAGCCGGCGCGGGTGGACGTGAACGTGCACCCCACCAAGATCGAGGTGCGCTTCCGCGACAGCCGCGAGGTGCACCAGGCCGTGCGCCACGCCATCGACAACGCGCTGGCGGCCCCGCGCGCGGCTCAGGCGGGCGCCGATGCGCTGCCAGTCGCAGCCCTGCCCACGCGCCTGGACACGGCGGTGCCCGCTGCGCACCACCCACAGGATTCAGAGCGTTTTTGGCCTCCAGCCGGCTCCTGGCGGGCGCAGAAAGCTATCAATTTCGGAGCACATGAGAATACCGTGCTCGCCGTGCGCGAGGCTCAGGCGCTGTGGGCGCCACGCACTGCCGAAGCACCGCCTGCCGGCGAGGAGCCTCCGGCCGACTGGCCGCTTGGCCGTGCCGTCGCGCAGCTACACGGCATCTACATCCTGGCCGAAAACCGCGCCGGCCTGGTGCTGGTGGACATGCATGCCGCGCACGAGCGCATCGTCTACGAGCGGCTCAAGACCCAGCTCGACGGCCGGCGCATCGACAGCCAGCCTCTGCTGATTCCCGCCACCTTCGCCGCCACGCCGCAGGAGGTGGCGGCCAGCAGCGAGTACGCCGACACGCTGGCGGCGCTGGGGCTGACCGTGGAGCCGCTGTCGCCCAGAACGCTGGCCGTGCGCGCCGTACCGACCCAGCTGGCCGGCGGTGACGCCGTGGCGCTGGCGCGCAGCGTGCTGGCCGAGCTGGCGCAACACGACGCCGCCACCGTGGTGCAGCGTGCGCAGCACGAGCTGCTGGCCACCCTGGCCTGCCACGGCGCCGTGCGCGCCAACCGCCAGCTGACGCTGCCCGAGATGAACGCCCTGCTGCGCCAGATGGAAGCCACCGAGCGCTCCGACCAGTGCAACCACGGCCGTCCGACCTGGCGCCAGCTCAGCCTGCGCGAGCTGGACGGGCTGTTCCTGCGCGGGCGCTAGCGGCGTCGATGCGCAGCCGCCGCGCGGTGGTATCCAGGCGCGCCGGTGTCGGCCCCGCCTGACCCGCTTGTCCTACAGACACCGGGCCGGACGCCCCTTAAGCTGAGCGTTACGCAAGGTGGTTGCCAACGTCCGTCGACCGCATCGCCCTCCCTCCCATGACAAACCACGCAGCCACCGCTGGCGGTTCATCGCCCGACCTCGTGGTCGCCACCCCGCGCGGCCTCTACTGCCCACCCGGCGACTTCTACATCGACCCCTGGCGGCCGGTGGAGCGCGCCGTCATCACCCACGCCCACGCCGACCATGCGCGGCGCGGCCATGCCCATTACCTGGCGCATGCGGACGCGGCGCCGGTGCTGCGCGCCCGGCTCGGCGCCGACATTGCGCTGCAGACGCTGGGCTATGGCGAGCCCGTGTCGGTCGGCGGCGTGCAGGTGTCGCTGCACCCCGCCGGGCACGTGCTCGGCTCGGCCCAGGTGCGGCTGGCCCACCGCGGCGCCGTGTGGGTCGCCTCGGGCGACTACAAGCTCGACCCCGACCCGACCTGCGCGCCGTTCGAGCCGGTCCGCTGCAACGTGTTCATCACCGAATCCACCTTCGGCCTGCCCATCTACCGCTGGCCCGACTCCGCCACCCTGTTCGGTGAGCTGAACCGCTGGTGGGCGGCTGCCGCCGACGCCGGACGCCCCGCCGTGCTGTACGCCTACGCCTTCGGCAAGGCGCAGCGCGTGCTGGCGGGGGTGGACCCGTCGATCGGCCCGCTGGTCTGCCACGGCGCGGTGCAGGCGCTCAACGCAGCGTACCGCGCCCAAGGCGTGGCGCTGCCGCCGACCTGGCGCGTCACCGACGCCGGGCTGGATGCGGCCGGCCTGCGCCGCGCGCTGGTGATCGCCCCGCCCTCGGCCGCCGGCAGCCCCTGGCTGCGCCGCTTCGGCGCCCACACCGACGCGTTTGCCAGCGGCTGGATGCAGGTGCGCGGCGCCCGCCGCCGCCGCGGCGTCGACCGCGGCTGGGTGCTGAGCGACCACGCCGATTGGCCTGGCCTGCAACGCGCCATCGCGGCCACCGGCGCCAGCCGCGTGATCGTGACCCACGGCAGCGTGGACACCCTGGTGCGCTGGCTGCGCGAGCACGGGCTGCAGGCCGACCGGTTCAGCACCGAGTACGGCGGCGACGACGACGACGACGACGGCCTGGCTGGCGCGGCGACGGCCGACGCGCCGCCAGGCCCTGGGGCCGACCTGCCCGACGCCGCGAGCTCCGAGCCGGCGCGCTGACCGTGCAAGGCTTCGCCCGCCTCTACCACGCGCTGGACGCCAGCACCTCCACGCTGGCCAAGCAGGCCGCGCTGCGCGCCTACCTGGCCGACGCGCCACCCGCCGACGCCGCCTGGGCGGTGTACTTCCTGGCCGGCGGCAAGCCGCGCCAGCTGGTGCCCACGCGCCTGCTGCGCGAAACCGCGCGCGAGGCGGCCGGCCTGCCCGAATGGCTGTTCGACGAAAGCTACCAGGCGGTGGGCGACCTGGCCGAGACCATCGGCCTGTTGCTGCCGCCTCCCACACAGCACGATGACCGCGGCCTGGCCGCCTGGATGCAGGACGAACTGCTGCCGCTGCGCGGACTGCCGCCGCACGCCCAACGCGAACGTCTGCTGGCCCAGTGGCAGCGCCTGCGGTTGGAGGAACGCCTGCCCTGCCTGAAGCTCATCACCGGCGCGCTGCGCGTGGGCGTCTCGCGCCTGCAGGTGACGCAGGCGCTGGCCGCAGTGGCCGGGTTGCCGCCCCCGCTGGTGGCACAGCGACTGATGGGCTACACCGCGGTCGGCCGACTGCCGAGCGCGGCCGACTTCGCGGCGCTGACCGCCGCCGCGGAGGCCGGCGCGCCCCTTGCCGGCGGCGGCCAGCCCTACCCGTTCTTTCTGGCCCATGCGTTGAACGAGCCGGTGGAGCGCTTCGAGGCCCTGCTGGGCGCGCCGGCGCTCTGGCAGGCCGAATGGAAGTGGGACGGCATCCGCGCCCAGCTGGTGCGGCGCGACCGTCAGGCGTGGCTTTGGTCGCGCGGCGAGGAACTGGTGACCGACCGCTTTCCCGAGCTGGCCGACGCTGCGCAGACGCTGCCGGACGGCACCGTGCTGGACGGCGAGATCGTGGTCTTTCGCGGCCCGGAAACCCAGACCGGCGCCGAGCCGTCTGCGACGCCGACCGAGCCCACCGCGCAGCCCAGCACCTCGGCGGCCGCAGCGACATTCGCCCACACCCACGTGCGTCCGTTCGCCGAACTGCAGCAACGCATCGGCCGCACGCGCCTAACGCCGCGCCTGCTGCGCGAGCTCCCGGTAGCCCTGCTGGCCTACGATCTGCTGGAACTAGGCGGGACCGACCTGCGCCCGCGGCCGCAGGCCGAGCGGCGCGCCGCGCTGGAAGCCTTGCTGGCGCGCCAGCCGCACCCCGCGCTGCAGCTCAGCCCGCTGCTGCACGGCGCCGACTGGGGCGCGCTGGCGCGCCAGCGTGACCAGGCGCGCCGCCTGGCCACCGAGGGCCTGATGCTCAAGCGCCGCGACGGAGCCTACGGCGTCGGGCGCACCCGGGAGGCCGGCCTCTGGTGGAAATGGAAAATCGACCCGATGCGCGTGGACGCAGTGCTGATCTACGCCCAGCGCGGCCACGGCCGCCGCGCCAGCCTCTACACCGACTACACCTTCGCGGTCTGGAACGCGCCGCCGGACGATCCGGAGCGCACCCTGGTTCCGTTCGCCAAGGCGTATTCCGGGCTGACCGACGCCGAGATCGCGCAGGTCGACGCCATCGTGCGCAAGACCACGCGGGAGAGCTTCGGCCCGGTGCGCAGCGTGGCGCCGACGCTGGTGTTCGAGCTCGGCTTCGAAGGCATCGCCGCCAGCAGCCGGCACAAGAGCGGCATCGCGGTGCGCTTTCCGCGCATGCTGCGCTGGCGCCGCGACAAGCCGGTGGCCGAGGCCGACACGCTGGCCGCGCTGAAGGCGCTGATGTGAGCGCGGCCACCCGCCCGCCCCGCCGCGCATCCGGCGCCAAGGCCTGGCTGACTGCCCGCGGTCAGCGGCCGATGCGCTTTCAGCAGCAGGTCTGGCGCGCCATGGCCGAAGGGCGCAGCGGCCTGGTGCACGCCACCACCGGGGCCGGCAAGACCTGGGCCGTGTGGCTCGGCGCCTTGCAGGCATTTTCGGCCAGTGCCTGCACCCGTGCTTCGCCGTCAGCTACAAACGCAGGAGCAAACTCGAAGCCCGTCCCGGCGCCGCCGATCACCGTGCTGTGGATCACGCCGATGCGCGCGCTGGCCGCCGACACGCTGCGCGCCCTGCGCGAGCCGCTGGCCGACATGGCGCCGCACTGGACCAGCGGCCTGCGCAGCGGCGACACGTCGGCGGCCGAGCGGGCCGCCCAAGCGCGCCGCCTGCCGACGGTGCTGGTCAGCACGCCGGAAAGCGTGTCGCTGCTGCTGGCGCGCGCCGACGCCCGCGCCAGCCTGCAGAGCGTGCGGCTGGTGGTGGTGGACGAATGGCACGAGCTGATGGGCAACAAGCGCGGCGTGCAGGTGCAGTTGGCGCTGGCGCGGCTGGCAGGCTGGCAGCCTCGGCTGATGGTGTGGGGCCTGTCGGCCACGCTCGGCAACCTGCAGGAAGCCCTGCGCACGCTTCTGCCGTCGCCACCGGAAACTATCAATTCCATAGCTGACAGCGCCGTTCCTGATGGGGCTAGCGGCCAAAAGCATTATCAGAATCCGCCCGATCCGGTGATCGTGCAGGGCCGCGTCGACAAAACCCTGACGGTCGACACCCTGCTGCCCGCGCGCGCGGAGCGCTTCGCCTGGGCCGGCCACATGGGCTTGCAGATGCTGCCGCAGGTGGCGACGCTGATCGCCGCCGGGCCGTCCACGCTCATCTTCACCAACACCCGTTCGCAGGCCGAGCGCTGGTACCAGGCTTTGATCGAGGCGCGCCCCGAGCTGGCCGGCGTACTGGCGCTGCACCACGGCTCGCTCGACCCGAAGGTGCGCGAATGGGTCGAGCTGGGGCTGAAGCAAGGCCGGCTGAAGGCCGTGGTCGCCACCAGCAGCCTGGATCTCGGCGTCGATTTCCTGCCGGTCGAGCGCGTGCTGCAGATCGGCAGCTGCAAGGGCGTGGCGCGGCTGGTGCAGCGCGCCGGCCGTTCCGGCCATGCGCCCGGCCGGCCGGCGCGCATCACGCTGGTGCCAACGCACAGCTTCGAGCTGGTGGAGGCCGCGGCGGCACGGCAGGCGGTGCGGGCCGGCGAGATCGAGCAGCGCCACGGGCCGCAGGCGCCGCTGGACGTGCTGGTGCAGCACCTGGTCACCGTGGCGCTGGGCGGCGGCTTCAGGTCGGAGGCCCTGCTCGCCGAAGTGCGCCGCACCGCCGCCTACGCCGGTCTGACCGACGACCAGTGGCGCTGGTGCCTGGACTTTGTGCGCCAGGGCGGCCCGTCGCTGGCGGCCTACCCGGATTTTCGCCGCGCCGGCCCCGACGCCGAAGGCGTCTGGCGCATGGACGACGCGCGGCTGGCACGCCGCCACCGCAGCAACGTCGGCACCATCGTCAGCGACGCCGCGATGCAGGTGCAGTTCGTCGGTGGCGCGCGGCTGGGCACAGTGGAAGAAAGCTTCATCGCGCGCCTCAAGCCGGGCGACGTGTTCCTGTTCGCAGGCCGAACGCTGGAGCTGGTGCGCGTGCACGAGATGACCGCCCAGGTGCGGCGCGCGCCGGCCGGCCGCGCCGCCCTGCCGCGCTGGGGCGGTGGTCGGATGCCCCTGTCCAGCACCCTGGCCGAAGCGGTGCTGCGCGAGCTGGCGGCGTTCGAGCAGGGCCGCATCGACAGCCCGGAAATGCGCTGCGCGGCCCCGCTGCTGGCCCTGCAGCAGCGCCAGTCGCGCCTGCCGACGCCGGGCCGGCTGGTGGCCGAAACCCTGCGCTCGCGCGAGGGTTGGCACCTGTTCCTGCACCCGTTTGCGGGCCGTACGGTCCATCTGGGCTTGGCCTCGCTGCTGGCCTGGCGCGCCGCGCGCGGCGCGCCAGGCACGTTCTCGCTGGCGGTGAACGACTACGGGCTGGAGCTGCTGTCGGCCCGGGCGATCGACTGGGCCGCCGAGCTGCCACGGCTGCTCGCTGCGCCGGCGGAGGCGGCGTCCGGCGCGCTGCTGGCCGAAGTGACGGACAGCCTGAACGTCGGCGAACTGGCGCGGCGGCGCTTCCGCGAGATCGCGCGCATCGCCGGCCTGATCTTCCAGAGCCACCCGGGCGAGCAGCGCAGCAGCCGCCAGCTGCAGGCGTCGGCCTCGCTCTACTACGAGGTGTTCGCCCGGCACGACCCGGACCACGCGCTGCTGCACCAGGCACGCGCGGAACTGCTGCGCGAGGAACTGGCCATCGACCAACTGGCGGCGGCGCTGCGGCGCATGGCGGACGGGCCGCTGGCCCTGGTGCCGCTGAGCCGGCCGTCGCCGCTGGCTTTCCCGCTGATGGTGGAGCGCTTTCGCGAACGGCTTTCCAACGAACCGCTGGTCGAACGCATCGCGCGCATGGTGGCCGAGCTGGAGCGGGCCGCCGACGCTGAGGCGCCGGACGCGCCGGACCCCGCCGCTGTCCGGCAGGCCCTGGCGCTGGCCGGTGGCGCGCAGGAGCGGCCAGCGGCCGGGGCCGGCGGCGCCCGGCCGCTGGCATCATCCCGGGCTCGCCGGCGGCCCCGCGCGCGCCGGCGTCCTGCCTCATGAATCCTCTCGCCACTCCGCCGTCGCCTGCCGGCGCCACGGCCCTGCTGCCGGGCGCGGTGGCGTTGCGGCTGCCGGGCGCGGTCCTGCATCTGCTGCCGCATTGCGCCGCCTGGTGGCCCGACGCCGGCGTGCTGTTCGTCGCCGACCTGCATCTGGGCAAGGCCGCGGTGTTCCGCGCGCGCGGCCTGCCCGTGCCCGAAGCCACCACCACCGACACGCTCGACCGCCTGAGCGAGGCGCTGCGGACCACCGGGGCCGGCCGGCTGGTGCTGCTGGGCGACTTCCTGCACGCGCGCGAGGCGCGCCAACCGCCGGTGCTGGCGGCGCTGGCCGGCTGGCGCGCGCGCCACGCCGCGCTCGACGTGGTGCTGGTGCGCGGCAACCACGACCGGCACGCCGGCGATCCGCCGGCCGCACTTGGCCTGGCCCTGGTCGACGAGCCATGGACGCTTGGGCCGCTGGCCGCCTGCCACCACCCGCAGCACGCGCCCGGGCGCACCGTGCTGGCCGGGCATGCCCACCCCGTGGTGCACTTGCAAGGGCCGGGACGCGACCGGCTGCGCCTGCCCTGCTTCCATCTCGGCCCGGGCCAGCTGATCCTGCCGGCCTTTGGCGCCTTCACCGGCGGCCAGGCGATGCGGCCGGCCGCTGGCGCGGTTGTCTACGCGGTGGGCGCCGGCCGGGTCTGGCGCGCCGGTGGCTGAGCGCGGCGCGGGCGCCCATCTGCTACCCTCGCCGCAAGCCCAGCACGCCGGCTTGCCGGACTGCCCAGGCCCCGTCGGGCGTCTCGGAGGCCGGCGCGTCTTTTCCCAGCCATGTCTCCCACCACCGTCGTCGTCCTGCTCGCCCTGCTGCTGGGCATCCAGCCCGTCACCACCGACGTCTACCTGCCCGCGCTGCCGGCCATGCAGGCGGACCTGCGCGCGGCGATGGCCGAGGTGCAGCTCACCTTCGCGGCGCTGCTGCTGGCCTTTGGGGTGTCGCAGCTGGTGTGGGGGCCGCTGTCCGACCGCTTCGGGCGACGGCCCGTGCTGCTGGTCGGCATGGGCGGCTACGTGCTGGCCTCGCTGGCCTGCGTGGTGGCGCCGGACATGGAACTGCTGGTGCTGGCGCGTATCGCCCAGGGTGCCTTCATGGGCGCGGCGGTGATGTGCGCGCGCGCCATCGTGCGCGATCTCTACCAGCCGCTGGAAGGTGCGCGCATGATGTCGCGCGGCCTGACCGGCCTGGGCGTAATCGCCATCGCCTGCGCGCCACTGGGCAGCGCCGTGACCGAATGGGTGCATTGGCGCGCGGCGCTGCTGGTGCTGGCGCTGTTCGGCATCGGCACCTTCGCCTTCATCGCGCTGCGCTTCAAGGAAACCATTCCGCAGCGCAACCCGCGCGCGCTGGTGCCGGGCACCATGCTGCGGGCCTGGTCGCAGATCGCGCGGCACCCGACCTTTCTCACCTACTCGCTGCTGTCCACCGCCTCGTACGTGGCGCTGTTCAGCTTCCTGGCGGGGTCATCGTTCGTGCTGATCGGCACGCTGGGCATCAGCAAGCTGGCCTACGGCGGCTTCATGGCCACGCAGTCGGTGATCTACATCCTGGGCACCGTGGCCTGCCGGCGCATGCTGGTGCGGCTGGGCATCCGCCGCTCGGTGTTCGTGGCGGGGTTCGTCACCTTCACGGCCGGCGCGCTGATGGGCGGGCTGGCCTGGTTCGGCTGGGGCCAGACCTGGTACGGGCCCTGGGCGGTGATGCTGCCGCAGGCGATCTTCATCTTGGCGCACGGCGTGCACCAGCCGGTGGGCCAGAGCGGCACGGTGTCGCCCTTTCCACAGATGGCGGGCGCTGCCTCGGCGCTCAACGGCTTCATCATGATGGCAGCCGCCTTCGGCGTCGGCCTGTGGCTGGGCCAGGCCATGGACGGCACGCCGCGCCCCATGGCGGCGGCGCATTTCGTCTGGTGCACGGTCATCGCGGTGACGGCCTGGACCCTGGTGCAGAAGTATGGCGAGCCGCCCGAACATGGCTGACCCGGCGCCTTGGCGCGCCGTCTTCCTGACCGGCCCCACGGCCAGCGGCAAGAGCGCGGTCGCGCTGGCGCTGGCCGAGCGGTTGCCGCTGGAGATCGTCAGCGTCGATTCCGCCCTGGTCTACCGTGGCATGGACATCGGCACGGCCAAGCCCACGCCGGCCGAGCGCGCGGCCGTGCCGCACCACCTGATCGACATCCGCGACCCGCGCCAGGCCTACAGCGCGGCCGAATTCGTGCGCGACGCCAATGCGCTGATCGACGCCATCCGCGCCCGTGGGCGGCTGCCGCTGCTGGTGGGCGGCACCATGCTCTACATCAAGGCGCTGCTGGAGGGTCTGGACGCCCTGCCACCGGCCGACCCTGCGTTGCGCGCCCGGCTGGAGCAGCAGGCCGCCGAGCACGGCTGGCCCGCCATGCACGCCGAGCTGGCGCGTGCGGACCCGGCCACCGCCGCGCGCCTGGCGCCCGCCGACAGCCAGCGCATCCAGCGTGCGCTGGAGGTCTGGCACCTCACAGGCACGCCGATGTCGCAGCTCCACACTACAAAAAGTGAAGCTGCCTGCGCCCGTCACGCAAGGCCCATCCCCGTTTTTTCCATGGAACCAGAAGATCGCGCCTGGCTGCACCAGCGCATCGCCCAGCGCTTCGACATCATGCTGGAGCAAGGCTTTCTCGATGAAGTGGCTGCGCTGCGCGCGCGCGGCGACCTCTCGCCCGAGTTGCCCTCGATGCGCTGCGTGGGCTACCGCCAGGCCTGGCAGGCGCTCGACGAAGGCTGGCCGCTGGCCGAGCTGCGCGAGCGCGGCATCGCCGCCACACGGCAGCTGGCCAAGCGCCAGCTCACCTGGCTGCGCAGCATGCCGCAGCGGCGCGTGTTGCCCACGGGTGAAAAAAATGTCACGGAATGGCTGGCACGCGAGTTGCCCGGCCACGGGCTGGCCGACAGTTTCTGACCGACACCCGGGCGCGGCCATTGCGCCTGCTTGCAAGCCTTACAAACTGATGGGCCCGCAGCTCGGGAAACGTGCCCTCGGGCGTATGTAATCGCACGGAGCCGGCCCGAGCCGGCAGCCACCACGAGGATGGAGGGATTCATGACCCGACCCGACGGACCACCGCCGGCAGATTTGGCCGCCCCCGAAGCTGTGGGGGACGCTGCCCAACCCGCAGAGGGCAACCGCCCAGGCGTGACAAGCGCGGGCGCGGCGGGCCTCGCCACGCTGATGTCCGCCGTGCTGGCCGCCTGCGGAGGCGGCAGCGACGGGTCGACCGCCGGATCGGGAACATCTTCGTCCGGCGCCGGCGACGGCAGCGGCACCTCGTCACCGGCGCCCGCGCAGCCGGCCTCGGCTGCCGAGGCGGCGCGCTTCCTGCAGCAGGCCCAGTTCTCGTCCACGCAGGCCGAGATCGACAGCGTGCGCAGCCTGGGTTACGACGCCTGGCTGGAAGCCGAGATGAACCGGTCGTCCAGCACCACGGGCTGGGACTGGCTGGTCAGCCAGGGCTACAACAGCGCGGACAGCGGCGTGCTCTACAACGGCTCCTACACCGACTTCATGGTCTGGCAACAGCTCATGAGCGCGCCGGACGCTCTGCGCAAGCGGGTGGCACTGGCCTGGTCGGAGATCATGGTGGTGTCGGCGGACGGCATCGACGGCGAGAACCCCTCGTTCGCCATGGCGGCCTACTGGGACCTGCTCAACCAGCACGCCTTCGGCAACTACCGCCAGCTGCTGGAAGCCATCACCCTCAACCCGGCCATGGGCGCCTACCTGAACACGCGCGGCAATCAGGGCGAAAACCCCAAGACAGGCCGTCTGCCGGACGAAAACTACGCGCGCGAGGTGATGCAGCTGTTCACCATCGGCCTGTACCAGCTGAACGCCGACGGCACGCTCAAGCGCGGCGCCAACGGCCAGCCGATCGAGACCTACGGCGCCTCCGACGTCAGCAACCTGGCCCGTGTGTTCACCGGCTACAACTGGGACACGACCGGCCACGTCAAGGGCACCAACCCGGTCAAGTTCCGCAATCCGATGGCGTTCACCGCGGCCAGGCATTCGACGATGGACGCCAGCTTCCTCGGCACCACCATCGCCGGCAACACGCCCGGGGCGCAGGCGCTGGGCACGGCGCTGGACACGCTGTTCAACCACGCCAATACCGCGCCCTTCATCGCCCATCAGCTGATTCAGCGGCTGGTCACCAGCAACCCCAGTTCGGCTTACGTGGGCCGCGTGGCCGCGGTGTTCGCCAACAACGGCAGCGGCGTGCGCGGCGACCTGCGCGCCGTCACCAAGGCAGTGCTGCTGGACAGCGAGGCACGCGAAGCCCCCAGCCTCAAGAGCGCCACCTGGGGCCGGCTGCGCGAGCCGATGCTGCGCCTGGTGCAATGGGCGCGTACCTTCGGCGCCACCTCGAACGACGGCAAGTGGATCGTCTGGAACAAGTCCGACGCGTCGACCGCCCTGGGCCAGAGCCCGCTGCGCAGCCCGTCGGTGTTCAACTTCTTCCGCCCGGGTTATGTGCCGCCCAACACGGCGCTGGCCACCAGTTCGCTCACCGCGCCGGAGTTCCAGCTGGCCAATGAAACCTCGGTGGCCGGCTACGTGAACTTCATGCAGAACGCCATCGCCTACGGCGTCTACGGCAGCTCCACCAGCAAGGTCTCGGTCGACACCTACACCCAGGAAATGGCGCTGGTGAACGACCCGCCGGCCCTGGTGGACCGGCTGAACCTGATCCTGGCGGCCGGCCAGCTGTCGGCCGCCACGGCGGCGGCGATCCGCGACGCCATCAACAGCATCAACCCCAACAGCGACTGGGCCAGGAAGACGCGCGTGTGGTCGGCCATCGTGATGGTGATGTGCTGCCCCGAATACCTGGTGCAGAAGTAAGGGAGCCGACCATGTTCATCGACAACACCCGGCATATCGCCCGTCGCGCCTTCCTGCAGCGTCTGGGGCAGCTCGGCGTGGCCGGCGCGGCCGCGCCCTGGGCCATCAACCTGGCCGCCATCGGCGAGGCGGCGGCAGCGATCAGCGCATCCGACTACAAGGCCCTCGTCTGCATCTTCCTGTACGGCGGCAACGACAACGGCAACACGGTGATCCCCTACGACACCAGCGGCCACGCCGACTACGCCACCGTGCGCGGCGCCCTGGCGCTGGCGCGCGGCACGCTGGACGCCACCGCCCTGTCGCCGGCGCTGGCAAACGGGCGGCAGTACGCGCTGGCGCCGTCGCTGGCGCCGCTCAAGCCCCTGTTCGACAGCAAGAAGCTGGCGGTGCAGCTCAACGTGGGGCCGCTGATCCAGCCGACCACGCTGGCCGAGTATCAGGCCCGCTCGGTACCGCTGCCGCCCAAGCTGTTCTCGCACAACGACCAGCAGTCGGTCTGGCAAAGCTCGCAGGCCGAAGGCTCGGTGCGCGGCTGGGGCGGCGCACTGGGCGACCTGGCGCTGTCCACCAACGGCAACGCGCTGTTCAGCTGCATGTCGGTCACGGGCAATGCGGTGTTCCTGGCCGGCCAGACCGCGCTGGCCTACCAGATCGGTACCGGCGGGCCGGTGGCGATCAACGGCGCGGTGAAGGACCTGTTCGGCTCCACCACCTGCCGCGACACGCTGCGCAGCCTGATCACGCAGACCCGCACGCAGGTGCTGGAGAACGAATACAACCGCATCACGGCGCGCGCCATCGATTCGCAGGGCGCGCTCAGCAGTGCCATTGCGGGCAGCGACACCAAGTTCGACGCACTGCTGCCGGCCAACGTGAACGGCACCAGGCAGCCGCTCAACCAGCAGCTCGAGATGGTGGCCCGCCTGATCGACGCGCGCGGCGCGCTGGGCATGAAGCGGCAGGTGTTCATGGTCTCGCTGGGTGGCTTCGACACGCACGACAACCTGAGCACACGCCACCCGGTGCTGATGGATCAGGTGGCGCGCGCCATGGCGGGCTTTCAGGCTGCCATGGACCAGATCGGCATCGGCGCCAACGTGACCAGCTTCACCGCCTCCGACTTCGGCCGCACCATGACCTCCAATGGCGATGGATCCGACCACGGCTGGGGCAGCACCCATTTCGTGATGGGCGGCGCCGTGAAGGGCGGCGCCTTTTACGGCACGCCGCCCCAGGTGGCGCTGGGCGGGCCCGAGGACACCGGCCAGGGCCGGCTGCTGCCCACCACGGCGGTGGCGCAGTACGCGGCCACGCTGGCTTCGTGGTTCGGCGTGTCGGCGTCGGAACTGCCGCTGGTGGCGCCCAGCATCAACAACTTCAGCGTGCGCAACGTCGGCTTCGTCTGAAGCCGACGTCGCCAGCCGGTCCGGAACGTTCCGGCCGCGGCGTCCGGGTTTACTCGATGTTCAGCCGCTGCGCGCCGCTGGCCTGCTTCTTGGGCAGGGAGAGCAGCAACACGCCGTTCTCGTACTTGGCCTTGGCGCCCGCCTGGTCGACTTCCTGCGGCAGCTGGAAGCTGCGCGCCACGGCGCCGTAGTAGCGCTCGCTGCGCAGCACCTTCTCGCCGCTGGCTTCGCTGTCGTGCTGCTTGACCTCGGCACGCAGCGTGACCACGCCGCCGTCGATGGAAACGTGGATGTCTTCCTTGTTCACGCCGGGCACCTCGGCGTTCACGGTGTAGGCCGTATCGGACTCCTTCACGTCGATCTTGATCTGCGAGGCCGCCGGCAGGCTGTCGCCGTGCAGGGGCTTGATGAAGAAGCCGGGCGCGAACTCGCGAAAGATGTCGTCGAACAGGTTGCCGCGTTGCAGTTGGCTGGCCATGGAAATCTCCTCTAGAAAGCCACTTTGGGGTGGATCTGGCTTGCCGGGCCGCACCCGCGGCCTGGTCATACTTCCTAGTTAAGTTCGGATGACGCGCTTTCAAGGGCCGCCGCCGGCACCAAGCTGCTGCGCGCAGGGCCGCCGCGTGGGACAATAGCGGTTTCGCGCCGCCATCGCGCAGCGCGTGTCAGCTGTTCTTCCCACAACCCATGTCGTCCTCCCTGCACCCCATGCTCAACGTGGCCATCCGGGCCGCGCGCGCCGCTGGCGCGATCATCAACCGCGCCGCGCTCGACGTCGAGGCCGTGCGCGTCTCGCAGAAGCAGGTCAACGACTTCGTCACCGAAGTCGACCACGCGAGCGAAAACGCCATCATCGAGACCCTGCTCGGCGCCTACCCCAACCACGGCATCCATGCCGAGGAGTCGGGCCGCGAGCACGGCAACCAGCGCTCCGACCACGTCTGGATCATCGACCCGCTGGACGGCACCACCAACTTCATCCACGGCTTTCCGGTCTACTGCGTGAGCATCGCGCTCGCCGTCAAGGGCCGCATCGAGCAGGCCGTGATCTACGACCCCACCCGCAACGACCTGTTCACCGCCACGCGCGGCCGTGGCGCCTTCATGAACGAGCGGCGCATCCGCGTCTCCAAGCGCACGCGCCTGCAGGACAGCCTGATCTCCACCGGCTTCCCGTTTCGCAAGGGCGACGATTTCCAGGGCTACCTGGCCATGATGGCCGACGTGATGAAACGCACCGCCGGCCTGCGCCGCCCGGGCGCCGCCGCGCTCGACCTGGCCTACGTGGCGGCCGGCTTTTCCGACGGCTTCTTCGAGACCGGCCTCAAGCCCTGGGACGTGGCCGCCGGCTCGCTGCTGGTGACCGAGGCCGGCGGCCTGATCGGCAACTTCGCCGGCGAATCCGAGTACCTCGAGCTGCAGGAATGCCTGGCGGCCAACCCCAAGGTGTACGCCCAGCTGGTCAGCGTGCTGCGCAAGCACTCCAAGTGCGAAGGCGAAGCCCGCGGGCCGGCCAAGACACGCGGCCACATGTCGCTGCAGAACCCGGCGGCCGACGAAGCCGACGGCCCGACACCGGAGCAGGCCCTGGCTGACGCCCTGAAAGCCGCCGACACCCCGGCCGGCGACACCCCCGACCAGGCATGAACGGCGCCCCCACGGGGCCGACCCTGCCCGGCACGCCTCCCGCCGCAGACAAGAGCACCGAGCCCGCGGCCACCGCCACCGACGCTGCCGATCAGCCGCACCGGCGTGGCATCCGCAGCTTTGTCGTCCGCGCCGGCCGCATGACCGTGGGCCAGGCCCGCGCGCTGGCCGACCTGGGCCCGCGCTACATCCTGCCCCATGACCCCGCCACTACCGATCTGGTAGCTGCCACCGCTAGCCAGGCAAGGTCCAGCGGCCAGAACTATGCGCAGACCGTGCTGGAAATCGGCTTCGGCATGGGCAGCGCCACCGCGCACATCGCCGCGCTGAAGCCCGACACCCTGTTCATCGGCTGTGAGGTACACGAACCCGGCGTGGGCGCGCTGCTCAAGCTGGTGCGCATCCACGAGCTGCAGAACATCCGCATCCTCCAGCACGACGCTGTCGAGGTGCTGCGCGACATGGTCGCCCCAGGCACCCTGCACGGCGTGCACGTGTTCTTCCCGGACCCGTGGCACAAGAAGCGCCACCACAAGCGCAGGCTGATCCAGTCGCCCTTCGTGCGCCTGCTGGCCGAACGCCTGGCGCCCGGCGGCTATCTGCATCTGGCCACCGACTGGCAGCCCTACGCCGAGCAGATGCTGGAAGTGCTGTCGGCCGAGCCGCTGCTGCGCAACACGGCCGAAGGCTACGCGCCCCGCCCCGCCTACCGCCCGCTCACCAAGTTCGAGCAGCGGGGCCTGCGCCTGGGCCACGGCGTGTGGGACCTGGTGTTTGAGCGAATCGCTATTTGATTCATAGCTGCCTGCGCCCGCCACGCAAGGCCAAGAGCTCGATTTCATTCATAAAATCCAGATGGCCCACGCCCCGCGCAGTCCGCATGTTCCAGCCCGCGACGGCCTGCGCGCGAGCTGCGTGGCCCTGCCGGCCGGGCCCTGGCCCACGGTGCTGGACTTCCTGGCCGAGCGCCTGCCCGCCCTGCCCCGCCAGGCCTGGGCCGAGCGCATGGCCGCCGGCGACGTGCTCTGCGATGCCGGCCGGCCCGTGCCGCCCCACGCGCCCTACAGGCCACAGCAGCGCCTTTACTACTGGCGCCACCTGGAGGCCGAACCCGAAGTTCCGGGCGAAGAGCACGTGCTGTTCCAGGACGAGCTGCTGGTGGTGGCCGACAAGCCGCATTTCCTGCCCGTGACTCCCGGTGGCCGCTACGCCCGCCAGACCCTGCTGGCGCGGCTGCAGCGGCGCCTGGGCATCGACACCCTGGTGCCCCTGCACCGCATCGACCGCGAAACCGCCGGGATCGTGGCCTTCTGCGTGCAGCCCGCTCACCGCGACGCCTACCACGCGCTGGTGCGCGCCCAGGGGTTGCGCAAGCGCTACGAGGCGCTGGCGCATCTGCCCGCGGCGCCGCAAGCCGCGCCAGGCTGGCAGACCCGCACGAGCCGCATCGAGGAAGACCCGGAGCGCTTCTTTCTGATGCGCGAAGTGGCCGGCGCGGCCAACAGCGAAACCCGCTGGCGCCTGGCGGAAGCCCGGGACAGCTTGGGGCGCTATGAACTGGAACCCGTCACCGGCAAGCGCCACCAGCTGCGCGTGCACATGGCGGCGCTGGGCGTGCCGATCGCTGGCGATCGCTTCTATCCCGACGTGCTGGAAACCGCTGAACAGGCGCCCGGCTTCGAAGCCCCGCTGCAGCTGCTGGCCCGCGGCCTGGCCTTTACCGACCCCGTGACGGGCACCGAGCGCGTGTTCGAGAGCCGCCAGAGGCTGGCGTGGCCGCCGGCCGGGGCTGGCGCAGCCTGAGCCGCCGCCGCAGCGGCCACAGGGCTCAGACCACGCCCAGCTCGGCCAGATCGGTGGCCGGCACCTCCAGGTGACGCTGGCGCCGCCGGCGCTCCTCGCGTCCCTGCTGCACCTCTTCGCGCAGACGCTGCACCAGTTCGGCCGCCACCTGTTCCTGGGGCGACGGATTGGCGGCGCGGATCTGCGCCACCACGCGCGCCGTGCTGATGGTGGCCATGGAGGCCACGCGGCTCGCGTCCTTCGAATCCTGGATCCACAGCATGATCGGCGCGTCGGTGTGCAGCATCTCGCGGATCTTGCGGGCGAAGTAGTAGTTCATCTCCACCCGGTCAGGCGCTGGCACGTGCATGGTGGTCCGCAGCACCAGCAGGAAGCCATCGACACCCTGCTCGTTGCGGGTGGCGAGGCATTCGCAGCGGCCGCGCAGCCGGATGTGCTGCATCACCATCTGCCCGGCGCGCTCCACCAGTTCGCGCTCCGTGTTCGGGGAACGCAACCACGATCTGATTTTCTTGAGTACCGACACTTCCGGACCATCCTCCCCCCTGAACGCGGGGGCTTACGGTTTACATTGCACCACAGCACCCGAACACTGGCAACCGGGTCGTATCAAGCGCCGCGAACCGGCGTGCAATACTTGTCATCCATGAGCGCGCTGCCCCCCTCGATGCATGTGCTGGAGCGCGGTTGGCTTTCCTGCAACACCCTGGTGTGCACCGGGGAGGCGCCCTGCGTCATCGACACCGGCCACGTCAAGCACGCCGCCGATGCGGTGGAGCGTGTGGCCGGCCTGCTGCAGGGCCGGCCGCTGGCCGACATCGCCCATACCCACCTGCACAGCGACCATTGCGGCGGCACGGCCGCGCTGCAGGCCGCCCATCCGGGTACGCGCACCTGGGTGCCCGAGCCCTCGCTGCCCCACGTGCAGGCCTGGGACGAAGACGCCCTCACCTTCGGCGACACCGGCCAGCGCTGCGACCGCTTCACCGCCGCGCACGCGCTGGCACCCGGCCAGAGCGTGGTGCTGGGCGGCTTCAGCTGGGACGTCCACGCCGCCCCCGGCCACGACGCGCTGGCCGTGCTGCTGTTCGAACCGCGCCACGGCGTGCTGATGGCCGGCGACGCCATGTGGGAGAACGGCGTGGGCGTGATCTTCCCGCACATCGACGGCTCCGACGGCTTCGAGCCCTTCGCCGACACGCTGGCGCTGATCGAGCGGCTCGACCCGGCCCTCATCATCCCCGGCCACGGCGCACCGTTCGGCCGCGCAGGCGGCGCCATCCACGCCGCCCTGGAACGCGCGCGCCAGCGCATCGACTATTTCAGCGCCCACCCGGCCCAGCACGCGCTCTACGCCGCCAAGGTGCTCATCAAATACCAGATGATGGACGTCGAGCGCATGCCGCGCCCGGCCTTCATGGACTGGCTGGCGCGCGCCCCCGCACTGCACCTGCTGCACCAGCAGCACCGCCCCGACCTCGGCTGGGACGACTGGCTGGCCCAGGTGCTGGCCCCGCTGTTCGACAAGGGCGCGCTCAAGGCCGAAGGGGCCGAGGTGGTGGACGGCGGGTGAAGAGCCCACCCCCAGGCTCCACAGCCTTCGGCTTGTGACCCCACGCTCATGCCGCCAGAGGCGGCGGCCGTTCGGCCCGTCCGGGTCTGCGCAGGCAGACCCGGAGCCGCGGGCCTCACCCCCTCAAGGGAGCACCGCCGTGGCCGGGGGGACCCCGGCGACGGCGGTGGAGTAGGGACACCCTTGAGCCGCCTGCGGCCCCTTCCCCCCTCTTACCTCGTGAAGGGGGACAACGCCAGTGCTCGGTACAAGCCCGAGCACGGCGTTCACTGGCATGGCCTGCTCCGCGGCCATCGGGTACGCCATTACTGGCCGCGTGCTCTGTGGATCGCTTCGGGGCCGAGCGAAGCGATGGCCCGTCTTCTCCCCACTCCCCTCTGGCCGTGCCGAGAAGCGCGGGGCGTGGGGCGGGCATGGGCTGCGCAGCAAGACCATGCTTCGTGCTCTGACTCGCTGCGGCTGTTTGAGCGGAGCGCCGCAGGCGCAAAGCGAGTTCCGCAGCGCCGCCCCGCGACCGAGCATCGCAGGTTGCCCGCAGCGAAGCGGAGGGACACGGCAAGTGGGGTCGCCTTTCTTTTGCCTACTTTTCTTTTGGCGAAGCAAAAGAAAGTAGGTGCGCCGCCGGGCGCATATCCCGGCCTGCGGCGCGTCCACGAGATACGACGACGGGAAATCAAACAAGCGCTATGCAGGGCTTCGACAGGCCTGTCCTGAGCCTGCTGAAGGGCTCAGCCCGAACGGTCAGGATGGTTCAAATCAGGCAGGAAAACCTGAACAAAATCAGGCTCCAGCCCAAGCACAGCAGGCGCAAACAGCTATATTTTCAGGAGCAATCCTGGAATCGTCTCACCATCATGCGGCCCCGCCCCAAAACCGCTGCAAGACCCGGCCTCAGCAACTTCCGGCAGCTGACGCACCAGAAAACCCTCACCCGCCCGCCACCCCCGGCGCCGGGTAGCTCACCTCCAGCACCTCGATCTCGTGCGGCCCGGCGGGCGTGACGAGCTGCAGCACGTCGCCCACGCGGGCGCGCAGCAGCGTGCGGGCGATGGGGCTGATCCAGCTCACCTCGCCGGCGCTGCTCTCGGACTCGTCGATGCCCTTGATGGTCACCGTGCGCTCGGCGCCATCTTCATCGGCGTAGGTCACCGTGGCGCCAAAGAACACCTGCTCGCCGCCGTGGTGCACGCTGGGGTCGGTCACCTCGGCGATCTCCAGCCGCTTGGTCAGAAAGCGGATGCGGCGGTCGATCTCGCGCAGGCGCTTCTTGCCATAGAGGTAGTCGCCGTTCTCACTGCGGTCGCCGTTCTTGGCCGCCCAGTGCACGGTTTCCACCACCTTGGGCCGCTCGTCGTCCATCAGCGCCAGCAGCTCGGTGCGCAGCCGCGCGTAGCCCTGCGGCGTGATGTAGTTCTTGCCCCCGGCGGGCAGCGGCGGCAGGCCGGCATCGGCGCCGTCGTCATCGTCCCCGGCGTCGTCGCGCTCACGGGTGAAAGCCTTGTTCATGGGAGCGATGATAGAGCGCACGCCGTGGGAGAATCGACGCGCCCACGGCCTGCCGGCGCCGTGTCTTCCACGTCATGCCCGCTGACCGCCTTCGCCCGCCCACCCACACCCCAGGCCGCAGTGGCTTCGACGCCATGCGTCTGGCGCAGCGCCTGAGGAACTATCACTTCAATAGCTGCCTGCGCCCGCCCTGCAAGGGCCAGAGGCCAATTTCATGCCTGAAACGCCCACCGATGGGCCCGCGCCTCTCATGAGCGCCACCGCCCTGCCCGGCTGGTTCTCCCGCGTGCAGCGCAAGCGCGCGCTGCGGGTGCTGCTGAGCGACTACGTGCTCAACGGCGCCTCCTGCGCCATGGGCATGCTGCTGGTGTCGGCCATCATGCACGCCGCCTTCGGCGCCGCGGCGGCGGCCACCGCCACGGTGGGCGTGATCGCCACACTGGCGCCCGACATGGTGGGCCCGCGGCGCGGCAAGCTGGCCTACATGATCGCGGCGCCGCTGATCGGCATGCCGCTGTTCCTGGCGGTGCAGCTGCTGCGCGCCGACCCGGTGGTGCTGGGCGTGTTCATGGTGGGCGCGACCTTCGTCGCCTTCCTCGGCATGGCCTGGGGCAAGCGCGGCGCGCCGGTGGCCATCGGCGTGATGCTGGCGGTGATCTTCGCGCTCTCCACGCCGCCACCGGCCGACGTGCACGAAGCCCTGGTGCGCACGCTGTACGGCGCGCTGGGCAGTTTCATCTACGTGCTCTGGTCGGTGCTGTCCAACCTGGCGCTGAACGCCCGCTACCGCACCCAGCGCACGGCCGACCTGCTGCTGGCGCTGGCGGCGCTGATGCGCGCCCACGCGCTGCGCATCGCGCCCGACGCCCCGCCGGATGACGAATCCGACGCCACCGGCGGGGTGGCCGAGCTGCTAAGGCGCCAGGCCGCGCTGGCCGACCAGCTGCAGGCCGCGCGCGACGTGGTGCTGGAATCGCCCCGCACGCCGCACCGCCAGCGCCTGGCCGGCATGCTGATGGTGGTGCTGGAAATGCGCGACTACCTGGTCGCCGGCGAGCTGGACCTGGAGCGCGTGCGCCACCATGCCGGCAACGAGGCCGTGCTGGCCGGCGTGGCCGACGTCTACCGCGCCATGGCCGCCGACGTGGTGCGCATCGCCGATGCCCTGCTGCTCGGCCGCAAGCCGGTACCCGCCACCGACCACGGCGCGCAGCTGGCCGAGCTGGCGATGGAGGCCACCAGCACCGCCGACGAGCTGCCGCCCCCAACGGAAGACACCACCACCGACGAGCGCCGCCTGCTCGCGCGCCTGCTGCGCGGCGTGGCCTTCCGCGTGACGCACCAGAACCGCGCGGTGCTGCAGCTCTCGGCCCTGGCGCGCGGCGAGGCCGCGCCCGATCTCGATGTGGTGCGCAACAGCTGGCGCCTGTTCGTCAGCCCCACGGACTGGTCGCTCCAACCCTTCCTCGACGTCTGGCACTGGCACCAGCCGGCGCTGCGGCACGCGCTGCGTGCGGCGCTGGCCGTGGGCACGGGCTACGTCATCGCCACGCTGCTCCCCTGGGGCTCGCACGATTACTGGGTGACGCTGACCATCGTGGTGGTGCTGCGCGGCAGCCTGGCGCAGACGCTGGAGCGGCGCAACCAGCGCGTGGCCGGCACGCTGGTCGGCAGCCTGCTGGCCACCGGCCTGCTGGCGCTGCACCCGGGCACGCTGGCGCTGGTGCTGATCCTCACCGCCGCGCAGGGCGTGGCGCATGCCTTCGCGCTGCGGCGCTACGTGGTCACGGCGGTGGCCGCCTCGGTACTGGGGCTGGTGCAGTCGCACATGCTGCACGCCGGCGGCAGCACCACCTTCGCGCTGTTCGAACGCGTGGGCGACACCCTGCTGGGTGCCGGCATCGCCTGGGCGTTTTCCTATGTGCTGCCCTCGTGGGAGCGCGGCCAGCTCGCCCGGCTGGTGCGGCGCACGCTGAAGGCGCTGGGGCTGCACGCGCGGCTGTCGCTGGAGCTCGCCGCCGTCGAGCAGTTCGACACCCAGTCCGACCTGGCCTGGCGGCTGGCGCGGCGCGAGGCCTACGACGCGCTCTCCGCCCTGGTGCAGGCCACGCAGCGCTCGCTGGTCGAGCCGCGCGCCGTGCAGCCGCCGCTGGCGCTGCTGGAACACCTGCAGGGCCACAGCTACCAGTTGATGGGGCAGCTGAGCGCCGTCCGGTCGATGCTGGTGCTGCGGCGCGACCAGCTGCGGCCGGAGGCCATTGCCGGGCCGCTGGCGACCACGGCCGCAGCCATCGAAGCCGCGCTGGCGCCGGGCGTGGCCGCGCCAGCAGCTCCGGCGCCACCGCCCGGAGCTGCCCCGGCGCCGCACGGCGACCAGTTCGCCACCGTGCCCGAGGTGCTGCCCGACCCTTTCCAGCAGGACGTCAGCCCCTGGCTGCTGCGCCGCCTGCACCTGTCCCAAGACCTGGCCGGGCAGGTGCAGGCCGACGCGCAGCGCGTGCTGGCCAGCCTGGCCGCGGCACCCGCCCCGGCCGCATCCTGATCTGCCCCTGCGGCCCGGCGCGGCGGGCCGGGTAAAGTCCGGTGCACCCCAGGCGAGCACCTGCCCGAACCTCCCCCAATGTCCAGCAGCCACGATCCCGCGCACAAGAAGATCCAGCAGCCGCAGGCGGCGCCCGCCTCCCTCGAAGGCCACACGCCCATGATGGCGCAGTACCTGACGCTCAAGGCGGACTTCCCGGACACGCTGCTGTTCTACCGCATGGGCGATTTCTATGAGATGTTCTATGCCGATGCCGAAAAGGCCGCCGGCCTGCTGGACATCACGCTCACCACGCGCGGCCAGTCGGCCGGCCAGCCGATCCCCATGGCCGGCGTGCCCTTCCATTCGGTCGAGAACTACCTGGCGCGGCTGATCCAGGCCGGCGAATCCGTGGCCATCTGCGAGCAGGTCGGCGACGTGGCCACCGCCAAGGGGCCGGTGGAGCGCAAGGTGGTGCGCGTGGTCACGCCCGGCACGCTGACCGACACCGAGCTGCTGAACGACAAGAGCGAATCCATCCTGCTGGCCGTGCACAACGGCGGCCGCGGCCGGCGCGGCCTGGCCTGGCTGGCCGTCACGCAGGGCGAGCTGCACATGGCCGAATGTCCGATGGGCGAACTGGCCGCGTGGGTCGAGCGCATCGGCCCCAGCGAACTGCTGGTGGCCGCCGACCTGGCCAGTGCCGACGAGCAGGCGCTGCAGGCCGCGCGCGCCGGCAGCCGCCGTGCACCCGCGCTCACGCGGCGGCCGGAATGGCAGTTCGACGTCGATCTCGGCCGCCGCAAGCTGCTGGAACAACTCGGCGCCGCCAGCCTGGCGGCCTGGAACGCCGAGGAACTGCCCCAGGCCCATGCCGCCGCGGCCGCGCTGCTGGCCTACGCCGAGCACACCCAGGGCCGCGCGCTGACCCACGTGCGCGGCCTGCGCGTGGCGCGGCCGGGCGAGGCGATCGACCTGCCGGCCACCACGCGCCGCAACCTGGAGCTGGTGCAGACGCTGCGCGGCGAAGACAGCCCCACCCTGTTCTCCCTGCTCGACACCTGCCAGACCGGCATGGGCAGCCGCCTGCTCAAGAGCTGGCTGCTGGCGCCGCCGCGCGACCGCGACGTGGCGCGCGAGCGGCTGGGCGCCATCGGCGCACTGCAGCAGGGCGAGGCCTGGCAACGCCTGCGCGCGCGGCTCAAGGGCACCAGCGACGTGGAGCGCATCACCGCCCGGCTGGCGCTCGCCCAGGTGCGCCCGCGCGAGCTGGTGGCGCTGCGCACATCACTACAAAAACAAGAGCTGCTTGCGGCCGTCCCACAAGGGCCGGAAGCACTTTTGACACAGATTCTGGAAGACCTGCAGCCACCCGCCGAAGCGCTGGCCCTTCTGCAGGCCGCGCTGCTGGAAGAGCCCGCCGCGCTGATCCGCGAAGGTGGCGTGATCGCCCCCGGGCTGGACGCCGAGCTGGACGAGCTGCGCGGCATCCAGGACAACTGCGATGCCTTCCTGCTGGATCTGGAAGCGCGCGAACGCCAGCGCACCGGCATCGGCAACCTGCGCGTGCAATACAACAAGGTGCACGGCTTCTACATCGAGGTCACGCAGGGCCAGGCCGCCAAGGTGCCCGAGGACTACCGCCGCCGCCAGACGCTGAAGAACGCCGAGCGCTTCATCACGCCCGAACTGAAAGCCTTCGAGGACAAGGCGCTCTCGGCCCAGGAGCGCGCGCTGGCGCGCGAGAAGTGGCTGTACGAGCAGCTGCTGCAGCAGCTGCAGCCGCACGTGCCGCAACTCGGCCGCTACGCCCGCGCGCTGGCCACGCTGGACGTGCTGTGCGCGCTGGCCGAGCGCTCGCGCACCCTGGGCTGGTGCGCGCCCGAGTTCGTGCGCGAGCCCTGCATCGAGATCCGCGCCGGCCGCCACCCGGTGGTGGAGGCGCGCCTGGCCGAGACCGGCGGCGGCGCCTTCATCCCCAACGACACGGTGCTCGGCGCCAGGGCGCGCATGCAGATCGTCACCGGCCCCAACATGGGCGGCAAGAGCACCTACATGCGGCAGGTGGCGCTGATCGTGCTGCTGGCCAGCCTGGGCAGCCACGTGCCGGCGCAGAGCTGCCGGCTGGGCCCGGTGGACGCCATCCACACCCGCATCGGCGCCGCCGACGACCTGGCCAACGCCCAGTCCACCTTCATGCTGGAGATGACCGAGGCCGCGCAGATCCTGCACACCGCCACGCGCGAATCGCTGGTGCTGATGGACGAGATCGGCCGCGGCACCAGCACCTTCGACGGGCTGGCGCTGGCCAGCGGCATTGCCGCGCACCTGCACGACAAGGTGCAGGCCTTCACCCTGTTCGCCACCCACTACTTCGAGCTGACCGAGTTCCCGGCCGGCCATCGCGCCGCCGTCAACATGCACGTGAGCGCCACCGAAAGCGGCGCCGACATCGTGTTCCTGCACGAACTGCAGCCCGGCCCGGCCAGCCGCAGTTACGGCATCCAGGTGGCGCGCCTGGCCGGCGTGCCGCAGGCGGTGGTGAACCACGCCCGCCACGCGCTGGCCGCGCTGGAAGAAGGCGCCAGCGCCAGCCAGGCGCAGGTGGACCTGTTCGCACCGCCGCCCGCCGCGCCGGCGGAAACCGGGCCCGGCCCCGTAGAATCGGCGCTGGCGCAGATCGACCCCGACGCGCTCAGTCCGCGCGATGCGCTGGACGCCCTCTACCGCCTCAAGAACCTTGCCGCCCAGCGCGGCGCCCGCTAGCCCCACAACCGCCCGACAGCCGCCCGATGACCTACTGCTGCGCCATCAAGACCACCGCCGGCATGGTGTTTTTGTCCGATTCCCGCACCAATGCGGGCGTGGACCAGATCAGCACCTTCCGCAAGATGCTCATCTACGAGCGTCCGGGTGACCGCTTCATGGTCATGCTCTCGGCCGGCAACCTGTCGGTGTCGCAGTCGGTGCGCGAAATCCTGCAGGACGAATCCATCAAGGACAGCGAGACCGGCGATCCGGTCACCATCTGGAACGCCCGCAGCATGTTCGACGCCGTGCGCGTGCTGGGCAGCGCCGTGCGCCACGTGAACCACCGCGACGGCGCGGCCCTGCGCCACGCGGGGCTGGAGTTCAACGTGTCGCTGATCTTCGGCGGCCAGATTGGCGATGAGCCCATGCGCCTGTTCATGGTCTATTCGGCCGGCAACTTCATCGAAGCGACCACCGAGACGCCGTTCTTCCAGATCGGCGAATCCAAGTACGGCAAGCCCGTGCTGGACCGCGTGATCACCCCCCAGACGCCGCTGGACGAAGCCGCCAAGTGCGCCCTGGTGTCGATGGACAGCACCCTCAACTCCAACCTCTCCGTCGGCCTGCCGCTGGACATGGTGGTGTACGAGGCGGGCAAGCTGCAGAGCGACCGCGTGGTCTGCATCGACCACGACAACCCCTACTACCGCATGCTGCACAGCACCTGGACAGAGCGCCTGCGCCAGGTCTTCGACGGCATCGAAGCCCCCCAGTGGAACGGCGGCAAGACCGACATCCCCCTGCGCGTCGCGTCGTCGCGCCACCCCGCGCTCAAGAAGATCACTTCGCCGCGCGAGAGGTTGATATAGGAACACCCCCCTGAGGCGCTGACGCGCCTTCCCCCCTCTTACTTCATGAGGGGGGACACCGCCACTGGCCGGTACAAGCCCGGCCACGGCGGTTGCTGGCTTGGCCTGCTCCGCGGCCTTCTGGGGGTGCCAGAACTGGCCTCGCGCCCTGTCGGTGGTTTCGGGGCCGAGCGAAGCGACGGCCCGTGTTCTCCCCACTCCCCTCTGGCCGTGCCGAGAAGCGCAGGGCGTGGGGCGGGCATGGGCTGCGCAGCAAGACCATGCTTCGTGCTCTGACTCGCTGCGGCTGTTCGAGCGGAGCGCCAAAGGCGCAAAGCGAGTTCCGCAGCGCCGCCCCATGCCCGAGCATCGCAGGTTGCCCGCAGCGAAGCGAAGGGACACGGCAAGTGGGGTCGCCTTTCTTTTGCCTACTTTTCTTTGGCGAAGCAAAGAAAAGTAGGTGCGCTGCCGGGCGCACATCCCGGCCTGCGGCGCGACCAGAACATTACGCTTTCAATAGCTGCCTGCGCCCGCCAAATCTGGGCCGAGCACCGATTTCATTCAAGAAATAACAGCCATCAACGGTGAGAACCGCCAAGGGCGCATCCGAAGCCGTAACGCCTAAAAAAAACAACGTTTTCAATAGCTGGCTGCGCCCGCCAAATCTGGCAAAACCAGAGACTTCATTCACAAATAGCCAAGCGCGGCCGCCTGGCAGAGCCAAACAGGCGTTCAGGCCTGCGGCGCCTGTGCAGACCGCCCTAATCCGACCGCAGCCGTGCCCAAAGCTCGGCTGCCGTCAACCGCGGCGGCGGCGTGGGCCAGCTGCCGTCCAGCAACTCGACCATGAGGGCGTTCAGCGGTGCCGACAGACCGTGCGCCTGCGCCAGCCGGACCACCTCGCCGCTGAGCGCGTCGACCTCGGTGCGGCGGCCGGCGGCCACGTCGTCGGCCATGCTGGAGCGCGCCTTGGCGTCGATGCGCAGCATGCGCGCGGCGACGATGCGGAACAGCCAGTCCGGCAGCCTTAGCACCGTGGGCAGGCGTTCGGGCGGCAGCGGCGTGACGCGCGCCGGCGCGATGCCGGCGGCCTGCAGCGCGGCCAGGGCCTCGTCGATCAGCGCGGCGAAGGCGCGCCGGTAGCCGCGCTGCATCAGCTCGGCCCGCAGCGGCAGGCCGGACAGCGCGTTGACCGGGTTATTCAGGTTGAGCAGCAGCTTGCCCCACTGCACGGCGCGCAGGTCGGCGTGGCGCTCCAGCGGCAGCCCGGCGGCGGCGAACCACGGCAGCCAGGGCGCCAGGCGCGCGTCGTCCTGCACCGCCAGCGCGCCCTGCGTGCCGCGGTGCCAGTGGCCGGGTTCCAGCTCGGCCACGTTGAAGCCGACCATGGCCGGCAGCACCCGCAAGGCCGGCGCAGCGGCCTGCGCCACTTCGGCGTTGCGCACGCCGTTCTGCAGCGACAGCACCAGGCTGCCGGCCGGCAGCACGCGCGCCAGCTGCCCCGCAGCATCGGCCGTGGCCCCGCTCTTGACGGCCAGCAGCACCAGCGGCGCCGGGCCGTCGCAGGCCGGTGGCTCAGCCACCAGACGCAGTGCACCGGACGGCACCTGCTGCGGCGCGGCGTCCACCGCGGTGAGCGCCATGCCCCGCTCGCCCACGGCCTGCAGCACCCGCGGCCGGCCGATCAGCATGACCGCGGGCACACCCACCGCCACCTTGCCGCCCTGCGCGGCGGCGGCCAGCAGCCCGCCCACGTAGCAGCCGATGGAGCCGGCGCCTATCACCCACACGGGCGGAACAAGAGTGGATGGGTTGCCGGGATTCATGGTCTTTCAGGGCTCCAGCCCTTGCGTGGCGGGCGCAGGCAGCTCCATAAACAGGAGCATTTCAGCACCCGGCCACAGTGGCGATCAGGCCTTCACTTCGCTCGCGCTGATCTTGTACCTGAATTCGGCCGGCGTGTACTGGTCGAACCAGCCCTCGGCGTTTTCGGCCATCGGGTACATGAAGAAGCCCAGCGCGTCGCCCTGGCTGCCGGGCAGCTTGATGTCGTGCGCGGTGTTGTAGGCCATCCAGTTGCCTTCCCAGGCGCCGTACAGACCGCGGTACACCGGGGCGATCAGCGGGTCGTCGGTGCGCTTGATCCACTCGGGGCGCTCCTGGCGCATGACCTTGGCGACGTCGGCCGGGTCCATGGCCGTCCAGCCCCTGGCCTGCAGGTAGACCTCGGCGCGGCAGTGCTGGGCGCCGGTGAGGTTGGCCGAGCCGCTGCCGAGCTGCTGGTAACCGAAGGACGACGGTGCCAGGCGCACGCCGTACAGGTCGCGCGCCGGCACGCCGGCCGCGCGGCACAGGGCCACGAAGAGCGCGTTCAGGTCGGCGCACTTGCCGCCCAGGTTGCCGGTTTCCAGCATGGTCTTCACATCGCCCTCGCCGCAGCCCTTGACCTTGGGCTCGCGCCACGCGTTGGCCACCACCCAGTCGTAGATGGCGCGGGCCTTGGCCTCGTCGCCGCGCGCGCCACGCGTGGCCTTGAGCGCGGTCTCGCGCACGATGCCGTCGGTGGGCAGCAGGTGCGTGGGCTGCAGCGCATGGCGCAGGGTGGCGGCGTCTTCGCGCTCCGGGTGCTGGCGGGCCTCGACACGGCTTTGCGTGCGCACACGGCTGGTCACCTCGACGAAGGGCTGTGCCACGCCGGCGGGAAACTCGGCCGCGACCATGCGCACGCCCTGGTGGCCGTCGGTGGTGATGCGGGCTTTGCCGTTGCTGGTGAAGGCGTCGGTCACCGGCACCTGCCAGCCGGTCTGCACCGTGGGCAGCGGTACCCACACGCGGGTGACGCCGCGGGTGGCGGGCAGGTCCACGCGGGTGGTGACGTCGAAGCTGCGCCAGTCGCCCGTCTGGGGATCGAAGCGGTGGCTGGAGGATGTGGCGGCTTGCGCCCATACAGGGGTGGACAGCGCGCCGGGCAGCGTGGCGGCAAGGCCAAGGCCCGCCACGCGCCCGAACAGGGCGCGGCGTTGCAGGTTCATGCAGAGAACTCCTATCGATGGCGGAACACCTGTCGGCACACGCGAGGCGCAGGGCGAACCCGAACGCCAATGTCCCGAAGGCAGGTGGCCGGCGCCTGAAGCGCGCGGCAGCCCGATTATCGACGCAGCTCGCGCAGCCAACCCTGCGCCTCGGACCCTGTCCAGTCGACGGCGCCGGTGACGGTGCGGACGGCACGGCCCTCGCGATCGATCAGCACGGTGGTGGGAAACACGCCCACGCCCCAGGCCCTGGCGGTGGCGCCGCGCGGATCGGGCAGCACGTGCAGTTGCGTGAGGCCGGCGCTTTGCACGAAGCGCGCCGCGCGCGAAGCCTGCTCGCGCACGTTGACGGCCAGCACCACCAGCCGCTCGCCCTCCAGCTCGGCCAGGGTCTGGAGCGTGGGCATCTCTTCCTTGCAGGGTGCGCACCAGGTGGCCCAGAAGTTGACCAGCACCGGGCGGCCCTTCAGCTCTGCCAGATTCCAGGCCTGCCCGTTCAGGTCGGTGCCCGCCAGCGGCGGCAGCGCGCGGCCGGGCGGCCAGGGCTTGGCCTCGAACTGGGCGAGCGCGGGGCCCGTGGCGGCGGCCGCGATCACGGCCAGCACCCGCCGCCGCGTGAGCATTCGCATCAGCCCACGCGTTCCGCCACCCAGCCCTGCACGCTTTCAAGCGCCTTGGGCAATCCCGAAGCGTCGGTGCCGCCGGCCATCGCCATGTCCGGCTTGCCGCCGCCCTTGCCGCCCACCTGCTGGGCGACGAAGTTGACCAGCTCGCCGGCCTTGAGCCTGCCCACGGCGTCGGGCGTGACGCCAGCGGCCAGCTGGACCTTGGCGCCGTCGACGGCGGCCAGCACGATGGCGGCGCTTTTCAGCTTGTCCTTCAGCTTGTCCATGGTGTCGCGCAGGGTCTTGGCGTCGGCGCCGTCCAGACGCGCGGCCAGCACCTTGAGGCCCTTCACGTCGACGGCCTGGCCGGCCAGTTCGTCGCCCTGGCTGGAGGCCAGCTTGCCCTTGAGCTGGGCCAGTTCCTTCTCGAGCGACCTGACCTGCTCCAGCACCTGGCCCAGGCGCGATTCCACCTCCGCCGTGGGCGCGCGCAGCGTGGCGGCCACGGCGTGCAGGCTGGCTTCCAGGCCCTGCAGGTAGCCCAGCGCGTTGGCGCCGGTGACAGCCTCGATGCGCCGCACGCCGGCGGCCACCCCGCCTTCGCTGACGACCTTGAACAGGCCGATGTCGCCGGTGCGCGCCACGTGCGTGCCGCCGCAGAGTTCACGGCTGGAGCCGATGTCGAGCACGCGCACGGTGTCGCCGTACTTCTCGCCGAACAGCATCATGGCGCCGGTCTTCTGCGCGCTCTCGATGTCCATCAGCCGCGCCTGGGTGGCGGCGTTCTGCAGGATCTCCTCGTTCACACGGCGCTCGATCTCGGTGATCTGCCCGGGCGTGACCGGTGCGTTGTGGGCGAAGTCGAAGCGCGTCTTCTCGGCATCCACCAGGCTGCCCTTCTGCTGCACGTGGCCGCCCAGCACCTCGCGCAGCGCCTTGTGCATCAGGTGCGTGACGCTGTGGTTGCGCTGGGTGGCGGCGCGGCGCGCGGTGTCCACGCGGGCCTGTACGGTGTCGCCCACCTTCAGCGTGCCCTGCTGCATCACGCCGTGGTGGCCGTACACGTCGGCCTTGATCTTCTGCGTGTCTTCCACGCCGAATTCCACGCCTTCGGCATCCAGCACGCCGGCGTCGCCGACCTGGCCGCCGCTTTCGGCGTAGAACGGCGTGGTGTCGAGCACCACGATGCCGCTCTGGCCGGCCTTGAGGGCATCGGTCGGCGTGCCTTCGTGGTAGAGCGCGACCACCTTGCTGGTGTGCACCAGCTCGTCGTAGCCGGTGAACACGTTGGCCGCGCCGCCGTACTCCACCTGCTTGTCCATCCGGAACTTGCCGGCCGCGCGGCCGGCGGCCTTCTGCTGCGCCATGGCTTCGTCAAAGCCGGCCACGTCCACGGTGACGCCGCGCTCGCGGCACACGTCCTGCGTCAGGTCGAGCGGGAAGCCGTAGGTGTCGTGCAGCTTGAAGGCCACGTGGCCCGGCAGTTCCTTGCGGCCGGCAATCAGCGCGTCGTCCAGGATTTCCATGCCGTTGGCCAGGGTCTCGAAGAAGCGCTCTTCCTCGGCCTTCAGCACCTCTTCCACGCGTTTGGCCTCGGCCTGCAGGCGCGGGTAGGCGGCGCCCATCAGCTCGACCAGCGGCGCCACCAGCCTGTGGAAGAAGGGTTGCTTCTGGCCCAGCTTGTAGCCGTGGCGGATGGCGCGGCGGATGATGCGACGCTGCACATAGCCGCGTCCTTCGTTGCTCGGGATCACGCCGTCGCTCACCAGGAAGGCGGTGGCGCGGATGTGGTCGGCGATCACCTTGAGCGAGGGGTTGGCGAGATCGGCGCAGCCGGTGGCCTGGCCGGCGGCGGCGATCAGCTTCTCGAACAGGTCGATCTCGTAGTTGCTGTGCACGTGCTGCAGGATGGCGGCCAGGCGCTCCAGGCCCATGCCGGTGTCGACGCAGGGCGCGGGCAGCCTGGTGACGCTGCCGTCCTCGTGCATCTCGAACTGCATGAACACGTGATTCCAGATCTCGATGAAGCGGTCGCCGTCTTCCTCGGGGCTGCCGGGCGGGCCGCCGGGGATGTGCGGGCCGTGGTCGTAGAAGATCTCGCTGCACGGGCCGCAGGGGCCGGTGTCGGCCATCATCCAGAAGTTGTCGCTCTTGTACTTGCCGCCCTTGTTGTCGCCGATGCGGATCACGCGCTCGGGCGGCAGGCCGATGTCCTTGGTCCAGATGTCGTAGGCCTCGTCGTCCTCGTGGTAGACGGTGGCCGTGAGCTTGTCGGCCGGCAGGCCGTAGACCTGGGTGAGCAGTTCCCAGCCCCAGGCGATCGACTCTTTCTTGAAGTAGTCGCCGAAGCTCCAGTTGCCCAGCATCTCGAAGAAGGTGTGGTGGCGCGCGGTGTAGCCCACGTTCTCGAGGTCGTTGTGCTTGCCGCCGGCGCGCAGGCAGGCCTGCACGCTGGCCGCGCGCACGTAGGGGCGCTTGTCGCTGCCCAGGAACACGTCCTTGAACTGCACCATACCGCTGTTGGTGAACATCAGTGTCGGGTCGTTGCCCGGCACCAGCGGGCTGCTGGGCACGACGGTGTGGCCCTTGCTCTCGAAGAAGTCGAGGAAGCTCTTGCGGATGTCCGCGACGGACATGGGGGGTTTGGCGGTTTTCATCATGTTTTTGGCGTCTGGCCCAGGCAGGACAGGCGCAGTCAGCTCAGTAATTGATAGCGGAGACCGGTGAATCGGGCGAAATCCTGGTCGAAGGTCAGGACCTCGGCGTTGTGTTCGATGGCCAGGGCGGCGATGTGGGCGTCGCTGGTCAGGTTGCCGGCGGTGCCGGCTTCGAGCAGCAGGCGCGCAAGAATGTCCATATGGCGCTCGCCCGGCTGCAGCAAGCGCGCGTTGGGGTGGTTCAACCAGCCCTGGACGTCGGCCAAGGCGTCCGCCACGCTGAGCGGGCTCGCCATCACGCGCGCCATCGTCGACAGCCGCACGAAGCCGATCAGCGGCAGCCACGCCAGACCCACGCCTTCAGGCTCGCGCGCCGCCGTGTCCAGCGAAGCGCGGGCGACCTCGTGGTCCGGGCTGAGCGGGTTGGCGGCGTAGAGCAGCAGGTTGGTATCGGGCAGCTTCATGCCTTGTTGCGGCGCCTGGTCTGCCGCTCTGCGCCCAGCCGCGCGTCGAGTTTCAGGAATTCCTGGACGTCCAGCTCGTCGAGCAACTGGTTGGCGCGACTCAGATCCACCAGCGGTGCTCCCATGTTGTGGGTGCGCTGGATGAAAGGCGGCATGTCCTCTGCCGCCAGCACCGGCTTGGCATGCAGCGGCACGATCTTGGCCACCGGCTTGTTGTGGCGGGTGATGATGACCTCTTCGCCCCGCTCGGCGCGGGCGACGTATTCGCTCAAATGGGTCTTGGCCTCGAACAGGCCAACGGCTGGGGCGGGCATGGCGGGCCTTTCAAAGTTGGTTGAATCAACCAGATTTTAGCCGAAGCCCTCTCATGTTGCAGGGCAGCACGGGCGCCGGCGACAGTTCCGGCGACGCCGAAACATCGACGCGCCCAAGGCTCGGACACTGCCAGTCCCTCCCCTGAAAAGCCCTGCACCATGATCGCCGTCATCTTCGAGCTTTGGCCCGCGCCGGACCAGCAAGACCGCTACTTCGACCTGGCCGCCGGCCTGCGCAATGAATTGCAGGCCATCGACGGCTTCGTCTCCGTCGAGCGCTTCCAGAGCCTGGCCGAGCCGGGCAAATACCTGTCGCTCTCGTTCTGGCGCGACGAGGCCACCGTGCAGGCCTGGCGCAACCGCCCCGCGCACCGCGGTGCGCAACAGCAGGGCCGTGGCGGCGTTTTCGCCGACTACCGCCTGCGCGTGGCCGAGGTGCGGCGCGACTACGGCCTGCGCGAGCGCGCCCAGGCCCCGCAAGACGCCAACCACCATCACCTCCGCCAGGACCAGCCATGACCATCACCTGCTTCATCCGCTACGAGATCGACCCGTTCCAGAAAGACGCCTTCCTCCGGTACGCCGAAGCCTGGGGCCGCATCATCCCGCGCTGCGGCGGCCATCTGGTGGGCTACTGGCTGCCGCACGAAGGCAGCAACATCGAGGCCTGGGGCCTGATCGGCTTCGACTCGCTGGCCGCCTATGAGGCGTACCGCGCGCGCCTCAGGGCGGACGAGGAAGGCGCCCGCAACTTCGCCTGGGCGCAGCAGCAGCGCTTCATCCTGAAGGAAGAGCGCCGCTGGTTGCAGGGCGTGGAAGGCACATTGAACCGCCCGCCACAATAGGCGCATGGGCCACGCACCCGAACCCCGCTTCGCCCGCGTCGCCGCCCTGCTGGCCGATCCGACCCGCGCGCGCATGCTGGCCCTGCTGCTGGCGGGCGAATCGCGCACGGCGGGCGAGCTGGCGCGCGGCGCCGGCGTCACGCCGCAGGCCGCCACCTCGCAGCTGGCGCAGCTGGAAGACGCCGGGCTGATCCGCGCACGCAAGCAGGGCCGGCACAAGTACTTCGCGCTGGCCGACGTGGAGGTGGCGCACGCTTTGGAGGCGCTCTCGCTGGTGGCCGAGCGCGACGACGTCACCGCGCGCTGGCGCCGCCCCGCCTACCAGCCGCTCAAGCGCGCCCGCCGCTGCTACGGCCACCTGGCGGGCGAACTGGGCGTGGCGCAACTCAAGATGCTGCTGGCGCAGGGCCATTTGCGCGAATCGGCCGAGGGCTTCGTGCCCACCGCCTCGGGCGAAGACTGGCTGCGCCAGCTTGGCCTGCCGCTGCCCACTGGCGGCGGGCGCCTGGCCTACCGCTGCATGGACTGGTCCGAACGCCAGGACCACCTGGCCGGCACGCTGGCCACCGCCCTGCTCGACCACTACCTGCAGCGCGACTGGCTGCGGCCCGGCCAGGAAGACCGCGCGCTGCGCGTCACCCCGGCGGGCGAGGCGCGGCTGCTGCCCATGCTCGAGCCCTGAGCACTGAGCCTCGGCCTGGATGACCTGCCCAAGGGCCGCGCATCACCGGGCCACCCAGCCGCCGCAGACCGGAAAGGCCTGGCCCACGAAGCAGTCGGCAGCGGCGCTGCACAGATAGGCGGCGAACAGGGCATCCTCGCGCGCCGACACCAGCCGGCCCAGCGGCACCTCGCGGGCCAGGCGCTCCTGGAAGCGCGGGTTGGCCTGCACCTCGGGCGGAAAGTACGTGGGGTTGTCGACAAAGTTCTGGGCGATGGCATTGACCTGCACGTTGTGCGGCGCCAGCTCCACCCCCACGGCCTGCACATAGGCCAGCTGGGCGCCGCGGGCGGCGCTGTAGGACGAGGTGCGTTTCATGCCGCGCAGCGCGGACGCGCTGCCGATGACGAGGATCTTGCCGGCCCGGCGCGCGATCATCGCGGGCGCGGCGGCGCGAACCAGTCTGGGCAGCGGGTCCACCAGCGCTCCGAAAACCTGCCGCCACTCCTCCTCCGTCACCTCGGTGGCCGGCGTGGTGGGTGCGGTGAACGCCAGGTTGGCCACCAGCACGTCGATGGCGCCTGCGGCGCGCACCACGCGGTCAGCCGCGTCCGGCTCCCAGAGCGGCTCTGCGCTGGCCACCACCGTGGCACCCTGCTCTTCGAAGACCTCGCAGAGCACCGGCCCCATGAACTCGTTGGACTGGGTGACGAGCACCCGCTTGCCTTGCAGCGCGTGTTGCATGCTTCTGTACCTTATCGATTGGGTCGAGAGATGCCTACCCGGCGCGTGCCGTGCCTGCCCCGCATGGTCAAGCGCATAGGCCCTTCACGCTCCGGCAGCCCCGCGGTAGGTGCCATCGCCGTGCGGCGCGGCCAGAAATTCCGGCCGCTTCTCCGCAGCCGCTGAATAGGCTGCCAGGCGCGGAAAGCACCCGGCAGGCACGGCGTCCGCCACCGTCTGCCGGGTGAAGTGCCAGGCCACGGCGATGGTGATGCCGGCCTGCCCGAAGCCCGCCGCCCCTGGCGCCGGGTAGCCGTCGACCTCGCTCTCGAGTGCGTCATAGGCGGCCAGCAACTGATCCGTGACCCGGCTGACCCAGGGTTCATGCTGGATTTCCGGCGGGCGCAGGTTCCGCTCGTAGAAGATTTGCACGCTTTTTTCCATGGCAGCCAGCGCCAGGCCGATCAGGTGCAGCTCCTGCTGCAGCGGCTTCAACCCGGCAGGCATGAGGGAGCGGGGCCGGGCCAGGGCCTCGGCGTACTCCAGGATGAGGGTCGAATCCATCAGCGCCGTGCCGTCGTCGCACACCAGCGTGGGGGCCTTCACCACCGGGTTGACGCGCCGGAATTCGTCCATGCCCCGGAACACCGAAACCGACCGGTGCTCGAAAGGCAGGCCGAGCATCTGCAGGGAAATGGCGACGCGCCGCACGTACGGCGAATCCAGCATGCCGATGAGTTTCACGGGACCTCCATGAGTGGCCGGGTGGAGCGGTTCATCATAGGCCCGCACGCCCGAATGTGCCCAGGCTCACATAACGCGGCGGCTGGGCCGCCAGGTCGGACCAGATCAGATCGACCTGCCGCACCGTCCACGCGATGGGGGCGGCCAGCGGCGCCAGCGTCACCCGCTCGGCATGGCGCAGCGTGGTGAGGTGCGGCTTGAAGGCGCGCGATTCCGGCTGCAGACCGGCCTGCGCCGCCAGCGCGTCAGTGGCGCGGTGCAGATCCTGCAGCGCCGGGTTGGGCGCTGGCCGCAGCACGGCAATGGTGCCGCTGCCGGTGCGCCACAGCTCGGCGCGGTCCAGCACGATGCGGAACGGCTCGAAGCCCAGGGCCGTCAGTGCCTGCGACCAGCTGCGCTGCGCCGAGGCATCGACCCGGTTGAAGAACTGCAGCGTGAGGTGCATGCGATCAGGCGCGGGGCGCAGGCGCCGTGGCAGGCCGTCCCAGCGCTGGCGCTCGGCGTCGATGGCGGCACACGCCGCCGCGTCGGGAAAAATGGCGGTAAACAGGCGGCGCGGCGTGGGAGATGGGTGCGGGTCGTTCATCGCGGGCGGGCGGCGTTCATCGAGCATTCATCCAGTGCTTCGGCAAGCTCAGCGTGAACGGTTGGGTATTGTTCCTGAACGCGACCCGCTACTGGAAGCCGAAGCTCAGCTGCGCCGGCGCCACCAGTGCTTCAGAAGCGCCACAAGTCGCCAGCACTTCGTAGTGACGCCGCCCGACCTCGGGGGTGAGCTGCAACCACACCAGGCAGACCTCGCTGACCGGCCAGTCGATGGCCTGCGGCAGCCGTGGCGGGGCCACGCCCAGCGCATCGCGCGACAGCGTGACATGCGCGCCCGGCCGGTGCCAGAACGGCGCGTGGGCGCGCCGCGCCAGATCGGCCACCTCCGCCTGCAGGGCCTTGAAGGCCGGGCTGGGCGTCGCCTGCAGCACCAGGTGGCTGCCGCCGACGTGGGCGCGCTGCAGGCGCAGCGTAAAGGGGCCAAAGCGCAGCTGACGCAGGCCCTCGCGCAGGCGCGCCAGTTCGGCGTCGGCGTAGTACAGCGGGTCGGCCACGGTGACGTGCAGGCGCTCGGACTCGGTCCACCAGCGGTGGGCCGGCCAGTGCCATTCGCTGCGCAGGCGGGCGATGGCGTGGCGCGCCGGCTCGTGGGGCAGCAGGCAGACGAACAGGCGGCGCAGGCCGGGTGCTGGCAGGGGCAGCGGCATGGCGGCTCTCCCAGTGTTTTCCTAGTGAAAATCGCGGCTGGTGGTGGCCTCGGCCAGCCGGCCCAGCAGCGGGGTGAGGTCGTGCAGGCGGCGGGCGATCAGGTGCTGGACCTGGCCGCCGCTGTCCACGTCGCGCTGCCACTCACCCTCCACGGCCATCAGGCGCGCGCGCAGCAGGACGTGCGCTGGGCGTCGTCCTCCCGCAGGCTCTTCCAGACGATCACGTTCACCGGCCCGGTCTCGTCTTCCAGCGTGACGAAGATGGTGCCCCTGGCCGTTTGCGGCTGCTGGCGCACGGTGACCAGGCCGGCCGCGCGCACGCGCGCGCCGTGCGGGCGCTGGCCGAGCTGGGCCGCCGTCTGCACGCCGCGCCGCGCCAGCCGCTCGCGCAACAGCGCCATGGGATGGCGGCGCAGCGTGAGGCCGAGGGCGGCATAGTCGTGCACGATCTCCTCGCCCTCCGGCGCGGCGGGCAGCGCCAGCGGCGCTTCGTCGATGGGGGCGTCGTGCAGCAGCGCGGGCGCGGGCTTGAGGGAGGAGCCCTGCCACACCTGCTGGCGCCGGTGGCCGGCCAGGCTGCGCAGCGCGTCGGCGGCGGCGAGCTGGTTGAGCTGCCGCGTTTCCAGCCCGGCGCGGCGCGCCAGATCGGCCACGCTGGCGAGGGGCGCCAGCGCGCGCGCCTGGGCGATGCGCTGCGCCGCCGGCTTGTCCAGCCCCTTGACCAGGCGCAGGCCCAGGCGCACGGCGGGGCGCGGGGCAGCCTTTGCGGCGGCGCCATCGACTCTTTTTTTGATAGCTGCCTGCGGCGTCTGCGCCTGGGCTGGAGGCCGATTTGATTCACAAAGTTCGTGGGATGCTTCCGCTGCCGGGCCGGACACTGGCGAAACGTCTTCCACCACACTGTCAGCTATGGTGTTGATAGCTGCCTGCGCCTGCTGTGCCTGGGCTGGAGGCCGATTGGGATCAAAAAAATCGTGATCTGACCCTGATTCCTCTGACCCTGACTCAAGCTCCAGCGCGCAATCCCAGCCGCTCACCGCCACGTCTGGCGGCAGCACCTGCACACCGTGGCGCCGTGCGTCCTGGATGAGCTGCGAGGGGCCGTAAAAGCCCATGGGCTGCGAGTTGAGCATGGCGGCCAGAAAGGCCTCCGGCTCGTGGCACTTGAGCCAGGCGCTTTCGTAAGCGATCAGGGCAAAGCTGTAGGCATGGCTCTCCGGGAAACCGTATTCGCCGAAGCCCTGGATCTGCTTGAAGATGCGCGCGGCCAACTCGGCGCTGTAGCCGTTGGCCAGCATGCCTTCGGTCAACTGGATCTCGAACGGGCCCAGGCCGCCCTTGCGCTTCCAGGCGGCCATGGCGCGGCGCAGACGGTCGGCGTCTTCGGCGGAAAAGCCGGCGGCCAGCATCGACAGCTCCATCACCTGCTCCTGGAAGATGGGGATGCCCAGCGTGCGCGCCAGCGCCTTGGCCAGCCTCGGCTGGGTGCCCGGCTGGTCGTATTTGGACAATTCGTACTCAATCGGCTTTCCCTGCCGCCGCCGCTCGCGCGCCTTCAGGTACGGGTGCACCATGCCGCCGCTGATGGGGCCGGGCCGCACGATGGCCACCTGCACCACCAGGTCGTAGAAGACCTCGGGTTTCAGGCGCGGCAGCATGCTCATCTGCGCGCGGCTTTCGATCTGGAAGGTGCCCACCGTGTCGGCCAGGCGGATCATGGCGTAGGTGGCCGGGTCGTCCTGCGTGATGTCGTAGCGCGTGAAGGGCTGGCTGCGCCGCTGGCTGACCAGATCGATGCAGCGGCGCACGGCGGTGAGCATGCCCAGCGCCAGCACGTCGACCTTGAGCATGCCCAGCGCCTCCAGGTCGTCCTTGTCCCACTGGATCACCTGGCGCAGCGCGGGCCGGCGCGGCAGCCAGGGGGCCAGCGCGGCCTGGTCGGCCCAGGCCTTGGCTTCTGCGCCCTGCTCCTCCACACCCACACCCCAGGCCTCGGCGCCGTCCATGGCGGCGGGCTCCACCGCCACCAGCCGGTGCAGCGGCGTCTCGGTGAGCACGAAGCCGCCCACGTGCTGGCTGAGGTGGCGGGGCGTGCCGCGCAGCTGGTCGGTGAGTTCCAGCCACAGCCGCATCAGCGCCGGCGGTGCGGCAGCGCCCACCGTGGCGGCCAGCTCGCCCAAGCGGTGCGCTGCCAGCTCGTGGTCGAACCAATGGTGGTCCTTGGCGAAGGCGTCCACCAGCCGCTCATCCACGCCCAGCGCCAGGCCGACGTCGCGCAGCGCGCTGCGGGTGCGGTAAGCGATCACCGTGGCGGCCAGGGCGGCGCGGTGCCGCCCGTATTTCTTGTAGATGTACTGGATGACTTCCTCGCGCCGCTCGTGCTCGAAGTCGACGTCGATGTCCGGCGGCTCGTTCTGGCGTGCGCGGCTGATGAAGCGCTCCAGCAGCGGGTGGGATTTCTCGGGGTCGGCGGCGGTGATGCCCAGGCACCAGCACACCACCGAATTGGCCGCCGAGCCACGCCCCTGGCACAGGATGCCCAGCCGCCGCGCCTCGCGCACGATGTCGTGCACGGTGAGGAAGAACATCTCGTAGCGGCACTCGGCGATCAGCCGCAGTTCCTTGGCCACGTAGCGCCAGATCTGGATCGGCACGCGCGGGTAGCGGCTGCGCGGGTAGCGCTCCAGCGCACCCTGCAGCGTGAGCCGGCGCAGCGCCTGCGTGGGTGTGAGGCCCGATGGCACGGTTTCCAGCGGGTAGTTGTAGCGCACCTCTTCCAGCCGGAAGCTGCAGCGCGCGGCCACGGCCAGCGTGGCGGCCAGCAGGTCGGGTTCGTACACGCTGGCCAGGCTGGCGCGCGGGCGCAGATGGCGCTCGGCGTTGGGCTGCAGCGCGAAACCGCACTGCTGCACCGGGCGGCCCAGGCGGATGGCGGTGAGCACGTCGTGCAGGCGCTTGCGGGCACGCACGTGCAGGTGCACGTCGCCAGCGGCCACCAGCGGCAGGCCGGTGGCGGCGGCCAGGCGCCGCAGCGCGAGCAGCCAGAGGGCGTCGTCGGCGTCGCCGTTCAGCTCGACCAGCAAGGCCGTGGGCCGGGCTGCGGAAGGCGCCAACGCATCGCCGGATTCCATGCCAAAAAGGCCTGCAGCCCTTTCCTGACGGCCGCAACCAGCTATGAAATCCATAGTTTCCGGATGCTGCAGCCAGCCGCGGCACGGCGCCCACAGACGCTCGCAGCCGGGCAGCGCGGCCAGGGCCACGGCCAGCGGCGGCAGGCGGTAGCGGCCCTTCTCCGCCGCGCCGCGGCAGCGGCTGATGAAGCTGCACACATCGCCCCAGCCCGAAAGATCGCGCGCCAGCGCCACCAGCGTGCCCTGGTCCTCGAACCGGAACTCGCTGCCGTAAAGCAGCCGCAGGGGCGCGGCCACGCCCGCCGCGGCGCGGGCAGCGTGCAGCGCGGCCAGTTCGTCGTCGGTCGGGTCGGCCTGCGAGCGCTCCAGCGCGCCCAGCGCCTGCCAGGCGCGCACCACACCGGCCACCGAGGCCTCGTCGGTGACGGCCAGCGCCGTGTAGCCCAGCGCCCAGGCACGCTGCACCAGCTCTTCCGGGCTGCTGGCGCCGCGCTGGAAGCTGAAGTGGGTGAGGCAGTGCAGTTCCGCATACAACGGGCCCCCACGCTCCCCCGCTTCGCGTGGTCCGCTGCCCCCCGAGGGGGTGCTCGCCGCCTTCGGGCGGCCGAGCGGCGGCGAGACCGGGCCCCCACGCTCCACGACTTCGTCTGTTGCGCTGCCCCCCGGGGGGGTTGCACCCCGCCTTGGGAGCGGCCCGGCGGCGGGGTGACCCCCACGCTGTGCTGACGCACCGGCCTCGCCCTCCTGCGCATGGCCCGGCGCTGCCGGCCGGAGCGGCAGTGGCCGCACCTTCGCCAGGCGGGCCAGCCGCGCCGCCTCCTGGGCGCGGCGCTGCAGTTCCTTGAAGCTCGGCTCCGGCATGGCGCACCTCAGACGTAGAGGCCGTGCAGAAACCAGCGCGCCTCGTCCGCCGCGCCCGGACGCGCGGCGGTGGGCCGCTCGCGGAACACCCAGAGCAGCTCGGCGCGCGGGTTCTGGGCGATGAAGTAGTCCCTGCTGACCGCGCCCCCACGCTCCGCTGCTTCGCATGCTGCGCTGCCCCCCGAGGGGGCCCTCGCCGCCTTGGGACGGCCCGGCGGCGGCGAGATCGCGCCCCCACGCTCCACGACTTCGTCTGTTGCGCTGCCCCAAGCCGGGGATGGGGCCCCGGCTTCGCCAGGCCTTGGGGCCGCACCCCGCCTTGGGAACGGCCCGGCGGCGGGGTGGCCCCCACGCTCCCGCGCCGCAGGCAGTGCGCCTTCTTCCGCCTCGGCATCCGACCACCAGCCGGCCTCGATGCGGCGCGGCTCGGTCAGCAGACGCAGCGGGCCGCGGTAATGCGGCTGGCCGCCGTGCACGGGCAGGGCCAACGGCTCGGGCAGCAGGGTGGTGGGTGCCAGGGCGTCGGGCCAGTCGGCAGGCAGGCCGGGGGACATGGATGAAGGTGGCCGGCGTGGGCCATCGCCGGTGGCTGCGCCGGCCTGCCCTGCGTTCGGGCGGGTACCGGGTGGCCTTCGATCGCCCCCAACCGTTCGGGCTGCGCCTGGCTGGGCCTCGCGCGGCGCTTCGACAGGCTCAGCGTGAACGGTTGGAGATGCTTGAACGCGATTCGACATAAGACCTTCGATCCGTACGTGCTTCTGCGCAGCAGGTGTCGAGGCCATCGCTGAATCGCCACGGCCCTGCGCCCGCTTCCCGCGCGGCCGGCCGGCCTGCGGCGCCGGCGCGGCCAGCAGCGCCTCGGCCGGGTGCCAGCGCTGGCGGCGTTCCGGCCGGTGGTCGGCCTGCGGCTCGGCTGCCAGCAACTGGCCGGGGCCCAGGCGGGCGCTGACGCGTTCGATGAACACGTGCAGCGGATCGCCCCCGCGCCGATCCTGCGGCAGCAGGCTGTGGCTGGCGGCCTGCCAGGGCGCGGTGCGCAGCGCGCTCAGGGCCAGCCCCACCGCCGGCGCCAGCATGGGGGTGCGCGCCAGCCGCTCGGCCAGCAGGCGGCGCAGGTGCTCGGTATGCTGCACCGGCTCGGCGGTGCCGACGACCAGCGCCTGCTCGGGCGGCAGCTCCTGCCCGTTCAGGCGACGCACGTCGAGCCGCCAGCGCAGCTCCACCGCCAGCACGCCGAGCTGGCGCGCGCGCAGCCACAGCTGCAGGCTGGCCAGCAGGCGGCTGGCACTCCACAGCAGGGCCGGCGCGGTGTCCGCCCGCGTGGGCAATTCCAGCCGCTCGGCAAAGCGCTCCGGCAGCGTGGCCCAGGGGTACACGTCGGGCGCGCGGCCGAAGGCGACGTCCAGCGCCTGCACCAGCTCGGGGCCGAAGCGCCGCGCCAGCCCGGCGCGCGGCAGTGCTGCCAGATCGCCCCAGCTGCGGCAGCCCAGCCGCGCCAGCACCGGCAGGTGCGGCCGCGCGGCGCTGAGGGTGTGCAGCGGCAGATCGGATGCGCGGGCGACGCGGCCCGCGCCGCCTTCCACCCGTAGCCGCAGGCACGCCAAAGCTACCAAACTTGTAGCTGCCTGCGCCTGCCGTGCAAGGTCTGTATGCGGATTGGACTCAAAAATCTGCTGCAGCAGCGCACGCCGACCGCCCCACAGGCGCAAGGTGCCTGACACCTCCAGCAGCAGCGCCTCATCCACCCAGGCGACGTGCGGGGTGAACTGCAACGCCCACCAGGCTAGGGCTTCGGGCGAAGGGGCGGCGAGGCCAGCCCAGGGCTGCCCGGCTTCGGCCTCCGGCGTGGCCATGCGGCCGCCCTCCTCGGCCTGCGGAAGCGCTGACGCGGCTCCGCCGACATGCGCGCCCACGACGACCGCCGCCTCGCCCGTCAGCACCTCAAGCGGCCACTGCAAGGCGATCCACATCGCGCGCTCCTTCTGGCCTGCCTGCCCATCGGGCGGGGAACGGCAGCACCTGAGCCCCCGCACCCTGCCGGGCCGCGCCGGCGGCCAGCAGCGCACGCAGGACCGGTGGCTGCACAGGCAACCGCAGCGGCGCGGCCAGCGGCGGACCGCGCCGCTTGACGATGTGTACCAGCAGCGGCGCCGCCCCCTGCCCCGGCAACCCCTGCGGCATCGCCTCGCCCAGTTCCAGCCGCAACCGCAGCGGCGCGGGCGAAGCACCGCGCGCCGCCTGCGCGGGCCGCACTGCGAACAGCAAAACGTCGCCCCGCTGGGCCGCCGTCAGGTGCAGGCGCCGCAGTTCAGCCTCGCGCGCATGTGGCAGCCACGCCAGCACGGCCGCCACACCGGCGCAACGCAGCGCCTGCTCGGCCATCCACGGGCATTCATCCGGCGCCCACAGCACCTGCGTTGGCAGCAGCCCGGCCGCCGCCAGCGCAGGCAGATAAGGCGGCTGCGGCACGCCCATCAGCAGCACCGCCCCGCCCCGCTGCCGCACGGCCAGCGCCGGCAGCAGCAACGGCCACAGGGGCGCCTCGCCCTCCTCCGGTTGCAGCAGATCGACGAGCCCGCCCAACGGCCAGCCACCGCCGGGCAGTTCGGCGTCCAGCGCGGCCTGGCCGGTGACCACCACCCTGGAGGGCACACCCGCATGCAACATGTCGGCCCGCCATATCGGGGTACGCGTGGAGGTTGAAGCAATGGATGGCACGGCTGCAAATAACTGTGTTTATAAACAGTATTTTGAGCCCGCCGCAACAACTCTGGCAAGCGCTTTACGCGACGAACGGCGCGGGCTGACTGGGTGTGGGCTGGCTGCTATCGAGGCAGGAGCTGACGTGCCTCGGCAGGCGGCTTAAAGACCTGAAAAGCCCGCTCCACCGGCAGACGCATGAGCAGGAAAGATGCGCATAAAATACGCGCATCATCGACATGGAGCCACCATGAGACACTTGGACAATGCCCCCAAGAAAGCCACCAACCTGTCGCTCAACAGCAAGGTCCTGGAGATGGCGCGCGAAATGGGCATGAACATTTCGCAGACGGTGGACGAACTGCTGGCAGCCGAGGTCAAACGGCGCTACTGGGAAAGGTGGGCCGAGGAGAACAAGGAAGCCGTCGCCGCGTACAACGCGCGCATCGCCAAGGAAGGCTTGCCGCTGGCCAAATACCGCAGCTTCTGACATGGCCCGCTTCGACGTCTACCGACACCCGGATGCGATGCTGCGCAAGCACACGCCCTTCCTCATGGACGTGCAGAACGATTACATCAGCAGCATCGACACACGCGTGGTGCTACCAATGCGAGCCGCGACAATGGCCGGCACACCCATGCGCGACCTCAACCCCGCTTTCGACATCGACGGCCTCCAGGTCGTTCTGGATGCACCGGCAATCGCGGCTTTTCCCGCAGCGGAGTTGCGTACCCCCGTCGTGAACTTGCGCGCACAGGCCGAACACATCGTCAATGCGCTCGACACCCTTTTCGGCTCCTATTGAGAAAGAGGTTTCCGTGGACACATCATCTGAGGGAGCCATTCGTGCTTATCGGCGAGAGCAGCAGAACCCCTATGCATGCCTGGATCTACTAGAGGAGTTAGACCAACTCAAAGCTGATCGGCGAAGACTGGAGAACCAGTATGCCCATGCAAATGAACTGGAGGCGCTGAGCGAACTTGTGCTGCAGCCTAACTCTGAGCGAGCAGATGCTCAGCCAAAGTTGCAACACCCTCACCGAACTGGACCTGCCCGCGAATCGAGCCCCCAGCGGGAGCGACGAAACTGGATTGAAAGACTTGCACGTGAGCAGCACCAACAAATCTGGAGCAAGCGCGCGATCCTTTTCGCGGATCATGCGACACGCCGTCCAATCGACATGATCGATCCGATCATCGTGCTAGAGCTTCTGGGATATGAGGTGGAAACCCACGGCGCTCTAGGCTCCATGGCGAACAGCGACCGACATGCCTCGAAGGTGGCTGGGCTCATAGACAAGACCTCTCGCAAAGTACTTCTTTCCAGCGGCTTTCCAATTCCAGTGAGAAATTTCACCGCCGCTCACGAGCTTGGTCATGCGGTGATGCACGACTTTCGAGGCATGCACCGAGATCGCGCCACGGATGGCTCGCTCTCGAGTCGAGATGGCGTTGAACGAGAAGCTGACATCTTCGCATCCATGTTTCTGATGCCGAGGAGGTTGGTGAAGCAAGAATTTGAAGCCCGATTCGGACGCTCCCCTTTCCCTTGGAACGAGGAAACGCGCTTTGCGCTCGGTGGTTCGCTTCCATATGAACGATGGGAGCCAGCATCGACTCGCGCGCTTGCCCAGCTACTGAGCAGCGCAGCTGGATTCAATGGGATGAACTTCATACCGCTGTTCAAATTGTTTCGGGTTTCCGAATGGGCCATGGCCATCCGACTCGAAGAACTCCAATTGGTGGAAAAACATCATGGCTGATCGTCCTCACCCAAAGCTAATGATCGTTGGGCACGATCAATCTGGCGCCTCGACCGATGTTCCCGAGCAGCGGAGCGCCTTGGCTGCACAATCCGCGCCCCACCCCATCCGCCATCAGTACGAAGACTTCATGCGCCATGTGTTCGAGCATGGCGTGTTCAAGGCCGACCGCACCGGCACCGGCACGCGCAGCGTGTTCGGCCACCAGATGCGGTTCGACCTGAACGAGGGCTTCCCGCTGGTGACGACCAAGAAGGTGCACCTGAAAAGCATCATCTACGAGCTGTTGTGGTTCCTGCGCGGCGACGGCAACGCCAGATGGCTGCAGGAGCGCGGCGTAACCATCTGGGACGAATGGGCGAAGCCCGACGGCGACCTGGGCCCGGTGTACGGCGTGCAGTGGCGCAGCTGGCCCGCGCCCACCCCCGACAACCCCAACGGCCACATCGACCAGATCGCCGAGGTGGTGAAGCAGCTCAAAGCCAACCCGGATTCGCGCCGCATCATCGTCAGCGCCTGGAACGTGGCCGATCTGCCGCAGATGGCGCTGATGCCCTGCCACGCCTTCTTCCAGTTCTACGTGGCCGACGGCCGCCTGAGTTGCCAGCTCTACCAGCGCAGCGCCGACATCTTTCTGGGCGTGCCCTTCAACATCGCCAGCTACGCGCTGCTCACCCACATGCTGGCGCAGCAGTGCGACCTGGCCGTGGGCGATTTCATCTGGACCGGCGGCGATTGCCATATCTACAGCAACCACTTCGATCAGGTGCAGGAGCAGCTCAGCCGCACGCCCTACCCCTACCCCACGCTGCACATCAAGCGCCGGCCGCCCTCGATCTTCGACTACCAGTACGAGGATTTCGAAGTGGTGGATTACCAGCACCACGCGGCCATCAAGGCCCCGGTTGCAGTATAAAAACGCCTTCCCGCCCAGACGTGGCGGGCGCAGGCAGCTCTCAATTCCATAGTAACCGCATGACCGATCTGCTCTCCCTTTACCGCACCATGGTGCGCATCCGCGCCTTCGAGGACGCGGCCGAAGTCGCCAGCCAGGGCGGCGTGGCCGTCTGGGGCAACGAGGCCTCGACCACCCAGCCCGCGCTGGTGCGCGGCCCGCTGCATCTGTCCACCGGGCAGGAAGCGGTGGCCGCCGGCGTGTGCGCGCACCTGAAGCCCGCCGACCTGCTCACCTCCACCCACCGCGGCCACGGCCACACGCTGGCCAAGGGCGCCGACGCCACGAAGATGATGTGCGAGCTGTTCGGCCGCGCCAGCGGCTACAACGGCGGCAAGGGCGGCTCCATGCACATCGCCGATTTCTCGGTCGGCATGCTGGGCGCCAACGGCGTGGTGGCGGCCGGCCTGCCCATCGCCGTGGGCGCGGCGCAGGGGCTGAAGATCCGCGGGCAGGAGGCCATTGCCGTCTGCTTCTTCGGTGACGGCGCCATCAACCGCGGGCCGTTCATGGAAGCACTGAACTGGGCCGTGGTCTACCACCTGCCGGTGCTGTTCGTGTGCGAGGACAACCGCATCTCCGCCACCACCGAAAGCCGCGCCATGACGGCCGGCCCCGGCGCCAGCGCGCGCGCCACCGCCCTGGGGCTGCCCGCCGTGCAGGTGGACGGCACCGACGTGCAGGCCGTGAGCGAAGCGGCGGCCGAACTGGTTCGCGAGATCCGCGCCGGCAGCGGCCCGCGCCTGCTGCATGCGCTGACCGACCGGCACAAGGGCCACGTCTCGGTGGACCCGGCCCTGTACCGCGACCCGGCGGCCGTGGCCGAGGCGCTGGCGCGCGACGGCATCGGCCGCACCCGCGCCCAGCTGCTGGCACAGGGCCAGGCCGCCGAGGTGGAGCGCGTCGAGCGCGAAGCCCGGGCCGAGATCGACGCCGCCGTGGCCGCCGCCACCGCCGCGCCCCTGCCCGACAGCAGCGCGGCCTACACCGACATCCAGAACACCGGCGCGGGGGTGTGGGCATGAACGCACCGGAACGCCAGGCGCTGGCACCCCAGGCCAGCCAGCCACAGGAGACACCCTTGAACGCGGTCACCATGACCTACGCCCAGGCCGCCGCACTGGCGCTTTCGATGACCATGGAGCGCGACCCGGCCGTGGTCGCGCTGGGCGAAGACCTGGGCCGCGGCGGCGTGTTCGGCCAGTACCGCGACGAAGGCGGCGCGCCGCTGGTCAAGCGCTTCGGCCCGCAGCGCGTGATCGACACGCCGATTTCCGAAAGCACCATCGTCGGCGCCGCCGTGGGCATGGCGCTGGCCGGCTGCACGCCGGTGGTCGAGCTGCGCGTGGTGGACTTCGCGCTCTGCGCCATCGACGAGGTGGTCAACCAGGCCGCCAAGAACCGCTACATGTTCGGCGGCCAGGGCCGGGTCCCGATGGTGATGCGCATGCCGATCGGCATCTGGTCGTCCTCGGCCGCGCAGCACAGCCAGTCGCTGGAAGCCTGGTTCGCCCATATCCCCGGCCTGGTGGTGGTGGCGCCCGGTACCGCGGCTGACAACCACGGCCTGCTGCTGGCCGCGCTGCAGTCGGGCGACCCGGTGGTCTACATGGAGCACAAGGAGCTGTGGGGCACGCCCGGCAGCGTGACGCCCGGCCAGGTGGTGCCGCTGGGCCAGGCACGCACGGTGCGCGAAGGCAGCGAGGTGACCATCGTCTCCTGGTCGCGCCAGCTGCAGGCCTGCGAGCAGGCGGCCGGGCAACTGGCCGCGCAAGGCGTGCAGGCCGAGCTGATCGACCTGCGCACGCTCTGGCCGTGGGACAAGAACGCGGTGCTGACCAGCGTCGCCAAGACCGGCCGCCTGCTGGTGGTGCACGAGGCGATCCAGGTGGCCGGCTTCGGCGCCGAGATCGCCGCCACCGTGGCCGAGCTCACCGGCGCCCGCGTCGCCCGCCTGGGCGCGCCGCGCATCCCCGTGGGCTACGCGAGCACGCTGGAAGCCGAGGCGCGCATCGGGGCGGACAAGATCGTCGCCGCCGCCACCCGCCTCATGGGGTGATGCGCGCATGAGCACGGGAACGCGACCACGTGTCGGCCTGATCTGGGCCCAGGCCCACGACCGGGTCATCGGCAAGGACGGCGTCATGCCCTGGCACCTGCGGGAAGACCTGGCGCACTTCAAGCGCGTGACCCTGAACCACCCGGTCATCATGGGGCGGCGCACCTGGGATTCGATCCCGGCGCCCTACCGGCCGTTGCCCGGGCGCTTCAACGTCGTCATCACGCGCCAGCTCGACTGGCAGGCCGAGGGCGCGCACCGCGCCTCCAGCCTGGGCGAGGCGCTGCACCCGTTCCAGCCCACCGAGACGGTCTGGATCATCGGCGGCGCGCAGATCTACGCCCAGGCGCTGCCGCTGGCCGACGAGGTGGTGGTGACCGAGATCGACGCCGACTTCGAAGGCGACGCCTTCGCGCCGGCGCTGGACCAGCGCTGGCGCGAGGTCGCGCGCGAGCCCCACGTGAGCGCGGGCGGCCTGCGCTACGCTTTTGTCACCTACCGGCGCGGCACAGCTTCCCGGCCGGATTGACCCCGGGTCACCCGCGCGGTCAGGGCGCGTGTGGCTGAAGACATCCCCCCCTGGCAAACCTGTTTTCGGGCGGTGTCCTACGACCGCTGATACGTGCATCGGGCTAAGCTGGGCATACGCCCGGCACGCGTCCGCGTTCCACGAGAACCCCATGCACAGCCTGTCCTCGCCCGCGACTTCCGCTTCTGGACAAACCCGTCCCGCGACCATTCCCACCCGCCGCCGCCGAACCATGGCGACGGCGGCCAGCAGCCTCCTTGCAGCCCTCCCGCTGCTTGGCGGCTGCGTCATTGCGCCCCCGCCCGCAGGCGAAGCACCCCCGAGCATCGACGTGCAACAACCGCCTCCCGCCTACCTGACGCGCCCGCCGGCCGTGGACCGTGCCGTGACCGGCACCGCCAGCTTCCGCGAGCGCATCGCGCTGCCGCCGCAGGCGCTGTTCGAAGCCGTGCTGCTCGATGTCTCGCGCGCCGGCGCGCCCGCCGTGGTGCTGGGGCGCGACCAGGTGCAGCCGGTCGACGGCCCGCAGATCGCCTTCCGCATCCTCTACAACCCGGCCGCGATCGACCCGCGCGCCAGCTACGCGGTGCGCGCCACCATCCGGGTGGACGGCCAGCTCTGGTTCACCACGGACACCACGGCGCCGGTGCTCACGCGCGGGTATGGCCACCAGGTGGATCTGCCCATGCACATGGTGCGCGGCCAGGCGGCGCAGCCGCCGCAGCCGGGTGAGGTGCCCCGGCTCGCCGGCACCTTCTGGCGGCTCACCTCGGTGAATGGGGCACCGGCGGTGGACAGCGGTACCGGCACGCCGCCGCACCTGGTGCTGAACGCCGACGGCGGCGCACGGGCGCTGTTCGGCTGCAACCGCATGAGCGGCGGCTACACGGTGCAGGGCAACGAGCTGCGCTTCGGCCCCATCGCCGCCACCCGGATGCTCTGCCCGCCGCCGCTGGATGCTCAGGAGCGTGAAATGCAGCGCCTGCTGACCGGCCCGGTGCGCTGGCGTGTCATGGGGCAGCACCTGCACCTGACGGACGGCCGCGGCGGCACGACGGCCGAGTTCCACGCCGAACCGATGCGCTGAACACCGCGGCCGGCGGACATGCGCCACGCAGACACCCCCGGCTCAGACCCCGGAGCGGTGGTCAGAGGGTGAGCATGAATTCCGCGGGCTCGAAAGGGCCGCCAAAACCTGGCCTATCAAGGCGCAAAGCAGAGTCGTAGCTCGCGCTGCGGCGAGCATTTGCAACGCGGCGCGGGCCGGTTCCTCTCTAGTCGCGCCCCGCCTGCTGCCAGGCCTTGAGGGCTTCGGCCTCGTCGCCACGCTGCGCTGCCAGTTCGGCCAGCGCGCGCCAGGCGCGTCGGCGCAGGCCGGCATCGTCGACCCGTTGCACGGCCTGCGACAGCAGCACCTGTGCGCGCCCCCACAGGCGCTGGTGCAGGCAGGCCATGCCCACCAGGTACTGCAGCCCGGCGTCGCGCGGGAAGGCCTGTTGCGCGGCTTCCAGGCGGGCCAGCCACTGGCGCAGCTCGGGGTCGGTCACGCCCGCGCCCTCGGGGCCGCCGGCGTCGGCCGCCAGGCTATCCAGCAGCGCATCCATCAGCCGCAGGCGCGGTGTGCCGGACAGGCTGGCCGGGTCTTCCAGCCAGGCGTCGAGCGCCGGCCGCAGCCAGGCGCGCGCCTGGGCGGCGTCGCCCCCCAGCGCGATCAGCCGCCGCGCGGCCAGTGCCGACAGCTCCGGCGTGCCGCGCTCGCCGGCGTCGAGCTCCGCCCACACGGCCTGCAACTGGTGCGCGTCGTGCGTGTCGCGGATCTGCTCGGCCACCAGCTGGCGCACCAGGCTGCGCGCGGCCTCGACCGAGAAGGCGCGGTGCTTGGCCAGCAGGCGCGCGGTGTCGAGCGCCTGGGCGCCGCGGCCGGCCTGGCGCGCGGCCTTGAGCTTGGTGCGCAGCGCCAGCGTGCGGCGGGCGGCGCCCTGCGGCAGTTCGTCCAGACGCGCCAGGGCGCCGGCGGCGTCGCGGTCTTCCAGCGCCCAGCGGGCCGAGCGCAGCAGCAGGCCTTCGCGCAGCTCGGGCGTGGTGTCGGAGCCGCCGGCCAGGGCCAGCGCCTGGTTGAACTGGGCATCGCGCAGATCGCGCTGCTGCAGGGCCTGCGCGCTTTCGGCGGCGATCAGGTGGGCCACCGCGCGCAGCGTGGCGCCGTGCGGCAGCGCCTCGCCGGCGGCGTCCATGGCGACCTGGCGGGCCTGGGCGCCCTCTGCGGCCTTGCGGGCGCGCACGTAGCGGCCGGCCAGCAGCTGCACCAGTGCGTCGAGCAGTTCCTCGTGCGCCGCGCGCTCACGCTGCTGGGCGCGCCAGCGGCGCGCCTGGCGCGGCAGATCAAGCAGCACCGCCCAGGTGCGCAGGGCCAGGTAGAGCAGCGCGAAGGCACCGAGCAGCAGCAGCACCACCAGGTTGACCGACATGTCGATCCGGTGCGGCGGCCAGAACAGCGTGACGGTGCCCTGGTTCTCACCCGCGAACAGCGCCAGCGCCACCGCGGCAGCGAACAGGCCGGCCAGCCAGAGTGTGGTGCGCATGACGTCAGCGGCTCTTGTCCGAAGGCACCGGGGCAGCCTGCGCGGCCCCGGCCTTGGCCAGCGCATTCAGCGTGGCGTCGACGCGCGGCACATCGGCCTCGCGCGTGAAGCCCTGCACCTGCTGCAGCAGCGTGGCGGCGGCCTGCGTGCGGCGCGAGGCCGGGTCGAAATAGCGGCCCAGCGTGCTGCCCGCGGCGGCCAGGTCGGAACGCGCGGCCTCGTACTGGCGCGCCAGCAGGCCCATGCGGGCGTTCATCAGGCGCAGCTTGAGGTTCTCGCGGATGAAGAAGATCTGGTCGGGCGCCAGCATGGTGTCTTCCGGCCGCTCGACACGGCTCACGCGCACCAGGTCGCGCGCCTCGTCGCGGAAGGCGCGGGACATGCGCGACCACCAGTTGTCGGCTTCCGGTGCCTCCGCAGGCTGGGCCGGGCCGGGGCGCGGCTTGCCGACGCTGTTGACGGCCGGCAGCTCGTCCACCTCGCGCAGCAGCTGGTCGATGCGGGCCAGCAGGCCGGCCACATCGGGCACGCTGGCGGTGCGCACGCGCTCCATGTCGCGCGCCGCGGCCACGGCCACCGGCGCCAGGCGCGGATCGCCCGAGCGCTGGGCGCGCCGCTCGGCGGTGCGCAGCGCGGCCAGCAGCGGTTCGATGCTGCCGGTCAGGCGCGCCTGGTCCTGCGCCATGCGCACGGCGCTTTCCAGATCGACCACCAGGTTCTCGTCGCGCACGCGGGTCACGCTCTGCAGCACGTCGTCCAGCTGGGCGCGGTAGGCCTGCAGATCGCCCACGCGGGTATCCAGGATGGCAACCTTGGCCGAGGCGGCCTGCACGGTTTCTTCGGCCTTGCGGGCCAGGGTGCGGGCCTCGACGGCCTGCGCGCCGGTGTCGGCGGTCTGGCGCGCCAGCTGCTCCTGCACGGCGGAGAAGCGCTGCCACAGCAGCAGGCTGCTGGCCAGGCCCAGCAGGGCCAGGGCGCCGGCGATCCAGATCGCAACGGTCTGCCAGCGCGCCGGGGTCGGCGCCGCCAGGACGACCTGCGGCGGCAGCGGCGCCGGCTCGGGCACCGGCGGCTCGGGTGGCGCCACGGGGGCCGGTGGGGCTGGCGGCACCGGGGTCTCACCGCCCTCCGGCGGCGCCACGGGTTCGACGCGCGGCGGCGGGGACGGCGATTCGGCACTCATGGGCGCGATTTTATCGAGCGCACCACATCCTCCAGCGGCGGACGGCAGCCGTCGACGTGGCCGAAACCCGCGGCGCGCGCGGCCTCGGCGATGCGCGGGTGGGAGGCCAGTGCGCGCGCGCGCGAGAAGTCCGCCTCCGGCAGCCAGCCGCGCAGGTTGGCCACGGCTTCCGAGCTGCTGAGCAGCCACAGGCTGCCGTCCTGCAGCGCGGCACGCGCCAGCGCCAGCGCTTCCGCTTGCGGCGCGGGTGCGACACGGCGGTAGGCCTGCACGTGGTCCACGCTGCCACCAGCCGCTTCGATCTGCCGGCGCAGCCAATCGCGCCCGGCGCCCTCGCCGGCGGCGTCGGCACCGCGCACCACCAGCACGCGCGTGCCCGGCCGCACTTGCAGCGCCACCTGGGCCCAGAGCGACTCGGAATCGAACTGTGCGGCATCGGCCGCCGGCTGGTCGATCAGAGCCGCCGGCCAGTCCGCCTCACGCAGGCTCTGCGCGGTACCCGGGCCGGGCGCCCATGCTCTTGTTTCAATAGCTGTCTGCGCCCGCCCTGTGCCGGCCAGAGCCCGAAAACATTCAAAAAAGCCAGCCACGGCATTGCCACTGACGAACATCAGCGCCTGCCACTGGTTCACGCCCTGCGCCGCCGCGCGCAGAGCCGCATCGTCCAGCGGCGGCGCGATGTCGATCAACGGCAGCGCCTCGGCCGGCACCCCTTGCTCCGCCAGCAAACGCACCCAGCGCCCCGCCTCCGGCGCCGGCCGCGTCACGATCACGCGTGGTGGGAGGCTCATGGCGCAGGCCTTGAGGTAGAAAAAGCCGAAGGCCGCGGAGCTGGCCAGCCCAGCAGCACCCGTGGCCGGGGTTTCCCCGGGCACTGGGTGCGCCCCCTTGAGGGGGGTGGCGAAGCGGAACGAAGTCCGCGCAGCCTGGGGGTGGGCCGGCTCTCGCGGAGCAGGCTATGCGGGTGAACGCCGTGCTCGGACTTGTACCGGCCACTGGCGGTGTCCCCCCTCACGCAGCAAGAGGGGGCTGAGGCCCGCGGCTCCAGACCTGCCTGCGCAGGTCTGGACGGGCCGAAGAGCCGCCGCCTCTGGCGGCGTGCACCGAGGCGCGTCAGCGCCTCAGGGGGGTGCGCCTTATTTCGCTCCACCGGCACGCAAATCGCCCGCCACGCGCTCACCCAGCGCCTCGGCATCGGCCGCGCTGGTGATGGCCGCCGCGGCCTCGGCGCGCACCAGCGGGCCGGGCTGCTCGGCGTCGCCCCAGGCGGCGCGCAGGTGCAGGCAGCCGGCTTCCAGCGTGGCGTGCGCGGCCAGCGGCATGGAACAGCTGCCGCCCATGGCGCGGCTGACGGCGCGCTCGGCCGCCACGCATTGCCAGGTGGTCTGGTCGGCCAGCGGCGCCAGCGCCGCCGCCAGTTCCGGACGGCCGGCGCGGATTTCGATGCCCAGCGCGCCCTGGCCGGCGGCCGGCAGCATCTCGGCGGTGGCGAACACGTGGCGGATGCGCTCGCCCAGCCCCAAGCGCTTGAGGCCGGCGGCCGCCAACACGATGGCGGCGTACTGCCCTTCGTCCAGCTTGCGCAGGCGGGTGTCGAGGTTACCGCGCAGCGGCTCGATGCACACGTCGCCACGCTCCAGTTTCAGGAGCGCATCGCGCAGCAGCACCGCGCGCCGCAGGCTGGAAGTGCCCACCACGGCATTGGGCGGCAGATCGGCCAGGCCGGCACAGCCGGGCGACACCCAGGCGTCGCGCGGGTCCTCGCGTTCCATCACGCAGGCCAGCTCGAAGCCGGCCGGCAGGTCCATCGGCACGTCCTTCAGCGAATGCACGGCGATGTCGGCACGGCCCTCTTCCAGCGCACTCTCCAGCTCCTTCACGAACAGGCCCTTGCCGCCCACCTTGCTGAGCGTGCGGTCGAGGATCTGGTCGCCCCGGGTGGTCATGCCCAACAGGGTGACGCGGTGGCCGCGCGCTTCGAGCAGGGCCTTGACATGCTCTGCCTGCCACAGGGCCAGGCGGCTCTCACGGGTGGCGATGGTGATGGGTACGGCGGTCGACATGGCGCGCATCCTAGCAGCGCACGGTCACGGCAGCGCGGCGCGCCGGCTCACTGGCCGAGCAGCTCGCGCACCGCCGCCACCTGCCGGCGCGAGACGGGCACCAGTTCGTCGATGCCGTCCAGCCGCACCGCCCAACCCTCGCCTTCCTGCGGATCGGTGTGGCGCTCCAGCGCGCGCAGCGCCTGGGCGGCCACCAGCGCGTTGCGGTGCACGCGCAGGAAGCGCTCCGGGTAGCGCTCTTCCAGCTGGTTCAGGCTGCCGTCCAGCAGGTAGTGGCGTGTGGCCGTGCGCACGGTGACGTACTTGAGCTCGGCCTTGAAGTACAGCACCTCGGCCAGCGGCACCCGCAGGGTGCGGCCGCGCTCGTTGATGACGACCCAGGCGTCTTCGGCCACATCGGGTTGCAGCGCCTTGCGCATCTGTGCCAGCCGCTCCGCTTTCTGCAGCGCCTGGGCCAGCCGCTCGCGCCGCACGGGCTTGGTGAGGTAGTCCACGGCCTCCAGCTCGAAGGCCTGCAGCGCATGTTCGGCGTGGGCGGTGACGAACACCACCTGCGGCGGGTTCGCCAGCCCCGCCAGGGTGCGCGCCAGCTGCAGGCCGTCGGCACCGGGCATGTGGATGTCGAGCAGGGCCACGTCGAAGCGCTGGCTGGCCAAAAGCGCCATGGCCTCGGTGGCGCTGGCGGCCTCGGCCGTGACTTCGGCGCGCGGCTCGGCGCACTCGGCCACCAGGGTGCGCAGGCGGCCCCGCGCCAGCTTTTCGTCATCGACGACGAGCACGTGCAGCATCCTGCGCCCTCCGTTCGCGGTCCAGGTCGGCGCGCGAGGGCATGGGCACCTCGATGCGCGCCTGGTAGACATCCTTCACCAGCGCGGTGCGGAAGCTCCCCTGCACGTCATGCAGCAGCTTCAGCCGGTCGCGCACGTTCTTCAGCGCGATGCCGTGGCCGCCGCGCCCCTGCCCCGCCGGCACCGTGTTGGTGACTTTCACCACCGCCATGTCGCCGCGCCGCTGCGTGGACACGCGCAGCTGGGCGCCGGCCGGCGACGGCTCGACACCATGCTTGACGGCATTCTCCACCAACGGCTGCAGGATCAGCGGCGGCAGGCGGGCGCCGCCGGCCTTGTCGTCGATGGCCCATTCCACCCGCAGGCGTTCGCCAAAGCGCGCCTGCTCGATCTCCAGGTACTGGCGCGCCAGCTCGATCTCCTGCGTCAGCGTGGCGGTGTCGCCCTGCTCGGTCAGGGCGTGGCGGAACAGCTCGGACAGGTCTTCCAGAATCGATTCGGCGCGCGCAGGGTCGTCGCGCACCAGGGCAATGGCCGTATTGAGCGTGTTGAACAGGAAGTGCGGCCGGATGCGCGACTGCAGCTCCGCCAGCCGCGCCGCGGTGGCCGCCGGCGTGCGCCCGCGCACGCGCCAGATCAGCGCCGCCACCAGGCCCGCCGCCAGCAGCGCGCCGGCCACGGCACTGGCCAGCCAGGGCGCGCGCTGCGCGAAATCCAGCAGCGCCAGCATGGCGCAGGCATACACCCCCGCCAGCGCGCCCAGCGCCGCGCCCGCCGCCAGTTGCCAGGCCGCGGGCAGCCGCCCCAGCGGGCGCTTGAGCGCGCAGCCCACCACCAGCCACAACAGGGTGGCCGGCAGGGTACCGCCGGTGACCAGCGCCACCTGCCACAGCCAGCCCCGCAGGTCGCCCGTGGCGCTGAACAGCAGCGCCGCGGCCACCACCGCCTCCACGTACAGCACCGCGCGCAGCACCACGCCGACGTGGCAGGCATCGAACACCAGCGCTTGCGCCTGCGGCGCACGCGTGCGCGCCGGGCGGGAGCCGCCCGCCCTTTCAGGCGGTTGCTCCATGATGGCCGATAGAATTTGCGAATCTTTCATGTGCCGGCGTGCTGGCTGGGCAAACAGTGTAGGCGCGCCCGGCTGGACGGCCAGTGCGCTGATCCGGCCCAGGCCGCCGCCCGTCGGCCCGAGGCGCAATTCTTCACATCCCCGTATGTCTTCCAACCAACTCGACAAGAAATCCGAAGCCTGGTCGGCACTGTTCTCCGAACCCATGAGCGAGCTGGTGCAGCGCTACACCGCCAGCGTGTTCTTCGACAAGCGCCTGGCCGATGCCGACATCACCGGCAGCCTGGCGCACGCCGACATGCTGGCCGCGCAGGGCATCATCAGCACCGATGACCTGGCCGCCATCCAGCGCGGCATGGCGCAGATCCGCTCCGAGATCGAGAGCGGCGCTTTCGAGTGGAAGCTGGCGCTGGAAGACGTGCACCTGAACATCGAGGCGCGCCTGACGCAGCTGGTGGGCGATGCCGGCAAGCGCCTGCACACCGGCCGCAGCCGCAACGACCAGGTAGCCACCGACATCCGCCTGTGGCTGCGCGGCGAGATCGACCTGATCGCCGGCCTGCTGCGCGAGCTGCAGCTGGCGCTGATCGAGGTGGCCGAAAAGAACATCGACGTCATCCTGCCCGGCTTTACCCACCTGCAGGTGGCGCAGCCGGTGAGCTTCGCGCACCACCTGCTGGCCTACGTGGAGATGTTCGGCCGCGACGAGGCCCGCATGCAGGACGTTCGCAAGCGCGTCAACCAGCTGCCGCTCGGCAGCGCAGCGCTGGCCGGCACCACCTACCCGCTGGACCGTGAGCGCGTCGCCAAGACCCTGGGGATGGAAGGCGTGTGCCAGAACAGCCTGGACGCCGTGAGCGACCGCGACTTCGCCATCGAATTCGCCGCCGCCGCCAGCCTGGTGATGGTGCACGTCAGCCGCCTGTCGGAAGAGCTGGTCTTGTGGATGAGCCAGAACTTCGCCTTCATCCGCATCGCCGACCGCTTCACCACCGGCTCGTCGATCATGCCGCAGAAGAAGAACCCCGACGTGCCCGAACTCGCGCGCGGCAAGACCGGCCGCGTGGTGGGCCACCTGATGGGCCTGATCACGCTGATGAAGGGCCAGCCGCTGGCCTACAACAAGGACAACCAGGAAGACAAGGAGCCGCTGTTCGACACCGTCGACACGCTGCGCGACACGCTGCGCATCTTTGTCGAGATGATCGGCGGCCAGCCCAACGTGCAGACTGGCGCCAAGGAAGGCGGCATCACGGTCAACGCCACCGCCATGGAGGCCGCGGCGCAGAAGGGCTACGCCACCGCCACCGACCTGGCCGACTACCTGGTCAAGAAGGGCCTGCCCTTCCGCGACGCGCACGAGACCGTGGCCCACGCCGTCAAGGCGGCGCAGGAGCACGCCTGCGACCTGTCGGAGCTGCCGCTCAAGGTGCTGCAGGGCTTTCACGCCAGCATCGACAAGGACGTGTTCGACGTGCTCTCGCTGCGCGGCAGCCTGAACGCCCGCGATACCCTGGGCGGCACGGCACCCGCGCAGGTGCGGGCACAGATCGCGCGCCACCGCCAGCGGTTGCAAGCCTGACAGGCTTTTAGCCCTTAACAGGCGGGCGCAGGCAGCTCCTCTTTTTGAAGCACTTGCCGGCAGGCAAGGCGGGTGCGTGCGTCCCGTCACGGGCGCCCCCGTGTGCCTTATGCTTGACCGGCCATGACCCACGCCGCGTCGCCGACCCCGCCACCGTCTTTCCGCGCCTGGCGCGCTGCCGTGGCGCTGGCGCTGCTGGCCGGCAGCACCCTGGCGCACGCCTTCGGCGTCAGCCAGTTCAGCCCGCAGGGTGAGGTGGCACGCGTGCGCCAGATGGTGGCCAGGTTCGACGCGCCGGCCATCCGCTTTGGCGACCCGGCGGCGCCCGCGCCGCTGGAGGTGCGCTGCGACAACGCCGCCGCTTCAGCCGGCCAGGGCCGCTGGAATTCCGACCGCGAGTGGGTGTACGAATTCAACGCCGACCTGCCGCCCGGCGTGCGCTGCACCGCCACGCCGGTTTCAGGGTTCCAATCGGCCTCCGGCCAGCCACTGACGGGCGCAGGCAGCTATCAATTCCATACCGGTGGGCCGTTCGTGCAGAGCGTGCGCCCGTCGCCCGGCCAGCCGATCGAGGAAGAGCAGACCTTCCTGCTGCGCCTCAACGGCCCGGCCACGCCGCAGAGCGTGCAGGCCAGCATGTGGTGCGTGGCCGACGGCGTGGGCGAGCGCATCCCCGTGCGGCTGATCGAGGGCGAAGCGCGCACCGCGTTGCTGAAGGCGCTGCTGCCTGAAAAAGAAGTGGCGGCGCAGCCGCAGCGCTTCCTGACCCTGGCCTGCAACCGGCGCCTCACGGCCGGCGGCCGCGTGCAGCTGGTCTTCGGCAAGGGCGTGGCCACCCCCAGCGGCGTGGCCAACCAGGTGGAAAAGCGCTTCGCCTTCCAGGTGCGGGAGCCCTTCACCGCCGAGCTGAGCTGCGAGCGCGAAAACGCCCAGGCCGCCTGCATGCCGATCCGCCCGGTGACGCTGCACTTCTCCGCGCCGGTGCCGCGCAAGCAGCTGGAAGCCGCGCGCCTGCGCGGCGACAAGACCGAGTACCCGCCGGTGTTCGACGCCGACCTGGGCGCCGATGCGCTGGTGGACAGCCTGCGCTTCCCCGCCCCGCTGCCCGAGCGCGCCAGCTTCAGCGTCTCCCTGCCCGAAGGCCTGAAGGACGCCAGCGGCCGCACGCTGGCCAACGCGGCCAGCTTCCCGCTCAAGGTGGCGACGGGGCCGATGCCGCCGCTGGCCAAGTTCGCCAGCGGCTCGTTCGGCATCATCGAGCGCTTCGCCGAGGGGCCGGACGGCCCGGCGCTGCTGCCGCTCACCCTGCGCTACCTGGAGCCGGCCCTGCAGACCCGCCAGCTCACGGTGTCGGACCTGGCGCCACAGAGCGATGCCGAGATCATCCGCTGGTTCACCCGCGTGCAGCGGCTGGACGGCTTCCTCATCCCGCGCGAAGACGCCGCCAGGCTGCTGCCGGGCGTGGCGCTGCCCAAGCCCGTCGGTGACGACGACAAGGACATGGTGCAACCGCGCATGCTGTCGCTGCTGGCCGGCCAGAGCGGCGCACGCGCGCTGCAGGTGCCGCCGGCCGCCAAGGCCGACCAGCCGCGCCCGTTCGAGGTGATCGGCGTGCCGCTCGCACCGGGCTTCCACGTGGTCGAGCTGGCCTCGCCCGTGCTCGGCCGCTCGCTGCTCGACGCCCGGTACGGCGCCGGCCGCACGATGTACGTGCGCACCACCGCGCTGGTGACGAACCTGGCGGTGCACTTCAAACTCGGGCGCGAGAACGCGCTGGCCTGGGTGACATCCCTCGACAAGGGCCAGCCGGTGGCCGGCGCGGCGGTGCGCGTGTCCGACTGCAAGGGCCGCGAAGTGGCGGCCGGCAGCACCGACGCCCAGGGCATCGCCCGCTTCGAGGGCATCGACCCGCAACCGCCCGACTGCGGCGACGCCAACGAGGAAAACGGCCCGGCCTACTTTGTCAGTGCCCGCGCCACCAACGAAGGCGCGGCCGACATGGCCTTCACCTGGTCGAGCTGGCAGAAGGGCATCGAGGCCTGGCGCTTCAACGTGCCCACCAGCCGCGAGGCGCGGCCCGACCTGGTGGCCCACACCGTGTTCGACCGCACCCTGCTGCGCGCCGGCGACACGGTGTCGATGAAGCACCTGCTGCGCGCCCAGACCGGCGCCGGTGGCCCGGGCTTCGCGCTGCCCAAGGTGTTTCCCGCCCAGCTGGTGATCCAGCACGTGGGCAGCGGGCAGGAATACACCCTGCCACTCAACTGGCGCGCCACCGCCACCGGCGGGCGCAGCTCGGAAAGCCAGTTCGCCATCCCGCGCGCCGCCAAGCTGGGCGTCTACCGGGTGCTGATGCGCATGCCGCCCGCCAAGAACGGCAACGCCGGTGGCGATGACGATGCCGGCGGCCAGGAGCTGGAAAGCGGCAGCTTCCGGGTGGAGGAATTCCGCCTGCCGGTGTTGCAGGGCCGCGTCGCGCCGGAATCCAAGGAGGCGCTGGTGGCCCCCGCCTCGGTGCCGGTGCAGTTGCAGGTCGGCTATGTCAGCGGCGGGCCGGCGGCCAGCCTGCCGGTGCGCGTGTCGGCCACGGTGCGCGGCATCACGCCCGATTTCCCGGACTACGGCGGCTTCAGCTTCGACGCGCCGCGCGGCAAGACCACGGCCCAGGGCAACGGCGAAGAAGACGAGCCGTCTTCCGCCGACACCATGCGCGTGGTGGCCGACAAGCTGCCCGCCACCCTGTCGCGCGAAGGCACCGGGCGCGTGGTGATCGACAAGCTGGCGGCGCCCGCGCGGCCCGAGCAGCTGCTGATCGAGGCCAGCTACGCCGACCCGAACGGCGAGATCCAGACCGTGCAGCACAGCAGCACGCTGTGGCCGGCCGCGGTGGTGGCCGGCATCCAGGCCGAGCGCTGGGTCTCGGTGGACCGCGCGCTCAAGCTGCAGGCGCTGGCGCTCGACCTGCACGGCAAGCCGCTGGCCGGAATGCCGCTGGACGTGAAGGCGCTGGCGCGCATCACCACCACCACCCGCAAGCGCATGGTGGGCGGCTTCTACACCTACGACAGCCACACCACCGTCAAGGACCTCGGCACCGTCTGCACCGGCAAGAGCGACGCACGCGGCCTGCTGGCCTGCACCGCGCGCCTCACGCAGCCGGGCGAGATCGAGCTGGTGGCGATCGCCCACGACGCCGGCGCACGCCAGAGCCAGGCCGCCGCCACGGTGTGGGTCACGCGCCAGGGCGAGCTGTGGTTTGGCGGCGAGAACGACGACCGCATGGACGTGCTGCCCGAGAAACGCAGCTACCGCGCCGGCGAAACCGCGCGCTTCCAGGTGCGCATGCCGTTCCGCCGTGCCACCGCGCTGGTGGCGGTGGAGCGCGAGGGCATCGTCAGCACCCGTGTGGTGGAGCTGCGCGGCGACGACCCGACGGTGGAGCTGCCGGTGCAGGCCGGCTGGAGTCCCAACGTGTACGTGAGCGTGCTGGCGCTGCGCGGGCGCCTGCACGAGGTGCCCTGGTACAGCTTCTTCACCTGGGGCTACAGGAGCCCGCGCGAATGGTGGCAGGCGTTCTGGAGCGACAGCAAGGATTTCATCCCGCCCACCGCGCTGGTCGATCTGAGCAAGCCCGCCTTCCGGCTCGGCATGGCCGAGATCCGGGTGGACGACGCCAGCCACCGGCTCGACGTCAAGGTGACCACCGACCACCCCAGCTACCCGGTGCGCGGCAAGGCCCGCGTGACCATCAGCGCCCGGCTGCCGGACGGCCAGCCGGCCGCCCACGCCGAGGTGGCCCTGGCCGCGGTGGACCAGGCGCTGCTGGAGCTGATGCCCAACACCAGCTGGCAGCTGCTGCAGGCCATGCTGCAGCGACGCGCCTGGGGGGTGGAAACCGCCACCGCGCAGATGGAGATCGTGGGCCGGCGCCACTACGGCCGCAAGGCCGTGCCGGCCGGCGGCGACGGCGGCGGCAAGGCGCCCACGCGCGAGCTGCTCGACACCCTGCTGCTGTGGAACCCGCGCGTGGAGCTGGACGCCCAGGGCCAGGCCAGCCTGGATGTGCCGCTGAACGACAGCCTGACGAGCTTCCGCATCGTCGCCGTGGCCGACAGCGGCACCGGGCTGTTCGGCACCGGCGAGGCCACCATCGCCGCCACGCAGGACCTGCAGCTCATCAGCGGCCTGCCGCCGCTGGTGCGCGAGGGCGACCGCTTCCGCGCCATGATCACCGCGCGCAACACCACCAAGCAGGCGATGAAGGTCACGCTCACGCCACGCGCCACGCTGCTCACGCCGCAGCCGCAGACGGTGGACATCCCGCCCGGCGAGGCGCGCGAGCTGGCCTGGGACCTCACCGCACCGACCACGTCTGCGCAGGCGCGCACCGAGGCGCTGGTGTGGGAGATCGCCGCGCGCGACGGCCTGTCCGGCGCACAGGACGCGCTGCGCGTCACCCAGCGCCTGCTGCCGGCCGTGCCGCTCACGGTGCAGCAGGCCGCGCTGGTGCAGCTCGACGGCAGCACCACCCTCGACGTGGCACCGCCCACCACCGCCCTGAGCAGCGACGGCGCACCGCGCGGCGGCATCAGCCTGGCGGCCACGCCGCGTCTGGCCGACGGGCTGCCGGGCGTGGCCGACTGGTTCCGCCGCTACCCCTACAACTGCCTGGAGCAGCAGACCAGCCGCGCGCTGGCCCTGCGCGACGACAAGGCCTGGGCCCAGCTCACCGCGCAGATCCCGGCCTACCTGGATGGCGACGGCCTGGCCTACTACTTCCCGCCCGCCGCCGGCACCGCCGACAGCGGCAGCGACACCCTCACCGCCTACCTGCTGGCCGCCACCTCCGAGGCTGCCCGGCTCGACCCGGCGCTGACCCTGCCCGACGCCGTGCGCGCCCCCATGCTGGCAGGTCTGGCGAAGTTCGTCGAAGGCAAGCTGGAGCGCAAGCACTGGTCGCCGCGCGACGACCTCGACGTGCGCAAGCTCGCCGCCATCGAGGCCCTCTCGCGCTACGGCGCGGCGCGGCCCGGCATGCTGGCCGGCATCACGGTGGCGCCCAACCAGTGGCCGACCAGCGCCCTGCTCGACTGGATCGGCGCGCTGCAGCGCATGCAGGGCGTGCCCGATCAGGCGCGCCTGCTGGCCGAGGCGCGGCAGATCCTGCGCGCCCGACTCACCTGGCAGGGCACCCGCGTGGGCCTGTCCACCGAGGGCAGCGATGGCTGGTGGTGGCTCATGGCCGGCACCGACGCCAACCTGGCGCGCACCCTGCTGCTGGCGCTGCCGGACCCGGCCTGGAAGGACGACCTCGGGCGCCTGGCCAGCGGCTTCATCGCCCGCCAGCAGGGCGGCGCCTGGCACACCACGGTGGCCAACCTGTGGGGCAGCCTGGCGCTGGAGCGCTTCTCGCGCGAACGCGAAGCCGCGCCCGTGACCGGCCTCACCGAAGCCACGCTGGGCGACGCCAGGGCCGCCATCGACTGGCGCCAGGTGCGCCGCGCCGCGCCGGCCGATGCACAGGGCGCACCTTCGGCCAGGCGCGCCGCCACCGCCGTGGGCGGCCCGCTTACCGGCAACACCGCCTTCCTGCCCTGGCCGGCGCACGCCGGGGCGCCGCTCACCGTCACGCAGCAGGGCAGCGGCAAGCCGTGGCTCACCGTGCAATCGCTGGCCGCCGTGCCGGTGACGGCGCCGTTCTCGGCCGGCTACCAGATCAAAAAGACCGTGGCGCCGGTGGACCCGGCCGAGAAAACCGCGCCGGCCGGTCCCTACCGGCGCGGCGACATCCTGCGCGTGACGCTGGAGATCACCGCCACCAGCGACATGACCTGGGTGGCCGTAACCGACCCGATCCCGGGCGGCGCCACCATCCTCGGCAGCGGCCTGGGGCGCGATTCGCAGATCGCCACCCAGGGCGAGCGCCGCAGCGGCCCCGGCTGGCCGGTGTATGAGGAGCGCAGCTTCGAGGCCTTCCGCGGCTACTACGAACGCCTGCCCAAGGGCACCACCACCCTCGCCTACACGCTGCGACTGAACAACCCCGGCACCTTCCAGCTGCCGGCCACGCGCGTGGAAGCGCTGTACGCGCCGGAGGTCTTCGGCGTGGCACCCAACGCGCCGGTGACGGTGCAGTCGCCCTGACGAACCTGACGGAACCGGGCAGCGGAATACTATTTATTTTGTAGCTGCCTGCGGCTGCTGCGCCTGGGCCCGGGCCGGTTTTGATTCAAAAAATCGCGGCGATCGCCCAGCCTCTGGTCTCTGCCCGCGTTGGTTGGACAACAGCCGTTCGGCCTGGCCCCTCGCCGGGCTCGGAGCAAGCCTGTCGAACCCGGCCCAAACCTGGAAAGACTCCCGGTGGACAGCCGGATTTCCTGTCGGCAGCTGCCCAGGCGGACCGCGGCGACCCATGGGCTGCGCCGGCTGAGCGGCTGTCCAGGATCGAAACCGCTACCAAATCAGGAGCTGCCTGCGCCCGCCAGCATTGGGCTGCAGCCCGATTTGATGCATGAAACCTGCGCGACGCACCAGCTGGTGCCCGCGTCCGTCACCTCTGCCCCCGCTCCGTCCCTTCGGCGCCGATAGCTGTCAATTGATGAGCTGCCGGCACCCGTCGGCAAACGGCCTGCGGCACTTTCGTGCCCAAACCGTGTGAGGGCAAGCCCTTCAGTGCGGCAAGGCGCCCGGGGCCTCGCCGCCGGAAGGCGCGTCGAGCGGCTGCTCGCCCTGCGTCGCCAGCGGCTCCTCGCCGCGCGCGGCGCGCAGCTCCAGCAGGCCGACGGTCTGGTGCGCCAGCAGGCGCAGCGTCTCCAGCTGCACCGGCGTGGGCTCGCGCGGGCTGAAGTCGGCCACGCACACCGTGCCCAGGACCACGCCCCGCGAGGTCACCAGCGGCGCGCCCACGTAGAAGCGCAGGCCCGGCGCGCGCAGCACCAGCGCGTTGTCGGCGAAGCGCGGGTCTTCCAGCGTGTCCGGCACCACCAGCAGGTTGGCACCTGCTTCCAGCACATGGGCGCAGAAGGCGTTGTCCAGCGGCGCGCGGTCGCCCGGCATGCCGATGCTGGCCTTGACCCAGAGCCAGTCGCGGTCGACGAGGCCGATCATGGCCAGCGGCGTCTCGCAGATGCGCGAGGCGGTGTGGACGATGTACTGGTAGGCGGCGGCGCCGTGGGAATCCAGCGCGTGCAGACGGCGCAGTTCGGCTTCGCGCAGCGCGGCGGAGGCTTCGTCCTGGATGGGGATGCTCAGCGAGCGGCCCCCCGGCATGGCCGGCATGTCACCGCGGCCGGCGGCCACAAGAAGGTCCGGACGCGGCTCGGTATCGGGTACCGACATCCCCGCCGGTAGCCCCGACTGTGGCATCGCGCGCCAGCGCTCCAGCCAGCCCCACATACGATTCCCCAACGTTGAACAGCTGTTGTTGAGAAGCCATTATTTCTTACGTAATTTTACAGATCAACCCCCCCGAAAGACGGGTGCGCTGACAAGGCCAAGCCGTTCTTGTCGGGGTGGGTGTCGGAAACAGAGCCGTTGCGTACAACCGGCCAACGTCTGTCGGCAGGAAGGCGCAGATCCGCAGCAGGTCCGCCAATTTCTCACACCGGCACCCAGGTCTTTTCTTGATCCCCCTTGTTCAGGGGGTTTGTTTGGCGTAAATTAATACCAATTATTTCTTAAGTAAGTTCGTGTGAGGCGCCATGACGACTTCTGTCTACGTCAAGACTCCCAAGGGCCTCGAGGAAATGGCCCATCGCCGCCATGGGCTGTCGGTGCGCGAGCGCCAGGTGCTGATCATGATGGACGGCAAGCGTGCGCTGCGCGACATCCTGGGCGCCGACGCTGAAGCCGCGCTAGAGTTGCTGAAAAAGCTGGTGGCCATGGACCTGCTCACGCCGCTGGCCCCGCCAACGCCGGCGCCTTCCGCAGAGGCCGCCCCAGCAGCGGCCCACCGCGCGGCCACCGAGGCAAAGGCGCCCAAGCCGCCGGCGGACGACGCCGAGCGGCTCGAGATGGCGCGCAACTTCATGCTGAACACCGTCAATGCCTTTCTGGGCGTCGCGGGTTCCAGCCTGATCGCACAACTCGAAGCCTGCATGGATTTCGCCAACCTGCGCGGCCTCTACGAGGACTGGCAAGACGCGCTAGCTCTCACGCGCGACGGGCGCAAGCAGCTGCCCGAGCTGGAGCGCCGCCTGGCCGCGCTGCTGTCCTGAGCCTCGGGCACCGCGCGCCGGCCGCCTGCCGCCGCCCGCCGCTTTCGCGCTTACGATCCGGCCATGACCTCATGGCTGCTACGTGTCTCGTGCGCCCTGCTGCTGGGCCTGGCGAGCCTGGCCACGCAGGCCGTGCCGCGCTTCGAGGACGTCCGCCAGGCCTACACGTCCAGCGAGGCGCTGTTGCTGGACCGCCGCGGCGAGCCCATCGAGCGCCTGCGCGTGGACGCCAGCGTGCGCCGCGGCGACTGGGTGCCGCTGGCCGCCATCTCGCCCGCACTGCGCCACGCGCTGGTGCTGTCGGAAGACCGGCGCTTCTACGAGCACAGTGGCGTGGACTGGCGCGCCGTGGGCGCCGCCGCCTGGGCCAACCTGTGGAACACGCGCACGCGCGGTGCCTCCACGCTGACCATGCAGCTGGCCGGTCTGGTCGACGACGACTGGCGCCACACCACCGGCGGCCGCAGCGTGACGCAGAAGCTGGGGCAGGCGCTGATGGCCACGCGGCTGGAACAGGGCTGGCGCAAGGACCAGATCCTGGAGGCCTACCTCAACCTGGTGCCTTTCCGCGGCGAACTGGTGGGCATCGACGCGCTGGCACGCACGCTGTTCGGCAAAGCGCCGCACGGGCTCGACGACGTGGAAAGCGCCATCGCCGCCGCCCTGGTGCGCGCGCCCAATGCTCCGGCAGCGCAGGTCAGCCGCCGCGCCTGCGGTGTGCTGCACGCCATGCAGGCCGAAGCCACCGATTGCACGGCGCTGGACCTGCAGGCCACCGCCGCCCTCGCCCGCCGCGCCTGGCCGGCCGGCGAAGGCATCGCGCCCCACGTGGCGCGCCGGCTGCTCGCCGGCCGGCCCGGCGGCGCGCGCATCACCAGCACGCTGGACGCTGGCCTGCAGCGTCTGGCGCTACAAACCCTGCAGCAGCATGTGAAGGAACTGAGCGGGCAGCACGTCGAAGACGGCGCCGTGGTGGTGCTCGACAACGCCAGCGGCGAGGTGCTGGCCTGGGTCGGCTCCACCGGCGACCTGAGCGACGCCGCGCAGGTCGACATGGCGGCCAGCCGGCGCCAGCCCGGCAGCACGCTCAAGCCCTTCCTGTACGCCGAGGCGATTGCCGAAAAGCGCCTCACCGCCGCCTCGCTGCTGCACGATTCGCCGGCCCACCTGCAGACCGCCAGCGGCATGTACATCCCGCAGAACTACGACCGCCAGTTCAAGGGCTGGGTCAGCGTGCGCACCGCGCTGGCCTCGTCGCTCAACGTGCCGGCGGTGCGCGCCGGCGCCATGGTCACGCCGGACACACTGGCGCGGCAGCTCGACGCGCTGGGTCTCAACCTGCGCGAGCCCGGCGGCTATTACGGCTACAGCCTGGCCCTGGGCAGCGCCGAGGTCACGCTGGCCGACCTGACCAACGCCTACCGCGCGCTCGCCAACCTGGGCCGCGTGGCGCCCATCGCCTTCACGCCCGGCCCCCGGCCACGCGCCACCCAGGCGCTGGATACGGGCGCCGCTTTCATTGTCGGCGACATCCTGAGCGACCCGGAGGCGCGTGCCGCCACCTTCGGCACCGATTCGCTGCTCGCCACCCGCTTCTGGAGCGCCGTGAAAACCGGCACCAGCAAGGACATGCGCGACAACTGGGCCGTAGGCTTCAGCCGCCGCTACACCGTGGGCGTGTGGGTGGGCAACGCCGGCGGCGCGGCCATGTGGGACGTGAGCGGCACCAGCGGCGCAGCGCCCGTGTGGGCTGCGCTGATGAAGCAGTTGCACGCACACACGCCCTCGCGCCCGCCCGCACCGCCGCCCGGCGTGGTGCGGGCCGCCGTGCGCTTCGGCGAAGGGCTGGAAGCTGCGCGCAGCGAGTGGTTCCTGAAAGACACGCAACAGCCGCTGTTTGCTATCGATACTGAAGCTGGCGACGCCCGCCCTGATTGGGCTGGTGGTCTGAAAGACATCAAAAATGCCACCGTGCCAGCGCGCATCACCGCGCCGCAGGACGGCGTGATTCTCGCGCTCGATCCCGACATCCCCCCCGCGCGCCAGCGCCTGCAGCTGGCGGCCGAAGCCGGCGGTGCGCCGGCCAGCAGCCTGCGCTGGTGGATCGGCGCCCGCGAAGTCGGCCGCGGCGCCCAGGCGGACTGGTTGCCCTGGCCCGGCCGACATGTGCTGCAGCTGCGCGACGCGCAAGGCCGTGTGCTGGACGAGCGCCGCCTCGAGGTGCGCGGCGCGCTACCCAAACCCAGCGCGCGCCCGCCGGCATGAGTGGCGGGCCGCCCAGGCGTCAACGCAAGAAACGTGGCGCCATGAAGCAGCAGGTGAAGGCCGTTAGCCGCCAGAGCCGGGCTTCCCGTCCGCCCGTGCGGCCAGCGTCCCACCGACCGAGGTAGGCGCTATGCGACCGAAGCCGCGGCGCCACTCCCTCGCGCCAGCTGTTCGGAAGCCTGGCGCGCCGCCTCCACGACCAGCTGGCTCAGCCGCCGCACGCCGTGGCTGCGGATGCGCGAGGCCGGGCCCGAGATGCCCACCGCCGCCGCCACGTGCCCGCCGGCCGACAGCACCGGCGCCGCGATGCCCCACACGCTGGTGCGCCATTCGCCGCGGTTGACGGCGTAGCCCTGCTGGCGCACGCGCGCCAGTTCCAGCGCCAGCGCCGCGGTATCGGGCAAGGTGGCCGGGCTGTGCTGGTGCAGCTTGTGCACCGTGAGCAGCGCCGTGGGCCGCTGTTCGCGCCAGGCCAGCAGCACCTTGCCGGTGGCCACGCAGTAGGCCGGCGCGCGGCCGCCGATGGTGCTGTAGGCGCGCACGGGCTCGGGGCTGTCGAGCTTGTCGATGTAGACCACCTCGTCGCCACTCAGCACCGACAGGTGCACGGTCTCGTTGGTCTCGGCCAGCAGCCAGCGCATGGCCGGCGCCGCGGCCTCGCGAAAGTCCAGCTTGTGCAGTGCGTGCGCGCCCAGCTCCCAGATCTTGAGCGAAGCGCGGTACTGGCCGCGCCCGCCGTCGTTCACCGCGTAGCCCAGCTCCACCAGCGCCTGCAGCAGCCGGTGCACGTTGCTGGCGCCCATGTCCAGCTCCCGGGCCAGTTCGCCCACGCCGGCCGGGCCGTCGCGCTCGGCCAGCAGTTCCAGCAGGCGCAGGCCTTTGACGAGGGTGTTGTTCATGGGGTTGGCGACGTGGAAGTTGGTGGTGTGCGGCGGCGCAACGCCATAAGCAAACAAGAAAAGATTCGTTCCCCTGGCGGCGCGCGGCGCCCAAGATGGGGGTCATCGTGAGGCAGCGCGATGGCCTCGTTCTCCATGGCCACCACCCGTGGCTCCACGCCTTCGGCAACCTGCCCGGGAGGCGTCTGCAGCCATGCGCGAGGCCCCGCACGTAGCGTGTTGCGCCGATTTTGTATTCTCATATGTGGAATCGTAGCTCTGTTTTTTGGAATCTCCTAGCATCGCCCACCATGCCAGACACCTCCCCCCAGCCTCCCCGCTCCGGCCCGCTGGCCGGCATCAAGGTCGCCGAGTTCTGCCAGGTGGCCGCCGGCCCGTTCTGCGGCATGCTGCTGGCCGACTTCGGCGCCGAGGTGGTGAAGATCGAGCCACTCGAGGGCGACACGCTGCGCCAATGGCCGCCGATCCGCCAGGGCGATTCCGAGAATTTCGCCTCGCTCAACCGCTCCAAGCGCTCCATCGCGCTCGACCTGAAGAACCCCGACGACCTCGACCTCGCGCGCCGCATCGTGCTGGACAGCGACGTGCTGGTGGAGAACAACCGCGCCGGCGCCATGGAGCGACTGGGCCTCGGCTGGTCCTGGTTCCGCGAGCGCAAGCCCGAGCTCATCTACTGCTCCATCTCCGCCTACGGGCAGGACGGCCCGCGCGCCGGTGAAGGCGGGTTCGATCTCACCATCCAGGCGGCGGCGGGGGTGATGAGCGTGACCGGCGAGCCGGGCGGCGCGCCGGTGAAGTGCGGCGTGCCGATCGCCGACTTCACCGCCGGCCTGTACGGCGCCTACGCGGTCGCCGCGGCGCTGGCGCGGCTGCGTGCCGGCGGCCCCGACGCGCGCGGCTGCCACATCGATGTACCCATGTTCGGCGCCACGCTGGCAGTCGGCGCGCTGCAGACCAGCGAATACTTCGGCAACCACCGCAACCCGCGCCCGCTGGGCTCGGCCCACCCGCGCAACGCGCCCTACCAGGCGTTCCGCTGCGCCGACGGCTGGTTCGCCATCGCGGCCGGCAACCAGAAGCTGTGGCAGGCGGTCTGCGAGGTCACCGGCACGCCCGAACTGCTGCAGGACGAGCGTTTTGCCAGCACCTCGCTGCGCGCCGCCAACCAGGTCGCGCTGAAGGACTTGCTGGAAGTGGTGTTCGCCAAGGCTGGCGTCACGGAATGGGTGCGGCGCTTCGCCGATGCCGGCGTGCCCTCAGCGCCGATCAACGGCTACGCGGAGGCCCTGGACGACGTGCAGTCGCAGCACCTGCAACTGGTGCGGCCCATGCAGCTGCCCGGTGGCGCGCAATCACGCACCGTGGGCTGCCCGGTGCGCTTCGACGGCCAGGTGTTCGACGTCGACACCCGCCCGCCCGCCCTCAACGAACACAGCGACGCGCTGCGCGCGGCCTACGCCGCCAGGGAGCAAGCATGACCACGCCCGTGCCCGATCCGATCCAACCCCTGCGCGACTTCGTGGTGGCCACCACGCGCCTGGTGGGCCAGGGCCTGCCCGAGCCCGACCTGGTGAACGCGGTGCGCGGCGAACTCCAGCGCCTGATCGCCACCGACGACTGGCTGCCCGAGGCGGCTGCCCAGCCCCACCCGCAGCACTACCAGCAGTACCTGCTGCACTGCGATCCCCTGGAGCGCTTCAGCGTGGTCAGCTTCGTGTGGGGGCCGGGTCAGCGCACGCCGGTGCACGACCACATGGTCTGGGGCCTGGTGGGCATGCTGCGGGGTGGCGAGACCGCGCAGAACTATGCACCCGACGCCGCCGGCGCCATGCAGCCGCAGGGGCCGCTCGAGCAGTTGCGGCCGGGCGATATCGCCCACGTCTCCCCCACCACCGGCGACGTGCACCTGGTGGCCAACGCGCTGGCGGACCAGCCCTCGATCAGCATCCACGTATACGGCGGCAACATCGGCGCCGTGGCGCGGCACGTGTACGAGCTGGGCACCGGCGTGGTCAAGCCCTTTGTCTCTGGCTACTCGAGCCCGCAGGCCCCGAACCTCTGGGACCGCTCGGCCCAGATGCGCGCCAGCCTGGCGGGAGGCGCAGCGTGATCGAATCCCGCCACGCCGACCATGTGGCCTGGCTCACGCTGGCCAGGCCGGAACGCGGGAACGCGCTGGCCGAGGAGATGGTGGAGGCGCTGATCGCCGCCCTCGACTCCGCGCTGGCCGACACCACCGTGCACACCTTGGTGCTGGACGCGCAGGGCGCGCATTTCTGCACCGGCTTCGACCTGGGCGAGTTACCTGCCGGCGACGCAGTGGCACAGACAAGCGGCGGCACCGCACACCAGGGATCGGCCGCCACCGACGGCCCCCTGCTGTGGCGCTTCACCCGCATCGAACACCTGCTGGCCCTGCTCTGGCACGCGCCGCTGCGCACGGTGGTGCTGGCGCGTGGCCGCGTGTGGGGCGCGGGTGCCGACCTGTTCGCCACCTGCGACCTGCGGCTGGCCACGCCCGAGGCGCAGTGGCGCTTTCCGGGTGCCGGTTTCGGCCTGGTGCTGGGCACGCGCCGGCTGGCCGCGCTGGTGGGCCAGCCGCAGGCACTGGCCTGGGTGGCCGAAGGCCGGCGGATCGACGCCGGTGCGGCGCTGGCGGCCGGCCTGGCCAGCGAGATCGTGCCTGAACTGCCAGCCGACATCGAGGCTCTTCCCGCGCTGGCCGTGGATCGCGCCACCTACGCACGGCTGAAGGCCGCCACCCGGCCCGACCTGCGCGATGCCGACCTGGCGGCGCTGGTGCGATCGGCCGCCATGCCCGGCCTGGCCACGCGCGTGCAGCGCTTCCGGCAGGCAGCCGCCCAGGCGCGCGCCGCACCGCGCTGAACCTTCCCGATGCACACGATTTCAACGAAAGAAAGGAGACAGACATGACCACCCTCACACGACGCCAACTGCTCAAGCCGCTCGCCGCGCTGGGCCCCGCCATGATGCTCGGCACGCCCGTCTGGGCGCAGTCGGCCTGGCCCAACCGCCCCATCAAGATGGTCGTGCCGTTCCCCCCGGGCGGCTCCTCCGACGGTCTCGGGCGCCTGGTGGCCGACAAGCTGGCCAAGCAGCTGGACGCCAACTTCATCGTCGAGAACAAGCCTGGTGGCACCACCCAGATCGGCACCGAGCTGGTCGCCCACGCGCCGCCCGACGGCAACACCTTGCTGCTGGCGGCATCGCTGGCCTTCACGCAGTTGCCGGTGCTGCGCAGCAAGCTGCCGTTCACGATCGACGACTTCGAGATCGCCGGCGGGATCTCGGCCTACCTGCCGGTGATGGCGGTGCGCAAGGGCCTGCCGATCAAGGACATGAAGCAATTCATCGCGTACGCCAAGGAGCATCCGGGCAAACTGAGCTTCGGCTCGGCCGGAGAAGCCTCGGCCGGCCACGTCTATGGCCTGACGCTGGCGCGCGACACCGGCATCAAGGTGCTGCACGTGCCCTTCCGTGGCTCGGCGGCGGCCGTCACGGCGCTGCTCGCCGGTGACATCGACTTCATCATCGACGGCGCGATTACCCCCATGGTGAAGGCCGACAAGGTGCAGCCGCTGGCGGTGCTCTACAGCCGACGTCATCCGGAGCTTCCACAGGTACCTACCATCAAGGAGGCCGGCTACAACGTCACCAGTCCGACGAGTTCCGGATGGAGCCTGCTGGCGCCCAAAGGGACGCCTGCCCCCGTGATGGCTCGGCTCTCCGATGAACTGCAGAAGCTGCTTCGACAAAGCGACGTCGCCGAAGCCCTGGCGCGCGCGAACTCGGTGCCCGACTGGCAGACCCCGACGGAGTACCGCCAGAACCTGCGCGACGACCAGAAGATGTACGGCGAACTGCTGCCATCGCTCGGCATCACCACGAATTGATCGGATGCCTGCCACCATGAACGCACCCCTTCCGACAGCCGTGATGCCGCCGCCAAACCAAACGGTACGCCAGATCCTGCACCCGCGCAGCGTCGCCATCGTCGGCGCCTCCGACGACGAAACCAAATGGGGCGGCCGCCTGCTGCGCTACATGCTGCGGCACCGGCACGACGGCCCGCTCTACCCCATCAACGCCCGCGCCACCGAACTGCTGGGCCTGCCGGCCTACAAATCGGTGCGCGACTGTCCGGGCCCAGTGGACCTGGCCATTCTCCTGGTGCCGCGCCAGCACGTGCGGGCCGCGGTGGAAGACTGCGTGGCCAAGGGCGTGGGCTGCGCGCTGTGCATCACGGCCGGCTTCGCCGAGACCGGCCCGGAAGGCCGTGCCGAGGAAGAAGCCCTGGTGGCCCTGGCGCGCGCCGGCGGCGTGCGGCTGATCGGTCCCAACTGCATGGGCCTGATGAACGCCCACCACAACCTGTGCGCCACCACCGGCGTGGTGATGGGCACACTGACCGAATTGCCGCGCGGTGGCATCGGCCTGGCCAGCCAAAGCGGCGCGCTGATGGGCGCCATGATCTCGCGCGGCGTGGACGTCGGCGCGGGCTTCTCCAGCGCGGTGTCGGTGGGCAACCAGGCCGACATGGACCTGAACGACTTCTTCGAGTACCTGATCGACGACCCGGAGACCGATGTCGTCTGCCTGTACATGGAGGGCGTCAAGAACGCACCGCGCTTCACGGCGCTGCTGGCGCGCGCGGCTGCCGCCGGCAAGCCGGTGTGCATCGCCAAGTCCGGGCGCAGCGAAGCTGGCGCCAAGGCGGCCGCCTCGCACACCGCCAGCCTGGCCGGCGCCTGGCCGGCCTTCGAGGCCACTTGCCGACGCTGGGGGGTGTACCTGTTCGAGAACATCTACGACCTGCTGCAGGGTGCCCAGCTGCTGCAGCGCGGCAAGCGCGCCACCACGCACGGCACGGCGATCTTCTCGGGCTCGGGCGGCGGCGGCGCGCTGCTGGCCGACGCGCTGGAATCGCACGGCCTGGCGTTGCCGCAACTCTCGGCCGCCACCGAAGCCGCGGTGGCGCCGGTGCTGCCGGCCACGCATCGCCAGCTGCCGTTTGACTTTGGCATGCTCAACCACGCCGGCGAAACCGATCCGGCGGTGGCCGGCGGAGCGGTGGGCCTGGCGGTGGACCGCGCCATGGCCGATCCGGCTGTCGGCGCGGGCATCCTGCTGCTGACCACCCAGCCGCAGCAGGAACGCGTGGTCGAAGCCGCCATCGCCGCCGCCGACCGCAGCGGCAAACCCTTGCTCTTCGTGCAGGGCGCCGGCAACCATGGCCAGGTGGCGCGCGACATGCTGCGCGAGGCCGGCCACGGCTACTTCGACAGCACGCACGACGCGCTCAAGGTCGCCGCCGTGCTGAGCCTGCGCGAAGAGCCGGAACCCGCCACGCCGCTGGCACCCGCCGCACTGCCGGCGGACCTGCCCTCCGGCTTCCTGACCGAGCCCGACGCGCGCCGCCTGCTGGAATCAGCCGGCATCCCCACCACGCCCTGGCGCCTGGCCCACAACGCGGCGCAGGCCGTGGACGCAGCGCGCGAGCTGGGCGGCCCAGTGGTCATCAAGGCCGTGAGCGCCAGGATCGTGCACAAGAGCGACGTCGGTGGCGTCAAGCTGGGTATCGAAGGCGACGCCGCCGTGCGCCAGGCCTGCGACGAGATCGTTGCCGCCGCACGCATCGCCGGCGTGGCCGAGCTGGATGGTTTCCTGGTCACGCAGATGTGGCGCGCCGATACCGAGCTGATCGCCGGCGTGCAGCGTGATCCCGACTTCGGCCCTCTGGTGATGGTGGGTGCCGGCGGCGTGCTGGTGGAGCTGCTGCGCGACGTGCAGCTGGCGCCAGCCCCGCTGTCGCACGCTGCGGCGCGGGCCATGGTGGAGCGACTGCGCTGCCTGCCGCTGCTCACCGGCTACCGCGGCCGGCCCAAGGCCGACCTGGACCGCATCGCCGACGTGCTGGTGCGCCTGGGCCAGATGGCCGCCTCTGAAGGCTCGCGCCTGCGCGAGCTCGACATCAACCCCCTGTTCATCGTCGGTGACCACGTGGCCGCCGCCGACGCCCGCGCCACCCTGGCCTGAACCGCCTCCCGAAACATCCCAAGGAATACCCATGACCGTCGTCCGCTACGAATCCGAGAACGGCATCGCCCGCATCACCATCAACCGCCCGGAGGCGCGCAACGCCATCAACAACGCCGTCGTCCAGCAGCTGAACCAGGCCTGGCAGCGCTTCGCCCGGGAAGACGACCGCGTGGCCGTGCTGTCCGCCGCCGGCGACCTGGCGTTCTCCGCCGGCGCCGACCTGAAGGACATGCCCTCGGATTTCTGGCTCGCCATGCCCAACCTCTCGGTGCCCTGCGACAAGCCGATCATCGTGGCCGTCAATGGCGTGGCCGTCGGCGGGGCCGCGACCATGGTCATGCTGGCCGACATGGCGGTGGCCGAGGAGCAGGCGCAGTTCATCTACCCCGAAGCCAAGATCGGCGCCTTCGCTGGCGTGATGGCGGGCTTCCCGCCGCGCATGCAGTACAAGGCCGGCCTGGAATGGCTGATGACCGGCGACGCCATGCCCGCCCAGCGCGCCTACGAGATCGGCCTGGTGAACCGCCTGGTACCCAAGGGCCAGGCGCTGTCCACGGCCATGGAGGTGGCCACCAGGATCGCCGCCAACGCGCCGCTGGTGGTGCAGGCCATGAAGTCCATCGCGCGCCGCACGCTGCCGGCCTCGCCCACCGAGCTGTACTACCCGCACCGCCGGCTGCTCGACGGCATCGCGCACAGCGACGACATCAAGGAAGGCGTGGCCTCGTTCAAGGAAAAGCGCGCCCCCCGTTTCACCGGCCGCTGAGGCCCCATCCCGCAAGGAGACAAGCCAATGACCACGACCCGCCGCATCGTCCTCGCCACCCTGGCCGCCGCCGCCCTGCCGGCGCTCGCCCCCGCCGCGCTGGCGCAGAGCGACAAGAACTGGCCCAGCAAGCCGATCCACTTCGTCACGCCCTATCCGCCGGGCGGCTCGTCGGACACCATCACCCGCTTCGTCGGCGACCGCGTGGCCAAGCTGCTGGGCCAGCCGGTGATCGTGGAGAACAAGCCCGGCGCCGGCGCCACCCTGGGCACCGCCTATGCGGCCCGCCTGGCGCCCGACGGCTACAACTTCTTCGTCGGCCCCACCGCTACCGTGGCCGTGGCGCCCTACATGAAGGACGTCGGCTATACCTACGAGAGCTTCGAGCCGGTGGCCAAGCTGGCCTCGTCTTATGGCCTGATCACCGCCCGCAAGGACGCGCCCTTCTCCGACTACAAAGGCATGGTGGCCTACGCCAAGGCCCATCCGAACAAGCTCACCTTCGCCTCCAACGGCGTCGGCTCCATCGTCCACATGACGGCCGTGCTGCTGCACAAGGACGCCGGCGTACAACTCACGCATGTGCCCTACAAGGGCGCCGCAGAGGCCCAGACCGACCTGATGGCTGGCCGCATTGACCTCATGTACGACCCGGTGACCGCGCCGCGCGTGAAGAACGGCGACCTCAAGGGCCTGGCGACCACCAGCACGGTGCGCAACCCGCAGCTGCCCGACATCCCGACCTTGAAGGAACAAGGCTTCGACATGGATTCGCCCAGCTGGTTCGCGTTGTTCGCCCCCAAGGGCACGCCGCAGCCTATCGTCAACCGCATGGCCGACGCCGTGAAGCAGGCGCTGGAGATGCCGGGCGTGAAGGAACAGCTGCAGGTCTCGGCGCTCTACCCCACCTACGAAGACTCAGCCACCTTCGGCAAGACGCTCAAGCGCGACGTGGAAGCGCTGCGCGACGTGATCCAGAAGGAAGGGCTGAAGACCGAATGACCCTGCTGGCAGCCATTGCGTAAACTCCTTTCAAAGGAGTTTCGACATGGCGCAGTACGAGTGGGACCTGTTCGTCGTTGGTGGCGGGTCCGGCGGAGTTCGGGCCGCGCGCTTCGCGGCCCAGCGCGGTGCACGCGTGGCCCTGGTGGAAAGCGGCCGCATGGGCGGCACCTGCGTGAACGTGGGCTGCATCCCGAAGAAGCTCTACAGCTACGCCGCTCACTACGCCGAGGCTTTCGAGGAAAGCCTCGGCTTTGGCTGGCAGCTGCCCGGCGCGCCGGTGCTGGACTGGGAAGCCCTGAAAAGCGCCCGCGCCAAGGAGATCAGCCGCCTGAACGGCATCTACGAAGGCCTGATGACCGGCGCCAAGGTGGAGCGCCTGTCCGGCCACGGCAGGCTGGTGGACGCGCACACCGTCGAAGTGGCGGCGCCCGCCGCGGGCACCACGCGCCACACCGCGCGCCACATCCTCATCGCCACCGGCGGCAAGCCCTTCGTGCCCGATTTCCCGGGGCGCGAGCTGGTGGTCACCTCGGACGACATGTTCGACCTGCCGGTGTTCCCGCGCCGGCTGGTGGTGGTGGGCGGCGGCTACATCGGCTGCGAGATGGCGAGCATCTTCCACGGTCTGGGCGCCGAGGTGTCGCTGGTCTACCGCGGCGAGCAGATCCTGCGCGGCTTCGACGATGAGGTGCGCGAGTTCACCGCCGCCCAGATGCGCCAGCACGGGGTGGACATCCGCCTGAGCACCGACATCGAGCGCGTGGAGGCGCAAGGCGGCGCACGCCGCGTGCACCTGAAGGGCGGCACCACGCTGGACGCCGACGTGGTGCTTTACGCCACCGGCCGGTTGCCCCATGTCGAGGGTCTGGGCTTGTCGGCGCTGGGCGTGCGCACGGGCTGGAACGGCGCCATCGAGGTGGACGACCACTTCGCCACCAGCGTGCCCGGCGTGTACGCGCTGGGCGACGTGGTGGGCCGGCTGGAGCTCACGCCGGTGGCGCTGGCCGAGGGCATGGCGCTGGTCGATCACCTGTTCGGCCCGGCGCCCGGCGAGGTGCGGCGCAGGGTGGATTACGACAACATCCCCACCGCCGTGTTCACCCACCCGCCCATCGGCACCGTGGGCCTCACCGAGGCGCAGGCGCGCGAGCGCCACGGCGCCATCCGTGTGTACCGCAGCGATTTCAAGCCGCTCAAGCACACGCTGTCCGGCAGCGCCGAGCGCACCCTGGCCAAACTGATCGTCGACGACGCCAGCGACGCCGTGGTCGGGCTGCACATGGTGGGCCCGGACGCCGGCGAGATCGTGCAGGGCTTCGCCGTGGCCGTGCGCTGCGGCCTGACCAAGGCGCAGTTCGACGCCACCATCGGCATCCACCCCACCAGCGCGGAAGAGTTCGTCACGCTGCGCCAGGTGACGCGCACCTGAGCCCGCAGGCAGCCAGCTGAACTACTGTTTTCATAGCTGCCTGCGCCCGCCACGAAAGGGCTGGAGGCCCAAAACGTTCCAAAAATCATAGGCGCGCCACTCCGGCCGCCCGAGGCCCTCACGGCCTGCTGTGCCGGCGCCAGAGCCGCCAGCCGCCCCAGAGCAGCATGGCCAGCACCAGCCCCGCAGCCAGCCACTGCTCGATGTGCCGCAGATGGCCCAGCATGGCCTCGGCCGCATGGCCGAACAGCCAGCCGGCGCCCGCCACCAGCACCGCCCAGACCACCGCGCCGATCAGGTTGAACAGCACGAAGCGCGGCCACGGCAGCGCCGTCGTGCCCAGCAGCACCGGCCCGGCGATGCGCATGCCGTACATGAAGCGCACCCCCACCACCACCCACGAACCCCAGCGCTCCAGTTCGTCGTCGAGGCGCTGGCGGTAGCGGTTCATGTGCGGCCAGCGCGCCAGCACCGCCGCCCCGTGCCGCCGCCCGAGCCAGAAGAAGGCCATGTCCGACGCCGCGCCCATGGCCGCCCCCAGCGCCATCACCAGCGGCAGGTTCAGGTAGCCCTGCTTGGCCGCGAAGCCCGCCAGCACCAGCAGCGTCTCGCCCTCCAGCAGGCAGCCCACCACCACGGCCCAGTAGCCGTAGTGGGTGACGAAGTCGGAGAGGTGGTTCATGGTGCTGCCCGCAAGACGGTTGCCGCCCGCCAGGGCGTTACGATAGCGCCCTGCGAGGAGACACCATGACCGACCTTTCCAAGATTACCTGCATCGAAGACCTGCGCGTGCTGGCCAAGCGCCGCGTGCCGCGCATGTTCTACGACTACGCCGATTCCGGCAGCTGGACAGAGGGCACCTACCGCGCCAACGAGGCCGACTTCCAGAAGATCCTGCTGCGCCAGCGCGTGGCCATCAACATGGAAGGCCGCTCCACCGCCACCACCATGATCGGCCAGCCGGTCAGCATGCCGGTGGCGCTGGCGCCCACCGGCCTCACCGGCATGCAGCACGCCGATGGCGAGATCGCCGCCGCGCGCGCGGCCAAGGCCTTCGGCGTGCCCTTCACGCTCTCGACCATGAGCATCTGCTCGATCGAAGACGTGGCCCAGCACGCTGGCCCCGGCTTCTGGTTCCAGCTCTACGTGATGCGCGACCGCGACTTCATCGAGCGCCTGATCGACCGCGCCAAGGCCGCCGGCTGCGGCGCTCTGGTGATCACGCTGGATCTGCAGATCCTCGGCCAGCGCCACAAGGACATCAAGAACGGCCTCTCCACCCCGCCCAAGCCCACGCTGGCCAACCTGATCAACCTGGCCACCAAGCCGCGCTGGATCATGGGCATGGCCGGCACGCCGCGCCGCCAGTTCGGCAACATCCACGGCCACGTCAAGGGCGTGACCGACATGAGCAACCTGGGCGCCTGGACGGCCGACCAGTTCGACCCGCGCCTGAACTGGGGCGACGTCGAATGGATCAAGAACCGCTGGGGCGGCAAGGTCATCGTCAAGGGCATCATGGAACCCGAAGACGCGCGCCTGGCCGTGGACAGCGGCGCCGACGCGCTGGTCGTCAGCAACCACGGCGGCCGGCAGCTTGATGGAGCGCCCAGCGCCATCGAAGCCCTGCCCGCCATCGTCGACGCCGTCGGCCAAAACATCGAGGTGCACATGGACAGCGGCATCCGCAGCGGCCAGGACGTGCTCAAGGCCTGGGCCCTGGGCGCCCGCGGCACCTACATCGGCCGCGCCTTCCTCTGGGGCCTGGGCGCCGCTGGCGAAGCCGGCGTGGCCAAGGCGCTGCAAATCATCCACAAGGAACTCGACCTCACCATGGCCTTCTGCGGCCACACCAGGATCGGCACGGTGGACAAGGGGATTCTGCGACCCGGCACTTACCCCATCGTCTGAAAAGCCACGGGGTAGCCCTCAGACGTCGCGGCGCCGACCCAGCGCCGCCACACCCGCCAGGCACCCCAGCGCCGTCAGCAACAGACCCCACCATCCAAGCGCGGGCACTGGCGTTGCCTGCACGGGCGTGGGCGCCGCGCAGGTCGCCGTGGTCACCTCCAGGGACCACGAATCCAGCGTGCCCGTGTCACCGGCCAGATCGTCCGTGATGGACAAAGTCCAGTTCCCGTTGGGGTTCTCCCCCATGAAGGCGCTCAACGCCCCTTCCGGTACGAGCGGCGTGGCCGTCACGAGGTTCACATAGGCCTGATCGGTCACCAGGCCATCGTTGGTGGTGTAGGGCACCTGCCCTCCCGGATTGGCCTTGTCGAACCACAGCGTCCCGTTGAAAACGTTGTCATTGGAGCCGCCGTTGTCGGTGGTCAACGTCACCACGGTTCCTGACGGTGACGTCAGCGTCATGTCGATATCAGCCGCGAATGTGTGCCTGATCGCCGTCGTCACCCGAACCTCCTGGATGGCCAGGCCGCCGCCTGCCAGCGTCAGGCTGCTGGTCGCGGTCGCCAGATCCGCGATGGTCACTGGTGCGCTGCTGCTCACCGTCGTGGTCGCCGTCGTGGGTGCCGCCGGCAAAGTGGCGATGTCCAGGCTCCAGGAATCCAGCGAGCCTCCATCGCCCGCGAGATCGTCGCTGACGGTGATGGTCCAGGTGCCGTTGGGGTTCTCACCCACAAAAGCGCCAAGTGCCTCCTCGGGCACGAGAGCGGGTGCCACGACAAGGTTGGTGTAGACGTAGTCCGTCACCAGCGAAGGTGCGCTGTCGTCCCAGAGCGTGCCGTTGAACACGTTGTCGTTGCTGCCACCATTGTCGGTGGTCAGCGTCACCACGGTACCGGACGGCGAGGTGATGGTGATGTCCAGATCGGCCGCAAAGGTATGTTGGATGAAAGTACGCACGTCGACGTCCCAGATCCACGGACCAGCGCCGCTGACCACGATGGTGGAAGTCACCACACCAGGTCCGGTGGGAATGGCCACCGGCGTCGATTGTGTGTAGGTGCCCGAACTGACGTTGCACATGGGCGGTACCGCGGGTACCTGTCTGCGCTGCTCGCGCCCCACGGCCCGTGCCTGCTGGCGCTGCTCGCTCTGCAGCGCCCGCGCGGGGTCGTCTCCGCCCATCAACTGACTCAGCCGGTCGTATTCGCCGCGTGCAGTTTCATACTGCGTTCGAGCCACTGGGCTGGTCGAGATCTGGGGCTTCAGTGAAGCCATCTGGCCGGCCAGCACCAGCATCTGGGCGTAGGTTTGATCCTTGTCGACCGCTGCCAAAGCCACCGTGGCAACAGCCGCCAGACCCACTGCCAGCACCGCCAGAACACGGCGAGTTGCGCCGCGCGCAGCGCACCAGAATGCTTTCATGGACACCCTCCTTTTGGGCATCCGGCCTGAATCCCCATCAGCGCCCTGAAGATGCGTGGCCAGAATTTTTACATCATGTAACCAAAAGCATTATTACCTCACCGATGGCTGGTTGCCAATAGGCCATCGGTGGTAGGGGTGCCTAGCTCTGCCCCAGTTATTCCAGGGGGCTCAAACCCACCTTCGCACCCGCCCCGCATACCGCGTGTAATGCTCCCCGAAGCGCTCGCGCAGGATGCGCTCCTCGGGCCTGATCTGGAGCTTGTTGAGCAGCAGCACCGACAGCGGCAGCACCCCAAAGGGCGCGGCGTTGCCCAGCCACACGGCCCAACCGAGCAGCACCAGCAGCATGCCCAGGTACATGGGGTTGCGGGTGACGCGGTAGATGCCGGTGGTCACCAGGGCGCTGGCGCGCGCGGGATCGAGCGGGTTGAAGGTGGTGCGGGCGCGGCTGAACTCGACCAGACCCGCCAGCGCGATCGCGCCGCCGGCCAGCGCCAGCCCCAGCGCGGCCCCCAGGCCGAAAGGCCAGGCGCCGCGCGGCCAGAGCTGCAGTGCTGGCAGCGCCCCGGCCAGCCACCACATCAGCCCGGCGCAGGCCGCGTCGATGACGGGCGGCGGCAGCTTGTGTTCGTACCAGCGCGTCATGCTACGTTTTCTCTAGCTGCCTGCGCCCGTCCAACAAGGCCCAACGCCCTATTTACTTGCGCATCAGCACCTTGAGCGCGCTCTGCAGCCGGCGCGCGGCGGCGTCGCTGTGGGGGCTGGCGAGCACCTTGGCGGCGTCGTCGGTCCAGGTTTCGCGCGGGCCGGCTTCGTTGCGGCGGGTCAGCAGCTGCAGCTGCAGCGCGCGGCGCGCGTCGAGCTGGTCGGCGGGCGTGGGCACCTCGGCGGCCATTTCCAGGCGCAGCAGGGCTTCGCCGGCGTCGCCCTTGGGTGCGGTGCCCAGCGCCTGCGTCCAGGTGCCGCGCACGCCGCCGGTGACGGCGCGGCCCAGCTCCTGCGCGCTCGGCACCTGCTCGGGCTGGCGCTCGGCCCAGGCGCCCATGAGCTGCGTCAGCGTCTCGCCGTGCGCCTGCGCGGCCAGTTTCTTGAGGGCGGCCTGCGCGTGTTCCACCGCGTCGCGCTGGGCGCGGAAGGCAGCGTCACCCAGGCGCGGGCCGCGCGGCGCGCGGTCGTCGCGGCCAAAACGATCACCTGAACGGTCGCCACCCGGCCGGTCGCCGAAGCGGCCGCCGCGGTCACCACGATCACCCCCGCGGCCGGGACCGCCAGGGGCGCCGCGTCGATCGCCGCCGGGGCCACCGCGCGCATCGCGCCGGTCGCCGGGGCGGCCGCCACGGCCTGCCGGCCCGGCGGGCGCGTCTTTCTTGAGGCCCGGCCGGTCGTCGCCGCGCACGGCAACCACGCGCTTGGGTGCAGCCGGTGCCGGCGCGGCGGCCGCGGGCTCTGCTGCTGCGGCGCCCTCGCCTTCAGCAGCCGGTGCGGCTTCGGTGGGCTCGGCGGCTTCGCCAGCGGTACCTGCTGCAAGCTCGGCGGGCGCCTCGGACGCTCCTGATTCCGTAGCTGCCTGCGCCTCCTGTGCAAGGGCTGGCGCCTGATTTTCCTTGGAATCGGCAGCAGCCTGCGCGGCGGCTGCCTGGCCGCGCGTGGCGGCTTCCAGCGCGGCCATGGCGGCGCGGATCTGCTGCGCGTCGCCGCTGGCGTTGGCGGCTTCCAGGGCCTTGGCGGCGTCCAGCACGGCCTTGTCGTGCGCGCTCATGGCGGCGCGCTGTTGTTCGCGCTCGGCGCCCTTGCGGTTGAAAGCGTCGTCGATGGGCTTGCGGAAGGCGTCCCACAGCTTCTGTTCGTGCTTGCGGTCCAGCGGCACGGCCTGGGCTTCCGCCTGCCAGCGCGCCTGCAGATCCTTCACGGCGTCGACGCGCAACTGCGGCGCGGCGCCCAACTGCTCGGCCTCGGCGATCAGCGCGCGGCGGCGCTCGGTGCTGGCCTTCTGGGCGCTTTCCAGCGGCAGCGCGGCGGCATGGATGGCGGCCTTCCAGCGCGGCTGCAGCTCGCCAAACAGCTTTTCGCTTATGTGCCCGGCGGCGCGCCAGCGCTCGGAGAACTGGCGCACCTGGCGGTTCAGCGCCTTCCAGTCGGTGCCGTCACCCGCCTGCGCATGGGCCGCGGCAAAAGCCTCGACCTCGGCGATCAGCGCCTCACGGTGGGCACGGTGCTCGGCGGCTTCGGCGCGCACCTTGCCCAGCCATTCGTCGACGAACTTGTGCGCGGTGTTCAGCGCGCGGTCGAAGCGCTTCCAGAGCGCGTGGTTGGGCGCGCCGCCCTGGTCGGCGGTCTTCCACTCGTCGCGCAGCTTGCGGATGGTTTCCTGCAGCTTGCGGCCACCCATGGCGGGGGCCCATTCCTCGTCGTCGGCCAATGCGGGGCGGGCGACGGCGGGCGCGGCCAGGGGTTCGGCGGCAGCAGTGTCTTCGGTTTGCGGCGCGGTGGCTTCAGCCGATTCGGCAGTCTCGCCGGCTTCGGCGGGTGCGGGTTCGGCGGCCGGCGCGGGTGCCTCGGGCGCGGCCTCGGCAGCCGGCGTTTCAGCATCTTTCGAGCCGCCAGCCGGCTCGCCACCGGCGGCGGCAGCTTCACTTTCCGTAGCAGCAGCAGATTCGGCGGCTGCTTCGCCGGTGGCCTCCGACGGCTGCTTCCTGCGCTTGACCAGCAGCGCCTCGGCCCGGGCCACCAGCTCCTGGCGGACCTTGTCAGCGCTCCAGCGCTGCCAGCCTTCCAGCTCGCCGGCGGAGACCAGCGCGGCGTGCACGCGGGCTTCCAGCGCGTCGTCGATCAGGCGGCCGTGGGTCTTGAGCGACTGGCGCAGCGCGTTGGTGGCGCTGTGCATGTTCTTGGTGTGGCCGCTGGCCACGGCCTGCTCCAGCAGCATGGTGCCGGCTTCCACGGCCTTCTGGGCGGCGGCGCGCTGCTCCGGGTCGACCTTGGGCTTGGCGGGTTTCTCGGGCTCGGCCACCGGTTCGCCGCGGGCGGCGCGCAGTTCGTCGGCCCAGACGGGCACGGGCGGCAGCGGCGCGGCGGCGTCCTGCGCGGCGGCTCGGGTCTGCGCCAGCGCGGCGGTGAAGGCGTCCCACACGGCGGCGAGCTGGGTCTGCGCGGCTTCCAGCTGCGGCGGGTAGCGCATGTCCACGCTGGCCCAGTGCGGATCGGCCTGCAGGGCGGTGGCCTGGGTGCGCCAGTGGGCCACGTCGGCTTCCAGGCCGGCGTGCTGGGCCTCGGCGTCGGCCCAGGGCTTGGTGGAGAGCAGTTCGATGCGCTGGGCCAGCAGCACGGCGGCCTCGCGCTGCACCAGCAGGCGCTGCTGCGTGTCTTCAACAGCCTTGACGCGCTCGGCCAGGCTGGCGCGCAGCGAGGCCAGCGGCTCGCGCGACAGCGGCGCGCCGGCGCGGGCGGCGTCGCGCTGCCAGGCCAGCGCGTCGGCGATATTCAGGCGCGCGGCCTGCAGCAGCGCGTCGCCCTTCTCGGCCCACTCGTGCGCCACGGCGTCCTGCTGGCTGGCGCGCTTGATCTCGTCGAGCTTCTCGCGCAGCGGCTTGGCCGCGCCCTTGTCCTTGGCGGAGAGTTCCTTGAACACCTCCTGCATCTGCTCCTGCGTGGGCTCGCTGGCGAGCCAGTCGCGCAGGCGCTGGGCGCGCTCGCCCGAGGTGGCGGCAGAGAACACGCCGCCCGTGAGCGCATCGAGCGGGTGCGCGGGGGCCGGCGCCGGCGCGGCGGGAGCGTTGGCGGACGGATCGTCCTTGGCGTCGCGGGAGAAGGGAAACATGGTGAGAAGCTGAACTGCGTTCGGTGATGGAAACAGACACAAGAGCCGCACGGCGGCGGCCAACCCTGTATTTTCGCCGGGATTGGCGCCCTTCCGCAAAAAAGCGCGCGCCTGGGCGACGCCTCAGGCAGCCCGCGCCGACGCGCGGTGGCCGCTCAGCGCGCGCTCAGCTGCAGCTCGGCACGCGGCGACCAGGCGGCGGAAGCGCCCTCGGCGTCCTTCGTATCCGATGCTGCGGCCGATGCCGCAGGCGCCGGCGCGCCGGCCTGGCCCGTGCGCGCCGCGCCCAGGAACAGCCGCTCCGGCGGCAGCTTCCTGCCGGCCAGGTAGTCCTTGACGGCCACGCCGCGCTGCACGGCCAGTTGGCGCATGGTGTCGTCGCTGACGTCGATGTGCTTCAGCAGCAGCGCCTCCATCTCCTCCACCGGCACATCCTTGGCGAAGCCGAGCATGTTGCGCGGCTTGCCGGGGATGTCGGCGCGGCGGTACAGGCGCTTGAGCAGCACCGGGTACTCGGTATCGCTGACCTGGGTTTCAGAGGATTTTGTGGCTCCAGCCGTTGCGGTGCGGGCGCCGCCAGCTCCTGAATCAGGAGCGGAAGCAGCGACTGTGGGCTCAGCTGGGGCTTCCGGCGCCGGCGCCTCGCCGCGCTTTTCGGCTGCCACCATGGCCTTCAGGCGCTCGCGCCGCCAGGCTTCGCCTTCCTCGGACAGGCGCGCCGTGCCGACCACGGTGAGCTTGAGCTGCGGCCGGTCGGCCAGCGCCTTGGCCACCTTGTCGAGCTGCTCGCGCGCCTTGGCCGACAGCTGCGCGCTGCCGGGCGCGAAAGGCACGTTGGCCATGTCCTCGCCGCCCGCACCGCCGCCGCCCAGCGCGCCGGCCAGCAGGCGGAACGGCGCGGTGATGGCCTTGCCGATCAGGTTGACGATGGCCTTCACGATGATCGGCCCGAGGCTGAACTGCGGGTCGTTGAGCGAGCCGCTGATGGGTATGTCGAGGTCGATCACACCGTGGCTGTCGGCCAGCAGCGCGGTGGCCAGCTTCACGGGCAGGCTGGCCGGCGCGCCGGCCACCGGCTCGCCGAAGCTGAGCTGGTTGAGCACCAGCTTGTTGTTGGCCGTGAGGCGCCCGTCGGGCTGGACCTTGTAGGTCACGTCCATGCTGAGCTTGCCGCGTTCGATGCCGTGGCCGGCGTACTTGACCGAATACGGCGACAGCGGCGGCAGGTCCAGATCGCGCACCTTGCCCTCGATGTCCAGCGCCAGTGGCTGGGCCAGCGGGTTGAGCTTGCCGTTGATGGCCAGCGGCGCCGTGCCTTCGGCGCGGCCGGTGAGCTGCAGGTCGGCCATCTGCGGCGCGGCGCTGGGCGCCACCGAGCTGAAGGCCCCCAGCGTGCCGTTCAGCTCGGTCAGATCGGCCGAGTAGTTGGGGCGGATGAAGCGGTCGGAGAAGTCGATCCTGCCGTTCACCAGCCGCGTGGGGCCGAAGTGCATGACGGGCGCGTTCGGATCGGCTTTTGGCGGTGCAACCGGCGCGGGGCTGGCGGCGGCAGCTGCGGAATTGGTAGCTTCGCCGTTGAACTCGCCGGACGCCGGCATGCCGAAGGCGGGCGTGGCGGCCACCGGCGGCGGCGCGGCGGCCGCGGCTTCGCCGCCCTTGGTCTTCACCACATCCTGCAGGTTGATGCGGCCGTTGGGGTGGATGACGATGCGGGCGTAGAAATCCGACAGCAGCGTGTCCTTCACGCGCAGCTGCAGGGGTTTGGCGGGCTCCAGCGCCACGTCGAGCCCGGTGAGCGCCAGGCGCTTGAAGCTGAGCAGCTCCTCGCCCAGCCCGCTGCCGCGCGCCTTGGCGCTGCTGGTGGGCACCGTGGGCGCGATCGGCGCCTGCGAGGCGCCGCTGCCGCCGCGCCCGGGTGCCCCGGCGTCGGCTGGCTGCACCGGCCGCGCTGGCGCCGCGGCGACCGTGGTGGTCGTGCCGCCCAGCTGCCGACGCGTGGTGGAAGCCGTGCCGGCCGCGCTGGTGGCGGCATCCTGCGCGCTGTTGGCGCTGGCGGCGGTGCCAGGGCGGCTGTTGGTGCGCCAGTCGAGCAGTTGCGCGTCGCCCGCCAGCTTCAGGCGCGGGCCCTGGGGCGTATCGGCGTACTGCACCTGGCCCTTGAAACTGGTGTCGGCGCGCAGGATGTCGATGTTGAGGGCATCGTCGAAATAGGCCGTGAAGGCGTGCACCGGCAGCCGGTGCACGTCCACCGTGCCCTGGGCCGACACCGGCTTCAGCCCGACGTCGCCGCGCCAGCTCAGCCGGCCGGGCTCGGCACGGCCGGCGTTGACGCGCGCCACCAGCCGCAGCGCCACCGGCTTGAGCGTGTCGAGATCGACCGGCCCGGCCTCCAGCGCCAGCTGCGTGAGCGCGGCGCGCACCGGGGTGGCCGGCACCTCGTCGCGCCAGCCAATGTTGCCGCCGCTGAGCTTGAGGCCTTCGGCGGCCAGCTTCCAGGGCGGCTCGGCGCCCTGCTTCGTCGTCGGCGCGGGCTGGTCGGCAGCGGTTGTGCCGCCGGCGGCCGGCCTGAGCCAGGCCTCGGCCATCCAGCGGCCTTGGGCGTCGCGCGCCACGTCCACCAAAGGCGCGTCCACCGTCACCTGGCCCAGGTTGATCTGGCGCGTGCGCCAGTCGAAACGCCCACCCTTCAGGCTGACCTGGCGCACGGTGACGAGCTGGCCGTCGGCCAGGCCGGCGCCGCTGCGGCCGGTACGTGCCTTGCCGCGCGGCTTGGCTGCGGTGGTGTCCGCGTCGGCCAGCAGCAGGTCGGACAGGGTGACCTGCTCAATGCCCACCTGCAGCTCGGGCTGCTGCTCGCCCGCCTTGGGCGGCGCCCAATGCAGGCCAAGCTGCGCATCCAGCTGGCCGCTCAGGCGCGGCACCAGGTGGGGCGCAAGGTACGGGCCGGCCAGACCCAGCGGGACGCGGGCCACATTCGCCTCGGCCTCTGCGCCCTGGGGCGTGACCTGGCCCTTGAAAGCCAGCGACGGCGTGTGGCCGCCGGCCGTCGGCGTGGCGGAGGCTGCGGAAGATGGTGCGCTGGCGGCCGGTTGCGGCGCTGCCCTGGCAACCGCGCTGGCGGCCGCCCTCGAAGCAGGTTCGGCCGTGGAAAGGGCCGCCTTGCCGCGGCCGCGCCGGCTGACGGCCTTGCGGGTGGCCGGGGAAGTCGGCGAAGCGACACGGACAACGGCCCCCGTATCGGCCAGCTCGGCCGAGCCGGCGAAGCGCAGCGTCTCGGCCAGCGGGTAGCGCACGCTGTCGGCTGTGAGCTGCAGCGCGTTCAGGCGCACGCTGGCGGCGGGAACGCCGTCGCCAGCGGTGGTTTCGTCCTGCCAGTCGAGCGAGCCACCCTGCACCGCCAGGTGGTCAATCTGCAGCTGCCAGCTGGGCGGCGCCACCGGCACGGCGGTGCGCGGCGGGCGCGGGGCGCTGCCTGCGCCATGGGCTGCGGAGGCAGATGCCGACGTGGCAGCAGCCCGGGCAGCCGCCGCGCTGTCCGGTGCATTCGCAGCAGGTGCAGCGCTGGCCGCTGGCGCGGCCGCAGCGCGCGAAGGTGCCGCGGATGCAGAGGCTGAGGCAGACGCTCCCGAGGCCGGATTTTCAGCATCTTTTTGGCCTCCAGCCCTTTCTTGACGGGCGCCGGCAGCTCCCTTTTCAGGAGCATCCGGATTGGCCGTCGCATCGCCCAGCAACAAGTTCAGCCGCCCCTGGCGGTCGCGCCGCAGCGCCATCTGCGGGCCGGTGAGCGCGACCTGGGCCAGGTGCACGCGCTGCTCCAGCGGCCGCACGTCGGCCAGCTGCAGCTGGAGCGCGTCGAAGGCCAGCGCCTCATGGCCGGCGGCGTCGACCGACTTCAGGCCGCTCACATCCACCGTGCCAAACACGCGCAGCGAGGGCCTGGGCGTCTGCTCGAAGGCCAGCTTCAGGTCGGCATCCACGGTGGCAGCGGTGAGGCGCAGCGGCAGCCCGGCGGGCAGGTAGCCCAGGTAGGGCTTGAGGTCAAGCCGGGCCAGGTGGAAGGCGGCATCGGTCTTGAGCGAATCGGCAAACGGCAGTGCCTGCGCGCTGGAGCCGAAAGGGCTGCCATTGACCACGAAGCCCAGCCGCGGCACCACCTTCACGGCCCGTTCGTCCGGCAGGTTGCTGATGAAGGGCAGGCTCAGATCCAGCTGGCGCACCTGGTGCACGCGGCCCACGGTGCGGTCGTCGAAGTCGATCGCGCCGCCCGTCAGCTCGATGTTGTAGACCGCGAAGCGCTGCGGCTCCGAGGGCTCCGGGCTCGCCGGGCGGGCCGCCAGGCGCTGGAGGATGTCGTCGATGTCGTAATGGCCGTCGCCGTCATGGCGCAGGTGCAGCACCGGCTGCTCGATGCGCACGGCGTCCACCACTGGCACCAGCCGCCACAGCGAGGCCAGCGCGGCATCGGCGTACAGCCGCCCGATGGCCAGCTGCGTGCCCTGCCCGCCGGCACCGGCCACGGTGACGTTGTCCAGCGCCAGCTCCAGCGTCCAGGGTTTGAAGTCGACCTCGCCGACGTGCACCTGCCGGCCGAGCTGTTCGCTGGCGATCTTCTGGCCCTGCCACTTGAGCAGCGGCGGCACGGCGGCCCAGGTCAGCGCCCAGAGGGCCAGCAGGCCGGCCACGGCATAGACCAGCCAGCGCAGCCACCGGTTGGCCGGCAGCCGGCCGCGGCGCGGCGGCGCATCCACAGCGACCGGCGCGGCGGCCTGGGGATTGGGAGATGCGCCTGCGCCGGGCGCGGAAACTTCTTCGCTCACGGCTGACGATTGTCCGCCGGATTTCAGGCGTTCCCGGGGCGGGCGGCACGCTGCTCGTGACAGGCTGCAACAGGGGCGGTGGCGTTTCAACGCCAGCCAGGAGCCAATGACCTGCCCCAACGAGACGAGCCCGGGGGATGGGCCTGCAGCCTGTCCTCCGGGCTCTTTTTGGCAGCCTGACGAGCGTCTTGTGCTGCCCTGGTCCGGTCTCCGGAAGCTTGCTGTTCCGGCACCGGGGAAGGCAAGGTATTGCCTTCAAGGGTTGGCATCGCGGGATACCAGGCTCTGATGTAGTGGCTACTCCAGAAGGCTCCTTTCCGCCGGATGTCCGAATGAATCGGACAGCTTCACTTTAGGGTCATCCGGCCCCCGCTGCCAGCGGAAAAAATCAAAGCCCCAGCGGCCGCTCATTGGCCTCGGCAATCGGCAGAGGCGGCGGGCCGGCAACCCTTTTCGAGCGCGGATCGCGTGCTTTCGGCTTGCTAGCAGTGACAAGATGCTTCCTCGCAGCATGCTTTCAATAGCATAAGAGTCAACATCCTTATGCTTGACTCGTTATTTGTAACCTCCATAGAATCGCGAATTCCGACCGAATCACAGGGATTTCCCTGATGCCTGCCCGGCCCTGCAGGCGTGTGAGTGGGAGCGAATCGCGACAGTCGGCGCCAGCAGTCACAGGCGCCCTCGCTCCGGGCCAACGGGCGTGCGCAGCCAACAGGGCTGCCGCGCAGGATGCGGGATTTTGTGGCGGCCTTGAGCGCCGCCTCCCGCCGATGTGACGGCCAGCAGCTTGAGCGCTGCGGCCAGGCGGCTTCGCAGCAAAGGGCTCGAGCCGCTCCCAGCCTAGGAAACCCACGATGAAAGTGCCTGACAAGCTGCTATCGACCGCGCGCGCCACCAAGACCTTTGTGGGCGATGTGGCCGAAGGCTTCTTCCAGACCACCCACAACGGCTTCGCCCTGCTGGGCCTGACGGTGGCGATCGGAGTCGCCACCCTGGCCTACAAGCCCGAACTGCGGCACGAGGGCGAAGAACGCCTGACCGCCTGGCTGACGGAGCGCAAGGTGGCGGCCATGGGCATCACGCCGGAACTGGGCGCCATCGAGCGCGCCACCGCCGCCAACCCCAGCGACCTGCCGCGCGAGCAGGCCAACGTGGCCCTGTGGATCGCCCGCAAGTACCGCGTGGCGCCCGAGCCGCTGGCCGCACTGGTGTCCGAGGCCTACGAGGTGGGCCGGGCCGACCGCATCGAGCCGACGCTGATCCTGGCCGTGATGGCGGTGGAATCCAGCTTCAACCCCTTTGCCCAGAGCCCGGTGGGTGCCCAGGGCCTGATGCAGGTGATGACCGAGGTGCACTCTGACAAGTACGAGCACTTCGGCGGTCTGTACGCCGCCTTCGACCCCAAGACCAACCTGCGGGTGGGCGTGAAGGTGCTGCAGGAATGCATAGCGCGCGCCGGCTCCGTGGAGGGCGGGCTCAAGTATTACGTGGGTGCCGCCAACCTGCCCACCGACGGCGGCTACGCCGAGAAGGTGATGGCCGAGCATGCCCGCCTCTACCAGGTGGCCAAGGGCAAGCCGCTGCCCAGCCAGCCGCCGCTGCGCGCCACCACCACGCCGGCGCCGGCCCCGGGCAGCCCGCCGGTCAAGGTGGCCGCGCTGTCCTGACGGGCTCCGCACCCGCCAAGCCCGAGACGCCCGGCCGACGCCGGGCGTTTTCGTTGGGGCTGCGCCGGCAAGCGCCGACCCGCGCCTTGCCCTAAAGTCAGGGGCAAAGAAGAGCACCAACAGAAAGAGCGCCCGCGCCCGCAGGGTGCCGCGAGGAGACCCCGCCCTTGACCGCCCTGGACCACCCCGAGTCCGCCATTCCGCGCCACGTGCTGCCGGTGCTGGTGTTCGCCCAGTTCGCCGGTACCTCGCTGTGGTTCGCCGTCAACGCGGTCATGCCCGACCTGCAGCGCGAACTCGGCTGGCCCACGGTGGCGCTGGGCACGCTGACCTCGTCGCTGCAGTTCGGCTTCATCGTGGGCACGCTGGTCTTCGCCCTGCTGGCCATCGCCGACCGCTTTCCTGCGCGGCTGGTGTTCCTGGTCTGCGCGCTGGCCGGTGCCGCCTGCACGGTAGCGGCCTGGGCCACGGTGCGCGACTACCGCGCCCTGCTGGCCTGGCGCTTCGTCACCGGCATCTTCCTGGCCGGCATCTACCCGGTGGGCATGAAGATCGCGGCGCAGTGGTACACGCGCGGCCTGGGCGCCGCGCTGGGCCTGCTGGTGGGCGCGCTGGTGGTGGGATCGGCAAGCGCGCACGCGCTGCGCGCGCTGGGCGGCGCCCTGCCCTGGCCGACGCTGATGCTGGGCGTGGCGGCGCTGGCGGCCTTCGGCGGCGTGCTGCTTTACGTGGCGCTAGGCGATTCGCCCCACGCCCATCCGCGCGTGACCACGCTGCAGTGGCGCGCGCTGGGCACGCTGTGGACCGACAGCCGGGTACGCGCCTCGGTGTTCGGCTACTTCGGCCACATGTGGGAGCTCTACACCATGTGGGTGCTGGTGCCGCTGATCCTGGCCACGCGGCTGCAGGGCACGGCGCTGTCCTGGGTGGCCTTCTGCGTGCTGGCAGCCGGTGTGCTGGGCTGCGCCGGCGGCGGCTGGATCGCCGTGCGCCGGGGCAGCGCGCGCGTGGCATCGGCCCAGCTCGCCGTCAGCGGCCTGTGCTGCCTGGGTGCTCCGTGGCTCATGCAGGCACCCGACGCGCTGTTCTACGCCTGGCTGCTGGTGTGGGGCGTGACGGTGTCGGGCGACTCCCCGCAGTTTTCCACCCTCACGGCCCGCAATGCGCCCCCGCAGGCCGTGGGCAGCGTGCTCACGCTGACCAACAGCATCGGCTTTGGCATCTCCATCGTCAGCATCCTGCTGTTCGTGGGGCTGGCCGGGCATATACCGCTGGGCCGGCTGGTGCCATGGCTGGCCATCGGGCCGGCGCTGGGCCTGCTGTGCATGGGGCCGCTGGTGCGGCTCGAACGCGACGGCCGGCGTTGACATCTGAGTCCACCGAACCACCAGGAACCGCACAGATTCACTCAAGTCGACAGCTGCCGCCTGAGTTATGTATTGCACAATTAAATTGAACACAATATAATTGCCACCAATGAAAAAGAACACCGTCCCCGAACCCCAGGCCGACCAGCTGGTGCCGGTAGACCAGCAACTGTGCTTCGCGCTGTACTCGGCCTCGCTGGCGATGACCAAGATGTACAAGCCGCGGCTCGACGCCCTGGGCCTCACCTACCCGCAGTATCTGGTGATGCTTTCGCTGTGGGAGCAGGACACCCAGACCGTCTCGCAGATCGGCGAGCGCCTGTACCTCGATTCCGGCACGCTGTCGCCGCTGCTCAAGCGCCTGGAGGCTGCCGGCCTGATCCGCCGCGAGCGCGCCACCGCCGACGAGCGCCGCGTGCAGGTCGCCCTCACCGACGCGGGCCGCGCCCTCAAGACCCGGGCGCTCGGCCTGCCGCAGCATGCACTGCGTGCCAGCGGCTGCACCCTGGGCGAGCTGACCGAGCTCACCGCCCGGCTGCACGCCCTGCGGCGCCGCCTGGCCGAGTCGCCAACCGAAACGGCGGTGCAGGCCCGCGCCGCCTGACCGCCTGCCACCTGTTTTCCTAACCGCCCATGAACCTGCAAGGAGCAAACGCCATGGCCTCTCTCGACAAAGTCCTCTACACCGCCCACGCCCACACCACCGGCGGCCGCGACGGCGAATCGCGCACCGACGACGGCCGCCTGGCCGTGCGCCTGACGCCGCCCGGCGCCCCCGGCAACGGCACCAACCCGGAGCAGCTGTTCGCCGCCGGCTACTCGGCCTGCTTCATCGGCGCCATGAAGGCGGTGGCCGGCAAGCAGAAGATCACGCTGCCGGCCGACCTGTCGGTGGACGCCGAGGTGGATCTGGGCCCGGTCGGCCAGGTTTACGGCATCGCCGTGCGCATGACCATCACCCTGCCCGGCATGGACAAGGCCGCCGCGCAGGCGCTGGTAGACACCGCGCATCAGGTCTGCCCGTATTCCAACGCCACGCGCGGCAACATCGACGTGACGCTCACGGTGGCCTGACACCGCCGCCGCCATGCAGACCGCACTCACCGTTGTCGTGGCGCTGATCGCGCTGGAACACCTCTACATCCTGGTGCTGGAGATGTTCCTGTGGAACACGCCGCGCGGCCGCAAGGCCTTCGGCCTGACGCCGGAGTTCGCCGAAGCCACGCGTGTGCTGGCGGCCAACCAGGGGCTCTACAACGGGTTCCTGGCCGCCGGACTTCTGTGGGGGCTGCTGCGTGGGCCGGCTGGCGACGCGGTGACGCTTTTCTTCCTGGTGTGCGTGCTGGTCGCCGGGCTGTACGGCGGCATGACGGCCAGCCGCCGCATCCTGTGGGTCCAGGCGGCTCCGGCCGCGCTGGGCCTGCTGTTGTGGGTGTTGGCGCGCTGACGGCCAGCCTGCACGGCGGGGCTCGGCTAAAATCCATCGCTTGTGCGCGACTGGCGATAGGCGCCCCCACACCGCGGGGCGCTGACGTGGGTCACCACGGGGAAGCGCACCGCCCGGCTGGCCGCCGGGCGTTCGGCCGTTCGCCTGGGCAGCCCTGGTTCACGCCGGGATCCATCTCACCCGAAGGACTGCCATGTTCAACCGCACCACCCACACCATCGCCAGCACCGACCCCGACGTCTGGGCCGCCATCCAGCACGAGCACCAGCGCCAGGAAGACCACATCGAGCTGATCGCCAGCGAGAACTACGCCAGCCCCGCCGTGCTGGCCGCCGCCGGCACGCAGCTGACCAACAAGTACGCCGAAGGCTACCCCGGCCGCCGCTACTACGGCGGCTGCGAATACGTCGACGTGGTCGAGCAGCTGGCCATCGAGCGCGTCAAGCAGCTCTTCGGCGCCGATGCCGCCAACGTGCAGCCGCACTGCGGCGCCAGCGCCAACGAGGCCGTGTTCCTGGCCTTCCTCAAGCCCGGCGACACCATCATGGGCATGAGCCTGGCCGAAGGCGGCCACCTGACGCACGGCATGCCGCTGAACATGTCGGGCAAGTGGTTCAACGTGGTCAGCTACGGCCTGGACAAGAACGAGGCCATCGACTACGACGCCATGGAAGCCAAGGCGCGCGAGCACAGGCCGAAGCTGATCGTGGCCGGCGCCTCGGCCTACAGCCTGGAGATCGACTGGGCGCGCTTTGCCAAGGTGGCCAAGGAAGTCGGCGCCATCTTCATGGTCGACATGGCGCACTACGCCGGCCTGATTGCCGGTGGCGTGTACCCCAACCCGGTGCCTCATGCCGACGTGGTGACCTCCACCACCCACAAGAGCCTGCGCGGCCCGCGCGCCGGCTTCATCCTGATGAAGGCCGAGCACGAGAAAGCCATCAACAGCGCCGTGTTCCCCGGCCTGCAGGGCGGCCCGCTGATGCACATCATCGCGGCCAAGGCCATCGCCTTCAAGGAAGCGCTCTCGCCCGAATTCAAGCAGTACGCCGCCCAGGTGAAGAAGAATGCCCAGGTGGTGGCCGAGACGCTCACCCAGCGCGGCCTGCGCATCGTCAGCGGCGGCACGCAGAGCCACGTGATGCTGGTGGACCTGCGCGCCAAGGGCATCACCGGCAAGGAAGCCGAGGCGGTGCTGGGCAGTGCCCACATGACGATCAACAAGAACGCCATCCCCAACGACCCGGAAAAGCCCATGGTGACCAGCGGCGTGCGCGTCGGCACCCCGGCCATGACCACCCGCGGCTTCAAGGAAGAACAGGCCCGCGCCACCGCCCACCTGGTGGCCGACGTGCTGGACAACCCGCGCGACGAAGCCAACCTGGCCGCCGTGCGCGCCAAGGTGGCCGCGCTGACGAAGCAGTTCCCGGTCTACGGCGGCTGAACCCGGCCGGCACGCTGGCCCCACAACGCCGCCCCGGCTTGCCGTGGCGGCGTTTTTTTCTACAAGATTCATAGCTGCCTGCGCCCGCTGCATAAGGGCCAGAAGCCAATTTCTTTCATAGAATCCGGCCATGCACTGCCCTTTCTGCGCCCACACCGAAACCCAGGTTGTCGACACCCGCGTGGCCGACGACGGTGCCTTCGTGCGCCGGCGGCGCCAGTGCGCGCACTGCGGCAAGCGCTTCACCACCTACGAGCGGCCCGATGTCAGCTTCCCCAGCGTGGTCAAGAAGGACGGCCGCCGCGTGCCTTATGACCGCGCCAAGCTGCAAAGCTCGCTCGATCTGGCGCTGCGCAAGCGCCCGGTGAGCACCGAGCAGATCGACACCGCCATCGAGCGCATCGAGGAAAAGCTGCTCGCCACCGGCGACCGCGAAGTGCCCTCGCGCCGCCTGGGCGAACTGGTGATGCGCGAGCTGAAGAAGCTCGACAAGGTGGCCTACGTGCGCTTCGCCAGCGTGTACCGCAGCTTCGAGGACATCGACGAGTTCCGCGCGCTGGTGGACGAGGTACGGCGCTGAGCGTGCGCGCCTTCCATGAGGAACCGGCAGCACGCCATCGGATGGAGCTGGGCGCTGGCGGCTGCGCTGGCCCTGCACGCCGCGGCCCTGGTGCTGCTGCAGGCCCGGCGGCACCCGGTCACTGAAGCACCCGGCGCGCCCGCGGTCTGGCACGTCAGCCTGCGTGCGGCGCCGCAGGCAGCAGCCGTACCGCGGCCCTCGCCGCCCGCCATCGTCTCCGCAGCGCCAGCACCAGCCGTAGCGCCCAGATCCGACCGGCAGCGCCCGTCAGCAGCGCCAAGCCCGGTGCGACGCGAACCGCCCGCCCCGCGGCCCGAGGTCGCGCCCCCGCCCCCCGTGCAACCACTGCCAACCGTCGCCGAAGCCCCGGCCGCCGATCCGCAGACCGTCTGGCTGGATGCCAGCAAGGTCGACTCGGCGCCCACGCCCAATGACAACCTGTGGCTCCTGGCGGAGCAGCCCTGGCCTGCTGGCTTCCCCATCGTCCGGCTGCGGGTCTGGCTATCGGCCCAGGGCCGCATCGAGCGCTTCGAACTCGAAGGCCCGGCCGCCGACGACCCGGCGATGCGCGATCTGTTCGCCCCCATCGTCGACACGCCCATGCGCCCGGCCATGCTCGGCGGCGCGCCGGTGGCCAGCGTGATGCGCATCGAGATGTGGCCGGGTGAAGGTCCGGCACCGGATTTCCTGGCGCCGATGGCGCCGGCGTCAGCGCCGCGCTGAAGGCGCGGGGCGCCGCTGGGAGCCCGCGAGCTCAGATAGCCTGCGCCCTCAAGGCATCCTCCGTGGCCGCGTCGGCCGGATAGAAGAGCTCCACCGTCAGCTCCGCCAGGGTGATGTCGCGCGGCGAGCCAAAGGTGGCCTGCGTGGTGAACAGCGACAGGGTCCTGCCTTCGCCGGACAGCAGCACGCAGGGAATCAGCAGCGATTCCTGGTAGGTAGGCCGACGCGTGGCCGTGGCCAGCGGCGCCGCCACGTTGGGATAGCCCCCCACCTCCGCGGCCAGAGCCGCGAGCACGGGATCGTCGGCCGCAGCGCGGGCGCGCTCCAGCTCGTGCAGCAGGTGGCGCCCCCAGGCTTCGAAGTTCAGCGTCGCGGCCGCGAAGCCCTCGGGATGCAGGCTGGCCCGCATCATGTTGAGCGGAGGCCCCACCAGATGCGGTGGCAGCAGGCCCATCAGGCGCTCGGCAGCGCGGTTGGCCAGCACCACGTTCCAGTGGCGGTCCAGAGCCACGCCGGGATAAGGATCGTGCGCCGCCAACAGGCGCTGCAGCGCGCTGCGGACCACCTGCAGATCGGGCGACTCCAGCGGCGTCTCGCTGTAGCGCGGCGCGTAACCGGCCGCCAGCAGCAGGTCGTTGCGCTCGCGCAGCGGCAACGCCAGATGCTCCGACATCGAGAGCAGCAGTTCCGCACTGGGCCTGGACCGCCCGGTCTCCACAAAACTCAAGTGACGCGGCGACACGCCCACGTCCAGGGCCAGCGCCAGTTGGCTCAGCTTGCGCCGCTGGCGCCATTCGCGCAGCAGCGGCCCCACCTCACGCCGCGGCGTGCTGCGAAGCCGCGCCTGCCGATGTCCCGGTTCCGTTCGATCCATGGTGGTTCTCCAGCCAACGCACGGGCGCCTGGCCCCGGAGGATGACACAGCCGAGCAGCTGCCCCGGGCCAGGCGCGGCGCGCCAAACACGGGATGGGTTACTTGAACGGGCTGGCTGTCGCGAACCACAAGCCGATGCCGGTGGCAATGATGAAGGCGCCGTCCAGCAGGCCGGCCGAGAGGAAGAACCGCGTCTGCAGCTCAGGGCCCAGTTCCGGCTGGCGCGCCGTGGCCTCCAGGAAGCGCGAGGCCGACAGGCCGATGCCGATGCACGAGCCGGCCGCGGGAATGGCAATGAGGATGGCCACGGCCAGGGGAAGAAGGTCGAGGGTCATGGGGTGCTCCCGTTCAAGCGGAACAAGTTGGAAGGCCAGGCGCCATCAGGCGCGCGCGGCCTGGGCGCTGCCGGACATGGGGGACGCGCGCAGCCCTGCCCATTCCAGCACGGCGAACACCAGCACCGCGGCCACGTGCAACAGCTGCCAGGCCTCGCCCCAGATGTTGGTGGTCAGGCTGTTCCCCAGGAGCAACCCCAGGGCACCCACGGCCCACAAGACGTTGCCGGCCACCACCAGCAGGATCAAGGCCGCCGGCACCCGCTGGGCGCGGGCCAGCATCACCAGCAGCGCCACGTAGCCCAGCAGAAAGACGCCAGTACCCAGCAACAGCGCGCGTGGCAGCGCCAGTTGTTCGGCCAACGCACCGGCGGCCAGCAACTGCAGCAAGGCCACAGCGCCGCTCACCACCGCGTCGGCACCCAGCGCGCGTTTCAGGAAACGGGAAGGAAAGACGGATCTCATGCGGTTTCTCCTGTCGTCATGGACCGGCGCGCAGCGCGCCGGCCTGAAGGCAGTGTGCGAAACCGCAGTCAGCGCGGCAATTACCTGTCAGGTAAGCAACTGGCTGATGAAGGCCGCAAGAAGCGACGCCGGCCGCGCCCGCGTGGGGTGCAAAGACTCAGCGCGGCAGGTTCGCGCGCACCCACTGGGCGATCTGCGCCGGGTTGGTCATGGCACCGGCCTGTCGCGCCACCTCGCGCCCGCCGACGAACAGCGCCAGCGTCGGGATGCTGCGGATGTTGTAGCGAGCGCCCAAGCTCTGCGCGGCCTCGGTGTTGACCTTGGCCACACGCATGCGCGGCTCCAGTTCGGCCGCGGCCTTTTCGTACGCCGGCGCCATCATGCGGCAGGGGCCGCACCACGGCGCCCAGAAGTCCACCAGCACCGGGATCTGGTTGCGCGCCACCTGTTTGTCGAAGGCGGCCTCGTCGTCCAGTGCCACCGGGTGGCCGGTGAACAGGGGCTGGTGGCATTTGCCACAGTCGGGCGCCTTGGCCAAATCGGCCGCCTGCACGCGGTTGGTGGTCTGACAGTGCGGGCAGACGATGTGGAGGGGTTCGCTCATGGTGGGCTCTCCGAAGGGCTCAGGCGGCTGCGGTGCCGGGCGCGGCGCGGTCGGGCGCAGGCCGCTCGCGCGCTGCGTCGATCGCTTCGCGCGCCGTCAACTCCGCCTGCATGGCGGTGTCCAGCTGCGAGCGGCACAGGCCGGCTTCGGCGTAGTGCAGGTTTTCGTAAAGGGCCGCCGCGGCCGGGCTCTGCTCCAGCAGCGGCTGCCAGTCGACACCGGGCTCGGCCAGCAGGCTGGCCAGACGCGCGGCGACGAGCTGGTATTGGCGCGCGTCGACCGGTTGGCGGCTGGCGTCCAGCCGCTCCAGCAACTGCGCCAGCAGGATGGCGGGTTGAATGGAAGCTTGCGTGGTGTTCATGGCACCCAATTGGGGGCCGGTGGGGCAAATGCAAGGTCCGCGTGAAGCGGGCTTCATGGCAGTCAATGCTATTCTATCGATAGCTGCCTGCGACCGTCATATAAGCCCTGGATGCCCAAAACCTGCTCAGAAATTGCGCCGCAACGGATCCAGCAGTCTGCGCAAGCCCGCCTGATCGATCTCGTGCATCAGCGCCAGCAGACGCCCCAGTTCCCCCTTCGGGAAGCCCTGCCTGGCAAACCACGCCAGGTAGGCGCCAGGCAGTTCGGCCAGCGTGCGGCCCTGGTACTTGCCGAAGGGCATGCGCAGTGTGACCAGTCTTTCGAGCTGCGCCGGATCGGCCATGTCCGCGGGCGGCGCGGCGCCCTGGTTGTCACTTGCGGCGGCGGTCACCGGGCGAGAGAAACATGCCGATGCCCAGGAGGATCAGGATCAGCGGCCACCAGGTGGCGATGAGTTCGCGCAGGCTGATGTTGAGCAGGCCCAGGTTGCTGAGCAGGAAGAACGCGCCGACCAGGATCAGGACGATGGCGCCGATGTTGCCGCGCATGCCGGGCCTTTCAGGGTTGTGGATGAGCTGGGACGCGATGGTACGCCAGCGCCCGCATTCAGCCGAGCGCCCTGGCCAGCCGGGCCACGCCTTCGCGGATCTTGTCTTCGCCCACGGTGGCGAACGACAGGCGCAGCGTGCTGGCATCCGGGTTGGCGCAGAAAAACGGCGCACCGGGCACGAAGGCCACGCCCTGCTCCACCGCCTTCTTGGCGAAGGCTGCCCCATCGGCGGGCTTGCCGCCGGCGCCGGTGAGGCGCGCCCAGACAAACAGCCCGCCCTGCGGCTGCACGAAGCTGAGGGCGTCGCCCAGTTCGGCGCGCAACGCGTTGCCCATGGCCTGGGCGCGTGCGCCGTACACCTTGCGCACGCGCGCCAAGGTCTCGGGCATGCGCCCCGCCGCCAGGTACTGGGCCGCCGTGGCCTGCGCGAAGGTGCTGGTGTGGGCGTCGGAAAACTGCTTGCACATGGTGGCCTTGGCCAGCAACTCCGGCGGCGCGATCATCCAGCCCACGCGCAGGCCGGGCGACAGCACCTTGGAGAGGCTGCCGCAGTGCACCAGCCAGTCGCGGCTGCCCGGCACCTCGTGGCTCAGCGCCAGCAGGCTGGGCGGCGGCGGAGCGTCGAAATACAGATCACCGTACGGATCGTCCTCGACGATCAGCGTCTGGTACTTGACGGCCAGCTCCAGCACACGCTTGCGGCGCTCCAGGCTGAGCATGGCGCCGCTGGGGTTGCCGAACGTGGGGATCAGGTAGACGAACTTGGGACGGTGGGTCTGGATGAGCGCTTCCAGCTCGTCCACCTTCACGCCCTCCCCGTCGATCGGCGCGCTCACCAGATCGCCGCCGTAGAGCCGGAAGCACTGGATGGTGGCCAGAAACGTCGGCCCTTCCACAATCACCTTGCTGCCGGGATCGACCAGCGTCTTGCCCAGCAGATCCAGCGCCTGCTGGCTGCCGGTGGTCACGATGAGCTGATCCGGCGCCACGCCCTGCGCGCCCTTGGCCTGCATGAAGGCCGCCAGCTGCGCGCGCAGCGGTTCGTAGCCTTCAGTGGCGCCGTACTGCAGCGCACCGCCAGGCTCATCGGCCAACGCCTGGTTGACGGCCTGCCCGATGCCAGCCACGTCAAACATGGCGCTGTCCGGAAAGCCGCCCGCGAAACTGATGATGCCCGGCTTGCCGAGCAGCTTGAACAGCTCGCGGATGGCCGAGGTTTCGACGTTGTTCAGGCGTTGGGCGAAAGGAAGTGACATGGGCGCGACAACCGTCGGAAATTACGAATGACGCCGATTGTCACCCATGGTCGCCAAACAGCCCGGCCCTAGCGAGGCAAACACTTGGACGCGTCAGACGCTTGTCCGGCTCCATCAGTCATCGACACCCCCTGTTCGAGGTGTTGATTTGCTCGAATTTTATATTACAAAATGTTTCTATTTGAAATAATTCCCCAGAGGAATCCTCACGTGAGACAAGCACGCCGCCCCCGCCCGCAAATTGCGCGATTCGCCATGATCGGCTCGTTGATGGCGCTTCTGTGCGCTAACGCTCACGCTGACTTGGTGATTCCGCCCGGCGCAAGTCAAAGCCTGGGGGGTGGCAGCCAGAATCTGGCCTGCACCGACCTGATCGTCGGCGGGACGCTGGATCTCGCCGGCGGCACGCTCGCAGGCGTGCGCAACGTCACCGTCCAGGCGGGCGGCACCTTGATCCTCGGCAGCGGCGCCATCACGCTGGTCGGCAACTGGGGCAACGCCGGCACTGTCAATGCAGGAACAGGGAGCGTGAGCTTCGTCGACGATGTAGCCTGCGCAGTGCCGGTCACAACGGCTGTCGTCAGCGGCAACACCAGTTTCTACACGCTCAGCATCGCCAGCAGCAGCGGGAAGCTCTACCAGTTCAGCGCCGGCTCGGCACAAAGCGTGCAAAGCGCGCTGAACCTGAGCGGAACCGGCGCCCCCCTGCGAATCGAATCGACAACACCAGGCACGCCCTCGGCGGACATCAGCCTGGCTGCTGCAGGCAGTCAGGCGCTATCGAACCTGGCGGTGCGCGGCATGTCTGCGTCCGGCCAGTGGCTGGCCCCCGGGCAGACCAACCAGGCGGCCGGTGGTGCCGTCAGCCGCTGGTTCGGAATACCGACCGTCGGCGGCACCACCCCCGTACCGACCCTCTCCCAGTTCTCATTGGCCGGCCTGGCATTGGTGCTGGCCGCCCTGGCAGCGTGGCGCCGCAAGCCTCACGGCATCTGAGCGCCGCCTCACCGATTACAAGACAACAGACACCATCAAGGAGCCCCAGTCATGATCACTTCACGCCTCTGTTTCGCGCCCGTCGCAGCCGCCTCAGGCGTACTGCTGGCTACGGTCGCCGCCCCGGCCATCGCTGCGGACATCACGATGTCACCCCCTGGCGGTGGTGGCGTTGTCATCAACGGCCCGATTTCGCTGCCTGGCGTGCCTGGCAGCACGGGGCAATCCGGCGGCGTGGTGTGCTACGAGGTGAGCACAGGCCTTTTGGGACCATGCCCCGCTAGTTATGGAGCCACCGGTGCAACCGGACCGACGGGTGCTACGGGTGCTACGGGTGCTACGGGTGCCACTGGTGCTACGGGTGCCACTGGGGCCACTGGGGCCACTGGTATCGCGGGGCCAACTGGTGCCGTCGGCCCCGCCGGCCCGGTTGGTGCCGTTGGCCCTGCCGGCCCGGTTGGCCCCATCGGCCCAGTTGGCGCCACTGGCGCCACTGGCGCGACGGGCGCAACCGGGGCAACAGGCGCCACGGGCGCTTCTGCTGTGGCGATCGTTGGCAATTCCGGTGGCAACTCGCTCAGCGCCACGCAGATACGCTATGTCGGCCTGGGGCAAGCGCCGGATGGCACCAACAGCAATGTCGCGTTTCCGGTGCCGGTCGGAGGTACCGTGAGTAGCCTGCAGGTGTTTCAAAACGGAGCCTCAGGCAACGGCAATACCTACACCTACACCCTGATGGTCAACGGCACGGCAGTGGGCGCCCTGAATTGCGCCATTACCGGCAACTCGGCCACGTCATGCTCCAGCAGCGGCACGTCCACGCTGGCTGCTGGAGACACCGTGTCGCTGCGAGCCGCACCCAGCAGCAATCCATCGACAAGAGCGGTGGCCTGGTCGGTCGTGATCACCCCATAGAGCACCAGGCCCTCGCGGGCGGTGCGCGTTCCGTTCAGGGGTGAACGAAGCAGCTGGGTTGTGTCCTCATCCATGTGAAGCCACGGCGTTGCTGCAACGAATGGCGCGTCTCGCGAATCCCAGCGCCTCGAACGTGCCCGAGCCGAGCTGAGCCCGCTTGAGCGGCTTGGGTCGCGGCCCGCGCGATGCCCATTCGTCCGATGGCTCTGTCGCGAGGCGCCTCCCAGAAGCGCCCATGGCAAGTCCGCCGTTGACCCGCTGCGCAGAACAGCCGTTGCAGGCCCTGGTTCCTGCACAATGATCCGCATGGACACCGCGCATATCGATCACTTCTTCGCCACCCTGCAAGCTGCCAACCCTTTGCCGGCCAGCGAGCTGGAATACACCAGCGTGTTCGAGTTGCTGGCGGCCGTGCTGCTGTCGGCACAAGCCACCGACGTGGGCGTCAACAAGGCCACGCGCAAGCTGTTCCCGGTGGCCAACACGCCGCAGAAGATCCTTGATCTGGGGCTGGAAGGGCTGGAGGGCTACATCCGCACCATCGGCCTGTTCCGCAGCAAGGCCCGGCATCTGATGGCAACCTGCCGCATCCTGGTGGAGCGTCACGGCGGGGATGTGCCGCGTACCCGTGAGGAGCTGGAGGCCCTGCCCGGTGTCGGCCGCAAGACCGCCAACGTGGTGTTGAACGTGGCCTATGGCGAGCCCACCATGGCGGTGGACACGCACATCTTCCGCGTCAGCAACCGTACCGGCCTGGCACCCGGCAAGACGCCGATCGCGGTGGAGCAGCAACTGCTCAAACGTGTGCCCGCCCAATACCTGACGCACGCGCACCACTGGCTGATCCTGCACGGCCGCTATGTGTGTCTGGCACGCACGCCGCGCTGCTGGGAATGCGCAGTGGCCATGGACTGCGACTACCAGCCCAAGACGCCCGCGCCGCGGTGACCTCCAACGCATCCCGATCGCTCAAATACCTACCCCGGCATGTGTGCGCTGTCCGCGTTGCAGCTTATCCACACAGCGTCATATTCCTGCCAGGTACCCGCTCACAGGCACTCATGCCTGATGTAACTCAAAGTACACTGGCTCGAACATTGGGAGGGCTGGCGTGACATTTCCTTGGCACCGCGGCAACTGGCGCCCCGCCGGCTACCTTGCCGCCCTTGCATTGCTTGCCGGGGGCCAGAACGCCTCGGCCGATCTGGTGGTGCCGGCTGGCGCCACTTACGCGCTTGCAGGTGGTACCACCGACCTGGCCTGCACCGACATTGTGGTCGGAGGCACGCTCGACCTGGGCGGAGGCACCATCCTTAATGCCCGAAACGTCACGCTCAGTGCCGGCGGGGCCGTTTCGCTGGGCAGCGGATCGATCACGCTGGCAGGCAACTGGGCCAACACCGGCGGCACACTGGCAGCTGGCACCGGCGCCGTGAACTTCGTCGACGCCGCCACCTGCGCCGCCACCTCGGTGATCAGCGGCAACACCACCTTCTACACGCTTGGCATCACGAGCAGCGAAGGCAAGCTGTACCAGTTCACAGCGGGAAGCTCGCAAACGGTGCAGAACCTCACCCTCAGCGGCACGGCGGCTCAGCCCTTGCGCATCGAATCGACCACGCCTGCTTCGCCCAGCGCCGACATCAACCTGCTCGCCAGCGGCACACAGAGTCTGTCCAACCTCGCCGTGCGTGGCATGACGGCCAGCGGGCAATGGCTGGCGGCCGGCCAGACCAACCAGGCGGCGGGCGGTGCAGTCTTGCGCTGGTTCGGAAGCGGTTCGGATGCTGTCGCCGCCGTGCCCACGCTGTCCGAACTCTCGCTGCTCGCCACCGTCGCAGCGCTCGCCGCACTGGGCGGCCGCCGCCAGCGGCGTCGTCTCAACAAGAACCCGAAGCCTGCAAGGAGCCCTGAATGATCCGCCGTTTCACCCATTCGCCGGTCGCGGCTGCTTGCGGACTGCTGCTGTCCAGCCACGTCTTGGTCGCCGCAGCGGCCAACGTCGAGATCACGCCTCCCGCAGGCGGCGACGTGCAGATCAACGGCAAGGTGGTCGTTCCTGCCTTGCCGTCCACCACTGGCACCCAAACCGGCGTGGTCTGCTATGACGCCGCTGGCACGCTGGTGACCTGCCCTGCTTCCTACGGCGCTACCGGCCCCACAGGAGCGACGGGTGCCACTGGGTCGACAGGGGCAACGGGTGTCACGGGTGCCGCAGGCCCGACGGGTGCAACGGGTGCAACGGGAGCCACCGGACCCGCGGGGGCCACAGGCGCGTCAGGAGCGACAGGAGCGACAGGAGTGTCAGGCCCGACCGGTGCCACCGGCCCGGTGGGGGTTACCGGACCCACCGGAGCTACGGGATCGACCGGGGCTGCAGGCCCCACCGGTGTCACCGGAGCCGTGGGACCGACTGGCGCTGCGGGCCCGACAGGAGCGCAGGGCCCTCAGGGGCCCACAGGGGCACAAGGCCTGCAAGGCGTACAGGGCGTCCAAGGTCCAGTGGGCGCTACAGGTTTGACGGGGGCCACGGGCGCTACCGGCGCGACTGGGCCTGCCGGCACGGGGGCCCCGTTTGGCTTCACCACCCGCATGGCGCTGTCCAACAGCAATCCGTTGTATGGATATATCGTGGGTTCCGGAATTGCAACCAGCCCTACGACCCAACTCCTCAGAGTCCCCGCCAGTTGCACTGCTTCGAATTTTCGCGTCACCACCTCTGGCTTCCCTGGCGGCGGCGGCGGGAGCGCGACCAATACGGTCAGCCTGATTAACGGGGCAGGTACGTCGCTGCTTTCCTGCGACGTCAACGGCACCAGCACGTCCTGCAACAGCTCCGGATCTGCCAGCCTCGGCACCACTGATCTCGTGCAGATCAGCGTCAACGGTGGCCAACACAACAACTCGATTTTCTACATCACCTTCACGTGCCAACCATAGAACTCATACTGGAGTGGGGCGCTGGTCGTTGCGGTAGAAGTCAGCGTTGGCCTTAACCCTTGGTTGCACATCCGTGGGCAAGGCCTGCATGTTCCCCTGCAATTGGAGGGAGGCCTTCTGGCCTGCCTGCCACCAGTGATTGGATCGCGCGTAAAAGGCGCTGACCGAAAGCTCGTCCAGCGCTCGCCACTCATACGTCGCCCGGTCGACGAATAGCCGGTCCTCTGGCAAGGGCATGGCGCCGGCCGCCTGCGCATAGAGAGCGGCCTGAGCATGACGACCACGTTCGCGCAGATAGCGCGCCAGTTCAACCAAAGGCTCTGCCCGTGTGGGGCGCGCCTCATAGGCTGTGAGATACGCTGTCTGCACGTCGGCCAGCGGCTCGTGCAAACGTTCACGCAAAACAGCCGCCTGGAACAGAGAGAACCAGACCTCCTCGTCCCAGCCGCCCATGACAGCACGACGCAGATAAGTGTCCCTGGCCTCGTCCAGCCTTCCCGCGTCGCGCAAACTCTGCGCCAGATAGAACACGTGGCGCGTATTGCCCGGGTCTTCGACCAGTGCCTCTTCCAGCAAGGCCACGTCGCGCAGGTAGGTTTGCGGATCGCGCGCCCGCGCGCCGTCGTGGCGTACGAAGATGGTGGGCGCGGCCAGCGCCTCGATGCGGTGCGGCTCGTCGCACGCCAGGTATTCGTGCAGCACGCCCTCCCAGCGCCAGGGCAGGCGCGTGGCGACCAGTGCGCAACGCGCATAGGCCGTGCCTGCGTAGTGGCAGGTCAACTCGTAGGCATCACTGCCGAGCCCTGGCCAGGCAAACCCCTTAGGTGACTGGAAAACTTCATCGGCATCGATCATCAGCAGGTAGTCGCAGCCCTGCTCCCGCGCGAGTTCCAGCGCCTCGTTGCGGTTGAAGCCGAAGTTCTTCCATGGGCGCTCGTGCAAAACGCCGGGCACGCCTTCCATGGCCTGCCGCACCAGCTCCTGAGTGCCGTCGGTGGACCCGGTGTCCACGATGCACCACCGATCAACCAGCGAGCGTGCGCTGGCGAGGCACCGGCCGATCACCGGCGCCTCGTTCTTGACGATCATGTTGAGACAGATACTTGCCTTGGTCATGCGCCGATTCTCAGGGCAAAACCGGCGGGAGCCGGACCCGCACCGATGCCGGGATCCCCGCGCCACCCAGGACCTTGCCCCGCGCGGGGCGGGGCCTCCAGGGTCAGAACAGCAGTTCCGGCAGGAAAGTGGTGATCCCCGGCACGTAGGTCACCACGGCCAGGAAGGCCAGCAGGATCAGCGTCCAAGGCAAGGCCGCACGCACCACTTGCGCCACGCTCATGTTGGTGATGCCCGAGGTGACAAACAGGTTCAGGCCCACCGGCGGCGTGACCATACCGATCTCCAGGTTCACCACCATGATGATGCCCAGGTGCACCGGGTCGATGCCCAAACGTGTGGCGATGGGGAACAGGATCGGCGCCAGGATCAGGATCACCCCGGTCGGCTCCATGAACATGCCTGCCACGAGCAGCAGCAGGTTCACGACCAGCAGGAACTGCCAGGGCGCCATGCCCATGCCGACGATGGTCTCGGCGATGGCTTGTGGAATGCGTTCGGTGGTCAGCACGTGGGCAAACAGCAGCGCGTTGGCCACGATGAACATCAGCATGATGGTCACTTTGGCCGACTCCAGCAGCACGTGCGGTACGTCCTTCATCTTCATGTCGCGGTACACGAACACGGCGATGAAGAAGGCGTACACGGCAGCCACTGCCGCGGCCTCGGTCGGTGTGAACACGCCGCCGTAGATGCCGCCCAGGATGATCACGATCAGCATCAGACCCCAGAGCGACTGGCGCCCGGCCGTCGCAACCTCGCTCATGCTCGCACGCGGCTGGCGCGGCAGATCGAGCACGCGCGCGCGCCAGTAGATGGCCACCATGAGCAGCAGCCCCAGCAGGATGCCCGGGATCACGCCCGCCATGAACAGCTTGCCGACCGACGTCTCCGTGGTGGCGCCGTACACCACCATCACGATGGACGGCGGGATCAGGATACCCAGCGTGCCCGCGTTGCAGATCACGCCGGCGGCGAACTCCTTGGAGTAGCCTGCGCGCACCATGCCCGCGATGACGATGGAACCGACTGCCACCACCGTGGCCGGCGACGAGCCCGACACCGCCGCGAACAGCATGCACGCCATCACCGACGCCATGGCCAGGCCACCGCGAAGATGGCCGATGCAGGCGTTGGCAAAACGGATCATGCGCCGTGCCACGCCGCCTGTGGTGAGGAAGGTGCCCCCCAGGATGAAGTACGGAATCGCCAGCAGCGTGTAGTGCTCCGAGGTCTCGTACATCTTGAGCGTGAGCGATGCCAGCGAATCGTGGGTGAAGCCCAGGATCACCACCAGCGACGACAGCCCGAGCGCCACCGCCACGGGCATGCCCATGAACATGAAGATGAAGAGCAGCGCGAACAGAACGACGGTGTTCATGATTGGGCCTCCTCCAGCTCGTCGCGCATCTTGAGCGCGTCCTCGGCCTCGTCGCCCAGCAATCGCCCGCCCCTGCCGGTGAGCAGTTTCAGGAAAATGGAGAGAAACCGCAGCGCCAGCAGGCCGAAGCCCAGCGGCAGCACCAGCTTGGGCACCCATTGAGGGATCGGCAGATCCTGCATCTCGATGCCCACTGTGTAGAGCTTCATCAGGTACTGCCAGCCGCCGAAGGCCAGGATGCAGGCATACACCACGCACAGCGCCGACGCCACCACACCCACCCACCGCGCGGCCTGTGTGCCGAGCGTGCGGATCAGGATGTCGATACCGATGTGCGTGCCCACGCGCACGCCATAGGAAAGCCCGATGAAGATCAACCAGGCGAACAGCACACCCACAAGCTCCAGCGCCCACGTGAAGCTGTAGTTGAAGATGTAGCGCGCGATCACCTGCGTGAACGTGATGCAGACCATGCCGGCCAGCATCAGCTCAAGGAAGATTTCTTCGAGTTTGTCGAGCCAACGCATCGTTTTCTCTCTGGTCAAAACAATGGCGGCCCGCACCGCAGGCCGCCATTTGATGGTCAGGCATCAAACACCTGATCTTCCTGGCGCATTACTTGTTCGACTTGAGCGCAGCGTCGATCAGGTCGCGGCCGATATCACCCTCGAACTTCTTCCACACCGGTTCCATCGACTTGCGCCATGCGGCCACGTCTTCCTTGGACAGTTGCTGGATCTTGGCCTTGCCGGCCTTGGCGATTTGCGCCTTGTCGCGCTCGTTGAAATCGGACGCGATCTTGTTGCCGTAGGCGGTGGCTTCGGCCATGGCTTCCGACAGGCCCTTGCGAACGTCGGCCGGCAGGCCGTCCCACCACTTGGCGTTGGTGACGACCATGTAGTCGATCACGCCGTGGTTGGTTTCGGCGATGGTCTTCTGCACTTCATAGAACTTCTGCGAAAAGATGTTGGACCAGGTGTTTTCCTGGCCATCCACCACGCCGGTCTGCAGCGCCTGGTAGACCTCCGAGAAGGCCATCTTCTGCGGGTTGGCACCCAGCGCGCGGAACTGCGCTTCCAGCACGTCGGAGCTCTGGATGCGGAACTTCAGGCCCTTGACGTCCTCGGGGCGCTTGAGTTGGTCCTTGTCGGTCGACAGCTGCTTCATGCCGTTGTGCCAGTAGGCCAGGCCGAGCAGGCCGCGGTTGGTCATGGACTTCAGCAGGGCCTGACCGTTGGTACTGGCCTGGAAGCGGTCGACCGCTTCCATGTCGTCGAACAGGAACGGCAGGTCGAACAGCTGAACCTTCTTGGTGTAGCGATCGAACTTGGACAGCGAAGGCGCGATCATCTGCACGTCGCCGAGCAGCAGCGCTTCCATTTCCTTGCCGTCACCGAACAGCTGGGAGTTGGGGAACACCTGCACCTGAACCTTGCCCGGCAGCTTCTTCTCGGCGAGCTCCTTGAACTTGATGGCGGCCTGGCCCTTCGGTGTCTGGTCAGCCACCACGTGGCTGAACTTGATCACGATGGGCGACTGGGCCAGCGCACCGAACGGCAGCGCCATCAGGCCCGCCAGCGACAGTGCGGCCAGCAGCGGACGACGGCCCAGTTTGGAAGTCTTGTTCATGGGTTCACTCCTAAAGACAAAAGAGAAAATTCCGCGCTGCACACGGCCAGCGGGGCGCCTCCAGACAGAGGACAACGTGCCGATTCTGGGCAGCTGCGCGCGCGCGGGCAACGGGAAAAACCCTGCGATAGAAACCATTCGGCGCCGCACCCGGCGAGACCTTGATCGGGCGCAAACATGGGCCAATTGACGCGCGTCGCTCGGCTCATCAAATCACATCCTTTCCTGCCAACATGCTCAGCTCTTCGGGGCCCATGCCAAGCAGTTCGCCCAGCACCTGCGCCGTGTGTTCACCCAGCGCGCCGCCCAGATGATGCAGTTGCGCCGGCGTGGCCGACAGACGGGGCATCGCCGCCGGCACCACCACCTCGCCCGCGCGTGCGTCCTGCACGGTCTGCAGGTTGCCACGCGCCGCGTACTGCGGGTGCTCGAAGATGTCTGCGATGTCCATGATGTGGCCGCACGGCACGCCAGCGGCGTCGCAGCGCGCCAGCACCTCGTCCAGCGGCAGCGCGCCCACCCAGTCGGCAATCAGGCCGTTGATGACCTCGCGCCCGGCCAGGCGTTGTTCGCCGCGCTGGTACTGGTCGGGTCGCACCAGGTCCGGCCGCCCCATCAACCGCGCCAGGCGTTCGAAGATCTTGTCGCTGGAGCATGCCAACGCCACCCACTTGCCGTCCTGCGTGCGCCAATGGCCGTGCGGCACCACGTGCGGCACGTCGGCGCCCATGCGGCCGCGCACCTCACCGAAGCGGGCGTAGGCCGGCGCCAGTTCGTCCAGCAGTCGGAAGATGGATTCGTACAGGCCGATATCGACCACCTGACCAAGGCCGGTTCGTTCGGCCACACGCAGCGCCATCAGCACGCCATTGACGCCCCACAGACCTGAAATGTAGTCCGCCAGCGAGGTCGAGCCCGGCACCACCGGCGGCCCGTCGGCCATGCCGGCCAGGTGCGACAGACCACCGAAGCCGTGCGCCACCCGCGCAAAGCCCGGCTTCTCGCGGAACGGCCCTGTCTGGCCGTAGGCGCTCACGCGCAGGAGCACCAGCTTCGGGTTCACCTCGGCCAGGCGCTCGTAGCCCAGGCCCCATTTTTCAAGCGTGCCGGGGCGGAAGTTCTCCATCACCACGTCGGCCTGGGCCACCAGGCGCAGGAAGATGGCGGCACCCTCGGGCGTGCGCAGGTCGAGCGTGACATAGCGCTTGTTGCGTGCCTCCGAAAGCCAGACCAGCGTGTCGCCGCCGTCCACCGGTGTGCCGAAGCGGCGCAGCGGATCGCCCTCGCCCGGCACCTCGATCTTGATCACGTCGGCACCGAAGTCCGCCATCACGGTGGCGGCAAAAGGTGCGGCAATGAAGGTGGCGATGTCCAGCACCCGCACGCCGGCCAGCGCTGGCGTGACCTGGCCTGCAGCCCCTGGCTCAGACACGCAGCGCCCCCTGCCGCGCGTCGATCATCGCGGCGCGCTCCAGCACGCTCCGCGCCAGCTTGGCGTGCGCCATGTCGATCAGCACGCCGCGCTCGCCCACCGCGCCGTCGCCACGCGCCTGCGCATCGGCCAGCAGTTGCTGGATGCGCCGCGCCCAGGCCAGATCCTCGTCCGATGGGGAGAACACCTCGTTCGCCAGCGCGATCTGCGAAGGATGGATGGCCCACTTGCCCTCAAAGCCCAGCGCCGCCGCGCGGCGCGCGCAGGCGCGGTAGCCATCGGCATCGGCGAAGTCTGCGTAGGGTCCGTCGATCGGGCGCAGCCCGTTGGCACGGCAGGCATTGGCGATGCGCGCCATGGCAAAGTGCCACTGGTCGTTCCAGTGCAGCGCGCGAGCGCCGCCAGCGTCGGCCTCGGTCAGCACCGCGTAGCGTGCGCTGGGTTTGCCGAACACCACGTCGTGCGTGCGCATGTCCACCGTGTAGTCGCCCACGCCGAAGATCATGGCCTCCAGACGCGGCGAAGCGGCGGCGATGGCCTCCACGTTGGCCACGCCGCGCGCGGTCTCGATCAGCACCTCGATGCCGCAGCGCTTGTCGCGGCCCTGCTCTCGCTCGATCAGCGTCAGCACCTGATCGACAAACTGCACATCGAACGCGCTGCCGGCCTTGGGCAGCAGCACCAGATCCAGCCGCGGGCAGGCGCGCACCACGTCGGCGATGTCCTGCAGCGCCCAGGGCGTGTCGAGGCCATTCACGCGCAGCGCCATGGTCTTGTGGCCCCAGTCGATGTCGTTCAAGGCACGGATGGCAGCGGCGCGGGCCGTGTCCTTGTGCGCATCGCCCACGGCGTCTTCCAGGTCCAGGAAGATCACGTCGGCCGCGCTGTCGCGCGCCTTGAGGAAGAAGCGCTCCGACGTGGCGGGAACCGCCAGTTCGCAGCGCTGCAGACGCGGCTCAGCCATGCGCCACTCCCAACACCCTGGCGCGCGCCAGCATCTGTTCGGCCAGCTTGACCACCGGCGCGTCGACCATGCGGCCGTCCAGCGTGAACACGCCGCCACGCGCCTCGGCAAAACCTTCGACCACGCGGCGCGCCCAGTCGGCTTTCTCGGGCGATGGGGCAAAGGCCGCATGCACCGCCGCGACCTGCGCCGGGTGGATGCACAGCTTGCTGCCAAAGCCGCCGCGCAGCGCGCGGGCCGCATGGCCCTGCACCAGCTGCAGGTCGCTGGTGTCGGGCGTGACGCCATCCACCGGCGCCGGCAACCCGGCCGCACGAGAGGCCAGCACGATCTGCAGCCGCACCGGCACCAGCTCCTCCTCGCCCGGCCCGCAGGCCAGGCCCGCGTCGGCCTGGAAATCGAGGTGCCCGAACAGCAGGCGCAGCACCTGCGGCGCGGCGGCAAGCGTGCGCACCGCATCCAGCCCGGCGACCGATTCCACCAGCGGCAGCACCGCGCCGTGGGCGCCCATGGCCCGTGCCGCGGCAGCTACGCCGGCCGCGCTGTCGGCCTTGGGCAGCACCACGGCGCCCAGACCCTGCGCGGCCAGCTCGGGCAGCGCGGCCAGATCGTCGGCGTGCCAGGGCGTCCCTTCGGCGTTGACACGCACGGCCAGGCGGGCGCGGTCGGATGGCGCGATGCCTGCCAGCGCCTGCGCGAGCGCAGCACGCGCGACCGCCTTGTCGCCCGGCGCCACCGCGTCTTCCCAATCGACAATCACGCCGCCGGCGCCGCTGGCCAGCGCCTTGGCGAAACGCTCCGGCCGCGTGCCGGGGACGAACAGCAGAGAGCAGGCGCCCGCGAGGGGGCTCGCGTGCACCCTCATGCCGGCCGCTCCTGCAGCAGCCAGGGCGTGCGCTTCCACGTGGCGGCCTGCCACAACACGTCCACCGCGCGCTGCATCTCGGCCGCGCTGGCGCCGCCGCTGTGGGCGGCCAGGCGCAGCGCCTTGGCAGTCAGTTCCTCACGCGTGAGCGTGTTGCCTGGGTCGCCCTTCGGCTCGTCCACGCGGCCGTGCAGCGTGCGGCCGTCGGTGGTGGTCACGGTGACCTTGCCGATCCAGCGCTGCGGGTAGGCACCGTCGACCTCGGGGTCGAGCTCCATGCGCACCCGGTCGCGCAGCATCTGGGTGGCGCTGCTGAGGTAGTCGCGGTCGAACTCGCCCAGGCCTGCGTGGCCGTACTGCGCCACCAGCCCGAGCACGGTACCCATGCTGAATTTGCTCTGGTGCACCGTGGTCGGCTGGACCACCGGGCCGAGCACGTCGATCGCGCCCTGGTGCACGTGCGTCACCACTTGCGCGATGTCGTCGGGCTTGAGGCCGTGCTCGCGCATCACGGCCAGCAGCGCGTCGGCGGCCGGATGCGTGTGGCGGCAGCTGGCGTGCCACTTGAAGGACGTTTCGGCCGTGGCCCAGCGGGTGCCGAGGCCGTCGGTCAGCTTCGCCGCATCGGCGTCGCTGCTCATGCCGGCCGCCATGCCCTGCGGGCCGGTGAAGATGTCGGCCGCGCCGGTGAAGCCGTCCTGCGCCAGATAGGCGGCCATCAGGCCGGCGCCGGCCGCGTGCGCGGTGTGCAGCTGCTTGCTGTCGGCGGCGGTGCGCAGGAATTCCCACAGGCCGGCCGACTGGGTGCCGGCGGATCCGAAAGCGTGCAGCATCTGCGCGGCGTTCAGCCCCAGCAGCTGGCCCACCGCCGCGGCCGCGGCAAGCGTGCCGGCCGTGCCGGTGGTGTGGAACACCTTGTAGTGCGAGCGGCCCAGGAACTCGCCCACGCGGATGCCGACTTCGTAGCCGGCCACGCAGGCGGCCAGGAACTGCGGGCCGCTGGCGCCCGTGGCCTGCGCCACCGCGAGCGCCGGTGGGAACACCACCGTGGCCGGGTGAAACACCGAGCCGTTGTGCACGTCGTCCTGTTCGGCCACGTGCGAGGCGGCGGCGTTGGCGATGGCGGCCAGGTAGGGGCTGCTGGCGCCACGCTCGGCGATCACCTCGCTCGCACCGCCCGAACTCACGTGTCCAGGTTGCGGCCCCATCGCCTGCGCGAAGCGCGCGATGCTCATCACCGGCCGCGCGCCGTGGCCGGCCACGGCGGAGCCGAACCAGTCGACCAGCAGGTTCTCGGTGAAGCGGACCACGGGTTCGGGAATCGCCTCGAAGCGCAATTCGGCCGCGAAGCGGGCCAGTTGTTCAGCAGGTGTGCTCATCTCCGACTTTCAAGAAAAAAGTGGCTGCAGCCCTTTTGCAGCGGGCGCAGGCGGCTATTTCATTGATAGCAATCAAACTGCCTTGACTGCCTTCAGCGCCGCGATCTGCGCATCGCTGCGCCCCAGCTCGCGCAGGATGGCCTCGCTGTGTTCGCCCACCTTCGGAATCGCGTCCATGCGGTAGTCGAAGGCGTTGTTGCGGCCGGGGGGTAGCAGCGCCGGAATCTCGCCGGCCGGCGAGCCCACATCGCGCCAGCGCTCGCGGGCCTTCAGTTGCGGGTGCGCCCACAGGCCCGCCATGTCGTTCATGCGGGCATTGGCGATCTGCGCTTCGTCCAGCCGCGCCTCCACCTGCTCGGTGGTCATGCCGGCGAAGGTCTGGACGATGAGGGCCCTGAGCTCGTCGCGGTTCGCACTGCGCTTGGCATTGGCGTCGAAGCGCGGGTCGGTGGCGAGCTGCGGGTTCTGCAGCACCTGGTCGCAGAAGATCTTCCACTCGCGCTCGTTCTGCAGGCCCAGCATCACCGTGCCACCGTCGCCCACGGCGAACGGGCCGTAGGGGTAGATGGCGGCGTGGCTGGCGCCGGCGCGCGGCGGCGGCGCGGCGCCCTCGAAGGCGTAGTACATGGGAAAGCCCATCCATTCGCCCAGCGATTCGAGCATGGACACGTCGATGTGGCTGCCCTCGCCCGTCTTGCCGCGCAGCAGCAGCGCCGACAGGATGCTGGTGTAGGCGTACATGCCGGCGGCGATGTCGGCGATGGAACAGCCGGCCTTGCTCGGTGTCTCGGGCGTGCCGGTGATCGACAGGAAGCCTGCCTCGCTCTGGATCAGCAGGTCGTAGGCCTTCTTGTCGCGGTAGGGGCCGTCGTCGCCGTAGCCGGAGATGTCGCAGACGATGAGCTTCGGGTGCCCGGCGTGCAGCGCTTCGAACGACAGGCCCATGCGTGCGGCGGCGCCGGGCGCCAGGTTCTGCAGCAGCACATCGGCGCCGGCCAGCAGATCCATCAGCGCGGCCAGGGCATCGGGGTTCTTCAGATCCAGCGTGAGGCTTTCCTTGCTGCGGTTGGTCCACACGAAGTGCGAGGCCTCACCGTGCACGCGGGTGTCGTAGGCACGCGCGAAGTCGCCCACGCCCGGCCGCTCCACCTTGATGACACGCGCGCCCAGGTCGGCCAGCTGGCGGCTGGCAAAGGGCGCGGCGATGGCGTGCTCGAGCGAGACGACGGTGATGCCGTCAAGCGGCCTGATGTGTTTGCTCATATCCATCCATTCCGAAGGCCGCGGAGAAGGCCGTGCCAGCGAACGCCGTGCTCGGGCTTGCACCGAGCACTGGCGTTGTCCCCCCTCGCGCAGCAGGAGGGGGGAAGGCGCCGCAGGCGACTCAGGGGGGTGTTCATTCAAAAAGACCGAGGTAGCCCAAGGATGTGCTCGGCCACGTAGCTGAAGATCAGGTTGGTGGAAATCGGCGCCACCTGGTACAGGCGCGTCTCGCGGAACTTGCGCTCGACGTCGTATTCGCAGGCAAAGCCGAAACCGCCGTGCGTCTGCAGGCAGACGTTGGCCGCCTCCCAGCTGGCCTTGGCCGCCAGGTACTTGGCCATGTTGGCCTCGGCGCCGGCGTTCTGGTGCGCGTCGATCCTGGCGCAGGCCTTCCAGCGCATCAGGTTGGCGGCTTCCAGCTCGATGAAGGCTTCGGCAATGGGGAACTGCACGCCCTGGTTCTGGCCGATCTTGCGGCCGAACACGGTGCGCTCGCCCGCGTACTTGCTGGCGCGGTCGATGAACCAGTAGCCGTCGCCGATGCACTCGGCCGCGATCAGCGTGCGCTCGGCGTTCAGGCCGTCGAGCAGGGTCTTGAAGCCGCGGCCTTCGGGGCCGAGCAGGTTCTCCTCGGGGATCTCGAGGTTGTCGAAGAACAGCTCGTTGGTCTCGTGGTTGACCATGTTGAGGATCGGCCGCACCGTCAGGCCGTGGCCGACGGCGCTCTTCAGGTCGATCAGGAAGCAGCTCAGGCCTTCGGAGCGCTTCTGCACCTCGGCCAGCGGCGTGGTGCGCGCCAGCAGGATCATCATGTCGCTGTGCTGGATGCGGCTGATCCACACCTTCTGGCCGTTGATGACCCAGCGGCCGTCCTTCTTCACCGCGGTGGTCTTGAGCTGGGTGGTGTCGCTGCCGGTGGTGGGCTCGGTCACGCCCATCGACTGGATGCGCAGCTCGCCGGAGGCGATCCTGGGCAGGTATTTCTGCTTCTGTTCTTCCGAACCGCCGCGCACGATGGCGTTCATCACGTACATCTGGCCGTGGCAGGCCCCGGAGTTGCCGCCCGAGCGGTTGATTTCTTCCATGATGACCGAGGCTTCGGCCATGGACAGGCCGGCGCCGCCGTAGGCTTCCGGGATCAGCGCCGCCATCCAGCCGGCTTCGGTGAGCGCCTGCACGAATTCCTCGGGGTAGCCGCGCGCCTCGTCGATCTTGCGGTGGTATTCGTCGGGAAACTGCGCGCACAGGGCGCGCACGGCGTCGCGGATTTCCTGGTAGTCGTGGGTCGGATCGGTCATGGTTCGGTCTTCAGGATTGCTACTAAATCATGAGCTGCCAGCGCCCGTCATGCCTGGGCTGGAAGCCAGAAATGCTTGAAACTCAGCCGAGCTCGGCAAAGCCGCGCATGGTCAGCCAGCCTTCGTGGTCGTGCGCCCACAGCTCCACCCGCCGGCCGTCGGCCGAGGGCGCGCCGTTGACGTGGAAGGAGTGCAGATCGAACGTGGGCCGCACCGCCTTGAACTCGAAGCGGGTGATGTTGGCGCCCGGCGCGGCGTGGCGGCGCACCAGGTCGGTCAGCAACGTGGCGATCAGCGGGCCGTGCACGATCAGGCCGGGGTAGCCCTCCACCTGGGTGACGTACTCGCGGTCGTAGTGGATGCGGTGGCCGTTGAAGGTGAGCGCGCTGTAGCGGAACAGCAGCACGTCGTCCGGCACGATCTCGCGGCGCCAGGGCGCGGTGGTCTCGGCGGCGGTGGGCGGCGGCGGTGTCTCGCCGGGCTGGGCGGCAGCACGATAGACGATGTCGTGTTCTTCCGTCAGCGCCAGGCCCTGGGCGTTGTGCACCTGGTGCTTCACCAGCACGAACACCATCTCGCCCGTGCGGCCCTGCTTGTGCGTGACCGATTCGATGCGCGAGACGCGCCGCGCCTCGTCGCCCACGCGCAGCGGGTTGGCCGGATCCCAGCGCAGGCGCCCGCCCGCCCACATGCGGCGCGGCAGCGGCACCGGCGGCAGGAAGCCACCACGGCGGGGATGGCCGTCGGGCCCGATCTGGCTTTGCGGCGCGTGCGGCAGGAAATACAGCCAGTGACCCAGCGGCGGCAGCACGGTGCCGCGCACGGGCGCCGGGTCGTCGCGGTCCAGCGTGGCGGAGAAACCGCGCAGCGGCGCGGCGCAGAGGGTGTCTTCCAGCGTCTCGCTGCGGCCCACCCATTCGCGCAGGTGGTCGATGGCGGCCGCGTCCAGCGTCGCAATGTTGCTTGTACTTGTCTCCATGGGCCGATGTTCGCAAGCTTCGGCCGCTGGGACAATCGGCAAATTCGAAATCTAGGCTTCGTAAAATACGAATTCTTGTCTACGCGGCGCCACCATGCAATTCGACCTCACCGACCTGCGCCTGTTCGTGCGTTGCGCCGAAGACGGTGCCATCACCCGCGCCGCCACGCGCGAGCACCTGTCGCTGGCGGCGGCCAGCGTGCGCGTCAAGACGCTGGAAGACCGCGTGGGCCTGCCCCTGCTCTACCGCGAGGCGCGCGGCGTGCGGCTCACGCCGGCGGGCGAGGCCTTCTTCCGCCACGCCCGCGCCGTGCTGCGCCAGACCGAGCAGCTGCGCGCCGACCTGCTGGAGTTTGGCACCGGCCTGCGCGGGCGGCTGCGCGTGTTCGCCAACACCACGGCGGTGACGGATTTCCTGCCCGAACTGCTGCCCGAGTTCCTGGCCGCCCATCCGCGGGTGGACATCGACCTGCAGGAACGCGCCAACGCCGACATTGCCCGCGGCGTGCGCGACGGCCGGGCCGACCTGGGCATCGTGGCCGGCCATGTGGACACCATGGGCCTGCGCGCCATCCACTTCTCCACCGACCGGCTGGTGCTGGTGGTGCCCAAAGGCCACCCCCTGGCGCGGCAGGATCAGGTGGCCTTCGCCGACACGCTGGACGAAGACCACATCGGCATGCACGAAGGCAGCACGCTGCAGGCCTACCTGACGCAGATCGCCGACCAGATGGGCCGCAGTCTGCGCCACCGCATCCAGCTCTCGGGCTTCGACGCCATCTGCCGCATGGTGGGCGCCGGCGTGGGCGTGGCGGTGGTGCCGGAAAGCGCGGCGCACCGCAACCTGCTGCCCATGCGCCTGGCCCAGGTGGAACTCAGCGACAGCTGGCGCTGGCGCGACCGCTACATCCTGGTGCGCGAGCAAGCGACCCTGCCCGCCTTTGCCGACGCGCTGATCGACAGCCTGGCGGCCCGCTTCGGCCCGCCCTCGCGCGCGCCTTCGCCGGCGCCTGCGCCTGCGCCACAGGCGGCGACAACCGTACCTGCCCGGCGCCGGCGGCGGTAGCCCGCGCCTGTCTTCACGCTGCCCGATGCCAGAAGCAGGCTCTCGGCGCAGCACCAGCCAGCAACGCCCCCGGCCGGCTCATGCTCAGCTGGCCTGCCCCCACGGCGCCTGCCATCCGCCGCCCAGCGCCTGCACCAGCGACACCGCCGCCTGCTGGCGCTGCAGCTGCAGCTGCATGACCGAGCGGCGCGCGTTCAGCGCCGTGGCCTGCGCCGTCACCACGTCGGTGTAGGCCGACAGGCCGGCCTGGTAGCTGTTGAGGATGCGCTGCTCGGCCCCCGCGGCCGCGGCCGCGGCCGCGCGCGTGCGCTCCACCTGCTCGGCCAGCGTCTGCAGGCCGGTGAGCTGGTCTTCCACGTCCTTCATGGCCGACAGCGCCGCCTGGCGGTAGGCCGCGGTGGCGCCGTCGTGCGCGGCCACGGCCTGGTCGACCGCGGCGGTGCGGGCACCGGCGTCGAACACCACCTGCGCCAGCGCCACACCCAGCGACCACAGCATCTTGGGCGCCGAGATGGCGTCCAGCAGGTTGCTGCCACTGGAACCGATGCCGCCCGACAGCGTGAGCTGCGGGAAGTAGGCCGAGCGTGCCACACCGATGCGCGCGTTGGCGGCGGCCACGGCGCGCTCGGTGGCTGCCACGTCGGGCCGGCGCAGCAGCAACTCGGCGGGCACGCCAGCCGGGATGGCCGGCACGGTGTCGATCCAGGGCGCCACCGGCAGCGAGAAGTCGGCCGGTGCGTGCCCCACCAGCAGCGCGATGGCGTGCTCCGACAGCGCCCGGCTGCGCTGCAGCGCCACCCGGCTGGCGCGCGCGTTCTCCAGCGTGCTCTGCGCCTGCAGCGCGTCGGTGCGGGCGGCGATGCCGGCGTCGTAGCGGTTCTGCGTGATCTTGGCGCTGCGTTCGTAGCCGGTGATGATGTCGTCCATTAGCGCCATCTCGGCATCCGCTTCGCGCAGCGCGAACCAGGCCTGTGCCAGGCTGCCCTGGGCCGACAGGCGCGCCGCCGCCAGGTCCGCCTGGCTGGCCTGCACGCTGGCGCCCTGGGCGCGCGCGGCGTCGCCCAGCTTGCCCCACAGGTCCGGCGCCCAGCTCACGTTCAGGCCGACCGAGCCGCTGTGCGTGGTGGCCGTGTCCTGGCCGCCGGCCCGGTTGGCACTGGCGCTGGCGCCCACCGTGGGCCAGAGCGCGGCCTGCTGCTGGCGCAGCAGCGCCTGGGCCTGCGCCACATTGGCCACGGCCTGGGCGAGGTTCTGGTTGCTCACCTCCACCTGCGGCATCAGGGCGTCGAGCTGCGCGTCGCCGAACAGCGCCCACCAGCGGCCGGCCTTCCACACACGTGCCTGATCGGCATTGACCCAGCCAGCCTGCGGCGCGGCCGTCTTCCAGGCGGCGGGTGGCGTCAGAGCCGTGCCGGTCTCCTGCGGCGTGAAGCTGCAGGCGCCCAGCAGCAGGCTCAGCGCACCCGCAGAATTTATAAGCCAAATCGGCCTCCAGCCCTTTTGCAGCGGGCGCAGGCAGCTATGAATTCGATAGTTCTTCATGGTGTGGTCAGCCTCCCGCCACCATGCCGCGCGCCAGGTGCGCCTCGCCGGCGTGGCGGCGGCGCAGCCTGTCGAGCAGCACGTAGACCACCGGCGTGGTCAGCAGGGTGAGCAGCTGGCTGGCGATCAGCCCGCCGATGATGGTCACGCCCAGCGGCACGCGCAGCTCCGAGCCCTGGCCGAAGCCGATGGCCAGCGGCAGCGCGCCCAGCATGGCGGCCAGCGTGGTCATGATGATGGGCCGAAAGCGCAGCAGGCAGGCCTCGCGCACGGCTTGCGTGGCCGTCAGGCCGCGGGCGCGCTCGGCGTCGAGCGCGAAGTCGATGATCAGGATGGCGTTCTTCTTGACGATGCCGATCAGCAGGAACACGCCGATCAGCGCCATGATGGAAAACTCCATGCGCAGCGCCAGCAGCGTGAGCACCGCGCCGAAGCCGGCGCTGGGCAGCGTGGTGAGCACGGTGATGGGGTGGATCAGGCTTTCGTACAGGATGCCGAGCACCAGGTAGATCACCACGATGGCGGCGACGATCAGCAGCGCCTGTTCCGACTGCTGCTTCTGCGATTCACCCGCCGCGCCGGAGAACTCGCCGCGCACGTTGTTGGGCATGCCGATGGCGTCCACCGCGTCCAGCACGGCCTGCCGCCCCTGCTGCAGCGACACGCCGTCGGCCAGGTTGAACGACAGCGTGCTCGACAGCTCGCCGCCGTCGTGCGAGACCGAGGTGGGCACCGCCCGCTCGGCAAAGCTGGCGAAGGCCGCCAGCGGCACCATGGTGGCGGGTGTGGTGGAGATCGGCTGGCCGGTGGAACCCGCGCGCAACGCCGGGTTGGCCGACGTGGCGGTGGCAGCCGTGCTGGAACGCGCCGGCACGAACACGTCCTGCAGCGCCACGGGCGACTGCTGGTATCTGGGCGCCCACTCCATCACCACCGCGTACTGGTTGAGGTCGCTGTACATGGTGGCCACCTGGCGCTGGCCGAAGGCGTTGTAGAGCGCCGCGTCCACCGCCGTCATGGTCACACCCAGGCTGGCGGCCTTGTCGCGATCGACCTGCACGTAGGTTTCCACGCCGTTGTCGCTCTCGTCGTCGTCGATGTCGGTCAGGCGCTCGTCGCGCTTCATCGCCGCCGACAGCTTGAGCACCCAGGTGCGCAGATCGGCCTGGGTGTCGGCCTTCAGCGTGTACTGGTAGGTGCTGTTGCTGCTGCGCCCGCCCATACGCAGCTCCTGCACCGGGCTCAGGAACACGCGCAGGCCGGTCAGGCGCGACAGCTGCGGGCGCAGGCGGTTGACCACGTCGCGCGTCTTCACGCCGGGGCGATCGCGCGGGGGCTTGAGCGCCGCCGCCATGAAGCCGCCGCCGGACGGCCCGCCGCCGGAAAAACCCACCACCGTGTCGATGGCCGGATCGGCCCGCACGATATCGATGGCCTGCTGCAGCTTGTCGGCCAGCGCGCTGGACGAGATGCTCTGGTCGGCGCGGATGCCGGCGATCAGCTGGCCGTTGTCCTGCTCGGGGAAGAAACCCTTGGTGACGGCGGCGAACAGGTACACGTTCAGCCCGATCACCACCAGCAGCACGGCCACCACCAGCCAGGGCCAGGCCAGCGCCCAGTCGAGCGCGCTGCCGTAGGCGTTGCGCATGCGCGCCACGCCGCCCTGGCTCCAGCCCGCCAGCCGCCGGCGCAGCCAGCCCGCCGCGCTCTGGCGTGGCCTGGGCTCCGCGTGCGGGTCCACCCGCAGCAGGCGCGAGCACAGCATGGGCGTGGTGGTGAGCGACACCACCAGCGAGATCATCACCGCGATGGAAAGCGTCATCGCGAACTCGCGGAACATGTGCCCCACCGCGCCGCCCATGAACAGCATGGGGATGAACACCGCCACCAGCGAGACGCTGATGGTGAGCACCGTGAAGCCCACCTCGCGCGCGCCGCGCAGCGCCGCCTGAAAGCGCGATTCGCCCGCTTCCAGGTGGCGCGTGATGTTCTCCAGCACCACGATGGCGTCGTCCACCACAAAGCCGGTGGCCACCGTCAGCGCCATCAGCGTGAGGTTGTTGATGGAATAGCCCAGCGCGTACATCACGCCAAAGGTGCCCAGCAGCGACACCACCGTGGCCATGGCCGGGATCACCGCCGCGCGCAGGCTGCGCAGGAACAGGCCGACCACGCCGACCACCAGCAGCACGGCGATCACCAGCGTGATCTCGACCTCGTGCACCGAGGCGCGGATGGAGCCGGTGCGGTCGATGGCCTTGGCCAGCACGATGTCCTGCGGCAGCTGGGCGCGCAGCTGCGGCATCAGCGCGTCGATGGCGTCGGCGGTCTGGATCAGGTTGGCGCCCGGCTGCTGCGTGATGTTGACCACGATGGCCGGCTCGCCGTTGAACATGCCGCGCGTGCGGCTGTCCTGCACGCCGTCGCTCACCTCGGCCACGTCCTGCAGGCGCACCGCCTGCTGGTTGCGCATGCCGACCACCAGCTGGCGGTAGTCCGCGGCGCGCAGGCCGGGCGCGGGCGTCAGCACCTGCAGCGCGCGGCCGTCATCCGCGCCACCCACCTCCACCGCACCCTTGGGGCGGTTGGCGTTGTTGGCCTGCAGCGCGGCGCGCACATCGTCGGTGGTGATGCCCAGCTCGTGCAGCGCGAAGGGGTTGAGCGACACCCGCACCGCCGGCAGCGAGCCGCCGCCCAGCGTCACGTCGCCCACGCCTTCCACCTGCAGCAGGCGCTGGCTGACGATGTTGCTCACCGCGTCGTAGATCTGCCCCGGCGTGCGGCTCTTGGAGGTGAGCGCCAGGATCATGAACGGCTGCGCCGCCGGGTTGGCCTTGCGGTAGGTGGGGTTGCTGCGCAGGTCGGCCGGCAGGTCGATGCGGGCGGCGTTGATGGCCGCCTGCACGTCGCGCGCGGCGCTGTCGATGTTGCGATCCAGGTCAAACTGCAGCACCACGCGCGACGAGCCTGTGCGGCTGTTCGACGTCATCTCGTTGACGCCGGAGATCACGCCCAGCGTGCGCTCCAGCGGCGTGGCCACGGTGCGCGCCATGTCCGACGGGCTGGCGCCCGCCATGCTGGCCGACACGAAGATCACCGGGAAATCCACCGAGGGCAGGCGCGACACCGGCAGCATGAAGAACGCCGCGATGCCCGCCAGCGCCATGCCCAGCGTCAGCAGCACCGTGGCGATGGGCCGCTGGATGAAGGGCCGCGACAGGTTCACGGACCCCCCTCCTCGGCCGGCGGCAAGCCTGGATGTTCAGCGTCTTTTGGGCCTCCAGCCCAATCACGGCGGGCGCCGCCAGCTCCTGAATCCAGAGCACCCGGCTCGCCGATGCGGCGCCCGAGGCGGTCGAACCAGAGGTAGATCACCGGCGTGGTGAACAGCGTGAGCAGCTGGCTCAGCACCAGCCCGCCGAAGATCGCCAAGCCGAGCGGGCGGCGCAGCTCGGCACCGTCGCCGAAGCTCAGCATCAGCGGCACGGCGGCGGCCAGCGCGGCCAGCGTGGTCATCAGGATGGGGCGGAAGCGCAGCAGCGCGGCCTGGTGGATGGCCTCCTGTGGCGGCTTTCCTTCGCCCCTTTCGGCCTCGATGGCGAAGTCGATCATCATGATCGCGTTCTTCTTCACGATGCCGATCAGCAGCACCAGGCCGATGATGCCCACCACGTCCAGCGCGTGGCCGGTGAGCATCAGCGCCAGCAGCGCGCCGATGCCGGCCGAAGGCAGCGTGGACAGGATGGTGAGCGGGTGCACGTAGCTCTCGTACAGCACGCCCAGCACGATGTACACGCACACCACCGCCGCCAGCATCAGCCACAGCTGGTTGGAGAGCGACTTCTGGTAGGCGCCGGCCGCGCCCGTCATGCGCAGCGAGATGGCGTCCGGCAGCCCTTCCGCCTTCGCCGCCGCCAGCACCGCCTGCACCGCCGCCCCCAGCGACACGCCGGGCGCGGTGTCGAAACCCACCGTGGCCGCCGGGTACTGGCCGACGCGCAGCACCTGCAGCGGCGCCTGCTCCTGCACCACCTGGGCGAAGCTGGAAAGCGGCGTGGTGCTGCCGCTGCTGGTCTTGACCGGCAGGTCGCGCAACGTCGCCAGGCTGGGCGTCTCGTCGCGCCGGGCTTCCAGGATCACGCGGTACTGGTTGGTCTCGGTGAAGATGGTGGAGACGATGCGCTGGCCGAAGGCGTTGTAGAGCGTGTTGTCCAGGCTGCTGGCGGTGACGCCCAGGCGCGCGGCGGTGTCGCGGTCGATCCTCACCATGGCCGACAGGCCGGTGGCGCCGGCGTCGGTGGTGGCGTGCCGCACCTCGGGCACCTGCCCCAGCCGTTTGACCAGCCGCTCGGCCCACTGGTTGACCAGCGCCGTGTCCACGCCTTCCAGGTCGAAGCGGAATTCGGTGGGGCCGCTGGCGCTGTCCACCGTCAGGTCCTGCGTGGGCTGCAGGTAGAGCTGCACGCCCGCCACCTCGCGCGCCACGCTGTCGCGCAGGCGTTGCATGATGGCGGCTTCCGATTCGCTGAAGATGCCGCGCGGCCGCAGGTTCACGGTGAGCTTGCCGTTGGAGAGCATGCTGTTGTTGTTGGCGTCGACGCCCACCACGGCGTTCACGGTCTGCACCGCCGGATCGGCCAGCACCACGCGCGCCGCCGCCTGCTGCAGCAGCGCCATGCGCTCGAACGACACATCTGGCGACGCCTGCACCCGCCCCTGCAGCTGCCCCGTGCTCTGCGTGGGGAACAGCGACTTGGGGATGGCCCAGTACAGCACCGCCGTCAGCACCAGCGTGGCCAGCGCCACCAGCAGCGTGAAGCCCTGGCGCGCCAGCACCCATTGCAGGCCGCGGTCGTAATGGCCCACCAGCCCGTCCATGCGCGCCTGCACCCAGCGGCTCATGCGGCCGTGCACCTCGCTCAGCGGCTCCAGCCAGCGCGCCGACATCATGGGCACCAGCGTGAGCGAGACCAGCGCCGAGATCAGGATGGTGATGGCCAGCGTGACGGCGAACTCGCGGAACAGCCGCCCGATCACCTCCTGCATGAACAGCAGCGGGATCAGCACCGCGATCAGCGACACCGTGAGCGAGATGATGGTGAAGCCGATCTCGCCCGCCCCGTCCATCGCCGCCTGGAACGGCGGCTTGCCCATCTCCCGATGGCGGGAAATGTTTTCAATCATCACGATGGCGTCGTCCACCACGAAGCCGGTGGCGATGGTCAGCGCCATCAGGCTCAGGTTGTTGAGCGAATAGCCCAGCAGGTACATCACCGCCACAGTGCCGATGAGCGAGATCGGCACCGCCACGCTGGCGATCAGCGTGGCGCGCAGGCTGTGCAGGAAGAAGAAGATCACCAGCACCACCATCACCACGGCCAGCACCAGCTCCATCTGCACGTGCTCCACCGAGGCGCGGATGCCCAGCGTGCGGTCCGACAGCACCTGCACCTGCACGCTGCCCGGCAGGCTGGCGCGCAGCGCCGGCAGCTGGCGCTTGATGGCGTCCACCGTCTGGATCACGTTGGCGCCCGGCTGGCGCTGCACGCTGACGATGATGGCCGGCGTCAGCTGCGTTTCACCGCGCGAAAGCGCGGCGCCCGTGGCCTCCGGCCCGCCACTCGTCCGTTCGGACTGAGCTTGTCGAAGTCCCTGCCCGCGCTGCGCCGGCGCTTCGACAGGCTCAGCGCGAACGGGCTGCTGCGAGGCCGCTGACGACCGCCCCTCTGCCTTCGGCTTGGAAGAAGCGCTATCGAAATGGATGCCCGTCCAGGCGCCCAGGCGGTCGTTCTCGGAACCCTGGATCACCCGCGCCACGTCCTTCAGCCGGATCGGCGCGCCATTGGCGTAACCCACGATCAGCTCGCGGTACTGGTCGGCCGTGAGCAGCTGGTCGTTGGCGTTGATGGTGTACTGGCGCTTGGGGCCGTCGAACGTGCCCTTGGCGCTGCTGCTGTTGCCCGCGCTGATGGCGGTGCTGATCGCGTCCAGCCCCAGGCCCAGCGCGGCCAGCGCGTCCACGTTGCCCTGGATGCGCACGGCAGGTCGCTGCCCGCCCGCCAGCGTCACCAGCCCCACGCCGCTGATCTGGCTGATCTTCAGCGCCAGCCGCGTGTTGACCATGTTCTGCACCTCGGTCAGCGGCAGGCTGTCGGAGGTGATCGCCAGCTGCAGCACCGGCGCATCCGCCGGGTTGACCTTGGCGTAGATCGGCGGCGAAGGCAGGTCCGCCGGCAGCAGCGACGAGGCCGCGTTGATGGCCGCCTGCACCTGCTGCTCCGCCGCGTCCATGCCCAGGTTGAGCGCGAACTGCAGCGTGATCATCGACACGCCCGCGCTGCTGGTGCTGCTCATGCGGTCCAAGCCCGACATCTGGCCCAGCTGCCGCTCCAGCGGCGCGGTGACGATGCGGCTCATCACATCCGGGCTGGCGCCGGGGTACAGCGTCTGCACCTGGATCGTCGGGTAATCCACCTGCGGCAGCGCCGCCACCGGCAGCAGCCGCAAACCCAGCAGCCCCGCCAGCACGATGGCCAGCATGAACAGCGCCGTGGCCACCGGGCGCTGGATGAAGAGGCGGGAGACGTTCACGCCCTGCCTCCCGCGCCGGCAGGCGTCGCCACCGCAGGCGATGCACGGCCATCGCGCAACCGCTCGCCCTGAGCCTGTCGAAGGGCATTCACTTGAAAAGACCTTTTAAAAGACCTAAAATCAGGTCTTTTCAGGAGCCAGGCCATGCCCCACCCGGTCCTTGCCGACACCGCTGCCAGTATTTCCGAGCTCAAAGCCAACCCCATGAAAGTGGTCGCCAGCGGCCACGGCATGCCCATTGCCGTGCTGAACCGCAATGCCCCTGCGTTCTACTGCGTGCCGGCCGCCGCGTACGAGGCCATGATGGAACTGATCGACGACGCGGCCCTGCTGAAACTGGTCGAACAGCGCCGCAGCGAGCCCGCCGTGCCCGTCGCGCTCGATGACCTATAGCCTGCAGTTCAAGGCCTCGGCGCTGAAGGAGTGGCACAAGCTCGGCCCCTCCATGCGCCAGCAGTTCAAGCAGAAGCTCGCCGAGAGGCTGGAGCAGCCCCGCGTTCCCGCCGCCGCCCTGCACGGCGCACCCGACCTCTACAAAATCAAGCTCCGCACCGCCGGCTACCGGCTGGTCTACCAGGTCGATGACCAGGTCGTCACCGTGACCGTGATCGCGGTGGGCAAGCGCGAGCGGAACCAGGTGTATGCGGCAGCGCTTGGGCGGTTGAAAGGCTGACGGCGCCCCACCCGCCCCGCCGGGCGCGCGCCAATCCCCGCTCACTGCCCTGCCTCCCGCGCCGCCCTTCGCCGCTCCCGCAACTCCTGCAGGTAGGCCCGGCGCTCGTCCGGCGACATGGCGAGGAGCTTTTGCTGGACTTCGGGTGGCAGGCGGTCCCACCAGGGCGGGCGCTTGGCGGGGTCGTCGAGGTTGTAGGTGGAGGCCGATGCGGCGCCAGCGGGGGCCGAAGAAGCTCCTGAATTGCTAGCTGCCTGCGCCTGCTGTGCCTGGGCTGGAGCCACTTTTGGTTCTGAATTTCCGGTACTGGCAGCTGGCGCGGCCGCACTGGCTCCTACGGGCGCGGTGCCCGCCCCTGCGGGTGCGCTGGCGCCGCGCCGGCGGCCGGCGGAGCCCGCGGCGGAGGCACCGGCCGATGCACCCGCGGCACCCGCCGCAGCATCATCCGCGCCGCCGCCGGCACCGCTGCCGGACCCACCCGAACCGCCAAGCTGCACCTTGCCCCCATCCTTCACGCGGTCGCCGCCTTCGGTGACGACGCGCTCGCCGGCCTGTACGCCCTTCTCGATCAGGATCTGGTCCACGGTGGCCAGGCCCCGGGTGACGGCGCGCATGTGGGCGGTGTGCTGGTCGTCCACCACGTACACGTAGTCGCCCTGCGGGCCGGTGCGCACGGCGGTCACGGGGACCAGCACGCCGCTCACGGTGCCGAGCTGCAGGCGCACGTTGACGAACTGGTTGGGGAACAGCGTGCCGTCGGCATTGGCGTAGCGCGCCTTGGCCTTGACGGTGCCGGTGCTCACGTTGACCTGGTTGTCCAGGGTCAGGAAGCGCCCTTCGGCCAGCTGCTGCGTGCGCTCGCGGTTCAGCGCCTGCACGGGCAGTTTGCCGGCGCCGGCGGCCTTCTGGGCGGCCAGCACGTCGGGCACGCGGTCCTGTGGCACGGAGAACACCACGTCGATGGGGTTCATCTGCGTGACGGTGGCGATGCCGGTGGTGCTGCCGGCGCTGACCAGGTTGCCCGGGTCCACCGTGCGCAGGCCGATGCGCCCGTCGATGGGCGAGCGGATGGTGGTGTAGCCCACGTTGAGCTGGGCTGCGCGCTCGCTCGCGCGGTCGGCCTCGACCACGCCTTCGAGCTGCTTGACCAGCGCAGCCTGGGTGTCCACGTCCTGCCGGGCGATGGAATCCTGGTCCCACAGGCGCTGGTAGCGCTGCAGGGTCAGGCGGGCGGCAGAGAGCTGGGCCTCGTCCTTGGCGCGCTGACCCTTGGCCTGCGCCAGCGCCTGTTCGTACTGGCGTGGGTCGATGCGGGCCAGCACCTGGCCCTTCTTGACGCTCTGGCCCTCGGTGAACAGCACCTCGGCCAGCACGCCGCCTACCTGCGGCACCAGCGTGGCCGTGACCGGCGGGGTGACGGTGCCCAGCGCGTCGATCAGCACCGGCAGATCGCCCTGCACCGCGCGCGCCGAACCCACGGTGACGCCGCCGCCCGGGCCGCGCCCGCCGCCAAACGGCCCGCCGGGGCCACCCGGGCCGCCGCTTCCGGGCCCGCCCGGGCCGCCGGCCGTGGCCGCCACCGGCGTCTTGGCGCGGTGCACCAGGTACCAGGCGCCGCCCACCAGAGCGCCGATGAACAGCAGCACCATCAGCACCGACAGCCACGAACGCCGCCGGCGCGGCGGCGGGCTGGCGGGCATGGAAGCTCCGGAAGGGCTGGGGGCGGCGGGGTCTTGTTGCGGCTCGGTCATGGTGAGGAGCGGTAGGAAAGGTCAGCCACGCCCCGGCGGCAGCGCTAGGGCGTCAGGCGCGGTGGTCTTGCCGCGCAGGCGTGGGCGAGGCTCGCGAACTGGATGGCAAATCCGGTTAGACCGCCGACTTCCTGCGCAGGGATGGGAGAGGCACAGGTGGCCGGGGCGCTTGGTCATGCGCGGGATCATGCAGTGGGGCTCCGGGTGGCGCACGGCCGGGGGCTGGCCGCGGTGGGGTGCCTGTGCATGTTAGCGGCTGCACCTGAAGACACGTTGGTCCGCCGGTATCGGCCGCCTGAAGATTTGTAAAGCTGCCGCCGGGTGGAGAAGGGCGGCAAGATGCTATCAAACCAGAAGCTGTCTGCGCCCGCCACGCCTGGGCTGCAGCCATATTTGATGCATAAAAAGCCTAGTCCACCCACTGCACCCAGCCGCCCCACCAGGTGAGCAGCACCACCAGCCCGAAGGCGATGCGGTACCACGCAAAGGGCACGAAGCTGTGGCTGGCGATGTAGCGCAGCAGCCAGCGCACGCAGACCCAGGCGCTCAGAAAAGCAAACACCAGGCCGATGGCGAACAGCGGCACGTCGGCCGCGGTGAGCAGCGCGCGGTCCTTGTAGAGCGAGTACACGCCGGCGCCGATGAGCGTGGGGATGGCCAGGAAGAACGAGAAATCCGTGGCCGCCTTGCGCGACAGCCCCATCAGCATGCCGCCGATGATGGTGGCGCCCGAGCGGCTGGTGCCGGGGATCATGGCGAAGCACTGCGCCAGGCCGACCTTGAGCGCGTCCCACGGCGTCATCTCGTCCACGCTGTGGATGCGGGTGGCGCTGGCCGGGCGCCGCTCGGCCCACAGGATCACGAAGGCGCCCAGGATGAAGGTGGTGGCCACCACCAGCGGGTTGAACAGGTGCGCCTTGATGGCCTTGCCGAACAGCAGCCCCAGCACCACCGCCGGCAGAAACGCCACCAGCACGTTGAGCGCGAAGCGCTGCGCCTGCCGGCTGCTGGGCAGCGCCACCACGGTATCGCGGATCTTCTGCCAGTAGACGATGATCACCGCCAGGATGGCGCCGGTCTGGATGGCGATCTCGAACACCTTGGCGCGCTCGCCGGTGAAATCGAGCAGGCTGCCGGCCAGGATGAGGTGGCCGGTGGATGAAATGGGCAGGAACTCGGTCAGCCCCTCGACCACGCCCATGATCGCGGCCTTCAAGGCCAGCAGCAGATCCACACCCAGCTCCTTGCAACAACCCGCCAACGCTACACCCTTTGTAGCTGGCGGCGCTCATTCTACAAGGGCAGGAGGGCCGTTTCTGTCCTCGGTCCGTCATCCGGCGGGGGCGCGGCGCGGGTGGCTTATGCGGTGCCGGAAGCACGCACCTGGGCCAGCAGCCGGTCGCGGCTGTGGCGCACGTGTTCGCGCATCACGCGCTCGGCGCCGTCGGCGTCGCGGGCGTGGATGCGGTCGACGATGGCGTGGTGCTCGGCCGCCGTCACGCGCGCGCTGCCGTCCGGCCGGCGTACCGCGTGCAGGCGGTACAGGCGCAGCAGCGAGTACAGGTCCTGGCACAGCACGCGCTCGATCCAGGGATTGCGGCTGCCTTCGGCGATCTGGCGGTGGAAATCGGTGTCGGCGTTGCCGGCGAAGACCGAGCGCGGGCCGTGCTCCAGCAGCTGGTCGATACGCTCGGCGGTTTCGCGCAGGCGGCGCACCTCGGGGGCCGTCATCTGCTCGGCGGCCTGGCGGCAGGCCATGCCTTCCAGCGCCTCGCGCATCGACAGCAGGTGCTCCAGATCGGCCAGCGACAGCTGCACCACGCGCACGCCGGCGTTGGGCGTGCGCTCCAGCAGGCGCCGGCCTTCCAGCGTGCGGATGGCCTCGCGCAGCGGACCGCGGCTCACGCCCAGGGTGTCGGCCAGCTGCTGCTCGGGCAGGCGCGCGCCCGGCGCCAGCTCGCCGCCCATGATGAGCGTCTCCAGCTGCGCGACGGTCTGGTCGACCATCGCGCCCGGCGTCAGGGTAGCTTCGACCGCGTTCATGCCCCGAATGTACCACCCGGTTGACGATGATCCTTGATTGTCTACAATCAATGGCTTTGTCAACAGGAGTGCCCCGTGGCCCTTGCCGCCCATGAAACCGTGAACGTGCTGGTGCCCTGCGGCGCGCTGGGCATCGGCGTGAAGGAGGCGGACGTGTTCGCTGGCCTGGAAGGCACCCACGCCATCGCCTGCGACGCCGGCTCCACCGACAGCGGCCCGGCCTACCTGGCCACCGGCGTGGCCAAGTACTCGCGCGATTCGGTCAAGCACGACCTGGCCATCCTCATGCGCGCGCAGGCCCAAGCCGGCATCCCGCTGCTGATCGGCTCCTGCGGCACTTCCGGCAGCGACGCCGCACTGGCGTGGACGCGCGACATCGCCCTGGAAATCGCCCGCGAGCACGGCCTGTCGCCGCGCATCGCCCTGCTGTATTCAGAGCAGGCGCCGGCGCTGATGGCGCGCAGGGCGCGCGAAGGCCGCATCACCCCGCTGGCGCCCATGACCGATGCCGACCCGGCCCTGTTCAGCGCCTGCGACCACATCGTTGCCCTGATGGGGCCCGAGCCCTACATCGCCGCGCTGGAGGCCGGGGCCGACATCGTGCTCGGCGGCCGCACCACCGACACCGCCGTGCTGGCCGCCGTGCCGCTGATGCAGGGGGCCGGCGCCGGCCCCGCCTGGCATGCCAGCAAGATCGCCGAATGCGGCTCGCTCTGCACCACCCACCCGCGCGAGGGCGGCGTGATGATCCGCGTGGGGCGCGATGACTTCAGCATCGAGCCGCTGAGCGCGGGCAACCAGTGCACCGTGACCACCGTGTCCTCGCACATGCTGTACGAGAACAGCGACCCGTTCGTGCTGGTCGAGCCCGGCTGCGTGCTCGACACCCGGCAGGCGCGCTACACCGCGGTGGACGAGCGCATCGTGCGCGTCACCGGCTCCCGCCACGAACCGCGCCCCTACACCATGAAGTTGGAAGGCGCCGTCGGCGGCGGCTACCAGACGCTGATGCTGGTGGGCATCCAGGACCCGGAGGTGCTGGCCGAGCTGGACCGCTTCATCGAGCAGATGCACGAAGCGCTGGTGGCGCGCGTGCGGCAGACCATGGGGCCGCGCGCGGGCTGCTTTGACATCTCGCTGCGCGCCTACGGCTGGAACGCCGTCAGCGGCGATGCGCTGCCCGCCGGCACGCCGGCGCCGCGCGAGGTGGGCCTGCTGTTCGTCGCCACCGCCGAAACGCAGGAAACCGCCACGCAGATCGCCAAGACCTGCAACCCCTGGTTCTTCCACCTGCCGCTGAACCCGGCGCAGGAGCTGCCCAGCTACGCCTTCCCGTTCTCGCCGGCGGAGATCGAGCGCGGGCAGGTGTACGAGTTCAGGCTCAACCACGTGATGCACGTGGACGATCCCATGGAGCTGGTGCGCACCGCGTTCGTGGGCGCCGAGGAGCCCGCCCATGCCTAAGCTGAGCGATGTCTGCGCCCACGTGCGCTCCAAGAACGCCGGCCCGTTCTGGATCACGCTGGACCTGTGGTTTCCGGACGATGCCTCGTTCCAGCGCTACGCCGCCGCGCCGCAGCTGCAGCCGGATGCCGTGGCGGCGCTGTACGGGGTGCAGAAGGAACAGGTGAAGTTCTTCACCCTGCCCGACCTCAGGGTCGTGAAGATTTCCTACCCGCGCCGGCAGCCGCAGGGCGGCGCACTCGAGCGCGACATGCATGGCGGCCAGCAGTTCGTGCGCCTGCTCGACGTCGAACTCTGAGCGGCTGTCCACGACGCCGCTCCCCTCTTCTCCCACCGAAAGACCGACCATGACCCGAAACGAAAGCCGCAGGAGCTTCCTGCGCCGCACTGCCGCCCTGGCCGTCGCCGGCGGCGCGCCCGCCCTGGCCCTGCGCCCCGCGCTGGCCGAAGGCGCCTACCCCAGCCGCCCGATCAAGGTGCTGATCGGCACACCGCCCGGCGATTCGCTGGACGGCTACATGCGCCTGCTGGCCGAAGGCATGGGGCGCCACCTGGGCCAGGCCATCGTGGTGGACAACAAGCCGGGCGCGCACGGCATGATCGTGGGCGGCGCGGCCAAGGCCGCCACGCCCGATGGCTACACCGTCCTGGCTTCCAGCGGCGGCCCGATGTCGATCAACCCGGGCCTCTACAAGGAGCGCCTCAACTACGACCCGCTGAAGGATTTCGCCCCCATCGCGCCGGTGCTGCGCGGCCCGATCTTCCTGTACTGCAACAACGACGTGCCGGTGCACAACCTCAAGGAGATGGTGGCCTGGGTCAAGCAGCAGGGCAACAAGGTCTCCTACGGCTCCGGCGGCACCGGCACCACGCAGCACCTGACCATGGAGCTGCTCAAGCGCGCCACCGGCATGCAGATGACGCACGTGCCCTACCGCGGCTCGCCCATGGTGCTGTCGGATGTGATGGGCGGGCAGATCCCGTTCGCCTTCGACGCCGGCGGTTCGCTGCTGCCGCAGGCGCGCGCCGGCAAGGTGCGCCTGCTGGGCGTGGCCGCCGCCAAGCGCTACCCCGGCATGCCCGACGTGCCCACGCTGGCCGAGCAGGGCGCGCCCGGGGTCGAGGCCGTGGTGTGGATGGGCATGTTCGCGCCCGCCGGCACGCCTGCGCCCGTGATCGCGCGCCTGAACGAAGCCGTGCTCAAGAGCGCCAGCACGCCCGAGTTCGCCAAGAAGCTGGAACACGCGGCGTCGGACGTCTGGACCGGCTCGCCGGACGACCTGCGCAAGTTCCTGACGGCCGACATCCAGAAGTGGACCGCCGTCATCCAGTCCGCGGGCATCAAGATCGAGTGAGCGGCGGGCGGCCGTGGCCGGCTTGCCGGAGCGGCCCGCGCCCGCCTGCCTGGCTCCTTCGAGGGTCCTGAGGCGCCGCCCCGGCGCCTTTTTTGCGCCTGCCAGACGCTGCCAGGCCCGTCGGGCGGCTGCATTTCACCCCCTCCCGGCGCATTTCGCGCCGCCGTCCTGCACTTCGTCGCATGGCGGTGGCGGCACGGGCGGGCCGGCGGCACAGTGGCGCCATCACCAACACCTGCACCGAGGAGCCCGCCATGCTGCTGACCCAACTGCTGATCCAACACCCCTCCGCCATCGTCGACATCGTGCGCCAGACGCCCGCCTGGGTCGCCGGCCTGCTGGCCGGTCTCCTGTGGCTGGGCTTTTCCGCCGTCCGCACCCGCAACCTGCACATCGGCCGGCTGGTGCTGATGCCGGTGGCCATGGGCGGCATGGCGCTGTGGGGCGTCACCTCGGCCTTCCACGGCGCCGGCCAGCTGGCTGAACTGCTCGCCTTGTGGTTGATCTGCGGCGCCGCAGTGCTGGCCTTGAGCTGGCCGCTGCGCGCCCCGCACGGCACGCGCTACGACGCCGCCAGCAAGCGCTTCCACCTGCCCGGCAGCTGGATGCCCATGCTGCTGATCCTGGCCATCTTCCTGATGAAGTACGCCATCGGCGTGCAACTGGCCATGGCGCCCGAGCTGGCAGCCAACGCGCAGTTCGCCCTGGTGGTCACCGCTCTGTACGGCGCGCTCTCCGGCCTCACCGCCTCCCGTGCGCTGCGCGTGCTGCGTCTGGCCCACCCGCGCACCGCCCACCTGGTGGCCAGCCGCGCCTGAACCCTTCATCTGTCGACTTTCCAAGGAGCAACACCATGAACACCACCCGCACCCCCGAACAGCTCAACCGCCTGGCGCGCCGCCGCGCCAGCGCCAAGATGGGCTGGTACCTGCACGCCACCGTGTACGTGATCGTCAACCTGTTCCTGGCCGCCATTGCGCTGTACCAGGGCCGCCACTGGTACGCCTTCCCGCTGCTGGGCTGGGGGCTGGGCCTGGCGCTGCACGGCGCCGCCGTGTGGCTGGTGGGCCCCAGCGCCGGGCTGCGCCAGCGCATGGTCGAACGCGAGCGCGCCGCGCTCGAACGCCAGTCCTGAAATCCTCCAGGGATACCCAGCCATGACCGCCACCCTCGCCCTCACCGCCGCCGCGCTGTACGCCGCCGGGCTGGCGATCCTGGCCCTGCTGCATCTACGCTTTCCCGGCCACCGCCTGCTGCGCGATCCGGTCAGCGACTACGGCCTGGGCACGTCGAAGCCCTGGTTCCAGGCGATGGGCTGGGCCGGCTCCGTGGCCGGCCTGCTGCTGGCCTGGGCCATGGCGCGCGCCGGCCTGCCCGGCTGGATCGCCGCCTGCCTGGCCGGCTCGGTGGCAGCACGCCTGGGCGTGACCGCCTTCCCCACCGACCTCGAAGGCGCCGCACCCACTGCCACCGGCCGCCTGCACATGCTGTTCGCCGTGGTGTCGTTCGCGCTCTACTACACCGTGGTCGACAACGCCACGCCGCTGCTCGCCGCCAGTGCCGGCGCACCATGGGCCGGCGTGCTGGCGCCGCTGCGCTGGCTGGCCGCCGCCTCGCTGGCCGCACTGGTGGCCTGCCTGGTGCTGCGCCCGCTGCGCGCCTGGTTCGGGCTGGCCGAGCGCATCTTCCTGATCGCCATCCCGCTGTGGTTCCTGGCGGCCAGCCTGGTGCTGGCCGCGCGCTGACGCACTTTCCGGCGACACTGCCACCACCCGACACCGGAGCGCCCGCATGATCACCGTCCACCACCTGAACAACTCGCGCTCGCAGCGCATCCTGTGGCTGCTGGAAGAGCTGGAGCTGCCCTACGAGATCGTGCACTACCAGCGCGACCCGGCCACCATGCTGGCGCCGCCGGAGCTGCGCAAGATCCACCCGCTCGGCAAGTCGCCGGTGGTGATGCTGGACGACGGCACGGTGCTGGCCGAATCCGGCGCGATCATCGAGACGCTGGTGGAGCGCTTCGGCCACGGCCGGCTGGCGCCGCCGCCCGGCACGCCCGAGGCGCTGCGCTATCGCTACTGGCTGCACTACGCCGAAGGCTCGGCCATGCCGCCGCTGCTGCTCAAGCTGCTGTTCGACCGCATCGGCCGCGCGAAGATGCCATTCTTCGCCAAACCCATCGCCAGAGGCATCGTGGACAAGGCCATGAGCGGCTTCATCGGCCCGCAGCTCAAGACCCACCTGGGCTACCTGGAATCCGAGCTGGCGCAGCGCGACTGGTTCGCCGGCCCCGGGTTCACCGCCGCCGACATCCAGATGAGCTTTCCGCTCGAAGCCGCGCAGGCACGCGCCGGCCTCACCGCCGCCGCCTACCCGCGCCTGACCGGCTGGCTGGCGCGCATCCACGCGCGGCCGGCCTACCAGCGCGCGCTGGAGCGCGGCGGCGCGTTCACCCTGCTGTCCTGACACCCCTCACCAAGCCCATCGATCATGTCGACCCTGCTGCTGATCCTGAAACTCGCGGTCGTCACCGTGCTCAGCGCCTCGCTGCTGGAGGCGCTGGTGCTGTCGTGGCGCCACGCGCGCGGCCTGGGCCCGGCCTACGACTGGAAGGCCTCCGCCATCTCGGTGGTGGATTTCCTGGTGCGCGAATACCCGCTGCGCCTGCTGCTTCCGCTGGGGTTCTGGCTGGGGTGGATGGACTGGCTGTACGCGCACCGCCTGCTGACCCTGCGGCTGGACCACTGGAGCGGCTGGGTCGGCTGCTTTCTGCTGCAGGAGTTCTGCTACTACTGGTACCACCGCGCGGCGCACCGGGTGCGCTGGTTCTGGTGCACGCACGCCATCCACCATTCGCCCAACGACCTGAACCTGTCGGCCGCCTACCGCTTCGGCTGGACGGGCAGGCTCACCGGCACCCTGCTGTTCTTCCTGCTGGCGCCGCTGCTGGGCGCGCCGCCGCGGGTGATCGTGCTGCTGCTGTCGCTCAACCTGCTCTACCAGTTCTGGATCCACGCCACCTGGATCCCGCGCCTGGGGCCGCTGGAATGGGTGTTGAACACGCCCTCGGCCCACCGCGTGCACCACGCCGCCAACCTGGAATACCTGGACGGCAACTACGGCGGCGTGCTGATCGTGTTCGACCGCCTGTTCGGCACCTACATCCCCGAGCGCGCGGATCTCAAACCGCGCTACGGCCTGGTCAAGCCGCTCACCGGCTACAACCTGCTGACGGTGGAGTTCGGCCAGTGGCGGGATTTGTGGCGCGACCTGCGCAGCGCCCGCTCGGTGGGCGAGGCGCTGGGCTACCTGTGGCGCCCGCCGGGCTGGCGGCCGGGCGGCGGCGAGACCACCGAAGAGCTGCGCCAGCGCGCCGCGCTGGCAGCCGAGCCTCCCACCGAGACCACGCACCCGGCAACGCAGATCGCCCCCACCACATGACACGCGGTGTGAGCCATGGAAGCCAAGGCTCGCAGCCGTTTCCCGGCCTCAAGCAACCGTCGCTGATTGCTATTTATTGGATAGCAACTTTCGCCATGACGCCACCTGCCCGACGCGCTTGAAGCCACGTTCGCCCCCTTGACCCCAGAAGGCCCTCGTCATGAATCACGCGATCCATCCGCCCCACTGGCTGCTTTGGGGCCTGCTGAGCCTGCTGATCGTTTTGCTGGCGCTGCTGGCATGGGCGCTGGCCCTGGGTGGCCCGAACCCCCTGCCGCCGCTGGAGAGCGTGAACCGGCCGTTCACGCAGATAAGCCTCACCGGGCTGCCCGACCTCACGCACTACACCGCACGCGATGGCACGGCGCTGGCGTTCCGGCATTACGCACCCGATGCAGACGCTGCGCCGCGCCGCGAGCGCGTGGTGCTGGTGCATGGCTCCTCGGCCAGCGGCCGTTCCATGCATGCGCTGGCCCAGGCCCTGGCGGCTGCGGGGTTCATGGTGGATGCGCTGGACATGCGCGGCCACGGTGACAGCGGCCCGCATGGCGATCTGGCCTACATCGGCCAGCTGAAGAACGACGTGGTCGATTTCCTGCAAGCACGGCCTATTGCCGGCTCCAACGTGCTGCTGGGCTTTTCTGCCGGCGGGGGCTTTGTGCTGCGCTTTGCCGCCAGCTCGCAGCAAACGCATTTTGCGCGCTATGTGCTGCTGGCGCCCTATTTGGGCTACGACGCCCCCACCAACCGCCCAGCCAACGGCGACTGGGCCAGCGTGGGTGTGCCGCGCATCATCGCGCTCAGGCTGCTCAACGCGCTGAGCCTCACCGGCTTGAACCACCTGCACGTCATCCGCTTTGCGCTCGACGATTGGGGGCAGGCCCATTTGACGCCGTCATACAGCTATGCGCTTGGTGCCAACTTTGCCCCGCACGCCAACTGGCGGGCCGACATCACCCAAGCGCACCAGCCGATGCAGGTGCTGGTGGGCGCCGACGACGAGCTGTTCCATCCGGAGCAATTTGCCCCGGTGTTCGCCCAGGCCAGCCCCAAGGTGCCTGTTACCGTCGTGCCAGATGCGGGGCACATCACCCTCACGCTGCAGCACCAGGCGGTGCAAACCGTGGCACGCCTCGTGGCCCAGGCGGGTGCATCCACCGTGGCACCCAGCCGGTGATTCATGGTCAAATCGGCCTCCAGCCCTTGCTTGACGGGCGCAGGCAGCTTTTGTTTTGATAGCTGAACGGATGAACATCTTCTGGCGCAACGCCCTCCGCCACATGCTGCAGGTGCTGGCCTTCTGCTGCGTGGTGGCCGTGCTCACCACCGCCATCTGGCCGCGCAACGGCTACCTGGTGCAGCTCGGTAATTCGGCGGCCATCGGCCTGACCACCTGGGCGGTGATCGAGTTCGGCCGCCTGCTGGTGCACCCGAAGCACTGCTACACCAGCCACGATGGCGACCACGGCTGGCCGCGCGGCTGGCGCGGCGTGGCACTGGCCGTCGTGGGCATCGCCTGCGGCTTCTTCATTGGCGACGCCATCGGCAACCGCCTGTTCACGCCGGACACCGTGCGCTCCGACCAGGACAACTACCTGGGCCTGATCATCACCATCGTCGCCGGCGCGGTGGCCACCTTCTACTTCTACACGCGCGGCAAGGCCGCCGCGCTGGAAGCCGGCAAGGCCGCCGCCGAGCGCGACGCCTCCGAGGCGCGCCTGATGCTGCTGCAAAGCCAGCTCGAGCCGCACATGCTGTTCAACACCCTGGCCAACCTGCGCGCACTGATCGGCGTGGACCCGGCCGCGGCCCAGCGCATGCTGGATCACCTGAACGGCTACCTGCGCAGCACGCTGGAGGCTTCGCGGAGCACGCAGCATCCGCTGGCCGCCGAGTTCGCCCGCCTGGCCGACTACCTGGAGCTGATGGCCATCCGCATGGGCCCGCGCCTGCAGGTCGCGCTGGAACTGCCGCCCGAACTGGCCGATCTGCCCGTGCCGCCGCTGATCCTGCAGCCGCTGGTCGAGAACGCCATCCAGCACGGCCTGGAGCCGCAGGTGGCCGGCGGGCGCATCACCGTCAGCGCCGCGCGCCAGGGCGAAGCGCTGCAACTCACCGTGGCCGACACCGGCGCCGGCTTCGACGCGGCCCAGGCGCGCCCCAACCGCTTCGGCATGGCGCAGGTGACGGAACGCATGCGCTCCGCCTACGGCGACCGCGGCGGCGTGGACGTGCAATCCACCCCCGGCCAGGGCACCACCGTGACCGTGACGCTGCCGCTGTGACGCCCGCCTTGCCACAAGAAACCGGCCTGCAGCCCTTGATGCATCAGTGCACAACGCCATGAAAACCATAGCAACCGGCAACCCACCGGGCCCCACCGCCCTGATCGCCGAAGACGAACCGCTGCTGGCCGCCGCGCTGAAGGCCGAGCTGGCCCGCGCCTGGCCGGAACTGCAGATCGCCGCCACCGTGGGCGACGGCGCCAGCGCCGTGCAGCAGGCGCTGGCCCTGCAGCCCGACGTGCTGTTCTTCGACATCCGCATGCCCGGCCTAAGCGGCCTGGACGCCGCCGCCGAGCTGGCCGACGCCTGGGACAGCGCCGCCCGCCCCTTCCCCGCGCTGGTGTTCGTGACGGCCTACGACCAGTACGCCGTGCAGGCTTTCGAGGCCCAGGCGGTGGACTACCTGCTCAAGCCGGTGCAGCCTGCGCGCCTGCAGAAATCAGTGGAAAAACTGCGTGCAGACCTTGCGCAGCGGGCGCAGGCAGCTACAGATAAAGAAGCATCCGGCACCACCGGGGTCGACGGCATGGAGCAAACGGCCGCCCAGCTGCGCCAGCTGATGGCCGCATTGCAGCAAACCGTACCCGGCGCTGCCGGCGGCGCTGGCACGCCGCCGCTGCGCCAGTTGCAGGTCAGCCCCGCCGGCAGCAGCGGCAGCGTGATCCGCATGCTGCCGCTGGCCGAAGTGCTGTTCCTGCAGGCCGCCGACAAGTACGTGCGTGTGGTCACCGCCGCCGGCGAGCACCTGCTGCGCACGCCGCTCAAGGAACTGCTGCCGCAGCTCGACGCCGCCGAGTTCTGGCAGATCCACCGCAGCACCGTGGTGCGCGCCGACGCGATCGAGCAGATCGAGCGCGACGAAGCCGGCAAGCTGCACCTGAGCCTGCGCGGCAGCGCGGAGCGGCTAGCGGTCAGCCGCCTCTACGCGCACCTGTTCAAGGCGATGTAAGGGCCGCGGTTCCTGGCGCTGCCACCGCCGGTTCAGCCGCCCTGCCCGTGCTTGCCCGGCGTCCAGCCCTGGCTGCCCACGGCCTGCTCGGCCACGGCGGTGGGCACGGGCTCCAGCGGGGTGCCCATGCTGTCGTTCCAGCGGTTCAGGAAGCCGAACATCGCCACCACGCCCAGGATCTCGACGATCTGCGCCTCGCTCCAGTGCTCGCGCATGCGGGCGAACAGCGCGTCGTCCACGTCGTTGGGCTGGCTGGCCGCGGCCAGAGAGAAATCGAGCGCGGCGCGCTCGGCCTCGGTGTAGAGCGGGCTGGTGGCGTAGCGCCAGATGTCGGCCAGCTTGGCGTCGCTCACGCCGAAGTTGCGCGCGCCCAGCAGCGTGTGCGCCTCGCAGTAGCGGCAGCCGGCGGCGTGGCTGGCCACGTGGCCGATCAGGCGGCGAAAGCCCAGGTCCACCTCGCCGTCCGGCGCCATCACCGCCGCGTTGAGCTGGGCGAAGGCCTTCACCAGCGCCGGCTTGCGCTGCATGGTCAGCACGCTGTTGGGCGTGAAACCCAGCGTGGTGAGGAAGAAGTCGAAATGGGGCTTGAGTTCCGGCGTGGTGTCCGGCGGCAGGGGCTTGAGGCGGCTCATGCGGCCATGATAGGCGCGGCCCGCGCCAGGCCTGTCGCGCGCATGGCAAGGCGCAGGCCAAGAAAAAGCCCGCCGGGGAAGCGGGCTGCGAAGGTGGTCACCTTGGAGAAGCCGGCCCCGGCACTTTGGCGGCCTGTTCCCGGCATCGGGGGTGCCCGGCACGCAGCCGGGCAGCGTTCAGCGCCAGTCGCCGTGCGGGTGACGGTGCCAGCGGCGGTGCTTCCAGTGGCCGGGCGGGCCGTAGTACACGGGCGCCGGGCGGTACACCACGGGCGGCGCGTAGTAGGCGGGCGGCGCCACGTACACCGGGCGGGCCGGCGCATAGACCGGCGCCGGCGCCATGTACACGGGCTGCGGCGCCACGTACACCGGCGCGGGCACGTTGCCCACGCCCACGCTCACGCCTGGGCCGCCCACGCCGACCGACCAGAACACGTCGCTGCGCGCATGGGCCGCACCGGCGGCGCCCAGGGCACCGAGCGCCACCACGGCGGCGGCCAACATGCGATGGGTGGATTTCATGAACAGCTCCTCAGGGGGTTCTTTGCGAATTGCCCCCATTCAACGCGCCAAACCGCGATACAGAGCACCCGGATGCGGTGAAAGCGGTGTCAAGCCGTAACGGCAGCCCCATGAATCAAGCACTTGCGTGCGCAAGTTGGCACGCGGCCGCCGCGCCGCCTGTGGCGGGCACGTCACAAGCGGCGCGGCGCACCGCCGCGGCGCACACCTGCCCGCGCCCTAGAATTTGCAGCATGAACGCCCCCAAGAACGCCCCGGCCACGCCGGAAACCGCCACCCCCAGCAACTTCATCCGCCAGGTCATCGAGCACGACCTGCAGGCCGGCACCTACGCCGGCCGCCACTGGGGCGGCGAGCCGGGCGACGGGCCCAGCCACCAGGCCGGCATGGCGGACCCGGCCAGGATCCGCACCCGCTTCCCGCCCGAGCCCAACGGCTACCTGCACATCGGCCACGCCAAGAGCATCTGGCTGAACTTCAGCCTGGCCAGGGACTACGGCGGCGTGTGCCACCTGCGCTTTGACGACACCAACCCCGAGAAGGAAGAGCAGGAATACGTCGACACCATCCGTGAAAGCGTGCAGTGGCTCGGCTGGGACCACCGCTTTGCCGACGACCCGGCCCACCCCGGCGTGGCGCAGCCGCATGAGTACTTCGCCAGCGACTACTTCGATTTCATGTACCGCGCGGCGGAACATTTGATCGAAGCCGGCCACGCCTACGTGGACGAGCAGACGCCCGAGCAGATGCGCGCCAACCGGGGCGACTTCACCACCCCCGGCACCGACAGCCCCTTCCGCAGCCGCAGCCCGGCCGACAACCTGGCCCGCTTCCGCGAAATGCGCGACGGCCAGCACGCGGATGGCGCCATGGTGCTGCGCGCCAAAATCGACATGGCGTCGCCCAACATCAACATGCGCGACCCCACCATCTACCGCATCCGCCGCGCCACCCACCACAACACCGGCGACAAGTGGTGCATCTACCCCATGTACACGTACGCGCACCCCATCGAGGACGCGCTGGAGCAAATCACCCACAGCATCTGCACGTTGGAATTTGAAGACCAGCGGCCGTTCTACGACTGGCTGCTGGAGCGCCTGGCCGAAGGCGGCCTGCTCACCACCCCGCCCCCGCGCCAGTACGAATTTGGCCGCCTCAACGTGGGCCACGTCGTCACCAGCAAGCGCAAGCTGCGCCAACTGGTCGAAGAAGGCCACGTGAGCGGCTGGGACGACCCCCGCATGCCCACCCTGGCCGGCCTGCGCCGGCGCGGCTACACGCCCGAGGCGCTGCGCCTGTTTGCCGAGCGCTCCGGCGTCACCAAGAGCGGCGACGCCTGGACAGACTACGCCGCCCTGGACGCCGCCCTGCGCGAAACGCTGGACCCGCTCGCCCCCCGCGCCATGGCCGTGCTGGAGCCGCTCAAGCTCGTCATCGAGAACTGGGCCGAAGTCTTTGGCTCTGAAGACCACCTGGAACCCTGCACGGCCCCCGTGCACCCGCACCACCCCGAAATGGGCGAGCGCCACTTCAGCCTGGGCCGCGAAGTGTGGATCGAGCGCACCGACTACGAAGAAACCCCGCCCAAGGGCTTCTTCCGCCTGTTCCCCCCCAGCGTGGGCGCAGATGGCAACCCAGTGCCCGGCAGCAAGGTGCGCCTGAAATACGGCTACGTCATCGAATGCCTGGGCGCTATCAAAGATGAAGCTGGCGGCGCCCGCCATGTAAGGGCAAAACTGCTCAAAGACACCAAATCCGGCACCCCGGGCGCGGACAGCGTGAAGGTCAAGGGCGTCATCACCTGGGTCGGCGCCGCCGACGGCCAGCCCGCCGAAGTGCGCCTGTACGACCGCCTGTTCACCGAAGAACAGCCCGACGCCGGCGGCAAGGACTTCCTCATGGCCCTCAACCCCGCCAGCCTGAAAACCGTGCAGGCCATCGTCGAACCCACCCTGGCCAAGGCCCAGCCCGAAGACCGCTTCCAGTTCGAGCGCCACGGCTACTTTGTGGCCGACCGGCGGGAGCACCAGCCGGGAGGCACGCTGGTGTTCAACCGGATTGCGGGGTTGCGGGATTCGTGGGGGAAATAGGGTGCCTCAACCCAACGCACTGACGCACGTGCGCCCCGCTCGCGAAATGGCTCAAGCGCACCTGCACGACCGCCTGTTCACCGACCCGCAACCCGACGCGGGCGGCAAGAACTTCCTGGACGCGCTGAACCCTGACAGCCTGAAAGTGGTGACGGCCTACGTGGAGCCGTCACTGGCCTCCGCCAAGCCCGACCAGAAGTTCCAGTTTGAACGGCACGGCTACTTTGTGGCGGATCGTGCAGACCATGGCGTGGACGGGAAAGTGGTGTTCAACCGGGTGACTGGGTTGAAGGATTCTTGGGAGAAATAAGAGCCCCACGCTGGCCCACACATGCCAATTCCCCAAAGCCCAACGTGGTGGTCAAAGTTCAGGAGCGAGAGGTTTACCCAGGCCCCTTCAACTCCGCAAACTTGGCCGCCATCGTCGGGTTGCCACGTGTGAGCTTCTTGATCGTCAGGTCTTCGGCCTTGTCGTTGGCCAGGCGCAAATTGTTCGCTGACTTATGCAGCGCTTCCTTGGTCTTCTCTAGGTCCTTGATGGCCTCGTCAATGCGCTTGACGGCCTCCTCGAACCCATCTGACGCCAAGCGCCAGTTGCGGCCAAACGCCGTTTTGAATTCGTCAAGCTGGGTCTCGAACTTGGTGATGTCCAGGTTCTGCGAGCGCACCATCGCGAGCTCAGACTTGTATTTCAGCGAGTTCAACGCCGCATTGCGCAAGAGCGTGATCAGCGGCACAAAGAACTGTGGCCGCACCACATACATCTTGGGGTAACGGTGCGACACATCCACGATGCCGCTGTTGTACAGCTCGCTCTCCGGCTCAAGCAGCGACACCAGCACCGCATATTCGCACGCCTTCTCGGTGCGGTCCTTGTCCAACTCCTTCAGAAAGTCTTCGTTCTTCTTTTTGGTGGCCGTTTCATCGCTCTCGTTCTTCATCTCAAACATGATGGAAACGATCTCGGTGCCATTCTCGTCCGCCTCACGGAAGATGTAGTCGCCCTTGCTGCCGGTACGCGCATCGTTGTCTTTCTCAAAATGCGCGCGCTGAAAGGCGGCTGCACGGATGCGGTTGAACTCAATCTCGCAGTGCTGCTCCAGCGTCTCGCCCACCATCTTGGTCGATAGCCGCGCCTTCATATCGCGCAGGCGCTCAATCTCGCCTTCCCGGTCGCGCAACTGCAAGGCAAATTGCTCCTTGATGGCTTTTTCTTCCAGCTGGTTTTGGACGGTGATGAGGCTGAGGTCATGCTTCAAGGCATCGCGCTCTTGGGCCACCACGCCCACGGCCTGGTTGACGGCCTCCGTCACGGCCAACTGGCGCGCCACGTCGCTGGCCGCCAGCTTGGCTTGCAGCGCCTGAATCTCGGCGTCCTTTTGGGCGGCTTCGGCCTGCAGCGCGTGAGCCAGCTTGGCCTCGGCCAACTGGGCGGCAGCCTGCTGCGCGCTGCGCGCTTGGGCCAGTTCATTCGCCAACGCATCGCGCTCTTTGCTCACCGTGCCCAGGGCCTCGGTGACGGCCAGCTTGCGCTCCACCTCGCCCGCGTCCAGCTGGGCTTTCAGCGCCTGAATCTGGGTGTCTTTGGCAGCCGCAGCCTTTTGCAGCGCATTGGTCACCTCAGCCTTGGCCAAGGCAATCGCGTCGCGCTTTTCCCGCTCGGCCAGCTCCAGCCTCTCGTGCAGCTGCTGCTCAAACTCGCCATCGCGCACTTGCTTGAGGATGTCGGCATACCCCGCCTCGTCGATCTTGAAGGCTTTGCCGCAGTGGGGGCAGATGATTTCGTGCATGTCCGTGTTTCCGCTTTTGATCGATTGCTATACCTCTGAACAAGCGAATGAATTTCTTATTGACCTCGAAAAATACGACCCAACTGAACCTGCAGACATCAATTCTTGATGAATGTATTCTGGCACATCAAAGTACTGATAAACACGCCCCGAATTGAACTCAACTTCGAGTGTGCAAGTTGTCGGGTCATAGCCCACGGAGGCAAGGTTGGAAGAGCTTACTGGTTCGCGTTGCATATCAATCCTTCTTCTTCGTTTCCTGATTTCGCCATGCGGCAACTAAATCTGCGTAGGTTTCTTCGTGGAGTGGATCATTCCATCGCTCAGCGATTTTAGGGTCGCCACTAGTTGGATATTTGTCATCAGGGAGCATATTGAATCGACAGCGTGTGGGCAATTGTGCTGCTTCTCCAACGATGATTGCCTCCCCAGTTCGCAATACCGGCAACGAATCAATGATTCCAGCAAGTCCCTCAGACATTGCTGCTTTAACGATTCCTCGATCAGTTGAGTTGTTAATTCTCATGGAAATTATGGTGCCACATTGGGACAAGATGGTTTCGTCAATTTCCGAGGGGCGCTGACTGACAATCATTGCACCGACACCAAATTTTCGGCCTTCTTTGGCAATTCTCTGGACCATTTCTTTTGCAAGTCCAGGTTCGCTTTTCCCTAGGTATCGATGAGCCTCTTCAAGTACAACCAAAAGTGGTCGATGGCGCATACCTTCATAAAGGTTTCTCCCCCATATCGCAGCTTCAAAAATTAGATCCAAGACTGAACCAAGCAATAGGCTAAGACGTGCAGAGGGCATTCCTGATAAATCAAAAATTGTGATTGGCTTATCGTGACCAATCCACCCCTCAAGTAACGCGTCTAGGTCCTTATCTACTTTTCCATCGGAATCGGAGTTCCATGGTCCAGGCTCAAGCAGAAATGAATACTGAGTATCAACTAATCGAGACTTCATCATTTCTAGTTGTCTTTTCATCGCTCCCGAGCCACCTTTCTTTGGTAGCGATTGACCTGATCCAGGAGGAAGAAACTTTGGAGCAACAAGGTTTGAAAAATCTCCTTCCCCGCCAACGACGTAGGCAGGCGTAGTCATGTTGTTGTCTTGCCAATTTACTCCATCGTCATAAGACAAGTCATACCAAATTTTCTTCAGGCGGTACGGAAGTGGGGTGGTGCTGGTAACCTTGTTTTGATCAATACCTGCAATGGAATTTGCGGGAATCGCCCCCTTCTTTTCCTCAACAGTTTTGTCCAAAAATTGGGACTTCTGAGACTCGTTTGGACTATTGCAAAGAAACTCAAGAAGCTTGTCTGGAGAAACGCACCAATACGGTATATATAGCTGATTGTCATCTGAAGGCAATACAGAAAATACTTTCGCAATGTCTTTCAGCGCAGATGCATATTCACCGTGTATGTCTACGAGAAGAATTCTTGCTGAAGGAAATGCGACTTTCTCATCGCGCAGAACCATTGATCTAAGCAAGCTAGCGGTACTTGTTGACTTGCCTGATCCGGTAGATCCAAGAATTGCGGAATGCCTTGAAATCAATTTGTCTAAATCAAGGCTGACACCAATACCTTCAGAGCTGGAAAGACGACCTACATCGAACTGACTTTGGGAGGTTCTTTTGAAGATGTTTTTTAAGTCGCTATCAACGACAAAGTGAACTTGGTCACCAATGCTGGGGTATTCACTAATTCCCCGATCAAATGAATCACCAAGTGACTCTCCAACTAGTTCTACCTTTATCCATTTTCGATCCCTTGATAAACCTAATTCCACATCAACTGTCGATGATTCATTTGATTCAGAGATAACCCCGTATAAGTGATTGTATCCAAGTGGAATTTTCACAAAACTTCCCACTTGACCTATCCGATAGTTCCGCCCCTCCAAGACTACGATTCCCGATTCAACAGAAATGGCGAGATCAACTGAGACGGATGAGCTGGAGACTCCGGTGACGACTCCGAGCAACGTAGGTAGAGCGTTCATAGTGCTGACACCACCCCTGGCTCAGTAGCCGCATCCTGAGATATGTCACTGCCAGCCATTGCGAGAAATCTAGCCAATTTCTTGAAGTCACCAAGGAGGAATTTATTCTCTTTGTAGTACTCCGCTCTTATTTCATGCCAATTTTTTGATGGTGGCGTACCTATCTTCCATTTCGCTTGTATGCCATTGATGATTGCACCGTCGCTACAAAACACGCTGATGCCAGGACATTTCATTGCCAGTTCTGTAACGTGCTTTTCTTGATCAAGCGTTCCAAATTGAAATGCAAAAAGAGCGGAGGAGGGATTTGCGAGCAAGCACTCCAGTATCTTTGACGATATATGCGCATCAGCAAACGAAAATCCACTTGACATCAAAAATGAGTCCGGCTCCATTAAGAAGTCTTTGAGTCGCTCAAAGAGTGAAGAAAATGGCGCCGCCTGTGTTTGGTCATACTTAATGTGCGACGGATAAACCATATTCGCATTTTTGGAATTTGGAACCCGTACGACTTCGCCAGCCGCATTGCTTTCCCAGCCTATTGAGCCGTGGAGTTTCCATAGGCGTACCCATCTTGGAGGCAAGTCATTATTGGAAATACTGGAAGGATCGAAAAAAGCGTTCTTTGATCCGCTGAAGCCATCAAAGTACGGCGTCTTTGATCTTTCTAAAGCTGTTTCGAAGAGTAGGTCGTAGTTAGTCGTAAAAACCTCCACGCCGTACTTACGGTTAATTCCATTTATCCAGGCAACTACTTCGGAATAAGGATTAGGAGACATCGGCAGCTCTTGACCAACCACATCTCGGATTGCGTTGCAGATACATGTTGATAAATCTAAGAATTCCGTCTCGGTGTATCCGAAGATTTTGCTTGTTCCTACGACTTCGGCCAGCATTCGAATCCTCGAGAGAATTTTCTCCAAGTTCGAATTTGGAATGACCTCCCTTATCTGACCATAAACTTCCCTATGCGGTGCAGTTAGCTTATCCAGCACAATTACTTCAAGGCCTGCGATGTTTGGAATAAGCGGTTTCCATTGACCATCGCTTCCAACGTCAATACTCACCGGCGCGCCTGCACCTAACAAAAGTCCAATTCGCTTTTTCCCGTTTGTCGCGATTTGGCGCAATCCAAACATGTGCTGATCTGGGTTATGTGCGGTATGTTCCATTTAATCTTTCCCTACTTTCGATTCGTCGATGATGAATTCTTACTGATAATAATTGCTTGAAACGGGTACTAACAGGAACGGCGTCAGAGCCGCAGGATCGGGGTCAAGTCTTGCCTTCAGCCTACAGGCGCGCAGCAAACTTCCCACCCCCACTCGCCCCAATCACCAACCGCTGCATCGCCCGCGTAGCCCCCACATAGAACAGCCGCGCCTCCTTGCGCTCGTCTTCGCCCTCGGCGGGCATGCGCCCGGCGCCGACCAGCGCCACCACCGGGAACTCCAGCCCTTTGCTGACGTGCAGCGTCATCACCTTGATACTGTCGTGGAAACACAACTGCCAAGAGCTGGTATCAGGGTCGCCATGCGGTATTCGTCAGCTTTTCTTGAGCCGATGATGCACGGTAATCGATGTAAATAAACGGTACTAATGCCCAAACGCACGGGATCGGCCGCCGTTGGGGGCAACAGGATTGCCGCTGCTGGCCTTGAGTGGCGGGGCTGCTGGCCCTGCGGCAGGCCGCTACACTCCGCCCATGCGCCCTTCCCAAGCCCTCGCCCAGCACCGGGACGCCGTTTGCAGCGTCGCCCGGCGCTACCGCGTGAGCAATCTGCGCGTGTTCGGCTCTGTGCTGCACGGCCGGGATACCGAGGGCAGCGATCTGGACCTGCTGGTGGACGCCCTGCCCGGCATCACGCTGTTCGATCTGGGCGGCTTGCAGGACGAGCTGGAGCAACTCACCGGCCTGCGCGTGGATGTGCTGACGCCCAAGGATCTGCCGCAGCGCTACCGCGAGCAGGTGCTGGCCGAGGCGCGCCCGGTATGAGCGGCCACCGGCCGCCGACTACTTTCAACCCATGCTTGCCAACCTGACCCCCTTCCTCCTCCACTGGGCCATCACCGCGTTCGGGCTCTGGGTAGCCAGCCACGTGTTCAAGGGGCTGCGCTTTGGCAGCACCAGCGCGCTGGTGGTGGCGGCCTTGCTGCTGGGGTTGGCCAACGCGGTGGTGCGGCCGTTGCTGGTGGTGCTGACGCTGCCGCTCACGCTGCTGACCTTCGGGCTCTTTCTGCTGGTGATCAACGCGCTGGTGCTGATGCTGGTGGCCAAGCTGGTGCAGGGCTTTCACCTGGATGGCTTCTGGACGGCCTTCTGGGCCAGCATCTTCATGGCGCTGCTGAGCCTGGTGCTGGGCGCCTTCATCCTTGGCGGCACGCCGGATTTCACCATCCAGACCAGCCCGGGGCCGGGGCAGACCTGGCTTTGAGCCGCCGGCGCGGCGGCGCGCCCCGGCAGGCCACGCGACGGGCGTCTGGGGGCGCTGCCGCCGCCTGCCCACACCCGCAGATCGCTACGCTTTGAATAGCTGCCTGCGCCCGCCACCATTGGTCCAGAGGCCAAAAAGTCTCTGAATCTTCAGCCGCACCCGCCAGCTGCTGCGCAACGCGCCTTTGCCCGCTGCGCCTGCATCGTGCCCCAGGGCCGTGTGCCCTGAAACGCCCCGCGTTCAGCCAAATTTACAAGCCGGCCATCAGCCGATGACATGGCGCGCCTACGCTGGCGGCGTTTCGCAACCCACAGAGAGAGGATCGGCTTTTCATGATTGCACGCAACACGCTCCGCCACGCCGCCACGGGCCTGGCTCTATCCGTGGTGGCCGCTGGCTGCCTGGCCCAGCCGCAACCGGGCGGCAACCAGGGCGCGCGCCCCATGGGGCCGCCGCCAGAGGCCTACACGGCCTGCCAGGGCAAGGCCGAAGGCGCCGCCGTGACCATGACCACGCCCGACGGCCGGCAGATCGCCGCCACCTGCGCCAAAGGCCCCGACGGCCGCCTGGCCGCCCGCCCCAACGACATGCCAAAAGGCCCGCCCCCGCGCAACTGATGCGGCGGCCTGGGCGCTGCGAAAGCTATGCTTTAAATAGCTGCCTGCGCCCGCCACGCAAGGGCTGGAGGCCGAAAAGGCTCTGAACTTTCAGCCGCTCAGGCGCCGCTGCGCGCCAGTGCTTCGGCGGGCCGCAGGCTTTCCGCGCCCCGCGTGCGCTCGGGTACGAGCGCGGGTGACACAGTCTGACTCGCCCGAGCGGGTTGATGGGGCATATGACCACCACCCTGCAGTTCCCTGGACTTGGCAAACCCAATATGGGTTTTATCAACCCCAATATGGGTATAAACTGGGCGCCATGTCCAGCATGGCCGATGCCCTCTTCCCCGCCGTGCGCCAGCGCGTGCTGGCGGTGCTGTTCGGGGCGCCGGCCCGGAGCTTCTATGCCAACGAGGTGATTGCGCGGGCGCGCTCGGGCACGGGTGCGGTGCAGCGCGAGCTGGCCAGCCTGCTGGCCGCGGGCCTGATCACGGTGCGCGAGCAGGGCAACCAGAAGCACTACCAGGCCAACGCCGCCTCCCCCATCTTCAGCGAACTGCGCGGACTGGTGCTCAAGACGGTGGGGCTGGCCGATGTGCTGCGCGCCGCGCTGGAGCCGCTGGCCGGGCAGCTGGCGGCGGCTTTTGTCTATGGCTCGGTGGCGCGGAAGGAAGACACGGCGCAGAGCGACGTGGACGTGCTGATCGTCAGCGACTCGGCCAGCTACGCCGAGGTGTTCAATGCGCTGGAAGGCGCGGCGCAAACGCTGGGCCGCAGGATCAACCCCACGCTGTACACCCGGGCCGAGCTGACACGCCGGCTGGCGCAGGACCAGGCCTTCATCACCCGCGTGCTGCAGCAGCCACGCATCTGGCTGCTGGGCGACGAGGCCCTGCTTGCGCATGGCAGCTGACCCGCTTCAAAACCTGAGCGGCCCCGGCAAGCCGCTCAAGGCAGAGCCGCCCGACGCGGCCGAGACCGCCGGCCTTCTGCGCACCGGCCGCGCCCGCCTGCAGGACGCGGCCAACCCCGCGCTGTCGCTCGAAAGCCGGTTCGACCTGGCCTACAACGCGGCCCACGCGCTGTGCCTGGCGGCCCTGCGGCGCAAGGGCTGGCGGCCCGGACAGCGCTACATCGTCTTCCAGGTGCTGCCCCACACGCTGGGCCTGGGCCCCGAGGTGTGGCGCGTGCTGGACAAGTGCCACAACACACGCAACCTGGGCGAGTACGAAGGGCTGCTCGACATCGACGAGCGCCTGGTGGCCGGCCTGGTCGAAGCGGCGCGGCAGGTGGATGCAGCCTTGCGGCGGGCGGCCGAGGCCGGATGAAACCGCCTGGGGCGGCCTGCGGATAGCTATGCTTTGAATAGCTGCCTGCGGTTGCTGAGCAAGGCCTTAGGGCCGAAAAGGCTCAAAATCCTCTGCCCTGCCTGACCAGAGAGAGCCCCTCGCCCACCGCGATCCGCTTCAACGTGTCCGGCAGAAAGCGCATCGGCGTCGAGCGGCTGGGCGCGCGGTGGCGGATGCACGAGCTGGGCGACGAGGGCCAGCGGCGCGACGCAGGCTTCATCATCCCGGAGACGCAACAGAAGAAGACGGCCTGGCCGACTGCCTGGCCGTGCTGTTGCATGAACTGGCCACGCCCGACCACAACCAGGTACGCCGGCTGACCGATTGAACCGGCGGGCTATCGGGAGGCTGACGGGCTATCGGGCGACGGATCAGCCGCGGGCGCCGGGCCGCCGGCGCCAGATGCCCAACCCACCCAGCAGCATCGCCGTGAGCGCCAGCCCCCATTCACCCAGGGTGGGCACGGCCACAGTGCCGGCATCGGCGGGTGCCGCGGTCTCGAAATTGGCGTTGACCAGCTCGGTGCCACCGGCCGACAGGGTCACGTTGTCCACGGCGCCATGGAACATGCCTATCCAGCCGGAGCCTGCAAAGGCGAGCACGCCGATGATGCAGCTGCTGCCGTTGATGGCCGTGCCACCCGTGGCCGTGCCGGCCATGTACGCGGAAATGGGCTGGGTACTCCACGGCACACCGCCACCGGCCTGCCAGACCACGCTGGCCGGCGCGACGGTTTCGGTCACCCACTGGTTGGTGGGTGCGTTGGCGGTGGTCTGGTAATAGGGCTCGTACACCAGGTAGGCCTGATCCCCCGTGGTGGCCGCGTTGCAGTCGTTGTCGATCCACAGCGCGTAAGCGGGTGCCTGGATGGCGGGGTTGGTGCTGGCGCTGTCACGCCACCAGTCGTAGCTGCCGCTGGTAAAGGTCGACAGCGCCACGGGCGTAGGAAGCGTGTAGGACCAGTCCACCTCGCCCGTGCCGTCGTTCAGCGTGATCTCAGCCGAGCCGTCGCCAGCGTTGGGAAAGGTGGTGGTAATGGCCGTGGTGCTCGCACCGGAGGCAGTGCCAGACCAGCCGTTCAGGGCCGCCGGCGTGACGATGGCCGCCGCCGCTGCGTGCGACAAGGCCGCCGTTGCCGCGAGAAATACGAACCTGAAACCTGAACGCATGCTTGGAACTCCAGAACGCCTGAAGGCATTGGTCACGGTTTGTTTTACACGAAATCAGTGCCGTCAGCCAAGGCGAAAAGTTGCGGGTAAAGGGTTTTGTGGTTCGCCTTTGCTGTTCCAACCCGTACATGACCGGGCCAGGTACCCAGGCGCCCACACGCATCCCCCGAGGCGCAGGCAGATGCTACTGGAAAAATAGCTGCCCGCGCTTGCCACACGAGGGGCGGAGGCTGAAAATCCGTTGAACTCCCAGGCATTGTGCACCCGTCCTCCATGACCGACCACCCCGAAAAATCCCTCGCCATGGTGTTGCGCGGCGCGCGGCAGGCGCTGCAGGCCGAGCAGCGCCCGCTGCCGGAGCCGGGCGCTGGCCAGGTGCGGTTGCGGGTGCGCGCCTGCGCCGTGTGCCGCACCGATCTGCACCTGCAGGATGGCGATTTGCCCATGGCCCGCTGGCCGGTGGTGCCGGGGCACGAGATCGTGGGCACGGTGGAGGCGCTGGGCGCCGGCGTGCAGGCGCTGCGCCTGGGCCAGCGCGTGGGCGTGCCCTGGCTGGGCGGCTGCTGCGGCCGCTGCCGCTACTGCCTGGCCGGGCAAGAGAATTTGTGCGACGCGCCCGAATTCACCGGCTGCACGCGCGACGGCGGCTTTGCCACCCACGTGGTGGCCAACGCCAGCTTCTGCGTGCCGCTCGACCACCTGGCGCTGGACGATGCCACCGCCGCCCCGCTGCTGTGCGCAGGGCTGATCGGCTGGCGATCCCTGCGCATGGCGGGCGACGACGCGCGGGTGCTCGGCCTGTACGGCTTTGGCGCCGCCGCGCACCTGATCGCGCAGGTGGCCATCGCCCAGGGCCGGCGCGTCTACGCCTTCACCCGCGCGGGCGACACGGCCGCCCAGCAGCACGCGCTGGCGCTGGGCTGCGCATGGGCGGGCGATTCCGGGCAAACCCCGCCCGAGCCGCTGGACGCCGCCATCCTCTTCGCCCCGGTGGGCGCGCTGGTGCCGCTGGCGCTGAAGGCCGTGCGCAAGGGCGGCCGCGTGGTGTGCGGCGGCATCCACATGAGCGACATCCCCGCCTTCCCCTATGCGCTGCTGTGGGAAGAGCGGCAGATCCTGTCGGTGGCCAACCTCACCCGCGCCGACGCGCGCGAGTTCTTCGCCGCCCTGCAGACCCTGCCCCCGCTGCAGGTCCACACCCGCACCTACCCCCTGCAGGCCGCCGACCAGGCCATGGACGATTTGCGCCACGGCCGCTTCCAGGGCGCGGCGGTGCTGGTGCCGGGGCAGCCGGGCTGACCCGGCGCAGGCCACCGGGCGCGGGCGGTAGCATCGGGGCTTGACCACCCCACTGCCACTGCCCACGAGTCCCCCATGAAAGCCACCTGGAAAAACACCGTGATCGCCGAAAGCGACGACATCGTCCTGGTCGAAGGCAACGCCTACTTCCCGGAAAGCTCGCTGCGCCGCGAGTACGTCACCTTCAGCAACCACAAGACCACCTGCGCCTGGAAAGGCCAGGCCAGCTACTACTCGCTGCTGGTGGACGGGGAGATGAACCCCGACGCCGTCTGGTACTACCCCGACCCGAAACCCGAAGCCGAACAGGTGCGCGGCCGCGTGGCGTTCTGGAAGGGTGTGACGGTGGCTTGAGGCGCGATGCCCTGCCCACCGTCTTCCGTGCCCCGCCCCCTGACTTGAGCTGAACCTTCCGACACTCGCTCATGGCCCGACGCAAACGACGCGACCCGCTGCGGGAAACCGGCATCCGCCTGTTGGGAATGGGCGTGGGCCTGCTGGTGTTCGGCTGGTTCGCGGGCGGCGTGTCGCCCCTGCTCAAGGGTCTGGCACCCGCCCTGCGCACGTCCAGCCTGTTGCTGATGGGCGTGGGTGGCCTGTTGCTGCTCGCTCAAGCCCTGCCGCGCTGGCTGGCGGCGCGGCGCACGACAGAGATACCTGCCGCCGCGCCACGGCCGGAGCGCCGCGAGCCGACGCTGAAGGTCGCCTACGACGCCAACGCCGCCCGTGAGGTGCTGAGGGCCGAAGGCAGCGCCGCGCCTGTCGCCGCCCAGGCCACCGCCGCGCCCGCCGAATCGGCCCTACCCCAGGCACCGACCCGCTGGGGCCCCGAGGTCTTCGCCGTCATCGAGTGGCGCCGGTTCGAGGCGGTGGTGGAACAGTTGTTCGCGCAGGCCGGCTTCACGACGCGCGCACAGTCCCACGGGCCCGACGGCGGCGTGGATGTGTGGCTCCATTCGCGTCACGCCCAGGGGCCGGTGAGCGTGGTGCAGTGCAAGCACTGGCAAGGCAGGCAGGTGCCCGTGTCCGCGATGCGTGAGTTCTTCGGCGTGATGGCGTCGCACGGGCTGAAGCGGGGCACCTACGCTACCACCTCGCGCTTCACCTCGGACGCACTGGCTTTCGCAAAGGCCAACGGCATCAACGCGCAGGACGGCGAGAGCCTGCTCAAGCTGATCGCCAGCCGCACGCCCGAGCAGCAGGCAGCCCTGCTGGCCACCGCGCTTGAAGGCGAATACTGGCGGCCAACCTGCCCGAGTTGCGGCGTGAAGATGGTCGAACCACGCGGCCAGAAGTTCTGGGGCTGCCCCAATTACGGCCCACGCGGCTGCCGGACGAAGATCTACAAGACCCGCACTTCCGCAGCCCGAACGCTACCAACGTGATAGCTGCCTGCGCTTTCTATGCAAGGGCCGCAGCCTGATTGAATGGTCAAAATGTCGCGTTCCGGCCACAGCGCGAATCAGCCGCCACCATGCCCCGCCGCCCCCACCACCACGTCTACGTGATCGAGCTGTCGAAGGACGTGCTGCGGGAGCCGAAGTTCGCGCGCTGCAACCCGGGCTACGTGGAGGGCAGGCCCTGCGTGTACGTGGGCATGACGGGGCTGGACCCGGACGTGCGCTTCGACCGCCACAAGGCCGGCATCCAGGCCAACGCCTTCGTGCTGAAGTACGGCCTGCGCCTGCTGCCCGACCTGTACGAAGGCTTCAACCCCATGCGCCACGACGAGGCGGCCGAGCGCGAGGTGGAGATCGGCATCGACCTGCGCTCGGCCGGCTTCGGGGTCTGGCAGGCTTGATGGCGATGATGGCGCTGCCCCGGGCGGTGCTGTGGCAGAACCTCCGCAGGCTGCGCAGGCTGGTGCCGGCGGCGGCCTGGATTGCTATACCCACGATAGCTGCCTGCGCCCGCCACGCATGGGCTGGCGGCCAAAATCATTCATGAACGGCGCCGTGCACCTGCCTGCGAGGAGTCGTCAGGCAGGCGCGCCAGCGGCCAGCCCGTCGGCCAGCAGGTCAAACACCACGCGGATGCGGCGCGATGTGCGCAGTTCGCGGTGCGTGACGAGCCAGAAGGGAAACTCGATGGGCGGCACATCCTCCAGCACCCGCACCAGGCCCGGCGCCTGGCGCGCCGCCTCTTCCATCGTCGCGACAATGCCCAGGCCTGCCGCCGCCAGCCTGATGGCCACCAGGTTGCTCTCGGCATAGCAGCTGAAATGGTCTTCGCTCAAGGCCAGGCCGAACTCGCGCAGCATGCCGAGGTAGCGGCCTGAACGGTCGGCGCCGATAAACCTGTGGCGCGTGGCTTCGGCCGGGCTGCGTGGATGGCCGTGGCGTTCGATCCAGGCCTGTGAGGCGTAGAAGCCTGCCGTGGCCTGCCGCACCCGGCGCGCGATCAGATCCGGCTGCTCGGGATCCACGTGGCGCACGGCGATGTCGGCCTCGCGGCGCCGCAGATCGCTCAGGGCGTCGGTCGAAACCAGTTCGACCCGGATGCCCGGCTCCCGGGTCTGGATATGCGCCAGCAGGGCGGGCAGCAGGCAGGCCGCCACGCCGTCGGTCGCCGACACCGTCACCACCCCTTCGACGGCCTCGGCGCGCCCGGCCGCGGCCAGCCACAGGCTGTCGGCCGCGGCACCCATGCCGCGGGCGTGGTCGAGCAGCGCCAGCCCGGTGGCCGTCAAGACCATCTTCTTGCCCACACGCTCGAACAGCGTGACGCCCACGGAGGCCTCGGCCGCGGCCACCTGCCGGCTCAGGGTCGGCTGGGTCAGGCCCAGCTTGCGCGCCGCCGCCGACAGCGAGCCGGTTTCCGCCGTCTCCAGAAACGCCCTGAGGTGGTTCCAGTCGATGGAATTCATGCTTTTTTGCATATACCTAATACTGATTGGCCATATTCCATGCATTTAAGCATATGGATACCATCGGCCTCATCCTCATCGGACTCAGCTTCCTGCTCCTTTTTTCATGCCAGCCTCCACCAGCACCCCGCTCATCGATCCGGTGCCCACTGGGCCTGCCACGGGCGCCCATCAGGCACGCTTCTGGGACCGGATAGCCCGCCGCTACGCCACGGAACCGATCGCCGACATGGCGGGCTACGAAGCCACGCTGCGGCGCGTGCAGGGGCTGCTGGCGCCCGGCCACGAGGTGCTCGAGCTGGGATGCGGCACGGGCAACACGGCGCTGCGCCTGGCGCCCGCCGTCGGCCGGATGCTGGCGACAGACGTCTCGCCGGCGATGATTGCCATCGCGCAGGCCAGGCAGGCGGCACAGCCGGCGCCACAACTGCGCTTCGCCGTGGCGAGCGCCGACGCGCCGGCGCTGCCCGACGGGGCGTTCGACCGCGTGCTGGCCTTCAACCTGCTGCACCTCGTCGACCGGCTGGACGCCACGCTGGCCCATGTCTCGAGGCTGCTGAAGCCCGGCGGCCTGCTGGTTTCCAAGACGCCCTGCCTGGCGGAGATGAACCCGCTGATTCCCCATCTGATGGTACCGCTGATGCGCGCGCTGGGCCGCGCGCCGCGGGTGGCCAGCTTCGGCGAGGCCGACCTGCGCGCCGCCATGGAGCGCCAGGGCCTGCGGATCGAGGCCGTGGAGCGCCACGGCACGCGCGGCCACGATTGGCGGTTGTTCATCGTGGCCAGCAAGCCCCTCCACCCGCCAGGCCCGGGCTGACGCCGGCCGGCGGCGGCCCGCCCAAGGCGCGCCCGCCCTCCCTTCCATCCCCACCCATTGCCAACGTGGCGCGGAACGGCACGGGGCCGGGCTTCGCTCGCCAGCACCCGTTTCACATCACCCCGCCCACCAAGGACAGCCCATGCGCGAACCCGCCATCACCCCCATCACCCCCATCACCGCCACCGCCACCGCCACCACCTCCACCCTGGTCACGGCCCTGTTCGGAAGCGCCCTGCTGCTCGGCTGCGGCGGCGATGGTGGCGACGGCCCGCCGGTGGCGCGCTACCGCATCGGCGGCACGCTGTCGGGCCTGGCCGGCGGCACCAGCGTGACGCTGCAGAACAACGGTGCCGATGACCTGCGCATGCAGGCCGACGGCGCCTTCGCCTTCCCGTTCCTGATCGAACAAGGGCAGCCCTACGCCGTGAGCGTGAGCGCCGCGCCGCGGGGCCAGACCTGCGCGGTGACGGGCGGCGCCGGCACCGCGAATGCCGATGTCAGCGACGTGCAGGTGGTCTGCGCTGCAACGCCGGCGCCTGCCCCCACGCCGGCGCCTTCGCCTTCGCCCGCCCCTTCACCGGTACCTTCGCCAGCACCATCGCCGTCACCGTCTCCATCGCCCAGCCCCGCGCCCTCGCCGGCGCCTTCACCGGCACCCGCGCCCACACCCGCCACCGGCGTCGCCAGCCTGCTGGGCGACTGGATGCAGAACAACTGCATCCGCTGGACCAGCACCCACAGCTCCAGGGTGCTTTACCGCTTCACGCAGGCGGCGGACGATGCCGTGGTCTGGTCGGGCAGCAACGTGCATTTCGACAACGCCACCTGCGCCGGCACCGGCACCATCCGCGTCGAGCCCGATCCCTTTTTCACCATCACGCTGACCCGCGCGGGCGTGGCTGGCAACGTGGTGGCCGGCTGGGGCTGGGTGCAGACCTCCAACGGCCGCCGTTACCTGACCAGCGGGGTGCAGGGTGGTAACTACCTGTGCCTGGTGGACGACGCCGAGGTCTCGATCTTCCCCACCGCGACCGACGTGGCCTCGATGGTCGACCGCACACCCGCCTGGCAGTGCTTCGCCCGGCGTTGACCTGCGGCTGGAGCGTTGGATTTGCTATTTCAACGATAGCTGCCTGCGCCCGTCAGACATGGGCCAGCGGCCAGAATCATGCCAAAGCCGCCGGCTCTCTCAGCGCGCGCCACCCGCCGGCAGCAGCCTGGCGAAGGCCTGGTCCAGCGCGGTGTCGGCCTGCTGCAGCCTGGCGCGGCGCTGCTGCATCCAGGCCTGGTCGGCCTGCAGGCGCTTCTGGGCTTCGGCCAGCATGCGGCGCACCTCGTCTGGTTGCGGGCCACCGATGCCCTGGGTGTGGGCGACGATCCAGCCAGGGGTCATGCGCTCGCGGAACTGCGCCTCGGTCAGCGGGAAGGGCTGATCCGGCAGGCCGAACCGCTTCAGCGTCTGCGTGAACGTGCCCTGGACAACGTAGAACGGCAGGTCGGACGGCGTGAGGTTGCGCGGGCGCGAGTAGCTGACCAGATCCGACGCGAAGCCGTGGCCCGCGCGGAAGGGGATGCCGTGCTCCTTGAGCAGCAGCTCGGCCAGGTTCATGGTGGAAGTCCAGTCGCTGTTCAGCTCTTCCTCCGCGCGCTGCTTGTCGACCACCAGGGCGCCGAACACCGTGTCGGCGGCCTGGGCCATGCTGGCGGCCTTGGTGAGCACGCCGAGCTCGTCCACCTCGGACTTGTAATCGACCATGCCGGTGGTCACGTTGTGCGCGCGGATCGCCGCTGCCTGCGCCAGACCCACCACGTCGCTCGCGGCCATGCGGGCGCGCATGATGAGGCCGGGGTTGCGCTTTTGCGGCATGGAACTGCTGGTGTAGGTGGAGCCTTCCTGCAGCAGCAGCCAGGGCCTGGTCTGGTGGTACTGCGTGTGCAGATCCTGCATGAGCGCCCCCACGCGGATGGCGCTGGATTCGGCAATGCCGGCGGCTTCCATCTGCTGGTCGAACGGCGCGACCTGGTTGGCGTCGAGCGAGTTTTCGATGATGCCGTCGAAGCCCAGCAGCTGCGCCATGCGCTCGCGGTCCAGCGGCCAGATGGAGTTGGAGAGCACGCCCGCGCCCATGGGCGAGCGGTTCAGGCGCGCGTACGCTTCCTGCGCGCGCTGCTGGTCGCGCTGGAACGCCGCCTCGTAGGCCAACAGGTAGTGGCCCAGGGTGATGGGCACGGCCTGCACGCCGTTGGTGTAGGCCGGCATCAGCGTTTCCACGTGGTCGGCGGCCAGGGCCAGCATGCGCTGGCGCAGTTTGAGCAGCGCGTCGGCGAAGGCCAGCGTCTCGTCGCGCAGCACGGCGCCGCGGTAGGTGGCGTACATGTCCTGCCGGCTGCGGCCGGCGTGGATGATCGAGACCTCGGGGCCGGCATCGTCGGTCATGATGCGCTCGATCTGCAGCACGTCGGCCGGGCGCTTGCCGCCGGGCTCCTCAGCCTGGCGGATGGCGTGCGCCACGCCCCTGGCCATCAGCTCGCCCTGCGCGCGGGTGAAGATGCCCTTCTCCACCAGCATCACGGCCGAGGCCTTGTTGATCTTGTTCACCCAGTAGAACTGGTCGTGCACCGGCCCCTTGCCGGGCTGGGCCTTGGGCCTGGCGGCGGCACCGCCAGCGCCGATCTTCGCGGCCTGCTCGTTGCACTCCTGCGTGGTCTTGCAGGGCAGGTCGCCGGTGTCGGCGGCCCGGGCGGGCAGCGCCGCCGCGGCCGCGAACAGGGCGCAGGCCCAGGCAATGGTGGAAAGGCGCGCTGGCATGGGGTGTCTCCTTGGCTGATCTGGATGTCGATCCGTCTTCGACGCCATGCAACCGTTCGGGCTGAGCTTGTCGAAGCGCCACGCAAGGCTCCGGCAAACTCAGCCCGAACGGCTCCTGGCGATCAAAGGCGATCCGGTGCGAAACCGATTATGGGCGGGCACCCGACGGCGTGCTGCGCGCCGCGCCGCCGCGCCCGGATGCGTGGCATGCTTGCACGATGAGCCTGGCCGCCACCCTGCGCAACGCCTTCTTCGGCCCCCATCGCGGCCTGCCGCTGGCGGCGCTGCGCGATGCGGGCTTTGCCGAAGCCGAGCTCGACGCCGTGCAGGGCACGCCGGCCATGGCCGATCAGCTGCGACGCTTTGCCGAAGGCGGCGGGCGCATCGAGCGGGTCGATGCCGCCTTCTCCGGCGCCAACGGCATGCCCGGCCTGATCCGCTTCTACGTGCCGCCCGTGCCGCAGGCGCACCCGCACGCGAGCTATGGATCGCTGGCGCACGAGCTGGGCCATGCGCTGTTCTGCCCCGAGCAGTGGCAGCCGCCCGAAAGCTTTGCCAGCGCGCATGCCTACGCACGCTCGCGCGAGCTGGGCGAGGCGCACGCCTGGCTCAACCAGTGGCGCCTGACGCGCGCCAGACTGGGCGGCCTGCCGGAGCCGGCGCCGGTGCTGCCGATCGAGAACGACCACGACTTCGGCACGCAGCCGGTGGACATCTTCACCCGCATCGACGAACGGCTGGCCGCCGGCTGGAGCGAGGCGCAGGTGCTGGACGAACTGGCCCTGCTGAACGCCAACATGTTCCCCTGCGGCATGGGCGAAGGCAACTTCAAGACCTACGGCCAGTGCAACCGCTGGGACTGGCTGCAGGCCACCGCCGGCCGCCACCCCGCGTTCACTGCCTTCCTGCAACGCCTGGGCCGCGCGCCGCACGCCGACGATCAGAAGCTGCTCACCAAGTTCAACGTGTTCACCGGGCCGCCAGACGGCTTGGGGCTGGCGCAGGCAGCTCCTGATTCGGGAGCATTGGACGCCCTGGCCGATCTGCTGGCCGCCACCGAACGGCGTGGCGACCTGGACGCGCTGTACGCCCTGGGCGCCGGCGCCCTGCCCCGCTGCCAGCCCGGCGTGGCGGCCTGCGGACGCGATGCGCACGCGCTCGTACGCGATGGCGGAGTGTCCTCACGCACCTGAGCCGGCGGCCTTCGCGCCGCCGACATCTGCTACGAATTGAAGAGCTGCCTGCGCCCGCCTGCCAAGGGCCAGAGGCCGATTTCTTTCGGATTCTTGCCTTGGCGCAGCACCCCGGACCGTGCGCGCTCAGGCCTCGTGCGCGATCTTGCGCAGCGCCTGCTCGAACACCTCGGCCGGCTGGCCGCCGGAGATCAGGTAGCGCTGGTTGACCACCACCGAAGGCACCGAATGGATGCCGGCCTGCAGCCAGGTCTGCTCGGCGGCGCGCACCTCGTCGGCGTACTGGCCGCTGTCCAGCACCGCGCGGGCGGCGGCGCCGTCCAGCCCGGCAGCCTCGGCGGCGCGCTGCAGCACGTCGTGCGATTCGATCACCTCGGCACGGCCGTGGTAGGCGGCCAGCAGCTCGCGCTTCAGGGCGCGCTGCTGCGCCTCGCCCTGCAGTCCGGCCCAGTGCAGCAGGCGGTGGCCGTCGAAGGTGTTGTAGATGCGGCCGCGCCCTTCCGGGTGGAAGGCGAAGCCGGCCTCGGCGCCGCGCTGGCGGATGGTGTCGCGGATCTGCGTCTGCTGCTCGGGCGTGGAGCCGTACTTGGCGGCCAGGTGCTCGCCCACGTCCTGCCCGCCCGGTGGCATCTGCGGGTTGAGCTCGAACGGCTGCAGGTGCACGCTGGCCTGCACGGCATCCGCACTGCGCGCCAGCGCCTGCTCCAGCGCAGACAGCCCCACGGCGCACCAGGGGCAGGCGATATCGGAAACGAAGTCAATGCGCAGGGGCTTGGCGCTCATGGTCGGTGCTCTCGTTGAAGGAGGTTGCGGGCGATTGAAACACAGCCGCCGGACGCCGGCATGCACCCTCCGCAAAGCCCATGACGGCCGATGCAACTATGGAATCGATAGCTGGCAGCAGCCGTCGGACAAGGGCTGGAGCCAGATTTCTCTTGAAGAACTGGGGCCTTGCCACGACCATGCGGCGCGCGCCGCTGCTGGCCCCACGCGCCCAATCAGCTTCGGCGAAGCAGCCAGCACCCCAACCTTCTCGCGAAGCGAAAGGGAGCAAGCCCGGAAGGCCGCGGAGCAGGCCCATCCAGCGAACGCCGTGCCCGGGCTTGCACCGGGCACTGGCGTCGTCCCCCCCCTCGCAAAGAGAGAGAGCTGAGGCCCGCAGGGCCAGACCTGCCTGTGCAGGTCTGGACGGGCCGCAGGGCCGCCGCCTCCGGCGGCGAGCACGTGGTGCGTCAGCGGCTCAGGAGGTATAGCTGTACAGCCACGGCCGATCCATCACCCGCTCGCCCAGCGCGCGCAGCGCGGCGTCGCGCCCCAGGCGCATCAGGCCGGTGGCGTGGTAGATGCCGCCGTTACGGATGGCGCCGGCCTGCACGCGAGCGCAGCGGCGCCAGCGCATGTCGGCGTAGCGGGCCAGCCGCGCGGCCACAGGCTCGGCGTCGAACGCCAGGCAGGTGGCCAGCGCCTGCGCGTCCTCGATGGCCATGCCGGCGCCCTGCGCCAGGTAGGGGCGCATGGGGTGCGCGGCATCGCCCAGCAGCGCGACGCGGCCGCGCGCCATCTGCGCCGCGGCGCTCACCGGCGGACGGTCGGCCAGGGCCCACAGGCGCCAGGGCTCGGCGTTGGCGCTGGCCGATGGCGCGGCCAGGATCAGGTCGCGCAGCGGTGCGCAGGTGTGGGCGGTGGCGGCTTCGATGTCGGCGGTGCTGGCGTGCAGGCTCCAGTCGTCCGGGTGCGCCGGCACCGGGCCGTCGACAATGGCCACCACGTTCATCCAGTCGCCGCCGCGTACCGGGTACTGCACCACGTGCAGGCGCGGGCCGAGCCACACGGTGACCTGGCTGCTGCGCAGGTGCTGCGGCAGCTGCTGCTGCACCAGCATGGCGCGGTAGGCCACGTGGCCGGTGGTGCGCGGCTTGCCGTCGTTCAGCACCAACTGGCGCACGCGGCTCCAGACGCCGTCCGCCCCCACCAGCGCGTCGCCGTGCTCGGCATGGCCATCGACGGTGGTGATCCTGACGGGCCCGGCTTCGTCGTCGCTGAACTGCTCCACCCACTGCTCGTTGCGCAGGGTCACGCCGGCACGATCGCGCGCGGCGTGCCAGAGCAGCCGGTGCAGGTCGGCGCGGTGGATGCTGGCGTAGGGGGCGCCGTAACGCTCCAGGCAGCGCGCGCCCAGCGGCAGCGTGCCCAGGTCGGCCCCGCTGAGGGCGCTGCGGGCGGTGATGCGGTCCGGAAAGGCGGCCACGCGGGCCACCGCCTCGTCCAGCCCCCAGGCGCGCAGCACGCGGGTGACGTTGGGGCCGAGCTGCACGCCGGCACCGACCTCGGTGAATTCTGGCGCGCGCTCCAGCAGGCTCACGCGCCAGCCCACGCGCTGCAGGGCCACGGCCGCCGCCATGCCGCCAATGCCTCCGCCCACCACCAGCGCAGTCGGGCGGGCGGCCGTCGTCGATTCAGTCATCCGGCGATCCTAGCGGCTGGCCGGGCGCCCGAAATTGATGCGCCGCAACAGCTTGCCAGCGAACAGCCGCCTAACGCGGGCTGCTGACCGGCGGGGGCGTCCAGTTGAAAGATACGTAACGCCGGATCACCAGGCAGCCCGGCGGGCTGTCGATGAGCGACACGGTGGAAGCGCTGTCGTCCTTGGGGTCGACGTAGACCGCCATCGTGGGCAGCAGGCGCGTCATGCGGTAGCCCGCCAGTTCCTGCTGGGCCAGCGCGTTGCAGGCCACGGGCGCGGCGGAGATGCGCTCGGCGCTGATGGAGCATTCGCCCTTGTCGTTGGGGATGGCCGTCATGGAAAAGGCCGCGCCGCCGTTCGGGTAGTCCAGGCCGATCAGGGTGAAGACGGGCGAGCTGTCTTTCTTGCGGCGGTCCCAGTCGAGCAGCACATCGTTGCCGCGCACGCCGTCCAGCGCCAGGTTGGTCAGGCGCTCGAACGCCGGCCGGCACTGACGCAGGCCGACGTTGTCGAGCGCGGCGAGCAAGGTGTTGCGCGGCGTCTTGGGCTGCTCGGCGCGCAGCACGCCCTGGGCCTGGGCAGCACCGCTGGCGGCCAGCAGGCCGGCCAACGCCCAGCAAAGCTTTCGGAATCGCCGTTTCATGACACCACCTGACAGAAGCAAGCCGGCGCGGGGGCGGGCTCAGCCGAACAGCGCGCGGATTTCCTCAGTGTAGACGCGGACGTTGGCTTCCAGCGCAGGATCGAGCCGGGTGAGGTACTGGCGGGCGGCGCGCCGGTAATCGTCGAGCTGCATGTCGTGCACGGCGTGCGCGTGGCGCAGCTGGCGGCCGCCGTCCTCGCAGTCGAAATCGGCATAGCGGTAGCCGCAGCCGTCGAGGAATGGCGAGTTGTGGATCAGCGGGAAGCCGCAGTAGAGCGCCTCGTAGTACAGGTAGTTCTGGCCGTTTTCCCAGTGGTGGCACAGCAACGCATCCACATGGTGGCTCAGGATCTCGTACATGGGGTGCCGGTCTTCAAAGGTGACCAGGCCCTGGCGCACGACGTCGAGGCTTTCCACGAAGGCGGCAAACAGCGGCTTCTGTGCGTGCGTGCGGGTGCTGAAGACGGTCACGGCGTCCAGCACCTGCGGATCGGCCCGGTGGGCGGCTTCGCAGCTGAGCAGCGGGATGTGGAAGGTCTTCACGAACGACAGGTTCGGCTCCATGATGCCCACCCGCCAGCGCGCCCGGCCCGGCCGGTACATCAGCGCGCCGGCCGTCTGCCCGATGGCCTTTTCCAGGATCTGCGGCGACCACAGATGCGGCATGACGCGCGTGGGCGCGCGCACGGCGGCCTGGTAATACGGCAGGCAGGTCTTCTCGTATTCGGCCAGGGTCCAGACGCGGTCGCGCGGCGCGTCCGGGATCAGCCAGGCGTTGGGAAGCTGGAAGGTCAGGCGCTCGGCATCCAGAAAAAAATCGTTGCCGACGTAACAGGACACCACCTTGCCCCCGCGCGCACGGAATGGCAGCACCCAGTCCTGGCCCAGCCCGGCGCTCATTTCCACCACCACGTCGAGCACCGACTGGGCTTCGGCCAGGCCCAGCAGCGGGAAACCCACGTCGCCGACGAAGCGCTGCCAGTCTTCCTCGCCGCCGTCGCCCGAACACACGATGTAGGCCTGCTCCACCACGGGCGACAGGCTCAGCAGTTGCGCCAGGAAGACGCAGTTCTGGAAGATGCCGTTCTCCCACATCGACTGCACGCCCTTGCGCACGAACAGCGTGACGCCGACCTTCAGCTTGCGGTCCAGAGCCGTCATGCGGCCTCTCCCGTCAGCTCGCGCAGCAGGCCGGCGTAGGCGCGCACGTTGGCCTCGGCACCAGGGCTGACGCTCTCGAACAGCGGGCGGTCGGCGTCGCGCGGACGGTGGCCGCTGCCTGCCGCGTGCTGCGCCCGCGCGCGCAGCAGCTGCTCGGCGCCCTGCTGCACGTCGTTGTCCGGGTAGTAGTAGCCGTGGCCGGCCAGCCAGGGCGAGTTGTGGATGAGCGGGTAGCCGCCGTACAGCACGTCGAGGTACAGGTAGTTCTGGTCGTTGCCGATCTGGTGCGAGATCACGGCGTCGATCTTCTGGTCGGCCAGGAAGCCGGCCACGTCGTGGCGGCCCACGAACGTGGCCTTCTGGTTCTTCACCAGATCCATGGAGCGGCCCAGGTGCAGCATGGTGGCGTGCTGCACCAGATGCTCGGCATTCAGCACGAACAGGTAATCGACCGAAGCCGGATCCATGCGCGCGGCCACGTCGGCCACCAGCATGGGGATGATGCTGGTCTTGATGGGCGAGATGTTGGGTTCGAACACGGCCACGCGCCAGCCATGCTGGCCCCTGCCCTTGGCAGCCCCCAAAGCCCCGGAGCCGAACTGCAGGCCCGCCTTGCGGATGTCCGCCATCCGCGCCTTCAGGAACACCGGGTCCCACAGGTAAGGCGCGACAAGTGCCGGGCAGCGATGCAGGGTGCGCATCATGGGCACGAAGCGCTCGTCCTTGGGCAGCAGCCACACGCGGTCGTAGCGGTCGGGCGGCTGGAAGCTGCCCGGCCGGTCGAACACCGTGATCTCCAGCAGATGCGTGTAGGGCTGGGCCACGCAATGGTTCACCAGCTTCTTGCCGCGGGCGCGCAGCAGCCGTGCCAGTGTCACGGGCAGGATGCCGGCCACCTCGATGACGACATCCACCAGGTCGCCGGCCTCCCGCATCGGCACCAGCTTCAGGCCGAGTTGGTGCAGATCGACCTGCGGGCCCAGTGTGCCGGCGTCGCCAGCGTCAATCAGGCAGACTTCTTCGACGAAGTCGATGCGCCGCAGCGCCTCGGCCAGGAAGACGACGTTCTGGACAATGCCACTCGACCAGACGTTGAGGTCCTGGCCGGTGACAGTGGTGATGCCTATCTTCATCGCGGATGGGTTACCCCGTCAGCGTAGCAGACTCACTTCCACTTCCAGCCCACACCCACGTTGACGCCCCACTCCTTGCCGGTGGTGGCGATGCCAGCCCCCCAGGACATGCGGCCATCGTCGGCGATCGACTTGAAGTTCAGCGACAGCGCGCTCTGGTTGCGGAACACACCCAGTCCCACCCCCATCGCCTTCTCCCCCGGGCCGAGCGTCGGCAGGTAGGTACCGGACATGGCCATGCTCATCGCCACGCCCGAGTAGGCGATGCGCGACACGCGCTGCAACTGGTTCATGTTGACCGCATCGGTGCCGCTGACGCCAGGCGCCACGTTGGTGATGCGCCGTTCCGCACCGGGCGAGCCGACCGACACCGTATCGGGCTGGTTGGCCACCGAGTTGGCACCCAGGGCCACCGAGTTGTCGGCCGTTGCCTGCGCGCCGGCACCCAGCGCGGTGGCGTTGGTGCCCGTGGCCTGCGCAGCGGCGCCAAGGGCCGACGACTGGTTGCCGGAGGCCAGCGAGTTCCAGCCCACGGCGGTGGCCGGGTCGGCGATGGCCTGGGCCTGGTAGCCCACCGCAACCGAACCTTCGTTTGTGGCCGTGGCGCGGAAGCCGATCGCGGTTGTGTTCTTGTCCTGCGCCAGCGACTGGGAGCCGTAGGCCGTTGCGCCCGACGCCACCGTGGTCTGCTGCGCCCCATTCACGCCGATCATGGTGCCTGCGCTGGCGCAGGTACCGGTGGCCGTGGTGTCCACACCGTTGGCGACCAGGCAATCCGATGCCTGAACCGGGTTCACGGTCTGGTTGTTGAAAGTACGGCCCTGCGTCGTCACCACCCCTGTAGTGTTGGTCCCGCCGCCAGTCACCGTCGCGGCAATGGAGCCGCCGCGCTGAACCGCCATGGTCTGAGCCTGGGTCAGCGGAACCAGCGTGGTGGACAGGGTCTGCACCTGCGAGGTCGTCGAACTCAGGCCGGTGGACAGGCTGCCCACGGCGATGGAGGTCGACAGCGAAACGCCGGTCACGCGGTTGTCGACCGCGGTGATGCTCGATTGCAGCCCGCTGGTGCCCGCAGAGAGGGCCGTGGACAGCGAGGCCACAGAGCTGTTGGTGTTGCTCAGGCCGGAGTGTCAGGATTTCTGTGTGTGAGGCTGTTGAATCCGTCACTCAATCGTGAGGCGGCTTGGTGATCTTACTGGCCCGATCTGGTAAATCGGTCCTCGTAGAGGATCGCAAATTGGTTCATCGCTGATTTCCAGTGGTTGGCCGCCCGCCCCCAGTCCGCGGTGATGTTGCGCAGCGCCAGCCAGATCAGCTTGGTGGCCGCCTCGTCGCTGGGGAAGTGGCCGCGCGTTTTGATGATCTTGCGCAGCCGTGCGTTCACGCTCTCGATGGCGTTGGTGGTGTAGATCACGCGCCGCACCTCAGGCGGGAAGGCGAAGAACGGATGACCCTTGTCCCAGGCCCGGCGCCAGGCGCTCACCACGGTCGGGAACCGCTGCCCCCAGGGGCCGGCCGCAAACGCATCCAACTCGGCCTCGGCCGCCTCGGCGCTCACCGCGGTGTAGATGGGTTTGATGGCTGCGGCCAGCGCCTTGCGGTCTTTCCATGACGCAAAGTCCAGGCCACCCCGGATCAGGTGCACGATGCAGGTCTGCAGCGTCGTCGCCGGGGAGCACTGCGCCCAGCGCCTCTGGCATGCCCTGAGGCCGTCGGTGACGGCAATCAGGATGTCCTGCACCCCGCGCGTCTTCAGATCGTTGAAGACCTTCATCCAGAACTTCGCCCCTCGGTGTTCTCGATCCAGATTCCCAGGATGTCGCGCGAGCCGTCAGGCAGTACGCCCAGCGCCAGGTAGACGGCCTTGGAGCGCACCACCGCATCCTCGCGAATCTTGACCCGCAGCGCATCGAAGAACACCACCGGGTACATCGCCTCCAGCGGCCGTGTCTGCCAGGCCGTGACCTCGCCCATCACCTCATCGGTGACACGGCTGATGAGCTCGGGCGAGACGTCCACCGAGTACATCTCAGCCAGGAAACCCTGGATCTCGCGCACCGTCATGCCGCGTGCGTACATGGCGATGATCTTGTCGTCGAAACCCGTAAAGCGCCGCTCGTGCTTGCCAATGAGCTGCGGCTCGAAGCTGCCTTCGCGATCGCGTGGGACATCGATGCGCAGCGCCCCCACATCGGTCAGTACGGTCTTGGTGCTCTTGCCGTTGCGGTGGTTGGCTGATCCGCCTGTGGGCTTGGCTTGGCCGGGCGCATAGCCTAGGTGATGACTCATCTCGGCGCCCAGCGCCCGCTCAAGAATTGACTTCTTGAACTGATCGAACAGCCCTTGGACTTGGCCCGGCGTCATGGGCCCGGTCACCAACTGGTCAAGCAGCTCGGCCGGGATGTGAAATTGCGGCTGTGCCGCCTGGTCCGCCAAAGCGGTGGGTTTGGTCTTGCGTGGCATTCATGCTCCTTGTCGACATGCTATGCCTCACACACAAAATTTCTGACAAGCTCGCTCAGGCCGGTACTCAGGCTGGCCACGCCCGTGCTCAAGCTGCCTACCGCTGTGCTCGTGCTGGTGCTCAGGCTTGTGACGCCCGTGCTGAGGCTGCCCACCGCCGTACTCGTGCTCGTGCTCAGGCTCGTGACGTTGCTGTTGGTGGTGCTCAGGCCCGTGCTCAGGCTCGTGACGCCAGTACTGAGACTGGCCACCGAGCTATTCGTGCTGCTCAAGCCAGTGCTGAGGTTCCCAACAGCCGTGCTCGTGCTCGTGCTCAAGCTCGTGACGTTGCTGTTGGTGGTGCTCAGACCCGTGCTCAAGCTAGCCACCGAGCTGTTGGTGTTGCTCAAGCCAGTGCTCAGGCTGGTCACGCCCGTGCTCAAGCTGCCTACCGCTGTGCTCGTGCTGGTGCTCAGGCTCGTGACGCCCGTGCTGAGGCTGCCCACCGCCGTGCTCGTGCTGGTGCTCAGGCTCGTGACGTTGCTGTTGGTGGTGCTCAGCCCGGTGCTGAGGCTGGCTACCGAGCTGTTGGTGTTGCTCAAGCCAGTGCTGAGATTCCCGACAGCCGTGCTCGTGCTCGTGCTCAGGCTTGCCACGGAACTGTTCGTGCTGCTCAAGCCAGTGCTCAGGCTGGTCACGCCCGTGCTGAGGCTGGCCACCGAGCTGTTAGTGCCGCTCAGGCTCGTGCTCAACGAATCGACGCCCGTGCTCAAGCTGCCCACCACTGTGCTCGTGCTCGTGCTCAGGCTCGTGACGTTGCTGTTGGTCGTGCTCAGGCCGGTGCTCAGGCTGGCCACGCCCGTGCTCAAGCTGCCTACCGCTGTGCTCGTGCTCGTGCTCAAGCTCGTGACGTTGCTGTTGGTCGTGCTCAGGCCGGTGCTCAGGCTGGCCACGGAGCTGTTGGTGTTGCTCAGGCCGGTACTCAGGCTGGCCACGCCCGTGCTCAAGCTGCCTACCGCTGTGCTCGTGCTGGTGCTCAGGCTTGTGACGCCCGTGCTGAGGCTGCCCACCGCCGTACTCGTGCTCGTGCTCAGGCTCGTGACGTTGCTGTTGGTCGTGCTCAGGCCGGTGCTCAGGCTGGCCACGGAGCTGTTGGTGTTGCTCAGGCCGGTACTCAGGCTGGCCACGCCCGTGCTCAAGCTGCCTACCGCTGTGCTCGTGCTGGTGCTCAGGCTTGTGACGCCCGTGCTGAGGCTGCCCACCGCCGTACTCGTGCTCGTGCTCAGGCTCGTGACGTTGCTGTTGGTCGTGCTCAGGCCGGTGCTCAGGCTGGCCACGGAGCTGTTGGTGTTGCTCAGGCCGGTACTCAGGCTGGCCACGCCCGTGCTCAAGCTGCCTACCGCTGTGCTCGTGCTGGTGCTCAGGCTTGTGACGCCCGTGCTGAGGCTGCCCACCGCCGTACTCGTGCTCGTGCTCAGGCTCGTGACGTTGCTGTTGGTCGTGCTCAGGCCGGTGCTCAGGCTGGCCACGCCCGTGCTCAAGCTGCCTACCGCTGTGCTCGTGCTCGTGCTCAAGCTCGTGACGTTGCTGTTGGTCGTGCTCAGGCCGGTGCTCAGGCTGGCCACGGAGCTGTTGGTGTTGCTCAGGCCGGTACTCAGGCTGGCCACGCCCGTGCTCAAGCTGCCTACCGCTGTGCTCGTGCTCGTGCTCAAGCTCGTGACGTTGCTGTTGGTCGTGCTCAGGACCGTGCTCAGGCTTGTGACGCCCGTGCTGAGGCTGCCCACCGCCGTACTCGTGCTCGTGCTCAGGCTCGTGACGTTGCTGTTGGTGGTGCTCAGGCCCGTGCTCAGGCTCGTGACGCCAGTACTGAGACTGGCCACCGAGCTATTCGTGCTGCTCAAGCCAGTGCTGAGGTTCCCAACAGCCGTGCTCGTGCTCGTGCTCAAGCTCGTGACGTTGCTGTTGGTGGTGCTCAGACCCGTGCTCAAGCTAGCCACCGAGCTGTTGGTGTTGCTCAAGCCAGTGCTCAGGCTGGTCACGCCCGTGCTCAAGCTGCCTACCGCTGTGCTCGTGCTGGTGCTCAGGCTCGTGACGCCCGTGCTGAGGCTGCCCACCGCCGTGCTCGTGCTGGTGCTCAGGCTCGTGACGTTGCTGTTGGTGGTGCTCAGACCCGTGCTCAAGCTAGCCACCGAGCTGTTGGTGTTGCTCAAGCCAGTGCTCAGGCTGGTCACGCCCGTGCTCAAGCTGCCTACCGCTGTGCTCGTGCTGGTGCTCAGGCTCGTGACGCCCGTGCTGAGGCTGCCCACCGCCGTGCTCGTGCTGGTGCTCAGGCTCGTGACGTTGCTGTTGGTGGTGCTCAGACCCGTGCTCAAGCTAGCCACCGAGCTGTTGGTGTTGCTCAAGCCAGTGCTCAGGCTGGTCACGCCCGTGCTCAAGCTGCCTACCGCTGTGCTCGTGCTGGTGCTCAAGCTCGTGACGTTGCTGTTGGTGGTGCTCAGGCCCGTGCTCAGGCTTGTGACGCCCGTGCTGAGGCTGCCCACCGCCGTGCTCGTGCTGGTGCTCAGGCTCGTGACGTTGCTGTTGGTGGTGCTCAGACCCGTGCTCAAGCTAGCCACCGAGCTGTTGGTGTTGCTCAAGCCAGTGCTCAGGCTTGTGACGCCCGTGCTGAGGCTGCCCACCGCCGTGCTCGTGCTGGTGCTCAGGCTCGTGACGTTGCTGTTGGTGGTGCTCAGACCCGTGCTCAAGCTAGCCACCGAGCTGTTGGTGTTGCTCAAGCCAGTGCTCAGGCTGGTCACGCCCGTGCTCAAGCTGCCTACCGCTGTGCTCGTGCTGGTGCTCAGGCTCGTGACGCCCGTGCTGAGGCTGCCCACCGCCGTGCTCGTGCTGGTGCTCAGGCTCGTGACGTTGCTGTTGGTGGTGCTCAGACCCGTGCTCAAGCTAGCCACGGAGCTGTTGGTGTTGCTCAGGCCGGTACTCAGGCTGGTCACGCCCGTGCTCAAGCTGCCTACCGCTGTGCTCGTGCTGGTGCTCAAGCTCGTGACGTTGCTGTTGGTGGTGCTCAAGCCAGTGCTCAGGCTGGTCACGCCCGTGCTCAAGCTGCCTACCGCTGTGCTCGTGCTGGTGCTCAGGCTCGTGACGCCCGTGCTGAGGCTGCCCACCGCCGTGCTCGTGCTGGTGCTCAGGCTCGTGACGTTGCTGTGGGTGGTGCTCAGACCCGTGCTCAAGCTAGCCACCGAGCTGTTGGTGTTGCTCAAGCCAGTGCTCAGGCTGGTCACGCCCGTGCTCAAGCTGCCTACCGCTGTGCTCGTGCTGGTGCTCAGGCTCGTGACGCCCGTGCTGAGGCTGCCCACCGCCGTGCTCGTGCTGGTGCTCAGGCTCGTGACGTTGCTGTTGGTGGTGCTCAGCCCGGTGCTGAGGCTGGCTACCGAGCTGTTGGTGTTGCTCAAGCCAGTGCTGAGATTCCCGACAGCCGTGCTCGTGCTCGTGCTCAGGCTGGTCACGCCCGTGCTCAAGCTGGCCACCACTGTGCTCGTGCTGGTGCTCAGGCTCGTGACGTTGCTGTTGGTGGTGCTCAGCCCGGTGCTGAGGCTGGCTACCGAGCTGTTGGTGCCACTCAGGCTCGTGCTCAGGCTTGCCACGGAACTGTTCGTGCTGCTCAAGCCAGTGCTCAGGCTGGTCACGCCCGTGCTCAAGCTGGCCACCACTGTGCTCGTGCTGGTGCTCAGGCTCGTGACGTTGCTGTTGGTGGTGCTCAGCCCGGTGCTGAGGCTGGCTACCGAGCTGTTGGTGTTGCTCAAGCCAGTGCTGAGATTCCCGACAGCCGTGCTCGTGCTCGTGCTCAGGCTTGCCACGGAACTGTTCGTGCTGCTCAAGCCAGTGCTCAGGCTGGTCACGCCCGTGCTGAGGCTGGCCACCGAGCTGTTGGTGTTGCTCAAGCCAGTGCTGAGGTTCCCAACAGCCGTGCTCGTGCTCGTGCTCAAGCTCGTGACGTTGCTGTTGGTGGTGCTCAGACCCGTGCTCAAGCTAGCCACCGAGCTGTTGGTGTTGCTCAAGCCGGTGCTGAGGTTCCCAACAGCTGTGCTCGTGCTCGTGCTCAGGCTCGTGACGTTGCTGTTGGTCGTGCTCAGGCCGGTGCTCAAGCTCGCCACGGAACTGTTCGTGTTGCTCAGACCCGTGCTCAGGCTGGCTACCGAACTACGGGTACCGCTCAAGCTCGTGCTGAGGCTCGTGACGTTGCTGTTGGTGGTGCTCAGGCCCGTGCTCAAGCTCGCGATCGAGCTTGTGTTATCGCTAAGGCTTGAGACAACCGTAGACAGCGAATTGACCGCTGTTGTGGTGCTATTGACCTGATTGACGCAGGATGAAGCGGCTGTGTACATGGTGCCGCCAGTCCCGGCGGTACACCCAATCGCAATCTGCGCATATGGTGTCGTCAGAAACGCCGACGACCCGTACACCGCGGTCACAAGCCCCGCGCGGACCAGACCGGCAACCAGGCTGGACCGCTGAGCCCCTTTGGTGGTCGAACGCGCGGCCTCGCTGACGACCATGCGCACACCGCGGCTGCGGTTAAACACCACTTTGTAGAATTTGTTCACGCTTGCCCCCCTAAGGACACGCTTCAAAACCGCCGTTTGCTGAGCGGTGCGAACGCAACGAGCCTCGAATCGTGTCTGCCGGGCTGATATGGTCGATCAACGGCGTCAACTCGGCGCGCATTCGCACCCATTTCGCGCCTTGCGGGCGCACTCATGCCTCGCACAGCTGCGGCCGTTTGCGCAGCATCCACAGATTGCCCAGCATGAACAGCGTGTGCAGCTTGGCGGTGTTCTTGGCCAGGCCCCGGTAGCTCACCTTGGTGAAGCCGAACTGGCGCTTGATGACGCGGAAGGCGTGTTCGCCCTTGGCCCGGATGCGTGCCTTCACGCGTTCGAGTTCGTCGATCAGCCGGCCCTTGTCGGTGCCGGTGTCCAGCGCTCGGCGCGCTTGCCCAGGCGCATGGCGATGTGCCAGCGCACTCTGGCTCGCGTCCATTGCGCCGCACCCTGGTAGCCAGCGTCAGCGAACACGTCCGTCTCCGCGCCGTGCAGCAAGCCATCCACCTGCGTGACGTCGGCCGCGTTGGCCGGCGTGGTCACCAGGCTGTGCACGACGCCCGTCTCCAGATCAGTGCCCACATGGGCCTTCATGCCGAAGTACCACTGCTGACCCTTCTTGGTCTGATGCATGTCCGGGTCGCGCTCACCGCTGCGGTTCTTGGTCGAGCTCGGCGCGTTGATGATGGTGGCATCTACGGCCGTGCCGCTCTTGACCACCAGGCCCTTCGCCGCCAGCAGCTCATTGACTGCGACGAACATTTGCTGGGCCAGGCCATGACGCTCCAGCAGGTGGCGAAAGCGCAGGATGGTGATGGCGTCGGGAAGCCGGTCCGCATCGACGTTGAGCCGTGCGAAGTCGCGATACAGAGGCGTGTCGATCAGCGCCTCCTCCATTGCCTGGTCGCCGAAGGTGAACCAGTTCTGCATGAAGTGGATGCGCAGCATCGTCTCGATGGGAAACGGCGGCCGGCCGGTCTTGGCGCGCGGGCTGTGCGGTTCGATCAGCGCCACCAGTGCCGACCACGGCACCACTCGTTCCATCTCGTCGAGGAACTCGCGCTTCCTCGTGCGCTTGTTCGTCCAGTCCAGGCTCAGCGTCTTCTGCGTCATGCCATCCATCGTGCCGTTACGCCGTGCTCATGGGGAGAGCAGTTGCACGGGGTTTTGAAGCGAGTCCCTAAAGGACAAAATAGATCTCAAAACCTTTCAAATTCTATTGCGGCGCACAAGAGAAACATATTCCGGACCTGTCCCCAACCACCACAAAATGCCAACTTTGGGCCACTTCTTATGCTTCGACCCCTGCGCATAGGCATCACGATCGGACTGAGATCGGAAGCGGAGCCGTTGTGGATCAATGGCATCAAGCAGAACGCCGTGTTCCTGGCAGGGGCGCTGCGGCGCTGCCCTGACGTTGCCAGCGTCGTGCTGGTGAACACGACCGATGTACCCATCACCCCGGCCCTGCCCTGGGATCAGGCCCGCTGGCCTACGGTGTCGTTCGAGCAGGCCAAAGACGGCCTCGACGTGCTGATCGAGCTGGGTGGGCAGATCGATGAAAACAGAACCAATTACTTAATCAACTGCGGATGCAAGCTGGTTTCTTACTGTTGCGGGGTGGAGTACATCAACGCAACCCAAACCATTCTGTTCCATCGTTCTCCGAACCACGGTGGCGCGTTCGTCAACCAGCATTATGACGACATCTGGATGATTCCCCAGATCGAGCCCATCAACCGGGGTTACTTCGAAATACTGCGGCGCAGGCAGGCGCGGGTGGTGCCGTTCGTCTGGAGCCCTGTGTTCCTGGAGGAGCGAGGCCACGCACTGCCCCATGGCGGGCGCTGCCAGCCCAGGGGTGGCCAAGGCAGGCGACTCACGGTGATGGAGCCGAACCTCGACGTCGTCAAGTTCTGCCTCTACCCCATCCTGATCGCCGAACAGGCTTACCGCACCCGGCCCGAAGCCATTGAGAAACTGCTGGTGGCCAATGCCGAGAAAATAGCCCAGGAAAATCAGTTTTTCATTTCACTGATGCATCATCTGGACTTGGTCAATAATCACCACGCGGTATTTGTTGGCCGCTACGACACGCCGTATTTTCTGGCTGATCACACGGATATCGTGATCTCCCACCAATGGGAAAATCCGTTGAATTATTTCTACCTGGAAGTGTGCTGGCAGGGCTACCCGCTGGTCCACAACGCCAGCCTGTGCCCGGACCTCGGCTTCTATTACCCCGGGCACGACCTTCAGCTGGGGGCCGAGCAGGTGCTCAAGGCCGCGGAGATGGGCGCGGACGCCCTGGCGCAGTACCAGGCCGACCAGCGGCAGCGGATCGGGCGCTTTCTTTGCGACGATGCTTCGGTGGTAAAGACCTACCACGATCTTCTGTCGTCGCTGTTCAGCAACAGCTGACAGCCCAACGACACCTCCGCCCCGCGATCCGGGCGCGCGGAAGGCACCAAAAGCCACTGAAAGGCCCGCCGCCGTACAAGGCGTGGGCGCCAGCGGGCCTTCGCGCAGATCAGGCGAGCAACTGCCGCAGCACGAAGGGCAGGATGCCGCCGTTTCTGAAGTAGTCCACCTCGATGGGCGTGTCGATGCGCAGGGTAAGCCGGGCTTCCTGCAGGGAGCCGTCCGCGCGGCGGATCACCAGGCGCGCGTCGCTCTGCGGGCGCAGCTGCTCGTCGCAGACGATCTCCACCTCTTCGTCGCCCTTCAGGCCCAGGCTTTCCCAGGATTCGCCGGCCTTGAACTGCAGCGGCAGCACGCCCATGCCCACCAGGTTGGAGCGGTGGATGCGCTCGAAGCTCCTGGCCACCACCGCCTTGATGCCCAGCAGCTGGGTGCCCTTGGCCGCCCAGTCGCGGCTGGAGCCGGTGCCGTACTCCTCGCCGGCGAAGACCACCGTGGGCACGCCGGCGGCGATGTACTTCATGGCCGCGTCGTAGATGAACTGCTTGCTGCCCTGCAAGGGCCCGGGCAGTTGCAGCAGCGTGAGGCCGCCCTCTTCGCGGCTGCCGCTTTCCAGCGGCGGCAGCATGAGATTCTTGATGCGCACGTTGGCGAAGGTGCCGCGCATCATCACCTCGTGGTTGCCGCGGCGCGCGCCGTAGCTGTTGAAGTCGGCCTTCTGCACGCCGTGGTCCTTGAGCCACTGGCCGGCGGGCGAGCTTTCCTTGATGCTGCCGGCGGGTGAGATGTGGTCGGTGGTGATGCTGTCGCCGAACAGCGCCATGATCCGCGCGCCGCGCACGGCATGGGCATCTTTCGAGCCTGCAGCCGTTTCGTGGCGGGCGCCGACAGCTCCACTATCGATAGCAAACCCGTCGAAGAACGGCGGCTCGGCGATGTAGGTGCTGGTGGGCCAGTCGTACACCTCGCCCGATACGCCCTTGATCTTTTCCCACAGCTTGCCGGGGTTGTCGGCAATCTGGCCGTAGTTCTCGCGGAAGGCCTTGCCCTTCATGGCGAACTTCAGCAGGCGCTGCACCTCGTCGCCGGTGGGCCAGATGTCGCCCAGGTAGATGTCCTTGCCGCCCTTGCCCTTGCCCACGGGCTGGGTCATCAGGTCGGTCATCACGTTGCCGGCGATGGCGTAGGCCACCACCAGCGGCGGGCTGGCCAGGAAGTTGGCCTTGATGTTGGGGTGGATGCGCGCCTCGAAGTTGCGGTTGCCGGAGAGCACGGCCGCGCACACCAGGTCGTTGCCGGTGATGGCCTCGTTGATCTCGGGCGCCAGATCGCCCGCGTTGCCGATGCAGGTGGTGCAGCCGTAGGCGGCTACGTCGAAGCCCAGCTTTTCCAGGTACGGCAGCAGGCCGGTGTCGGTGAGGTACTGGGTGACGATGCGCGAGCCCGGCGCCAACGATGTCTTGATGTGCGGCTTGACCTTCAGCCCCGCCTCCACCGCCTTTTTGGCCACCAGCCCGGCGGCCAGCAGCACGCTGGGGTTGCTGGTGTTGGTGCAGCTGGTGATGGCGGCGATCAGCACGTCGCCGTTGCCCAGCGAATAGCCCCTGGCGGCCGACGGCTTGGGCGGCGCCTCGGCCAAGGCCGTGGCGGCGGCCAGCGTGGAGCGGTTGGCTTCCATCTCCACCACGTCGAGCGGCGCGCCGGCCGGCACGGGCGGCGACTGCGGCGCGTGCTCGTCGCCGTGAGGCTGCACCTGCACGCGGGTGTGCAGCACCTCGGCCGGGCGGTTGAAGCCGTTGTCACTCATGGGGGCGGAGAACAGCTCGGGGAAGCGGGTGGCCAGCTTGCCGAGCTCGATGCGGTCCTGCGGGCGCTTGGGGCCGGCCAGGCTGGGGGTGACGTCGCCCAGGTCCAGCGTGACGACCTTGGTGTAATCAATCTCGCCCGCGCGCGGCACGCCGAACAGGCCCTGGGCCCTGAAGTAGGCCTCGAAGGCCTCGATCTCGGCCGTGGTCCGGCCGGTGCCCCGGAAGTACTCGATGGTGCGCTCGTCCACCGGGAAGAAGCCCATGGTGGCGCCGTACTCGGGTGCCATGTTGCCGATGGTGGCGCGATCCGGCAGGCTGAGGCTGGCCGTGCCTTCGCCGAAGAACTCGACGAACTTGCCCACCACCTTCTCGCGCCGCAGGATTTCGGTGACGGTGAGCACCAGGTCGGTGGCGGTGACGCCGCCGCGCAGCTGGCCCTTCAGTTCGAAGCCCACCACGTCGGGGGTGAGGAAGTACACCGGCTGGCCGAGCATGGCGGCCTCGGCCTCGATGCCGCCCACGCCCCAGCCGACCACGCCGATGCCGTTGATCATGGTGGTGTGGCTGTCGGTGCCGACCAGGGTGTCGGGGTAGTAAACGCCGTCCTTGCGCCTGTGCACGCCGCGCGCCAGGTACTCCAGGTTCACCTGGTGCACGATGCCGAAGCCCGGCGGCACCACGCGGAAGGTGTCGAAGGCCTGCATGCCCCACTTCATGAACTGGTAGCGCTCGTGGTTGCGCTGGAACTCCAGCTTCATGTTCAGATCGAGCGCGTTCTTGCGGCCGTAGTAGTCGATCATCACCGAGTGGTCGACCACCAGGTCCACCGGCACCAGCGGCTCGATCTTCGTCGGGTCCTTGCCCAGGCGGGCGGCGGCGCTGCGCATGGCGGCCAGATCTGCCAGCAGCGGCACGCCGGTGAAATCCTGCAGCACCACGCGCGCCACGGTGAAGGGGATTTCCTCGGTGCGTTTGGCATTGGGCTGCCAGCCGGCCAGTTGCGCGACGTGCTCGGGCGTGACCTTCACGCCGTCGCAATGGCGCAGCACGCTTTCCAGCACGATGCGGATCGACACCGGCAGGCGCTTCACCCCCGCAAACTGGCGCGCCAGCGCCGGCAGCGAATAGAACTGCCCGGTCTTGCCCGAGGCGGTCTTGAAGCTCTTGAGGGTGGAGGCGAAAGCGTGGGCGGGCTTGGCGCGGGTGGCAGCCATGGTGTGCTCCTTCGGTGGCTTGAGGCTGGACAAAGGTGGTGCCGGCCATTGTGGCAGTTGCATCGGCGCCTTGTCATCCTGCACCGTCATACCCCTGCGCGTTTCATATGTAAACAGCTTGTTGCCCTTGCATGGCGGGCACAGACAGCTATGCTTTTTATAGTTCTCCGGGTTGCACGGAGTTAGGCGTCGCCGGCCCATCATGGCCGGCACACCAGTGGGGTGCCCCGGCCGGCCGCCCGCGCCCCGCCCGCCTGCACGCGCACGCCGAAGCTAGGACAATACGGCCCCATGAAAGCCCCCGAACTGCTGCTGCCCGCTGGCGGCCTGGACAAGATGCGCGCCGCCTACGATTACGGCGCCGACGCGGTCTACGCCGGTCAGCCGCGCTACAGCCTGCGCGCCCGCAACAACGATTTCCGGCTGGAACAGCTGGCCCAGGGCATCACCGAAGCCCATGCGCGCGGCAAGAAGTTCTTCGTCACCAGCAACCTGATCGCCCACAACGACAAGGTGCGCACCTACCTGCGCGACCTGGAGCCGGTGGTGCAGCTCAGGCCCGACGCGCTGATCATGGCCGACGCCGGCCTGATCATGCTGGTGCGCGAGAAGATGGAAAAGGGCCAGTGGCCGCACGTGCCCATCCACCTCTCGGTGCAGGCCAACACCACCAACTGGGCGGCGGTGAAGTTCTGGCAGCGCGCGGGGGTGGAGCGCATCATCCTCTCGCGCGAGCTGAGCCTGGCCGAGATCGAGCAGATCCGCAACGAATGCCCCGACATGGAGCTGGAGGTCTTCGTGCACGGCGCCCTGTGCATCGCGTATTCCGGCCGCTGCCTGCTGTCGGGCTACTTCAACCGGCGCGATCCCAACCAGGGCACCTGCACCAACGCCTGCCGCTGGAACTACAAGACGCACGATGCCGATGTCGACCCGAACACCGGCGAAGCGCTGGCGCGCGGCGGCCAGCTGGAAGGCTTCAACTTCGGCGCCGAGGCCGAGCGCGCCGACCAGGCCGCCGAACGCGGCGAAGCCACCTGCGGCAACGGCCAGCGCCACCCCGAGGCCGACAAGGTCTGGCTGATCGAGGAAGAAGGCCGCCCCGGCCAGCTGATGCCCGTGATGGAAGATGAGCACGGCACCTACATCATGAACAGCAAGGATCTGCGGGCGGTCGAGCTGGTGGAGAAGCTGGTGAGGATCGGCGTCGATTCGCTCAAGATCGAAGGCCGCACCAAGAGCCTCTACTACGTGGCCCGCACCGCGCAGGTGTACCGCCGCGCCATTGACGACGCCGTGGCCGGCCGCCCCTTCAACCCGCAGCTCGTCACCGAGCTGGAAGGCCTGGCCAACCGCGGCTACACCAGCGGCCTACTGGAGCGCCGCCCCGCCAACGACTACCAGAACTACGAAACCGGCCACTCCGTCACCGAGCGCAGCCAGTTCGTCGGCGAGGTGAAAAGCGCCCAGGGCGGCTGGGCCGAGGTGGAAACCAAGAACCGCTTCGCCGTGGGCGACTGGCTGGAGATCATCCACCCCAGCGGCAACCGCACCGTGCAACTCAAGCAGATGAAGAACGCCGATGGCCAGCCCATCCAGGTGGCCGCCGGCAACCCGCTGCGCGTGTGGATCCCGGTGGACGGCCCGGCCGACAAGGCCCTGCTGGCGCGCCTGACGCGGGCGCCGGCTGAAGCCAGTGCCTGATTGAGCAAAAAATCGGGCTTCAGGCCATACGCAGCGGGGGCAACCAGCTTCTTGTTTGATAGCAATTTGCCGCAAGCCACCGCGGCGCCGCTATAACCAAAGTGTTGCAATCCGGTCACGGCGCGGGGTGAAATGCGTCACACAGGGGCCGCTGGCGAGCCCTGATCGCCTGTCCGCCCTACAGGCTGGCCGACAATGATTGATCCGGCACGCCCCGCGGCCTGCCTGACCATTCCCGCCCGTCCCGCTGATTCATGGCCAACGTCTGCCCGTACTGCGGCACCGAGAACCGCGAAACCGCCAAGTTCTGCATTGGCTGCGCGCGCGCGCTGGTCGAAGTGCAGCAGGCCACCGACGGCACCGCCTTCCAGGACACGCAACCGCGCCGGCGCCGCCGCAAGCGCCGGCGGCGCAGCGATGGCACGTCCGGCTCCAGCGCCGGCACGGCCAACGGCGCCAGGCGCCCGGGCTTCTGGCTGGCACTGGGCGCCGCCGCCATCGTGATGTTCGGCTGGGCCGCGGCCGTCGGCTGGAAGCACGGCCACCCCGCCGCAGACAAGTCCGCTGTGACCGCCACGGCCGAGTCGCCACCGACGCCCGACACCACCGCCTCGGCCCCGGCGCCCGGCCCCGCCAACCACGCGAGCAGCGCTGCCCTGTCGCTTGATCAGGCCGTGGCCAACCTGGCCGCCCTGCAGGCTTCCGCATCGGCCCGCGCCAGCAAGGACGCATCCGAAACCCACCCGGCCCAGGCCCCGCGCGCCAAGGACCGCAAGGCCGCCGCCAAGCCACCCGCGCGCCCCACCAGCACACCAGCCCCCGTGGTCGCGGAAGTCGCGCCCGCCCCGCCTCCCGCACCGGCCAGCGCACCCAAATCCCCGGCATCGGCGCCCGCACCGCGCGCGCTGTGCGGCGACGGCAACTTCTTCACCCGCGGCGCCTGCCTCACCAGCGAATGCGCCAAACCCGGCATGGCAAGCCATCCCGCCTGCGTGCAACTGCGCCAGCAGCAATCCGCGCCGCGGCGTGGGGTGGGTGAGTTCTAGGGCGAGATCCGCCTGCCGAAGAGCCTGACCGCTCACGCCGCGCGGGCCGTAGCCGGGGCGCCGCCCTCAGGGCGTCCGCCAGATACCCCTCGCTACACTCGCCCGCATGTCCCAGCCAGCTCTCTCGTCCTTCATCTGGTCCGTCGCCGATCTCCTGCGCGGTGATTACAAGCAATCCGACTACGGCAAGGTCATCCTGCCCTTCACCGTCCTGCGCCGGCTGGACTGCGTGCTGGCCGAAACCAAGCCCACCGTGCTGGCCGAGTTGGCCGCCAAGACGCAGCTCGGCGTCAACCCAGAGGCCTTCCTCAAGAAAGCCACCGGCCGCCCCTTCTTCAACCAGAGCCCGCTCGATCTGAAGAAGCTCCTGGGCGACCCGGCCAACGTCGCGCAGAACCTGTTCAGCTACCTCCAGGGCTTCTCGCCCGCCGTGCGCGACATCTTCGAGCACTTCGAATTCCAGACCCAGATCGAGCGCCTCTCCAAGGCTGGCCTGCTCTACCAGGTGACCGAGAAGTTCTGCCAGATCGACCTGCACCCCAACGCCGCGTTCTCAACGCCGGACAAACTGAAAGACAAGGTCGCACCATGTCATCTGCCCACTACCTGAGTTCTGTACTCAAAGCGAACAGACTGGCGGATGACGGAGCCCGCTGCACACGCATGTCCGGTGCTGTCGCCAACCGGCTCACGGCAATGGGGTTTGAGCAGCCAGTTGACCTGGACTTGCTTCCTGAGAAGTGGTGGGTGCTGAGAGTGGACGCGGCGGCCATGGACGACCAGCTGGAGTGTGGCGGTGCGATGGTGACTGTCGAGGCAACGACCTCGGCAATCGTTCACCGATTTGATGGGTACTTCTGTGAGGTCGTTGGAGGCTCCTTTGAAACCCAAGAAGCCATGAACGGCTGCGTCTGGGTGGAGGCTGGTTTCGACCGTCTTTCCCTAGGTGCAAAGGCCTTGCCTTGTGTCATCCCAGACTGGATCGTTGGGAGATTGGCGGCACAAGGCCAATTCACTCCGGTGCCGTTCTCCAAACTGGCAGATACCTACTGGGTGTGCGGCATGGGTGGCGGCGTTGTTTCTACCCATGAATTGGAAGATCAGATGCGATCCGAGCCGGGTATGCGCCACGGCATCACCGACGGACCCTTCAAGTCACATGCTGAAGCCACATACGCTTTCGATGTTCTATGGGAAAGCCCAGAGTGACTTGAACGGCCAGCGCATGCAAGGCCACCAGATCCGCAAGAACAGCAACCCCACAGCCACTGCACATGCCCATACAACACGCCATCTGGCAAGTCGGCGCACAGCCACTACCGCTCACCAACAGCAAACTGCCCAGCGAACAGTTGCTGGAAGACATGATCGTGAGTGAACCGCGCATCCTGTCGAACGAATGGATGCTGATCGGTCGGCAGGAGATCACCACTTTTGGAGGGCGCATCGACCTGCTGGCCATTGCGCCCGATGGTTCACTGGTTTTGATCGAACTCAAGCGCGACCGCACGCCGCGCGAGATCGTGGCCCAGGCGCTGGACTACGCGTCATGGCTGCAAGGGCTCACGGCGGACAAGCTGGTGCAGATTTACAGCCGCTTTTCAAATGGCGGCAGTCTGGAAGAGGCGTTTGCGAATCGCTTCGGTGCACCGCTGGATGAGGACTCCCTCAACCACACCCACCAGATCATCATTGCCGCAGCGGAGCTTGACCCGTCCACCGAACGGATCGTTGGCTACCTCAATGAGCGTGACATCCCGATCAACGTGATCTTTTTCCAGGTGTTCCAGCACGGCGAGCACCAACTGCTGAGCCGAACCTGGCTCATCGATCCCGGAGAAACACAGGCCAACGCCGCGGTTGGCAAAGGCAACGTCGGCGAAAAAGAACCCTGGAACGGCGAGTACTACGTGTCCTTCGGCGATGCCTCCAGCCGCAGTTGGGACGATGCCCGCCAGTACGGCTACATCAGCGCGGGCGGCGGCACCTGGTACAGCCAGACGCTGAAGATGCTGTCGCCCGGCGACCGGGTCTGGGTCAACATTCCCAAGAAGGGTTATGTGGGCGTGGGCGTTGTCGAACAAGCCGTTCAACCCGCCAGCGAGTTCACCGTGATGACCGCGCATGGTGAACAGTCCGTCATGGACGTGGTCCAGCACGGTGCCAAGTACGAGGCGTCGGCCGACACGCCAGACCTGAGCGAGTACTTCGTCAAAGTGAAGTGGCTCGACACCCGCGAGGCAAACAAAGCCTTCAACGAAGTCGGCCTCTTTGGCAACCAGAACACGGTGTGCCAGCCCACGACGCCCAAGTGGCGCCACACGGTGGAGCGGCTGAAGCAGGTATTTTCAACGCCATCGGTCTGAGACATGAAAAGCGCGCTGTTCGTCGATTTCGACAACGTCTACTCTGCCCTGCGGCGCCTGGACCCTGCGGTCGCCGAGCGGTTTGCCTTTCAGCCCATCCAATGGATGCGCTGGCTGACCGATTCGCTGGTGGCGCCACCACACGCGCCCGACGGAGCGAAACGCCGTCTGCTGGTGCGCCGGTGCTACCTGAACCCTCAGGCCTACCAACGCTTTCGACCGGCGTTCAACCGGGCCGGATTCGAGATCATCGATTGCCCGCCCATGACCAGCGAAGGCAAAACCAGCACCGACATCCACATGGTGTTGGACGTGGTGGACCTGGTGCAGCACGAGGTGCACTACGACGAGTTCATCGTGTTCTCTGCCGACGCGGACTTCACGCCGCTCCTGCGGAAACTGCGGCGTTCGGACCGACGCACCACGGTGCTGGCGGTGGGCTTTCCTTCTGCGGCCTACCAGGCCTCAGCCGACCTACTGATTGACCAGGACGACTTCATCCGTTTCGGCCTGGGGTTTGCGGACCCGGAACCCGCCCCGACGCCTGCCTCTGTGGGTGCCAGCCGTTCGGCCGCAGACATCACCAAAGATGTCCGATCGCTCATAGCGCGCTACGTCGCAGAGTCTCCCAAACCGGTTTCTCTTCCTTCGCTGGCCAGCAAGGCGCTCAAGGAAGTGGAAGGCCTGGATGCCGCAAATTGGGCGGGGTACGGCGGCTTCAGGAAGCTGGTGGAGGCACTGCAAATGCCGAAGCTCCGGGTCAACTGGGAAACCGGAACAGTGCTCGACCCCGCGCGTCACGCAGCGAGTGCGCCCGTGCAGGAGCCGTCGGTCAAGGCTGTGCCGCTCGATGCTCTGTTCGTTGAAGTGGCTCGTCTGATCCAGACCGAGCTGGAGCAGGCCGGGCGCCCGGTCTCGTGCGCCCGGCTGGCCCAGATGGTGGTGGATCGGTACGGCACGTTGGCGGCAGACTGGGGTGGCAAAGGCTCGTTCCGCAAGTTTCTGGAGGCGCTGGATCTGGGCCGCCTGGAGGTGAACTGGGAAAACGGTGGGGGGCAAGTCAGAGACCCTCAGGCGCCGCCCGTATCCACTGCAGCCGAAAAGCCGCCAGCCAATCGCACACCAGACTGGGGGAAGCAGGCGCATCTGTTCCCAGCCATCCAACAGATCCACATCGCCACGGGCATGCCGTTGATTGCTCCGTGTGAGATGCAAGGGTTGCTCGGGGCGCTGGTTACCGAGGTGGCCAATCAACCGTTCGCCTTGTCGGACACCGGCAAGCGCGTGCGTGATCGCTGCCGTGAAGCGGGGTTGGGCGTCAGCCGAGCAGACGTCAGCTATGTGCTCAAGGGCATCCTGATCGCAGGCCATGAGTTCGGCACAGGCAATGACAACGTCCTGGCGCTGAGCAGCCGCTTCATCGAAAGCATGCGCGCGATCTGTGCGGGTGAACAGATTGCGCTGGATGAGGCCACAGAGGCTGCGCTGCGTGAATGGAGTTCGGGTGTGGTGGGCTGAGACTGGCCGCATCGGGGGTGCGCTTCTTCTGCAGATCAGTTGTCAAGCAGCTTGACAGATGAAGCCGATCTGCACAGCACCCGCCCCTGCCTGGCCCCGCTGTTTGGCCGCCTCGCCCAGTCACAGAAACCGGGGGTCGGACGGTCCGACCCCTTCGGTAGTGGTTGAGGAGGGAGAGATAGGAATGAGGGCAGGATAGGCTGAGCACCAGCAAATGGCTGCCAAGCAGCCGTGTCATCAAGGGAGGAAATCAAGAATGGCGAGACGCAAGAGAACCAGCACGGCCGATGACCTGCTGGAATTGGTGGCGATGCTGCCCTGGTGGGCCGGCGTGCTGCTGGCGCTGGTGAGCTACTTCGTGCTTCACAACATCGCATCCCAACCGGTGGTGGCGCCCACACAGCCCGGTCAAATGGGCGCGATGGTCACGCAGTCCATCTGGAAGTCGCTGGCCACTGTTGGTCAGTACATCGCTCCTTTCATTTGCGTGCTGGGTGCGATCACGTCTGCCTGGCGGCGGCGTGAACGAAAGAACTTGGTGGCTGATGTGGCCAGGAGCAAGGCGACCGACGCGCTCAATGGCATGAGCTGGCGCCAATTCGAAATGCTCGTGGGGGAAGGCTTCCGGTTGCAGGGCTACCAGGTGGCGGAAACCGGGGGGGGCGGTGCCGACGGCGGCGTGGATCTCGTGCTGACCAAGCCGGGCAAGAACGGCAGCGAAAAATTTCTCGTGCAATGCAAGCAGTGGCGCGCCTACAAGGTCGGCGTGGACGTGGTGCGCGAGCTGTACGGGGTGATGGCCGCCAAGGGCGCCACCGGCGGGTTCGTGGTGACCTCGGGGCGGTTCACCGATGAGGCGATCAGCTTCGCGAGCGGTCGAAATGTGACGTTGGTTGATGGGCCGAAGTTGCATGGGCTGCTGCGGCAAGCGCAGGCAGGCGCTGACCGCTCCCCTGCCCAGAAGCCTGCTGTTCCGGTGACTCACTCCCCTGCTCCGTTCGCGCAGGCACTCACTTGTCCTCTGTGCGCGAAGCCCATGGTTCGGCGCACAGCGAAACGTGGCACCAACGCCGGCAACGAGTTCTGGGGCTGCACCGGTTACCCGGCCTGCCGTGGCACGCGCCCGATCAACTGACTACAAGGACAGAGATGGCATTGCCCGATGGCCTCTACGACCTGTTGTTGACCGAGGGCCTGGCCCGTTCACTGACGGACCTCGATCCGTCAAGAGCCAATGTGTCGGCGCTCAAAGGTGGCGCGGCCGAGCTTCTGGCCGATGTCATCACCCGCCAGCTTTCGACCATCCTCGACGATGTGTCTGGCGACGAGGCCCAGAAAGCCAAACGCCAACTCGAACTGGTGAATGACTTGTTGGTGATGCTGAGGCAGCGGCTTGCGGGAAGCAACGCAGATGGTGCCGCTGCGGCTGGCGAAGTGGTGGATCTGGTGGCACCACCGTTGCGGGTCCTGAGAGCCGTGCAGCGCGACCAGCAGTTCCAGGTGTCACCAGAGATTGGACTGGGCGTGCCCTGGCTGTTCACGGCCGGCAAAGGCTCGCCATCGCTGCTGCAGGAGATTCTTCGCGAGCTGGCGTCGAGCGATCAGGTGGACATCCTGGTCAGCTTCATCACGGTCTCCGGCGTGCGCAAGCTGCAGGATGTGCTGCAGCAGATCACGGCCAAGGGTGGGCAGCAGGATGGACAGGCACCACCGAAGACCCGGCTGCGCATCCTCACCACCACTTACACGGGTGCGACCGAGGCGCGTGCGCTGGACGAGCTGGCGCGCCTGCCGGGGTGTGAGGTCCGCGTGTCGCTGGATGGCCGGCGAACGCGCCTGCATGCCAAGGCCTGGCTGTTCCAACGCAAGACCGGCTTTGGTTCGGCATACGTTGGCAGCGCCAACCTCTCAGGAGCCGCGCTGACCGGCGGCTTGGAGTGGACAGTCAAGCTGACCCAGCGAGCGCAAGAAGCACTGTTCGCCCGCGCTGTGGCCCACTTCGAGACGCTCTGGGCAGACAGCGAATTCCAGCGATATGACCCGGACAACGTCGAACACCGGCAAGCCCTGGCTGCGGCACTGGGTCGCGAGTCGTTCGGCGGCGAGCCCTCTTCCACGATCAGCTTCTTCGACCTTCAGCCCAAGACCTACCAGCTGGAGATGCTGGAGCAGCTGACCACCGAGCGCGCCCACGGCCGCACGCGAAACCTCCTGGTGGCGGCCACTGGCATGGGCAAGACCGTGGTGGCCGCGTTTGACTACCGGAACACCTGCCGCATCGAGGGTGGGCGCCCTCGCCTGCTGTTTGTGGCCCACCGGGAGGAAATCCTGCGCCAGGCCATGCGCACCTACCGCGAGGTGTTGCGCGATCCCGAGTACGGCGATCTGCTCACCGGGAGTCATCAACCCGAACGCTGGGACCACCTGTTCGCCACCATCGACAGCGTGACCAGTCGCAACCTGGTGGCCACCGTCGGCGCCGACCACTGGCACACGATCGTGGTGGATGAATGTCACCGCCTGGCGGCCGATCGGTTTGACGCTTTTGCCAAGGCCGTTCGCCCCAGTGTGTTGCTCGGGCTGACGGCGACGCCTGAGCGCAGCGACGGGCAACCCATTGCGCCGTATTTCGATTCGCGCCCGGACGGTAGCCCGGCGGTCGAGCTGAGGCTGTGGCATGCGCTGGACCTGCAGCTACTGGCGCCGTTCGAGTACTACGCCTGCGACGACGCCACCGACTTTTCGGAAGTGCCATGGGACAGACCCGGAGAACGAGAGGCGGTGGACAACCTGGTCACCGGCAACGACGTACGCGCCAAGCTGGTCATCAACGAATGGCGTCGCCTGGCGTCCAATGCGCGGCAGTCCCGTGCCATCGTGTTCTGTGTGTCGGTGGCGCACGCCGAGTTCATGACCGAGTGGCTCAATCGCGCAGGACTGCCAGCGGCCTGCGTGGTCGGCACGACAGCAACGGAAGAACGGCGACGTGCACCGCAGCGCCTGCTCAGCGGCGAGCTGTGCGCACTGGTCACGGTGGACCTTTACAACGAGGGCATCGACTTGCCGATGGTGGACACGCTGTTGCTGCTGCGCCCCACGCAAAGCCCGGTGCTGTTCCAGCAGCAGATTGGTCGCGGCCTGCGGTTGGCGCCCGGCAAGGAGAGTTGCCTGGTGCTTGACTTCGTCGGGCAACACCGCGCCGAGTTCCGGTTTGACCGCCTGTTGTCTAGCCTGACGGGGTTGTCGCGACGTGAGCTGGTGGACGGCGTTGAAAACGGCTTCGGCAGCTTGCCGCCCGGCTGCCACATTCACCTGCAGCGCCAGACGCGAGAACAGGTGCTGCAAGGCCTGCGATCCCTGACCTCGCAGAACTGGCGCCGCCTGAAGACCGAGTTGCAGACCTAGGCGGCACTGCGCGGCCGGTCGGCGATTCGACTGGCCGACTTCCTGCACGACCAGGCGCTGGAGCTGGAAGACATCTACCGCACCGGTACCGGCCAAGGCCGCAGTGGCTGGACAGCGCTCAAACGTGATGCGGGCCTGATCGTGGCAGAGCCCGGACCTGAAGAGGACTACTTCAGCCGCCGCTTTGGCGATCTGCTCCATGTGGATGATCCGCGCCGACTCGATGTGATGGCCGCTGTGGGTTCGCGCCAACGGAGTTCACCCGCACTCCATGCTGAAGAGGCGCTGGGTGTGCAGATGCTGGCCTATCAGATCGATGGACGCCATGAGCAAGCCGCGGGTCCTGAAGCCTTCCTGGAGCGTATGAAGGGTCACCCAGCCATCGCTGCCGAGTTGGTGGAGCTGTCCGCCCTTCTGCAAGCGCGCAGCACCTTGGGCGCGCATCCCGTGCCCGGTCTCGAAGACACGCCCTTGTGCCTGCACGCGGGCTACGGTGCGCGCGAAATCCTCACTGCGGTGCGCTGGCTGACGGCGTCGCGCCGCGTGCCATTCCAGGCCGGCACCTTGTCGTTGCTCAGCCGCCAGACCGAACTGCTGTTCGTCACGCTCGACAAGAGCGAGGGCTACCACGACCGCATCGCGTATCACGACTATGCGATCAGCGCCGAGCGCTTTCACTGGCAATCACAGAACAGCGCAGGCCCGGACACGCTTGGCGGTCGCCGCTATCTCGACAGCGTGACCAATGGATGGCAGTTCCAACTGTTCGTGAGGCCCCGCAAGGGAGAGGCCTACCGCGCCTGCGGCCCGGTCACTCTCGAGTCTGCTGAAGGCGACCGGCCGATGAGCATCGTCTGGCGCCTGCAGACGCCATTGCCTGCACGGCTGTTCAGGGAGTTCAGCGTGCTGCGCGGGGTGTAGTGTCCGGGTAGAGTCCAGCCATCGCACGATCTGCACTTCGACATGTACGACAAACACGACCTCATTGATTCCCCGCTGACCCAAACCTACACGGCCGACGGGCGTTCGGTAGAAATCCACATCTACCGCATGCCACACACAGGCTGGACGCTGGAGGTGGTGGATGACCTGAGCAACTCCACGGTGTGGGACGGGGAGTTCGCGACGGATCAGGAAGCACTGGACACGGCCATGGCCGAGATCAACGCAGAAGGCATTGAAGCCTTTATCGCGAGACCACCGGACCAACCAACGCACTGAACGCGAGCCGGCAAGAAGTTGCCGTTCGTCGGCGAGCTGAAGTGGATGGCGCCAAGCCATACAGGCAACGTCTCATCGTTGCTTGACCACCACAAAGCCAAAACCTGAGAAGTCGCGGAGACCAGGAATGAGAGTCCTGTCGTCGTGGGCTTTCTTCTGGTCCGTTGAAGAAGCTAAAGCCCAACGGCGGTTTACCCCCCGGTTTACCCCCGGAGCGACACAAAGAAAAACGGGTTAGCTCATTTCTGAGCTAACCCGTTGATTTTATTGGTCGGCGTGGCGGGATTCGAACTCGCGACCCCTTGCACCCCATGCAAGTGCGCTACCAGGCTGCGCTACACGCCGATCAAGCCCGCCATTATAGCGCGCGTTGCTCGCCGAAACCGGTGGGTGTGAGCAGATCGCGGATCGCGTGCAGCTCGCGTTTCAGCACGCGTACCTGCTCTTGCCAGTGCCGCTCTTCCAGGCTGGGCAGCACGCCGGGCTTGCCGTCCAGCATCAGGCCGTGGTGGGTGACGGCATCGGTCCCGTCAGCGACTGCGTGACCGTTCAAGCCGCTTGCTTCGCCGGCGCTCCGACCCGGGTGCGCCAGTTCCTGCAGCTGGTGGCGCGCGCCGCTGATGGTGAAGCCCTGGTCGTACAGGAGTTCGCGGATGCGGCGGATCATCAGCACCTCGTGGTGCTGGTAGTACCTGCGGTTGCCGCGCCGCTTCATGGGCCGCAGCTGCGTGAACTCCTGCTCCCAATAGCGCAGCACGTGGGGTTTCACGCCGCACAGGTCCGCCGCCTCACCGATGGTGAAGTAGCGTTTGGCGGGGATGGAGGGGAGGCTGTTTTCCATGCAGATCAACGTCTTGCGCGTTGCTCTTGGAAGGTTACAGCAAGTTCCGGGGCTGGGCCAGCGCCGATGACGGAAAGATGACGCAAACCCCCGAAACGGGGGGAGAAAGTCGCAGCGTGGGCAGGCCGCTCAGGCCCGACGTTGCGTCAGGCCTCGGGCGGCAGCAGGTTGTATTCGACCAGCTCGTCCGCGCCAGCGCTGTCGTCCACGTCGCCCTGGATCTGGTCCTTGAGCTTCTGGCTGGCATGGAAGGTGACCACGCGCCGCGCGGCGATGGGAATCAGCTCGCCAGTGCGCGGGTTGCGTCCCGGCCGCGGCGCCTTGATGCGGATCTGGAAGTTGCCGAAGCCCGCCAGCTTGACGTCTTCGCCGGCGATCAGCCGCTGGCTGATGACCTCGAAGAAGGCGTCGATCATGTCCTTGGATTCGCGCTTGTTCAGGCCGATCTGCTCGAACAGCATGTCCGCCAGCTGCGCCTTGGTCAGCGCCGGCGTTTCCAGACTTTCCACCGGAATCTCGAACATGGTTTCTCCTCCCCTTGGCTCGGTGCCGCCTCAGCCGCGCAGGCGGGCGCCCAGATCCTTCTGCAACTGCTGCAACACCGCCTGCACGGCGCCATCCACGCGCTCATCGGTCAGTGCGCCCTCGTTCGTGCCGAACTGCAGGTGCACGGCCAGGCTCTTCTCGCCCGCCCCCATGCCGGCCGCCGGTTCGGCGCCTGGCTTGGGTCGGTACACATCGAACAGCGTGGCTTCGCGCAGCAGGCCGTCGGTGGCGGCACCGTGCACGGCCTGCATCAGCGCGGCGTGCGTGACATCTTCGCGCACCACCACCGCCAGGTCGCGCTCGACGGGCAACTGGCGCGGCACGGGCTGGGCCGCGGGCAGCGGCCGCGCCAGCAGGGCAGGCAGATCAAGCTCGAACAGCACCGGCGCCTGCGCCAGTTCCCAGCGCTGGCGCCAGCGCGGGTGCAACTCGCCGATGAAGCCGATGGCCTGACCGTCCACCAGCACACGGGCCGATCGGCCCGGATGCAGCGCCGGGTGCACGGCCGGCTCAAAGCTGGCCTGGCGCGGCGCCAGCAGCGCCTCGATGTCGCCCTTGACGTCATAGAAATCGACCAGCGCCTGCTTGCCGCCCCAGCCCTGCTGGACGGCCGTGCCATAGGCGATGCCGGCCACGCGCTGCGGTTGCGCCACGCCACGCACCGAGACATCGCCCGTGGCCACGCCAGAGTCGCGCAAAAACACGCGGCCGACCTCGAACAGGCGCACGCGCTCGGCACGCCGGTCGGTGTTGTACTTCAGGGCCTGCAGCAGCGAGCCCATGAGCGACGAGCGCATCACACCCATCTGGCTGGACAGCGGATTGACCAGGCGCACCGGGTCGGGGTTGCCAGCCAGGTCGCGCTCCCAGCTTTCGTCGACGAAGCTGTAGTTGATGGTTTCCAGGTAGCCCAGGCCGGCCAGCGCGCGCCGCAGCGCGAAGGGGCCGCTCTTCTGCTCCGAGCGCACGCGCGGCACGATGGGCGCCAGCGGCGCGTTCTCAGGCAGCTGCTGGTAGCCCACCAGACGCGCGACTTCCTCAATCAGGTCTTCTTCGATGCGGATGTCGAAGCGGTACACCGGCGGGGTGACGGTGATGGCGCCCTCGCCCTCCGTGAAGGGGAAGCCCAGACGCCGGAACACGTCGGCGCACTGCGCCTGCGAGAGCGGCATGCCGATCACCCTGGCGGCGCGCGCCACGCGCAGCGTCACGGGCGCGGGCCTGGGCATGTTGGGCTGCTGGTCGTCGATGGGGCCGACCTGCAACTCCGGCGTGCCGCAGATCTCGGCGATGAGCTGGGTGATGCGCTCGATGTGCGCAACCGTGAGTTCGGGATCCACGCCGCGCTCGAAGCGGTGGCCGGCGTCGGTGGCGAAGTTGTAGCGGCGCGAGCGGCCGGCCACGGCGTCGGGCCACCAGAAGGCGGCTTCGACATAGACGTTGCGGGTGTCGTCGCTCACGGCGGTGGCATCGCCGCCCATGATGCCGGCCAGCGATTCGACCTCGCGCTCGTCGGCGATCACACCCACCGCGGCGTCCAGCGCGACGGTGTTGCCGTTCAGCAGCTTGAGCTGCTCGCCCGGACGACCCCAGCGCACGTCGAGCCCGCCGTGGATCTTGTCCAGGTCGAAGATGTGGGTGGGCCGGCCGTACTCGAACATCACGTAGTTGGAGATGTCCACCAGCGCCGTCACGCTGCGCTGGCCGCAGCGCGCCAGGCGGTCCACCATCCAGGCCGGGGTGGTGGCCTGCGTGTTCACACCGCGCACCACGCGGCCGGAGAAGCGGCCGCACAGGTCGGGCGCGCTCACCTTCACGGGCAGCACGTCGGCGGTGGTGGGCGCGATCGGCGGATGCTTGGGCGTCTTCAGCGGTGCGCCGGTAATGGCCGCCAGCTCCCGCGCCACGCCGTACACGCTGAGCGCGTGACCCAGGTTGGGGGTGAGCTTGAGCGTGAACACGGCGTCGTCGAGCCGCAGGTGCTCCCGGATGTCCTGCCCCACCGGTGCGTCGGCCGCCAGTTCCAGCAGGCCGGCATGGTCTTCCGACAGCTTCAATTCGCGCGCAGAGCACAGCATGCCCTGGCTTTCCACGCCGCGCAGCTTGCCCAGCTTGATCTTGAACGGCTGGCTCTCGCCTTCGGCCGGCGGCAGCTCGGCGCCCACCAGCGCGCACGGCACCTTGATGCCAGCCCGGGCGTTGGGCGCGCCACAGACGATGCCCAGCAAGGCGCCCTGCCCCACGTCCACCTGGCACACGCGCAGGCGGTCGGCGTTGGGGTGCTGCTCGGCGGACTTGATCTCGCCCACCACCACCTGGGTGAAAGGCGGCGCTACGGGGCGGACTTCTTCCACCTCCAGGCCGGCCATGGTCAGGGCGTCGGCCAGTTGCTCGGTGGACAGCGGCGGGTTGCAGAACTCGCGCAACCAGGATTCAGGAAACTGCATGGTCGGGGTATCAGCGGAATTGGCCGAGGAAGCGCACGTCGCCCTCGAAGAACAGGCGCAGGTCGTTGACGCCGTAGCGCAGCATGGCCAGGCGGTCGATGCCGGAGCCGAAGGCGAAGCCGATGTATTTCTCCGGGTCCAGCCCCATGTTGCGCACCACCTGCGGGTGCACCTGGCCGGAACCCGAGACTTCCAGCCAATGGCCGGCCAGCGGGCCGGTCTGGAACTGGATGTCGATCTCTGCGCTCGGCTCGGTGAACGGGAAGTAGCTGGGCCGGAAACGCAGGATCAGGTCGTCGGTTTCGAAGAAGGCCTTGCAGAAGTTCAGGTAGGTGACCTTCAGATCCTTGAAGCTCACGTTCTCGCCCAGCCACAGGCCTTCGACCTGGTGGAACATGGGCGAGTGCGTGGCGTCGTTGTCCACGCGGTAGGTGCGGCCAGGAGCGATCACGCGCACTTCGGGCATGTCGCCTCGCGCCAGTGCCGCCGCATGCTTGCGGGCGTGCGCAGTGGCGTAGCGGATCTGCATCGGGCTGGTGTGGGTGCGCAGGCAGTAGGGGTGGCCTTCGTCGTCGCTCATGTCAACGTAGAAGGTGTCCTGCATGGAGCGCGCCGGGTGGTTGGGCGGATTGCCGAGCGCGGTGAAGTTGAACCAGTCGCTCTCGATCTCGGGGCCGTCGGCCACGTCGAAGCCCATGCTGCCGAAGATCTGCTCGATGCGCTCCCAGGCCAGCGAGATCGGGTGCAGGCCGCCCTGCCCGCGCTGGCGGCCAGGCAGCGTAACGTCGAGCGCTTCGGCCTGCAGCTGGCGTTCGAGGTCGGCGTCGGCCAGCGCCTGGCGGCGCGCGGTCAGCGCTGCCTCGATGGCCTGCTTGGCCACGTTGATGGCGGCGCCGCGGGTTTTCTTCTCGTCGACGCTGAGCTGCGCCAGCCCTTTCATCAGCGCGGTCACGTGGCCGGACTTGCCCAGGAAGCGCGCCTTGGCGTTCTCCAGGTCGGCGGGCGTGGCGGCCTGCCCGAAGCTCTCGGCGGCCTGCTGGACGAGCGCGTCGAGGTCGAGGGTGTCAGAGGCGGTGGCGTTCATCTGGAAAAGCGGATGGAACCTTGAAACGAAAAAGGGATTGAAGCCAAACCGGCCTCAATCCCCCATGCCACGTGCGCAGGCAGCTATTGAATCAATAGTGAACCAAGCGACGCGGCAGCGCGGGCATCAAGCCAGCTTGGCCTTGGCCTGCTCGACGATGCCGGCAAAAGCGGCCTTGTCGTGCACGGCGATGTCGGCCAGCACCTTGCGGTCCAGCGCGATCCCTGCCTTGTTCATGCCATTGATGAACTGGCTGTAGGTGATGCCGCATTCACGCGCGGCGGCGTTGATGCGGGCAATCCACAGGCGGCGGAAATCGCGCTTCTTGGCGCGGCGGTCGCGGTAGGCGTATTGGCCCGCCTTCATCACCGCCTGTTTGGCGATGCGATAGACGTTGCCGCGGCGGCCGCGGAAGCCCTTGGCCAGGGCCAGCACTTTCTTGTGACGAGCACGGGCGGTCACACCACGTTTGACGCGAGGCATATCGGTTCTCCTTGTCCGTCAGAAAATCACAGGCCGGCGAAGGGCAGCATCTGCGCCATGTGACCCATGTTGGTCTCATGCACATTCACCGCACCGCGCAGGGCACGCTTGTTCTTGGTGGTCTTCTTGGTCAGGATGTGACGCTTGAAGGCTTGACCGCGCTTGACGGTGCCACCGGGACGGACGCGAAAACGCTTCTTCGCGCTGCTCTTGGTTTTCATCTTGGGCATTTGCATGCTCCTTTTCGTTTGTGCTCGCGAGGCGTCTGCAAAAAGCTGCAGCCTTGTTGGCCCCGAGCCACTTCTTGTGGCCGGCCTTTCAGCCGACCCGTTCGCCGGTTGCTGAGCAACCGGCAAATTCCTCTGTCCCGCCTCAGCCCGCCTGCTCGGCAGGCTGCGTGGCCGTGGCGGCGGGTTTGGCAGTGCCGCCGCCGCTCTTCTTGCGGGCCGGCGCGATCATCATGATCATCTGCCGGCCTTCGAGCTTGGGAAACTGCTCGACCAGGATCGCATCGGCGAGTTCGTCGCGGATGCGGTTGAGCAGGTCCAGCCCCAGTTCCTGGTGCGTGATCTCGCGGCCGCGGAAGCGCAGCGTGACCTTCACCTTGTCGCCCTCCGCCAGGAAGCGGCGGATGTTGCGCATCTTGATCTGGTAGTCCCCCTCGTCGGTACCGGGCCGGAACTTCACTTCCTTGATTTCGATGACCGTCTGCTTGGCCTTGGCCTCGGCCGCCTTCTTCTGCTCCTGGTACTTGAACTTGCCGTAGTCCATCAGGCGGCAGACGGGCGGGCTGGCCGTTGCGGCGATTTCCACCAGGTCCACGTCCAGGTCGCCGGCCATGCGCAGCGCTTCCTGGATAGAAACGATGCCCAGCGGCTCGTTCTCGGGCCCATTGAGGCGGACCTCGGGGACGTTGATCTCACGGTTCAGACGATGTGCGCGCTCCTCGCGTTGGCGGCGGTCACGAAAGTTGGTAGCGATGGTTCAGGTTCCTTCAAAGGGCACAAAATACTGCAAAAACCATAGCTGCCTGCGCTTGCTGGGCGCGGGCAACAACCGGATTGAATGAGGTAATTCAGGCTTTGGCGGCAATGTCCTGCAGGATGCGCTGGCTGAACGCATCGAGCGGCATCACGCCGAGATCCTGGCCTCCCCGGGCCCGAACGGCCACGGCACCGGCTTCCTTCTCCTTGTCGCCGACGACCAGGATGTAAGGCAGCTTTTGCAACGAATGCTCCCGTATTTTATACGTAATCTTCTCGTTGCGCAGGTCAGTGGCCACTCTAAGCCCTTGATTTCGCAGCGTTTTCGCCACGGATTGGACGTAGTCGGCCTGGGCGTCGGTGATGCCGGTGACCACCACCTGCACCGGCGCCAGCCATACGGGCATGGCGCCGGCGTGCTGCTCGATCAGGATGCCGATGAAGCGTTCCATGCTGCCGACGATGGCGCGGTGCAGCATCACCGGGCGGTGGCGCGCACCGTCTTCGCCCACGTACTCGGCGTCCAGGCGCTCGGCCATGGAGAAATCGACCTGCATGGTGCCGCACTGCCACTGACGACCGATGGCGTCCTTCAGCGTGTATTCGATCTTGGGGCCGTAAAACGCACCGTCGCCAGGGGCGATCTCGAACTGGCAGCCCGAGGCGCGCAGGCTTTCCATCAGCGCGTGCTCCGCCTTGTCCCAGATTTCGTCGGAGCCGATGCGCTGCTCCGGCCGCGTGGCCACCTTGTAGATGATGTCGGTGAAACCGAAATCCTGATAGACCTTCTGCAGCAGCGTCGTGTAGGCCGTGCATTCGTCCAGGATCTGGTCTTCGGTGCAGAAGATGTGGCCGTCGTCCTGCGTGAAGGCGCGCACGCGCATGATGCCGTGCAGGCCGCCCGTGGGCTCGTTGCGATGGCAGGCGCCGAACTCGCCATAGCGCAGGGGCAGGTCGCGGTAGCTCTTGACACCCTGCTTGAAGATCAGGATGTGGCCCGGGCAGTTCATCGGCTTGAGCGCGTAGTCGCGCTTTTCCGATTCGGTGGTGAACATGTTCTCGCGGTACTTGTCCCAGTGGCCCGTCTTTTCCCACAGGCCCTTGTCGAGCAGCTGCGGGCCCTTGACCTCCAGATAGCCGTTGTCGCGGTACACGCGGCGCATGTACTGCTCCACCTCCTGCCACAGCGTCCAGCCCTTGGGGTGCCAGAACACCGTGCCGGGCGAATGCTCGTCGATGTGGAACAGGTCTAGCTCGCGGCCGAGCTTGCGGTGGTCGCGCTTTTCGGCCTCCTCCAGCATCGTCAGGTAGTTCTTCAGCTCGTCCTTGGTCGCCCAGGCGGTGCCGTAGATGCGCTGCAGCATCTCGTTGCGGTGGTCGCCGCGCCAGTAGGCACCTGCCACCTTCATCAGCTTGAAGAACTTCAGCTTGCCCGTGCTCGGCACGTGGGGGCCGCGGCACAGATCCTCGAAGCCGCCCTCGCGGTACAGCGACACGTCTTCATTGGTGGGGATGCTGGCGATGATCTCCGCCTTGTAGGCCTCGCCCATGCCCTTGAAATACTGCACCGCCTCGTCGCGCGGCAGCACGCGGCGCACCACCGGCTCATCCTTGGCGGCCAGCTCGGTCATGCGCTGCTCGATGGCCGCCAGATCTTCCGGCGTGAAGGGGCGCTTGTAGCTGAAGTCGTAGTAGAAGCCGTTCTCGATCACCGGACCGATGGTGACCTGCGCCTCCGGGAACAGCTCCTTGACGGCGTAGGCCAGCAGGTGCGCCGTGGAGTGGCGGATCATCTCCAGCCCCTCGGGATCCTTGGCGGTCACGATGGCCAGCGGCGCGTCGTGGTCGATGGTGAAGCTCGTATCCACCAGCCGGCCGTCCACCTTGCCGCCCAGCGCTGCCTTGGCGAGACCCGCGCCGATCGATTGGGCCACGTCGGCCACCGTCACCGGGCCGGGGAAGTCGCGCGTGGAGCCGTCGGGCAGCGTCACGCGCACGGCTTGGCGGGAGTCCTGGATCGTTTCCGTCATGTCGAAATTCCTTGTTCGCAAAACAAAACAGCGCGGGGTCCGCGCTGTTTTGATATGTTTTTGATAGCTGTTCGCGCAAGAAGCGCGCGGACAAGCGCCTCTTTCGCTCAAAGATGCATGGCAGAGGTGCTAGTTCGCGGTGTCATAACCGAAGATGCCTTTCTCGCTCTTGTGCTGGTCTATCGACAGGGCCGCGCGCTGTCGCACTTTCAGACAGCCTGCGCTCGGCTAGTTCACATTTTAACCCCTACCCGCTGGCGAAGCAGTGGCCCGCGTCTGGCAACGCGCACTGGCCGCGCACGATCTCGGACGCGCTTGTTGCCGCCGCGTAAATTACTGTCAACGGGTTGGCTGGTCGTCAGCCAGCGTGCCGCCGTTCCGTTGAAGGAGGACCGCGCGGCCAATCAAAGCTCACTTTCTTGGGGTCGCGCGCGCAACTTTTCAAGGAGCTTTTCCATGCGTTCCCACCCTGATGCCAGGCACTTGGCCCCGCTGGCTGCCGGCGCTCTGCTGGCGCTCGGCTTGGCCGGCTGTGTGGTCGCGCCGCCCCGTGGCGCTGTGGTCTATGACAACGGCAGCTACGCCTCAGCCGAGATCTACGCCCCCTCCGCCCCGCCGGCGCCCTACGTGGAAGTCCAACCGGCCCTGCCCTTCCCGGGCGCCATCTGGATCGGCGGCTACTGGAACTGGTCCGGCGGCCGGCACGTCTGGACGCCCGGCCACTACGAGCGCCCCCACCCTGGCTACCGCTGGGCGCCGCACCGCTGGGAACCCGGCCCGCGCGGCGGCTGGTACCTGCGCGGCGGCGGCTGGATCCGCTAAACGCTGCTGGAGCGGGCTGGTGCGCGAGCGCCCGTCTGCCACGGCAAGTTGCGTCGCGGCACAGAGTTACCGACTGCACGCATGAGCATGCCTCTGCCTCTGCACCCGGCAGACGCCGGTCAGTCGCCAGGAATCGGCTGGTCCATGTCGACGCCCGCCAGATCGCTGCCTCGGCGGTAGTCTTCCATGTGACGGCGCATCCAGTTCACCGCTGCCGTGGCGTCGCCTTGCGCCAGCGCATCGTGGATGCGCGTGTGCGCCTGCAGCAGCCGCGTGCCGGACTGCGGCAAGGCTGCGGCAATGGTGGCGTAGCCGGCGCGCATGAGCAGGCTCACCGGCCCGCGCGCCAGTATCAAAGCCTGGTTGTGCGAAGCCTCGGCAACGAGCGCCTGGAATTCGATCGTCTCCTGCACCGGCGACGCCCCGGCGCTCACCGCCTCGCGGGTTCGCGCCAAGTTGCGCTCCAGCGCCGCCAACTCGTCCGCGGTGATGCGCCGCGCCGCAAGCTCCGCACACAGCGGCTCCAGCACCAGCGCCAGTTCCCAGACATCCCGGTAACTGACCTGGCGCATGCGCAGTGCACGTTCGGCCGACTGGGCCAGCTTGTCGCTGCTGGGCACCGTGACCATCAGCTTCTTGCCGGCGCGCTTCAGCAGGCCGTCCTGCTCCAGGTGGCGCAAACCCTCACGCACGGTGGAGCGGTGCACACCGTAGCTCTGCGCCAGATCGGCCTCCGTCGGCAGCGGTTCGCCGGGCTGGATCTCGCCGGCGACGATGCGCTGGCGCAGATCCACGCTCAGGGCCTGGTAGGCGGGCGTCAGTTGCAGTTTTTCGATCTTCATGGCGGGACCGGCCGAGTTTAGGCCCTGCCCGCCAGCCCCCGTCACTGCGGAACGTAGCCTGAAGCCTTGATCACCGGCTCCCAGCGCTTGACCGACGACGCCTGGCGCGCTGCCAGTTCCTCGGGCCCCTTGCCGACCGGCATGTAACCCATCTCGAGCAGCTTCTTCCTGACGTCAGGCTGGGCCAGCGCCTTGGCCACCGCATCGCTCCACTTGGCGACCTCCTTGTCTGGCGTGCCGGCCGGCGCGTACAGCGCGTTGAAGCCCAGGCCCGTCGCCATGGGCAACCCGAGCTCCTTGAACGTGGGAATGTCCTGCGCCTGCGGAATGCGCTGCTCGGAAGAAACAGCAAGCACGTTGATCTTGCCCGCCTTGTAGTTCTCCATCAGGCTGCTCATGACGTCCACGGTGGCGGGAATCTGTCCGCCCATCAGGGCCATCGCGATCGGTGCGCTACCCTGAAACGGCACGGGTTGCATCGGCACGCCGATGGCCTCGCCGATCAGCAGGCCGAAGAACTGATGGGGCGAACCCATGGCCGGCACACCGTAGTTGGCCTCTTTCGGGTGCTTCTTCGCCCAGTCCACGAAGTCGGCCCATTTGGTGATCCTGGGATTGGCGCCCGTGGCCAGGCCGAAAGCGAACTCAGCCACCGTGGTGACCGGCTTCAAGTCTTTCTTCGGATCGTAGGAAATGTGCTTGAGGGTGTAGGGGTAAAGAGATGCCAGCGCATCGGGCCCGAGCATGACGACGCTGCCATCGGCCGGCGCTTGCTTCAAGGTGTCCACCGCCAGCCGCCCGCCTGCCCCGGGCCGGTTGTCGACCACGATGGGCCGGTGCAGTTCGTCCTTGACCTTCTCGCCCACCAGGCGCGCGATGGCGTCGAAGGAACCGCCGGCTGAAAAGCCGACCAGAATCCTGGCGGGCCCGTCCTGCGCGTTGGCGGTGAGGGCAGTGGCGCCGATGGCCACGGCGACCAGTGAATGGCCACGCCAGAGGTGGCGGTGAGAACGGTTCATGTCTGTCTCCTTCAGGTGCTTCGTTGGGTTCAATGCAAATCGTTGCCGGGCGGCCGTCAAACATGCAGCGGTGGTTGCTGACCACTGGCGATGCGCCAGGCCATTTCGGCCACCGGTTCCGCCAGCGCCGCGATGTCGCTGGCGCGCGCGTTGGCGGCATTGCCTTGCCGGGCTCGCACGCCAATGCCCGCCAGGATGGCGCTGATGCGGAACAGGCTGAAAGCCATGTACAACGGCCAGTGGGCCAGCACGTCCTCCGGCGCCAGCCCGGCCTGCTCGCAATAGCGCTGGACGAAGGCACGCTCGCTCGGCACCCCGTCGACACGCTCGCCCAGCCCCCGCAGCAGCCCCGGCGGCAAGTGCCACGCGGTGCAGCAGTAAGCCAGATCGCTCAGCGGATGGCCCAGGGTGGACAGTTCCCAATCCATCACGGCCACCACTTCCGGACGCTCCGGGTGGAACATGAGGTTTTCCATGCGAAAGTCGCCGTGGGTCAAGCGGGTGCAAGCCGGCTCGTCGGCCCCGGCGGGTATATGGCCCGGCAGCCAGTCGGCGAGTCGCTCCATGGGCGGGATCTCGCCGGTCACGGCAGCGGCGGCACGGTACTGCTGCGACCAGCGCCGCACGGTCCGCTCGAAATACCCGCCAGCACGGCCGTAGCCCTGGAGGCCAAGCTGGGCCCAGTCCAGCTGGTGCAGCCGCGCCAACACACGGTTGGCTTCCCAGTGGTACGCAGCACGTTCTGCCACCGGCAGCTCCGGCAGCGCTCCGTCGCGCAGCACCCGGCCTGCCAGGAAATCCATGACGTAGAACGCCGCGCCGATCACCGACTCGTCCTCGCACAGCACGCGCACGGGCGCCACCGGAAACCCCGCCAGCCGCAGCACCGACATCACCTCGAACTCCCGCTCGATGGCGTGCGCCGAGCGCGGCAGTTCAGCCGCAGGTCCCGGCTTGGCACGCAGCACCCAGCGTCGGTCCGCGGCCTGCAGCACCCAGCTCGGATTGGACTGACCGCCGTCAAGGGCCTGAACGTGGAGCGCAGCACCGCCGAGTTCGGGCAGGTGCGGCTGCAACCACGCGGCCAGCCGCGCCGGATCGATCGTCAGCCGGCCGTGCGTGGCACCTGGCGTTGCAGGTGAGCTTGCCGGTTGCCGGGCGCCAGACCGAGCCTCCGGCGTTGCCGCACCGGATGCCGGGGATTCGAACACTGAAGTGGAAGTTCGTCCGTCCATGGATTGATTGTCCGACAATAGTACTATACGTTGATAGGTGTTTACCCTGCTTGATGGTTACAAAGCGTCGCGCTGCAGCTGTTTCGGTACCCGCATGTCAACGGGTGCTGGTTCGTGCGGCGACGGGGCGCGCAGGTAGCGATGCGGCCTGGCGCGTGCCGGTTGGGCGTTGATGCGGCAAAAAAGCGGGCGTCGCCTTATCGGGCCTTCCGTCCGTTAGCAGCTGCGTTTGGAGCCACGGACCATCTGGAGGGCGCCACGCCGAGTTGCACCTTGAACCAGCGCGAGAAGGCGCTGACCGAGCTGAACCCGAGCAGATCCCCGATCTCCGACACGCTCATGGATCTTGCACTCAGGTAAGCGCAGGCGCGATCCCGACGAGCCTCGCACAACAAGGCGCTGAAATCAGTGCCTGCGCGGGCCAGTTGACGATGCAAGGTGCGCCGATGAACACCAAACTCGGCTGCCACCGAACTGCTGGTACATGCGTTTCGGTCCAACTGGCGCATGATGATTTGGCGCGCCGCTTCCGGGCCGACTCGCTGCCCTACCCCGGCGGTGCGGGCGCGGGTGCCAGTGAAACGCTGAAAGCCAGGGTCCGCTCCCGGCACGGGGCGGTCCAGATCCGACCGCTCAAACACCACCGCATTGTTTACCTCCCCAAAGCTGACGGGACAATCGAACAGCAGCCTGTACGCCCGATCGCTGGCGCCTCGCGTGTGAACGAAATGCACGCGTCGGGGACGCCAGGCCGCACCGAACAGTTGCACCATGATCTGAAACAACAGGCCGACACCGGCCTCCGTCGCTTGTCGGACTTCTGACTCGCCGTCGGCCAGAAGGGCCAGCGTGCATTGCGCCGTCTCACCCTGCTCCTGAAGATCCATCACCATGCAGGTGCTATGCAAGGTCATGCCGGCCATGATGCGCCGCAACGCTGCCCGCACAGTCTGCTCATCACGCACTTGCAATCCCAGCAAGCCCAGATGAGACAAGCCACGCGGTTGAGCCAGCCGCAGGCCGAAATCAGCCACGCCTCCTGCCTCTGCAGCCAGTTCCATCAGGCGAAAGGCTGCGCGCGCCCTAATCAGGACGTCCGGGCCCGTGAGGGCGCGCAACGGCACACCGGACTGCCTCGCCAGACGCTCAGGCTCGAGCCCGAGCGAGCGGGTCAGTTCCGCGAAGCCCGTCAAGGCAGCACTGCGGACCATGGGAGCTTTCATGGCTGTCACATCCAGTCAAGACACTGTCACCGATTGTCAAACATCGAGGTACTTCACGTCGAACAATTCGCTCCCAAAAGGAGACACCTTCATGCGCCGACGCAGCTTTCTTCTCTGGGCACCCTTGACCGCTCTGGCGGCCGAATTCCCCTCGGCCCCCGTCAAATTGATACACGCCTACCCAGGCGGCCTGGTCGACAACGGGGCACGGGCGCTTGCCACGCCGCTGTCGGTCCGCTGGCACCAGCCAGTGGTGGTCGAACCGCGGCCCGGGGCCAACGAGTTGCTGGCCAGCGAAGCGGTGGCGCGGAGCGCGAAGGACGGCTCGACGCTGCTGGTGGCCACCAAGACCGTCATGGCCAACAACCTGTTTCTCTTCGACAAGCTGCGCTTCGACCCATGGAAGGAACTGGTCCCGATCCGTGAGCTGTTCCGCATTCAGTTTGCGCTGGTGGTGCGCGCCGAACTCCCCGTGACCAGCCTGACCGACTTCGTGGCCCTCATGAAAAAGGAAGGCGCCCGGCACAACTACGGCTCGTCCGGGACGGGCGGGCCACTGCACCTGGCGATGGAGGGCTTCCGGCGCCGCGCCGGTTTCGAAATCGAACACGTGCCCTACAAGACCATTGCACAGGTCGCGCAGGACCTGCTGGGCGGTCATGTCGATGCCGTCTTCATCAGCGCGCCGTTCGCGCTCCCGTTCGTTCAGAGCGGCAAGCTCAAAATGCTGGCGGTGACAGGCCCGGAGCGCCTGCGCATCGCGCCGAAGGTGCCAACCTTCGCCGAGTCCGGCTACCCAGGCACGGACGACAGTACCTCCGTGGGCCTGCTGGCGCGGCATGGCACGCCGGCACCGGTGCTGGCGAGCATTGGCCGCGATGCGGCCGCCGTTCTCCGCTCCGACGAGTTTCGGCAGACCTTCCTGGCACCCAACGGGCTGGAAGCCTCCGACGCGGATGCCGCCCAGTACGCAGCCTCGCTCCAGGCGCGCCGGGGAACCGTCCAGCAGTTGTTCAAGCAACTTGGCATCCAGCCCCAGTGAAAGCCACTCCGATGGAAACCCGGTTGATCGAATCCAGCGAGCACGATCGCGCCTACATTGCACAAGCCCTGGCCGACGCCGCCTACCAGCGCGCCTACCAGGGTGGCAACACACCTCAGGCCATGCGCACAGGTACCGCTGCCGTGACCGCGCACAGTGCCGTGCGCCAGGCGCGCGAAGACGTGCGCGTACGTTGCGAGACCCTGGCGGGCGTGCCTTGCGAGTGGCTATTGCCACCGGCTGTACGTGCCGACATCGTCCCCGCCGATCAGCCGCTGATCGTCTATCTGCATGGAGGTGGTTTCGTGCGCGGCAGCCTGAATCTGGGCCGTGCCAACGCGGCCCAGATCGCAGCCAGCGCCGGCCTGCCTGTGCTGGCAGTTGGCTACCGGCAAGCACCGGAACATCCCTACCCCGCCGCGCCGGACGACGTACTGGCGGTTTATCAGGCCTTGCGTTCGGCGGCGCGCGCACCAACCTCGATGACGCTGGTGGGTGAATCGGCCGGCGGCACGCTGGCGCTGGGCATGCTGCCCCGCCTGCAAGGCCTCGGCGAGCCTGCTCCGGCGGCGATCGCGGCAGTCTCTCCCATGGCCGACCTCGCTTTGAGCGGCGCGTCCTGGATCTTCAACGCCCCCCAGGATGTGGCCGACCTGCCGACCGGCCGCCGCATGGTGGAGCTCTACCTGGGGTCGCGCAGCCCGGCGGACGCCCGGATTTCACCCGTGCTGCACGACTACGCGGGAGCCTGTCCCCTCTGGATCGCCATCGGCAGCCACGAAACCATGCTGAGCGATGCCGAGCGCCTGGCCAGACGCGCCGCGGAAACCGGCGCGCAGGTGCATTTCAGGGTCTACGCTGGCGTGCCCCATGGCTTCACGCGCTTCAACGTGCCCATCGCCGATCAGGCTTTGAATGACGCAGCGGCATGGTGCCGCGATCAGCTTGGCTGATGGTCCGCGCGCCACCGTGCGCGCGGCGGGCGCACCGCAGCGACGCGCCTAAGCGTTGGTATCGATCTCGCCGATCAGGTTGTCCACCACCACCGGCGATTCGAAGTAGGTGAGCTGCGGCTCGGTGCCATATTTCTCGGTCACGAAGCGGCGCCAGGCCTCGTCGTACTGGCGCTCGGCGTCGGCGCGGGTCTTCCACAGGTAGATGCCGCCGGCGGTGCGGCCGTCTTCCGTCAGCACGTAATGCTTGCGGATCAGGCCCGGCAAATCGCGGTAGCGCGGCGCGGTGCTGGCGAACACCTCGCGCGCCTGCGCCACCGTCATGGGTGCGGGCAGGCGGAACTGGACCAGGGCGATGATCATGCGAGTTTCTCCATCGATGGAACTGGAAGGGGCTGGCTCCATTCTGCTCAATGCAGCTGTCAGCCCGCAGCTGGCAGCAGAAGCCACTGGCACCCAGCCCGAACTGGGGGCTGCCCTGGGCACCACGCCCCGCACGCGAGAAGAAGCGCCGCTCAGGCCAGCCCCGGGTGCGTGGGAAACAGCTGCTTCAGCGTGGGATGCCTGGCATCGACGGCGGACAGCACTGGCGCCGCATGGGGCCAGGCCACCGCGAGGTGCGGGTCGTTCCAGGCGATGCCTTGGCGATGCGCGGGATCGAACTCCTCCGACACGTCGTTCAGATAATCGGTGGTGCGGTGGCTGTAGAACGCGTTGGCCAGCCCGCGGCTGATGAAGACGCGGTCCAGCGAACCCGGGTCATCCCCCAGAAGAAACTGCAGCGTGTGTGCGAAGGTCGGGCTCTCGGGCCGTACGTCGGCCACCACGCAGGTGGCCAGACCTCGCGGCACGTAGATCAGCTTGTCCCACGGTTCCACATGAAAGCCCCTCAGCACACCCGCGTGCGAGCGCGAATGGTTGCCCTGCCGCATGCGCAGGTCACGCCCCAGCGCAGCCGACAGTTCGCCAAACTGATAGGTCTGCCTGAAGAACCCGCGCTCGTCTTCGTGACGCTCCCAGCGCACCACATAAACGCCCTGGATGGCCGTCGTCTCAACCGGCATGGCTTGTGCTGTTCCTCCCGAACTCCAACCAGATGGCGCCCCACCCCATGAGCACGCCCGTCGCCACCGTCATCGTCCCGACCTTCGACCACGGCGCCACCATCGAACTGACGGTGGCCTCGGCGCTGCGCCAGACCATGCCGGTGGAAGTGCTGATCATCGGTGACGGCGTTCCCGATAGTCACAAAGTTTACATGGAGCAGCTCGTGCGCGGCGATGCGCGCGTGCGCTTCCTCGACCATCCGAAAGACCCGCGCCGTGGCGAACCCTACCGCCACGAAGCGCTGACGCAGGCCCGCGGGCACATCGTCTGCTACCTGTGCGACCGCGACCTGTGGTTCCCGACCCATGTGGAGCGGCTCGCCACGATGCTCGAGACCGCCGACTTCGCCCATTCGCTGCCGATGCACCTCCACCCCGGCGGCCTCTGGCAGTTCTTTCCGGTCGACCTCGCCCATCCGGTGCACCGGCAACTGATGCTCACGCACTGGAACCGTGTGCCGCTATCCTGCGCCGCCCATACCCTCAGCGCCTACCAGCGCCTGCCCGAAGGCTGGAGCCCCACGCCGGCCGGTACCGCGACCGACTGGCACATGTTCCGCAAGTTCCTGCTCGATCCGCAGTGCCGCTGCGCCAGCGGCGCCGTGCCCACAGCCCTCACCTTTCCCAGCCCCCCGCGCAAAGGCTGGACCATGGCGCAGCGCGTGGAAGAACTCCAGGGCTGGAAAGCCCTGATCGACAACACCGCCACCAACACGGCCCTGATGATGCGGTTCATGGAACTGGCCATCCAGGCGCGCGACCGCGAGCTGGCCGGCTACTACGGCGAGCAGTTCTTTCCGGCCGCCCCGCCCTAGCGCTCGGCGACGAAGATGTGCGCCTGGATCTTGCTGTCCACCGGCCCCGGGCCGAAGCGCTGTTCGAGGGCGGCGGTGGCCAGCCTGGTGGCTTCGGGCAGACCGTCCGGCGCGCGCGCCTCGATCTCGTTGCGCAGCGGCGTGCCCTGGCAATAGGCGACGGCGACGAAGTCCGCCGTATCGGCACGGCTGCGCGCCGCCAGGGTGGTGACCGCATGGGCGGCGTCGAAACCCGCTTCCACCAGCGCAGCGCTCATGGGCCCGATGGCGCCGTGGCCGTGCGGAAGCCGCGCCAGGAAGCGCGGCGGATCGGCCGGGAACATGGGCAACAGGCTTTCGGTGACGACGTCGGCGAACTCGTTGTGCTCGATGCCGTCCCACACGTTGAAGACGAAGGCGCCGCCGGGGCGCAGCACCCGCCGCGCCTCGGCAAAAGCCTGCGCCTTGTCCGGAAAGAACATGGCGCCGAACTGGCAGACCACGGCGTCGAACGAGGCATCCGGAAACGGCAGCTGCATGGCATCCGCCTGCTGCCATTCCACGGGCCGGCTGGTGCCCACCAGGGCGGCGCGTTCCAGCATGGCAGGGTTGAGGTCCGTCGCCACCACCGGCACCGAAGGCGGCAGGGCCTGCGCCAGCTGGCGCGTGACCACGCCCGTGCCGGCGGCGATCTCCAGCACCGAGCCGGGCTGCCTGGCCGCCACGCGCGCCGCCAGATCGTCCGCGTAGGCCTGGAAGATCAGCGGCACCAGGTAGCGCTCGTACAGCTCCGGGATGGAGCCGGCAAAGCGCGTGTCGAGGTTGGGTGCGAGCACGGCGGTTCTCCCTTGACGTCGGACGGCCGGCCCAGCGCGCCCGTGCGGCGGGCACTGCGCGCACCTGGCCGGCGGGGTTGCCGCGCGACGTGATTGTTGCGCCAAGCGCGCGCCAGGGAAACAGCAGGCGCCCCAACTTTTCTCGATGCCAAGGGCGCGGTCGATAGCGTGGGCGCCTGCGCCGCAGCGCGCTCCATGCAGGCGCCTGGCGCCGGCAGACACCTACCGCAGTGGCTTGAAGAAACTACCAATTCGATAGCTGTCTGCGCCCGCCATGAAAGGGCCAGAGGCCTAAAAGGCATAAAAAAAGCCACGGCGAACCGTGGCTTTCCCGTCTCCTCGGGGCCGGCATGCCGGCCGGCCCACCTTCAAGCGCTTTTTAGTGGAACTGCTCTTCCTCGGTGGAGCCCGTCAGCGCCTTGACGCTGGAGCTGCCGCCCTGGATGACGGTGGTCACGTCGTCGAAGTAGCCGGCGCCGACTTCCTGCTGGTGCGACACGAAGGTGTAGCCCTGCTCGCGCGCCTTGAATTCGGGCTCCTGCACCATGTTGACGTAGTGCTTCATGCCCTCGCCGCCGGCGTAGGCCTTGGCGAATTCGAAGGTGCGGTACCAGTTGACGTGGATGCCGGCCAGCGTGATGAACTGGTACTTGTAGCCCAGCGCCGACAGCTCGTCCTGGAACTTGGCGATGGTGGCGTCGTCCAGGTTCTTCTTCCAGTTGAAGGAAGGCGAGCAGTTGTAGCTGAGCAGCTTGCCCGGGCACTTGGCGTGCACGGCCTGGGCGAACTCGCGGGCGAAGCCGAGGTCGGGCGTGCCGGTCTCGCACCACACCAGGTCGGCGTAGGGCGCGTAAGCCACGCCGCGGCTGATGGCCTGCTCCAGGCCGTTCTTGACGCGGTAGAAGCCCTCTTGCGTGCGCTCGCCGGTCAGGAACGGCTTGTCGTTGGCGTCGTGGTCGGAGGTGATCAGGTTGGCGGCTTCCGCGTCGGTGCGGGCCAGCACGATGGTGGACACGCCCATCACGTCGGCGGCGAAGCGCGCGGAGATCAGCTTCTCGCAGGCTTCCTGCGTGGGCACCAGCACCTTGCCACCCATGTGGCCGCACTTCTTCACGGCGGCCAGCTGGTCTTCGAAGTGCACGCCCGCCGCGCCGGCGGTGATCATGTTCTTCATCAGCTCGAAGGCGTTCAGCACGCCGCCGAAACCGGCTTCAGCGTCGGCCACGATGGGCAGGAAGTAGTCGGTGAAGTCCTTGTCGCCAGGGCCCACGCCGCGGCTCCACTGGATTTCATCCGCGCGCTTGAAGGTGTTGTTGATGCGGCGCACCATGGTCGGCACCGAGTCGTAGGCGTACAGCGACTGGTCGGGGTACATGGTCTCGGAGGTGTTGCCGTCGGCGGCGACCTGCCAGCCCGACAGGTACACGGCCTCCAGGCCGGCCTTAGCCTGCTGCATGGCCTGGCCGGCGGTAATGGCGCCGAACGCGTTCACGTAGCCCTTCTTGGCCTCGCCGTTGACCAGGCCCCACAGCTTCTCGGCACCGCGCTTGGCCAGCGTGTACTCGATCGGCAGGCTGCCGCGCAGTCGCACCACGTCGGCGGCGCTGTAGCCGCGCTTGATGCCCTTCCAGCGGGGGTTGGTGGCCCAGTCTTTTTCCAGGGCGGCGATCTGCTGTTCGCGGCTCATTTGCTCGTTGGGGTTCGGCATGAAAAGCTCCAAAGGTGAGGTGGGACAAACAAGGCTGCGGCCGGCTGGTGGCAAAGGGTTCCGGGCTGGCCGTTGGACTGCATCTTAACTCTTGTATAAGACTTGCAAAAGACTCTTATGTCTTATACAAGACAAATTTTTCATCCTTTCAAATCAATGAGTTAGACATTGAATTTTGTATTGCGAGAGTCAATTTTCCGTATTGAGAAATTTTGCGGCGGCGCAGCAAGTCATATTTTCATATCCGGTATCATCATTTCGTCATTTGAAATTGCACCCGTTTCCGCCAGCCAGTCACCGCTTTGGACCACCGGGCGCCCCCTCACGTAGGCGGGGTTGATCTCGTACACCAGGCAGCGCAGCTCACACCCCGCCACGGCGACCGGCACCTCGCGTTTGGCGTACTCGTCGCTGTTCTGGGGGTAGACCTCCTCGATCTGGTCGAGCACCGGCTCCAGCGCGGCCTCGATGGCGTAGATCTCGCCCAGCACCTGCGTGGTGCCGCCCAGCACCAGGCCCGGGTAGGCGCCAAGGTGGTGCAACGTGCCCGCCAGCCGTGCATGGCCGACGAAACGCGGCGCCGGCACGAGGCGGTTGATGTCGTTGGCGCCGCCGCGCCGCAGCGTGCCGTACACGAACACGTGGCGCTCAGCTGCAGCCGCCTCGGTTGCGCAGGCGGCGTTGCCGCTGGAAGGGCTGCCGCGCGGATCGCGGCCCGGGGCTGCTTGATGCATGATCGCCAGTTTCATACAAGAAAGATGCCAACGCGCGCGCCTGGAAGCCCCGGCGCGGACGACGTTGTAACCGCATGTCGCCAGCCCCCTCTTCCTCCGGCGCCGCGCCCCGAAAACCGCTGGCCTATGGCGCGCTGGCGCTCAGCATGGCGCTGGTCGGCAGCTACGTGGCGCTGTCCAAGCCGCTGGCGGCGGTGTTTCCGGTGCTGCTGCTGGCCTGGCTGCGCTTTGGCATCGGCGGCGCGGCCATGCTGCACTGGCTGAAGAAGCCCGCCAGCGAGGCGCCGCTGTCACCGCAGACGCGGCGCCTGCTGTTCCTGGAGTCCTTCCTCGGCAACTTCCTGTTCACGCTGTGCATGATCAGTGGCGTGAAGCTGACCACGGCGGTGGCGGCCGGGGTGATCATGGCGGCCATCCCGGCGGCGGTGGCGGTGCTGTCGTGGCTGTTCCTGCGCGAGCGCGTCGCGCCGCGCGTGTGGGCCGGCGTGGCCTGCGCGGTGCTCGGCATCGGCCTGCTTTCGCTATCGAAACATGAGCTGCCTGCGCCCGCCACGCCTGGGCTGGATGGCCAAAACACTCAGAATCTGGCGTGGCTGGGCAACCTGCTGCTGCTGGCCGCGGTGTTCTGCGAAGCGAGCTACGCGGTGATCGGCAAGAAGCTCACCGGCGCCATGGGGCCACGGCGCATCACGGCCATCATCAACCTGTGGGGCTTCGCGCTGACCACGCCGTTCGGGCTGTGGCTGGCCTGGCGCTTCGACTTCGGCGCCGTGCACGGCGGCGTGTGGGTGCTGCTGCTGTTCTACGCGCTGGCCGCCAGCGTGTGGACGGTGTGGCTGTGGATGACCGGGCTGAAGACCGTGCCCGCCGCGCAGGCCGGCGTGTTCACCGTGATGCTGCCGATCAGCGCCGCCGTGGTGGGCGTGCTGGTGCTGGGCGAGCGCCTGAGCCCCCAGCAGATGCTGGCCTTCGCCATCGCCCTGGCCGGCGTGCTGCTGGCCACCCTGCCCTCGCGCGCGGCGCTGCGCGTGGGCAAGCGCTGAGTCGCTCCGGCCGCTCCTTGATTCATAGCTGCCTGCGGCTGCCAGGCAAGGGCTGGAGGCCGATTTGATGCTCAAACATAGGCTGCGCGCCGCCAGCGCGGCCAGCGCCGCTCGGCTATGCTCGCCGCCCTGATGAGTGCCCCTCCCGCAGCGCCGTCCGCCGGCGCTTCCGCCGCCCCTGCGGCCCCAACATCCCCAACCGACGCAACCGCCGACCCTGGCGACCAGGCCAGCAGCCTGCGCGCCCACGCCTCCTTCATGCGGCTGTGGTGGTCGCGCCTGCTGGCGGGCGCGAACCAGCAGATCCTGATGCTGGCGATCGGCTGGCGCATGTACGACCTGACGGGCAGCGCCTGGGATCTGGGGCTGGTGGGGCTGTTCCAGTTCGTGCCGGCGCTGCTGCTGGCGCTGCCGGCCGGCCACGTAGCCGACCAGCACCACCGCGGCAAGGTGGTGTCGGTCTGCCTGGCGGTGGTGATGGCGGTGGCGCTGGTGCTGCTGGCCGCGCACGCGCTGGCGGCCGATTCGCGCGCGCTGCTGCTGGGTGTGTCGCTGGTGCTCGGCGGTGTGCGCGCCTTCCAGATGCCGGCCCAGCAGGCGCTGACGCCGCTGCTGGTGCCGCCGGCGCTGCTGCCGCGCGCGATGGCCTTCAGCGCCTCGGGCGTGCAGGCGGCGATCATCGGTGGCCCGGCGCTGGGCGGTGCGTTCTACGCGCTGGGCCCGGGCGTGGTGTACGGCGCCTGCGTGCTGCTGTCGGGCGCGGCTTCGCTGCTGATGGCGGGCGTGCGCTACGAGCACCAGCCGCCGGAACGCCAGCCGGTGCGGCTGGCCACGCTGCTGGCGGGCGTGCGCTTCATCGGCTCGCGCAAGCCGGTGCTGGGCGCCATCTCGCTGGATCTGTTCGCGGTGCTGCTGGGCGGCGCGGTGGCGCTGCTGCCGATCTTCGCCAAGGACATCCTGCACACCGGCCCGTGGGGCCTGGGCCTGCTGCGCAGCGCGCCGGCGGTGGGCGCGCTCGGCATGTCGCTGTGGCTCACGCGGCACCCGCCGGAGCGCGGCATCGGCCGCCGGCTGCTGCTGGCGGTGGGCGTGTTCGGCGCCTGCATGGCTGTCTTCGGGCTGTCGCGCTGGTTCTGGCTGTCGCTGGCGGTGCTGGCCATCTCCGGCGCGGCCGACATGGTGAGCGTGGTGATCCGCCAGACGCTGGTGCAGATCGAGACACCGGACGCCATGCGCGGCCGCGTGAGCGCGGTGAACTCGATCTTCATCGGCGCCAGCAACCAGCTGGGCGAGTTCGAATCCGGCGCCACCGCCGCACTGCTGGGCCCGGTGGGCGCCGCGGTGCTGGGCGGCGTGGGCACCATGCTGGTGGCGGTGAGCTGGGTGTGGCTGTTCCCCGCGCTGGCCAAGCGGGACCGCATGGAAGAGCGGCGCGGCTGAAGCCGGTCTTTTGATCAAAAAGGCTTGCAGCGCTTATAGGGCGGGCGCCGCCAGCTATGTTTTCAGAAGCAGTGCGGATGCCGGCTGGCGCCGCGCCGCAGGGTCAGACCAGCGGCTTGGCGGCGACCACGATGCCGTCTTCGTCAGCGTACAGCCAGTCGCCCGGTCGCACCCACACGCCCTGGATCTGCACCGGCTCGCCGGCCTGGCCTTCGCCGCGCTTTTCGGTGCGCAGCGGCATCAGCGCCAAGGCGCGGATGGGGATGCCGGCGGCGCGCAGCTCGGCCACGTCGCGCACGCAGCCATCCACCACGATGCCGGCCCAGCCGTTCTTGGCCGCGGCCACCGCCAGGTTGCCGCCCACCAGCGCGCGGCGCAGCGAGCCGCCGCCGTCGACCACCAGCACGCGGCCTTCGCCCGGGCTGTTGACCGCGTCGCGCACGCGCGAGTTGTCTTCCAGGCTGCGCAGGGTGTGCACCGGGCCGCAGAAAGGCCTGGCGACGCCGAAGTCATGGAACATCGGCGGCAGCACGCGGAAGGCGCCGCTGGTGTCGGCCTCGTGCGCGTCGCACAGGTCGCAGGTGGCGAAAGCGGGGGGTTGGGTGGCTGTGTTCATGGTGTCGGCAGGGTGAGCTGTGGGATGAAGAGCACGAAGATGCGGCGCTTGCGCAACGCCCGCGCATGCTGATGTGCGCGCTGCGGCCTGCCGTCTTTATAACGTGATGTCCTCGCGAAAGTGGCACGGCCGTGCTCGCCGCCACAGGCTTTTTCCCTCTTGATTTCAACCCCTGACAGCCACTTGCAATGCCATGTTGCCGCGCCACTTGAAGCGCCTGAACAAGCTATGACGGCGCAGGGCGCGTGCCCCGGGACGCGCAGACGTAGCAAACACGCCGAAAAACACTTGCGCTCCCTCTAAAAAACCACAATTTCCCCTTGGAAGCGTGCTACTTATCCAGTAGCATGGCGGGCAGCCAGCCGGGGGGCGCACGCACCGGGTGGCGCAACAACCAACTCCGACAACAGGAACGCAACCATGGCAACTGCAAAAAAAGCCCCGGCCAAGAAGGCCGCCGCGAAGAAAGCCGCTCCGGCCAAGAAAGCCGCTCCGGCCAAGAAAGCCCCTGCCAAGAAGGCAGCAGCACCCGCCAAGAAGGCCCCGGCCAAGAAGCGCACCCCCAGCGCCGCCTTCATGAAGCCGCTGACGCCCAGCCCCGCGCTGGCCGCCATCGTGGGCGCCAAGCCCCTGCCCCGTACCGAAGTCACCAAGAAGGTGTGGGACTACATCAAGGCCAACAAGCTGCAGGATGCGAAGAACAAGCGCAACATCAACGCCGACGCCAAGCTGAAGGAAATCTTCAAGAAGCCCCAGGTGTCGATGTTCGAGATGACCAAGCTGATCAGCGCGCACCTGTCCTGATCCGCAGCGCCTTCGGGCCACAAGAAAGCCGGCTTGCGAGCCGGCTTTTTTTGTGCCCTTGATCCACCTGCGCGTCAGCCGCTTTCATCGCCGGGCCGCCCCAAGATGAAAACGCCCCCTCGGGGGGCAGCGCACCACGCGAAGCGGGGGAGCGTGGGGGCCTGTTTCATCGCCGGGCCGCCCCAAGATGAAAACACCCCCTCTGGGGGCAGCGCACCACGCGCAGCGGGGGAGCGTGGGGGGATTTTTCAAGACAAATCGGCCTCTGGCCCAATGACGACGGGCGCAGGAAGCTATCGAACCAATAGCTTTATGAGCGCTTCAGTGCCTGCTCGGTGATCGCGCTCAGCGTGCCCCGGGTGGTGATGACCTCCGGGTCAAGCACGATCTCGATCAGCGTGCCGTTGGGCCGCTCCAGCGCCGCCAGCAGCGCGGGCTCGAACTCCTCGGTGCGGGTGATGCGCACGCCGTGGTAGCCGTAACCCTGCGCCAGCAGCACGAAGTCGGCGCCGGCGATGGCCGTGCCGCTGGCGCGGCGCGGGTACTCGCGCTCCTGGTGCATGCGGATGGTGCCGTACATGCCGTTGTTGAGCAGCACCACGATGGTCCTGGCGCCATGCTGGCTGGCGGTGGCCAGCTCCTGCCCGTTCATCAAGAAATCGCCGTCGCCGGTGATGTTGAACACCACCCGCCCGGCGCCGATGGCCGCCGCCACGCCCGCCGGCACGCCGTAGCCCATGGCGCCGCTGGTGGGCGCGAGCTGCGTCTTGCTGCCCTTGGCGATGCCGTGGAAGCGCCAGAAGCGGTGCACCCAGGTGGCAAAGTTGCCGGCCCCGTTGGTGACCACCGTGTCGGCCGGCAGGTGCTGCTGCGCGGTGGCGACGATGGCCGCCATGTCGATGCTGCCGGGCAGCTGCTGCGGCACCAGGTTGGCTTGGTAATCGGCCTGGGCGGCTTCCGTCCAGGCGCGCCAGGGCACGCTGGCCGGTGGCTCCAGCGCGGCCAGCAGCGCCGCCGCGCCCGGCATGCTGGCGCACAGCTGCAGGTCGGCCTGGTACACGCGGCCCAGCTCTTCCGGGCTGGGGTGGATGTGGATCAGCTTCTGCGCCGGTCGCGGCGCCTGGATCAGCGTGTAGCCGCCGGTGGTCATCTCGCCCAGGCGCGGGCCGACCACCAGCAGCAGATCGGCCTCGCGCACGCGCTGGGCCAGTCTGGGGTTCAGGGCGATGCCCACGTCGCCCGCGTACTGCGGGTGGTGGTTGTCGAAGGTGTCCTGGAAGCGGAAGGCGTTGGCCACCGGCAGCTGCCAGCGCTCGGCGAAGCCTTGCAGCGCCTGCGCGGCGGCGGGCGTCCAGCCCGGGCCGCCGGCGATGACCAGCGGACGCTGCGCTTTCGATAGCTGCGCGCGCAAATCCTGCAAGGACTTCGGGTCGAATTGGTAGCAAACGTCGGGTACGCGCGGCAGCGGCGCCGCGTCCACCATCTGCGTCAGCATGTCTTCCGGCAGCGCCAGCACCACCGGCCCCGGGCGGCCGTGCAGCGCGGTGGCGAAGGCGCGCGCGACGTACTCGGGCAGGCGCCGCACGTCGTCGATGCGCTCCACCCGCTTGGCCATGCCGCCGGTGCTGGGGCCGAAGAAGGCGCGGTAGTCGACCTCCTGGAAAGCCTCGCGGTCGCGCTGGTCGCTGGCCACGTCGCCAACGAAGACCACCATCGGCGTCGAATCCTGGAACGCGGTGTGGATGCCGATGCTGGCGTTGGTCGCGCCGGGCCCGCGGGTCACGAACAGCACGCCCGGCCGGCCAGTCAGCTTGCCCATGGCGTCGGCCATGAAGGCAGCGCCGCCCTCCTGCCGGCAGGTGACAAATTCGATCTGCTCGCGGTACGCATGGAAACCATCCAGGGCCGCCAGGTAGCTTTCGCCCGGCACACCGAACACATGGGTCACGCCTTGGGCCACAAGGCATTCAACGAGAAGATGGCCGCCGATCTGTTGGGTCATGCGCGGATTGTGGCCGAACCCTTTGCGCCTGACCCGCGCCACGGCTGGCTCACATGTCCCCGGCACGACGTGGGGCGCGCGCAGTTCGATCCGCGCCAGCTAGAAGCGCCCCTTGGTAACCTCGCCGCCACGGATGGACAAATAAGTAACCAATCAGTTAATCTACGGCATGGAGTCAATCAAGACGGAACCGCTCGACACCCGGGGCCGGGATGCGGAGCGCTCGCAGGCGGAGATCCTGCAGGCCGCGCGGGAGGAGTTCGCGAGCCACGGCCTGGCCGGCGCCCGGGTGGACCGGATCGCCGAGCGCGCAGGGCTCAACAAGCGCCTGATCTACTACTACTTCAACAGCAAGGACGACCTGTTCCTGGCCGTGCTGGAAAGCGTGTACGCCGACATCCGGGCGGCCGAACAGCGGCTTCACCTGCTGGACATGGAGCCGGCCCAGGCGGTGCGCCGGCTGACCGAGTTCACCTGGCAGTACTACCTGGAACATCCGGAGTTCATCACCCTGCTGAACAGCGCCAACCTGCACCAGGCCAGGCACCTGCAGCGTTCGTCCAGGGTGCGCGAAATGAACTCGCCCGTGATCCAGACGCTGGGCGACGTGCTGGAGCGCGGCCGCAAGACCGGGGTGTTCCGCGGCGGGGTCGACCCCGTCCAGCTCTACATCTCGATCGCCGGGCTGGCCTACTTCTACCTCTCCAACAACCACACGCTGTCGGCCATCTTCGGACGCGACCTGATGACCCCCAAGGCGCACGCGGAGCGGCTCTCGCACATGTGCGACGTGATCCTAGGGTATGTCCTGAGGGACTGACGCCGCCGGCTCGTTGACGCGACAGGCGCTCTCCCTACAATTCACCTTCTGGTGAATTAAACAACGGAGACTGCCCATGCTTGCCCCCAAAACCCTGGCGCGCCGCGCCTTCGTGCTCACCCTGCTGGCCACCGCCGCCGGCTCCGCGATGGCGCAATGGAAGCCCACGCGCCCGATCAACCTGATCGTGCCCTGGGCCGCGGGCGGCTCCACCGACCAGGTGACACGCGTGGTGGCCGCCGAGCTGGAAAAGTCGCTCGGACAGACCATCGTCATCGTCAACCAGCCGGGCGCCTCGGGCGCCATCGGCACCAAGAGCGCGCTGGATGCCCCCAAGGACGGCTACACCTGGACGGCCGGCGCCGCCCAGGATCTGGGCGCCTACCAGGCACTGGGCTCGGTGAACACCAGCATCAAGGACTGGCACCTGTACCTGAACGTGGCCAACATCCAGGTGATCGGCGTCAACCCGTCCCGCCCCTGGAAGACCGCCAAGGAACTGCTGGACGACATGAAAGCCAGACCGGGCCAGATCAGCGTGGCCACCGCGGGCGTCACCTCTGCTGCGCACAACGCGATGGACCAGATCGTCAAGGCCACCGGCGTCAAGTACAAGGAAGTCTCCTACGATGGTGGCAACCCCGCCGTGGTGGCCACCGTGGCCGGGGAGGCCGACCTGACCACCCAGCTGGCGGTGGAGCAGGCCGACATGATCCGCGGCAAGCGCCTGCGCCCGCTGGCCACGGTGAGCGACAAGCCGCTGGAACTCGAAGGCTACGGTTCCATTCCGCCGCTGTCGCAGACCGTGCCCGGCTTCACGGCGCCGGCCAATTACTTCGGCATCTTCATTCCCAAGGGCGTGCCCGACGAGGTGACCAAGACGCTGGACAAGATCTGGGCCGAGCAGATCGTCAAGAGCGAGGCGCTGAAGAAATACGCCAACTCGCGTGGCGCACTGTTCGACCCGCTGTACGGCGACGCAGCCCAGAAGGCCGTGTTCCCGGCCGTGCAGAGCAACGCCTGGAACCTGTTCAACAGCGGCAAGGCCAAGGTGTCGCCGGACACGGTGGGCATTCCCAAGCCCTGAGAAGGTGTGAACGAACCCCACATGCCCGCCCTGGCCGCACGTCCATGACCGAACCGACACAGCCTGAAACGCTCCCCGAGCGCAGGCCCCCGCGTTCCGACCTGCGCGACGCCGTGGGCTGGGCGGCGCTGGGCCTGGCCACGCTGATCGGCTCGATCCGCATGGACCGGCTGGAGCAGCAGCACATCAACCCGGTCACGGTACCGGGCCTGCTTCCTGGCCTGCTGAGTCTGGCGATGCTGCTGCTGGGGCTCGTGCTGGCGGTGCGCAGCTGGCGGCGTGGCGCGCTCCTGCAGGCCACACCGATGCCGGATCCGCTCGCGCGGGAGCAACGCAAGCGCGTGGTGGTCGCCACCGCGCTGTGCCTGGGCTACGCCGTGGTGCTGGTGGGCCATGGCCTACCCTTCTGGCTGGCCTCGTCAATCTACGTCACCGCATCCATTCTGGTGTTCCAGCGCCTCAGCCCGGATCCCGCGCAGCGCCGTTTAAGCGGCCGGGTCATCGCGCAGGCCCTGGTGATCGGCATCCTGGCCTCGGTCGTCACCTGGCTGGTGTTCGAACGCGTGTTCCTGGTGCGGCTGCCCTGACTCCCTCTTTCCTCGCCTTCACATGCTTCAGGGACTGCAAGACCTAGGCGCTGCCTATCTGAGCTTCATGAACCCGCTCACGCTGCTGTACGGGCTGGGCGGGGCGTTCGTGGGCATCGTCATGGGCATCCTGCCCGGTCTGTCGGCCACGCTGGCCATCGCGCTGCTGACCACGCTGACCGTCAAGCTCCAGGCCAACGACGCGATCCTGGTGCTGATCTGCTCCTACGTGGGGGCGCTGTACGGCGGCTCGCGCACGGCCATCCTGCTCAACATCCCCGGCACCGCCGCCAACGCCGCCTCCTGCGCCGACGGCTACGCGCTGGCGCAGCAGGGCCAGGCCGGCCGCGCCATCGGCATCGCCACCTCGGGCGCCTTCGTCAGCACGCTGATCGGCGTGGTCTGCCTGGCGCTCTTCACGCCGCTGCTGGCCGAGGTGGCGCTCAAGTTCGGGGCCTTCGAGTTCTTCTGGCTGGCACTGTTCGGCGTGACCATCTCCGGCAGCATCGTGGGCGACGACCCGCTCAAGGGCTGGCTGATGGGCCTGCTCGGCCTGCTGATCGCGCAGGTCGGGCAGGAAAGCCTGTACGCCTACAACCGCTTCACCTTCGGCTGGGACGAGCTGTCCGGCGGCATCGCGCTGATCCCGGCGCTGGTGGGCGCCTTCGGCCTGGCCGAGGTGCTGACCACCCTGTCCGACCCCATCGAGCGCAAGATCGCCGACCTGAGCGACTCCGTGCTGCCGCGCTTCCGCGAGGTGTTGCAGTACCGCTGGACCGTGCTGCGCTCGGGCGTCATCGGCGTCATGACCGGCCTGCTGCCGGGCGTGGGCGAGGACGCTGGCGCCTGGATGTCCTACGCCGCCGCCAAAGCCGTGAGCAAGGAGAAGGAGAAATTCGGCAAGGGCTCGATCGACGGCCTGATGGCGGCCGAGACCGGCGACATGTCCTCCATCCCCGGGCACATCATTCCATCGCTGGCGCTCGGCATCCCGGGCTCGGCGCCTTCGGCCGTGCTGATGGCCGCGATGATCATCCATGGTGTGCAGCCGGGGCCGATGCTGATGATCCAGCACCCGCATTTCATCTACCACGTGGTGGCGATGACCACGCTGGCCTCCATCACCATCCTGCTGTTCGGCCTGTTCGGCGTGCGGCCGCTGCTGCACATCCTCAAGGTCCGGCGCGGCATCCTGATGCCCATCGTCTTGCTGCTGTGCACGGTGGGTGCCTTCGCCACCGCGTCGCGGCTGTTCGATGTCTATGCCATGCTGGCGATCGGCATCGGCGCCTACTTCCTGCGCCGCCGCGGCTACGAGATGGCGCCGCTGGTGCTGGGCCTGGTGCTCGGGCCGCTGCTCGACAAGAGCCTGCGGCGCGGGCTGGTGCTGTCGGACGGCAGCATCGGGCCGTTCTTCACGCGGCCCATCTCCATGGTGTTCGCCGCGGTGACCATTTTCACCATCCTGCTCTACGTACCGGCCTTCAAGGCTGCCGTGTCGCGTGCCCGCCGTGCCGTGACGGGCACGGTGCAGGGCGCGTTCGGACGCAGGGCCTGACGGCGCAGCGCCATGAAGATCGCCCTGTGCAACGAAGTGCTGCAGCCGCTGCCCTTCGAGCAGCAATGCCGTCTGGCCGCGGACCTCGGCTACGACGGCCTGGAAGTCGCACCCTTCACCCTCGCCGAGGACCCCACGCAACTGTCCGACGCCGAGGCCGCGCGGTTGGCCCGCGTGGCCGCCGACCACGGCCTCGCCATCGCGGGCCTGCACTGGCTGCTGGTGGCGCCACCCGGCCTGTCCATCGTCAGCGCGGACGCCGGCTTGCGTGCACGCACCTCGGCGGTGATGGAGCGCATGGTGGAACTGTGCGCGGCCATGGGTGGGCGCTACCTGGTGCATGGCTCACCCAAGCAGCGCTCCGTGCCCGCGGGCGCCACGCCTGGGCAAGCCTGGGAGCGCGCGCGCGAGTGCCTGCACCGCGCCGCCCGGCGTGCCGAGGCCTGTGGTGTCACCTACTGCCTGGAGCCGCTCTCACCCGTCGAGACCGATCTGGTCAACACCGTGGAGCAAGCCGTTTGCATGGTCGAAGAAGTGGGCTCATCCGCGCTCAAGACCATGATCGACTGCAGCGCCGCCGGGCAGGCGGAAAGCGAAGCGCTGCCCGCGTTGATCGAGCGCTGGATGCCGACTGGCCACATCGCCCACGTGCAGGTCAACGACCCGAACCGCCGCGGCCCCGGCCAGGGCGATCTGCGTTTCGCGCCCATCCTGCGCAGCCTGCAGAAGATGCAGCGCCAGGGCCACTATGGCGACTGGATCGCCGTGGAACCGTTCGACTACCGCCCCGACGGCCCGGGCTGCGCGGCCCGCGCCATCGGCTACCTGCGCGGCGTTCTGGAAGGTCTGGGCGATGACTGACGCGCCGTGCCTGACCATCGAGGCGATCGAGCTCTACGAACGTCCGGTGCACCTGCGCCTGCCGTTCCGCTTCGGCGTGGTCACGCTCACCCACTGCCCGCAGGCTTTCGCGCGCGTGTGCGTGCGCCTGGCGGACGGCCGCAGCGCCTGGGGCGCCGCAGCCGAGCTGATGGCGCCCAAGTGGTTCGACAAGAACCTGGCGCTGTCCAACGACGACAACTTCGACCAGCTGCGCCGCTCGCTGCTGCTGGCCCGTGATGCCTACCTGGTTACCGGCGCCGACACCGCCTTCGGCCACTTCGCCCACCACTACCAGCCGCTGATCGAGGCTGGCGCGGCCCACGGCCTGAACCCGCTGATCGCCTGCTACGGCCCGGCGCTGATCGACCGCGCAGTGCTTGATGGCCTCTGCCGCGCGCTCGATCTGTCGTTCTACGAGGCCGTGCGCCGCAACGCCCCGGGCATCGACGCCCGCCTGACGCCCGATCTGGCGGGTTTCGACCTGCCGGGCTTTCTCCGCGGCCTCGCGCCCGCGCCCACCATCGACCTGCGCCACACCGTGGGCCTGGTCGACCCCATCACCGCCGCGGACGAACATGTCAGCCCCCACGACGGCCTGCCCGAAACGCTGCAGGAGGTGGTGGCCGCCACCGGCTGCCGCTGGTTCAAGCTCAAGGTGAGCGGCAAGGCCGAGGCCGACCTGGAGCGCCTGTCGCGCATCGCCGCCGTGCTGAAGGACGTGCCCAACCTGCGCGTCACGCTCGACGGCAACGAGCAGTTCGCCAACGCTGCCGCGGCATCGGCTTTCTGGCGGCAGGTGCTGCAGACACCCAGTCTGCAGCACCTGGCCGCGGCCACGCTCTACATCGAGCAACCCTTGCCACGCGCCACCGCGTTGGAGTCCGACGTGCGCGAACTGGCCGCCATGCGCCCCGCGCTGATCGACGAGTCCGACGGCACGCTGCAAGCCTTCCCGCGCGCGCTGGAGCTGGGCTACACCGGCGTGTCCAGCAAGCAGTGCAAGGGTGTCTACCGCTCGCTGCTGAACGCCGCGCGCTGCCGGCAGCGCGATCAGCTGGCCGGCCAGGCGGGCTGCTTCATGTCGGCGGAAGACCTCACCACCCAGGCCGGGCTGGCCGTGCAGCAGGACCTGGCGCTGGTCAACCTGATCGGCCTGACCCACGTCGAGCGCAACGGCCACCACTACGTCGACGGCTTCGCCGGCCAGGGCGCCGGACCCGCCGAGGCAGCGGCCTTCCTGCAGGCGCAACCCGGCCTCTACGAGGCGGCGCCCAATGGCAATGCGCGGCTGCGCGTGCAAGGCGGTCTGCTCGACCTGCGCTCGCTGGGCGCCCCCGGCTTCGCCACCGGCACCCATCCCAACTGGGCGAGCCTTCAGCCCCTGCGCGAGCCCGTGGCCTGACGCTCCCTGCCAACGCCCACCCTTCCCACCCAACCCACCGCATCCATGACCACACGAAGACTCGGAATCATCATGCACGGCGTCACCGGCCGCATGGGCATGAACCAGCACCTCATCCGCTCCATCTGCGCGATCCGCGCCGAAGGCGGCGTGGTCCTTGCCAACGGCGACCGGGTGATGCCCGACCCGATCCTGATCGGCCGCAACGCCGAGAAGATCGAGGCCCTGGCCAAGGCGCACGGCATCGCACGCTGGGGCACCGACCTCGACGGCGCGCTGGCCAACCCGGACGACACCGTCTTCTTCGACGCCGGCACCACGCAGATGCGCCCCACGCTGCTGGCCAAGGCGATCCGCGCCGGTAAACACGTCTATTGCGAAAAGCCCATCGCCACCAACCTCAACGAGGCGGTGGAGATCGCCCGACTGGCCGAAGAGGCCACGAAGACCAGGGGCCTGAAGCACGGCGCCGTGCAGGACAAGCTGTTCCTGCCCGGCCTGCGCAAGCTCGACATGCTGCGCCGCGCCGGCTTCTTCGGCCGCATGCTCAGTGTGCGGCTGGAGTTCGGCTACTGGGTGTTCGAGGGCGACCTGCAGCCGATCCAGCGCCCGAGCTGGAACTACCGCAAGGAAGACGGCGGCGGCATGATCCTCGACATGATGTGCCACTGGCGCTACGTGCTGGACAACCTGTTCGGCGAGGTCAAGTCGGTGAGCTGCCTGGGCACCACCCACATCCCGAAGCGCTGGGACGAGAACGACCAGCCCTATGAGGCCACGGCCGATGACGCCGCTTACGCCACGGTGCAGCTCACCGGTCACAACGGCGAGCCGGTGATCGCGCAGATCAACATGAGCTGGGTCACGCGCGTGCGGCGCGACGACCTGGTCACCTTCCACGTCGACGGCACCGACGGCTCGGCCGTGGCCGGGCTGCAGGAGTGCCGGGCCCAGTCGCGCGTGGCCACGCCGCGGCCGGTCTGGAACCCGGACATCAAGCAGACCATGAACTTCTTCGACCAGTGGCAGCTGATCCCGGATTCGCAGGTCTACGACAACGGCTTCAAGATCCAGTGGGAGCACTTCATCCGCCACGTGGTGGAAGACGCGCCCTACAAGTGGACGCTGCCCGAAGGCGCCAAGGGCGTTCAGCTGGTCGAGGCAGCCCTGCAGAGCTGGGACGAGCGACGCTGGATCGACGTGCCGCAACTTCATATTTGATAGCTGCCTGCGCCCGCCACATAAGGGCTAAAGCCCGATTTGGCTTGAAATTATTCCGGATGCCCGTATGGCCCTGACCCTCACCCTGCCCACGCCGAGCCGCACGCTCGAGGCCTACACGCTGCGCGGTACCGCGCCGGCCCGGCCGCCGGCCGGCGTGAGCTTCAACCGCATCGCCTACTCGGCCGCGCACGTGGTCGCCGATCCGCTGGCCGCTGTCGACCCGTGGCTCACCGCCGCGATCGACTGGGACGCCACCATCGCCTACCGCCGCCACCTGTGGTCGCTGGGCCTGGGCGTGGCCGAGGCCATGGACACGGCCCAGCGCGGCATGGGGCTGGACTGGGCCAGCTCGCTGGAGCTGATCCGCCGCTCGCTCGACGCCGCGAAAGACGTGCCCGGTGCGCTGGTCGCCAGCGGCTGCGGCACCGATCACCTGGACCTCGACGCCGTGAAGACAGTGGATGACGTGATCCGCGGCTACGAGGAGCAGATGGAAGCCATCGAGGCACTGGGCGGCAAGCTGATCGTGATGGCCAGCCGCGCACTGGCCCGCGTAGCCAAGGGCCCCGCTGACTACGAGCGCGTGTACGGCCGCGTGCTCAGCCAGGTGCGGCAGCCGGTGGTGCTGCACTGGCTGGGCGACATGTTCGACCCGGCGCTGAAGGGCTACTGGGGCACCACCGACCTCGACGCCGCCATGGACACCGCGCTGGGCATCATCGCCGCCCACGCCGGCAAGGTAGACGGCATCAAGATCTCGCTGCTCGACAAGGACAAGGAAATCGCCATGCGCCGGCGCCTGCCGCCGGGCGTGCGCATGTACACGGGCGACGACTTCAACTACGCGGAGCTGATCGCCGGCGACGGCTTCGGTGCGGAGCCGACCCATGGCAAGAGCGACGCGCTGCTCGGCATCTTCGACGCCATCGCGCCCGCGGCCAGCGCCGCGCTGGGCGAGCTGGCCGCCGGCAACCTGGAGCGCTTCCACGCCATCCTCGGCCCCACGGTGCCGCTGTCGCGCCACATCTTCCAGGCGCCCACGCGCTTCTACAAGACGGGCGTGGTGTTCATGGCCTGGCTCAACGGCCACCAGTCGCACTTCACCATGGTGGGCGGCCAGCAGAGCACGCGCTCGCTGCAGCACCTGGCCGAGCTGTTCCGCCTGGCCGATGCCGCCAATCTGCTGGAGCGGCCGGAACTGGCGGTGGCGCGCATGAAGCACCTGCTCGCCGTGCACGGCGTGGGAGACTGAACGTGGCCATGCTGCCCGATCGCATTGCCGACGTCGAGGCGCTGGAAGCGCTGATGTCCACGCCCTCGCCGGCGCTGATCGAGACGCTGGCGCGGGTCGAGGGCGACCTGATGGTGCTGGGCGTGGGCGGCAAGATGGGGCCAACCTTGGCGCGCATGGCCAAGCTGGCCGGTCCCGGGCGGCGCGTGATCGGCGTGGCCCGCTTCTCCGAACCGGGACTGCGGGAGAAGCTCGAGGCGCACGGCATCGAGTGCATTGCCGCCGACCTGCTTTCGCGCAAGGCACTTCAGCAACTGCCGGAGGCACCGAACATCGTCTTCATGGCCGGCCGCAAGTTCGGCTCCGCCGGCAGCGAATGGCTCACCTGGGCCATGAACGCGTGGCTGCCCGGGCTGGTGGCCGAGCGCTTTTCGCGCTCACGCATCGTGGCCTTCTCCACCGCCTGCGTATACCCCTTCGTCAACGTGCACGGCCCTGGCGCGCCGGAAGAAACGCCGCCCACGCCGCCGGGCGAATACGCCAACTCCTGCGTGGCGCGCGAGCGGCTGTTCGAGCACTTCTCGCACCTGCACGGCACGGCGGGGCGGTTGATCCGCCTGTCGTACGCCATCGACATGCGCTACGGCGTGCTGCACGATCTGGCGCAGAAGCTGCAGGCTGGCGAGGTCATCGATCTGGGTATGGGCCACGCCAACGTCATCTGGCAGGGCGACGCCAACGACTGGGCGCTGCGCGCGCTGGCGCACTGCGACACACCGACGACGCCGCTGAACCTCAGTGGCCCGGCCATCTCGATCCGCCACGCTGCCCAAGGCCTGGCCGACCGGCTGGGCGTGCCCGCGCGCTTTACTGGCCAGGAAGCCGCCACCGCCTGGCTGATCGACTGCAGCCGCGCCTTCGCGCTGTTCGGCCAGCCCCAGGTGAGCCTGGAGCGGATGCTCGACTGGACCGCCGACTGGGTGCGGCGCGGCCAGCCCAGCCTGAACAAGCCCACCCATTTCGAGGCGCGCGATGGCAAGTACTGACGCGGGCTCCGACGCCTGGCGCACCGTGCTGTGGCGCGGCGCGGTGATCCCCGCGCATCTGCTGGCGCTCGATGCGCGGCGCCAGCTCGACGAGCGCCGCCAGCGCGCGCTGTCGCGCTACTACCTCGACGCCGGTGCCGGGGGCATGGCCGTGGGCGTGCACTCCACCCAGTTCGCGATCCGCGAGCGTGGCCTGTACCGGCCGGTGCTGGAACTGGCCATGGACGAGGCGCGCCACTGGCAACCGCTTGGCGGATCGCGTCCGCTGGTCATGATCGCCGGCCTGTCCGGTCCCACGCCGCAGGCGGTGGCCGAAGCCCGTACGGCGCAGGACCTGGGCTACCACGCCGGCCTGCTCAGCCTGGCGGCCCTACGCGGTCAGGACGAGGACGCGCTGGTGGCGCATTGCCGCGCCGTGGCCGAGGTGCTGCCCGTGGTCGGCTTCTATCTTCAGCCCGCGGTGGGCGGCATCCACCTGCCCACCAGTTTCTGGCGGCGCTTTGCCGCCATCGAGAACGTGGTGGCCATCAAGATGGCCCCGTTCAACCGCTACCGCACGCTGGACGTGCTGCGTGGCGTGGCCGAAGCAGGTGCCGAGCAGCGCGTGGCCCTTTACACCGGCAACGACGACCACATCGTGCTGGACCTGCTCACCCCCTTCGCTCTGCGGCGCGGCCAGGAGCCGGTGACGCTGCGCATCCGCGGTGGCCTGCTGGGGCACTGGAGCGTGGGCACCCGCCGTGCCGTGGAGTTGCTGGAGCGCATCCACACGGCCGTGGAGACCGGCCCGGTGCCACCCGAGCTGCTGGCGCTCGATGCGCAGGTGACCGACTGCAACGCGGCGCTGTTCGACGTCGAGCACGATTTTCACGGCTGCATCGCCGGCTGCCACGAGGTGCTGCGCCGCCAGGGCCTGCTGGAGGGCATCTGGTGCCTGGACCCGCAAGAGAGCCTCAGCCCCGGCCAGGCCGACGAACTGACCCGCGTGCACGACGCCTACCCGCACCTGCACGACGACGACTTCGTCGCCGCCCACCTGGACCGTTGGCTGGCCTGACCGGAGCGTTGACCCGATGACCCTGCGCGATTTCTCCACCGGCCACGAATGGCTGTCGATCAACACCGCCACGGTGCGCAAGCAGCTGGGGGTGGAAGCACCCCTGGCGCGCATCATCGACCAGTGCGCCGAGCGCGGCATCCGGGCCATCAGCCCTTGGCGCGACCAGGTCGCGGCTGCCGGCATCGAGCCGATCGGCCGGCAGCTCAAGGCGCTGGGCATCGGCCTCTCGGGCTATTGCCGCGGCGGCTTCTTTCCAGCCGCCGACCGAGCGGGCCTGCAACTGGCGCTGGAGGACAACCGCCGCGCCATCGACGAGGCCCGCCTGCTGGGTGCGCCCTGCCTGGTGCTGGTGGTCGGCTCGCTGCCGGGTGCGCTGGAGGGGCATCCTGTGCACAAGGACATCGGCCGCGTGCGCGGCGAGGTGCGCGACGGCATCGCGGCCACCCTCGAGTACGCCCGCCAAGTCGGCATGCCGCTGGCCATCGAGCCCCTGCACCCCATGCAGGCAGCCGACCGCGCCTGCATCAACACGCTGGAACAGGCGCTCGACCTGTGCGAGGAGCTGGACCCCGGGCGCACCGGCATGCTGGGCGTGGCAGTGGACGTCTACCACGTGTGGTGGGACCCGAAGCTGCGGCAGCAGATCGCCCGCGCCGGCGCCGCGCGGCTGCTGGCCTACCACGTGTGCGACTGGCTGACGCCCACGCGCGACCTGCTGTCGGACCGCGGCATGATGGGCGACGGCGTGATCGAGCTGCGCCGCATCCGCGGCTGGGTGGAGGACGCCGGCTACCGCGGCTTCAGCGAGGTGGAGATCTTCTCCGACCGCGACTGGTGGCAGCGCGACGGTGGCGAGACCCTGGACACCTGCATCGAGCGGCACCGCAGCGTGGTCTGACGCCGCGCGCGCCGCCCGGTGCCGATAGCCTTCAAGCCATGGCCGGCCGCAGCGTGCGGCGCACGCGCCGCACGTTGAAGGCGCTGGCGATCAGCACGCCCTGCAGCAACGCCAGACCGAACCAGATGGCCCGGTACTGGCCGTGGTCCATCAGCGCACCGAAGATCAGTGGCATCACCGCCTGGCCGATGTCCAGCCCCGCGTACACCACGCCGTAGACGCGGCCGGTGGCGTTCTCCGGCGTGGAGCGCTTGACCAGCATGTCGCGCGAGGGGCCGGCGATGCCGCTGGCGAAGCCCATGCCCACGAAGAGTACGGGCACCAGCACGCCGGGCACCGGGGTGAGCGCCATGGTCAGCGCGAACATCGCCGCCACGCCGAAACCCATGCCGACGATACGTTCCGCGCGCGAAGCATCCGCCACCAGGAAGCCGCCCACCACCATGCCGCCGGCGCTGGCCACCATGTAAGCGGTCAGGCACATGGCGGCCAGCGTGGCCGGCACGTTGGTCAGGTGCGTGGCGGACGATGTCGCGAAGGTCTGAATCACGCTCAGGACCGCCGCGTAGAAGAAAAAGAAGGCGAAGCACATCCACACCGCGGGGATGCGCAGGAAGCCGAAGGCGCTTTCGGCCGGCTGGCTGGCGTGTTGCGCGACGTGCGGCGCCGGCGGCAACTCAAGCACGCGGCGGCGCCAGAACACGATCGCCAGCACGGTGAAGATCAGGCCGGCGGCCGCCAGCAGCGCCACCCGCCAGCCGAAGGCCGCCGCCAGCGGCACCAGCATGGCCGGCGCCAGCGCCCAGCCCAGGCTGCCGGTGATGCCGTGCACGCTGTAGGCATGGCCCAGCCGGGCGGCGCTGACCTTGCGGTTGAGAATGGTGTAGTCGACCGGGTGGAACACCCCGTTGCCCACGCCGGCCACCGCCGCGAAGACCAGCAGCGTCAGGTAGTGGGTGCTGGTGGCGAAGCCGATGGCCGCCATGCCCAGCAGGCCCAGGCCGGCGAACAGCGCCGGCCGTGGACCGAAGCGGTCGACCACGAAGCCCGACATCGCCTGCACCGCGCAGGACACGACGAAGAACACCGACAGCAGGAAACCCAGCTCGGCGTAGCTAACATTGAACTCGGTCTTCAGCCACGGGAACAGCGGCGCCAGCAGCAACTGGCTGTAGTGGCTGATCAGGTGGGCCATGCCCACCAGCCCGATCACGGCGGCGTCGTCGCGCAGCGCGGAAGAGGTAGCGGCGGGGCTGGAGGATGGGTTGGCGACGGTGCTCATCGGGCGCTCTCAGTGTCGGTTGCCACGCCTTCGCGTGGCCATGGCCGATGGTAGGGGCGCGGGCGGCGCGAGGAAAGTTGCCGAAAAGCGCCTGTTGGACAACAATCGTCGAAAATCAGCCAAACCCGATGCGACGGCTTCCGCGCTTGCGTCGCAACGCCCGCCATGACCACCCTCGCCCCCCGCCGGCCCGCACCGCCCCTGCCCTTCGTCGGCGATCAGGGCCTGTACCAGCCCTCGCCCGAGCGGCCTGTGCGCGGCAAGCGCGCGCAGGCGCTGACGCAGGCCACGCACTTCGAGCCGCACGACCATCCCTGGGCGCAGATCGCTTATTGCGCCAGCGGCACGCTGCACGTGAGCGTGCAGGACACCCAGGCCGCGCACGACACCAGCTACGTGGTGCCGCCCTCGCGCGCGCTGTGGATCGCGCCGCACAGCCGGCACACGGTGGCGGTGCTGCAGGCCACCGAGATGCACACGCTCTACCTCGACCCGGCCGTGGCGCCGCCGGACTGGGCCACCAGCCGCATGTTCGCCGTCTCGCCACTGCTGCGCGAGCTGTTCCTGGCGCTCGAGCACGCCGATGCTGGCCCGCGCGAAGAGCACCTGTCGGCGTTGATGCTGCTGGAGGTGGCGCAGGCCGGCACCGAGCCGCTGGGCGTGCCGCTGCCGCGCACCGAAGGCGGTGACAAGCGCCTGCGGGCCCTGTGCGAAGCCGTGCTGCGCGCGCCCGCCGAGCGCGCGACGCTGGCCGACTGGGCGCGCAGCGTGGGCGCCAGCGAGCGCACGGCCGCGCGCCTGTTCCGCGACGAGCTCGGCACGTCCTACCCCGGCTGGCGACGCCAGGTGGTGCTGGCATACGCCCTGCCGCTGCTGGCGCGCGGCACGCCGGTCGGCCAGGTGGCCGCCGCCTGCGGCTACGCCAGCGAAAGCGCCTTTGGCGCCATGGTCAAGGCACAGCTCGGCCAGCCACCCAGCGCATTTCAAGCAAAATAGGCCGCAGGCCGGCTCCTGACGGGCGCAGGCAGCTCATTTTTTGGAAGCAGATTCATTCAGCATGCAGGCGCATCCGCACCAGCGAGAAGACCACGGGCACGACCATGCGCATGGTCACGATCACGACCATGTGCACGGTCATGCCCACGGCCACCACCACCACGGCGGCGGTGACTTCAACCGCGCCTTCGCCATCGGCACCGCGCTCAACCTGGGCTTCGTGGCCGTCGAGGCGTTCTACGGGTGGAAGGTCGATTCGCTCGCGCTGCTGGCCGACGCAGCGCACAACCTGAGCGACGTGGCGGGTCTGGTGCTGGCCTGGGCCGGCGCCTGGGCGGGCCGCATCCGGCCCGATGCGCGCCACACCTACGGCTGGCAGCGTGCCTCCATCCTGGCGGCCTTCGCCAACGCGGTACTGCTGCTGGTGGCCATGGGCGGCCTGGGTCTGGAGGCCGTGCAGCGCCTGGCGCAACCGCAGCCCATGCACGGATGGACGGTGATCTGGGTGGCCGCCGCGGGCATCGTGGTCAACACCGCCACCGCCCTGCTGTTCCTGCGCGGACAGGACGATCTGAACGTGCGCGGCGCCTTCCTGCACATGGCCGCCGACGCGCTGGTGTCGCTGGCCGTGGTGGTGGCTGGCGCGCTGTACCTGTGGCAGGGCTGGGGCTGGATCGACCCGGTGATGAGCCTGATCGTCGCCGTGGTCATCGTGTGGGGCACGCTGGGCCTGCTGCGCGAGTCCATCCACCTGCTGTTCGACGGCGTGCCGCGCCAGGTGGACGCACAGGCGGTGCGCGCCTACCTGCGCGCGCTGCCCGGCGTGACCCAGGTGCACGACCTGCACATCTGGGCCATGAGCACGACGCAGGTGGCGCTGTCGGCCCGGCTCGTCGCACCCAGCGGCCACCCGGGTGATGCGGTGCTGCGCGAGGCGTCGGAGATGCTGCGGGACCAGCACCGTATCGAGCACGCGACGCTGCAGTTCAGCCAGACGCCGATCGGCCCCTCCTGCGAACCGCCGCGACCGTAGGGGCACACGCCCTGCTTAAGAGCCCCTTAATTTGGCTACCAAACGTTGGGGTGGCCGGGGCCGCGCCAACCCTTATCCGGATGCTCGATGCGCCAAGCGGCAGGAACGCCGCGGCGCGACGCGATCTGCCGCCGCTGCCCCCGCACTGACCCTGCACCGACCCTGCGGGAGCACCCGCAAAGCGGTGCCAGCAGGCCAGCTCTTGAAGAGCTCCCCAGGCCGCTGAAAGCTCTTCATGGCAAGCCGTTGCCGGGCGCTGCCTGGCCGCGAGGTCCGTCGCCATTTCGTTTACAGCCTTAAGCAACGGCATAAAGCACGCCCCTATCCTGCGGCTCGTCGCCGAGGCAATCCATACCTGCGGCGGCTTGAACCCACCTTCACCAACAACCGGAGGAGATCCATGAAGCCACTTCTTGTCGGCAGCGTGCTCGCCATCGCGGCCACGGGCTGCTGGGCCCAGACCACCCAGGTCGGCCAGGCCGGACGCCTGCTCGCATCCAACTGCTTCCAGTGCCACGGGACCAATGGCAAAGGCCCTGGTTTCGAACGGCTGGCCGGCGAATCCGCGAACGAGATCTACAAGGAACTGAAGGAGTTCCAGGCCAAGCAGAGCTCGAACAACATCATGGCCAAGCACGCCAAGGGCTACACCGACGCCCAGATGCGCGCGCTGGCGGCCTACCTCGCCACCCAACGCTGAGCCGCCGGCCCCGAAAGGAATCATGCACATGGAACGCAGAAATTTTCTGGCAGCCGGTGGCGCAAGCGTGCTCGGCTCCCTGCTCGCCTCCTGCGGAGGCGGATCTTCGACCGACCTGGCCCAGAGCGAACAGGAAGGCAGCGGCGAAGGCAGCTCCACCCCCGCCCCCTCCCCCTCCCCGAGTCCCGCACCGGCCCCAGCCCCGAGCGGCCCGGCCAAGGCCCGTGTCCTGGTGGTGGGCGGCGGCATGGCAGGTGCCACCGTGGCCAAATACCTGCGCCTCTGGGGTGACAGCATCGAGGTGACACTGGTGGAACCGTCCGCCACCTACACCTCCTGCATCCTCAGCAGCCTGGTGCTCACCGGGCAGCGCACGCTCTCGTCGCTGCAGTTCAGCTACAGCACGCTGGCCGCCAGCTATGGCGTGATCGTGAAGCAGGACACCGTGACGGGCATCGAGCCCGGTCCCAGTTCCGTGACGGTGACGCTGGCCAACGGCGGCAGGCAAGCCCCCTTCGACCGGGTCGTGCTGGCGCCCGGCATCCAGTTCGACGACGTGCCGGGCCTCGGCGCGGCGGATACGCTGAAAATGCCCCATGCCTGGAAAGCCGGCGACCAGACGACGGCACTGGCCGCCCAGCTGCAGGCCATGGCGGCAGGCGACACGGTGGTGCTCACCGTGCCCAAGACGCCCTACCGCTGCCCGCCCGGCCCCTACGAGCGCGCCTGCCTGCTGGCGGACTGGCTGTCGAAGAACAAGCGCGGCTCCAAGCTGCTGGTGCTGGACGCCAACCCCGGCTTCGTGACGGAGGCAGACAACTTCGGCAACGCGTTCTCCAACCGGTATGCGGGCATCGTCGAGTACATCACCAACGCCGAAGTCCAGTCCGCCGATGCGGCCACCTTGAGCCTGACCACCACCATGGGCACGTTCAGCCGTCAGAACTCGAAGATCGGCGTGGTCAACCTCATCCCGACTCAGCGCGCCGGCAGCCTGCTGGCCACTGCCGGGCTGAACAACGCCACCAACGGCCGCTTCGGCGGCGTGAATGTGCTGAGCTACGCCAGCACGGTGCCGGGCGCGGACCGGGTCCACATCATTGGCGACGCCAGTGCCACCACCCAGCCCAAGGCAGGCCACATTGCCAACCAGGAGGCCAAGGTCTGCGCCGACGCTATCAGCCGGCTGCTCACCGGCGGCCAGCCCGATCCGGGGCCGGTGACAAACTCTTCCTGCTACTCGACCATCACCATGCAGGAAGCCTCGTGGCTGCACGCCGTCTTCCAGTACGACGGGGCGTCATCCAGCATGGTGGCCCAGCCCGCGGCCAGCGGCGCCTCGGTGGGCTGGAGCAGCGATGGGTTCAAGGACATGAACACCTGGTTCAGGGCGTTGATGGCCGACACCTTTGCCTGAAGACCGCGCGACACGGCAGCTCCGCCAGACACCCATCGGCCACGCCCGTGCGCCGATGGGCTGCCGGGTTCAGCGAGCCGCTGACCTGGCAGTGCTCCCCGGCGCGCTGGTTTCATGAGGAAATATGCCTCCAGCCCAGGAATGGAAGGCGCGGACAGCTACTGATCCAATAGCAAACAGCGGATCGACCCGCCAAGAAAAAACGGGCTGCGTCGCAACGCAGCCCGCTTCATGGGCGGTGCGGGGCACCGGCCCCATGTGAACCTTGTCAGGCCGCGGCCTTCGCTGCCTTCCCGGCGCTGAACTGGAACACCCCCGGCTCCTTGATCGGATCGACGCTGACGTCGATCTCGCTCTTGGGCGGGAACTTGCCTTCCAGCAGATCCCTGGACAGCGGGTTCTCGATGCGTTGCTGGATCGCCCGCTTGAGCGGCCGCGCACCGAACACCGGGTCGAAACCCACCTTGGCCAGTTCGGCCAGCGCCTGGTCCGACACCTTGAGGTGCAGGTCCATCCTGGCGAGCCGCTCGCCCAGCGTCTTGAGCTGGATCTTGGCGATCTCGCCGATCTGGCTGGCGTCCAGGCCGTGGAACACCACGATCTCGTCGATTCGGTTCAGGAACTCCGGCCGGAAGTGGTTCTTCAGCTCGCCGAACACGGCGTCCTTGACCTCTTCATAAGGCTGGCCGGCCATGGCCTGGATCAGCGGCGAGCCAATGTTGCTGGTCATGATGACCACGGTGTTCTTGAAGTCCACGGTGCGGCCCTGGCCGTCGGTCAGGCGACCGTCGTCCAGCACCTGCAGCAGCACATTGAACACGTCCGGGTGCGCCTTCTCGACCTCGTCGAGCAGGATCACGCTGTAGGGCTTGCGGCGCACGGCCTCGGTCAGGTAGCCGCCCTCGTCGTAGCCCACGTAGCCGGGCGGCGCGCCGATCAGGCGGGCCACCGAGTGCTTCTCCATGAACTCGCTCATGTCGACGCGGATCATGTGTTCGGCGCTGTCGAACAGGAAACTGGCCAGCGCCTTGGTGAGCTCGGTCTTGCCCACGCCCGTGGGGCCGAGGAACAGGAAGCTGCCCAGCGGCCGGTTCGGATCCGAGAGGCCCGAGCGCGAGCGGCGGATGGCGTTGGCCACGGCCGAAATCGCCTCGTCCTGGCCCACCACGCGCTGGTGCAGTGCGTCTTCCATGTGCAGCAGCTTCTCGCGCTCGCCCTGCATCATCTTGCTCACCGGGATGCCCGTGGCGCGCGAGACAACCTCGGCGATCTCTTCCGCGCCCACCTGCGTGCGCAGCAGCTTGTGCTTCGTGTCCTTGGCCTCGGCGCTCTTTTCGCTCGCCTGGGCTTCCTTGAGCTGTTTCTCCAGCGCCGGCAGCTTGCCGTACTGCAGCTCGGCCACCTTGTTGAAATCGCCCTTGCGGGTGAACTCCTCGATCTGGAAGCGCAGCTGGTCGATCTCCTTGCGCAGCTGCTCGCTGCCCTGGGCGCTGGCCTTCTCGGTCTTCCAGATCTCTTCCAGGTCGGCGTATTCCTTCTCGAGCTTGACCAGATCCTGCTCGATCAGGGCCAGGCGCTTCTTGGAGGCCTCGTCGGTCTCCTTTTTCATCGCCTCGCGCTCGATCTTGAGCTGGATCATGCGGCGCTCGAGCTTGTCCATCGCCTCCGGCTTGGAGTCGATCTCGATCTTGATCTTGGCCGCTGCCTCGTCGATCAGGTCAATCGCCTTGTCGGGCAGGAAACGGTCGGTGATGTAGCGGGCCGACAGCTCGGCCGCGGCCACGATGGCCGGGTCGGTGATGTCCACGCCGTGATGCACCTCGTACTTTTCCTGCAGGCCGCGCAGGATGGCGATGGTGTCTTCCACGCTGGGCTCTTCGACCAGCACCTTCTGGAAGCGCCGCTCCAGCGCCGCGTCCTTCTCGATGTACTTGCGGTATTCGTCCAGCGTGGTGGCGCCGATGCAGTGCAGCTCGCCGCGCGCCAGCGCCGGCTTGAGCATGTTGCCGGCGTCGATGGCGCCTTCGGCCTTGCCGGCGCCGACCATGGTGTGGATCTCGTCGATGAACAGGATGATGCGGCCCTCTTCCTGGGCGACTTCCTTCAGCACCGACTTCAGCCGCTCCTCGAACTCGCCGCGGTACTTGGCGCCGGCCAGCAGGCCCGCCATGTCGAGCACCAGCACGCGCTTGTCCTTCAGCGTGTCGGGCACCTCGCCGGCGACGATGCGCTGCGCCAGGCCTTCCACGATGGCGGTCTTGCCCACGCCCGGCTCGCCGATCAGCACCGGGTTGTTCTTGCTGCGCCGCTGCAGCACCTGCACGGTGCGGCGGATCTCGTCGTCGCGGCCGATCACCGGGTCGAGCTTGCCCATGCGGGCGCGTTCGGTGAGGTCGAGCGTGTACTTCTTCAGCGCCTCGCGCTGGCTCTCGCCCTCGGCCGAATCCATGGACTGGCCGCCGCGCACGGCGTCGATGGCCGCTTCCATGCTCTTGCGCGTGAGGCCGTTTTCCTTGGCGACGCGGCCGGCCTCGCCCTTGGCGTCGGCCAGGGCCAGCAGGAACATCTCGCTGGGCACGAACTGGTCGCCGCGCTTGATGCTCTCTTTCTCGGTGGCCTGCAGCAGCTTGATGAGGTCGGGGCCGGGCTGCACCTGCTCCTGCCCGGTGACGGTGGGCAGGCGCTTGACGGCGGCTTCGGCGTCCTGCGACAGCTTGGCGGTGTTGACGCCGGCGCGCTGCAGCAGCGCGGCCGGGCCGTCCTGCTGGCGCAGCATGGCGGCCAGCACGTGCACCGGCTCGATGTAGGCGTTGTCGTTGCCCAGGGCGAGCGATTGCGCGTCGGACAGGGCTTCCTGGAATTTGGTGGTGAGTTTGTCGAGTCTCATGGTTCTTGTTCAGCAGGTGGCCGGCCCTGACGATACTTCGCGGGCCTGATGCCGTCCATATGTGGACATAGTGCCCGTTTTCAAGCGTGCGTTGCCATCTGGGCACGCACGCGGCCAGCGTTCAGCGTGCCGGCCGCGCGCAGGAGCCTTGGCGGCGCCGGAAATCGGCCGGCGGCTCGGGGTCGCGTGCAGCGAACAGGCCGAGCCGGGCCTTCCTGGCAGCCTCCTGCTCCTGGGGATAGAGGCCCTGGTGCCAGCGAAAGGTCTCGTTCCAGGCCTGCCCGCTGGCCACCATGCGACCGGCCAGGTCGACCTCGCCGTCGAGCCGCACCACCGAGGCGATGGCGCGGCCATAGCGGTCGTAGGTGCGCACCGTGACGCGCACGCGCCTGCCCAGCGCCAGGGCCTGCAGCGCAGCCCTGGACTCGGGGCCCTGGTCCTGGCAGATTTCCGGCGCATCGATCCCTTCCAGCCTCAGCCGGGCGCGGAAACCGCCGCCTTCGGGCCGCACCCAGAGCGAATCGCCGTCGACCACGTAGAGCACCCTTGCGTTCCAGGGCGTGCCCAAGGGCGGGCGCTGGCCATCCTGCGCCCGCAACGGGCCGGCCGCCATCGCCAGCGCGGCCAGGGCCAGCGCGCCCCAGATGCGCCGCTGCAGGAAGCGCCCGTGGCTCACGCGTTGGACGCGGCGATGCCCCAGCGCGCCAGCGCGGCGTCGTCGGCCACGCGGGCGTCGACCCAGCGTGCGCCTTCCGGGGTCTGCTCCTTCTTCCAGAACGGCGCCTGGGTCTTGAGGTAGTCCATGAGGAATTCGCACGCCTGGAAGCTCTGACCGCGGTGGGCACTGGTCACGGCCACCAGCACGATCTGGTCTTCCGGCTGCAGCAGGCCCACGCGGTGAATCACGCGCGCGCCGTACACGTCGAAGCGCCGGAGCGCCTCGTCGATCATGGCCTCGATGGACTTCTCGGTCATCCCTGGGTAGTGCTCCAGTTCCATCGTGCTGACGGACTGGCCCGCGCTGTGGTCGCGCACCGTGCCCACGAAGGCGCACACCGCCCCCACCCGCGCGTCGCCGGCGCGCAGCGCGGCGATCTCGTCGCTGACGCTGAAATCCGCGGTCTGGATCGACACCCTTTCCTGGGTCATCGCCGCCCCCCCGCCTGGGCCGCCACAAAGTCCGTGGTGGCCAGCGCTTCGATGCTCAACGTGTTCATGATGGCCAATTCTGACACTCCGGCATGGTGCGATCGCGTGCTATGCTGACAGCCATGTTCGCGCGCAGCCTGCCCGGCACCCTCCTCCAGCTTTCCGGCCTGTTTTGGCCGGAAGGCGGTGCCACGCGCAGCACGCTGCTGAAAGCCAAGAAGCCCCAGCTCATCTGACCGGAGCTGTGCGGTTCCGTCCTCGGATGAGCGATGGAACCCGGCCGGGCACTACAAGCGTCTTTCCCTTCCTTCGCCGACCGAGAACGGTTCATGAAGCCGGTCGTTCCCTGTTCGGAAAGGAATGCACATGTTGACCCAAGATTTCAGCGGCCTCTGGGTGCCGCTGGTGACCCCCTTCGACGGCGACGTCGTCGACCATGGGGCGCTGCGACGCCTCGTGCGCAGGTTGGGCCAGGAAGGCGCCACGGGTTTCGTCGCCTGCGGATCGACCGGCGAGGCCGCCTCGCTCGACAAGGCCGAGCAGCGTGCGGTGCTCGACACCGTGCTGCAGGCCGCGGGGCCGCTGCCGGTGGTGATGGGCGTATCGGGCTACCACCTGCCCCAGATGCTGGCCTGGATGCGCGAGCTGGGCGACTGCCCGCTGCACGGCTGGCTGGTGCCGCCTCCGCACTACATCCGGCCCTCGCAGGCCGGGCTGGTCGCCTGGTTCACGGCCATCGCCGATGAGGCGCAGGCCCCGATCGTGGTGTACGACATCCCGTACCGCACCGGCGTCACCCTGTCGCTCGACACCCTGCGCGAACTGGCGGCTCACCCGCGTATCCAGGCCATCAAGGACTGCGGCGGCGACGCGCGCAAGACCGAAGCCCTGCTGGCCGACGGCCGCCTGCAGGTGCTGGCCGGCGAGGACGCGCAGATCTTCGGCACGCTGGCTGCGGGCGGCGTGGGAGCCATCGCGGCCAGCGCGCACCTGGCCACGCAGCGCTTCGCCCGCCTGACAGCGCTGCTACGCGAAGGCCGGCTGGCCGAGGCGCGCGCGCTCTGGCGCGCGCTGGCACCGCTGGTCGATGCGGTTTTTGCCGAGCCCAACCCGGCGCTCATCAAGGCGCAGCTGGCGCTTCAGGGTGAGATGGCCAACACCTTGCGCCTGCCCATGACCGCCGCCAGCGCGGAAGGCGCACGGCGCGTCGCAGCTGCCATGACGGCGCTTTGAACGCGCGGCGGTTCAGCCGCCGGTGACGGGCGGGAAGAAGGCGACCTCGTCGCCGTCCTTCAGCACCGCGGCTTCCTCGCACATCGCCTGGTTGAGCGCCAGACGCACGGCCTTGCCGCGCGCCAGCGCCTCGGCGTAAGCGCCGCTGCGGGCGATCAGCTCGTCGCGCAGCCCACCCACGTTGGCGGCCTGCGTGGCCACGGCTTCGCTACCGGTGCCCAGTGCCTCGCGGATGCTGGCGAAATAACGCACGGTGACGGTCACAGGACAACCCTCCGCGCTGCGCGCTGCGGGATTCGCGCTTGGGAACGGCCCGGCGCGTGCACTTCACGACCCTCCGCGCTGCGCGCTGCGGGAATTCGCGCTTGGGAACGGCCCGGCGCGCTCACATCAACAGCTCCGCCAGGGGGATGAAGCGCACCGTGTCGCCGGGCGCGATGGTGGTGCCGGCGGGGTTGTCGACAAAGCCGTCGGCCCAATGCGCCGAGGTCAGCACGCCCGAGCTCTGGTTGGGGAACAGATCCAGCCCGCCCGCGGCATTGCGGCGCGCGCGCAGGAATTCGCGACGTTTGTCGGCCCTGGCCACCGTGAAATCGGCCCGCGCGGCCACGGCAACCATGGCCGTGTCTGCGGCACCCTGGAGCTGCAGCAAAAACGGCCGCACCAGCAGCAGGAAGGTGACGAAGCTGGACACCGGGTTGCCCGGCAGCCCCATGAAATGCGCCGCGCCGCTGGCCGCGCCCCGCCGCACCTGCCCATAGGCGAAGGGCTTGCCGGGCTTCATGGCAATCTGCCAGAGATCAAGCTGGCCGAGCTGCTCGACCGCGGGCTTGATGTGGTCTTCCTCGCCCACCGAGACGCCGCCGGAGGTGAGAATCAGGTCGTGCCCTTCGGCGGCCGACTGCAGCGCGGCCAGCGTGGCGGCGCGGTTGTCCGGCACGATGCCCAGGTCGCTCACCGCGCAGCCCAGGCGCAGCAGCAGCGCGCGCAGGAAGAAGCGGTTGCTGTTGTAGATGGCGCCCGGCTTCATCTGCGCCGGGGGCACCTCACCCGGCATCACGAGTTCGTCGCCGGTGGAGAACAGCGCCACCCGCGGGCGCGCGGCCACCAGCAGGCGGTTCATGCCAATTCCGGCCGCCAGCCCAAGACTGGCGGGCGCAAGCCGCTCTCCTTTTCGGAGTATGGTGGCACCGCGGGTGACGTCCTCGCCGGCCTCGCGCACCCAGTCGCCGCGCCTGGGTACGGCGTTGATACGCACGCGCGCGGCGCCGCCTTCGCCTTCCAGCGCCTCGGTGTCTTCCTGCATCACCACGGCGTCGGCACCCGCCGGCATGGGCGCGCCGGTGAAGATCCGGGCGGCACTGCCGGCGGCCAGCGGCTCGGCCGCATGGCCGGCGGGGATGCGCTGCGTCACCGGCAGCTCCACGCCGGGCCGGGTGACGTCGACGGTGCGCACGGCGTAGCCGTCCATCGAGGAGTTGTCCTGCGGCGGCACCTGCAGCTCGGACACCAGATCCTGCGCGAGCACGCGGCCGTCGGCATCGAAGGTGCTGAGCGATTCGACCTCGGTCAGCGGGGCGGCGTGGCCGAGCACGCGCCGCAAGGCTTCATCGAGCGACATCAGCGGCGCACGTGCCCGTGCGGGCGCTGCGGGCTTGGCGGAATCAGGCATGGTTCACAGGATAGCCGACGGGGTCGTAGGTGAAGCGCTCACCATGCGCGTCCAGCCATTCGGCCACGGCGTCCGGGTCGTTCAGATCCAGCACCGGGCGGCCTGTGGGCACGGGCAGCGCGTCCGGCGAATCGGTGGCAATGGCGACGATGAATTCGTCGTCGGGGTACTTGGCGTCCTTGCCGGAAGCGGCGCGCCAGACCTCGATCTTCAGCAGGTCGCTGCTCTTGAAGCCTTCCACCAGCACCCAGTCGACGCCTTCGTACAGTTCGGCGATGAGCTGGTGCACGGTGAGCTGCGCCTCGCGCTCGAACTCGCGCATCAGCGCCAGCCGGCGGCTGGAGGCGACCACCACCTCGAAGGCACCGGCCTCGCGGTGGCGGAAGGTGTCCTTGCCGGCGTGGTCGATGTCGAAGTTGTGGTGCGCGTGCTTGACCACCGACACCCGCAACCCGCGCAGCCTGAGCGCGGGGATCAAGCGCTCGATGAGCTGCGTCTTGCCCGAACCGGAGTAGCCGGCGAAACCGACCACCTTCATGGCGAACCTCTTAATACGCTATTAATCATATAGCTGCCTGCGCCCGCCACATAAGGGCAAAAGGCCAATTTCATTCACAATTTTCCGCAACGAAGGCCTTCACCCCGGCGGCGTCGGCAGGCATCACCTGCACGCGGCGCGGCAGCTGTTCGATGCCGTTGAAGCGCGCCGGGCGCTCCGGGTCGCGCCCCAGCGCCTCGCGGATGGTGGCGGCAAACTTGATGGGCAGCGCCGTCTCCAGCACGATCATCGGCACGCCGGCGCGCACGTGGGGGCGCGCCACCTTCACGCCGTCGGCGGTGTGGGTGTCGATCATCACGCCGTGCTGCTGGAACAGCTCGCGGATGGTGGCCAGGCGGTCGGCGTGCGTGCTCTTGCCGCTGACGAAGCCGTAGCGGCTGCGCGCCTCGGCAAAGGCCGGGTCGGCCCCCAGGTCGAACCGGCCGCTGGCGAGCAGAGCGTCGTGGAACAGCGCGCGCGTGCGGGCACCGTCGCGCCCCAGCAGGTCGAACACGAAGCGCTCGAAGTTGCTGGCCTTGCTGATGTCCATGCTCGGGCTGCTGGTCTCGTGCGTGTCGGCGCTGCCGCGCACACGGTAGACGCCGGTGCGGAAGAACTCGTCGAGCACGTCGTTCTCGTTGGTGGCCACCACCAGCTGGCCGATCGGCAGGCCCATCTGCCGCGCCACGTGGCCGGCGCAGATGTTGCCGAAGTTGCCGCTGGGCACGGTGAAATCGACTTGCTCGGAATCGTTCCGGGTTGCCTGGAAGTAGCCGGCAAAGTAGTAGACGACCTGCGCCAGCAGTCGGGCCCAGTTGATCGAATTGACGGTGCCGATCTTGTAGCGGCGCTTGAAGGCCAGGTCGTTGCTCACCGCCTTGACGATGTCCTGGCAGTCGTCGAACACGCCCTCGATGGCGATGTTGTGGATGTTGGTGTCCTGCAGGCTGAACATCTGCGCCTGCTGGAACGCGCTCATGCGCCCATGTGGGCTCAGCATGAACACGCGGATGCCCTGCTTGCCGCGCATGGCGTACTCGGCCGCGCTGCCGGTGTCGCCGCTGGTGGCGCCGAGGATGTTGAGCTGCTCGCCGCGGCGCGCCAGTTCGTACTCGAACAGGTTGCCCAGCAGCTGCATGGCCATGTCCTTGAAGGCCAGCGTGGGACCGTTGGACAGCGCTTCCAGATAGAAGCCGTCCTGCAGTGGCTTGAGCGGCACGATCTCACGCGTGCCGAAGACCTCGGGCGTGTAGGTCTTCTCGCACAGGCGCCGCAGGTCGGCCGGCGGAATGTCGTCGATGTAAAGCGAGAGGATCTCGAACGCCAGCGCGGCGTAGCCCTGCTCGCGGTAAACGCGCCGCAGTTCGGCCAGGCGGGCGCGGTCGATCTGGGGGTAGTGGTCGGGCAGGTACAGGCCGCCGTCGGGCGCCAGGCCCTCGAGCAGGATGTCGCAGAACTTGCGCGGCGTGGCGTCGCCGCGGGTGGAGAGGTAGTTCATGGCTTGCTGGTGCATGCCCAGGCCGGCTTGGCGCGCAACACGCGCCGGTGCACCGGGCAATCGGGGGTGTGGGCGCCGGGCAGGTAGCCGGTGCTCATCAGAAACTCGTTGACGATCTCGCCGCCGACGAACTTGAACTGCTGCTTGAACAGCCTGGTCCATTCGGCCAGCGCGAGGGGATGGTGAGCGTCGAGCCAGGCCTTGAACGAGCCGTGCGAGGCTTGCAGTTCCACGATACGGCGCGCGTTGTGGATGGCGGCGTCCACCTTCAGGCGGTTGCGCACGATGCCTGCGTCCTGCAGCAGCCGTTCGCGCTCGGCCACGCCGTAGGCCGCCACGCGGGCCACGCTGAAGCCGCTGTAGGCCGCTTCGAAAGCCTGCTGCTTGCGCAGCATCAGCGTCCAGCTCAGCCCGGCCTGGTTGATCTCCAGCAGCAGGCGGCCGAACAATGCGTCGTCGCCCGTGACCGGAAAGCCGTAGGCCTGGTCGTGGTAGGCCTTGTTCGGATCGTCGGTGCCGGCCGGCAAGGCATTGACGAAGGCGCAGTAGCTCATGGAAAAGCCGGGAACCGTGCGCGCCCTCGCCGAGCCGAAGCCCCGCTCAGGCCAGTTCCTCTTTGCGGATCCGCACGATCGGCGCCAGCACGCTGGGCAGGCCCTGCAGCTCGGCCAGGGCGGCGTTCATGGCGCCTTCGCGGGCATCGTGGGTGAGGATGATGAGATCGGTCTGGGTGCTGCCCTCGCCGCCCACCTCGTCGGCCTCGCGCTGCAGCAGCGCGTCGATGCTGATGCCGGCGTCGGCCAGGATGGTGGCCACGCGCGCCAGCACGCCGGCCTGGTCGGCCACGCGCAGGCGCAGGTAGTAGCCGGTGACGACGTCTTCCATGGGCAGCACGCTCACGTCGCGCATCTGGCCGGGCTGGAAGGCCAGGTGCGGCACGCGGTGCTGCGGGTCGCTGGTGGCCAGGCGGGTGACGTCCACCAGGTCGGCGATCACGGCGCTGGCGGTCGGCTCGCTGCCGGCGCCCTTGCCGTAGTAGAGCGTGGTGCCCACGGCGTCGCCGTTGACCACCACCGCGTTCATGGCGCCTTCCACGTTGGCGATCAGGCGCCGGGCCGGCACCAGCGTGGGGTGCACGCGCAACTCAACACCCTTGCCCTCACGGCGCCTGGTGATGCCCAGCAGCTTGATGCGGTAGCCCAGTTGCTCGGCGTAGCGGATGTCCGTGGCGGCCAGGTGCGTGATGCCTTCCACGTAGGCCTTGTCGAACTGCACCGGGATGCCGAAGGCGATGGCGCTCATGATGGCCGCCTTGTGCGCAGCGTCGACGCCCTCGATGTCGAAGGTCGGGTCGGCCTCGGCGTAGCCCAGGCGCTGCGCTTCCTTGAGCACGACGTCGAAGTCGAGCCCCTTGTCGCGCATCTCCGACAGGATGAAGTTGGTGGTGCCGTTGATGATGCCGGCGATCCACTGGATGCGGTTGGCCGTGAGGCCCTCGCGCAGCGCCTTGATGATGGGGATGCCCCCGGCCACCGAGGCCTCGAAGGCCACCATCACGCCGTGCCTGTGCGCGGCCTCGAAGATCTCGGTGCCGTGCACGGCCAGCAGGGCCTTGTTGGCCGTGACCACGTGCTTGCCGTGGGCGATGGCTTCTAGCACCAGCTCGCGCGCCAGCTCGTAGCCGCCGATCAGCTCGACCACGATCTCGACGCCCGGGTCGCGCACGATCTCGCGCGGGTCGGCCACCACGCGGGCCGTGTCGCCCACCACGGCCTTGGCCTTGGCGGTGTCGCGGCGCGACACCATGGCCACCTCGATGCCGCGGCCGGCGCGGCGCGCGATCTCTTCCTGGTTGCGGCGCAGCACCTCGTACACGCCGCCGCCCACCGTGCCCAGGCCCAGCAGGCCGACTTGAATCGGTTTCATGAACTTCTTTGAATCAAAATGGCCGCCAGCCCTTGGCCATCAGGCGCGGGCAGCTTCTTTTTTTGCAGCAATCTCGACCACCTGGCCGCTGCGGCCGTGCTGCTGCCGGTAACCGGCCAGGAAGTCCGCCAGCCGGCCAATGGCCTCGCGCAGGTCGTCCTCGTGCGGCAGGAACACGATGCGGAAGTGCTGGTGGTCCGGGTAGTTGAAGCCCGAGCCCTGCACCAGCATCACGCGGGTGGCGCGCAGCACTTCCATGAAGAACTGGCGGTCGTCGGCGATCGGGTAGACCTTGGGGTCCAGCCGCGGGAACATGTAGAGCGCCGCCCGCGGCTTGACGCAAGTGACGCCGGGGATGGCGGTGATCAACTCGTAGGCCAGGTCGCGCTGGCGGCGCAGGCGCCCGCCTTCCTTGACCAGGTCCTGGATGCTCTGGTAGCCGCCCAGCGCGGTCTGGATCGCATACTGGCCCGGCACGTTGGAGCCCAGCTTGATGTTGGCCAGCATGTTCAGGCCCTCGATGTAGTCGCGGGCGGCGCGCTTGTCGCCCGAGACGAACATCCAGCCAGCCCGGAAGCCGCAGGAGCGGTAGGCCTTGGAGAGCGAGTTGAAGGTGAGCGTGAGCACGTCGGTGGACAGCGAGGCCAGCGCGGTGTGGCGCGCGTCTTCGTACAGCACCTTGTCGTACACCTCGTCGGCCATCAGCACCAGCTGGTGCTCGCGCGCGATCTGCACGATGCCCTGCAGCAGCTCGTCCGAATACAGCGCACCGGTCGGGTTGTTGGGGTTGATCACCACGATGGCCTTGGTGCGCGGCGTGATCTTGGCGCGGATGTCGGCCAGGTTGGGCATCCAGCCGTTGGCCTCGTCGCACAGGTAGTGCACCGGCCGGCCGCCGGCCAGGCTGGCCGAGGCCGTCCAGAGCGGGTAGTCGGGCGCCGGCACCAGCAACTCGTCGCCGTCGTTCAGCAATGCGGTGGTAGCCATCACGATCAGGTCGCTGGCGCCGTTGCCCAGGTAGATGTCGTCCAGCGTCACGCCCTGCACGCCCAGCTGCTGGGTGTAGTGCATCACCGCCTTGCGGGCGGCGAAGATGCCCTTGCTGTCAGAGTAGCCAGCCGAATCGTGCAGGTTGCGCGCCATGTCCTGCACGATCTCTTCCGGCGGCTCGAAGCCGAACGGCGCCAGGTTGCCGATGTTCAGCTTGATGATCTTCTGGCCTTCGTCCTCCATCTGCTTGGCCGCATCCACGATCGGGCCTCGCACGTCGTAGAGCACGTTGGCAAGCTTGTTGGACTTGGAAATCGGGTTCATGGCAGGGTTGCGCGCGCCTCGGGCACGCTCTGGCTTCGGGAAACCTAGAATTGGAACACATCTGCGCGCCAGTCAGGCGCCGCTTTCTCCTCGGTCGCCATGAAATTCCAGCTCGAAACCTCCAGCCTGCCCGTCATCGGGGGACACGGACCTGGCTGGATCTCCCTGGGCAACCAGCGCATCACCGAAAGCGTGATGATCGATCTGGCCGGCCAGGCCCTGCCCTGGGGCACCCCGGCGTTCGATGGCCTGGGGGCCGAGCACTTCGCCCTGCTGGTGCCGCAGGAAGCCGCCGCTCCCCGGCCGGAACTGGTGCTGTTCGGCAGCGGCACGCGGCTGCGCTTTCCGCGGCCTGCCTGGCTGCGGCCGCTGATCGAGGCCGGCATCGGTGTCGAGACCATGGACACGGCCGCCGCCTGCCGCACCTGGAACATCCTCACCGGTGAGGGCCGGCGCGTACTCGCGGCCCTGCTGGTCGAGCCGGTCGCGTAGGCGCGCGCCGCGGGGACGCCGGCAAGGCGCCGGTCACCCCGATCGGTTAAAATCTCCAGTTGCAACGGCTTGGGTCAAGAGGAGATAGCCGAGCAGCCTGCCCGTCTCGATTTCACCCTTGGTCCCAGGTTCCGGCCTCCGCTGGCCGGAATTGGTTTGCCTTCGCCCTCCGCTCCATACCCGTCACAAGAGATAGAAGTCCACATGGCGATTGTTGTCAACAAACCCCTCCCCGAATTCGAAGCCGTCGCCACCGGCGACACCAAGGTCAGCAACACCTCGCACGTCGGGCAGGCGATGGTGCTCTATTTTTACCCCAAGGACAACACCCCCGGCTGCACCACCGAGGCCATGCAGTTCCGCGACAAGTACAAGGACTTCATCAAGTCCGGCGCCGTGGTGTTCGGCGTGAGCCGCGACAACATGAAGTCGCACGAGGACTTCAAGGCCAAGCTGGAACTGCCGTTCGAGCTGATCGCCGACACCGAAGAGAAGATGTGCCACATGTTCGGCGTGGTCAAGAACAAGATCATGTACGGCAAGAAGGTCAAGGGCATCGAGCGCAGCACTTTCCTGATCGATGCCGACGGCATCCTGGTGCAGGAATGGCGCGGCCTGAAGGTGCCCGGCCACGTCGAACAGGTGCTCAAGGCCGTCAAGGCGCTCAAGAAGGCGGCCTGAAAAGGCTGCCCGGCACGGCGCCATGGCGCCGCCTCCGTCACTCCCACGCCACGCGTTGATCGCCACCGTCCGCCTGCAGGCCTGCCTGCATCCGACCGCCGCCCAGGCTTACCGCCGGGCGGCGTTTCCGTTTCCTCCCGCCCGCCACGCGCTCCTGTTGCCGCGCGGCGCCGCGTCAACAGCCGAGCGCTGAACCGCATTGCGGCCAGGCCGCCCCCGCCCCATGCCACTTCCCCCCGCCCCCACCCGCCGTGCCAGCAGGCTGGCCGCCAAGGATTTCGAAGCCAAGGGTGGCGAACGCGCCCAGCCCAAGGCCGCCGCCCGCCCGCGGTCCGAACCTGAACCCGCCCGCGCCGCACCTTCGGTCGCGCTGCTGAGCCCCCCCCAGGCCCCTCGCGCAGCCGCCGTGCCACCCGTCGCCGAGGCCCGCGAGCGCACCGAGCGCCCGGAACTCGCGCTGGTGCCACCCGCGCCGGCCCCCGCCGCGGCCCGCGGCGGCGCGCGGCAGCGCAAGCGCGCGCCCAGCGGCCCGGCCAAACTGTTCGTGCTCGACACCAACGTGCTGCTGCACGACCCGATGGCGCTGTTCCGCTTCGAGGAGCACGACATCTTCCTGCCGATGATCGTGCTGGAAGAGCTGGACGCGCACAAGAAGGGCATGACCGAAGTCGCCCGCAACGGCCGCCAGACCAGCCGCCTGCTCGACGCGCTGGCCGGCGTCAAGGGCGCCGACATGGCCAAGGGCCTGGCGCTCGAGTCCACCGGCCATGTGGAAGCCGGCGGCAAGCTGTACTTCCAGACCGAGCCGCTGGACGCCACCATGCCGGCCGCGCTGCCGCAGGGCAAGGCCGACAACCAGATCCTCGGCGTGGTCGCCGCGCTCGAGAAGCGCCAAGCGGCCGGCAAGGGCAAGGCCCCGGCGCGCCAGGTGGTGCTGGTGTCCAAGGACATCAACATGCGCGTCAAGGCACGCGCCCTGGGCCTGGCCGCCGAGGACTACGAGAACGACAAGACGCTGGAAGACGGCGACCTGCTCTACACCGGCAGCCTGGCCCTGCCGGCCGATTTCTGGACCCGCCAGAGCAAGACCGTCGAAAGCTGGCAGTCGGGCAGCCACACGTACTACCGCATCGGCGGGCCGATCGTGCCCAACCTGATGATCAACCAGTTCGTCTACTTCGAGGCGCCGGGCGAACCCAGCCTGTACGCCCGCGTGACCGAGATCCGCGACAAGACCGCGGTGCTCAAGACGCTGAAGGACTTCACCCACCTGAAGAACGGCGTCTGGGGCGTGACCGCGCGCAACCGCGAGCAGAACTTCGCCCTCAACCTGCTGATGGACCCGGAGGTCGACTTCGTCACCCTCACCGGCACGGCCGGTACCGGCAAGACGCTGCTGGCGCTGGCCTCGGGCCTGACCCAGGTGCTGGACGACCGCCGCTACACCGAGATCATCATGACCCGCGCCACCGTGAGCGTGGGCGAGGACATCGGCTTCCTGCCCGGCACCGAGGAAGAAAAGATGGGGCCCTGGATGGGCGCGCTGGACGACAACCTCGAGTTCCTGGCCAAGGGCGACGCCACCGGCGCCGGCGAATGGGGCCGCGCGGCCACCAACGAGCTGATCCGCAGCCGCATCAAGATCAAGAGCATGAACTTCATGCGCGGCCGCACCTTCATGAACAAGTGGGTCATCATCGACGAGGCGCAGAACCTCACGCCGAAGCAGATGAAGACCCTGATCACCCGCGCCGGCCCGGGTACCAAGATCATCTGCATGGGCAACCTGGCGCAGATCGACACGCCCTACCTCACCGAAGGCTCCTCCGGCCTGACCTACGCAGTCGACCGCTTCAAGGGCTGGCCGCACGCGGGCCAGATCGCCCTGGCGCGCGGCGAGCGCTCCCGCCTGGCCGATTTCGCCAGCGAAGTGCTGTAGGCAACAGCACTTCACGCCACCCGAAAAGCCGGCCCCGCGCCGGCTTTTTTCTTGTGGCGCAGCCGGGTCCGCGCCGATGACCGGTCTTCCGCGTGGAAACCGAACGCACGCCGACGGCCGCTGATCTGCCCTTATTCCGCGTCGGCATATAAGAACAACAAACTATTGGTTTGTTTTGGCATAAGCCCCCGGTACATTGCCGCCTGACCTGAAATGGCCCGCAAGGCTGTTCCAACGATCCAGCAGCAAGACACGATGTACCGATACACCGATTTCGACCGCCAGTTCGTCCAGTTGCGCGCCGAGCAGTTCCGCGACCAGCTCGAGCGCTGGCAGCGCGGCGAACTGAGCGACGAGCAGTTCCTCCCCCTGCGCCTGCAGAACGGCTGGTACGTGCAGCGCTACGCCCCGATGCTGCGCATTGCCGTGCCCTACGGCGAGATCAGCAGCGCCCAGCTGCGCGTGCTGGCGCGTCTGGCGCGCGAATTCGACCAGCCCGAGCCCGCGCTGCTGCGCGAGGCGCAACGCACGCAGGACGCACTGCAGGCCTCGCAACCCGGCCTCACGCTGGCCGCGCCGCCGCTGAAGCACGGCTACGGCCACTTCACCACCCGCACCAACGTGCAGTTCAACTGGATTCCGCTGGCCCGCGCCGCCGACGCCATGGACCTGCTGGCCAGCGTGGGCATGCACGGCATCCAGACCAGCGGCAACGCCATCCGCAACATCACCTGCGAGGCGCTGGCCGGCATCGCCCCTGACGAGATCGTCGACACCCGCCCGTTCGCCGAGATCCTGCGCCAGTGGAGCACGCTGCACCCCGAGTTCGCCTTCCTGCCGCGCAAGTTCAAGATCGCCTTCAACGGCGCCGCCGAAGACCGCGCCGCCACCGGCTGGTACGACATCGGCCTGCAGGCGCTGCGCAACGACGCCGGCGAGGTGGGTTTCACCGTCAAGGTGGGCGGCGGCATGGGCCGCACGCCGGTCATCGGCAGCGTGGTGCGCGAGTTCCTGCCCTGGGACCAGTTGCTCAACTACGTCGAGGCCGTGATCCGCGCCTACAACCTGTACGGCCGGCGCGACAACAAGTACAAGGCGCGCATCAAGATCCTGGTGAAGGCCGAAGGCCAGAAGTTCATCGACGCGGTGGAAGCCGAGTACCGCGCCATCCTCGAGCAGGACGGCGCCCCGCACACCATCACCCGCGCCGAGCTGGAGCGCGTGCAGGCCGGCTTCGAGGTGCCGCCGCTGCGCGCCGCCGGTGTCGCCAGCGAAACCAGCATCTCCGCCAAGCCGTTCCAGCGCTGGCTGGCGCAGAACGTGCGCCAGCACCGCCTGCCGGAGCTGTCGATCGTCACCCTGTCGTTCAAGCGCCCGGGCTGGGCGCCGGGCGACGCCGACGCTGCCACGCTGGACGCCCTGGCCGAGCTGGCCGACACCTTCAGCGCCGGCGAGGCGCGGCTGACGCACGAGCAGAACCTGCTGCTGCCCTGGGTGCACGCGCAGAACCTGCCGGCCCTGTACGAGCGCGCCAGGGCGCTGGGCCTGGTGCAGCCCAACATCGGCCTGCTGACGGACATGATCGCCTGCCCCGGCGGCGACTTCTGCGCGCTGGCCAACGCCCGCGCCATCCCCATCGCCGCCGCGCTGACCGAGCTGTACCAGGACATCGACGAAGTCACCGACCTGGGCCCGATCGACCTGCACATCAGCGGCTGCATCAACAGCTGCGGCCACCACCACAGCGGGCACATCGGCATCCTGGGCGTCGACAAGGACGGCAAGGAGTGGTACCAGGTCACGCTGGGCGGCTCCGACGGCTCCGCGCTGTCGGGCCCGGCCACGCCGGGCAAGGTGGTCGGCCCCTCGTTCTCCGCCGCCGAGGTGCCGGGCGTGGTCGAGGCCATCCTGGACAGCTACCGCGAGCTGCGCACCAGCGCCGCCGAGCACTTCATCGACACCCTGCGCCGCGTCGGCCACGACCCGTTCAAGCAGGCCGCCAACGCCGCGCGCCTGGACGGCCACCACCGCAGCGCCCGCCAGGCCGAGGAAGTGGCGGCCTGAACCACCGCCCGAAGCACCCGGAAATGACTATGAAAATAATAGCTGCCTGCGCCCGCTACACAACGCCTGACGACCTGAAAAGCCTGCAAATCGCCAACGACGCCGATCTGGCCGCGCTGGCGGCCGAAGGCGCGTTCGACGGCGTCGAGCGCATCGAACTGCAGTTCCCAAAATTCACCGACGGCCGTGCCTTCAGCCAGGCCGTGCTGCTGCGGCGGCGCCACGGCTTCACCGGCGACCTCCGCGCCACCGGCGACGTGCTGATCGACCAGCTGGTGCAGATGGCGCGCAGCGGCTTCACCAGCGCCGTGCTGGCCGAAGGCGTGAACGCCGCCGCCGCCGAGCGCCAGTTCGCCCGCTTTGCCGGCTTCTACCAGGGCGACGCGCTGGAGCCGCGCCCGCTCTTTGCACGCCAGCCATCCGAAGCCACCCACGACCACCGGGAAGCCGCATGAGCCAGACCCCATCCACCGCAGCGGCTCAGGGCGCCGTCAGCTTCATCGGCGGCGAGGCGCCGCGCGCCTCGGCCATCGAGCTGTACCCCCGGCCCTCGCCCGGCTTCGCCACCAAGCTGCACGAAACCGTGGTCACGCTGCTCAAGGCCGCCGCCACCGGCCCCGTCACGCAGGCCAGCAGCCTGGGCGCGGAAGACATGGTGCTCACCCACCTGATCAACCAGCACCGCCTGCCGATCGAGGTCTTCGTGCTCGACACCGGCGCGCTGCACGCCGAGACGCTGGCGCTGCTGGAGCAGCTCAGGGACCAGCAGGCCGCGCACCCACACGCGCCGCTCACCGTCTACCGGCCGGTGCAGGAGGCAGTGGTGCAGTTCGTCGGCCGCGAGGGCCGCGACGCCATGTACCGCAGCATCGAGCTGCGCAAGGCCTGCTGCAACATCCGCAAGATGGAGCCGCTGGCCCGCGCGCTGGACGGCAAGAAGGCCTGGGTCACCGGCCTGCGGCGCGAGCAGTCTGGCGCCCGTGCCGAGGTGCCGCTGGTCGACCGCTCTGAATTCGAGAGCAAGGAGCGGCTCAAATACAACCCGCTGGCCGACTGGAGCTGGGGCGACGTGTGGCACTACATCGCCACCCAGGGCGTGCCCTACAACCCGCTGCACGACCGCTTCTACCCCAGCATCGGCTGCGAACCCTGCACCCGCGCCATCACCCTGGGCGAGGACTTCCGCGCCGGCCGCTGGTGGTGGGAAGACGAAGCCGCCAAGGAATGCGGCCTGCATGTCCAACCCAAAGAAGGAGTCGCGGCATGAACGCGCGCACCGAACCCCAGCTGCTGCGCGCCGCCGCCGAGGCGCCGCACCACCTCAGCAACGCCCACCTCGACGCGCTGGAAGAGGAAACCATCTTCATCCTGCGCGAGGTGGCGGCCGCCTTCGAGCGCCCGGCGCTGCTGTTCTCCGGCGGCAAGGATTCGCTGGTGCTGCTCAAGTGCGCCGAGAAGGCCTTTGGCGCCGGCCGCATCCCCTGCCCGCTGCTGATGATCGACACCGGCCACAACTTCCCCGAGGTGACCGATTTCCGCGACCAGCGCGCCGCCGAGCTGCAGGCCGAGCTGATCGTGCGCAGCGTGGAAGACTCCATGGCGCGCGGCACCGTGCGACTGGCGCACCCGGGCGAAAGCCGCAACGCGCACCAGTCGGTCACGCTGCTGGAGGCCATCGAGGAGTTCCGCTTCGACGCGCTGATCGGCGGCGCCCGCCGCGACGAGGAAAAGGCGCGCGCCAAGGAGCGCATCTTCAGCCACCGCGACAGCTTCGGCCAGTGGCAACCCAAGGCGCAGCGCCCCGAGCTGTGGACGCTGTTCAACACGCGCCTGGCGCCGGGCGAGCACTTTCGCGTGTTCCCGATCAGCAACTGGACCGAGCTGGACGTGTGGCAGTACATCGAGCGCGAGCGCATCGGCCTGCCCGCCCTCTACTACGCCCACCAGCGCGAAGTGGTGGAGCGCCGCGGCCTGCTGGTGCCCGTGACACCGCTCACGCCGCCGAAAGACGGCGAAACCGTGCAGACCCGCACCGTGCGCTTCCGCACCGTGGGCGACATCACCTGCACCTGCCCGGTGGCCAGCCTGGCGGCCACGCCCGGCGAGATCGTGATCGAGACCCTGGCCGCCGACGTGAGCGAGCGCGGCGCCACCCGCATGGACGACAAGACCAGCGACGCCTCGATGGAAAAGCGCAAGAAGGACGGGTACTTCTGATCCCCCTGAGCCGCCCGCGGCGTCATCCCCCTGCGGGGGACAGCGCGGCGGCCCGGCAAGCCGGCGCCGCGCGCCCCGAGCGGCGGCGGTGCCTCGCACCAGCCTTGTAAGTGACGAACATGACGACTACCGAATTGATAGCTGACCACGCCCGCCAGGAGCAGGCTGAAGACGCCAAAGACACCCAGGCCGCGCTGCGCTTCATCACCTGCGGCAGCGTGGACGACGGCAAGAGCACGCTGATCGGCCGCCTGCTGGTGGACAGCCGTGCGGTGCTGCAGGACCACCTGGCCGGCGTCACCCGCGCGGGCGAGGCCGATCTGGCGCTGCTCACCGACGGCCTGCAGGCCGAACGCGAGCAGGGCATCACCATCGACGTGGCCTACCGCTACTTCAGCACCGAGGCGCGCAAGTTCATCATCGGCGACGCGCCGGGCCACGAGCAGTACACGCGCAACATGGTCACCGCCGCCAGCAACGCCGACGCTGCCTTGGTGCTGGTCGACGCCACCAAGCTCGACTGGCGGGACGCCGCGCTGAAGCTGCTGCCGCAGACGCGCCGCCACTCGCTGCTGCTCGGCCTGCTGCGCGTGCCCTCCATCGTGTTCGCCGTCAACAAGCTAGACGCCGTGGCCGACCCGGCCCTGGCCTTCCGCCACATCAGCGGCGCGCTGCAGGCCTTCGCGCGCGAAGCCGGCATCCAGCCCGCGGCCACCGTGCCGATCTCGGCGCTCAAGGGCTGGAACGTGGTGGACTTCGGGCACGAACAGGCCGGCTGGTGCGACTACGTCGGCCCGACCCTGCTGGAACTGCTGGAGCGCCTGCCGGTCACGCCGGCCGAGCGCGCACTGCCCGCGGCCTTTCCGGTGCAATGGGTCGAGAAACCCGCCCCCACGCTCCCCGCTTCGCGTGGTTCGCTGCCCCCCGAGGGGGCCACGGCTGCGCTTGGGAGCGGCCCGGCGCTGCAGCCGTTCTCATCCAGCGAAACCTCGCAGGGCCGCCGCGTGTTCTGGGGCCGTGTGGCCGCCGGCGAACTGGCACCCGGCGCCGCCGTGCAGGTGCTGCCCGGCGGCCAGCAGGCGGTGGTGGCGCAGGTGCTGGACCATGCGCGCCGCCCGCAGCAGGTGGGCGCGGGGCACAGCGCGGGCATCGTGCTGGACCGCGAGGTGGACATCTCGCGCGGCGACTGGATCGTGGCCGCCCCGAGCCCGGCGACCACGCCCCCCGCGGCCGAAGACGACTTCGACACCCCCGCCGCCGAGGCCGCCTGGCCCACCACGCGCGAGCTGGCCGCCACCGTCGCCTGGCTGGACGACGAGCCGCTGGTGGCTGGCCGCGTGTACTGGGCGCTGCACGGCCACCGCTGGGTCAAGGCCAAGGTGAAGCGCATCGTCGAGCGGCTGGACATCCACTCCCTGGCGCGCGAAGCCGCCAGCCAGCTGGAGGCCAACGCCATCGGCCACGTCGAGCTGCTGCTGCAGGAGCCCATCCCGGCGGCGCCCTTCAGCCGCAGCCGCGTGCTCGGCTCGCTGATCCTGGTCGACACCGCCAGCCACAAGACCGCCGGCGCCGTGCTGGTGCGCTGACCCCGTCGCAGCGACCGGGTGGCGCGCCCCGCGCACCGCCGGGCGCGCTTGCCGCAGCCCGGCCGGTGCGGCAAGCAGCTTGCGCCGCTGTTCAGGATTCATACCGAATCGCGTTCATTCTGCGAGAACCGTTCGGGCTGAGCTTGTCGAAGCCTCACGCGACGCTTCGACAGGCTCAGCGCGAACGGTTTGATATTTTTGAAAGCGAAGTCGCATCAATGCAAAATCGGGCTCCGGCCCTTTCATGACGGGCGCAGACAGCTATTGTCTTGATAGCTATCTGCATCTCATCCATATCTCTTTCCGCACCTGCGCACCTACACCCCGTGTCACGTCCTGGGCGAGCGAGCCACCCCCCGCCAACTTGATCCTGGTCAACGCCCGCGCCTGCCGCATGGCATCGACGTGAACCCACGGCAGGCGCGCTGATCGCACAATGGGAACAGCCCCTGACCACCGGAGTTTTCCCAGCGCATGCCCGATCAGCCGACCGCCGCCCCAGACCTGGTGCCGCCCCACGCCCTGCCCCCCTCCCGCGTGGTGGAACTGCAGCGCACCGACGCGCGCCACGGGCTGGAGGACGCCGAGGCCGCGCGCCGGCTGCAGGAACACGGCCCCAACACCTTGCCGGAGCCGCCCCGGCACAGCTGGCTGCAGCGCTTTGGGGCCCAGTTCGCCAACGCGCTGATTGGCTTCCTGCTGGCCTCTGCGGCGCTGGCAGCCGTGCTGGGCCACTGGGTGGATGCCACGGTGATCCTGGGCGTGGTGCTGATCAATGCGCTGGTCGGCGTGGCGCAGGAGGGCAAGGCCGAAGCCGCCATGTCCGCGCTGCGCGACCTGCTCACACCCCACGCGCGCGTGCTGCGCTCCGGCGCACCGCAGGTCGCGGACGTGGCCGCCCTGGTGCCGGGCGACGTGGTGCTGATCGAGGCCGGCGACCGCGTGCCGGCCGACCTGCGCCTGTTGCAGGCGCATGCGCTGCGCATCGACGAGGCGCTGCTCACCGGCGAATCGGTGGTGGCCGAAAAATCCACCGCCACCGTGGCTGCCGACGCGCCGCTGGGCGATCGCGCCGGCATGGCCTATTCCGGCACGCTGGTGGCGGCCGGCACCGGGCGCGGCGTGGTGGTGGCCACCGGCGTCCACACCGAGATCGGCCGCATCAGCGCCATGCTGGGCGCCATTGAGCCGCTGACCACGCCGCTGCTGCGTCAGATCAACCGCTTCGGGCGGCAGCTGGCCATCATCGCCCTGGTGGCGTCGGTGCTGCTGTTCGCCTTTGCCGTGCTCGTGCGCGGCCTGCACTGGCTCGATGCGCTGATGACCGTGGTGGCGCTGGCGGTGGGCTTCATCCCCGAAGGGTTGCCGGCGGTGATCACCATCACCCTGGCCATCGGCGTGCAGCGCATGGCGGCGCGCCACGCCATCGTGCGCCAGCTGCCGGCGGTGGAAACATTGGGCGCCACCAGCGTGATCTGCTCCGACAAGACCGGCACCCTCACCCGCAACGAGATGACCTGCCAGCGCCTGGTCACCGCCTGCGGCAAGGCCGTGGCCAGCGGCACGGGCTACGCGCCCCTGGGGCGCGTGGAACTGCCCGGCAGCAGCCCGCCCGGGCCGGACCTGCTGCAGTTGGCCCGCGCCGGCCTGCTGTGCAACGACGCCGCGCTGACCGAAAGCGGTGGCCACTGGCAGGTGCACGGCGACCCCATGGAAGGCGCCCTGCTGGCGCTGGCCCTCAAGGCCGGCCTGAACCCGCAGGCCGAGCACGACCGCCACCCGCGCCTGGACACCATCCCGTTCGACGCCGCGCACCGCTTCATGGCCACGCTGCACGCGCTGCCGGCGCCGCAGGAGGGCGCGCTGCTGGTGGTCAAGGGCGCGCCCGAGCAGGTGCTGGCCATGTGCGCCAACGCGCTGCTGGACGACGGTCGCGCCACCGGCCTGCTCGACGAACCCGCATGGCACGAACGCATCGCCCACATCGCCGCCGACGGCCAGCGCGTGCTGGGCTTCGCCTTCAAGCTCCTGCCGGAGCGGCCGGAGCGCATCGAAGCCGCGCACCTGAAGGGGCTGACCCTGGCCGGGCTGATCGGCTTCATCGATCCGCCGCGGCCCGAGGCCATCGCCGCCGTGGCCGACGCGCGCAGCGCCGGCATCGCCGTGAAGATGATCACCGGCGACCACGGCGCCACCGCGCGCGCCATCGCGGCGCAGCTGGGCCTGGCGCGCGAGCCGGTGGTGGCCACCGGCGCCGACGTGGACGCCACCAGCGACGAAGCCCTGCCCGCGCTGGCCGGCCGCGCCCAGGTGTTCGCCCGCACCAGCCCGGAGCACAAGCTGCGCGTGGTGCGCGCGCTGCAGAGCCAGGGCGCGGTGGTGGCGATGACCGGCGACGGCGTCAACGACGCGCCGTCGCTCAAGCAGGCCGACGTCGGCGTCGCCATGGGCCACAAGGGCACCGAGGCCGCCAAGGAAGCCGCCCAGGTGGTGCTGAGCGACGACAACTTCGCCTCCATCGTCGCCGCCGTGCACGAAGGGCGCGTGGTCTACGACAACATCCGCAAGGTGCTGGCCTGGACCCTGCCGACCAACGGCGGCGAGGTGGTGGCGGTGGTGGCCGCGCTGGTGCTCGGGCTCACGCTGCCGCTCACGCCGGCGCAGATCCTGTGGATCAACATGATCACGGCCACCACGCTGGGCCTGGTGCTGGCCTTCGAGCCACCGGAAGCCGGCGTGATGCGCCGCCCGCCGCGCCCGGCCGATGCGCCGCTGCTCTCGCCCTTCATGCTGTGGCGGATCGTGCTCGTGTCGGTGCTGTTCGCCCTGGCGATCCACGCCGTCATGCTCTGGGGCGAGCGGCGCGGGCTGGGGCTGGAGGCCACGCGCACGCTGGTGGTCAACGCCTTCTGCGCGCTGGAGATCGGCTACCTGTTCTCGGTGCGCTACCTGCACGCCACGTCGATCACCTGGCAGGGCACGCGCGGCACGCCGGCCGTGCTTTATGCGGTACTGGCGGTGCTGGTCCTGCAACTGGCCTTCACCTACACGCCGTGGATGCAGACGCTGTTCGCCACCCGCCCGCTCGGCCTGGCCGACCTGCTGGTCGCCCCCGCCCTGGGCGCGCTGGCGATGCTGCTGCTGGAGGGCGAGAAGGCGCTGCTGCGCCGGCTCGGCTGGTTCGACGAGCTGCGGCTCGCCGGCCCTGAGGGGCCAGGCGCCCGCGCCCCCTGAGAACGCCCCAACCCCAGCAACCCTGCATCCTGTATGGCTGCCCAGGTCCGGCGGCCCGCCAGACGATAAAATTCACCGTTTCGCCAGTGCCTGCGGCATCAGGCGAGCCCCGATAGAAGCTGCCCTCAACACACCATGACCCACGTCGTCACCGAAGCCTGCATCCGCTGCAAATACACCGACTGCGTCGACGTCTGCCCGGTCGACTGCTTCAAGGAAGGCCCGAACTTCCTGACCATCGACCCGGAGGAGTGCATCGACTGCGCGGTCTGCATCCCGGAATGCCCGGTGAGCGCGATCTACGCCGAAGAAGACCTGCCCAAGGACCAGATCCACATGACGGCCATCAACGCCGAACTGGCCCTGCTGCCGAACTGGAAGACCATCACCAAGCGCAAGGACCCGCTGCCCGACGCCGAGGAATGGAAAGACAAGACCGGCAAGCTGCCCGAACTCAAGCGCTGAGCCGCTGCCAGCGCCGGCCTGCCGGCGCGCGCCTGTTTTTGGGGTGAAATCGGCCTCCAGCCCAGTCGTGGCGGGCGCAGGCAGCTATTGAATTTGAAGCCAACGGGGCGGGCATGCGCCCCCGCATCATGAGCACCAGCCCCCCCGCCCCGCCCATCGACGCCGACGCCGTGGTGATCGGCGCCGGCCCGGTGGGCCTGTGGCAGGTGTTCGAGCTGGGCCTGCTGGAAATCCACGCCCACGTCATCGACGCGCTGCCGCACCCCGGCGGCCAGCCGGGCGAGCTCTACGCCGACAAGCCGATCTACGACATCCCCGGCCTGCCCGTCTGCAGCGGCCAGGAACTCACCGACGCGCTGCTGCGCCAGGTGGCGCCCTTTCAGCCCACGCTGCATCTGGGCCATCAGGTCGAGGCGCTGGCGCGCCAGGACGACGGACGCTTCCTGCTCACCACGCAACAGGGCCTGCAGCTGAGGGCGCGGGCGGTGTTCATCGCCGCCGGCGTGGGTGCCTTCGTGCCCAAGCGGCTCAAGGTGGATGGCCTCGACGCCTTCGAAGGCCGCCAGCTGTTCCACGGCCTGCCGCGCGCGGCGGACTTCAGCGGCCAGCGCGTGGTGGTGGCCGGCGGTGGCGAGGCCGCGCTGGGCGCTGCCATCCGCCTGGCCGCCCTGCCCGAAGGCCAGCGCGCCGCCAGCATCACCCTGCTGCACCGGCGCGACGGCTTCCAGGCAGAGCCCGCCACCATCGATGGCCTGCAGGCCCTGCGTCACACGGGCCAGGTGCGCTTCGTACCGGGTCAGGTCGAAGGCGTCGCTCAGGAAAGCGGCCGCCTGACGGCGCTGCACATCCTGGGGCCAGACGGCGCCACCGCGCCGCTGCCGCTCGACATTCTGCTGGTGCTGCAGGGCGTGAGCCCCCGTCTTGGCCCCATTGCCGACTGGGGGATGGCGCTGGAGCGCAAGCAGCTGGTGGTGGACACCGAGAAGTTCCAGACCAGCGAGGCCGGCATCTTCGCCGTGGGCGACATCAACACCTACCCGGGCAAGAAGAAACTGATCCTGTGCGGCTTCCATGAAGCCACGCTGGCGGCCTACGCCGCGCAGGCGCTGATCGCGCCGGAGCGCGAACTGCCCTTCCAGTACACCACCAGCAGCTCGCGGCTGCACCGGCTGCTGGGCGTCGATTCAGCGCCGTCCGGCGGCACCGGCAACGGCTGAAGCACGCAGGCCACAGGCGCGCAGCACCCGTCGGCCTCGTGCCGGCGCCACGCCACGTCGGGCGCCCCCGACGTTGCCCGCGCAGCCCGCAACCAGCCCCGCCCGATAATGGTCGTTTCACCATAACGACACAGGAGCTTGCATGCAGATCAAGGACAAGGTTTTCATCGTCACCGGCGGCGCGTCCGGTCTGGGTGAGGGCACGGCGCGGATGCTGGCGGCCAACGGCGCCAGGGTGGTGATCGCCGACATGCAGGCGGAGAAAGGCGAAGCCGTGGCCAGCGAGATCGGCGGCGCCTTCGTCAAGTGCGACGTCAGCAGCGAGGCCGATGGCCAGGCCGTGGTGGCCAAGGCGGTGTCGATGGGCAAGCTGATGGGCCTGGTCAACTGCGCCGGCATCGCACCGGCCGAGAAGACCGTGGGCAAGCAAGGCGCGCACAAGCTCGACGTGTTCACCAAGACCATCATGGTCAACCTGGTGGGCAGCTTCAACATGATCCGCCTGGCGGCCGATGCGATGTGCAAGAACGAGCCCGAGAGCACCGGCGAGCGCGGCGTGCTGATCAGCACCGCCAGCGTGGCCGCCTACGACGGCCAGATCGGCCAGGCTGCCTACAGCGCCAGCAAGGGGGGCGTGGTCGGCATGACGCTGCCGATCGCGCGCGACCTGGCCCGCAACGGCATCCGCAACATGACCATCGCGCCCGGCATCTTCGGCACGCCCATGCTGTTCGGCATGCCCAAGGAAGTGCAGGACGCGCTGGCCGCCGGCGTGCCCTTCCCCAGCCGCCTGGGCACGCCGGAAGACTACGCCAAGCTGGCCAGGCACATCATCGAGAACGACATGCTCAACGGCGAGGTGATCCGCCTGGACGGGGCGATCCGGCTGGCGCCGAAATGATGCGCTTCCCCAGGCTGCGCGGAGGTCGCTCCGCTCTGCCACGCCCTTCCGCTCGAGCGCACTTGGCGCCCCTCGGAACCCAGGCCACGAGTGCCGGCGCAGCCCCCTGCTGAGGACGCCCATCATGTCCACGCAACCGGAGACGCTGGAGTTCCTGCTCGACCAGCTCGGGCCCTGGCCCGGGTTGCGCACGCGCAGGATGTTCGGCGAATACTGCCTCTACATCGACGACAAGCCGGTGGCCTTCGTCTGCGACGACCAGCTCTACGTGAAGCCGACACCGGCCGGCGAAGCGCTGATGGACCCGCCCGTGTGGGGCCGTTTCTACGAGAAGGCCAAGCCCCACCTGCTGCTCACGCCCGACCAGTGGGACGAGCGCGAGGCGCTGCGCGCCCTGCTCGCCGCCACCGCCGAGGCCCTGCCGCCGCCCAGGCCGCCGCGGCCGCGCAAGCCGCGCGCCGCGCGCAAGACGCCACCCAGGCGTTCCTGACCGACAGAATGCTTCTTTTTCGATAGCTGACTGCGCCTGCCCCGCAAGGGCTGACGGCCAGAACCGTGAGCTGAATGCAGCTCCCCGGCCACACCACCCAGGGGTCAGTTCTTCAGCGGAATCGGCGTCGCGCGGTCGATGGCCACGGCGGTGACGCTGTTCTGCGGCGAGCCGTCGATGAGCTTGTCGGAGTAGGTCAGGTAGACCAGCGTGTTGCGCGCGCCATCCACCATGCGCACCACGCGCAGGCGCTTGAACAGCACCGACATGCGCTCGGAAAACACCTCGTCCTTCGGCGGCAGCGGCCCCTTGAAGCGCACCGGGCCGACCTGGCGGCACGCGATCGAGGCCTCCGCGCGATCTTCCGCCAGCCCCAGGCCGCCCTTGATACCGCCGGTGCGGGCACGCGAGACGTAGCAGGTGACACCCTCGACCATCGGGTCGTCGTAGGCATCGACGACGATCTTGTGGTTGGGCCCGAGCCACTGGAAGGCGGTGTCGACGTCGCCGATCTTCTGCGCCTGGGCGACGGCAGCCGTCGCGGTCAACAGCGCCATGAGCGCGGTGCGAAATGCCTGCTTCATACTTCGATTTTCAATCCAATTGACCTGCAGCCCTTGTGCAGCAAGCGCAGGCAGCTATCATTTTCATGGCATTCTGGCGCCAGCTCGAAGCACCTGCGGCCACCGCTCAGACATCGATCGCCGCCGCCGAGCCGGCCTGCTTGCGCAGCTCGAACTTCTGGATCTTGCCGGTGCTGGTCTTGGGCAGTTCGCCAAACACGATGGCGCGCGGCACCTTGAAGCCGGCCAGGTGCTGCTTGCAGTGGGCCACGATGTCGGCCTCGGTGACCTCGGCACCGGGTTTCAGTTCCAGAAAGGCGCAGGGGGTCTCGCCCCACTTCGGATCGGGCTTGGCCACCACGGCCGCGGCCAGCACGGCGGGGTGGCGGTAGAGCACGTCTTCCACCTCGATCGACGAGATGTTCTCGCCGCCGGAGATGATGATGTCCTTGCTGCGGTCCTTGATCTTGATGTAGCCGTCGGGGTACTGCACGGCCAGGTCGCCGCTGTGGAACCAGCCGCCGGCAAAGGCTTCCTCGGTGGCCTGGGGGTTCTTCAGGTAGCCCTTCATGGCGATGTTGCCGCGGAACATGATCTCGCCCATGGTTTCGCCGTCCATCGGCACCGGCTGCATGGTCTCGGGGTTCAGCACGCGGGCGTCGCGCTCCAGGTGGTAGCGCACGCCCTGGCGCGCGTTGAGCATCGCGCGCTGGCCGATGTCCAGCGCGTCCCAGGCGGCGTGCTTGGCGCACACGGTGGCCGGGCCGTAGACCTCGGTCAGGCCGTAGACGTGGGTCAGGTCGAACCCCATCTGCTCCATGCCCTCGATCATCGAGGCCGGCGGTGCCGCGCCGGCCACCATGCATTTCACGCCGCGCGGCACGCCGGCCTTCAGCTCGGCGGGCGCATTGACCAGCAGGCCGTGCACGATGGGCGCGCCGCAGTAATGCGTGACGCCGTGCTGGCGGATGGCGTCGAAGATGGCCTTGGCCTCCACGCGCCGCAGGCACACGTTGACCGCCGCGCGCGCCGCCACCGTCCAGGGGAAGCACCAGCCGTTGCAGTGGAACATGGGCAGCGTCCACAGGTAGACGGCGTGCTTGGGCATGTCCCACTCCAGCACGTTGCTGATGGCGTTGGTGGCCGCGCCGCGGTGGTGGTAGACCACGCCCTTGGGGTTGCCGGTGGTGCCGCTGGTGTAGTTGAGCGCGATGGCGTCCCATTCGTCGCCCGGGTAGTGCCACTCGAAGGCGGGGTCGCCCTCGGCCACCAGGGCCTCGTAGGTGAGGCCGCCGATCTTCTGGCCTTCGCCGTATAGCGCATCCTCCACATCGACCACCAGCAGCGGCGCCTTCGACTGGCGCAGCGCCAGCGCCTTCTTCACGATGGCCGCGAACTCGGGATCGACCACGATGGCCCTGGCCTCGCCGTGATCCAGCATGAAGGCCACGGCCTCCGGGTCGAGCCGGGTGTTCAGCGTGTTCAGCACCGCGCCGGCCATGGGGATGCCGAAGTGCGCCTCCACCATCGGAGGGGTGTTGGGCAGCATCACCGCCACCGTGTCGTTCCTGCCGATGCCCCGGCTTTGCAGCGCGCTGGCCAGCCGGCGGCAACGCGCGTAGGTGTCGGCCCAGCTCTGGCGCAACTCGCCGTGCACGATGGCCAGCCGGTCGGGGTAGACCTCGGCCGTGCGCTGGATGAAGGCCAGCGGCGTCATCGGGGCGAAGTTGGCCGGGGTGCGCGGCAGGTCGGTGTCGTAGATGCTGCTCATGGTTGTCTCCGCTGGCATGGGTATGGACGCAAGAATAGCCGCATTGGCCTGCGCCAGGCTTTCGGCAACATGTCCCGGCTCCGCACCGGCCACGGGGCTTTTACCGGCCCGGGCCACGTGCCGCGCCGCAGGCGCTTAGACTCGCCGCTCCCTCCGCCGCCGCGCCATGGCCGCGGCGAGCGAGCCGCCGGCCCTTTCTTCAAACGCTGTTCATGGCGCCCCCTGCCCCCACCGCCCTTTCGACCCGCACCCTGGTGCTGATGGCGGTGGCCTGCGGCCTGTGCGCGGGCGCCAACTACTTCAACCAGCCACTGCTGCATTCCATCGCGGTCGATCTGGGCGTGCCGGAATCGCGCGCCGCGCTTACCGTGACGATGGCGCAGGTGTCGTACGCGATCGGCCTGCTGGCGCTGGTGCCGCTGGGCGACCTGCTGGAGCGCCGGCGGCTGGTGCTGACCCTGATGGTGCTGGCCGCCCTGGGCCTGCTGCTGAGCGGCCTGGGCGGGGCGCTGCACCTGTTCACCCTGCTGGCCGTGGGCACCATCACCTGCGGGCTGTTCTCCGTGGCAGCGCAGATCCTGGTGCCGATGGCGGCCGCCTTCGCGGCGCCGGGCAGCGCGGGCCGGGCCGTGGGGCTGGTCATGAGCGGGCTGCTGGTGGGCATCCTGGCGTCGCGCAGCATCTCGGGCGTGCTTTCGGGCCTGGGCGGATGGAGCACGGTGTACTGGGTGGGTGCCGCGGCCATGCTGGGCACGGCCGCGCTGCTGGGCAGGGCCCTGCCCAAGGCACCGCCGGTGCAGCGTCTGGGCTACGGCGCCGCCCTGGGCTCGCTGCTCACCCTGGCGCGCCAGCATGCGCGGCTGCGCAGCCGCGCGCTGATCGGCGCGGCGGCCTTCGCCACGGTGAGCGTGCTGTTCTCCACCATGGCGCTGATGCTGGCCGGCCCCGCCTACGGCATGGGTGACGCGACGATCGGCCTGATCGGCCTGGCCGGCGTGGCGGGCGCCTTCATGGCCAACGTGGCCGGCCGCATGGCCGATCGCGGCCTGGAGCGCCGCACCACGCTGGCGGGCGTGGTGACGCTGCTGGCCGGCTGGGCGGCGCTCTGGTTCGGCGACGTGAGCCTGGGGGCCTTCCTGATCGGCATGCTGCTGGTGGATGGCGGGCTGCAGGCGCTGCACATCAGCAACCAGAACGTGGTCTACGCGCTGGAGCCGCAGGCACGCTCGCGCCTCAACGCGGTCTACATGACCAGCTACTTCATCGGCGCCTCCGCCGGATCGGCCCTGGGCTCCTGGGCCTGGCTGCACGGCCGCTGGGCCTGGACCTGCGTGGCCGGCGCCGGCCTGGGCCTGCTGACGCTGGCCGCCGTGCTGTGGGACCGGCGCCTGATGCGCGGGCACGAACCGCGCCAGGCTGCCAAGGCAGAATAGTCGCGTGTCCATCCCCCAGCACTTCATCCAGGAGCTTCTCGCCCGCGCCGACATCGTGGACATCGTCGGCCGCTACGTGCAGCTGAAGAAGACCGGGGCCAACTTTTCGGGCCTGTGCCCGTTCCACTCTGAAAAGTCGCCCAGCTTCACCGTCAGCCCTTCCAAGCAGTTCTACCACTGCTTCGGCTGCGGCAAGAACGGCAACGCCATCGGCTTCCTCATGGACCACACCGGGGCCGGCTTCGTGGAGGTGGTGCACGATCTCGCGCAGCAATATGGCATGCAGGTGCCGGAAGACGAGCGCAGCCCGGCCGAGCGCGAGCGCGCCGCGCGCGAGAGCGAAAAGCGCGCCACCCTGTCCGACGTGCTGGCCAGGGCCGGCGAGGCCTACCGCAAGCAGCTCAAGGACTCGCCCCGCGCCGTCGACTACCTGAAGCGGCGCGGCCTGTCGGGCCAGGTGGCGCGCGACTTCGGCCTGGGCTATGCGCCCGAGGGCTGGCGCAGCCTGGCCAGCGTGTTCCCGGACTATGCCGATCCGCTGCTGGCCGAGAGCGGCCTGGTCATCGTCAGCGAGGAAGAGGAAGGCAAGCGCTACGACCGCTTCCGCGACCGCATCATGTTCCCGATCCGCTCGGTCAAGGGCGAGGTGATCGGCTTCGGCGGCCGCGTGCTGGGCGACGAGAAGCCCAAATACCTTAATTCACCCGAAACCCCTGTGTTCCACAAGGGGCGCGAGCTGTACGGCCTGTTCGAGGCCCGCACCGCCCTGCGCGAGCACGGCTACGCCCTGGTGACCGAGGGCTACATGGACGTGGTCGCCCTGGCGCAACTGGGCTTCGCCAACGCCGTGGCCACGCTGGGCACGGCCTGCACGCCGGAGCATGTGCAGAAGCTGTTCCGCTTCACCGAGCAGGTGGTGTTCAGCTTCGACGGCGACGCCGCAGGGCGCCGCGCCGCCCGCAAGGCGCTGGAAGCCGCCCTGCCCTTCGCCACCGACGTGCGCACCGTCAAATTCCTGTTCCTGCCGCCCGAGCACGACCCCGACAGCTTCATCCGCGCAGAGGGCGCCGAGGCCTTCGGCCAGGCGGTGAAAGAGGCCACGCCGCTGTCGCGCTTCCTGCTGGACGCCGCGGCCGAAGGGTGCGACCTGGCGACGGCCGAGGGCCGCTCGCACTTCGCCGCCAACGCCCGGCCGCTGTGGCAGCTGCTGCCGGCGGGCGCGCTGGCGCAGCAGCTGCTGGGCGAGATCGCGGCGCAGGTCCAGCTGGGCACGCATGAACTGGCCGAGCTGTGGGGCACCGCCCGGCAGGCCCAACAACGCTACCAGAAACAGAGCACTTTGCGCCCGTCAGACAAGGGCCAGGAGACCAAAACACTTCAGAAAGCCGCCCCATCCGGTGGCTGGCCGCCCGTGCCGACGGCACGGCGCCCGCGCGCCCAACCCACCAGCCGCGCCCAGCGCGCCCTGCAGATCGTGCTCACCGAGCCCAGCGCCTGGGAAAGTCTGAGCCAGGCCGACCACGCGTTGCTGTGCGACCTGCCCGATCCGCATGGGGCGCTGTTCGTCTGGCTGGAGGGGCAGAACCTGGAGCACGGCCCACAGCCCTGGGGCGCTCTGCGCGAGGCCCTGCGCGGCCACGACTGGGAGCAGGCTGCCGTGGCCGCGGTCGACAGCGTGCCGCGCGACATCGAGAGCGATCCGGCCGAGCTGCAGCGCATTCTGGCCAGCGAGCGCGAGCAGCGCCTGGCCCAGGCCCGCCAGCGCGCCGCCGAAGCCGGCGACGTGGAGACCCTGCGCCGCCTGATGGCCGGCCCGGCCGCCACCGCGCAGCACCTGGCCCAACCGGCCGATGCGCCGGCGCCACCCCATGAGCCCGAACCTGGCGAACTTCTGCCTTGAAATCCCGTTTTCCGATATAATTTAAGGTTACGTCGGCAAGAGCGACAGCAGCACCTCCGGCCCGGCCAGCGCGCGAACGATGCGCGTTCCCCCAGCGTGCGGGGCGGCCACCTACCGCAAGGACTGCACACCAAATGTTCGCCCACACCCTTGCCCCGTGCACCCCGCCGGCCGGCTTTGCCTGGCCACAGGTGCACCCAGACCGTTGAGACACGCCGTTTTCTGATGCGCCGCCGGCCGCCTGCCCGCGGCTCGTCGACCCTGCCCTGACCCGAGGATTGCCCATGCCAGCTTCGAAGACGACCGCCACCAAAGCCCCCGCCAAGGCCGCCAGCGCCGCCGCACCCAAGACTCCGGCCAAAGCCAAGGCCGCAGAAGCCGTGGCCGACGAGGAACTGACCGTCAAGAAAAAGGTCGGTCGCCCGGCCAAGGGCGCCGCCGCGGCCGAAAAATCCAAGCCGGCCAAATCCACCGGCAAGCGTGGCCGCCCGGGCAAGGCATCGGCGCGCGACGACGATGACGACGCCGACCTGTCGGACATCGAATCCGACCTGGAAGGCGAGCCGGAAGAGCAGGCGCAGGAGCCGGCCGCCGCGGTGGCGGTCGAGAAGGCCAAGCCGCTGCGCATGAAGATCAGCAAGGCCAAGGAACGGGCCTTGATGAAGGAATTCGGCCTGGACGAAGGCGTGCTCTCCGAAGAGGAGATGAACACCCGCCGCGCCAACCTGAAGGCGCTGCTCAAGCTGGGCAAGACGCGCGGCTACCTGACGCACGGCGAGATCAACGACCACCTGCCCGACAAGCTGGTCGACGCCGAGACGCTGGAGGCCGTGGTCTCCATGCTGAACGACCTGGGCGTGGCCGTGTACGAGCAGACGCCCGACGCCGAGACCCTGCTGCTCACCAACACCGGCAGCAACACGGCCACCGAGGAAGAGGCCGAGGAAGAAGCCGAGGCCGCCCTGTCCACGGTGGACAGCGAATTCGGCCGCACCACCGACCCGGTGCGCATGTACATGCGGGAAATGGGCACGGTGGAACTGCTCACGCGCGAGGGCGAGATCGAGATCGCCAAGCGCATCGAGGGCGGCCTGATGGACATGATGGAAGCCATCAGCGCCAGCCCGGCCACCATCGCCGAGATCCTGCGCATGGCGCAGGAAATCCGCGAGGGCAAGGTCATCATCAACACCATCGTCGACGGCTTTGCCGACGCCGACGAGAACGATGACTACGTGGCCGAGGAAGACTTCGACGAGTACGACGAGGAAGACGACGACGACGGCAAGGGTGGCTCCAAGGCCATGACCAAGCTGCTCGAGGCGCTGAAGAACCAGGCGCTGGAGCGCTTCGACGAGATCGCCTCGCTGTTCGAGAAGGTGCACCGCGCCTACGACAAGGAAGGCTGGGGCTCGCCGAACTACGTGAAGTCGCAGCACGCCCTGTCCGAGCGGCTGATGACCATCCGCTTCACCGCCAAGACCATCGAGAAGCTGTGCGACATGCTGCGCAGCCAGGTGGACGATGTGCGCCGCCATGAGCGCGAGCTGCGTCGCATCATCGTCGACAAGTGCGGCTTCCCGCCCGAAGACTTCATCCGCGATTTCTCGGGCCGCGATCTGGCCGGCAACAAGATCACCTCGCACCTGCTCAACCTGACCTGGGCCGAGCAGCAGGCCAAGGCCGACCGCCCGTGGAGCGCCGTGCTGGGCCGCAACATCCCGCCGATCCAGGACCTGCAGCAAAAGCTGATCGACCTGCAGGCCCAGGTGGTGGTACCGCTGGACGAGCTGAAGGCCATCAACAAGCGCATGAACGAAGGCGAGGCCTCGTCGCGCGACGCCAAGAAGGAAATGATCGAGGCCAACCTGCGCCTGGTGATCTCCATCGCCAAGAAGTACACCAACCGCGGCCTGCAGTTCCTGGACCTGATCCAGGAAGGCAACATCGGCCTGATGAAGGCGGTGGACAAGTTCGAATACCGCCGCGGCTACAAGTTCTCGACCTACGCCACCTGGTGGATCCGCCAGGCCATCACGCGCTCGATCGCCGACCAGGCGCGCACCATCCGCATCCCGGTGCACATGATCGAGACCATCAACAAGATGAACCGCATCTCGCGCCAACACCTGCAGGAATTCGGCTTCGAGCCCGACGCCGCCCTGCTGGCCGAGAAGATGGAGATCCCGGAAGAGAAGATCCGCAAGATCATGAAGATCGCCAAGGAGCCGATCTCCATGGAAACGCCGATCGGCGACGACGACGATTCGCACCTGGGCGATTTCATCGAGGACCAGAACAACACCGCGCCCGCCGATGCCGCCGTGCAGGCTGGCCTGCGCGACGTGGTGAAGGACATCCTCGACGGTCTGACCCCGCGCGAAGCCAAGGTGCTGCGCATGCGCTTCGGCATCGAGATGAGCACCGACCACACGCTGGAAGAGGTGGGTAAGCAGTTCGACGTGACGCGCGAGCGCATCCGCCAGATCGAGGCCAAGGCGCTGCGCAAGCTCAAGCACCCGAGCCGCTCGGACAAGCTGCGCAGCTTCATCGACAGCCTCTGACGCCCACCCCCAGGCTGCGCGGACTTCGTTCCGCTCCGCCACCCCCCTCGAGGGGGCACCGCTGGTGGCCGGGGAGACCCCGGCCACGGCGGTTGCTGGTCTGGCCTGCTCCGCGGCCTTCCGGGGGCGCCATGGGGGTCGTCGTGCCGCGAGGGATACGCAGCACCATAGCAGCCCGTCAGGACGCTGAAATTTGAACGAAACAGGCCACCAGACGGCTCGCGGCGGGCGCAGGCAGCTATGCTTGTGATAGCTTTCGGCAGTGCAGCCCGCCCCCCTGTTGTCCCCGCTGCGGGCGGCCACGAGGCCCGGTGCGGCCGGGGGCTTTCTCCAGCGCTGCGGCAACACTTGTGGCACTTTTTTTTTGATGAAATTGGCCTCCGGCCCATACACAGCGGGCGCAGGCAGCTATGTTGGTGATAGCACCTTGACCGTGAAAGCCGCCCGCCCATGAACCCCGACGCCGCTCAACTCTGGCGCGCCCCGCGCTGGGCGCTGGCGGTCCTGCTGGCCGTGCTGGGCATGCTGGGGCCGTTCTCGGTCGACACCTACATCCCCGCCTTCTCCGGCATCGCCGCGTCCACCGGCGCCACGCCGCTGCAGCTGCAGCAGACGCTGTCGGCCTACCTGTTCGGCTTCGCCTTCATGAACCTGTTCCACGGCGCGCTGTCCGACAGCTTCGGGCGCCGGCCGGTGGTGCTGTGGGGACTGGCACTGTTCACGCTGGCCTCGGCCGGCTGCGCACTGTCGCAGAGCATCGGGCAACTAGTGTTCTTCCGCGCGCTGCAGGGGCTGTCGACGGGCGCCGGCATCGTGGTCTCGCGCGCCGTGGTGCGCGACATGTTCCCGCCCTCGGAGGCGCAGAAGGTGATGGCGCAGATCACCATCTACTTCGGCGTGGCGCCGGCGGTGGCGCCCATGATCGGCGGCTGGCTGCTGGTGCTCGCGAGCTGGCACGCCATCTTCTGGTTCCTGGTGGGCGTGGGCGTGGTGCTGTTCGTAGCCAACTTCCGGCTGCTGCCGGAGACCCTGCACGTGCAGGACCGCCAGCCGCTGCGGCTGGGGCACCTGATGCGCGGCTACTGGCAACTGCTCTCCGACCCGCGCTTCCTGCTGCTGGCACTGGCCTCCGGCGTGCCTTTCAACGGCATGTTCCTCTATGTGCTGTCAGCGCCCTCCTTCCTGGGCAACATCCTCGGGCTGGCGCCGCAGCAGTTCTTCTGGTTCTTCGTGCTCAACATCGGCGGCATCATGGGCGGCGCCTGGCTGTCGGGCCGCATGGCGGGCGTGGTGCGACCCAAGAACCAGATCATGCAGGGCTTCCGCGTGATGCTCGGCGTGTCGCTGCTCAACATCATCGCCAACGCGCTGTGGGCGCCCAACCCCTGGTGGGCCATCTGGCCGATCGCCGCCTTCGCCTTCGGCTGGGCGCTGATGACGCCGGTGGTCACGCTGCTGGTACTGGATCTCTACCCGCAGCGGCGCGGCATGGCGTCGTCCCTGCAGGCGGTGGTGGGCTCGACCGCCAACGGCGTGGTGGCGGGCGCGGTGGCACCGCTGGTGATGCACTCGCACATGGCGCTGGCGCTCACCTCGCTGGCGTTTCTTTCGGTGGGCCTGGTCGCGTGGCTCTGGCTGCGGCGCCACTGGCCGGAAGTGGGCGCCGTGGGCTGAGGCCTACCCGGGGCCCACCAGCCGGCGCACCGTCTTCAGCAGCAACCGGCGCGGCGCGAAGCGCGCCCCCATGGCCAGCAGCGCGCTGCGCCAGCCGTGCACGGCCACCGGCCGGCCCGCGAGCATGGCGCGCACGCCGAACCCGGCCACCTCTTGCGCCGAAGGCAGGCGGCGCCCCTTGACCATCGCGCTGGCGTCCATGCCGCGATGTTCCACGAACGCGGTCTGCGTGAAACCCGGGCACAGCGCCGTCACGGTGACACCGGTGTCCCGCAGCTCTTCCGACAGCGCCTGCGACAGCGACAGCACATAGGCCTTGGCCGCCGCGTACACCGCCATGTAGGGCACGGGTTGGAAGGCCGCCGCGCTGGCCACGTTGAGCAGCTTGCCGCGCCGCGCGATCAGGGCCGGCAGCAGGCGTTGCGTGAGCAGGGTCAGCGCCACCACGTCGAGCTGCAGCGTGGCGCGGTAGCTGGCCGCGTCGACCTCGCGGAACAACCCGTAGTCGCCGATACCGGCGTTGTTGACCAGCACGTCGAGGCCACCGCCCGGCATGGCCTGCGCCACCGCTTCGGCCACCCGCTCGGGGGCGTCGGGCGCCGTCAGGTCCAGCGCCAGCACCCGCACCGGCACGCCGTGGCGACCAGTCCATTCGGTGGCCAGCGCTTCCAGCCTGCCTGCGCTGCGCGCCACCAGGATCAGCCCGTAGCCGCGCGCCGCCAGTTGCTCCGCGATGGCGCGGCCGATGCCGCCCGAGGCGCCTGTGACCAGCGCCGTCGGGCCAGCCGGCTGCCCCTGTGCCGTCGCCACCGTCACACCACCACGGGCTCGGGCTCCAGCCGGATGCCGAAACGCTCGTACACGCTGGTCTGGATGGCCCTGGCCAGCGTCATTACCTCGCCGCCGGTGGCCGGCTGCTCGTGGCCGCCGGTGTTCACCAGCACCAGCGCCTGCTTCTCGTACACGCCGGCGTTGCCCACGCGCTTGCCCTTCCAGCCGCAGGCGTCGATCAGCCAGCCTGCGGCGAGCTTGAAGCTGCCGTCTGGCATGGGGTAGTGCACCACCTTCGGATCGCGGCCGATGATGTCCTGGCACTGCTCGGGCGTCACCGTGGGGTTCTTGAAGAAGCTGCCGGCGTTGCCGATCACCGCCGGATCGGGCAGCTTGGCGCGGCGGATGGCCACCACCCACTCGTAGATCTGGCGCGCCGTGGGCTCGGCAACGCCCGTTTCCTGCATCTTGCGCTCCAGATCCAGGTAGCCCAGCACGGGCTTCCAGGCCTTGGGCAGCGCGAAGCGCACGCGCAGGATGAGCGCGCGCCCGGCCAGGCCAAAGCCCCCGGGCTCGGCCGGTGTGTGCTTGAACACGGAATCGCGGTAGCCGAAGCCGCATTCGGCGGCGTTCAGCGTGAACAGCTCGCCGCTGCGCAGGTCGATGGCGTCCAGTTCATGAAAACGGTCCTGCAGCTCGACACCGTAGGCGCCGATGTTCTGCACCGGGCTGGCGCCCACGGTGCCGGGGATCAGCGCCAGGTTTTCCAGGCCGCCCAGCCCTTGCTCCAGCGTCCAGGTGACGAAGTCGTGCCAGTTCTCGCCGGCGCCGGCTTCGACGATGGTGTGGCGGTCGGTCGCTTCCAGCACGCGGCGCCCCATGACTTCGACCTTCAGCACCACCGCCCGCAGGTCGCCGGTGAGCACGATGTTGCTGCCGCCACCCAGCACGAACCTGGGTTGCGCGGCCAGCTCCGCATCGGCCAGCACGGCGCGCACGTCGGCCTCGCCCCGCACACGCACCAGGGCGGTGGCGCGGGCGGCGATGCCGAAGCTGTTGAGGGGTTGCAGCGGGACGTTGCGCACGACGAACATGGGACAATTGTCGCATCGCACCCCCGTCCTCCGCTTCGCAGCAAGGCCCGCCATGAGCATCGAAATCGCCAAGGAAGATCGCCAGCAGGCCGTCGATTCGATCATGCGCTACTTCGAGCAGCACATGGAAGAACGCATCGGCAACATCGCTGCCGGCGGGCTGCTGGGTTTCTTCCTGGAAGAGATCGCGCCGCTGGTCTACAACCGCGCGGTGGCCGACGCCCAGGAGCGCCTGCTCGGCAGGGTGCAGGAGCTGGATCTGGAGCTGCACGAAGACGCGTTCCAGTACTGGCGCAAGTACGAGCGCGGGCGCCAGGGCCGCTGACCGGCGCACGCACGGATCTGGAAACGATGACAAGGAGTTGACCTCATGCCCTCTTTCGACACGGTTTGCGAAGCCGACATGGTGGAAGTGAAGAACGCGGTGGACAACGCGGCCAAGGAAGTCGGCACGCGTTTCGACTTCAAGGGCACCAGCGCCGCCATCGAGCTGAAGGACAAGGAGATCACCCTGACGGGCGACGCCGACTTCCAGCTCCAGCAGCTGGAAGACATCCTGCGCAACAAGATGACCAAGCGCAACGTGGACGTGCGCTTTCTCGACAAGGGCAGCGTGCAGAAGGTCGGCGGCGACAAGGTCAAGCAGGCCATCACCGTGCGCAACGGCATCGCCAGCGAGGACGGCAAGAAGATGCAGAGGCTCATCAAGGACAGCAAGCTCAAGGTGCAGGCCGCCATCCAGGGCGACGCCGTGCGCGTGACCGGCGCCAAGCGCGACGACCTGCAGGCCGTGATGGCGCTGCTGCGCAAGGAGATGAGCGAGCTGCCGCTTTCCTTCAACAACTTCAGGGACTAGGGCCTGTTGACGCTGTTTTGGGCGTGCGAACAGGCCCTGGTAGCCCACCCCTGAGCCGCTGCGCGGCTTCCCCCTGGGGGACGCATGTGCCGGCCCCTGCTCCCGAACCCGACCTGAAACCACCATGCGCTCCTGCCTGTTCTGTGCCTTGATCCTGCTGGGCTCTGCGTCTCCTGCGTGGGCGCAAAGCGTGGCGCTGCAGGGCATGCTGGGCAGCAAGGCGCTGCTCATCATCGACGGCGGCGCCCCGCGCACGCTGGGGCCGGGGCAATCCGCCCAGGGGGTGAAGGTGCTCTCCACCAGCGGCGACCAGGCGGTGGTGGAAGTGGGCGGCCAGCGCCGCACGCTGCGCGTGGGCGAGGCGCCGGCCAACGTGGGCGGCGCGCGCATGGACGGCGGCGGTGACAAGGTGGTGCTCACGGCCGACAGCCGCGGGCACTTCTTCTCTGAGGGCAGCATCAACAACCGGCCGGCCCAGTTCATGGTGGACACCGGCGCCAGCGTGGTGGCCCTGGGCGAAGGCGAAGCTCAGCGCCTGGGACTGGACTACAAGAAGGGGCGGCGGGTGCAGGTGGCCACGGCCAACGGCGCCGCGCCGGCTTATCTGTTCAAGATCGACCAGCTGCGTCTGGGCGACGTCACGGTGTACGGCGTGGACGCGGTGGTGTCGCCATCGGCCATGCCGGCCATCCTGCTGGGCAACAGCTTTCTGAACCGCTTCAACATGCGCCGCGACGGCGACCAGATGACGCTGCAGCGGCGCTGAGCACCGGCCTGCTTTTTCAAGCCTTTTCGGGCTCCATCCCTTGAGTGACGGGCGCAGACAGCTATGGTTTGCATAGCAATCCGAGCTGACACAACCGCTTGGTGAGGCACCCGTCAGCGCTGCGCCGCGGTCACCACCACCTCGATCCTGAAAGCCGGATCGGCCAGCGCGGCCTGCACCGTGGCCCGCGGCGGTGCGTGGCCGGGCACCACCCAGGCGTCCCACACGGCGTTCATGGCGGTGATGTCGCCGATGTCGGCCAGGAAGATCTGCGTGCGCAGGATGCGGCTCTTGTCGCTGCCGCAGGCGGCCAGGTGGCTGTCGATCTGCGCCAGCACGTCGGCCGTCTGGCCGGCGATGTCGGTGGCGCCGCCTTCGGGCACCATGCCGGCCAGGTACACCACGCCGTTGAAGATCGCCGCCTCGGAAAGGCGCGCGCCCATGCCGTATCGGGTGATGTCGCTCATTTCTTCTTCGACCCTATCTTCGATTCGGTGCCCGCCACCAGGCGGTTGATGTTCTCGCGGTGGCGGTAGATGAGCAGGATGCCCATCACCACCATGGCCAGCGCCTTGGCGCCGGAGGCCTGCCAGACCACGCCGTCCACCAGCAGGTAATAGGCCGGCGCGAACAGCGCCGCCACCATGGAGGCCAGCGACGAGTAGCGGAAGAAGACGGCGATGATCAGCCAGGTGGCCAGCACCGCCACGCCCAGCCAGGGCTCCAGCGCCAGCAGCACACCCGCCGCCGTGGCCACGCCCTTGCCGCCTTCGAAGCGGAAGAACACCGGCCACAGGTGGCCCAGGAAGGCCGCCACGCCCACCAGCGCCTGCGTGCCCTCGCCCAGCCCGTAGGCCGCGCCAAACCACTTGACCAGCATCACCGGCAGCCAGCCCTTGAAGGCGTCCAGCAGCAGCGTGACGATGGCGGCGGCCTTGGAGCCCGAGCGCAGCACGTTGGTGGCGCCCGGGTTCTTGCTGCCGTAAGTGCGCGGGTCCGACAGGCCCATCGCGCGGCTCACGATGACGGCAAAGCTGAGCGAGCCGATCAGGTACGCGGCCAGCGCCGCGAGCAGGGGCCAGAGCATGTTCACGTGGTATCGACTCCTGAATCAATAGCTGGCGGCGCAGGGTGGGCGCCGGCATGGTGGCATTTTGCCAGTGAATTGGACGCCGGCGGCCCGCTCAGAGATCGATCGCGCAGTTCACTGGCGCGGCGCCCAGCACCTGCACGCAGACCTGCGGATCGATCCCCAGCAGGTAGCCGCGCCGCCCGCCATTGATGGCGATGCGCGGCAGCGCCAGGATGGTCTCCTCCACATACACCGGCATCGCGCGCCGGGTACCGAAGGGCGAGGTGCCGCCCACCAGATAGCCGGAATGGCGGTTCGCCACCTCCGGCGCGCAGGGCTCGACCGACTTGGCGCCGATCTGCCGTGCCAGCTGCTTGGTGCTCACCTTCCGGTTGCCGTGCATCAGCACGATCAGCGGCCGGGCGTCCTGGTCCTGCATCACCAGCGTCTTGACCACGGTGAACGGATCGAAACCCAGCACCTCCGCGCTGTGCGTGGCCCCGCCATGCTCCAGGTACTCGTAAGGGTGTTCGGTAAACGCCACCCCCCGCGCCCGCAGCAGCGCCGTCGCCGGCGTCTCGCTCACCCGCTGTGCCTTCGCCACGTCAGCACCCCGCGACGCAGGACACTCCGCAACCCCCGGAGGCCGCAGAGCGGGCCACCCCAAAGGCCGCGGAGCAGGCCATGCAAGCGACCGCCGTGGCCGGGCTTGTACCGGCCACTGGCGGTGTCCCCCCTCGCGAAGCAAGAGGGGGGAAGGCGCGAAGCGACTCAGGGGGGTGCCCCATGCTATTGCGCCGGATCCCGCATCTCCAGCCGGATCGCGTCGCAGGCGGCCAGCAGGTCCGGCGGGAGCTGCACGCTCCAGGCGTCCAGGTCTTCATCGAGCTGCACTAGGCTGGTGACGCCGATGATGGTGCTGGCCACGCGCCAGGAGCGGTAGCAGAAGGCCAGCGCCAGCTGCGTGGGGGTGAGCCCGTGCTCGCGCGCCAGCGCGTTGTAGCGCCGCGCGGCCGCCAGCGCGGACTCGCGGCCCCAGCGCTGGCTCTTCATGCGGTCGAACAGGCTCATGCGACCGCGCGGCGCGTCAGCGGCATGAAAACCCGTGGCGTCGTACTTGCCGCTGAGCAGCCCGAAGCCGAGCGGTGAATAGGCCAGCAGCCCAACATTCAGCCGATGGCAGCTCTCGTCCATCCCGTTGTCCCAGCTGCGGTTGACCAGGCAGTACGGGTTCTGCACGCTGGCCACGCGCGGCAGGCCGTGCTCCTCGGCCAGGCGCACGAACTCGTGCACGCCCCAGGGCGTCTCGTTGGACAGGCCGATGGCGCGCACCTTGCCGGCCTCGACCAGCCCGGCCAGCGCCTCCAGCTGCTCGCGGATGGAGGTCTGCGACGTTTCCCTGGTCGGCTCGTAGTACAGGCTGCCGAAGGCCGGCACGTGACGCTCGGGCCAGTGGATCTGGTAGAGGTCGATCGCCTCGGTCTGCAGGCGCTTCAGGCTGGCGTGGCAGGAAGCCTCGATGTCGGCCGGCGTCATGCCCTGCCCGGCGCGGATCCAGGGCATGCCGCGCGAGGGGCCGGCCACCTTGCTGGCCAGCACGATCTTCTGCCGCATGCCGGGGCGCTGCGCCAGCCAGCGGCCGATGATGGTCTCGGTGCTGCCGCAGGTCTCGGCCCGGGGCGGCACCGGGTACATCTCGGCGGTGTCGAAGAAGGTGACGCCGCGCTCCACGGCGCGGTCCATGATGGCGAAGGCCTCGGCTTCGGCCACCTGTTCGCCGAAGGTCATGGTGCCGAGGCAGATGGGGGTGACGCGCAGCTCGCTGGCGCCGAGTCGGATGAGGTCCATGCGGGGCAACTCTGACGGGAAAAGCGTTCGAGTCTAGGGCCTTTCCCCGATCCGCCGCCTCGCGGTGATGGTCAGCCCCCGGCGGCGCGCGCCCGCTCCTCCTCCTGCAGGCGCAGCACGCGGCGCTGGACCTTGCCGGTGGTGGTCATGGGCAGGGCATCGATGAACTCGATCTCCTTGGGGTACTCGTAAGGCGCCAGCTGGCCGCGCACGTGGGCCTGCAGTTCGGCCACCAGTTGGGCATCAAAAAGCTCGCCGGCCCTTTCTGAACGGCTGCGGGCAGCTATGAATTCAGGAGTCAGCACGACATAGGCCTTGACCAGCGCGCCGCGCTCGGCGTCGGGCTTGGGCACCACGGCGCAGTTGGCCACGGCCGCGTGCTTGACCAGGCAGTTCTCGATCTCGCCGGGGCCGATGCGGTAGCCGGCCGTCTTGAACATGTCGTCGGCGCGGCCCTGGTACCAGAGGTAGCCGTCGGCGTCGCGCACCGCCAGGTCGCCGGTGCGGCACCAGTCGCCCGTGAACTTGCCGGTCGTGGCCTCGGGCCGGTTCCAGTAGCCGAGGAAGAAGATCGGGTCGGGCACGCCGTGCACGTCGCGGCGGTGGATGGCCACCTCGCCCGGCTCACCGGTGGCGCTTTCATGGCCTTGCTCGTCGATCACCGCCACGCGGTGGCCGGGGTAGCCCTTGCCCATGCTGCCGGCGCGCGCCGGCCAGCCTGTGCCCTGCTGGCGGTGGCCGTTGAGCGCGCAGTTGCCGACGATGTAGTTGACCTCGGTCTGGCCGAACATCTCGTTCACCGTCACGCCCAGTTCGTCCTGGCAATAGCCGAACACCGCGTCGCCCACGGCCTCGCCCGCGCTCATGATGGCCTGCAGATGCAGCGCGTAGTGCGCGCTCGGTCTGGGTACGGCCTTCATCATGGCCTTGAGCGCGGTCGGGAACAGGAAGGTGTGGGTGACCCGACACGCCTGCAGCAGCTCGAACGCCGCCTCGGCACTGAAACGGCCCGCAAAGGCCACGATGGGACGGCCGACGTACAGCGTGGGCAGCAGCGCGTCCATCAAACCGCCGGTCCAGGCCCAGTCTGCGGGGGACCAGAACACTGGCGTGTTCGGCCCCCCTTCGCTGGGCCAGGCCCGCAACAGGCTCTCCCCGGCCCCAGCCCTCCCCCCTCCGGGGGAGGGAGACCACTCGGCTGGGGCATGCGCCACCGCTGCCAGATCGCGCGCGCGCCCTCCCTGGCCCTCCCCCTTCCGGGGGAGGGAAATGGCCGCCCCAGCAAAGCTCGCCAGATCAGTGGCCGGATCGCACAGGCGCGCCAGCGCTTCGGGGCCGTCGAGGGCGAAGCCGAAGCCGTTCTGGCTGCACAGGAAGCCGGTGAGGTTGCCAATGAGGGCGCGGTGCGGAATCAGCGCGCCCTTGGGCGGGCCGGTGGTGCCGCTGGTGTAGATGAGCACGGCCGCATCGTCGGCCAGGGTGTCAACGGCTGCGAAGGGGCTCGGGTTGGCACCGGCCAGCAGTGCATCCCAGGCCTGGTCGGCGCGGCTGGCGGCGGCGCCGAGGCCGATCACGGTGGCCAGCTTCGGGCAGGTCGCGCGCACGGACAGCAACGCGTCCACGGAGGCCTCGTCGCAGATGGCCGCCACGGCAGCGGCGTCCTGCAGGCGGTACTCGAGCGCCTCGGGCCCGAACAGCTGCGACAGCGGCATGGCCACCGCGCCCAGTTGCAGCACGGCCATGTAGGCCACCGCCGTTTCAAAGCGCTGCGGCATCACGATGGCCACGCGCTCGCCGCGCGCCACGCCCAGCGCGACCAGCCCATGCGCCAGCCGGTCGGCCGCGGCCTGCAGCTCGGCATAGGAATGGAATTGGCTCTCCGCCGGCGCCAGGTAGTCGACGACAGCTATTCTTTCCGCAGCATCGTGGCGCACCGCCCAGCGCCGGCTGCAGGCCTGGGCCATGTTGAAGCGAGCCGGCACGCTCCAGCGGAAGGCCTGCTGCATGGCGGCGTAGTGGTCACCTTCGGGCGCGCTGGCGCTGTCGCGGGATGGACGCTCGGGCACGGCTTGTCTCCTGAATAATCGCGCCAATGTACCAAGAAGCCCCCTACCAGCCCCGGCGCGCCGCGCGCAGCGAAGCCGCCTCCATCCGCCTGCACCGCTACCACGTCCTCGCGTGGGGCCAGCCCTCCGCGGCCAGGCCGCCGCTGGTGCTGGTGCACGGCTGGATGGATGTGGCGGCCTCGTACCAGTTCATGGTCGATGCGCTGTCGGAAGCGTTTCTGGAAGACCGCCTCGTCATCGCGCCCGACTGGCGCGGCTTCGGCCACACCACAGGCCCGGCCTGCGACCACTACAGCTTCGCCGACTACCTGGGTGACCTGGAATTCCTGCTCGACCACTACGCCGGCGACCGCCCGGTGGATCTGGTGGGTCACAGCATGGGCGGCAACGTGGCCATGATGTACGCGGGTACGCGGCCTGCGCGCATCCGCCGGTTGGTGAACCTGGAGGGCTTCGGCATGCCTGCCACCCGCCCCGCACAGGCGCCCGGCCGCTACGCGCGCTGGATCGACGAGATCAGGACCCTGCACGCCGGCGGCAGCGCGCTCAAGACCTACGACAGCCAAGCCGGCGTGGCCGCTCGGCTGATGAAGACCAACCGCCGCCTGCCGCAGGGCAAGGCCGACTGGCTGGCCGGCCAGTGGTCGGAGCCGCGCCAGGATGCCGACGGCACCACGCGCTGGCACATCCTGGGCGACGCCGCGCACCGCGTGGTCAACCCGCAGCTCTACCGGGTGGAAGAGGCGCTGGCGCTGTACGCTCACATCAGCGCGCCGACGCTGATGATCGAGGCCGAGGACGACAGCCTGCCCGGCTGGTGGAACGGCAAGTTCACGCTGGACGAGTTCCACGAACGCCTGAAGTCCGTGCCCGACCTGCGCCGCGTGGTGCTGCCCGACTGCGGCCACATGCTGCACCACGACCAGCCCGAGCGGCTGGCGCGCGAGATCGAGGGCTTTCTGCAGGCTGCCTAAGCGCAGTCGCACACGTCGCGGCACCGAGCCGCATGAGAAAATAGGTGGTTTCGAGCCGGCGCGCGTCCTTGACGCGCCCTGTCGCCACTGCGCGGCCCGTTGGCTCCTGACCCGTACCGTAGGGCTGGCGCAAGGCCTTGGAGCCGAGCGCCACCCATCCACCCGACCACCCTGGACAATCCACCATGGACGCAGAACACCTCAACCAGATCGAAACCCGCCTCGAAGACCTCAGTGCGCGCACCGCCGCGCTACGGGGGTATCTTTGACTACGATGCCAAGGCCGAACGCCTGCGCACGGTGAACGCGGCGCTGGAAGATCCCGCCGTCTGGAACGATCCCAAGAAGGCCCAGGAACTGGGCAAGGAAAAGAAATCGCTCGACGACGTGGTCGGCGTGCTCGACCGTCTGACCAGCGAGCTGGCCGACAACAGCGAGCTGTTCGCCATGAGCCGCGACGAGAGCGATGACGGCGGTCTGCTGGCCATCGAACAAGAGGCCAACCAGCTCGCCGCCACCGTGGAGCAGCTCGAGTTCCGCCGCATGTTCAACCAGCCGGCCGACCCGAGCAACGCCTTCCTCGACATCCAGGCCGGCGCCGGCGGCACCGAGGCGCAGGACTGGGCCAGCATGCTGCTGCGCCAGTACCTCAAGTACGCCGAACGCAAGGGCTTCAAGACCACGGTCGAGGACGAATCCCCGGGCGAACAGGCAGGCATCAAGGGCGCCACCATCAAGATCGAGGGCGACTACGCCTTCGGCCTGCTGCGCACCGAAACCGGCGTGCACCGCCTGGTCCGCAAGAGCCCGTTCGATTCCGCCGGCGGGCGCCACACCAGCTTCGCCAGCGTGTTCGTCTACCCGGAGATCGACGACTCGATCGAGATCGACATCAACCCGGCCGATGTGCGCACCGACACCTACCGCGCCAGCGGCGCCGGCGGCCAGCACATCAACAAGACCGATTCGGCCGTGCGCCTGACGCACATCCCCACGGGCATCGTCGTGCAGTGCCAGGACAGCCGCAGCCAGCACAGCAACCGCGACGTCGCCTGGCGCCGCCTGCGCTCGCGCCTGTACGACCACGAGATGCGCAAGCGCATGGAAGAACAGCAGAAGCTCGAGGACAGCAAGACCGACGTCGGCTGGGGCCACCAGATCCGCAGCTACGTGCTGGACCAGAGCCGCATCAAGGACCTGCGCACCAACGTCGAGATCAGCAACACCCAGAAGGTGCTGGACGGCGATCTGGACGCCTTCATCGAGGCCAGCCTGAAACAGGGCGTGTGACGCTTTTTTCAAGCCAAACTGGCCTGCAGCCCATATGCAGCAGGCGCAGGCGGCTATCAACAACAGAGCAATCAGGAACACCCGATGCGTGAAGCCCAAGCCACCATCACCCGCCGCCAGGACTACGCCCCGCCGGCGTTCTGGATCGACACCGTCGATCTGACCTTCGACCTGGATCCGGCCAAGACGCGCGTGCTGAACAAGATGACGCTGCGCCGCAACCCGGCCGTGCCGGCGCAGCCGCTCAAGCTCGACGGCGACGAGCTGAACCTCTCGCGCGTGCTGCTGAACGGCCAGGGCTGCAGCTTCCGCATGGAAGGCGAGCAGCTGGTGCTGGAGAACCTGCCCGAGGGCGACGCGCCTTTCGATCTGGAGATCTTCACCACCTGCAACCCCGAGAAGAACTCCAAGCTCATGGGCCTGTTCATGAGCGGCGGCGATTTCTTCACCCAGTGCGAGGCCGAGGGCTTCCGCCGCATCACCTACTTCCTGGACCGGCCGGACGTGATGGCCACCTACACCGTCACCCTGCGCGCCGACCAGGCGCGCTACCCGGTGCTGCTGTCCAACGGCAACCTGCTGGACGAAGGCGAGCTGGAAGGTGGACGCCACTACGCCAAATGGCACGACCCGCACAAGAAGCCCAGCTACCTGTTCGCCGTGGTGGCCGGCCAGCTGGTGGCGCGCGAGCAGCGCATCGCCACGCGCTCTGGCAGCGAGCACCTGCTGCAGGTCTACGTGCGTCCGGGCGACCTCGACAAGACCGAGCACGCGATGAACTCGCTCATCCACTCGGTGCTGTGGGACGAGGCGCGCTTTGGCCTCAAGCTCGACCTGGAGCGCTTCATGATCGTGGCCACCACCGACTTCAACGCCGGTGCCATGGAGAACAAGGGCCTGAACATCTTCAACACGAAGTACGTGCTGGCCAAGCCCTCCACCGCCACCGACGGCGACTACGACGCGGTGGAAAGCGTGATCGGCCACGAGTACTTCCACAACTGGACGGGCAACCGCGTCACCTGCCGCGACTGGTTCCAGCTCTCGCTCAAGGAAGGCCTGACGGTGTTCCGCGACCAGGAGTTCAGCATGGATCTGGCCGGCACCGACAGCGCGCGCGCCGTCAAGCGCATCGAGAACGTGATCGACCTGCGCGCCGCCCAGTTCCCGGAAGACGCCGGCCCCATGGCCCACCCGGTGCGGCCCGACGAATACCTGGAGATCAGCAACTTCTACACCACCACCGTCTATGAAAAAGGCGCGGAGGTGGTGCGCATGTACCAGACCCTGCTGGGCCGCGAGGGCTTCCGCCGGGGCATGGACCTGTACTTCCAGCGCCACGACGGCCAGGCCGTGACCTGCGACGATTTCGCCCAGGCCATGGCCGACGCCAACCCCGCCAGCGAACTGGCGCGCCTGCTGCCTCTGTTCAAGCGCTGGTACGCCCAGGCCGGCACGCCGGTGGTGCGGGCCGAGGGCCGTTACGACGCCGGCGCCCGCACCTACACGCTCCAGCTGTCGCAGAGCTGCCCGCCCACGCCGGGCCAGCCGGCCAAGGAGCCGTTCGTGATCCCGGTGCGGCTGGGCCTGGTGGGGGCCGACGGCGCCGACCTGCCGCTCAGGCTGGACGCGGCGCAGGCGCCGGTCGGTACCAGCCACACCTACGTGCTGACCGAGTGCGAGGCCACCCTCACCTTCCACGACGTGCCGGCCGAGCCCGTGCCTTCTCTGCTGCGCGGCTTCTCCGCCCCGGTGGAACTCGACTGGGACGCCACGCCCGATCAGCTGATGCACCTGCTGGCGCACGACAGCGACCCCTTCAACCGCTGGGAAGCCGCACAGCGCCTGGGCCTGCAGATTGCTATCGATCTGATAGAGGACACCGAAGGCACCGTGCCGGCCCAGCCGCTGAACGATGCCTACCTGGCGGCGCTGCGCAGCGTGCTGCGCGACCCCTCGCTGGACGCCGCCTTCAAGGAACTGGTGCTCACGCAACCCGACGAGGACTACATCGCCGAGCAGCTCGACGACGTCGATCCGCAGCGCATCCACGCCGTGTGCGACGCCATGGAGCTGCAGCTCGCCCAGGCGCTGCAGGCCGACTGGCAGCAGGCCTACGAGGCGCACCAGCACACGGGCGGCTACTCGCCCGATCCGGTGTCGGCCGGCCGCCGCTCGCTCGCCGGCCTGGCGCTGCACATGCTGTGCCTGGCCGCGCGCGAGGCCGGCGACACCGTGTGGCCCGGCAAGACGCTGCAGCGCTTCAAGGACGCCGGCAACATGACCGACCGCCTGAACGCGCTGCAGGCCCTGGTCTACGCCGGCCATCCGCTGGCCGAGCGCGCGCTGGCACGCTACTACGAGCTGCTGCGCCACGAGCCGCTGGCGCTGGACAAATGGTTTGCGCTGCAGGCCCACGCGCCCGACCGCAACGGCAACATCCTGGGGGCCGTGAAGCAGCTCATGAAGCACCCGGACTTCAGCATCCGCACGCCCAACCGGGCGCGCAGCCTGATCTTCAGCTACTGCCACGGCAACCCGGCCGCCTTCCACCGCACCGACGGCGCCGGCTACGCCTTCTGGGCCGACCGCGTGCTGGAGCTCGACACCATCAACCCGCAGGTGGCCGCCAGGCTGGCGCGCGCGCTGGACCGCTGGGCCAACCTGGCCGAGCCCTACCGCAGCGCCGCGCGCCAGGCCATCGAGCGCGTGGCCGCCAAGGCGGAACTCAGCAACGACGTGCGCGAGGTCGTCACCCGCGCGCTGGCCAGCCAGACCGCCGGCGAAGCCGCTGCCGTAATGGCGGACGACGACGCCGAGCCCGCGCCCCCCGAGGCCCGCACTGCCCCCACCCCCGACACCGAGCCCAAGGACCTGCCATGAGCACCCGCATCGCCCTCACCCGCTACCTGGTCGAGAAGCAGCGCGTCGACGGCCATATCCCTTCTCAGCTGCGCCTGCTGCTGGAAGTGGTGGCGCGCGCCTGCAAGAGCATCAGCCACGCCGTCAACAAGGGCGCCCTGGGCGGCGTGCTGGGCTCAGCCGGCAGCGAAAACGTGCAGGGCGAGGTGCAGAAGAAGCTCGACATCATCGCCAACGAGGTGCTGATCGACGCCAACGAATGGGGCGGCCACCTGGCCGCCATGGCCAGCGAGGAGATGGACGCCATCCACGTGGTGCCCAACCGCTACCCCAAAGGCGAGTACCTGCTGCTGTTCGATCCGCTGGACGGCTCCAGCAACATCGAGGTCAACGTCAGCATCGGCACCATCTTCAGCGTGCTCAAGATGCCCGAGGGCGACCGCGGCGTGGAAGAGGCCGATTTCCTGCAGCCCGGCCGCTGCCAGGTGGCCGCCGGCTACTGTGTGTACGGCCCGCAGACCACGCTGGTGCTCACCGTGGGCGACGGCGTGGCCATGTTCACGCTCGACCGCGAGCAGGGCTCCTTCGTGCTCACCGAGGACAACGTGCGCATTCCCGAGGACACGAAGGAATTCGCCATCAACATGAGCAACATGCGTCACTGGGACGAGCCGGTGAAGCGCTACATCGATGAGTGCCTGCAGGGCAAGGAAGGCCCGCGCGGCAAGGACTTCAACATGCGCTGGGTGGCCAGCATGGTGGCCGACGTGCACCGCATCATGACCCGCGGCGGTATCTTCATGTACCCCTGGGACAAGCGCGAGCCGCAAAAGCCCGGCAAGCTGCGCCTCTTGTACGAGGCCAACCCCATGGGCTGGCTGATCGAGCAGGCCGGCGGCGCCGCCACCAACGGCCACCAGCGCATCCTGGACGTCCAGCCGCGCCAGCTGCACGAGCGTGTGAGCGTGATCCTCGGCAGCAGGAACGAGGTGGAACGCGTGACCGCCTACCACCAGGAAGCCGCCGCGGTCAGCGCCTGAGCGCGGGCGCTCCGCGCCCCGTGGCAGGTCTTCGCATGTAACGCTCCGTCACCACGCGCGGTTGCGCCGCGAGTCCGCGGCCACCAGAATGGCTGGCACCAGCCAGCCATGGGGAGGCAGCGTGCAACGTGTGGGCCCGATCCTTCAGTTCCTGGGTTGCCAGGACAACGTCTGGGGCATCAGCATCCTCGTGGTCACGGATGCGGGCGATGCCCAGCCTGAGCTGGGCTTCGCGCGCGCCGCGCTCGCCACCACCTGCTCAAGCGCGCCGGTACCGGGGCTTCCCTGCACCGCCTGGCGCTTCGACACCGGCATTCCGCTGACGGACGCGCCCCAGACGGTCGACTACTTCCTGGCCGGCCAGGCCTACCGGTTCGAGCTGCCTGCGGCCGATGCCATGCCGACGCTGGGCTATGTCTCCTGCAACGGCTATTCCGACGCGCGGGCGCGCCGGCTGCAGCGCGCGCCCAATGCACTGTGGGAGCACATGGCGCAGCTGCACGGCACGCGCGCCGCGCCGGGTGGCGCCCCTGCGGGGCCGTTGCACCTGCTGCTGCACGGCGGCGACCAGGTCTACAGCGACGACATGTGGGCCGCCCTGCCCGAGCTGCGCGCCTGGTCCGAGCGCGACTGGTACCAGCGCTGCACCGTGCCGCTCACCGACAGCCTGCGCAGCGACCTGCAGACGCACTTCGCGCAGCTGTACATCACACGCTGGAGCGAGCCGGTCATCGCGCACCTGCTGGCGCGCGTGCCCTCGGTGATGATGTGGGACGACCACGACATCATGGACGGCTGGGGCTCACGCCTCGCGCAGCTGCACGACAGCCCCGTCTGCCAGGGCCTGTTCGCCATCGCCAAGGCAGCCTTCGAGCTGTTCCAGCGCCAGATGTTCGGTGCGCCGCCACCGGCCACGCTGCCGGGCCAGCTGGTGCACCACAGCGCCTACCGTGTCGGCCCCGCCGGCCTGCTGGTGCTGGACATGCGCAGCGAGCGCCGGCCGCTCCCGGACCCGGGCAGCGCCGCCGAGCAGGCTGGCGCCATCGAGCAGGTGGTCAGCGCCCAGGGCTGGCAGGCCGTCTACGCATGGCTGGACGCACAGGCCGGCCCGGCCCTGAAGCACCTGTTCGTGATGAGCAGCATCCCCGTGCTGCACCCCAGCTTCGCCACGCTGGAGGGTCTGCTGGGCGCCATGCTCGGCCAGCAGGAGCTGGAAGACGACCTGCGCGACCACTGGACGAGCCGCCCCAACCTGGCCGAGCGGCTGCGCCTGATCCACCGCCTGCTGGACGCCAGCGCCCGCGGCACGCGCATCACCGTTCTGTCGGGCGACGTGCACGTGGCCGCGCTGGGCGTGATCGAATCCGACCGGCGGGACGTGCCCGCCAACGCCAACGTCATCAACCAGCTCACCTCCAGCGGCATCGAGCATCCGGCGCCTGCGGGCGTGGCGCTGTCGTTCGTGGAGCAGGCCTGCCAGCTCCCCGAAACCATCGACCGCGGCATCACCGGCACCATGATGGCCTTCCCCACCAGCACCCAGCACATGATCGGCCGGCGCAACTACCTCACGCTGCACCCCGACGCGCCCGGCGGTGATGACCGCTACTGGGCCAACTGGTGGGCGGAAGACGTGGCCTACCCCTACACCAAGGTCATCCACCCCGTGGGTTGAGACCCGGCGTGCGGCGCCGGCCCTCTCCCGCAGCGCCAGAAGACTCCACTTTTCATAGCTGCCTGCGCCCGTCAATAAAGGGCTGGAGGCCGATTTTCTTCAAAAAATCTCAATGCGCCTGTTCCCAGTTCGGCCCCACGCCCACCTCGGCCAGCAGCGGCACCTTGAGCTGGGCCACGCCGGCCATCAGGCGCGGGACCTCGGTGCGCGCCCAGTCCACCTCGGCCTCGGGCACCTCCAGCACCAGTTCGTCGTGCACCTGCATGATCATGCGGCTGGCGCGCCCTTGGTCCATCAGCGCCTGCTGCACCGCCACCATGCTCATCTTGATCAGGTCGGCCGCGGTGCCCTGCATGGGCGCGTTGATGGCGGCGCGCTCGGCGCCGGCGCGGCGCGGGCCGTTGGGTGAGTTGATCTCGGGCAGCACCAGGCGCCGGCCGAACACCGTTTCCACGTAGCCCTGGGCCTTGGCCTTCTCGCGCGTCTCGTCCATGTAGCGCTTCACGCCGGGGTAGCGTTCGAAATAGCGCTGGATGTAGTTGCGCGCTGCCGTGTTGTCGATGCCCAGGTTGCGCGCCAGTCCGAAGCTGCTCATGCCGTAGATGAGCCCGAAGTTGATGACCTTGGCGTAGCGGCGCTGCTCGCTGCTGACCTGCTCCGGCGCCACGGCGAACACCTCGGCCGCGGTGGCACGGTGCACGTCCAGCCCCTCGGTGAAGGCCTTGAGCAGCGCCTCGTCGCCCGACAGGTGGGCCATGATGCGCAGCTCGATCTGGCTGTAGTCGCAGCTCACGATGGCGTGCCCCGGCGGCGCGATGAAGGCCTCGCGGATGCGCCGGCCCTCCGCCGTACGGATGGGGATGTTCTGCAGGTTCGGATCGTTGCTGGCCAGCCGCCCCGTCACCGCCACCGCCTGCGCGTAGTGCGTGTGCACGCGGCCGGTGCGCGGATCGACCATCTGCGGCAGTTTGTCGGTGTAGGTGCCCTTGAGCTTGCTGAGCGAGCGGTGCTCCAGGATGCGTGCCGGCAGCGGGTAGTCCTCGGCCAGCTTTTCCAGCACCTCCTCGTCGGTGCTGGGCTTGCCGGTGGCGGTTTTCTTGACCACGGGCAGGCCGAGCTTTTCAAAGAAGATCTCGCCGATCTGCTTGGGCGAGCCCAGGTTGAAGGGCTGGCCGGCCAGTTCGTGCGCCTCCTTCTCGAGCGCCAGGATGCGCTGGCCGAGCGCATGGCTCTGCGCCGCCAGCTCGTCGGCGTCGATCAGCACGCCGTGCCGCTCGATCGCGAACAGCACCTCGCTGGTGGCGATCTCCAGTTCATAGATGCGCAGCAGGCCGGCCTCCCGTTGCAGGCGCGGCCACAGGGCCAGGTGCACGTCCAGGGTCTGGTCGGCGTCCTCGCAGCCGTAGTGGGCCGCCTTGTCCACCGGCACCTGGGCGAACGGGATCTGGTGCGCGCCCTTGCCGCACAGGTCTTCGTAGCTGATGCCGCTGCGGCCCAGGTGCCGCTCGGCCAGGCTTTCCAGGCTGTGCGGGCGGTGCACTTCCAGCACGTAGCTCTGCAGCATGGTGTCGTGCGCGTAGCCTTGCACGTCGATGCCGTGGTTGGCGAACACGTGGCGGTCGTACTTGCTGTGCTGGCCCAGCTTCTTCCGGGCCGGGTTCTCCAGCCAGGGCCTGAGGCGCGCCAGCACCTCCTCCAGCGGCAGCTGCTCGGGCGCATCCGGGCCGCTGTGGGCCAGCGGAATGTAGGCCGCCTCGCCCGGCTTGACGCTGAAGCTGATGCCGACGATGCGCGCCTGCATCTCGTCGAGCGAGGTGGTCTCGGTGTCCAGCGCGGTCAGCTCGGCGGCGTCGATCCTCTTGAGCCAGGTGTCGAACGCGGCCCAGTCGAGGATCGTGGCGTACGCCAGCTCGCCGGCCTGCGAGGCCGCGGGCGCGTCGGCCAGCAGGTCGGTCTGCACCGGGCCGGCGGGCGCGGCGGCCGCCTTCTTCGCCGCCCCGCTGGCCTGGCCGCCCTGCATCCCCCTGGCCAGGGTGCGAAAGCCGTACTTCTGATAAAAATCGGCCAGAGCCGACTCCTGCTGGGCGCAGGCAGCTATGGAATCAAGAGCTGGCAAACCTTGCACATGACCATCCAGGTCGCAGTCGGTGCGGATGGTCAGCAACTCGCGCCCGGTGGGCAGCCAGCCGAGCGCCTTGCGCAGGTTCTCGCCGGCAGCGCCCTTCACCTGGTCAGCCTGGGCCACCAGCGCATCGAGCGAGCCGTATTCGGCCAGCCACTTGGCCGCCGTCTTGGGGCCGACCTTCTCCACCCCCGGCACGTTGTCGATGGCGTCGCCCACCAGTGTCTGGTAGTCGATCATCTGCGCCGGCGTCACGCCGAACTCGGCCAGCACGCCGGCCTCGTCGCGCCGCTTGCCGCTCATGGTGTCGATGATGCTCACGTGCGGCGTGACCAGCTGCGCCAGGTCCTTGTCGCCGCTGGAGATCAGCACCTCGAGCCCCTGCCGCTCGGCGGCGCGCGCCAGGGTGCCGATCACGTCGTCGGCCTCCACGTCGGGCACGGCCAGCACCGGCCAGCCCAGCAGGCGCACCACCTCGTGGATCGGCTCGATCTGGCTGCGCAGGTCGTCCGGCATGGGCGAGCGATGCGCCTTGTACTCGGGGTAGATGGCGTCGCGGAAAGTGGGGCCGGAGGCGTCGAACACGCAGGCCATGTAGGGCACATGCGGGTATTCCTTGCGCAGCGCCGTCAGCATGTTGATCATGCCGCGGATGGCGCCGGTGGGCTGGCTTTGCCGGTCGTTCGGGTCGGCGCGCAGGTCCGGCATGGCGTGGAACGCGCGGTACAGGTAGCTGGAGCCGTCCACCAGCAGCAGCGCGGGCGACGGGGCGGCCGTGCCGGCGGTCGGGGCGGCGGTGGAACCAGCGGTTTCAGGGGCGGCGGTGCTCATCCGGGCATTGTGCACGGGCTCGCCCACAGGGTGAGCCGGCGCTGGCCGCACGGCCTACAATGGCTCCATGCGTGCTTTCACCGCTCACACCCTTGCCGTGCTGGCGCTCGCCGGCAGCGCGGCCGCCATGGCGCAGACGCCGCCGGCCACGCCGGCGTCCGGCCCCGTCACGCGCGACGCGCCGCAGCTGGACCGCAACACCCAGCGCGTGGAGCACATCCGCGTGGAAGACGCCGGCAGCCGCGTGGACGAGGTCCGCTCCGGCGGCGAAACCAAGAGCATCACCGTGCAGCCCAAGACCGCTGGCGCGGCGTACGACGTGCAGCCGGCCGACGTCAAGAGCCCGCTGCCGCCGCCGGCCGAGGCCGGGCCCGGCTCCACCGGCCCGCGCACCTGGAAAGTGCTCAAGTTCTGATAGCGCACACCTCTGGTGGCGCCTGGGCCGGATGGCAGTTTTTACCCAAGTTTCGCTGGATGAAGCTGCGCGCCTGTTCGACGCGCTGGGCCTCGGCACGCTGACCGAGTTGCGCGGCATCGAAGGCGGCATCGAGAACACCAACTACTTCGCCACGGCCGAGCAGGACGGCCAGGCGCACCAGTGGGTGCTGACGCTGTTCGAGCGCCTCACCCACGCCCAGTTGCCCTTCTACCTGCACCTGATGAAGCATCTGGCCGAGCATGGCATCCCCGTGCCCGACCCGCAGGCCAAACCCGCCGGCATGCCGGTGGGCGCGCAGGAAGACGACCTGCTGCACACCCTGGCCGGCAAGCCCGCCGCCGTGGTGAACCGCCTGCGCGGCAAGAGCGAGCTGGCCCCCGGCCCGGCCCACTGCGCCGCCGTGGGTGCGATGCTGGCGCGTGCCCACCTGGCGGCGCGCGATTTCCCGCTGCACCAGCCCAACCTGCGTGGCCTGCCCTGGTGGAACGAGACCGTGCCGGTGGTGCTGCCGCACCTGAACCCCGAACAGGCCGCGCTGATCCGCGCCGAGCTGGCGTTCCAGAACCACACGGCGGCCTCGTCGGCCTACGCGGCGCTGCCGCGCGGCGCCGTGCACGCCGACCTGTTCCGCGACAACGTGATGTTCGAAGGCACGCGCGAGCAGCCCGTGCTCTCGGGCTTCTTCGACTTCTACTTCGCTGGCGTCGACACCTGGCTGTTCGACCTGGCCGTGACCCTGAACGACTGGGCCGTCGACCTGCCGAGCGGCCGCGCCGACCCGGCCCGCACGCTGGCGCTGCTCGAGGCGTACGAAAGCGTCCGCCGGCTGACCGACGCCGAGCGCCGCCTGCTGCCCGCCATGGCGCGCGCCGGCGCGCTGCGCTTCTGGATCTCGCGCCTGTGGGATTTCCACCTGCCGCGCGAGGCCGCGCTGCTGACCCCGCACGACCCGACGCACTTCGAGCGCGTGCTGCGCGCGCGCGTGCAGAAACCGTTGCTGGCGCCATGAAGCTCAACATCGTGCCCGCCAGCACCGGCGTGACCTGGGCGCGCGCCGGCATCCGCACCTTCTTCCGCCAGCCGCTGGCCTTCACCGGGCTGTTCTTCATGTTCATGGCCGCGCTGTCGGTGGTGGCCATCGTGCCGGTGGTCGGTGGCCTGCTGGCGCTGGTGCTGGTGCCCGCGGCCACCGTGGGCTTCATGGCCGCCACCGAGCAGGCGGCGGCCGGGCGCTTTCCCATGCCCACCATCCTGGCGGTGGGCTTCCGGCGCGGGCCCAGAGCCACGCGCGCCCTGCTGCTGCTGGGCGCGTTGTACGCCGCTGCCATCGCGCTGGTGGTCGGCATCTCGGCTCTGATCGACGGCGGCCGCTTCGCCCAGCTCTACGCCGGCGGCGAGGGTATCTCGCGCGACATGGTGATGGACGCCGAGTTCCGCACCGCCATGTGGGTGGCCACCCTGCTCTACCTGCCGGTGTCGCTGCTGTTCTGGCATGCGCCGGCGCTGGTGCACTGGTATGCGGTGCCGCCGGTCAAGAGCCTGTTTTTCAGCGCCGTGGCGGTGCTGAAGAACTCCCGCGCCTTCCTGCTCTACGGCGCCACCTGGATGCTGGTGTCCTTCGCCGCCGGGCTGCTGTTGCTGCTGCTCACGCTGGCCACCGGCAGCCCCACCATCGCGCAGGTCGGCCTGGTGCCGGCAGCGCTGGTGATGGCGGCCATGTTCTTCGCCTCGATCTGGTTCAGCTTCCGCGACAGCTTCTCGCCGGACGAGCAGGACGCGGCCGCGCTGCCGCCCGATCCCGGCGACGCCGCGCTGCCCGGCGCCTGAGCGCCTGCTGCCTCAGGCCGGCCGCGGCACCAGCCGCCAGCCGCTGTTGGCGGCCTCCTGCGCCAGCAGGATGTCGATGTTGGGGTGCGCACCAGGCCGCGCGCGGGCATCGGCCGTGTGCTCGGCAAACCAGGCCAGGCCCTGCGCGACGGCCGCCGCGTTCAACGAGCCATCGAACTGCGCCGCCAGCGCGTTGAACACGCGCAGCGAACCCAGCTTGCCCGGCGCCGCCGGAATGTGGTGCACGACATGGCCGCCGGCATCGACGATGTCCAGGCCGGCGAGGTGGTCGATGGCGGGCAGCGTGGCCAGGTTGTCCTGAAAGCTCATGGGAAGACTCCGGAAAATGGAACGCAAGGCGCGGGCGGCCCTCAGCCGTCCACCACCTGCAGCTTGGCGATGGCCAGCGCCAGCCACTTGACGCCGTGGCGTGGGAAGTTGACCTGGGCGCGCGCATCGTCGCCGCTGCCGGCCATGGCCAGCACCGTGCCTTCGCCGAACTTGGTGTGGAACACCTGCTGGCCGGTGCGGATGCCGTGGTCGGCGGCCGGCGGCGCGGCGCCCGTGCTGGCGGCCACGTAAGCCCCCGCGGATTCTGAACGAAACTGGCCTCTGGCCCAGGCGGGGCTGGCGCCGCCAGCTATGGAATCCGGAGCAAAGCTGCCGAAACCGGAACGCTTGGGCGTGAGCCACTTGAGCGTTTCCTCCGGCAGTTCTTCGAGAAAGCGGCTCTTGACGTGGTAGCGCGTCTGGCCATGCAGCATGCGCGTCTGGGCGTGGCTCAGATAAAGGCGCTGGCGGGCGCGGGTGATGGCCACGTACATCAGCCGGCGCTCCTCCTCCAGCCCTTCGTGGTCGGCCAGCGCGTTGTCGTGCGGGAACAGGCCTTCCTCCAGCCCGGTGATGAACACGGCGTCGAACTCCAGACCCTTGCTGGCGTGCACGGTCATCAGCTGCACGGCGTCCTGGCCGGCCTGGGCCTGGTTGTCGCCGGCTTCCAGCGCGGCGTGGGTGAGGAAGGCCGCCAGCGGGCTGAGCGTTTCGCCGGTCTCGGCGTCGGGGGTCAATGCTTCGGACGGTGGCAGCGGCTCATCCAGCAGCGGCGCCTCCGGGTCCAGACCCTGGCTGGCGGGGCTCTGCGTGAGGGCGGTTTCGTCCACCGGCAGCGCCACCGCCTCCTTGCCGAAGCCCTCCTGCGTGACGAAGCTCTCGGCCGCGCTGGCGAGTTCGGCCAGGTTTTCCAGCCTGTCGCCGCCATCGCGCTCGTTCCGGTAGTGCTCGGTCAGGCCGCTGCCCTCCACCACCGCTTCGACGATTTCGCGCAGCGGCAGGCCGGCGGTCTGCTCGCGCAGCACGTCGATCCTGGCCACGAAGCCGGCCAGGTTGGCGGCCGCCCGCCCCTGCAGCCGGGCGACAGCGTCGTGCAGCGGGATGCCTTCGGCGCGCGCGGCGTCCTGCAGCTGCTCGACGCTGCGCGCACCGATGCCGCGCGGCGGAAAGTTGACCACGCGCAGGAAGCTGGTGTCGTCGCGCGGGTTCTCCAGCAGGCGCAGATAGGCCAGCGCGTGCTTGATCTCGGCGCGCTCGAAGAAGCGCAGGCCACCGTACACGCGGTAGGGAATGCCGGCGTTGAACAGCTGCGTCTCGATCACCCGGCTCTGCGCATTGCTGCGGTAGAGCACGGCGATGCCGCTGCGCGGCAGGCCCTGCTCCTTGACCAGGTGGCGCACCTCGTCCACCAGCCATTCGGCCTCGGCGAAATCGGTGGGTGCTTCCAGCACGCGCACCAGCTCGCCGGCGCCGGCGTCGGTGCGCAGGTTCTTGCCCAGGCGCCGCTGGTTGTGGCCGATGAGCGTGTTGGCCGAATCCAGGATGTTGCTCACGCTGCGGTAGTTCTGCTCCAGCTTGATCTGGTGCTGCACATGGAACTCGCGCACGAAGTCGGCCATGTTGCCCACGCGCGCGCCACGAAAGGCGTAGATGCTCTGGTCGTCGTCACCCACGGCAAACACGGCGCTACCAGGCTGCCCGGGCGCGCTTTCCGCCGGCAGGCCGGCGATGGTCTTGATCCAGGCGTACTGCAGGCGGTTGGTGTCCTGGAACTCGTCGATCAGGATGTGCCGGAAGCGCCGGCGGTAGTGCATGCGCACGGCATCGTTGTCACGCAGCAGCTCGTAGCTGCGCAGCATCAGCTCGCCGAAGTCCACCACGCCTTCGCGCTGGCACTGGTCTTCGTACAGCTGGTAGATCTCGACCTTCTTGCGGCTTTCGGCGTCGCGCACTTCCACGTCGTGCGGGCGCAGGCCGTCTTCCTTGCAGCCGCTGATGAACCACTGCAGCTGCTTGGGCGGGAAGCGCTCTTCGTCCACGCCGAATTGCTTGCACAGCCGCTTGATGGCCGAAAGCTGGTCCTGCGTGTCCAGGATCTGGAACGCCTGCGGCAGCCCCGCCAGCTGGTGGTGCGCGCGCAGGAAGCGGTTGCACAGGCCGTGGAAGGTGCCGATCCACATGCCGCGCACGTTCAGCGGCAGCATGGCCGTCAGGCGCGCCAGCATCTCTTTGGCGGCCTTGTTGGTGAAGGTGACGGCCAGCACGCCGCCGGGCGAGATCTGCCCGGTCTGCAGCAGCCAGGCGATGCGGGTGGTGAGCACGCGGGTCTTGCCGGAGCCGGCGCCGGCCAGGATCAGGGCGTGCTCGGGCGGCAGGGTGACGGCGGCCCGCTGCTCGGGGTTGAGGCCGGCCAGCAGCGGCAATTCACCCGCGCTGCCGGCAACTTCGCTTTGTGGGAACATCGCCGCCATTGTAGAAAGCGACCACCATGCACCGACCACGCCCTGCCCCGCCGCCACCGGCCCGACCGGTCGCGCGCGTGCCCGCCATGCTGGCGCTGGCCGCCGCGCTGCTGGGCGGCCCAGCGCTCGCGCAGGCCCAGGACGACGGCGGCGTGCGGCTGGACGCCCCGCCGCTGTGCGACAGCGAGGCCCGCCCAGCCCCGCGCCAGCTGCTCGACCGCTTCATCAACGCCGACTGCGCCGCCTGCTGGCGCGATGAGGCCACGCCCGACGCCGCCGCGAACACCCTGGCGCTCGACTGGGTGCTGCCCGGTTCGCTGGGCGACGAGGCGCCGCTGGCCGCCGTGGCCCGGCGCGACGCGCTGGAACGCCTGAACAGCCTGCGCCTTCCGCCGCCCCCGCAAGGTGCTGTCGACCGCAGCCGCGTCCGGCCGCCGCGCGGCGCCGGCGCGCAGCCGCTGCGCGTGGCGCACGGGCAGGCGCTGAGCGGCTACGTGGGCGCTTCCCTGACCTGGCAGCCGCCCAAAGGCATGGCGCGCACCGGCCCGCTTACGGCCTGGCTGGCGCTGGTGGAGGAACTGCCGCGCGGCACCGAGGATTCGCCGGTGACGCGCCGGCTGGTGCGCAACCTGGTGGTCGCGCCCATCGACCCGCACCGCAGGGAACTGGCGGGTGCCGACATCTGGCGCGTGCTCAACGTGCCCGAAGGCGCCCAGCCCGCCCGGCTGGAAGTGGCTGGCTGGGTGACCGACGCGCGCGGGCGCGTGGTGGCCGCGGCCGCCTCGCGCTGCCCGTCGCCCTCGTCAGGGGCGGCCGGAGCGCGCTGAGCAAGCGCCGGCGCATGGCGCTAAAATCAGATACCGGGCCCAAGATTTCTTGGCCCGGTTTTTTGTGCCCGCGGCGGCACGGAGCCGGGGCCAGGCCAAGCGCCCATCATGCAGACCTGAATGGAGCTTGGACCTCATGGAAATCTTCGACTACGACCACATCCTGCTGCTGCCGCGCAAGTGCCGCGTGGAAAGCCGCAGCGAATGCGACGCCAGCATCGAATTCGGCGGGCGCCGCTTCAAGCTGCCGGTGGTGCCCTCCAACATGAAGACGGTGGTGGACGAGAGCGTCTGCGCCTGGCTGGCCGAGCACGGCTACTTCTACGTGATGCACCGGTTCGACCTGGACAACGTGACCTTCGTGCGCGCCATGAAGGCGCGCGGGCTGTTCGCCTCGATCTCGGTGGGCGTCAAGCAGGCTGACTACGCTGCGGTGGACCAGATGGCCGCCGAAGGCCTGACGCCGGAGTACATCACCATCGACATCGCGCACGGCCACGCCGACACGGTGCGCGACATGATCTACCACATCAAGGCCAGGCTGCCGCAGAGCTTCGTGATCGCCGGCAACGTGGCCACGCCGGAAGCCGTGATCGACCTGGAGAACTGGGGCGCCGACGCCACCAAGGTGGGCGTGGGCCCGGGCAAGGTGTGCATCACCAAGCTGAAGACCGGCTTCGGCACCGGCGGCTGGCAGCTGTCGGCGCTCAAGTGGTGCTCACGCGTGGCCACCAAGCCCATCATCGCCGACGGCGGCATCCGCAGCCATGGCGACATCGCCAAATCGATCCGCTTCGGCGCCACCATGGTGATGATCGGCTCCATGTTCGCCGGCCACGAGGAATCGCCCGGCCACACCGTGGAGGTGGACGGCGAGCTGTTCAAGGAGTACTACGGCTCGGCCAGCGACTTCAACAAGGGCGAATACCGCCACGTGGAAGGCAAGCGCATCCTGGAGCCCATCAAGGGCAAGCTGGCCGACACGCTGACCGAGATGGAGCAGGACGTGCAAAGCTCCATCAGCTACGCCGGCGGCAAGCAGCTGCTCGACATCCGCAAGGTCAACTACGTGATCCTGGGCGGCGACAACGCGGGCGAGCACCTGCTCATGTGATTTTGGAGGCTTTTAGGCCTCCAGCCCAGTCTTGGCAGGCGCAGACAGCTATTTTAATGATAGCATTCTGGATCTGCGCCCAAGGTCTCAATCACGCAGCCGCTCGGCCGCGAAGCGGCGCAGCACCTGCATCACCGGCGCCTCGGTGCGCCCCGCCAGTCGCACGTAGCCAAAGCGCGCCTTCACCGTGAGCGGGCGCGCCATGTGCAGTTCCGTCATGCGGCCGGCGGCGACGCTTTCCCGGACCGCAGCGAACACGCCGAAGAAGACCGCGTCGGTGGCCTCGACGGCGGCGAGCAGGCTGGTCACGTCTTCGCATTGCAGCGCGGCCATGCGCTCCGGGTCGGCCTCGCTGCCGTAGCAGTCGAGCAGGGCGCGCGCCACCTCGTCCGACAGCGGCGTGGTGGCCACCGGAAAGCGCAGCACCTGCTCGATGCCCAGCGCGGCCTGCCCGGCCAGCGGGTGCCCGGCACGGCAGAAGAAGCCGCCGCGCAGCTCGCTCATCGGTTCGATCACCAGGTCGCGCGCGGGCGCGAGGCGCCGCGTGTCGATCACCAGCGCGTCCAGTGCGCGCTCGCGCAGCTGCTGCACCTGCAGCTCCGTGGACCCGCGCGAAATGTGCACGCGCACGTGCGGGTACAGCCCGGCGACATGCGCCAGCAGCGGCGTCATCAGCAACGCGCCGGGGCCGGAGCCGAGCCCGACCCGCATGGTGCCCGCCTCGCCCTGGCGCAGCAGCTCGGCGCTGCGGCGGATCTCGGCCGCCTCCAGCCCGATGCGGTGCGCCCGAGCCACCACCGCCTGGCCGAGCGGCGTCAGCTCGCTGTGCTTGCCCGCACGGTCGATCAACGGGCCGCCCAGCTCGTCTTCCAGCGCCTGCACGCTGCGGCTGAGGGCCGACTGGGTGAGATGCAGACGGGCGGCGGCGCGGGTGAAGGAGCCGCATTCGGCCAGCGCGATCAGGTGCTCCAGCTGACGCAGGTTCATATCATGATTTTAATGAATGATTTTTTTGAAAACTATTCATTTGACACATTATTTTGGTGGCGGTTTACTTGCGCCGGCTTTTCCACAACACCCCAAGGAGACCTCATGCCCACGCGTCGCAACCTGCTCCTGCTCGCCGCCGGTGGCGCTGCCGCCTGGTGCGGCGCCCTGCCGGCCCTGGCCGCCGACCCGTTCCCCAGCAAGCCGGTGACACTCATGGTGCCGTACCCGGCCGGCGGCCTGTCGGATGTGATCGCGCGGCTGGTCAACAACCCTCTCTCCAAGGCTTTGCACCAGCCGGTGATCGTGGAGAACCTGGGCGGTGCCAGCGGCGCCATCGCCGCCCAGAAGGTGCTGGCGGCGGCGCCCGACGGCTACAACGTGTTCCAGGGTTCCCCCAACGAGCTGGTGCTGGCGCCCCTGGTCAACCCGGCCATCAAGATCAGGAGCGAGGACTTCCGCCTGGTGCAGATCATCGGCGCCGCGCAGATCGGCTTTCTGGCGCGCAAGGACCTGCCGGTGAACACGGTGGACGAGTTCCTGGACTACGCCCGCAAGCAGGCCAAGGCGGGCAAGCCGGTGACCTACGCGTCGGTCGGGCCCGGCTCCTTCTATCACTTGCTGGGCGCCCATCTCTCCAAGGTCACGGGCATCGAGATGACCCACGTGCCCTACAAAGGCGGCGCACCCGCCACGCAGGATCTGCTCGGCGGCCAGGTGGACATCTTCCTGTCTCCGTACGGCAAGCAGTACGCCGAGTTCGCCCAGCAGGGCAAGCTCAAGGTACTGGCCATGCTCAACACCGAAAGGCGCGAGAGCAGCAAGCAGTTCCCGCTCATCGGCGAAAGCAGGCAGCTGAAGGATTTCACCTTCACCATCTGGACCGGCTACTTCGTCCGCAAGAACACGCCCGAGCCCATCGTGCAGACGCTGCACAAGGCACTGTCCGCGACCTTGTCCGACCCCGGCGTGGTGGCAGGCCTGGAGGAAAACAGTATGCTGGTGGCCAAGCCGCTGCCGCTGTCCGAGCTGGACAAGACCTACGCGGACGGCATCCAGCAGTTCCGCAGCATCGCCAAGTCCGTCAACCTCCAGCCCCAGTAGGTTCCGCATGAACGCACCGCTTTCCACCGTCCTGCACCCGGCCCTGGCCGCCACCCGCGCCCAGGGGGACGAGTTCGTCGCCGTGCGGCGCGACATCCACCAGCACCCCGAACTCGCTTATGAGGAGTTCCGCACCAGCGACCTGGTGGCCGAACGGCTGCAAGGCTGGGGCTACGAGGTGACGCGCGGCCTGGGCGGCACCGGCCTGGTGGCACAGCTCAAGCGCGGCAACGGCAACCAGCGCCTGGGTCTGCGCGCCGACATGGACGCGCTGCCCATCCTGGAGGACACCGGCCTGCCCTGGGCCAGCACCTCCGCCGGCCGCATGCACGCCTGCGGGCACGACGGGCATACCGCCATGCTGCTGGCGGCAGCGCAGCATCTGGCCGCCGTGGGGCGCTTTTCCGGCACGCTGAACCTGATCTTCCAGCCCGCCGAGGAAGGCCACGGCGGCGCCAAGGCCATGATGGACGACGGCCTGTTCACCCGCTTCCCGTGCGACGCCGTGTTCGCCATGCACAACATGCCGGGCCAGCCACAGGGCAAGCTGCTGCTGCGCGAGGGCGCCACCATGGCATCCTCCGACGGCCTGACCATCACGCTCAGCGGCAAGGGCACGCACGGCGCCATGCCGCATTTCGGCGTGGATCCGGTGGTGGCCGGCGCCTCCGTCGTGCTGGGCCTGCAGTCCATCGTGGCACGCAACGTCGATCCCAAGGCCATGGCGGTGATCAGCGTGGGCGCCTTCCAGGCCGGTGAAACGCACAACGTGATCCCGGGCAAGGCGGTGCTCAAGCTGAGCGTGCGCGCGCTCGACCGCGAGGTGCGCGCCACGCTGCGCCGCCGCATCGAGGAGTTGGTGGACGCCCAGGCGCGTGCCTTCGGCGTGAGCTGGCAGATGGAGACCGTGACCGGTTACCCCGTGCTGGTCAACACCCCGGCCGAGACCGAGTTCGCCCGCCAGGTCGCCGAAGAACTGGTGGGTGCCGAGCGCGTGGAGCGCCAGACCGAGCCGCTGTCCGGCAGCGAGGACTTCGCCTTCATGCTGGAAGATGTGCCCGGCAGCTACCTGTTCATCGGCAACGGCGACGGGCCGTCCGACGGCCACGGCGCCTGCATGGTGCACAACCCGGGCTACGACTTCAACGACGCCAACATCCCGGTGGGTGCGGCCTACTGGGTGCTGCTGACCGAGCGTTTCCTGGCCGCATGAAGGCGCCCGGCCTTCCCAGGAATTTTAGGAAAATCTGGCTCTGACCCGCACCTGGCGGGCGGCACCAGCTACAGTTTCAGAAGCGTTTCAGGCGAGCAGCTGGCGCGCCAGGCCATGCAGCCTGGTGCCCCGCCGGGCCAACGCTTCCAGCACGCTGAAGTGGTTCAGCCCCGGCAGCGCCGCCGCCACCGGCACGCGCTCGCGGCCCCAGGTCTGCTGGATCAGTCGGTTCTGGCGCAGGTACTCGCCGCTCTCGTCGCCCCCCACCACACTGAACAGACGCCCGCGCGCCGGCGCCGGCAGCCTTGCCGGGCTGGCCTGCGCCACCTGGGCCGGCGTCAGCCGCAGCACTTCCTGCAGGCTGGGCGTCTGCTGGATCGGCTGCAGGTCGTAGAGACTCGAAATACCGAGCGCACCCTTGACCAGATCGGCCGGCAGGGCGGCATCCACCACCGGCCAGGCGCAGGCCAGCATCATGGCCGCGAGCTGGCCGCCGGCCGAATGGCCCATCACCACCGCGCGGCGCGCGTCGCCGTTGAAGTCGGCCGCGTGGCGCCAGGCCCAGGCCGTGGCCTGCACCATCTGCAGGGTGATCTGGGGGATCGTCATCTTGGGGCACAGCGCGTAGTTGGGCACCACCACGGCCGCACCCAGCGCGCGCAGCGCGGGCACGAGGAAGCTGTGCTGGGACTTGTCCATCCCCTTCCAGTAGCCGCCGTGGATGAACACCACCACCGGCGAGCGCGGCTTGTCGGCCGGAAACACGTCGAGAGTTTCGTTGGAACCGCCGCCGTAGGCGACGTCGATCTCGCACGGGCCGCTGCGCCGCACCAGCGCCGACTCCCCCGCCCAGCGGGCAAAGTGGTCGCCATATTCGGGCACCCGCGCGCGGTTGTTGTACATGCGCTCCAGCCACTGGGTGTTGGGCGCGTCTCCGCACGAGATTTCGGGTCGTCTGGCCATGGGGCGCTATTGTCGCAAACTGTTGCGCCCGCCATCGGCGGGCGGGCCGCGTGAAAGCCCGCGTCGCCGACGCGCCAGAAAGGCCGCTGCGGGCATGATTCAATCGCGCTCCGGCGCCGGATCGCCCTGCACCGGCCGCTCGCGAATGTGCAACACCTTCCCGGAGACAAGATGAGTCTGTACCAGCAGTTGCAGCGCCGCGCCGCCGAAGGGCGCCCGGTGCGCGTGGGTCTGATCGGCGCCGGCAAGTTCGGCTCCATGTACCTGGCGCAAGTGCCGCGCACGCCGGGCGTGCATCTGGCTGCCATCGCCGACCTTTCGCCGGACGGCGCCCGAGCCAACTTGGCACGCGTGGGCTGGGAGGCCGGGCGCACGCAGGCCACGTCCATCGACGAGGGACTGAAGCACGGCACCACCCACATCGGCGACGACTGGCAGGCAATGGTGCGCCACCCCGCCATCGACGTGGTGGTGGAATGCACCGGCCACCCCATCGCCGCCGTCGACCATTGCCTGGAAGCCTTCGCCCACGGCAAGCATGTGGTCAACGTGACGGTGGAGGCCGACGCCTTCTGCGGCCCGTTGCTGGCGCGCCGCGCGGCCGAGGCCGGCGTGATCTATTCGCTGGCCTTCGGCGACCAGCCGGCGCTGATCTGCGACCTGGTGGATTGGGCGCGCACCTGCGGCTTCCCGGTGGTGGCCGCCGGGCGCGGGCACAAATGGCTGCCGCACTTCTGCACCTCCACGCCGGAAACCGTCTGGGGCTACTACGGCCTCACGCCCGAGCAGGCCAAGCGCGGCGGCCTGAACCCCAAGATGTTCAACAGCTTCCTGGACGGCAGCAAGCCTTCCATCGAAAGCACGGCCGTGGCCAACGCCACCGGCCTGGCGGTGCCCTCAGGCGGTCTGCTCTACCCGCCGGGCAGTATCGACGAGATTCCCAGCCTCACCCGCCCGCGCAGCGAAGGCGGCGTGCTGGAGAAGAAGGGCATGGTGGAAGTGATCTCCAGCCTGCGCACCGATGGCACGCCGATCGGCTACGACATTCGCATGGGCGTGTGGGTGACGGTGGAAGCCGAGACCGACTACATCAAGCACTGCTTCGAGGAATACAACGCCCAGACCGACGACAGCGGCCGCTACTTCACGCTCTACAAGCGCTGGCACCTGATCGGCCTGGAGGTCGGCATGAGCGTGGCCAGCGTGGCGCTGCGTGGCGAGCCCACCGGTGTGGCCACAGGCTGGCACGCCGACGTGGTGGCCACCGCCAAGCGCGACCTGAAGCCCGGCGAAGTGCTCGACGGTGAAGGCGGTTACACCGTCTGGGGCAAACTGCAGCCCGCCAGCCGCTCGGTCGCCATCGGTGGCCTGCCCCTGGGCCTGGCGCACGACGTGAAGCTGGTGCGCCCCGTGGCGCAGGGCCAGTGCCTGACCTGGAACGACGTCGCCATGGACACCGGCACCCATGCCTACAGGATCCGCCAACAAATGGAAAGCCTGCTCACGCCGGCGGGCTGAGGCCGCGCTAGAATACGCGCCTTGCGTGGGGGGGTAGCTCAGCTGGGAGAGCGCCGCGTTCGCAATGCGGAGGTCGGGAGTTCGATCCTCCTCCTCTCCACCACAGTTGCCGTCAAGGCAGGATGGGTTCTTAGCTCAGTTGGTAGAGCAGCGGACTCTTAATCCGTAGGTCGTAGGTTCGAATCCTACAGGACCCACCATCCAATACACGAAGCCAGGCTCGAGGCCTGGCTTCTTCTTGCGCTCCTTCGCGGACTCGCTGGCGTACGGTTGGTTCGGGTCCCAAGCGCGCCGCCAACACGTCAGGCCGTGCCGCTTTGGCTCGATTCCTGGGATTTCAACAGACTGGCATTGTGTTCGCCGAGGCGCGGCGGGCCAAACGATGGCCCCAATGAGCAGCCGTTCCATCGGAAGCCGATGGAGGGCACGTCCAACACGTGGCCCGAAACGGTGTCCGCAACCTGCTTGATCGTTCCGCGCTGCGCCAAGTGGGCTTCCGACAATACCTCTGGCACGGTGCGCACTTTCGCCGCAGGCACGTGGGTGGCCGCGAACAACCGCTCCCATTCGATGGCGGATTTCTGGGCCAAACGGGCCGATAGGAGCGCCTTCAACTCGACCCCATGCGCTGAGCGGACTTCGTCGTTGCAGAAGCGCGGGTCATCCACCAGATAGCCCAGATCCATGGCCCGAACCGCGCGCACGAACTGCTCATGCTGGTTGGCCGTCATCGACAGCAACCCCTCACGGGTCTTGAAGATGCCGGACATGGGGCTGCCGCTGGCTGCGGTGTTGCCATTGGCCACCGGCACCTTGCCAGCGTTGGCGTAGACCGACACCGTCGACGCCATTGCGACGACGGCGGCGTCCAGCATGGCAACGTCCAGAAACTGGGCGACCCCGGTCCGGTCGCGCTCTCGCAGCCCAGCCATCACCGCAAACGCGCCGTAGATGCCCGCCAGGTAGTCGATCATGGGCGGACCGATGCGGTTGGGCACCGTTTCGGGCGTCCCCGTGAGCATGGTGATGCCGGACGCTGCCTGAACGACGTGGTCGTACGCCGGCCGCTGGCTCATGTCCCCCACCTGGCCGTAGCCGGAAAGCGCGCAGTACACGATGTCGGGCTTGACCTTGCGCACATGCTCGAAGCCGATTCCCAGTCGATCGGCCACACCTGGCGAGAAGTTCTCGACCAGGATGTCGCAGGTCTTCACCAGCGCCAGCGCCTGCGCCAGACCGTCGGCCTGCTTGAGGTCGAGCTCGATCGACTTCTTGCCGGCGTTCTGCGCCACGAACTGGGCCGAAAACTCAGGCAGCCCTTGCACGCGCGCGCCCTGCCTCGCCCAGTCACCCGTTCCTGGTCTTTCGAGTTTGATGACCTCGGCACCCAACAAAGCCAGCTGGTAGGTGCAGTAAGGCCCGGCCAGAACGGTGGTCAGGTCGAGAACCCGGATGCCTGCCAGCGGCGACGGCTGCGCTCGGGCTTCCAACGGATCGGTGGCAGGGATGACCATGTTCAATCCACCTTCAGGTTCATCTTCCGGACCAGCGCGCCAAGGCGGTCGTAGTCCTTGCGGACCGTGGCGGCAAACTCGGCAGGCGTGCCGTCAGCCGAACTCAGACCAGCCTTGGCCAGCCGCTGCTGCACCTCGGGCCGCGCCAGCACCTCGCGCACGTCACGGTTGACCTTGTCGACAATCGCCTGAGAAGTCCCGGCCGGGGCGAAGATCCCCAGCCAAGGGGTGATCAGCTCAAAGCCCGGGTACAGCTCGGACATCCGTGATGATGCGGGCCAGTGTGTCGGTAACGTTACCTGCCGCGTAGCTGACGATCATGCGCACCGGGCGTGAAGGGTAGTTGGCCTCGTCCGCCATTGCGGGAAGTGATGTTGCGAACAAGGCAGCGGTGCCCCCCGCCACTGCAATCCGGCCCCATGGCCTACCGCCCTGCTCACGGGTTGCTTGCCTTGCACCGTCGGCCCCTGCTGGGTCGCGCGATGAAGAAAGAAAACGGGTCTCGTCCAGAAAGCTCATGCTGTTGTCTCCTTGCGTTCTTCCGCTACCTGGCGGATAAGCCATTGTGCGGAGACGTGGATTTCTTGAATACTATGAATTAAGAATTTTGTCATTCCATTTTTGAATATTCCGCAAGCCAACCCTTGAACGACCCCGACACGAGCAAGCCATCGCGCACCGACCGACTGCGCCTGAGGCACCTGAAACTGCTGGACCAGATTGCGCGCAGGGGCTCCCTGACTGGTGCATCCGAGGCCCTTGGCATCAGCCAGCCCACGGCGACCAAGCTGCTGCAGGAAATGGAGTCCGTGCTGCGCTGCGCGCTGGTCGACCGCAGCACACGCGGCGGTGTGTTGACCAGCGCAGGCCTGCGCACGCTGGAGCGTGGCCGGCTGGCCATTCACGCGATGCACGCGCTGGACGAGCAGTTGGCTGCCGCCCACGAGCGCCCCCTGGTTCGCCTGGGCGTTCTCAGGCTTGCGGGCATCTCCACCCTCCCCGGGCTCGTCCGGCGCCTGAGCCAACAAGGCGACTTGCCGCGCTTCCAGTTGCGAGAAGACACCGTGGCTGGGCTCATGGACGCCCTGGCGGTAGGCGCCCTGGATTGCGTGATCACCCGGCTGGAGCCGCGCGACGACGAGCACTGGATGGGACAGTTCGACATCTCACTGCTGCAGAACGACCCTTACGAAATCGCCTGCGCACCGTCCTCGCCCCTGGCACGGAAACGATCCGTCGATCTGGCTCAGCTGGTCGATCAGCCCTGGATCGTCGCACCCAAGGAGAGCTACACCCGTCGCGCCTTCGAGGTGGCCTTCCTGAGCCTGGGCCTGCAGCCGCCCGTTCCCGGCATCGAATCACCCTCGTTCCATGCAAGCTTTGCAATTTTGGCGGACAACCCCTCGTTCGTGACCGTTGCGCCGGGCAGCTCGGTCCGGTACTACGAGGCACTCGGGATCGTCAAGGCCGTCAAATTGAAAGAGCCCTTCCCTGAAGACCGCATGGTGCTCGCGGTGCGCAGAGACGCGTTGGCGATTCCCTCGGTCGCAGCGCTCAGGGCAGCGCTCCGGGAGATGGCGGCCTCAAGCGATCAGGCCTAGCCCCGCACTCGGCGGTTCAGGCCGACGGCAAGGCGTTCGGGCTGCTCGGCTGAACGTAGAAGTAGAGCAGGACCAGTTGCCCGACGAAGGGCACGAAACCGAGCAGCAGCCACCAGCCCGACTTGCCGACGTCGTGCAGGCGCCGCACCGCCATCGCCAGGCTGGGCAGCAGCGTCGCCAGCCCGGCGATCGCGCTCACAGGCTGACCCGGGGTGGGCTTGCCGTCGGGGCCGGGCTGAAAGCTCCCCATGAGGGCGGCGTCGACCAGGTTGAGCACGAAAAACAGGATGAAGAGGGCCAGCACCCACCACCAGAACGTGGGGCGGTCTGTTCGCCCCTTGAAGTTGGCGTAGTTGGAAAATCCATAGCGCACGGCGTCCATTAGTTTCATGGGGTTCTCCTCGGGGGATCGGGTTATTGGCTGTCGCTCAAGGGATTGAGCACCAGGTCCTGGATGCGCATGTTGGCGTCGAGCACGCAGTTGAACTCCTGACGCTTGCGGCCCTTGTTCAGCTGGCCTGTGAGGCTGTAGCCGCCGGTGGCTGGCACCATGAATTGCAGGTACCGATAGCGGTAGCCGCCAAAGCCTTTGTCCGTGATCGCCTTCTGGCACACCTTGGTCACCTGCTGGCGCGCGCCCTTGCTGCCGGCAGCCACCGCGGAAACCGGCTGCAACGCCACGGCGGCCAGCGCCACGGCGAGCATCGCGCTCCTTGAATTCGCCATACCTCTTCTCCTTGCGGCGATCTGCCGCCTGATCCTGCAGTTTCGGGCACGCCGCCCTCGCCAGCGTGAACTTGCGGCGCTAGCCGGCGCGTGTGAAATCCAAACGGATCTGCCCGAATGCGCGCCAGAGGCTCACGCCGGTGATGCAGCCGCAACACCGTGTTCCGACACGTCACGCTGCAGGCGCGGCAAGGCAGCGCACGCGTTCGCCCAGGTGGCATCGGCCAATGCCGCTGCTTCCATGCCGCGCAGCGCAGCGATTTCCCCTGCGATACGCGGCAGCTCCGCCGGTTGGTTGCGGCCCTGGGCCTGGCCGGCGGCGCGCTGTTCGGCGGTCGCGTACAACCAGTGCGGCGGGATGTCCGGGGCGTCGGTTTCCATCACCATCCATTCCAGCGGCAGCGCGGCAGCCAGCTCGCGCAGGCGGGTGGCGCGCTCATAGGTCACGGCGCCGCCGAAGCCGAGCTTGAAGCCCAGTTCGGCGAACTGGCGCGCCTGCTGCGCGCTGCCGTTAAAGGCGTGGGCGATGCCACCGGGCACCCCGATCTCGCGCAAGCCCTTGAGCACCTGGTCCACCGAGCGCCGCACATGCAGGATCACCGGCAGCCCGTAGCGGCGCGCCAGCCTCAGCTGCTCCCGGAAAAAGCGCTCCTGGCGCTCGCGCGCCGGCCCCTGGCGCAGCTCGCCCACGAAGTAGTCGAGCCCGATCTCGCCCACAGCCACCAGCCGTGGGTCGTCCCGCTGCGCCGCCAGCGCGGCGTCGAGCCGTTCCAGCGCATCGTCTTCGGCGCCTGCCACATACATCGGGTGGATGCCCAGCGCGTAGGCATCGCCGAAGCGGTGCGCCAGCGCGCGCACGCCCTCGAACCAGGGCACGCCCACCGCCGGAATCACGCAGGTGGCCACGCCAGCGGCAGCTGCGCGTTCGCGCACGGCCGCCACGTCGGCGCTGAACTCGGCGGCGTCGAGATGGCAGTGGGTGTCGATCCAGCGGGGCATGACCGCATGATGCCAAAGGGCGGCCGCCCGCGCCGGCCGCCAGCCGCCCGCCACGCGTGCGCAAGGGGGCGAACCGTGATACTGTGTGACCGACGCATCAGGGCGTTGGTGCGGCATTCCGGCGGGCGTGGGCGCGAAGGCCAGCCGGGCAAGCCGCGGGACGTCCGCCATTCGAGGGCCAGCCATGCGAAGGACCGCGCTGTACAGTCGTTCGACCCGGCCAGCAGCCGGGCACCAGGCCGCCATGGCCCAGGCCGAGGCCGAAGACCGCGCCCGCGCCGAACTCTCCGCTGAACCCAGGATTCAGGAAGAAATCGGGCCCCAGCCCTTGCGCAGCGGGCGCAGGCAGCTCCTGTTTTGGAAGCATCCGGCAGCCCTCTGGGGCGGACTGGCCGTGATGGCGCTGCTGCTGGCACTGAGCTGGACCCAGGCGCTGCAGCCGAAGCCGGTGCGCCAGCTCACGCAGAAGGATATCGACCGCGCCGTCATCCACACCATGGAGAACAACGTGCTGCCCTCGCCCGCGGCGCGTGCGGCAGGCATCATCGGCCCTTCGGTGGTGCGGGTGCTGGGCACGATGGAAGGCAAAAAGGGCAAGAAGGGCGCTCCGCCGCAGGAATCCGGCCACGGCATCGGCACCGGCGTGGTCATCATCGACAACGGCACCATCCTCACCAACTACCACGTGGTGGACGGCGCCGACCGCATCGACGTCACCTTCTGGGATGGCACCGAGAGCCAGGCCTTCGTCATCAACGCCGAGCCCGACAAGGATCTGGCCGTGTTGCGCGCCCGCACCGTGCCGGACGACCTGCAACCCGCCACCATGCGCTCGTCCGCCAGCCTGCTGCCGGGCGAGCAGGTGGCGGCGGTGGGTTTCCCCTACGGCATCGGGCCCTCGGTGTCGGCCGGCGTGGTGTCGGGCCTCAAGCGCGGTTTCCGCTCGCCCAAGGGCGGCCAGATGCTCAAGGACCTGATCCAGTTCGACGCCGCGGCCAACCCCGGCAACTCCGGCGGCCCGCTGGTGACCATGGACGGCCAGGTGGTCGGCATCGTGACCGCCATCCTTAACCCCACCGAAGCCAGCACCTTCATCGGCATCGGCTTCGCGGTGCCCATCGAGAGCGCCGCAGGCGCGGCCGGCCAGCCGCCGTTCTGACCTTTTTCATCGCCCCACGGAACCCCATGGACAACGTCTCCCCCCTGCCCCAGCCCGCTTTCAGCCCCGACGGTGCCGACACCGCCGAGCTGATGGAGCAGATCCTCTACGAGGTCAAGCGCGTCGTCGTCGGCCAGGACCGGTTCCTGGAGCGCGTGATGGTGGCCATGCTGGCCGGCGGCCATCTGCTGGTGGAAGGCGTGCCCGGCCTGGCCAAAACGCTGACGGTGAAGACGCTGGCGCAGGTGGTGCAGGGCCAGTTCAAGCGCATCCAGTTCACGCCCGACCTGGTGCCGGCCGACCTGGTGGGTACGCGCATCTACAACCAGAAGACGGGCGATTTCAGCACCGCGCTCGGCCCGGTGTTCACCAACCTGCTGCTGGCCGACGAGATCAACCGCGCGCCGGCCAAGGTGCAGAGCGCGCTGCTGGAGGTGATGCAGGAGCGCCAGGTCACCATCGCCGGCCAGACGCATTTCGTGCCCGAACCCTTTCTGGTGATGGCCACGCAGAACCCGATCGAGACCGAGGGCACCTACCCGCTGCCGGAGGCGCAGGTCGACCGCTTCATGATGAAGGTGCTGGTCGACTACCCGACGGCCGACGAGGAGTTCGTGATCGCCCAGCGCGTGACCGGGCCGGCAGTCGAGGTCAACCAGGTTGCCACCACCGACCAGCTGAGCGGCCTGCAGCGCGCCTGCCGTGACGTTTATGTAGACCCGTCGCTGGTGCAGTACGCCGTCAAGCTCGTCACCGCCACCCGCGAGCCCGCGCGCGTGGGCCTGAAGGAGCTGGTGCCCATGATCACCTTCGGCGCCAGCCCGCGTGCCACCATCGGGCTGATCGAGGGCGCGCGTGCCCTGGCGCTGATGCGCGGCCGCCCCTACGCGCTGCCGGAGGACATGACCGATCTCGTGCCCGACGTGCTGCGGCACCGCCTGGTGCTCACCTACCAGGCACTGTCCGAGGAGCTCACGCCCGACGCCATCGTCGCGCGCATCATGGCCAAGGTGCCCGCGCCACCCAAGCCCCTGCACCATGAGCAGCTGGTTTCGCAGGCCTGAGGCACGGCCCCACGCCGTCCCCAACCCGCCGCAATCGGGCGGGCCGGCGGCTGCGCCCGGCGCCGAGCGCGTGTTGCGGCGGCTGGAATGGACGGTGCTGCGCCGGCTCGACGGCCTGCTGCAGGGCCAGCACCGTACCCTGATGCGCGGCACCGGGCTGGATCTGGCCGACCTGCGCGAATACCAGCTTCACGACGACGTGCGCCACATCGACTGGAACGTCACCGCCCGCACCGCCACGCCGCATGTGCGCGTGTTCACCGAAGACCGCGAGATGAGCGCCTGGTTCCTGCTGGACCTTTCGCCCTCGGTCGATTTCGGCTCCGGCGAGCGCCGCAAGCGCCAGATCTCGGCCGAGTTCACCGCCGTGCTGGCGCGCCTGCTCACGCGCCAGGGCAACCGCGTGGGCGCGGTGCTCTACGGCCAGGGCGTGGAGGCCGTGATCCCCGCCGGCACCGGCCGCCGCCAGGTGCTGCGCCTGCTGCACGCCGCCCAGCGGGCCGGGCTGGCCGCACCCAATACCACCAGCCGGGCCGGCGCCACCCGCCTGGCCGACCTGCTGAACGCCGCGGCCCACGCCATCCGCCGGCGCGCCACCGTGTTCGTGGTGTCGGACTTCATCAGCGAACCTGGCTGGGAGCGGCCGCTCGGCCAGCTCGCCCTGCGCCACGATGTGGTGGCCGTGCGCCTGAACGACCCGCTGGAGCTGGAACTGCCGGACCTAGGCCTGCTGACCCTGCGCGATGCCGAAACCGGCGAGCAGCTGCTGGTCGACACCGCCAGCCCGCGCTTCCGCAAGCGCTTCGCCGCCCTCTCCGCCCAGCGCGAGGCCGACCTGCGCACCGCGCTGGCCAGCGCCGGCGTGGACGCGCTGGAGCTTTCCACCGACGATGACCTTGCCGAGGCCATCGTGCGCTTCGTCGAACTGCGCCGCCAGCGCACCCGGCTGGCCAGCGGCGGGATGGCGGCGCACCTGCGCCAGGCCGGCTGATCTGCAAGAATCATTGGCACCATGGACCTGACCGCGCTCAAGACCTGGCTCACGGGCCTTGCCAGCCAGCTGCACTGGCCGGCGGGGGTGCCGCGGCCCAGTTTCCTGTGGCCGCAGTTCCTGTGGCTGCTGCTGCTGATCCCGGTGCTGGTGCTGCTCTACCTGTGGCTGCAGGGGCGCCGGCGCAAGCTGGCGGTGCGCTACGCCAGCCTGGCCATCGTGCGCGAGGCGGCGGGCAAGGGCCCGGGCTGGCGCCGGCACCTGCCGCCGCTGCTGCTGCTGGCCGCGCTCACGCTGCTGCTGCTGGCCAGCGCGCGGCCGGTGGCGGTGATCGCCCTGCCCTCCAACCAGCAGACCATCATCCTGGCGATGGACGTGTCGGGCAGCATGCGCGCCACCGATGTCGAGCCCAACCGCCTGGTGGCCGCGCAGAACGCCGCCAAGGCTTTCCTGAAGGATCTGCCGCGCGACGTGAAGGTCGGCATCGTCGCCTTCGCCGGCTCGGCCCAGGTGGCGCAGCTGCCCACGCTGAACCGCGAAGACCTGGTCACCGCCATCGACCGCTTCCAGCTGCAGCGCGCCACGGCCACAGGCAACGCCATCGTCATCTCGCTGGCCACGCTGTTCCCGGATGCCGGCATCGAGCTGCGCCAACTCAGCATGGACCGCATGCGCTCCATCGGCCGCTCGCTCGACCAGCCCGAGCCGCAGCAGAAGGAGTTCATCCCCGTGGCGCCGGGCTCGTACAACTCGGCCGCCATCATCATGCTCACCGACGGCCAGCGCACCGTGGGCGTGGACCCGCTGGACGCCGCCAAGATGGCCGCCGACCGCGGCGTGCGCGTGTACACCGTGGGCATCGGCACGGTCGAGGGCGAGACCATCGGCTTCGAAGGCTGGTCGATGCGCGTGCGGCTCGACGAGGAAACCCTCAAGGCCATCGCCCAGAAGACCGCCGCCGAGTACTACTACGCCGGCACCGCGCAGGATCTGAACAAGGTCTACCAGAACCTCTCCAGCCGGCTGACGCTGGAGAAGAAGGAAACCGAGATCTCCTCCCTGCTCGCGCTGGCCGGCGCCGTGCTGGCCGTGCTGGCGGCCGGCCTGTCGATGCTCTGGTTTGGTCGGGTGCTGTAAGGCTTTTTACGAGCCTTTTCGGCCTCCAGCCCTTTGCTGACGGGCGCAGGCAGCTATTGTTTTGATATCTCCGGCCCGCCGCCGGAGAAGCCGCCTCTTCAAACGCCGGCTGCCGCCGCCCGCAAGGGCAGGTCGCCGCGCACCACGTACCAGGCGTCATCGACCCAGTCGCACAGCGCGCGGCGGGTCTCGCGCGGATCGATGATGTCCAGCACGCCGAATTTCTCCGCCGTGCGAAACGGCGACGTCATGGCAACGTAGTGCGCCTCCAGTTCGGTGCGCTTGGCTGCAGGGTCCGGCGCCGCTTCGATCTCGGCCTTGTGCGCTGCCATCACACCGCCTTCGATCGGGATCGAGCCCCAACGTGCCGAAGGCCAGGCAAAGCGGTGGTTGAGCCGGTCGCCACCCTTGGGGCCGTGCAGCGCACCCGCCATGCCGAAGCAGCGCCGCATCAGGATCGACACCCAGGGCGAGCGGCATTCGGCCAGCGCCTCGCCCACGCGCGTGGCACCCAGCAGCGTGCCGGCCAGTTCGGCCTCCAGGCCGGTGGCGTTGCCCGGCTGGTCGACGAAGTTCACCACCGGCAGCCCGAACAGGCTGCACAGTTTGGTATGGCGCTCCATCTTGTAGGCCGCCTGCAGCGTCATGGCACCGCCCTGCGCCTTAGGATCGTTGGCGATCACGCCCACCGGCACGCCGTTCAGGCGGCCCAGCATGGTGATCACCGAAGCCCCCTGCCAGCGGCCGATCTCGAACAGGCTGCCCTGGTCGAACACCGCGGCCAGGATCTTGCGCGGATCGTAGATCTTGCGCCGGTCGCGCGGAACGGCGTCTTTCAGCCAGTCGTCGGCGCGGTTCGGGTCGTCGTCGCACGGCAGCACCGGCGCCAGTTCATGCACGCTGCGGGGCAGGTAGGAGAGAAAGCGCTTGACCTGAGCGAGCGCGTCGGCCTCGTCGACCGCCTCGTTGTGCACCAGCGCGCTCTTGCGATGCGCCTTCCAGCCCCCCAGGTCGTTCTTGTCCACCTCCTGGCCGTACGCCTGGCGCACCACGTGCGGGCCCGCCGCCATGACCTGTGCCTGCTCACGCACCAACACGGAAAAATGCGAAGACAGCACCTTGATGGCCCCCTGCCCGGCGCAGGCACCCAATGCCACTCCCACCACCGGCACCGTCTTGAGCAGGTCCTGCGCCGGCCAGGTGGTGTATTCCGGGATCTTGGTGCCGCCGATCTGCATCAGCAGCTTCACGCTGCCACCGGCGGAATCCACCAGCCGCACCAGGGGCATGCGCAGTTGCAAGGCCAGGCGCTCGATGTAGATCCACTTGTCGGCGATGGTGCCTTCCGAACTGCCCGCCCTAATGGTGAAATCATCCACGTGCAGCGCCACCTTACGGCCAGCGATGCGCCCGGTGCCGACGATGGCGTTGGTCGGGTCGGTTCGCTGGTAGCGCCCCTCGTGGTCGTAATGGCCCTTGCCGGCCAATGCGCCCATCTCGTGGAAGCTGCCGCCATCCACCAGCGCGTCGATGCGCTCGCGCGCGTTCATGCGCCCGCTGGCCTTGAACCTGGCCAGCGCTTCCGGCCCGCCCATGGCCAGCGCGCTGGCACGGCGTGCCTGCAACTCGGCCAGTTCCACCGCCCATTCGCCACCGGGCTCGAACACGGCGCCGTGACGCGCGTTCACCGCGCGCTCCCCAAGCCGAGCGACGCCGCCAGCTCAGTGGCAGTGTCCCATTCGCTCATCAGGTAGCGGTGCGAATCGACGTAGCCGCGGAAAATCGGCCTGTTGCCGGAATTGTCGACCAGCGTCTGCCATTGCTTGTCCTGCGACACGCGGCGCAAGGCCGCTTCCCAGTAGGCGATCTGATCGGCGTTCACACCGGGCGGCAGCATCACGCCGTTGTAGCTCACGTAGTCGGCCGGCACGCCCTGCTCGCGCCAGGTCTTTACGCCGGCCAGCGCGCCAGTGCCGTGATCGCGCGCAGCGCTGGCGATGATGCGCAGCTTGCCTGCGGCCACCTGCGGCAGGATGACCGGCGCCGTGGCCGACACCACGTCCACGTGGCCGCCGATCAGCGCCGTCACCGATTCGCCCGAGGAGCGGAACGGCGCGATGGTCAGCTTGTCGATCGCCACGCCCGCCACCTTCAGCGGTTTGGCGATGGCCATGTGGACGTTCTGGCCCAGAGCTGGAGCGACGGCGATGCGCAATTTGGTCGGATCGGCCTTCAGCACATCCACCAGATCCGTGCCCGTCTTGAGCGGCGAATCGGCGCGCACGGCCACCAGGGAGGTTTCTTCCACCATCATCGCGACCGGCACGAACTCGCGCGGATCCGATTTGATGAGGCCGGTCACCGCACCGGCGATGGCCCCGGTGTGGAACGTTGCCAGGTAGTGGGCATTGCCCTTGTTGCTCTTCAGCAGCCCCAGAGCCAGCGCTCCGCCGGCGCCTACCTTGTTCTCGACCAGGACGGTCTGGCCATTGACGAGCTTGAGGCGCTCCAACCCGTCCTTGATGGCGCGGGCGTACAGATCCACCGTGCCGCCAGGAGCGACCCCCACGATGTAGTTGATCCGCTCGGTGGGCTTCCACGCGGATTGCGCCAAGGCCGCGCCCGCTAGCATCAGTGTGCCGACCAGCATGCCCATCATGGTTCGGACCTTCATTTCATCTCCTTGCTCGGTGTTGTCCGGGGCCTTGCGCCCCGTTGTCAGGGTGGTCTTGAGAAATTGGATTGAATCACTCAGCATCATTATTGTCAACAATCTTAATGTCTAATATGATCCGTGTATTCCCCAACCCCAAGGAGACAAGAGCCATGCCCCAGACCCGACTGCCCTCCGAAGTCACCGGTACCGTGTGGAAGATCGAAGTGCGCGAAGGTGACGCCGTGACCGAGGAGCAGACCCTGCTCGTGCTGGAAAGCATGAAGATGGAAATCCCCGTCACCGCGCCGCGCGCGGGCACCGTCCTGCAGCTGCTGGTGAACGAAGGGGACAGCGTTGCCGAAGGGCAGGATGTCGTGGTGATCGAATGATCGCCGGCCGCCTCGTGAGCTGGGCCGCGGCCCAGCACGGCGATCGGCCCTCGCTGGTGTTCCGCGACCAGACCTACACCCACCTCGAGGTGGAAGCGCGCAGCAACCGCTTCGCGCAGGCACTGCTCGCCCTCGATCTCTCGCCGGGCGAGCGCTTCGCCGTGCTGCTGGACAACTCGGTGGAAAGCCTTGACAGCCTGTTCGGCGCCGAGAAATCAGCCCTGACCTACGTGGCGCTGAACGCGCGCCACACGCTGGCCGAGCACCTGGACATTCTGGAAGACGCCGAGGCCAGCGCGGTACTGGTCGGCCCGCAGTTTGCCGCACAGGCCACTGCTTTCGTGGCCGCCGCCGGCATGCGACTGCCGCGGCTGCGCCATGTGCTCGGCCTGGGCGTGAGCGCGCCCGGCGTGCAGGATTTCCAGAGCGTGGCTGCGACGTCCAGTGAGCAGGCACCGGCCATCGAGATCGGCCCGGACCACCTGATGCGCATCGCCTACACCAGCGGCACCACTGGCCGGCCCAAAGGTGTAGCCTACTCGCTGGAGCGCTGGCAGGCGCGCCTGACCAACCACTTCCTGGCGATGGAATACGGCTTGTCGGTGGATGACGCCATGCTGCACGTCGGCCCGCTGACGCACGCGGCGGGCGTGTACCTGTTTCCCTGCTTCCTGCGCGGCGCGCGCAACGTGATCCAGGACCGCTTCGACCCTGCCTCGCTGCTGGCCACCATCGAGCGCGAACGCATCACGCACCTGATGCTGGTGCCCACCATGATGCTCCGCCTAGTGGAAGCCATCGAGGGCGGCGCCCGCAGTGACTGGTCGTCGCTCAAGCGCATCCACTACGGCACCGCACCCACGCCAGTGGGGCTGATCCGCCGGGCACAGGCCATCTTCGGCCCTATCCTGCGCCAGCAGTACGGCATGACCGAGGCCGTGCAGCCGCTCACCGTCCTGTACCCGCACGAACATGTGGGCGACAGCGACACCGGCGCCGACGAAGCGATCGGCTCCTGCGGCAAACCGACCGCAAACGTGCGCATCGTGCTTCGCGGTGCCGCCGGGCAACAGGTGCCGAACGGCGAGGTGGGCGAAATCACCATCGCTCACGAAGGCATCGGCAAGGTCGATTTCTGGCGCCGGCCCGATCTGCTGGCCGAATCCGTGCGCGACGGTTGGTACCACACGGGTGACCTGGGGCGCTTCGACCGCCACGGCTTCCTGCACATCGTTGGCCGCTGCAAGGACATGATCATCAGCGGCGGCTTCAACGTGTACGCCCGCGAAGTCGAGGACGCGCTGGACGCGCACCCCGCGGTGGCTGAATCGGCCGTGCTGGGCCTTCCCGATAGCGAGTGGGGCGAGGCGGTGGCAGCGGTGGTGGTGTTGCGCATGGGCATGAACGCCAGCGCGGAGGCGCTGATGGCGCATTGCACCGAACGCATCGCCGGCTACAAGAAGCCGCGCCACATCGTCTTTGCAGACGCGCTGCCGCGCAACTTGGCGGGCAAGGTGCAGAAGACCGGCCTGCGGGAGCGCTTCCTGGCCGGCACCCAGGCCGGCTGAGGTTCAGCCGCGGCGCTGCTCCAGCAGCCGGGCCGCCTCGTCGGCCGATTCCTCGGTGCGCTGGCGCGCCAGCATCACCATCTGCTCGGCATCGCCGCGCTCCATGGCCTCCAGTGCATCGCGCCACAACCGGGCCGAGCGCTGGCGCCGCTCGACCGAGGCCAGCCCCAGCTTGCTGTAGCGCAGGCTTTGCAGAGACAACGCCGCGATGGTGCGGCGCAGGCGCTCGTTGCCCGCGAAGTGCGCGCTGATCTGGATCAGCCGGTACGTCGTCTCGGCATAGGCGTCGCCCCCATCCGGCGTATCCGCCAGCGCCTCCAGCCGCGCCACGCCGGCACGCAGCACGGCCAGCAGCTCCGGCGGCTGGGTCACGGCCACCTTGCGCACGGCAATCTCGAACAGGCCGGCGCGAATCTCGAACAGTTCTTGCAGTTCCCTGGCCGACAGGCTGGTCACCACCGCGCCGCGCCGCGGCATCACCACCACCAGGCCCTCGCGCTCGAGGATGCGGATGGCCTCGCGCACGGGGCCGCGGCTGATGGCGAATTCGTCCGCCAGTTCCTGCTCTCCGATCCGCGCGCCGGGAGCGAGTTGCCCCGCAATGATGCGGTCGCCCACTCTGGCGGCCACCTGCTCCGGCACCGACAGCGTGGGCTCGATGCTGTCGGCCAGCAGTCGGAACTGGATCGAACGCTCCCAGCGATCGAAGATCTCCTGGTCGGAGGAGGAAGTGGCCATGGCAGCGTGCCAATCGCAGATTGTTGACAATGCACGGGAGTATAGGGACCGCGAGACAGGCGCGCCAAGCGCCCCTCCCCGGCGGCCAAGCCGTCACGGTTACCTGTGCCGGGCCGCCAGCAATCCGGGCCACATTTCAAGGGGAAAAAGCCGCTTTGCGGTTTGTTGGAGGGCGCTGGCAGCTATTGTTTTGAAAGCAATTCCAATCCTCGTCGAACCTGCCTTCGGCCCCTGCTAGCATGACCGCATGAACGATGCGGCGCAGCGCGAGGTCATCTTCCGCGCCGAGGGGCTGACCAAGGTCTACACCATGGGCGATGTCCAGGTGCAGGCGCTGCGCGGCATCGACCTGGAGCTGCGCGGCGGCGAGTTCGTGGTGATGCTCGGCCCATCGGGCAGCGGCAAGTCGACGCTGCTGAACATCCTGGGCGGGCTGGACACGCCGACCGACGGTCATGTCTGGTACCACGGCGAAGACCTCACCCACGCCGGCGACGCCGAGCTGACGCGCTTCCGGCGCGAGCACGTGGGCTTCGTGTTCCAGTTCTACAACCTGATCCCCAGCCTCACGGCGCGCGAGAACGTGGCCATCGTCACCGAGATCGCGCCCCACCCCATGCCGCCGGAGGACGCGCTGGCGCTGGTCGGCCTGGCCGAGCGGCTGGACCACTTCCCGGCCCAGCTCTCGGGCGGCGAGCAGCAGCGCGTGGCCATCGCCCGCGCCATCGCCAAGCGGCCGGTGGTGATGCTGTGCGACGAACCCACCGGCGCGCTCGACTCCGCCACCGGCGTGCGCGTGCTGGAGGCGCTGGAACGCGTGAACCGCGAGATGGGCACGACCACCGTGGTCATCACCCACAACGCCGACATCGCCCGCATGGCCGAGCGCGTGCTGTGGATGCAGGACGGCCGCATCGTGCGCGAGCAGCTCAACCAGCAGCGCATCGCCGCGCGGGAGCTGCACTGGTGAAGGCGCTCGACCGCAAGGCGCTGCGCGACCTGTGGCACTTGCGCGGGCAGGCCCTGGCCATCGCGCTGGTGATCGCCGCCGGCATCGCCATGCTGGTGATGTCGCAGGCCACGCTGGATTCGCTGCGCCAGACCCGCGCGCGGCTGTACCAGGACTACCGTTTCTCCGACGTCTGGGTGCAGCTCAAGCGTGCACCCGACAACCTGGCCGACCGCCTGGCCGACATCCCCGGCGTGGCCGAGGTGGAAACCCGCGTGGCCACCGCCGGCAAGCTGCAGCTGACCAGCTTCAGGGAGCCGGTGGAAGCACTCCTGCAATCGCTGCCCGACAGCGGCCAGCCGCGGCAGAACCTGCTGTACCTGCGCGCCGGCCGCCTGCCCGCGCCCTTCGCCCAGGACGAGGTGGTGGTGAGCGACGCCTTCGCCGAAGCGCACCACCTGAAACCCGGCGAGCGCCTGCGCGCCACCGTGTATGGGCGCGCGCAGTGGTTCACCGTGGTGGGCATTGCCTCGTCGCCGGAATACCTCTACCAGATCAAGCCGGGCTCCATGTTCCCGGACTACGAGCGCTACGCCATCGTCTGGGCGCACCGGCGCGCGCTGGCGGCGGCGCTGGACATGAACGGCGCCTTCAACCAGGCGGTGATCAAGCTCGCCCCCGGCGCCCATGAGCAGGACGTGATCGACGCGCTCGACCGCCTGCTGGCGCGCTACGGCAGCCGCGGCGCCACCGGCCGGGCGGACCAGCTCTCGCACCACTTCCTGGACCAGGAGTTCAAGCAGCTCGCCACCATGGCGCGGCTGTTTCCCGCCATCTTCCTGGGCGTAGCGGCGTTCCTGCTGAACGTGGTGTTCAAGCGCCTCATCGGCACCCAGCGCGACCAGGTGGCCATCCTCAAGGCCTTCGGCTACACCACGCGCCAGGTGGCGCTGCACTACGGGCTGATCGTCACGCTGATCTGCCTGCTGGGCAGTGCCATCGGCGTGGGCCTGGGCGTGTGGCTGGGCCAGCACCTGTCGGGGCTGTACCGCATCAACTTCCGCTTCCCGTTCCTGGATTTCCACCTGGGCCTGCCGGTGATGGCGGCCGGCATCGGCATCAGCCTGCTGGCGGCGCTGGGCGGCACCGGCCGCGCGGTGTACGCCGCCGCCGGCGAGCCGGTGGCGCAAGCCATGCGCCCGCCGGCGCCCGAGCGCTACCGCCGCACCCTGGCCGAGCGCCTGGGCCTGACGCGCTGGCTCTCGCAGGCGGCGCGCATCATCTGGCGCCAGCTGGAGAGGCGGCCGGGCAAGGCACTGCTTACGGTGATCGGGCTGGCGCTGGCCGGCGGCATCCTGATGATGGCGCGCTTCCAGACCGGCTCCATCTTCCACATGGTCGACCTGGAGTTCCGCCTGGCGCAGCAGCAGGACATCAGCGCCAGCTTCGTCGAGCCCACCGGGCGCGGTGCGCTGCGCGAGCTGGCCGCCATCGACGGCGTGCGCGCCGTGGAAGGCGTGCGCCAGGTGCCGGTGCGCCTGCGCCACGACAACCACAGCGCGCTCACCAGCATCCAGGGCCTGCCCGCCGGCGCCAGCCTGCAGCGACCGGTGGACATGCACCTGCGCCGCGTGGCGCTGCCGCCGGACGGCCTGGTGCTGGGCGACTACCTGGCGCAGCGCCTGGGCGTGAAGCCGGGCGACCTGGTGTGGGTGGAGGTGCTGGAAGGCCGCCAGAAGAAGCTGCAGCTGCCGGTGGTGCAGCTGGTGCAGGCCTACACCGGCCTGCCCGCCTACATGGACCTGCAGGCGCTCAACCGCGCGCTGGGCGACGACGACGTGGTCAGCGGCGCCCTGCTCACGGTGGACGCCGCCGCGCAGACGCGCGTGCTGCACGAGCTGGACCGCCGCCCGCGCGTGGCCGGCGCCGAAACCCGGCTGGGCGCGGTGCGCGCGTTCTTCAAATCCATCGCCGAGTTCACCGGCGTGTTCACCTGGATCGCGGTGCTGATGGGCGGCGTGGTCAACTTCGGCGTGGTCTACAACTCGGCCCGCATCGCGCTGTCCGAGCGCGGGCGCGAGCTGGCCAGCCTGCGCGTGCTGGGCCTCACCCAGGGTGAGGTCAGCACCATCCTGCTGGGCGAGCTGGCGCTGCTGGTGCTGGTGTCGATCCCCCTCAGCTTCGTGGTGGGCTGGGGACTCTCGGCCTTCCTGGCGCGCGGCATGCAGTCCGACCTGTACCGCGTGCCGGTGGTGCTGCCGCCTTCCAGCTACGCCTTCGCGGCGCTGATCACGGTGCTGAGCGCCGTGCTCTCGTCGCTGGCGGTCTACTGGCGCATCCGCCGGCTGGATCTGATCGGCGTGCTCAAGACACGGGAATGATGCCCACCCATGGACAATGAAGACCATGCAACAACCCTTTGCGCCGGTGCCAGGCACCGCACGCCGCTGACATGACGCTCAAGCCCCGCAAGATCGTCTTCTGGCTGCTGGCCCTGCTGGCATTGGCCGTGCTGGCCTGGCTGGGCCTGCGCGAGCCGGAGCAGATGGTGAGCGCCGCCGCCGTCACGCGCGGGCCGCTGGAAGTGAGCTTCGTCGAGGAAGGCAAGACGCGCCTGAAGCAGCGCTACGTGGTCACCGCGCCGGTGGCCGGCACGCTGCGGCGCGTGACGCTGCAGCCGGGCGATGCCGTGCATGCCGGCGACGTGCTGGCCGAGATCGACCCGGCCACCAGCGGCCTGCTGGACCCGCGCTCGCGCAGCCAGGCCGAGGCCGAGGTGCGCGCCGGCGAGGCGCAGCTGGCCGCCGCCCGCGAGCGCGTGGCCGCCGCGCTGGCCGCCGAGCGCCTGGCCGCCACCGAGCTGAAGCGCATGCAGACGGTGGTGGCCGCCGGCGCGCTGTCGCGCCAGGACCTGGACAACGCCCGCACCCGCGCGGCCACCACCGCCGCCGAACTGGCCGGCGCACGCGCCGACGAACGCGCCACCGGCGAACGCCTGGCCGCCAGCCGCGCCCTGCTGGCCGGCGAAGGCCGCAGCAGCCCCGCCGCCGGCCGCGCCAAGGCCGTGGCCGTGCGCGCGCCGGTGGACGGCCGCGTGCTCAAGCGGCCGCTGGAAAGCGCCACGCCGGTGCCCGTCGGTCAGGTGCTGATGGAGATCGGCGACCCGGCGCAACTGGAGATCGAGGCCGACGTGCTCTCCACCGACGCCGTGCGGCTGGCCCCCGGCACGCCTGCCCGTGTGCTGCGCTGGGGCGGCGAAGGCGTGCTGCAGGCCAAGGTCACGCGGGTCGAGCCCGGCGGCTTCACCAAGGTGTCGGCGCTGGGCGTGGAAGAGCAGCGCACCAAGGTCATCCTCGGCATCGAATCGCCGCACGAGCAGTGGGCGCGCCTGGGCGACGCCTACCGGGTGGAGCTGGAGTTCATCGTCCAGCAGGCGCAGGACGTGCTGCAGGTGCCCGCCAGCGCCCTGTTCCGCGCGGGCGACGGCTGGGCCGCCTACCGCATCGACCACGGCCGCGCGCGGCGCACCGAAGTCCAGGTGGGCCTGCGCTCCGCCACCGCCGCGCAAGTGACCGGCGGGCTGGAGCAGGGCCAGCAGGTGATCGTGCAGCCGGACGACCGCATCACCGAGGGCGCACGCGTGCGCGCAGCGGGCGCGGGCTGAACCTGCTGCCACCAGGTGCTTCAAGTTTTTTGGAATGAAATCGGCCTCCAGCCCAGATACAGCGGGCGCAGACAGCTCTTTATTTGATAGCACTCTGCAGGCGGCGCACAGCCCCCTACTTGCGCACCTGCACCATCGGATGCCGCCACACCAGCGTCATCTGCCCGGCCGGCGGCAAGGCGCCCGGGCAACGGCCGTCGCCCAGGCCGAGAAAGCCGCCGCTGGGCGCGCACAGCATCTCGCCGCTGGCGGCGTAGAGGCGGTTGAAGCGGTCGCAGCACGGCTCGGGGATGTAATAGACCGTCTGCCCATCGCGCTCGAAGCGCCACACCGCCGTCGGCACCCGGCTCACCCGTCCCGCCGCCCATTCGCGCAGTTGCAGCGCCAGCCAGGCGGGCACCGATTCGCCGGGCTCCAGGCCGCGGATGGCTGGCGTGGCCGGCGGTGGGTCCGCGGCCGGAGCGGCGCAGCCGCTGACCATCGTCAGGGCGAGGAGCGCCACGCCGAGGGCCAATGGCTGAAGCCAGCGCAGGTGCCCGATGCAATGGCTGATGGACGGGTTCATGCAGGCAGCTTAGCCCGTCATGAGCTGCACGCCAAATGAACGCCGGCGCCGCACGGCCCCGCGACGTCCCCCGGATCGGGTTGACCATGATCCACCCGGGGCGTATGGTGCCCGGCAAACGGGTGTCCCGCCGGAGGCGGACGACAAGGCTCAGGTGCCCGAGCCGGCGGCCGGCCAGACCGGCGGCGGGGGCATTTCCCGGCGGGGTGTGCATGACCCGCAGTTCAGAAGCATGCAGGCCCTGCCTCCAACCGCAAGGAGACAGACATGGCCCATGCCAACGCGAATGTGGACGCGAACAAGGCTCTGGATCAGATCGCCCAGGCCTGGCCTGAATTCAAGAAGACTCTTGGCATCGGTGAAGCCGCCATCTGGAACCTCAGCGGCAAGACCGTCGAGGTGCGTGTCTATAACTACATCGACGTGGTCTACTGGATCCCCGCCATGAAAACACTGGTCGCCCAGGGCAAGGTCGGCAAGGTCGCGGCCTCGGGCAGCCGCTTCAAGGTCCACATCCACGACGAGGAATACCTCGTGCAGCCCGGCAGGGCCTACGTGTACCAGGGGGCCGGGAAGTTTCGAGGAGAAAGGGGCGTAGCCCTCTTCAGGCAGCCGGTGCGGAGCGAGCGGTGTTGCGCGCCGCCGCCGGGCTCAGGACGTCGCCAGCCGCCCCCGCTCCAGCCGCAGCGCCCGCCCGCAGCGGGCTGCCAGCTGGTCGTCGTGCGTCACCAGCACGAAGGCCGTGCCGTGTTCGCGGGCCAGTTGCAGCATCAGGGCGTAGACGCCGTCGGCGGTGGTGCGGTCGAGGTTGCCGGTGGGTTCGTCGGCCAGCACGCAGGCCGGGCGCGTGACCAGGGCGCGGGCAATGGCCACGCGCTGGCGCTCGCCGCCGGAGAGCTCGGCCGGGCGGTGCCGGGCCCGTTCGGCCAGGCCCACCTGCCCGAGCATCTTCAGCGCCACCTGCTCAGCTTCAGGCCGCGGCATGCGGCGGATCCACAGTGGCATGGCCACGTTCTCCAGCGCGGTGAACTCGGGCAGCAGGTGGTGGAACTGGTAGACGAAGCCCAGGTATCGGTTGCGCAGCGCGCCCTGGGCGGCCGGCGAGAGCGCAGCGAAGTCCTGCCCCGCCAGCCGCACGCGCCCGCTGGTGGGCGCGTCCAGCCCGCCCAGCAGGTGCAGCAGCGTGCTCTTGCCCGAGCCCGACTGGCCCACGATGGCCAGCGTCTCCCCAGCCTGCACGGCCAGGTCCACCCCCTGCAGCACCGTCACGTCGAGCGGCCCTTCCTGGAAGCGCTTGGTGATACCTTCTGCGTCCAGGATGGCTCCAGCCCAGGCGGGATCGGCGCGAACAGCTTCTGACTTCATAGCGAACCGCCCGCTTCTCCGACACCGGCGTTGGGCGCAACCTCCCGCGCAACCCCCGAGACCGGCAGGCCGCGCAGCAGGCCCCCAATCGCCGCGGAGCAGGCGATGCCAGCGAACGCCGTGCTCGGGCTTGCACCGAGCACTGGCGTTGTCCCCCCTCCCGAAGAGAGAGGGGGGAAGGCGCGAAGCGACTCAGGGGGGTTATTCATATCTCAGTGCCTCCGCCGGATTCACCCGGCTCGCGCGCCAGCTCGGGTAGATGGTGGCCACGAAGGACAGCAGCAGCGAGATCACGGCGATGGGCACGATGTCGCCGGCCTGCGGGTCGCTCGGCATGCGGCTGATCAGGTACACGTCCTTGGGCAGGAAGCTGGCGTGGAACAGCCGCTCCAGGAAGGGCACGATGACGTCGATGTTGAAGGCGATCAGCAGGCCCAGCGCCAGCCCGCCCAGCGTGCCGATCACCCCCACCAGCGCCCCCTGCACCACGAAGGTCTTCATGATGCTGGCGGGGCTGGCGCCCAGCGTGCGCAGGATGGCGATGTCGGCGCGCTTGTCCTGCACCGTCATCACCAGGGTGCTCACCAGGTTGAACGCGGCCACCGCCACGATCAGCGTGAGGATGATGAACATCATGCGTTTTTCCAGCTGCACGGCGGAGAACCAGGTGCGGTTCTGCTGCGTCCAGTCGAGGATCAGCAGGTTGCCGGAGAGCGTGCCGGCCAGTTGCTGCGTGACCTCGGGCGCCTCGTTGGGGTCGCGCAGCTTCAGGCGCACGCCGGTCGGCCCTTCCAGCCGGAAGATCCTGGCGGCATCGTCCACGTTGAGCATGGCCAGGGCCGAGTCGTACTCGTAGTGGCCGCTGTTGAAGGTGCCCACCACCGTCATCTGCTTGAGCCGCGGCACCACGCCGGCCGGCGTGACCTGGCCGCTGGGCGCCATCAGCGTGACCTGGTCGCCTTCGATCACGCCCAGGCTGCGCGCCAGGTCGCTGCCCAGCAGGATGCCGAAGCTGCCGGGCGTGAGCTTCTTCAGCGCCGTGTCCTTGAGCTGCGCGGCCACGTCGGTGACCTCGGGCTCCAGCGCCGGGTCGATGCCGCGCAGCATGGCGCCCTTCATGGTTTCGCCGCGCGCCAGCAGGCCCTGCGCGCCGATGAAGGGCGCCGCGCCCACCACCTCGGGGTTGCGGCGCACTTCGCTGAGCGTGAGGCGCGGGTCGGGCAGCGCGGCGCCGTCGGGGGCGAACACCTCGATGTGCGCGATCACGCTCAGCATGCGCCCCGCCACTTCCTTGCGGAAGCCGTTCATCACCGACAGCACCACGATCAGCGCCGCCACGCCCAGCGCGATGCCCAGCATCGACGCGCCCGAGATGAAGCTGATGAAACCGTTGCGCCGCGTGGCGCGCCCGGCGCGCGTGTAGCGCCAGCCGAGCAGCATTTCGTAAGGCCAGGCCTGGGACATGAACAGGTGATGGGGATGGAGGGCTCGGCGCAGCGGCCGGGAACGCGGTGCGGGATGGGGGGATTGTGTCATCAAGGAAAATGCGCTCCTGATGCCCGCTCCCCCTGTCTCCGAGCCGCTGCGCCACCTGCTGGTTCCCGACGCCGCGCCGTTGCCCGGCGTGCCGGCCGACCTGCCGCCGCTCCCCAACCTGGCAGCCCTGCTGGCGCGGCTGCGCGTGGAACACACGCTGGCGCCGGACGCGGACAGCCCCGCCAGCCCGCACGAGCTGGCCGCGGCCCGCGCCAACGGCCTGCACGGCGAGCCAGGCCGCATCCCCTGGGCGGCGTTCGAAAGCGGCACCGTCGGCACGCCCTGCGCCTGGCTCAGGCCGGTGCACCTGCAGCTGGGCATGGACGCCATCCAGCTGCTGCCGCCCGAGGCGCTGCAACTGGATGATCCGGCATCCCAGGCCCTGCTGGCCGCCTGCGCCCCGCTGCTGGCCGAAGACGGCGTCGCTGCCCGTCACGCCGCGCCCGGCCTGTGGCTGGCCCAGGGCGAGCCGCTGCGCGGCGTCGTCACCCTGTCGCCGGAACACGCGGCCGGCCGGCGCCTCTCGCGCGCCGAACTGGTGCAGGCGGACGACCCGGCCCGCCAGCGCCTGCTGGCGCGGCTGCAGAGCGAGCTGGAGATGCTGCTGGCCGCGCACCCCGTCAACCAGGCGCGCGAGGCGGCGCGGCAACTGCCGGTCAACGCGGTCTGGATCAGCGGCGCCGGCGTGCTGGAAGCCGCCCTGCGCCCTCGCCGCGACGTGCTGGTGGCGCCCCAACTCACCCGCCTGCTGCAGGGCGAAGCCGCTGCCGACCCGGCCGCCCACGCGGCTGCCTGGCAGGCCATCGACGCCGAGCTGGCTGCGCCGCTGCTGGCCGCGCTGCGCGCTGGCGAGCCGGTGCGGCTCACGCTCAGCGGCCCGCTCCGCGCCGTCACGCTGGCTTCCGGCAATGGCGGCCTGTGGCAAAGGATTTCAAGCCTTTTCGGCCGCCAGGCCTTGAACGACGTGCGCAGCCAGCTATGAAAAACATACCGCTGCTGATCCTGCTGCACGGCACGCGCCTCACGGGCGCGCAGTGGGCGACCTATGCCGAGCGGCTCGCCGGCGTGGCCGACGTGGTGGCGCCCGACCTGCCCGGCCACGGCACGCGCGCCGAACAGCCCTTCACCCTGGACGCCGCCGTGCGCGTGGTGGAAAACCTGATGGAGAGCGCGGCCGAGCGCCCGGTGTTCCTGGCCGGCCACTCGCTGGGCGGCTTCGTGGGCATGAGCTACGCCGAGCGGCACCCGCGGCGCCTGGCCGGCCTGGCGCTGATCGGCAGCGCCACCGAGCCCGCCGGCCCCGGCGCCATCGTCTACCGGCTGATGGCGCGGCTGTGGGCGCTGGCCGGCCCGGCGCGCATGCGGCGCTTCGACGCGCTCACGCTCGGCCGCGTGGCCGACCCGCGCGTGTGGGCCGCCATCCAGGCCGACGGCGAATACTTCGACCAGGTGCCGGCCGCCTGGGCCGAGGTCATGCGCCACTGCGGCTCGCAGCAGTTGCGCCGCGTGGCCTGCCCGGTGCTGGTGCTGGGTGGGCGCTGGGACCAGATCCACCTGCAGGCCCGGCGCTTCGCCGCCGCAGCGCCGCGCGGCCAAGCCGTCACCGTACCCGGCCGCACCCACATGTGGCCCATGACCCACCCCGCCGAAGTGGCGGACGCTCTGGCGCGCTGGATCGGCGGCGTGCTGGCCGGGGGCATGGGTACGGCGCAGCCACCCGCCGGCGTGGCTACGGCCCAGACCCCGTCCGCCAGCGGGGCTTCCTGCCGACGCGCGTGCGCGCCCCGGAAGCCGCTCGGGCTGAGCCTGTCGAAGCGTCGCGCGGCGCTTCGACAAGCTCAGCGCGAACGGTTGAGCATTTTCGGAAGCGCACGAGTTCCAGGCATCCAATCGACCTCCAGCCCTTGTTTGACGGGCGCAAGCAGCTATGAAATTCGAAGTACGTGACGTACCGCCGCGCACCGCCTGGGCGCTGGAACAGGCGGGCGTGCACCCGCTGCTGGCGCGCCTGTTCGCGGCCCGCGGCGTGGCCAGCGCCGACGACCTGGACGACGGCCTGGCGCGCCTGCTGCCGCCCGCCCAGCTGAAGGGCACGCGCGAGGCCGCGGTGCTGCTGGCCGACGCCATCGCCGCCGGCCGCAGGCTGTGCTTCGTGGCCGATTACGACTGCGACGGCGCCACCGCCTGCGCCGTCGGCATCCGCGGCCTGAAGCTGCTGGGCGCGCCGCACGTCGATTACCTGGTGCCCGACCGCGTGGTCGACGGCTACGGCCTCACCCCGCCGATCGCCGAGCGCGTGGCCGCCCGCGGCGCCGAGCTGCTGATCACCGTGGACAACGGCATCGCCAGCGTGGACGGCGTGGCGGCCGCCCGCGCCGCCGGCCTGCAGGTGCTGGTGACCGACCACCACCTGCCGGGCGACACGCTCCCCGCGTCGGACGTGACCGTCAACCCCAACCAGCCTGGCTGCGGCTTCGAGAGCAAATCGCTCGCCGGCGTGGGCGTGATGTTCTACGTGCTGCTGGCGCTGCGCGCCGAGCTGCGCGCGCGCGGCGCCTTTGATGCGGCGGCTCAACCGCGGCTGGATGCCCTGCTGCCCCTGGTCGCGCTCGGCACGGTGGCCGACGTGGTGCGGCTGGACGCCAACAACCGCCGCCTGGTGGCGCAGGGCCTCAGGCGCATCCGCGCCGGGCAGATGCCGGCCGGCCTGGCAGCGCTGTTCGCCGTGGCCGGGCGCGATGCGCGCAAGGCCAGCACCTTCGACTTCGGCTTCGCTCTGGGCCCGCGCATCAACGCCGCCGGCCGGCTGGCCGACATGACGCTGGGCATCGAGCTGCTGCTGACCGACGACGCCGCGCGCGCCGACGAGCTGGCGCGCACGCTGGACGGCATCAACCGCGAGCGGCGCGAGATCGAGGGTGGCATGCGCGAGCAGGCGCTGAGCATCGCCGAGGGCCTGTTCGACCCGGCCGCCGAGCCGCCCGCCGCGCTCTGCGTGTTCGATCCGGACTTCCATGAAGGCGTGGTCGGCATCGTCGCCGCGCGGCTGAAGGACAAGCTGCACCGCCCCACCTTCGTGTTCGCGCCCAGCGGCGCCGAGGGGCGCGGGCACGAGCTGAAGGGTTCCGGTCGCTCCATCGCCGGCTTCCACCTGCGCGACGCGCTGGACCTGGTGGCCAAGCGCCACCCCGGCGTGCTGCTCAAGTTCGGCGGCCACGCCATGGCGGCCGGGTGCACCATTGCCGAAGAGCATTTCGAGGTCTTCGAGCAGGCGCTGCAGCAGGTGGCCACCGAATGGCTGGACGCGGCCACCCTCACCCGGCGCCTCGCCACCGACGGCCCACTACCGGCCGAATACCGCCGCCCCGACGTGGTCGACACCCTGCACCAGGCCGTCTGGGGCCAGGGCTTTGCCGCGCCGGTGTTCAACGAGGAAGTCGAGGTGCTGGGCCAGCGCCTGGTCGGCGAAAAACACCTGGCCCTGAAACTGCGCCACCAGGGCCAGCCGGTGGACGGCATCTGGTTCGGCCACACCGAACCCCTGCCCGCGCGCGCCCATCTGGCCTTCCGCCTGGAGGCCGACGAATGGCAAGGCGTGCGCCGCGTGCGGCTGCTGGTGGAGGGCCTGGCGGGTTGAGGCGGTCGAACTGAACCGACGGTGTCAGTTCCTCGACGGGAAGATGCCTTGCAACGCAATGCACCAGCGCATGCCGAGGTACGGATTGCGGACCGAGAACGGCTGACCGCCGCCCGAAACACCCACGCTGCCCGCCGCCAGGGTGGTGTCCGGCGCCGCGGCCACGTAGCTGCCGGCGTTCTGGGTGGCCGCCAGAACACGGGTGTTGGCGGGTGCGGCGTGGGTGGCCGCCTGGCTGCTGACCTGCAGCGCGTGCGTGTGCATCGGCATCTGGTTGGTCATCAGCGTCACCGACTCGGCCCCGCTCTGCTCGCCCAGCTGGATGCTCGACAGCCCGGGGCCCTGGCCCTGGCCGAGCGGCACGCGGCCGCGCAGGTCGGGCAGCGCAAAGTTGGTACGCCCATCGCCGCCGTAGGTGGTGCCAAGCAGCGAGAACAGCGCCGTGTTCGATGAAATCGCCACTAGCTGGCCATTGGCCTCCGTCCAGCCGCGCGGACAGAAGGTGTAAGGCAGCAGCGCGAGCTGGCCGAGAAACGGCTCCGTGGCCTGTCCGTAGGCCATCGGCACACCGGCGGCCGCCAGCAGCAGCCCGACGATGGCCTGGCGTGCCGGGTGCTGAAGCCGGCCGCTGCGGCGGCCCGAAAACATGTCTTGGCGTGCTTGCATGAAAAGGCTCCTGCCTGAAGGGGTTGTCAACGCGCGGCCAGGAAACAGATGGAAGCCACCGACTCGGTGGCTTCCAGCCAGTTCACGTTCAGGGTGGCGCCACCGGCGGTGGTGGTGGCGCCCATGGCCAGGCTGCGGCCATTGCTGGCGCGGCCATCCATCATCAGGCTGTAGGTGCCCCCCATGCCCGTGGCGAAGGTGACGGTGTAGCTGTTGCCGCTGCGGCTCACGGTGTAACCGCTGCCAGTCTGCGGCGCGCCGGCGCCGTTGAAGCAGCCGTGCCGCACCTCGGTAAGCCCCACGATGCCCGAGCCGGCCGGGCCCTGGGGCCCCGTCGGGCCCAGCGGCCCGACCGGGCCTTGGGCTCCCGTCGCACCCGTGGGGCCCTGGGCGCCTGTCGGCCCGATCGGGCCCTGGGGACCGGTTGCACCAGCAGGTCCGGCGGGGCCGGTCGCGCCCGCGGGCCCTTGCAGACCGGTCGGTCCCGTGGCGCCCTGCGGCCCAGTGGGACCGGTGGGCCCGGTCGGGCCGACCAGGGCCTGTGGATCACACTGACCCAGCACGCCGCTGGCGTCGCGGCACACCACGCTGGAATAGGTGGGAGCACCCGCGAGTCCCGGCACCTGCACCTGCTGGCCAGGTGCCACGATCAGGCCTGGCGTACCAGTGTCGGAATTGATCACCACGTTGCCGCCGGAAGGCGGTGTCAGCGTCACGTCTGCCGCAAGCGCCGGCCCGCACAGGGCCGAGAGCCCGAGCAGCCAGCCAGTTCGATGGGTCATGGGAAGCTCCATTCCGGAAATCCGTGGTTCAACGCGGTGAAGACGAGCGACGGCGGGAGCGCAGGCCCAGCCAGCCCAGCATGGCGGCCAGCCAGGCCAGCGCGGCTTCGCTCAGCGTGGGCACGCCCACAGCATCCATGCCGATGGGGCCCAGCGGCCCCGCGGCCGGACAAGTGGCGCTGTCCGCGCGCAGCACCTGGCCACCGCCTGTGCTGAGGCTGCCCTGGTTCACCCATTGCTGCGCCAGCTCCAGCCTGCCGCCGTCCAGTTGCAGGCTGCCGCCGGGTTCGATGAAGACGCTGCGCACGTCGGTCAGGCTGCCACCGGCACCGACGGTCAGCGTGCCAGCCACGTACAGGTCGGTGCAGCCCAGCGTGACGGTGCCTCCGCCCATGTCGGACACGGAGCCGGCCGCAATGACCCAGTCCGCGTGCGCGGCCGTGCCGAACGCGAACCCGGCCACGGCGAGCGCACTTCGCCTGATGGCTTTGGCCCGCCAATCCGATACGGCCATGTGGACTCCTCTTGCATCTTCCTGCCACATGCCAGTCCAACAGCTGCCATGTGCAAAGAGCGTCCGAATCTATACACTTGGAAACAATTGGTCAACACCGACCGGCCATGCGCGGCCCACGCAGCGCCAGCAACGTGAAGCGCCGGGCCTCAGCCCACCAGGCTGACCCGGTCGCGCCCGGCGGTCTTGCTGGCGTAGAGCGCGCGGTCGGCTCGGGCGATGGCTTCGTCGAGCCCCTCGTGGGGCTGCGCCACCGTGACGCCGAAAGAAAGCGTCACCGGCAGCCTGACTTCACCCACGGCCACGGGGGAGTCGGCCACCAGCCGGCGCACACGTTCGGCCAGCGTGCGGCTGGCCTCGGCGTCGCTGCCGGCCAGCACCAGCAGGAATTCCTCGCCGCCCCAGCGCGCCAGCAGGTCGGCTTCGCGGCAGTTGGCGGCCAGCAGGCGCGCCACGTGCACCAGCACGGCGTCGCCCGCGTCGTGCCCGTGCGTGTCGTTGACGCGCTTGAAGTGGTCGATGTCGGCGATGACCACGCCGGTGGGCTCGCCGGAGCGCCGTGCCTGGGCGGCCACCAGTTCCGCCTGCAGCAGCAGGTGGCGGCGGTTGGCCAGGCCGGTGAGCGGGTCGGTGGCAGCCTGGTGGCGCAGGCGCTCCTCCGACCGGCTCACCAGCCCGTAGTAGTAGCGCGCCGTGTACGCCGCAAAGGCGAACACCACCATCACGTTGACCGCGTGCACCAGCTCCAGGCCCAGCGGCTGCATCGGATTGAGCGCCCCATGGCTGACGACCCAGTGGTGCAGGCCCAGGTACATGCCCATCAGGGCGCCCAGTTCGGCCGCCAGCATCCAGCCGCGCGCACCCACAGCGACGGCCGGGATGAACATCAGCAGGTAGTAGTGGAAACCGCTCTCCCAACCCACCATGAGCGTCCCCAGCGCCACGTGAGCCACGACCTCCGCCCAGATCAGCGCCAGTGCCAGTGCGTTCCGTCGGCGCTTCAACGCCAGATAGGCCAGCATGTACATGGTGATGGACACCAGGTTCAGCCAGCCCAGCAGCGGCTGGTCGAAGGCCAGAAACAGCACCAGCAGCAGCACGTCGACGTAGGCGGCCATCACCGTCACGCGGCGCGTCATGCCCCAGAAGGCCGCGCCCACCGAGCGCTGCCGGACGGCGGGCCGGACAACGGGCGGGTCGGTGGAGGAACGGTTCATGGGAGGGGCCTGTGCGTCCTGCGACATGCGATGACCGGATTCTGGGATCGGCACGGGTGCCTTGACACATGTGTCTTGCTGAGAAATTAATACTTTTTCACAACTACCGGCATGTTGCGCAAGGCGGGGCACGGGGCAGCCGCCCGTCCGCCCCATCGCCGGATGAGCAGGCGTTGGGGCGGTACAACGGCGTCAATGCGAAAATAAGCGTTTACCCTAGCCAACCGACGGCGCGCCAGCCTTGGCGCGCTCCCCATCGCCCATGGCCGCTTTCGACGAAGAAACCGTTCTGACGGTCCACCACTGGACGGACCGCCTGTTCTCCTTCACCACCACGCGCAACGCCAGCCTGCGCTTCTCCAACGGCCATTTCACGATGATCGGCCTGCGGGTGGACGGCAAGCCGCTGCTGCGGGCCTATTCCATCGTCAGCCCCAACTACCAGGAAACGCTGGAGTTCCTGAGCATCAAGGTGCAGGACGGCCCGCTCACCAGCCGGCTGCAGCACATCCAGCCTGGCGACAAGGTGATCGTCGGCCACAAGCCCACGGGCACGCTGCTGATCGACTACCTGCTGCCGGGCAGGCGCCTGTACCTGTTCGGCACCGGCACCGGGCTGGCGCCGTTCATGAGCATCATCCGCGACCCGGAAACCTACGAGAAATTCGAGGAAGTGGTGCTGGTGCACGGCTGCCGCCTGGTGAGCGAGCTGGCCTACCACGACTACATCACCCAGGAGCTGCCGAAGGACGAGTTCCTGGGCGAGATGGTCAGCCAGCAGCTCAAGTACTACCCCACGGTGACGCGCGAGCCCTTCGAGCATCAGGGCCGCATCCCCGACCTGATCGACAGCGGCAAGATGGCCGCCGACCTGGGCGTGCCCCAGCTCAACCCCGGGATCGACCGCGCCATGCTGTGCGGCAGCCCGCAGATGCTGAAATCGATCCGCGAGGTGCTGGAAAAGCGCGGCTTCAACGAAGGCAACACCACCACGCCGGGCGACTACGTGGTCGAGCGCGCGTTCGTCGAGCAATGAGGCGGTTGCCCACCGCCCATTGGCAACAAAATCAGCCTTGAGCCCTTTGCTGGCGGGCGCAGCCAGCTATCGTTGATATAGCGTTCTGGCGGGCTGACCGCCGGCTCAGGGCTTGGTGCCCGCTTCCTTCTTGGTCATCAGCCGCTGCCAGACGTGCGGCGAGACGAACTTGGACACGTCGCCGCCCAGCAGCGCGATCTCGCGCACGAAGGTGCTGCTGACGAACTGGTAGCGCCCGCTGGGGGTGAGGAACACGGTTTCCACGTCGGGCGCCAGGTTGCGGTTCATGCCGGCCAGCTGGAATTCGTAGTCGAAATCGGTCACGGCGCGCAGGCCGCGCACCATGGCCCGGCCGCCGCGCGAGGCCACGAACTGGCTCACCAGCCCGTCGAAGGGCTCGGCCGTCACGCCGCTCCACTGGCGGGTGGATTCCTGCACCATCGCCAGCCGTTCGTCGAAGGAAAACAGCGTCTTCTTGTGGTGCGCGATGGCCACCGCGATGACGACGTTGTCGAACAGCTGGAGCGCGCGGCGCACCACGTCTTCGTGGCCCAGCGTGATGGGGTCGAAGGTGCCGGGGTAGACGGCGATCACGTTGCGGCTCATGCGGCGGGTCTCCTCTTTGTGCGGTGGCCGGCGCCACGGCGGTCTGCGTGTCGGTGGCGGGCCATTATGCCGAGGCGCCCGCCACTCTGGCGAGCAGCTGCGCATGCACCGCGCCGGCCTTCAGATGGCGGTGCGGCGCCAGGCCCAGCGCGGCCAGCCGGTCGCCCGGCCACGCGCGCGGCGCTTCCAGGTAGACAAAGCCGCCGGGCCGCACGGCGCGCGCGGCGGCGGCCAGCGCGACATCGGCCAGCGCGGCGGCGTCGAACGGCGGATCGAGCAGCACCAGATCCAGGCTGGCCGCCGGCAGGCCCGCCAGCGCGGCCACGCCGTCGCCCCGGCGCAGCTCCACCGCGTCGGCCCTCAGGCGCGCCTTGACCGCCGCCAGCGCCGCGGCCAGCGCCGGGTTCTGCTCCACCAGCAGCACGCGGGCGGCGCCGCGCGAGGCGGCTTCCAGCCCCAGCGCCCCGGTGCCGGCAAAGGCGTCGGCCACCTGCCAGCCGGTCAGGTCCTGGCCGAGCCAGTTGAACAGGGTTTCGCGCACGCGGTCGGGCGTGGGGCGCAGGCCGGGCGCGTCGGCCACCGGCAGGCGGGTGCGCCGCCACAGGCCGCCGATGATCCGCACTTCGTGCGGCGCGCCGGCGGTGCGGCGCCCGGATGCACCCGTGTTGCGCGGCGGGGAAGCTCGGCGGGAGGTCATGGCGGCGATTGTCGCTGCCCCGGCAGGACGCCGCGATTTCATGATGTGCGTCAAGGCCGCCAGGCCGGTGGCGCCCCTATGCTGGCAACCGTGCGCAAGCCCGTGCAAGGTTTGCCGTGAACCCGAGGAGGCTCCCATGAACCCGACCACGCCCAGCAGCCAGACCACCGAAACCCTGCAGCAGCCGCTGAACGACTTTTCCAACTGCCACGCGGGCATCATGCGCCACCTGGAAGGCTTCGGCCAGTTGCCGGCGCTGCTGGCACCGGTGCAGCAGGCCCGCGCCATCGCCAGCGACATGGTGCATTTCTTCCGCAACGCCGCCTTCGAGCACCACGCCGAGGAAGAGCGCGAGCTGTTCCCCGCCGTGCTGCGCAGCGCCCACCCGGGCATGGAGAAGGAGCGCGTGAGGCACATGGTGGACGCGCTCACGCGCGAGCACCGCGACATCGAGAAGCAGTGGGCGCTGCTGGAGCCGGGGCTGAAGAAACTGGCCAAGGGCCAGCCGGCGGAGATCGACGGCGCGGCCGTCGACAAGCTGATCGCCCAATACCAGGCCCACGCGCGCTATGAAGAGCAGGAGTTCCTGCCGCTGTCACACGAGATCCTGGCCCGCGACAGCAACCACATGGCGGCGCTGGGCCTGTCGCTGCACATCCGCCACCTCAAGCAGGGCATCGGCGGCCACGTCTGATAGCTATTTATTCAATAGCTGCCTGCGCCCGCCACGCCTGGGCCAGAGGCTGATTTCTCTTGAAAAACGTGGTGCTCAGCCGCCCGCCGGCTGCGCGCCCACCACCACGGTGACCATGCGCTGCGGGTCGAGCTTGCGGGCGAAGGCGGCCTTGATGTCGGCGGCGGTGATGCGCTGCATCCTGGCCGTCCAGGTGTCGAGGTAGTCCAGCGGCAGGTTGTTCCACGCGATGTTGGCCACGTTGCCGAGCAGCTTGGCGTTGGAATCGAGCAGCAGGGGAAAGCCGTTGACCAGGTTGTCCTGCGCGGCCTTGACCTCGGCGTCGGTCGGGCCGCCCGCCACGAAGTCGGCCAGCACCTGGCGCGCCACGGCCACCGCCTCGGCCGCCTGGTCGGGCCGGGTCTGCAGGCTGACGGTGAAGGCGCCGGCGTGCAGGCCGGGCGAGAAGTGGCTGTACACGCTGTACGAGAGCCCGCGCTTCTCTCGCACCTGGGTGGTGAGGCGCGACACGAAACCTCCGCCGCCCAGGATGTAGTTGCCCAGCGTCAGCGCCAGGTGGTCCGGATCGCTGCGCGGGTAGCCGGGCTGGCCGATCAGCACGTGCGCCTGCGCCGACTGGAACGGGATGTCGATCTGGCGCGCGGCCGTCAGCGGCTGCACCTCGGGCACCGGCGGCAGCGGCGCGCAGCCGGCCTGCGCCGGCAGGCCGGCGAGCAACTCGCGCACCAGCGCGTCGGCCTCGGGCCGCGTCACGGCGCCCACCAGGCTCACCTTGGCGCGGCAGGGCTGCACGTGGCCGGCGTAGAAGCGCTGCATGTCCTGCACGGAGATGGCGGCCAGCGTCTCGGGCGTGGTCTCGAAACCGTAGGGGTGGTTGCCGTAGACCGCGTGCTCGTAGGCGATGCCGGCCACGGTGCCCGGCCGCGTGCGCGCCTCGCGGATGGAGGCCGCCAGGCGCTGGCGCTCGCGCTGCCACACCTCGGCCGGGAAGCTCGGCGCGGCGATCTGGCGCGCGGCCAGCGCCACCGCCTGCTTCAGCAGCGCCGGGTCGGTGAGCGTGCGCAGTCGGAAGCTCATGCGGTCGGTGCCGGCGTCGGCGCCAAAGCTGGCGCCCAGGTCGGCCCAGGCCTCGCCGAGCCGGTTTTCGTCCAGCGCGGGGGCCGTGCCCTGCGCGGCCACGCCCTTGCCGGCCATCATCGCCGTCACGCCGGCCAGGCCCGCCTGCGCCGCCGGATCGCGCCGGTCACCGGCGTCGAAGTCGAGCTGCACGTCGAGCATCGGGATGCCGGGGCTCGGCACCAGGTAGACCTGCGCGCCGCCCGGCTGCGTCCAGTGCTGGATCGGCGTGGCGGCCTGCGCCAGGCCAGCGGTTTGAGGCAAGAAACCCAGCCCGGCCCAAGCCAGGCAGGCGCAAGCAGCTATCTTTTTCATATCAATGCATGTCCTCGAGGCGAGCCCCGGCGGGTGGCTTGCGCGGGCGCCAGTTGGGGTCGCGCGGCTGCGGCAGCAGCGTGGCCACGGTGAGCTGGTCGTCACCGAAGTACTTCTTGGCCACCGCCTGCACCTGGGCGGCAGTGACGGTTTTCAGGCGCTCGATCAGCCGGTCGTCGGCGTCCAGCGGCAGGCCCTGCACCCAGTTGCTGCCCAGGCTCTGCGCCTGCGCCATGACCGAATCGCGCTCGTACACCTGGCTGGCCACCCACTGGGTCTTCACGCGGGCCAGCTCGGCGGCACTCACGCCTTCGTCGGCGATCTTCTTCACCTGCGCGCGCAGCGCGGCTTCCACCTGGGCGGCGGTCTTGCCCTGCGCCGGCACGCCGCTGAGCATGAACAGCTGCGGCCCGCGGCCGACCAGCCCGTTGCCGGCACCGGCGGCGTCGGCCACGCGGTCGGGGCCCTGGGTGAGCGCGCGGTCCAGGCGCGCGCCCTGGTAGCCGTCGAGCACGGCGGAGAGCACGGTGAGCGCCAGCGCGTCGTCGTTGTCAGGGGATGGCTCCACGCCCGTCAGGCGCGGCACCTTGAAGGCCAGGTAGACGGCGGCCTGCTCGGCCGGTGCCTTGACCTGCACGCGCCGCTCGCCGGGCTGCGGCGGCTCGGGCCGCGGCTTGCGCTCGGGCACGGCGCGCGCCGGGATGCCGCCGTAGGTTTTCTCGGCCCAGGCCAGCACCTGCTTCGGCTCCACGTCGCCGGCCACCACCAGCGCTGCGTTGGCGGGCACGTACCAGCGCTGCCAGAAGTGGCGCACGTCATCGGCCTGCAGCGAATCGAGATCGCCCATCCAGCCCACCACCGGCCGGTGGTAGGGCGAGGCGACGAAGGCCGCGGCGTAGAGCTGCTCGCGCAGCAGCGCACGCGGGTTGTCGTCGGTGCGCATGCGGCGCTCTTCCTTGACCACCTCGAGCTCCTTGGCGAACTCGTCGTCGCTCCACTGGTTGTGGGCGAAGCGGTCGGATTCCAGCGCCATCACGTCGGGCAGGTGGCCGGCCGGCACCTGCTGGTAGTAGCCGGTGTGGTCGTAACTGGTGAAGGCGTTCTCGCGCCCGCCGAGCAGCGCCACCTGGCGCGAGAACTCGCCCGGCTTCAACTTCGCCGTGCCCTTGAACATCATGTGTTCCAGCACGTGGGCCACGCCGCTGGTGCCGTCCACCTCGTCGTAGGCGCCGGCGCGCACCCACAGCATCTGCACCGCCGTGGGCGCCCGGTGGTCGGGCTTGACGATCACCGTCAGCCCGTTGGCGAGCTTGAACTGCTGGGGCTCGGTGCTGGCGGGCGCCACGGCCCGGGCGGTGGTGCCGCCCTGCGCCTGCGGCGCGTTGCCGGCGCAGCCGCCGAGCAGGCCCAGCAGCGCGGCGGCCAAGCCCAGCGCCGCCAGGCGCCCAGAGGAAGGTGAAAGGGAGGTCGGGATCGGCATGGAGCAAGGGATCGGGAAAACGGGCGGAAGGTTCCGCCTGCCTGTCGGCCAGCAGCGCCTGGAAAGCGCGCCCACGGCCAGGAGACAGCTATTGTGACCGGCCCGGACCGCCATGCCACCCTGGCTGGATTTCATGGGTAAAAACAGCCTCCAGCCCTTTGCTGACGGGCGCAGACAGCTATGCTATCAATAGCATTCAGCAAGCGTTCCGCACGGGTTCCGCGTACTCGCCCTGCCCTTAGCGCCGCGGCTGCTTGCGCAGCGCGGTGGCGAAAAAGCGCACCAGCTCGGCGTCCAGTTCGGCGCGCACGGCGGCGGCGCCGATGGCGCGCTCGGCATGCGGCACGTGGGCAGCGGCGCTCTGGCGGGCGCGGGCCATGCGGGCTTCCTCGGCCTCGGCGTCGCGGCCGGCCAGATCGGCCAGCACGGCCACGCCCCAGGGCGCTACCTCCACGATGCCGCCCAGCACCTGCAGCGTGCGCGCCTCGCCCCCGGCGGTGTGGAAGTTCAGCGCGCCGGGCGCCACCTGCGTGAGCAGCGGCGTGTGCCCGTGCAGCACGCCCAGGTGGCCGCCCTCGCCCGGCACCTCGACATAGGTCACGGCGCCGCTGAACAGCTCGCCGTTCAGCGTCGCCACCTCGAGCCGGAACGGCTTGCCGGCGCCGGGGACGGGCCGCTCTTCTGCCACCTCAGTCGCCCTCCCCGCGCAGCGCGTCGGCGCCGGCGATGATCTCTTCCAGCTCGTTGGTGATGGCTTCCTGGCGGCGCTTGTTGTACTTCACCGTCAGCTCGTCGATCATGCGGCTGGCGTTCTCGGTGGCGGCCTTCATGGCCGTCATGCGGGCCGACTGCTCGCAGGCGGCGTTCTCGGCGATGGCGCGGAAGATCACCGTTTCCACGTAGCGCATCAGGGCGGCGTCGATCACCGGGCCGGGCTCGGGCTCGTAGAGGTAGTCGACGCTGCTGCCGGGCGCGGGCAGCTCCAGCATCTCGGGGCTGAAAGGCAGGAAGCGCGCCAGCACCGGCTCGTGCTGCAGCGAATTGACGAAGCGGTTGGTGGCGACGAACAGCGCGTCGATCTCGCCGTCGATGAACTGGTGCAGCGGCACGGCGATGGCGCCCATCAGCGCGTCGGCGTCGCCGGTGCCAAACTCGCCCACATGGACCGCCTGCGCCACGATGCGCGCACCGGCGCGCCGCAGCACGCCCAGCCCGCGCGCGCCGATGGCGGTGACCGACACCTCGCGCCCGGCGCGCTGCCAGGAATCGAGCTGCGTGACCGCCATGTGCAGAAGCCGCGTGTTGAGCGAGCCGCACAGGCCCTTGTCGGTGGTGACCACGATCATGCCGATGCGGTGCGCCGGCAGGCGGCTGGCCAGCAGCGCCGGGCGCACGTCGGTTTCCAGCGCCATCAGCCGCGCCACGATGCGGTTGAGGTGGCGCGAGTACGGTCGCAGCGTCAGCGCGCGCTCCTTGGCCCGGCGCATCTTGATGAAGGCGATGCGCTGCATGGCCTGCGTGATCTGCCGCGTCTGCCCGATGCTGGCGATCTGCTGGCGGATCTCGCGCAACTGCGACATGGCCGGGGCTCGTCAGTCGGTGGACGGGGTCGCGAGCGGCCGCGCCAGCCCCGGCAGAAAGCGCCAGGCGATCAGCCAGCCCAGGGCCTGAGTCGCCACCAGCGCCGCCACCGTGCCCGGCCAGCCGCCGTGGGTGTACGCAAAGCCGCAGAGCCAGGCCCCCAGGAAACCGCCGCTGTAGTAGGCGGTGTAGTAGAGGCCGGTGGCCAGCGAACGCCCGCTGGTCACGCGATGGGCGATGAAGCTCACCGTGGCCGACTGGGTGACGAACACCCCGCAGGAAGCCAGCGTCAGGCCCGCCACGATGCCCCAGGTGGAAGGCAGCAGCGTGAGCAGCACGCCCAGCGCCGACAGCGCCACCGACAGCAGGATGGTGCGCCGAGCACCCAGCCGCGGCACCGCGCGCCCGGCCAGCGGCGTGATCACCACGCCCACCAGGTACACCGCGAACACGTTGGCCAGCTGCGCCGGACTGAAGCCGTAGGGCGCCGCCGCCAGATGGAAGTTGACGTAGGTGAACATCCCCACCTGCGCGAACAGAACCGTGAAGCCCAGCGCGCTGGGCACCAGCACGTGGGGATTGCGCAGCAGCCGGCCCAGCGTGGCCACGCCACTGGCGAAGCGCGGGCTGGCGACGAAGTGGCGCGATGGCGGCAGCACCCGCCAGACCAGCACCGCACCCGCCAGGTTGAGCGCGGCCATCACGCCGAAGGCGGCGCGCCAGGGCATGAACTCGGTCAGGTGCCCCATCAAAAAGCGCCCCAGGAAGCCCCCCAGCACCGTGCCGGTGACGTACATCGTCATCACCCGCACCATGGCGGCGGCGCGGAATTCCTCGCCGATGTAGGCGATGGTGACCACGGTGACCCCCGGCACCGCCAGGCCCTGCAGGAAGCGCAGCACCGTGAGCCCGTGCACGGTGTCCACCTGGGTCATGAGCGCCGTTGGGACCGCCAGCGCGAACACCGAGGCCACCACCAGCCACTTGCGCCCGGCGGCGTCGGACAGCATGCCCATCAGCGGCGACACCATGGCCACCGCCAGCACCGTGGCGCCCACGGCGCCGCCGATCTCCACCACCGTGGCGTTCAGATCCTGCCGCAGCTCCGGCAGGATGGACTGCACCGAATACACCTGCAGGAAGGCGAACACGCCGATCAGCGCCAGCGTGAGCAGCAGCAGCAGGCCGGGATGGTCGTTGTAGTCGGGCGGGGAAGACGTGGCGGGGGCAGCGGACATCGGCGCGAAGGCGGCGCGCGCAGCGCGCGGCGCCCCCGAAGTGTAGATGGCAGCCGGCAGCCGACCGGGCCAAGGGGGCATCAGCCCCCGACCTGCGCGCGCACGAAGGCGACGAAGCGCGCCAGCGCCGGTGGCACCGCGCCCGCGGCCCACACCAGACTGGTGTCGCACTGGGGCAGTGCCACGCGCTGGCGCCCGGGGCCGGCTGCCAGCGCTTCCGCACCGCGGTACACCACGCCGGCGCGGCGGAACTGGGTCACGCTGGCCGGCACCCAGGCCACGCCGATGCCGCCCGCCACCAGGTTCACGATGGTCTGCATCTGGATCGCCTCCTGCGCGATGCGCGGCACCCGGCCGGCGGCCTGGTAGACGGCCATCACCGCGTCGTGCAACGAAGGCACGATGCGGCGCGGGAAGATCACCAGGGGCTCGGCCAGCACCTTGGCCAGCACCGGCCGCTCGGCCTTCGCCAGCGGATGCTGGGCGGGCAGCGCCAGCACCATCGGCTCGCTGGCCACGGCCAGCCGCGCCAGGCCGGGCGGCGCCGCGCCGGGGGCGTGCAGCATCAGGCCGGCGTCGATCTCGCCGCGGGTGAAGGCCGCCAGCTGCACGTCGCCGGTGGCTTCCACCAGCTCCAGCGCCACGCCCGGGCTGTGGGCGCGAAAGGCGCGCACCCAGGCCGGTACCTGTTCGAACCCCGCCGTGGACACGAAGGCCAGCCGCACGCGCCCCACTTCCCCTTCGGCAGCGGCACGCGCGCGCGCCGGCAGCGCCTGCGCCTGGGCCAGCAGCGCGCGCACCTCGGGGACCAGCGCCTCGCCCGCCGGGGTGAGCGCCACACGCCGACGTGTGCGGTCGAACAGGCGCACGCCCAGGGCGCCCTCCAGCCGCGCGATGGCCTGGGTGACCGGCGGCTGCGTCATCGCCAGCCGCTGGGCGGCGCGGCCGAAGTGCAGTTCCTCGGCCACGGCGAGGAACTGGCGCCAGGTGCGCAGGTCGATGGCGGGCTCATTCATTCGCACAGCATATCAATTCGAACGCAAAAGAGGATTGGAACGAATGACCGGGCGGCGCGACAATGCCGGTTTTCCCCACGAACGCGAGAGAGACCGATGGAGACCAAGCCAATCCAGATCAACCGCCGCAGCGCCAACATCACCCAGGGCAAGAGCCGCGCACCCAACCGCAGCATGTACTACGCCATGGGCTACCAGGAGGGCGACTTCGTCAAGCCCATGGTGGGCGTGGCCAACGGCCACAGCACCATCACGCCCTGCAACTCGGGCCTGCAGAAGCTGGCCGACGCGGCCATCGCCGGCATCGAGGAAGCCGGCGGCAACGCGCAGGTGTTCGGCACGCCCACCATTTCCGACGGCATGGCCATGGGCACCGAGGGCATGAAGTACTCGCTGGTGAGTCGCGAGGTGATCAGCGACTGCATCGAGACCTGCGTGCAGGGCCAGTGGATGGACGGCGTGGTGGTGGTCGGCGGCTGCGACAAGAACATGCCCGGCGGCATGATGGGCATGCTGCGCGCCAACGTGCCGGCGATCTACGTCTACGGCGGCACGATCCTGCCGGGCAAGTGGAAGGGGCAGGACCTGAACATCGTCAGCGTGTTCGAGGCCGTGGGCCAGAACGCCGCCGGCAAGATGAGCGACCAGGACCTCAAGGACATCGAGCAGCACGCCATCCCCGGCACCGGCTCCTGCGGCGGCATGTACACCGCCAACACCATGAGCAGCGCGTTCGAGGCGCTGGGCATGAGCCTGCCCTACTCGTCCACCATGGCCAACCCGCACGACGAGAAGCAGAACTCGGCCAGGGAGTCGGCCAAAGTGCTGATCGAGGCGATCAAGAAGGACCTGAAGCCGCGCGACATCGTCACCAAGAAGGCGATCGAGAACGCGGTGTCGGTCATCATGGCCACGGGCGGCTCGACCAACGCGGTGCTGCACTTCCTGGCGATCGCGCACGCGGCCGGCGTGGAGTGGTCCATCGACGATTTCGAGCGCATCCGCCAGCGCGTGCCGGTGCTGTGCGACCTCAAGCCCAGCGGCAAGTACCTGGCGGTGGACCTGCACGTGGCCGGCGGCATTCCGCAGGTGATGAAGATCCTGCTGAACGCCGGCCTGCTGCACGGTGACTGCATGACCATCACCGGCAAGACCATTGCCGAGACGCTGAAGGACGTGCCCGACACCCCGCGCGCCGACCAGGACGTGATCCGCCCGATCGACAAGCCGATGTACAAGCAGGGCCACCTGGCCATCCTCAAGGGCAACCTGAGCCCCGAAGGCTCGGTGGCCAAGATCACCGGCCTGAAGAACCCGGTCATCACCGGCCCGGCGCGCGTGTTCGACGACGAGCAGTCCGCTCTGCAAGCCATCCTGGACGGCAAGATCGTGGCCGGCGACGTGATGGTGCTGCGCTACCTGGGCCCCAAGGGCGGCCCCGGAATGCCCGAGATGCTGGCCCCCACCGGCGCGCTGATCGGCGCCGGCCTGGGCGAAAGCGTGGGCCTGATCACCGACGGGCGCTTCTCAGGCGGCACCTGGGGCATGGTGGTGGGCCACGTGGCGCCCGAGGCCGCTTCGGGCGGCAACATCGCGCTGGTGCACGAGGGCGATTCCATCACCATCGATGCCCACCAGCTGCTGCTGCAACTGAACGTGTCGGACGACGAACTCGCCAAGCGCCGCGCTGCGTGGACGGCGCCCGGTCCGCGCTACACCCGTGGCGTGCAGGCCAAGTTTGCCTTCAACGCCTCGAGCGCCAGCAAGGGCGCGGTGCTGGACGACTACAAAGTGTGATCGCCGGGCAAGGAACTGATGCGCCCTGTCTCCACTCTGGGGGGAGACACCGTCGCGGGTTGGCGCGCATTCTTGGCGTCCGGTGGGCTCACCCGCTGGACGGCCCAGAACGGCGCGTCGAGCACCAACGCTTTGGCTGCCCAGTTACTCCCGATTCAATAGCTGTCGGCGCCCGATCCACAAGGGCCGGCAGCTTATTTTTCTGCAAAAACCTCAGCGGCGGCGCGGTGCCGCCTTCGCCTTCTGACCGATGGCCTCGCGGTTGCGGTTGATGCGGTCGAGCTTGCGCTGGTCTTCCTTCTCCATGGCCTTACGCTTGGTGTAACCCGACCAGTCGGCCCAAGCCCACCAGATCATGGCCGCGGCAAAAGGCGAGAGCACCCACATCCACGACCAGTTGGCCACCGGTCCGATTTCCTGCCATTTCATGAGCAGCAGGATGATGCCGAGTCCGAGCAGATACATGGTGGATTCCTGTGGTTTTGGGGCAACTTTTCCCAGTAGGCGGTCAACGGCCAGTCCTACAATGGCGTTTAAGCAAATACACAGATTATTCACTACCCACGAGGATAGAAACCATGAAACGTGTGCTCTTCGCCGTTGCTGCCCTTGCCGCCCTGGCTGCCGGCCCTGCCATGGCCGACGAAGCGATGGCCAAGGCCAAGAACTGCATGGCCTGCCATTCGGTGGACAAAAAGGTGGTCGGCCCCGCCTACAAGGACGTCGCCAAGAAATTCGCCGGCCAGGCTGGTGCCGTGGACACGCTGACCAACGCCATCCTGAAGGGTAGCCAGGGCGTGTGGGGTGCCGTGCCCATGCCCCCCAACACCAACGTGACGCCCGACGAAGCCAAGAAGCTGGCTACCTGGGTGCTGTCGCTCAAGTAAGCGCTTCGCCAGTGCCTGCTGCTGCACGCAGCGGGCCAAACAAAAAAACCCGCTCTTGCGGGCTTTTTTGCTGCTGTACCGGCAGGGACGACCCGCTTGATGGCAGCGGTGCCGCGGCTGCGCCGACCAGGAGCCGGCGCAGCTGCTGTCAGTAGGTCTGGTCCAGCTGCGTCAGGATGGCTGGGTTCTCCAGCGTGCTGGTGTCCTGTGTGATCTGCTCGCCCTTGGCCAGGCTGCGCAGCAGGCGGCGCATGATCTTGCCGGAGCGGGTCTTGGGCAGGTTTTCACCGAAGCGGATGTCCTTGGGCTTGGCGATCGGGCCGATCTCCTTGGCCACCCAGTCGCGCAGTTCCTTGGCAATCTGCTTGGCCTCGTCGCCCTGCGGCAGCGGGCGCTTGAGCACCACGAAGGCGCAGATGGCCTCGCCGGTGGTTTCGTCCGGCCGGCCCACCACGGCAGCCTCGGCCACCAGGTCGGTCTTGGCGACCAGCGCGGATTCGATCTCCATGGTGCCCATGCGGTGGCCGGAGACGTTCAGCACGTCGTCGATGCGGCCGGTGATACGGAAATAGCCGCGCTCGGCGTCGCGCACCGCGCCATCGCCCGCCAGGTAGTAGCCCTTGAGCTCTTCCGGAAAGTAGCTCTTCTTGAAGCGTTCCGGATCGCCCCAGATGGTGCGGATCATGCTGGGCCACGGCTTCTTGACCACCAGGATGCCGCCCGAGCCGTTGGGCACGTCGTTGCCGGCCTCGTCGACGATGGCGGCCATGATGCCCGGCAGCGGCAGCGTGCAGGAGCCCGGCACCAGCGGCGTGGCGCCCGGCAGCGGCGTGATCATGTGGCCGCCGGTCTCCGTCTGCCAGAAGGTGTCCACGATGGGGCAGCGCTCGCCGCCCACGTGCTTGTAGTACCACATCCAGGCTTCGGGGTTGATCGGCTCGCCCACGCTGCCCATGATGCGCAGCGAGGTCAGGTCCCAGTTCTTGGGATGCACCTTCTCGTTGGTCTCGGACGCCTTGATGAGCGAGCGGATGGCCGTGGGCGCCGTGTAGAAGATGGTGCACTTGTGGCGCTCGATCATCTGCCAGAAGCGGCCGGCGTCCGGGTAGGTGGGCACACCCTCGAAGATGATCTGCGTGGCGCCGGCGGCCAGCGGACCGTAGGCCACGTACGTGTGGCCGGTGATCCAGCCGATATCGGCGGTGCACCAGAACACGTCGCTGTCCTTCAGGTCGAAGGTCCAGTCCATGGTCATCTTGGCCCACAGCAGGTAGCCGCCGGTGGAGTGCTGCACGCCCTTGGGCTTGCCGGTGGAGCCGGAGGTGTAGAGGATGAACAGCGGATGCTCGGCGTTCACGATCTCGGGCGCGCACTCGGTACTCTGGCCTGCCTCCAGCTGGCTGAAGGTCTTGTCGCGGCCGGCCACCATGTTGCAGGCGGTCTTGCTGCGCTCGTACACGAACACGTTCTTCACCGACTCGCAACCGCCCATGGCGATGCCTTCGTCGACGATGGCCTTGAGCGGCAGTTCCTTGCCGCCGCGCATCTGGTAGTTGGCGGTGATCACGGCCACGGCACCAGCGTCGGCGATGCGCTCCTGCACCGCCTTGGCCGAGAAGCCGCCGAACACCACGCTGTGCGTGGCGCCGATGCGCGCGCAGGCCTGCATGGCGATCACGCCTTCCACCGTCATCGGCATGTAGATCAGGACGCGGTCGCCCTTCTTGATGCCGTGCGCCTTCAGTCCGTTGGCGAACTGGCTCACGCGGGCCAGCAGCTCCTTGAAGGTGACCTTGGTGACCTCGCCGCCATCGGCTTCGAAGATGATGGCGGTCTTGTTCTCGGTCGGTGTGCCGATGTGCCGGTCGAGGCAGTTGGCGCTGGCGTTCAGCTCGCCGTCGGCGAACCACCTGTAGAAGGGCTTGTTGGACTCGTCCAGCACCTGGGTGAAGGGCTTGGCCCACACCAGGTTTTCCTTGGCGCGCTTGCTCCAGAAGCCCTGGAAGTCTTTTTCCGCCTCGTCGCACAGGGCCTGGTAGGCAGGCATTCCGCCGATGCGCGCGGCCTTGACGGTGGCCTCGCTGGGCGGGAATACGCGGTTTTCAACCAGAACGGACTCGATGGCGCTCATGAGTTTGTCTCCTTTTTCGTTGAGGCGAATATCAAGCATACCGCCTTGGCAGGCCTGCCCGAAGCCCCTGAATGCTCGCGGCAGGCTCTTACAAAGCACTGACTGCCTCCCGCGCCCGCGCGGCCCTGCCTACAATACCCGGCCTCCAACAGCCCGCCTGAGCGGGCGCCGCCGCACCGATCCGCCATGTCCGACCACGAACCGATCCCTGCCCAGCGTCCGCTGCGCCCCCTGCCTTCGCTGATCTTCGCCAGCCGCTGGCTGCAGCTGCCGCTGTACCTGGGCCTGATCGTCGCCCAGGGCGTTTACGTGGTGCACTTCCTGGTCGAACTGTGGCACCTGGTGGAAGCCGCCTTCGGCCACCAGGGTGCGCTGCAGGCGCTGGTCACCAGCATTGGCTACAAGAGCGACGCGCCCGTCACCGCGCTGAACGAGACCGTGATCATGCTGGTGGTGCTGGCGCTGATCGACGTGGTGATGATCTCCAACCTGCTGATCATGGTGATCGTCGGCGGTTATGAAACCTTCGTCAGCCGGCTCAACCTGGAAGGCCATGAGGACCAGCCGGAGTGGCTGGACCACGTGAACGCCTCGGTGCTGAAGGTGAAGCTGGCGCTGTCGATCATCGGCATCAGCTCGATCCACCTGCTCAAGACCTTCATCAACGCCGGCAACTACACCGACAAGGTGCTGATCGCGCAGACGCTGATCCACATCACCTTCCTGCTGTCGGCCATGGCCATCGCCTACACCGACAAGCTGATGTCCTCGTCGGAGCATATGCACCACTGACCCTGGCCGTCGTCTTCAGCATCAAATGAGTCCCCAGCCCTTGTGTGACGGGCGGCACCAGCTACATCATCTATAGCGCCGAAGCAAACTTCCAACGCCGAACCGGCGCCTGACACGGACACCCACAAGAGGCCGCGGAGCGGGCCGTTCCAGCAGGCGCCGTGGCCGGGCTTGCACCGGCCACCGGCGTCGTCCCTCCTTCACGAAGCAGCAAGGCGACTCAGGGTGATGACACCATGCCCTCCGGCCGCACCCACGCATCGAACTGATCGGCCGTGAGATGGCCGCTGGCCAGCGCCGCCTCGCGCAGGCTGGTGCCTTCCTTGTGTGCCTTCTTGGCGATCTGCGCCGCCTTGTCGTAACCGATGTGCGGGTTGAGCGCCGTCACCAGCATCAGCGAGCGCTGCACCAGCTCGTCGATGCGCGCGCGGTTGGGCTCGATGCCGGCGGCGCAGTGGTCATTGAAGCTCACCATGCCGTCGGCCAGCAGGCGCACGCTCTGCAGGAAGTTGTGCGCCACCAGCGGGCGGAACACGTTCAGCTCGAAGTTGCCCGACATGCCGCCGATGTTGATCGCCACGTCGTTACCCATCACCTGCGCGCACAGCATGGTCATGGCTTCGCTCTGCGTGGGGTTGACCTTGCCCGGCATGATGGACGAGCCCGGCTCGTTCTCCGGAATGCTGAGCTCGCCGATGCCACTGCGCGGACCGCTCGCCAGCCAGCGCACGTCGTTGGCGATCTTGTTCAGGCTGGCCGCCAGGCCCTTCAGCGCACCATGCGCCTGCACCAGCGCGTCGCAGCTGGCCAGGGCCTCGAACTTGTTGGGCGCGGTGACGAAGGGCAGCCCGGTCAGCCGCGCCAGTTCGGCCGCGGCCGCCTCGGCGTAGCCCCTGGGGGCGTTCAGGCCGGTGCCCACGGCGGTGCCGCCCAGCGCCAGCTCGCACAGGTGCGGCAGCGCGGCGCGCACATGCGCCTCGGCATGGTCGAGCTGCGCCACGTAGCCGGAAAACTCCTGCCCCAGCGTGAGCGGCGTCGCGTCCTGCAGGTGGGTGCGGCCGATCTTCACGATGCCCTCGAACGCGCGCGACTTGGCCGCCAGCGTGGCGCGCAGCTTGGCCAAGGCCGGCAGCAGCCGCGTGGTCAGCGCCTCCACCGCCGCCACGTGCATGGCGGTGGGAAACACATCGTTGCTCGACTGGCTCTTGTTGACGTCGTCGTTGGGGTGCACCAGCCGCGCCTCGCCGCGCTCGCCGCCCAGCAGCTCGCTGGCGCGGTTGGCGATCACCTCGTTCAGGTTCATGTTGGTCTGCGTGCCCGAGCCGGTCTGCCAGACCACCAGCGGAAACTCATCGGAGTGCCGGCCATCCAGCACCTCGTCGGCCGCGGCGACGATGGCGCCGGTCTTCCGTTCGTCCAGCAGCCCCAGCGCGCGGTTCACCACCGCCGAGGCACGCTTGACCAGCGCCAACGCGCGGATGATCTCGCGCGGCTGCTGTTCGCCGGAGATGGCGAAGTTCTGCAGAGAGCGCTGCGTCTGCGCGCCCCACAGCCGTTGGGCCGGGACCTCGATGGGGCCGAAGGTGTCGCGCTCGGTGCGCGTGCCGCTGTCAGCTGTGCTCATGGGCCACCTGTCAAAATACCGGATTGAGCGCCGACGTTAGCAGAGCCCATCGGGTGCTGCACGCCGGCGCGCGATTCCCGAGCCAGCCTAGGACCTCCCATGACCACCATCAAGCAGGACGACCTGATCGAATCCATCGCTGCCGCGCTGCAGTACATCAGCTACTACCACCCGGCCGACTACATCCAGCACCTGGCGCGCGCCTACGAGCGCGAGCAGTCGCCCGCGGCCAAGGACGCGATGGCGCAGATCCTCACCAACAGCAAGATGAGCGCCACCGGCCACCGGCCGATGTGCCAGGACACCGGCATCGTCAACGTGTTCCTGAAGGTGGGCATGGACGTGCGCTGGGAAGGCTTTTCCGGCAGCCTGGACGACGCCATCAACGAAGGCGTGCGCCGTGGCTACAACCACCCGGACAACACGCTGCGCGCCAGCGTGGTGGCCGATCCCCAGTTCGCACGCAAGAACACCCGGGACAACACGCCCGCCGTCATCGTGACCGAGATCGTGCCCGGCAACACGCTCGACGTCACGGTGGCCGCCAAGGGCGGCGGCTCCGAGAACAAGAGCAAGATGGTCATGCTCAACCCCAGCGACAGCCTGGTCGACTGGGTGCTCAAGACCGTGCCGACCATGGGCGCCGGCTGGTGCCCGCCGGGCATGCTGGGCATCGGCATTGGCGGCACGGCGGAGAAAGCCGTGCTGCTGGCCAAGCAGAGCCTGATGGACGACCTCGACATGTACGAGCTGCAGGCCAAGGCTGCCAGGGGCGAGAAACTGACCCAGGTCGAGGAGCTGCGCCTGGAACTGTTCGAGAAAGTCAACGCGCTGGGCATCGGCGCGCAAGGCCTGGGCGGCCTGACCACCGTGCTGGACGTGAAGATCGCCATGTACCCCACGCACGCGGCCAGCAAGCCAGTGGCCATGATCCCCAACTGCGCGGCCACGCGGCACGCGCATTTCGTGATGGACGGCAGCGGCCCGGTCTACCTGGATCCGCCCCCGCTCGACCTCTGGCCCAAGGTCGACTGGACGCCCGACACCGAAAAAAGCAAGCGCGTCGACCTGAACAAGCTGACCAAGGAAGAAGTGGCGAGCTGGAAACCCGGCCAGACCCTGCTGCTGAACGGCAAGATGCTCACCGGCCGCGACGCCGCGCACAAGCGCATCCAGGACATGCTGGCCAAGGGCGAGAAGCTGCCGGTGGACTTCACCAACCGCGTCATCTACTACGTCGGCCCGGTCGATCCGGTGAAGGACGAGGCCGTGGGCCCCGCCGGCCCCACCACCTCCACCCGCATGGACAAGTTCACCGAGATGATGCTGGCCGAGACCGGGTTGATCGCCATGATCGGCAAGGCCGAGCGCGGCCCCGCGGCCATCGAGGCCATCCAGAAGCACAAGAGCGCCTACCTGATGGCCGTGGGCGGCGCCGCCTACCTGGTCTCCAAGGCCATCAAGACCGCCAAGGTGGTCGGCTTCGAAGACCTGGGCATGGAAGCCATCTACGAGTTCGACGTGGTCGACATGCCCGTCACCGTGGCGGTGGACGCCGGCGGCACCAGCGCCCACATCACCGGCCCGGCCGAGTGGGAAAAGCGCATCGCCAGCGGCGAGTTCAAGGGCGTGGCCGTCACCGCTGCTTGAAGCCTGCGACCGCGCCGCACGCCGATGCGCCCATCGGCGTGTTCGACAGCGGCATCGGCGGCCTGAGCGTGCTGCGCGCGCTGCTGGCCGAACTGCCGCGCGAGCGCTTCGCCTACCTGGCCGACAACGCGCACGCCCCCTACGGCGAGCGTGGCGATGCCTTCGTGGCCGAACGGGCGCGTGCCGTGCTGGCGCGGCTGGCGTCCGAGCACACCGTCAAGGCACTGGTGATCGCCTGCAACACCGCCACCGCTGCCGCAGTGCAGCTGCTGCGTGCCGAATTCGCGCCGCTGCCCATCGTCGGCATCGAGCCGGCGCTCAAGCCCGCCGCCGCGCTGAGTCGCAGCGGTCACGTGGGTGTGCTGGCCACGCGCGGCACCCTGCAAAGCGCCAAGTTCCAGGCCCTGCTGCGCGGCCTGGACGGCCGGGCCCGCTTTCACCTGCAAGCCTGCGACGGCCTGGCGGACGCTATTGAAAATGAAGCTGCCAGCGCCCGCCAGCAAAGGGTTGGAGCGCTGATCGACCAACATCTTTCGGCACTCGGTACATTGGGCTGCAGCGCCGGAGAGATCGACACACTGGTGCTCGGCTGCACCCACTACCCGCTGGTGTTGCCGCAATGGCAGGCGCGCGTTGGCGGCGCGGCCACCCTGCTCGACCCGGCCGAGGCCGTGGCGCGCCAGACCCGGCGTGTGCTGGCCGAGCGCGGCCTGCTGCGCCACCCGACGGAACCGCCCGCCGAGCCCCTGTGGCTCACCACCGGCACGCCGGACGCACTGGCATCGGCCGTGGCCCGCTGGTTGCCGGCGGTCAGCACAATTTAAAGCAAAATCGAGCTACAGCCCAGGCGCGGCAGGCGCAGGCAGCTATCAAAGAAAGAGCATTCTGCTCGAGTCGGCGTCACATCTTCATGTGCCGCCGGATGCTGAAGCGCCGGTTGCCCGGCGCAGCCGATCGGCTCAATGCAGATGACGCGGACGACGACCGCCGCCATGGCCGCCTGTGCCGTTGCCGCCCGGGCCGCGCGAAGAGCGGCCGATGTCGAGCGAACTGGCCAGGGCCTCGAAGCGGTCCGAGAACAGCTTGTCGATCTCGCCCACCACGCCGCCCAGTTCGGCGCCGTCGAAGTGGCGCTCCATCAGGTTCACCACGTCCTCGACCAGCAGGTCGCGCTGCGCCTGCATGATGGCCTCGGGGGTCGGGCCGACGAACAGCAGGATGAAGTCGTCGCGCGAATCGCGGCCTTCCTCCTCGTCTTCCTCGTCGTACTCGGCGTCGTAGAACGTGACCTCGATCGGCGCACCGGCCTCGGACAGCTCGTTGAGGCTCATGCACACGTCGTCGAGCTGGTGGCGGAAGTCTTCGTCGCCGCGCACCGTCCAGCACATCTGCAGCAGGCGCTCGTGCGGATCGAAACGGATGCCCGGCTCGTCCTCGTACAGGCTGGCGGCACCGTCGGCCAGCGAACGGGCGCCGGCGTATTTCCACAGCGGCTTGAGCGCGTCCTGCAAGGCGTCGAAATCGGCTTCTGGGCGCAGCTTCACGTCGCCATGCACGTGAATTTCAAAGGGTGCGTCGTCGTGACTCATGGCGTGTCGTCCTCAAGTGGTGCCCCGGGCCGGGATCGAACCGGCACGCCCCTTTTCAGGAAAGCGGCGGATTTTAAGTCCGCTGTGTCTACCAGTTTCACCACCAGGGCATGGTAGCCATTGTCGCAGTCTAGCGGCCCATGCCAACCACTGCCGTGCAACACGGAAAAGGCGACGCAGGGCGACGTGGACAAGGGCTGAGGGGGATTGGAAAGCGAAGCGAGCGATGGAGGCGCGAGCCGGAGTCGAACCGGCCTAACCGGATTTGCAATCCGGGGCATAACCGCTTTGCTATCGCGCCGGGTATGCTCTGACAAAAAAGGGAAGCTTGGGCTTCCCTTCGTTGCGCCGCCGCTGGCATGGTGGACCAAATTGGTACCCAACGGCAACTGATTTGGAGCGGGAAACGAGGCTCGAACTCGCGACCTCAACCTTGGCAAGGTTGCGCTCTACCAACTGAGCTATTCCCGCTTGCAAGCCCAAGAGTATAACTTGAAAAACGGGCAGGGCTCAAGCACCGAGAAATAATTTTTCCGGCGTCGGCCCGCCATCTCTTCAGTGCTTGACGGGCGCGGTGGTGGCCGCTGCCTTGTCCGCTGCCGGTGCCGCGGCCGGCGCGGCCGCGTCTTCCTCGGTCAGGGGCTGCGGGTGGCGCTCCAGCGCGATCTCCAGCACCTTGTCGATCCACTTCACGGGGATGATCTCCAGGCCTTCCTTCACGTTGGCGGGAATCTCCTGCAGGTCCTTCACGTTCTCTTCCGGGATGATGACCTTCTTGATGCCGCCGCGCAGCGCCGCCAGCAGCTTTTCCTTCAGGCCGCCGATGGCGGTGACCTCGCCGCGCAGCGTGATCTCGCCGGTCATCGCCACCTCGCCGCGCACCGGGATGCCGGTGAGCGCCGAGACGATGGCGGTGGTCATGGCGGCACCGGCGCTGGGGCCGTCCTTGGGCGTCGCGCCATCCGGCACGTGGATGTGGATGTCCTTCTTCTCGAACACCTCATCCTTGATGCCCAGGCCGCGCGCGCGCGAACGCACCACCGTGCGCGCCGCTTCCACAGATTCCTTCATCACGTCGCCCAGCTGGCCGGTGCGCTGCACGTTGCCCTTGCCGGGCATGGTCGCGGCCTCGATGGTGAGCAGGTCGCCCCCCACCTCGGTCCACGCCAGGCCGACCACCTGGCCGACCTGGTTCTGCTGCTCGGCGCGGCCGTAGTTGAACTTGCGCACGCCCAGGAAGTCGTTCAGATTCTCGGCCATGACCTGGACCTGCGGCGTCATCTGCTTGAGCTGCAGGCCCTTGACGACCTTGCGGCAGATCTTGGACAGCTCGCGCTCCAGCGAGCGCACGCCGGCCTCGCGCGTGTAGTAGCGCACGATGTCGCGCACGGCGTCTTCGGTGACCGCGAGCTCCTCTTCCTTCACGCCGTTGTTCTTCAGCTGCTTGGGCAGCAGGTACTTGATGGCGATGTTGGTCTTCTCGTCCTCGGTGTAGCCCGACAGCCGGATCACCTCCATCCGGTCCAGCAGCGCCGGCGGGATGTTCATGGAGTTGCTGGTGGCCACGAACATCACGTCGGACAGGTCGAAATCGACCTCCACGTAGTGGTCGCCGAAGGTGTGGTTCTGCTCCGGGTCCAGCACCTCCAGCAGCGCGCTGGAAGGATCACCGCGGAAATCCATCCCCAGCTTGTCGATCTCGTCGAGCAGGAACAGCGGGTTGCGCGTGCCGACCTTGTTCAGGCTCTGCAGCACCTTGCCCGGCATGGCGCCGATGTAGGTGCGGCGGTGGCCGCGGATCTCGGCCTCGTCGCGCATGCCGCCCAGCGCCATGCGCACGTACTTGCGGCCGGTGGCCTTGGCGACCGACTGGCCGAGCGAGGTCTTGCCCACACCGGGCGGGCCCACCAGACACAGGATCGGCGCCTTCACCTTGTCCACGCGCTGCTGCACGGCCAGGTACTCGAGGATGCGGTCCTTGACCTTTTCCAGCCCGTAGTGGTCTTCGTTGAGCACTTCCTCGGCATAGGCCAGGTCGTGCTTGATCTTGGTCTTCTTGCTCCAGGGCAGGCCGACCAGCACGTCGATGTAGTTGCGCACCACGGTGGCCTCAGCCGACATGGGCGACATGAGCTTGAGCTTCTTGAGCTCGCCCTCGGCCTTCTTGCGCGCCTCCTTGGGCATGCGTGCGGCCTTGATTTTCTTCTCGATCTCCTCGATGTCGGCGCCCTCTTCGCCCTCGCCGAGCTCCTTCTGGATCGCCTTGACCTGCTCGTTGAGGTAGAAGTCGCGCTGGTTCTTCTCCATCTGGCGCTTGACGCGGCCGCGGATGCGCTTGTCGACGTTGAGGATCTCCACCTCGCGTTCGAGCTGTTCGAACAGGCTCTCCAGCCGCTCCTTCACGTCGGCCAGGTCGAGCACGTGCTGCTTGGCCTCGAGCTTGAGCGGCAGGTGGGCGGCGATGGTGTCGGCCAGGCGGCCGGCTTCGTCGATACTGGAGATCGAGGTCAGGATCTCCGGCGGGATCTTCTTGTTCAGCTTGACGTACTGGTCGAACTGCTGCATCACGGCCCGGCGCAGCGCCTCGACCTCGCTGGCGTCGCGCGGGTTCACGGCCGGATCGATCGGGGTGACGGTGGCGCTGAAGTGCTCCTCGCCGTCCTCGATGTGGGTCACGGTGGCGCGCTGCTGGCCTTCGACCAGCACCTTCACCGTGCCGTCGGGCAGCTTGAGCATCTGCAGGATGGTCGACACGCAACCCACCTCGAACATGTCGCTGGCGGTGGGTTCGTCCTTGGCGGCGGCCTTCTGGGCCACCAGCATGATCTGGCGGTCGGCCGCCATGGCGGTTTCGAGCGCCTTGATGCTCTTGGGGCGCCCCACGAACAGCGGGATCACCATGTGCGGGAACACGACCACGTCGCGCAGCGGCAGCAGCGGCAGGTCGATGGGGGTGGGCGGCAGGGTGGTGGTGGCGGACATGGCAAATCCTAGGCAATGGCTCCGTCGTACATGACGGCGCAGCCCCTATTTTCAACCCTTGGCGGCCGCCCGGGGTGGCGTGGGGCTGTCGGTGAAAACCCGGCCCGCCAGGTGACGCGGCGGCCCATCGGGCTTGCTACGGAAACAAGAGCTGCCTGCGCCCGTCTGGCGCCGGCCAGAGCCCCAAAAGGCTTGAAGATCAGGCCTTCTTGGCGGCTTCGCGGTAGACCACCAGCGGCGGCTGGCTGTCTTCGATGGTGTTGTCGTCCACCACCACCTTGGCCACGCCGGGCAGCTGCGGCAGATCGAACATGGTGTCGATCAGCGCCTGCTCCAGGATGGAGCGCAGCCCGCGCGCACCGGTCTTGCGCGCCAGCGCCTTGCGGGCAATGGCCTGGAGCGCCGTGGGGCGGATCTCCAGTTCCACACCCTCCATGGCGAACAGGCGGCCGAACTGCTTGACCAGCGCGTTCTTGGGCTGGGTGAGGATGTCGACCAGCGCGTCTTCGGTCAGTTCGGCCAGGGTGGCAACCACCGGCATGCGGCCGACCAGCTCGGGGATGATGCCGTACTTGATCAGGTCTTCCGGCTCAACCTCGGTGAACACCTCGGAGATCGAGCGCTGCTGCTTGCTGCGCACCGAGGCGCCGAAGCCGATGCCCGACGATTCCGTGCGCGCCTCGATCACCTTCTCCAGCCCGGCAAAGGCGCCGCCGCAGATGAACAGGATGTTGGTGGTGTCGATCTGCAGGAAATCCTGGTTCGGGTGCTTGCGCCCGCCCTGCGGCGGCACGCTGGCCAGGGTGCCCTCGATCAGCTTGAGCAGCGCCTGCTGCACACCCTCGCCCGAGACGTCGCGCGTGATGCTGGGGTTGTCGGCCTTGCGGCTGATTTTGTCGATCTCGTCGATGTAGACGATGCCGCGCTGGGCGCGCTCGACGTCGTAGTTGCAGCTCTGCAGCAGCTTGCTGATGATGTTCTCGACGTCCTCGCCCACGTAACCGGCCTCGGTCAGCGTGGTGGCGTCGGCCATGACGAAGGGCACGTCAAGCTGGCGCGCCAGCGTCTGCGCCAGCAGGGTCTTGCCGGAGCCCGTGGGACCGATCAGCAGGATGTTGCTCTTGGCCAGCTCGACATCGCCGTCCTTGGCGTCTTCCTTGTGCTTGAGGCGCTTGTAGTGGTTGTAGACCGCCACCGACAGCGTGCGCTTGGCCTTCTCCTGGCCAATGACGTAGTTGTCGAGGTTGGTCTTGATGTCGGCCGGGGTGGGCAGGTCGCCGCGCCCGGTCGCCTGCTCGCTTTCCTGGGGCAGTTCGTCGCGGATGATGTCGTTGCACAGCTCGATGCATTCATCGCAGATGAACACGTTCGGACCGGCGATGAGCTTCTTCACCTCATGCTGGCTCTTGCCGCAGAAGGTGCAGTAAAGCGTCTTCTCGCCCGTCGAATTGCCTTTCTTGTCGGCCATGGATTGCAGGTCTGGTGGTGGACGGAACCATGATAACCAATTGTCACGGGCCGCGCGGCGCGGGCGCCGGCCGTGGCGTTGGCTTCACGCAACGATCAAAATCGGGCGCGGCCCAAGCCAGACTTGCGCCGCCTGCTCGGCAAAGCGTAGCAAACGGGGCGGCGTGGCCGGAGCCGGAGCCGCCTGCCCCGGCGCCGTCAGGGGCGCTTGGCGATCACCTGGTCGACCAGGCCGTAGTCCTTGGCCTCGTCGGCGGTCATGAAGTAGTCGCGCTCGGTGTCGCGCTGGATCTTCTCGTAGTCCTGCCCGGTGCGCTCCGCCAGGATGCGGTTCATCTGCTCCTTGGTGCGCAGGATGTCGCGGGCGTGGATCTCGATGTCGGTGGCCTGGCCGCGCGCGCCGCCCAGCACCTGGTGGATCATCACCTTGCTGTTGGGCAGGCTGTAGCGCTTGCCCTTGGCACCGGCGGCCAGCAGGAAGGCGCCCATGCTGGCAGCGAAGCCCAGGCACATGGTCGACACGTCCGGCTTGATGAACTGCATGGTGTCGTAGATCGACATGCCGGCCGTCACGCTGCCGCCGGGCGAGTTGATGTACAGCGAGATGTCCTTGTCCGGGTTCTCGCTTTCCAGGAACAGCAGCTGCGCCACCACCAGGTTGGCGGTCTGGTCGTTGACCTCGCCCACCAGGAAGATCACGCGCTCCTTCAGCAGGCGCGAATAGATGTCGAACGACCGCTCGCCGCGGCCGGACTGCTCGATCACCATCGGGATCAAGCCAAGGTTCTGGGGGGTCTGGTAGTCGCTCATGAATGCTCCGTGCAAGGCCAGAAAGGCAAATGGGGCTTGTAGCCCCCGGCTTCAAGCCCCATTGTCGCCGCTTCGCGGCGGCGCCGTCCGGGCGCCCTGATTGAACCGCCAAAAGCGGGTTCAGCCGTCATCCACGCTGAGCAGGCAGCTATGGATACCGCAGCAGGCCTCAGCCCTGCGCGTCCTGGTTGCCCATCAGATCGTCGAAGGCGAGCTGCTTTTCGGTGACTTTGGCCTTGCCGATCACGTGCTCGGTGACGTTGTTCTCGATCACCATGGCCTCCACATCGGCCAGGCGCTTCGGGTCGGCGTAGTAGTAGCGCACCACCTCTTCCGGCTTCTCGTAGCTGGCGGCCATCTCTTCCACCTGGGCCTTGATCTGGTCCGGCTTGGCGACCAGGTCGTTGGCCTTCACCAGCTCGGCCACCACCAGGCCCAGACGCACGCGGCGCTCGGCCTCGGGGCGGAAGGTGTCTTCGGGGATGGGGAGCTTCTCCACGTCCTTCATGCCGCGGGCCTTGAGGTCGGCGCGGGCGGATTCGATCATGCGCGCCACCTCGGCCTGCACGCTGGCCTTGGGCAGGTCGAGCTCGGCCTTGGCCAGCAGCGCGTCCATCACGGCCTGCTTGTTGCGGGCGTTCAGGCGGAACTTGACCTCGCGCTCCAGGTTCTTGCGGATGTCGGCGCGCAGCGCTTCCACCGTGGCGTCCTTCACGCCCAGCGACTTGGCGAAGGCTTCGTTCACCTCCGGCAGGTGGCCGGCTTCCAGGTTCTTCAGCGTGACCATGAAGTCGGCCGACTTGCCGGCCACGTCCTGGCCCGGGTAATCGGCCGGGAAGGCCAGCGGGAAGGTCTTGCTCTCGCCCACCTTCATGCCGCGCACGGCGTCCTCGAATTCCTTCAGCATCTGGCCTTCGCCGACCACGAACTGGAAGTCGTCGGCCTTGCCGCCGTCAAAGGGCTCCCCGTCGATCTTGCCGGCGAAATCCACGGTCACGCGGTCACCGTCGTCGGCGGCGCTGCCCTGGGCGCGCTGGGCAAAGCTGCGGCGCTGCTTGCGCAGGATGTCGATGGTGCGGTCGATGGCCTCGTCGCTCACGTCGGCGGAGGCTTTCTCGATCTCGGCAGTGGACAGATCGGCGATCTTGACCTCCGGGAACACCTCGAACACCGCGTCGAAGGCCAGCTGGCCCTCGGGGGCGCCGTCTTTCTCGGTGATGGTGGGCTGGCCGGCCACGCGCAGCTGCGCCTCGTTGGCGGCCTCGTAGAAGGCCTGGCCGACCTTGTCGTTCATCACTTCGTACTGCACGGAATAGCCGTAGCGCTGCTGCACCACGCTCATCGGCACCTTGCCGGGACGGAAGCCGTCCATGCGCACGGTGCGGGCGAGCTTGCGCAGGCGCGCGTCGACTTCGCCGCGGATGGTGTCCACGGGCAGGGTCAGCGTCATCTTGCGCTCGAGCTTGTCGAGGGTTTCCACGTTCACGGCCATGTTGATGCTCTCTTCGTGTCTGTTCAGTCTTCGGAAAATCTGGTGCGCGGGGGGGGACTCGAACCCCCACACCATTGCTGGCGTCAGGACCTAAACCTGGTGCGTCTACCAATTTCGCCACCCGCGCACGCTGCAAAAATCGGTCCGGTCCGGCGCGCCATGCGCGCGCTCGGTACTCGGTGGCGAACCAAGTATTTTACCTTGCCTGCCCCGCCCGTGGCCGCCCGTGGCGCCGGCCCGCCGATCCAGGGGGATGCGCCGCCCGCAAGTGGGCCGACAATCCACCCCGTGACCCCGCCCCGCGCCGCGCCCCACGCGCCGATCCAGCACTACGAGAACTTCCCGGTGGCCTCCTGGCTGTGCCCGCCGCGGCTGCGCGCGCCCGTTGCGGCCATCTACCACTTCGCCCGCACGGCGGACGACATCGCCGACGAAGGCACGGCCCCGGCCGCGCAGCGCCTGGCCGATCTGGCCGCCTACCGGGCCGACCTGGCCGCCGTGGCCGCCGGCCGCGCGCCCTCGCCCCGCTGGCTGCCGGTGTTCACGCCGCTGGCGGCGCAGATGCAGGCCTTCCGCCTGCCCGAGCCGCTGCTGGCCGACCTGCTTTCCGCCTTCGAGCAGGACGTGCGCAAGACCCACGCCGGCGCCACCTACGCCGACTGGCCGGAGCTGCTCGACTACTGCCGCCGCTCGGCCAACCCGGTGGGGCGGCTGCTGCTGCACCTGTACGGCGTGAGGGGCGAGCAGGCGCTGGCCGAGAGCGACCACGTGTGCACCGCGCTGCAGCTCATCAACTTCTGGCAGGACCTGAGCGTGGACATCCCGCGCGGCCGCTACTACCTGCCGCTGGCCGAATGCGCGGCGCACGGCGTCACCATCACCGATCCGGACCTCGATTTCCCGGCCCTGCACCAGTACCAGGACGCTACCAACCTGATAGCTGCCTGCGCCCGCCACGCAAGGGCCAGCATGCAAAAAGGCTCTGAAATCGTGCATCGCGTGCCCGGCCGCGCCGGCTGGGAGCTGCGCGCCGTGGTACAGGGCGGCCTGCGCGTGCTGGGGCAGGTGGAAGCGCTGGGCGCCACCGCCCTGCGCCAGCGCCCTGCCCTGCGCAAGCGCGACGCGCTGCCCGTCTTCTGGCGCATGCTGCTCATGTAGACCGGGCACCGCCGCCGAGCCGACTGCATGTGACGGGCAGCCCCAAGGCGCCGCCGCGACACGGCCACCCCCCGGCGCTCGCCAGAATGCGACGCTTGCCCCGCATCGCTTCAGGAAATCGCATGAGCACCTCACCGTTCCAACCCCTGCACGCGGCCCTGGAGGCCCAGGTCAGCGGCGGCTTCCTGCCCGGCGTGTCCACTGCCCTGCTGCGCGGCCGCGTGGTGGTCGACCGCTTCGTCTGCGGCCTGGCCGACATCGAGGCCGGCACACCGCTTGGCGAAGGCCACCTGTTCCGCGTGTTCTCCAACACCAAGCTGGTCACCTCGTGCGCCGTGCTGCTGCTGGTGGAGCAGGGCCGGCTCGGGCTGGACGACCCGATCGGCCGCTGGCTGCCCGAGCTGGCGCAGCCCCAGGTGCTGCGCCCCGGCGCCATACGCCTCGACGACGTCGAACCCGCCCGCCGCCCCATCACCGTGCGCCACCTGATGACGCACACCGCCGGCCTCTCGTACGGCCTGTTCGACCCCGGCACGCTGCTGTTCGGCGCCTACAAGCAGGCGCGCGTGCTGGACCCGGCGCTGTCCAACGCGCAGTTCGTGCAGCGGCTGGCCACGCTGCCGCTGGCCTTCCAGCCCGGCGAGCAGTGGGAGTATTCGCTGGCCACCGACGTGCTGGGGCGCCTGGTGGAGGTCATCTCGGGCAACAGCCTGAGCCAGTTCTTCGCCCGCCACATCTTCGAGCCGCTGGGCATGGCCGACACCGCCTTCGTGCTGTCCGACCAGCAGTTCGGCCGCCTGGCCACGCTGTACGCCGGCGTGGACCGCGCCGACCCCACCCGCCCCGGCCTCAAGCGCATGGACGGCGTGCCCTACCCCGGCGCCTACCGCACGCCCGGCATGCGCGAAGCCGGGGGCGGTGGCCTGGTCTCGTCGCTGGATGACATGGTGCGGCTGCTGCAGGCGCTGATGCCCGGCGGCCCCACGCTGCTCAAGGCCGAGACCCTGGCCGACATGGCGCGCAACCACCTCCCGCCGGGCCTGCACGTGCGCTTTCCCGGCCTGCCGGCCAACCCGGGGCGGGTGTTCGGCCTCGGTTCGTCGGTGCTGGCGCAGCCCGGCCCCGGCGACCCGCCCACCGCCGCCGGCGACGTCAACTGGGGCGGCATGGCCGGCACCATCTGGTGGTTCAACCCGCGCCTCAACATCGCCGGCGTGCTGATGACCCAGCGTTACATGGGCACCGACGGCCCCTACGCCGCCGAGTTCAAGCGCCTGGCCTACCAGGCGCTGGGACACTGACCGCCGCTGCGGCGCAGCGCAGCAAGCCGTTCGCCCTGAGCCCTTCGACAAGTTCAGGAGACGCCTGCCGAAGGGCTCATAGCGACTTGCCTTCAAAGATATCAAACCGTTCACGCTGAGCCTGCCTGCGCGCCGCGTGAGGCTTCGGCAAGCTCAGCCCGAACGGTTCTTGCAGAATGAACGCGATTCGGTATCAGGACAAACGGAGGCGGCATCATCAAGCTGCCGGCGCCGTGAACCGCCGGCGCCGAGTGGGACAATCCCCGCGTGCCAGCCCCCGCCTCATCACCGCAAGCCTACGTCCAGCAGAAAGCCGCCGCCTCGGGCAGCAGCTTCTACTACGCCTTCCTGTTCCTGCCGCCAGAGCGGCGCGCCGCCATTACCGCCTTCTACGCCTTCTGCCGCGAGGTGGACGACGTGGTGGACGAGGTCAGCGACCCCGGCGTGGCCGCCACCAAGCTGGCCTGGTGGCAGACCGAGGTGGCCCGCGCCTTTGAAGGCCAGCCCACGCACCCGGTGATGCAGGCGCTGATGCCGCTGGCGCCCAAGTTCGGCATCGAGGCGCGCCAGCTGCTGGCCGTGATCGAGGGCTGCCAGATGGACCTCACGCAGACCCGCTACCTCGACTTCGCCGCGCTGGAGAAGTACTGCCACCTGGTGGCCGGCGTGGTGGGCGAGGTATCTGCCCGCATCTTCGGCCAGACCGCGCCGCAGACCACCGACTACGCGCACAAGCTCGGCCTGGCCTTCCAGCTCACCAACATCATCCGCGACGTGGGCGAAGACGCCCGCCGCGACCGCATCTACCTGCCCGTGAACGAGCTGCAGCAGTTCGACGTCAAGGCGCACGAGATCCTCAAGGGCGTGTACAGCGAGCGCTTCGAGGCGCTGATGCGCTTCCAGGCCGAACGCGCCCAGCGCCTGTACGACGAAGCCCTGGCCCTGCTGCCCCCGCAAGACCGCCGCAGCCAGAAGCCCGGGCTCATGATGGCCAGCATCTACCGCACCCTGCTGCACGAGATCGAGCGCGACCGCTTCCACGTGCTGCACCAGCGCATCGCCCTCACGCCGCTGCGCAAGCTGTGGCTGGCGTGGAAGATGCAGGCGCTCGGAAGGTTTTGACGCCCCCCGATGCGCCTGCGGCGCCGCCCCCCACTGGGGGGCGGGCCGGCCACTTCGGGCGGCCGTGCGCAGCGGCCCCTGGTTTGGCTTGCTCCGCAGCCATTGGAAAGGCCTGCTTCGCGGCCTCAGGGGTTTGGGCTTGGCGTCTGGCGCACACTGCCAGCCATTTGCATGATGACTACTTTTTTCATAGCTGCCTGCGCCCGTCATCATTGGGCCAAACGCCACTTTGACCATGAATTTCCGCTTCAGCCAGCCACGTCGTGTGGCCGTCATCCGCACCGGCTGCGGCGGGCTGGCTGCGCCCGTCTGCGCGGTGCAAGCGGCGGCTTCAGGTCTGCGCGCGCGGCATGCTCCGTGGCCGACCGCGTCCGGTACGCATCAACTGCTGTGCGTTCGATGACTCCTGTTTCCGTAGCTGCCTGCGCCCGTCATCATTGGGCTGGAAGCCACTCTGACCATGAATTTCCGCTCAAGCCAGCCACGCCGCGTGGCGGCCCTGCGCACCGGCTGCGGCGGGCTGGCTGCGCCCGTCTGCGCGGTAAAAGCGGGGGCGTCAGGTTGGCACACACGGCTTGCTCCGTGGCCGCAGGCATGCGGCGCGCATCATCTGCCGTGCATTCGATGACTCCTGTTTCCATAGCTGCCTGCACCCGTCGCCATTGGGCTGGAAGCCGTTTTGGCCATGATTTCCCGTTCTAGCCAGCCACGTCGCGTGGCGGTCATCGGGGCCGGCTGGGCGGGGCTGGCGGCGGCCGTGCGGGCGGTGCAGCTGGGGCACCGGGTCAGCCTGTTCGAGGCCGCGCGCCAGCCCGGCGGCCGCGCGCGCAGCGTGCCGGCCACGCTACCGGACGGGCGCGAGGTGGTGCTCGACAACGGCCAGCACATCCTCATCGGCGCCTACACCGACACGCTGGCGCTGATGCGCACCGTGGGCGTCGATCCTGAGCGCGCGCTCCTGCGCCGCCCGCTGGCGCTGTGCTTTCCGGATGGCTCCGGCCTGCGCCTGCCCGACTGGCCGGCGCCGCTGGACGCCGCCTGGGGCATCGCGCGCGCGCGCGACTGGCGCTGGGGCGAGCGGCTGGCCCTGCTGCGCACCGCGCTCGGCTGGCGCCGCGCCGGCTTCACGTGCGACGCCGCCGCCAGCGTGGCCGACCTGTGCGCCACGCTGCCCCCGCGCCTGCAGCGCGAGTTCATCGAGCCGCTGTGCGTGTCGGCGCTCAACACCCCCATGGCGCAGGCCAGCGGCACGGTCTTTCTGCGCGTGCTGAAGGACGCCCTGTTCAGCCAGCGCGGCGGCTCGCACCTGCTGCTGCCGCGCCTGCCGCTGGGCGAGCTGCTGCCCGAAGCCGCCCTGCGCTGGCTGGCTGCCCGCGGCGCCGCCGTGCACCTGGGTGAACGTGCCGTCGTGGGTCTTGGCGAGCGTGCCGCGGTGCCACTGGCCGGCGCCGACGGCACCGCGCCCACCTGGGCCGTGGCCGGCCAGCCCTTCGACGCCGTGCTGCTCGCCGTTGCAGCACAAAATGTGGCCCCAGCCCTTGCGGGGCTGGCGCAGGCAGCTACAGAGAAAATAGCAAACCAGGTGCAAGCCTGGCAGGCGCACGCGGCCGGCCTGCGCTACGAAGCCATCACCACTGTCTACGCCCAGGCCGCCGCTGACGAGGCCGCCACGCTGCCCCTGCCCATGCTGGCCCTGCGGCCCGATGCGCAGCACCCCGCGCAGTTCGTGTTCGACCGCGATGCCATTACCGGCGACGGCCACGGCAACAACGCCGCCACACGCCTGCTCGCCTTCGTCGTCAGCGCCAGCGATGGCGAGCGCGCCTCCGTGGAAGCCGCCGTGGTGCGCCAGGCGCGCGCCCAACTCGGCCTGGCCGTCACGCCCGTGCGCACCCTGACCGAAAAGCGCGCCACCTTCGCCTGCACGCCCGGCCTGGCCCGCCCGCCGCAGCGCATCGCCCCCGGCCTGCTGGCCTGCGGGGACTACGTGCAGGGCCCCTACCCCGCCACGCTGGAGGGCGCCGTCCGCAGCGGCCTCGCCGCCGCCGAAGCGCTGGGCTGAGCGCCGCCGCTGCGCACCGGCGCGGCAGGCGCACGGGCACGCCGTTTGGCTAGAATGGCGCCTCTTGCCCGCGGGCGTCGTTCAATGGCAGGACCTGAGCTTCCCAAGCTCAAGACGTGGGTTCGATTCCCATCGCCCGCTCCACTGCATCGTTCCAGGGAATTCTGAGGAAGTCCAAGAGGCATCGTAAGTCGTTGATTCTGGTTGAGTTTTCGACACCTCGATGTTCCAGTGGGCTCCACGGAAATCCACCTGAAGCCACGACGTTTATGTCCATTTTTGTGTCCATTTTTGCGGGCACGACGGCTTCCGGATTGTTGCTAGGGCGCTGAGGTCGATGGGTTAAGCATCTGGTTCCTGACTCATGTTCAGGAGCTAGAGCATGGCACTCTCAGACTTGGTGGTCCGCCAAGCCAAAGCCACCGGCAAGGCCTACACACTTCCAGACATCGATGGTCTCTCCCTGGCCGTGACGGCCACGGGCAGCAAGAGCTGGCACTTCCGTTACTACTGGATGAAGGAGCCCAAGCGCATGTCGCTGGGCACCTATCCCGAGGTGTCCCTTCGTGAGGCACGCGCCCTGCGTGACGAGGCGCGCGCCTTGGTGGCCAAGGACATCAACCCGCGCCTTCACCGCAAGCAAAAGCGCGCCGCGGTCAAACTCGCCGGTGAAAACACCTTCGAGGCGATCTACAAGAAGTGGCTTGCCCACCGCGAACTCGGCCTCAAGAAGGGCCGGCAGACCACCCTCTCGATCCTCCCTCGCGTCTTCGCCAAGGATGTGCTGCCCTTGCTGGGCAAGCGCTCGATCTACGACATCAAACGCCCTGACCTGCTGGAAGTGATCGCCAGGATCGAGCGGCGCAAGGCGCTCTCCGTCGCCGAGAAAGTCAGGACGTGGTTCAACCAGATGTTCCGCTACGCGCTAGTGGTCGTGCCGGGCCTGGAGCAGAACCCGGCTTCCGACCTCGACGTGGTGGCGCTGCCGCTGCCCCCGGTGAACCACAACCCGTTCCTGCGCATGGCCGAGTTGCCGAAGCTGTTGCAGCGCCTGCGCAAGTATCGTGGCCGGCTGCAGACCCAGCTCGGTCTGCGGCTGCTGCTATTCACCGGCGTGCGCACGGGCGAGCTGCGCCTGGCGACGCCGGATCAGTTCGACCTCGATCGGGGCCTCTGGATCATCCCGCCCGAGGTCGTGAAGCAGCTCCAGGTGGACATGCGCAGGAAGCGCCAGTTGCCCAAGGACATTCCACCCTACATCGTGCCGCTGTCGGTGCAGGCCATCGAGATCGTCCGGCACCTGCTCGAACAGCTCAAACCGGCCCAGCACTATCTGTTCCGCCACGACAGCGAGTTGAAGAAGCGCATGAGCGAGAACACGCTCAACGGCGCGCTCAAGCGCATGGGCTATCGCGACCTGCTGACCGGGCACGGCATCCGGGGCACGATGTCCACCGCGCTCAACGAGATCGGCTACCCGAAGGTGTGGGTGGACGCGCAACTCTCGCACGTCGATCCCAACAAGGTCAGTGCCACCTACAACCACGCCGAGTACGTCGAGCAGCGGCGGCGGATGATGCAGGATTGGGCCGACCGGCTCGATCTCTTCGAGCAGAACATGGTCGAGGCAGCGAGCATGCCGCTCACCATTCATTTGGAGGGCGTGCCCGTCCTCTCGGATGAGGAAGCCGCGAGTGCGCCACCCAAACCAGCGGCCGCGTCGGCGCCGCTCCTGATCGTGACCAGGCCGGGAGACGCGATGCCACTGGTGTCAGCCGAGACGCATCGGCTGCCCGCAGTGCCGTTGCCGCGTTCCGTCATGGAGGAACCGCTGTCCGACATACAGCGCCAGCGGATGGAACTGGTCGATGTCTTCGAGGCACCACACAACCTGCCAGTCGCCGAGTACGCGAAGATGGCGGGCAAGTCCCGCCGGTGGATCAGCTACGAGATCAAGGCCGGCAACCTGCTGGCGCTGAACCTGGGCAACCGTGGTCAGCGCGTGCCGGATTGGCATCTCGATCCGGTCAAGCACGCGCTGATCCAGGCGGTCCTCAAGCTGACCAGGGGCGCCGACCCTTGGCAGATCTACAACGCGCTCCTGCAGCCGCGCGCGAAGCTGCGCGGCGGCTCGGCTCTGGAAAGCGTCAGTGCCACAAATCTCGACAAGATCATCATGGCGGTGAGCACGACGGTGAAGGAAAGCGAGTGGTCCCCGCAGCAGGTGGCGTTTGCGTAGCGCGCCAGCGCCCAGCAGTGCGCGCCCCTGTCTCAGGACACGGAGCGCGCGCGGCGGGCGAATCTTTCCTGGGGCTCGGTCAAGGACGAGGACGGGCGAAGCAGGTAGGCCATCACGATGATGGGTGCGCCAGCCAATGGCCGCGCGGCGATGCCGCGACGCAGGTAGCAGGTCAGTCTCGCGGCGGGTGCGACGGCAATGCCGTAGCCCGCGGAGACGAGCGTCATCGCCATGTCGAAGGTGCTGACGGTCTGCTCATGGCCCTGCGGTGCATCCTCGACCAGGCCATGCGCCACCGCGCGCCACGGCTCGTCGGCCGTTGACTGCGCGCAGATCAACGGCTGCTTGAGCAGCTCTTGGCGAGGCACTTCACGGTAGGACAGCAGGTGCGAGCGCTTGGCGACGGCGACTGCCAGCGTGTCATGCCACAACGGCTCGCACACCCAGCCTGGCCACTCCCAGGCGGCTGTGGACAGGGCCAAGTCAAAGTTATCGTGCGGCAGTTCCTGCGCCTGCGCTGTGGAACTGCATCCGATCAAGGCGGTGGCGGTCTCTGGCTCTTCGGCGCGCTGCAACGCCAGCAAGTCGGCAAGCGGTGAAGGCACCCACTCGCCGAGCACAGCCACCCGGATTTCAGTGGAGGCATCGCTCGATTTCACGTCCAGTTCCTCCAGGCAGTGAACTCGCGGCGACCGATGAAGTCGCTTCTATTGAGTTAAGTTTAACGTGGTTTATATCGTGTCAATCCTCGACGCTTTTGGCAATGCAAAAGCGTTCGATTCAAAGAGGCCGGCCCACCGGGACAACAACCTACGAAGCGGAACCAGCCATCGCGTTTGGGGCCTCCGTGCGCGAAGAAAGAACCAGTCAAGGCATCGCCCAGGAAACGCTGGCTCATCTGTCAGGAATCGAGCGTTCGCACATGGGAAAGATCGAGCGTGGCGAGCATGTCCCCACGCTCCCCCTCATTCTCAAAATCGCCCGTGCGCTGAAATGCAGTTCTGCCCACTTGATGGCGCTGACTGAAGCCAAGCTGGCAGAGACGGCTCCGCCTAAATCAGCGGACTGAAGCCGGCCCGCGCCGTGGCTCCTTGTCTACCCCTGTTCGTTGTCGTTCTTATTACCGGCGGCTGAATTTTCGCGCTTTACGGCCTCGGTGAGGAGGCGCAGGTATGGATTGTCCGGAGGCATTTCCTGGAACAGCGCTTCGGGAGCGCTCAGCAGGTAGCCGTGCAGTCGCCTGGATTTGCGCGGCCCCGTGACTTCGCAGGTCCAGATATTCAGCCCGCTGGCTTGCTTGCGGTGCAGGCCTAGCTTCTCGAAACGCTTCTGCACCCACTGCCATCCCTCCAGGTTCTCCGGTTTCGCCAGTGCGGCGATTTGCAGATGTTCCTGCGCATAGCGCTGGAAGACGCCGGGGCTCACCAGGTAGGCCGTTCCGGCGACGCTGTGCACCAAGGCTTTGGCGTCGTTGATGATGAGCTTGTGCGTCTGGATGCCCTGACGCAGCCAGGCCATGAAATGCTCGCCGGATGGCTCCGGCCGATCCTGAAATGGCGCGAGGCTTATCTGCGGCAGCACCGTAGGCGCCGGTGGCGAGGCAGGCTCGGGTTCGCTCGGGGCCTCCGGCGCTACGGGTGGGGCCGTGTCACTCAGCAGATCGAGCAGCGCAGCCACGCCGTTGTCGGTGGGCATAGGGACGGTCGGCGCGATGCTTGGTGGCGCCGTATCGGCGCTTTCCAAGCCTGGCGCTTCGGATGCCGGTGCCTGCGGTGTCGGCGCCCCTTGTTCCTCGTCGGCCTGCACGCGACCCGCGAACGGCGCCGGCCGGTCGGCCGCATCCCAGACCATGGCCGGAGACAGTTTCAGGAAGGTGAAGCTGTGCGACCAGCCGGCATCGCTGGTGACGGTGGCCTTCCAGATCGCCTTGCCGTCCGGTGTGGCCAAGGCGATGCCGTGATCCTGCAGCACGTTGAACACCGCCGTGTTGCTGGCCGGGATGCCGTCGATGCCCTGCGACAGCAGATGCGCGCGCAGCTTGTCCGAGACGGTCTTGCTCACCAGCCAGAGCGCGTCCTGGGTCAGCCAGCCATCCGAGGCCTGGGGCTGGTTCAGCTTGAATTCTTCCTTCAGGAGGTAGCGCAGGCCATCGAGCAGCTTGCGCTGCAGTGCGTGCCGGGGCGCTGCCAGGGCCTTGCTCGGATCGCCGCCGAGTTCCTGGGCGACGGATGCCTGGTCCGCCTGCACGACCAGTTCGCCGAGCATGCCGGCGTGCTCGTACTGGCCGGCCAGGACGTACAGCAGCGCGGCCCACAGGTCGGGGTAGTCGGCGAGCCAGTCGAAGATGCCCGGATCGAGCAGCCGGGCGTAGAGCAGCCCGGTGGCGGCGCTGTGCAGCCGGTATTCGCGCTCCCTGCGGTAGCGGAAGCGGTACGGCCGCCGCAGCGGGCCGTGCCAGGGATGCCAGACCGTGCCGTCCGCGTACTCGACGTGCAGGTCGACCGCGATCTTGCCGATGTCGTGCAGCAGCGCAGCATAGGCGGTGCCTGCGGTCCAGGCCTCGGCCTGGGCGGCTTGCGCCTCCGGCGTGGCGCCGGCGGGCAGCAGATGCGACTGCCGCAGCTTGAGCGCGTAGGCGACGATCTCCAGGCCGTGGTCCAGCATGCCGCCCGGATAGGCGTGGTGATGGGCCTCCGACGCGGGGAATTGCTGGACCAGCTCGGCGTAGCGTTCCAGCGGGGCGAGGTACAGCGTGGCGAACTGCCGGCGCGACAGCGAGGTGCGCTGCCAGATGTGTTCCAGCAGCTTCTGCCGGCGCGGCGTCGCCAGCAGCGATGCGGCCGGCTCCGGCCGCATCAGCCCTTTGCCGGGCTCGGCGGGAGGTTTGGGCGGTGGCGCACTGGCGGCAGGTGGCACCCGTTTGCGTTGGAACAGCGAGAGCATGGCGAACCCCAGACGGCGGGCCGGTCGGGAGAGCCTTTTGGCCTTTTCGGGTAGGGCCTTTCCCCTTGGCCCCATTCCCTTGCCCCTTCCCCAGCCCTTTGGCCTTTACGGAAACCTTTGGATATAGGGCAACGACGCCTGCCGAACCACAACCAATGCGGGTTTGGCCCAAGTCGGATTGATGCGGGAAGGCTGGCTGTGCCGCCCCTACGATGGAGCCGTTTCATCGACCGGACGGAGCACCATGCACACCCAGATTGACAAGGTAAGGAAATTTCCTTACCATCCAGGCATTGCCATCAGGAGTGCCGCCATGCCCGAAATCCACGAAGTCGCGACGCTGACCTCCAAGGGTCAGATCACGCTGCCCAAGTCCATCCGGCAAGCGCTGGGCGTGGACACCGGCGGCAAGGTGGCGTTCGACCTGCGCGGCGGCGAAGTCGTCGTGACCCGCGCCGACGCCGACCATGAAGACCCGGCCATCGGCGCCTTCCTGGGGCTGCTGGAAGCGGACATCCGGGCCGGGCGGCACGTCCAGTCCCTGCCGGACGATCTGGCGCGGGCCATGCTGGCCAACGCGCACCACGCGGTGAACCTCGATGAAGACATCGAAGGCGAAGTGGCGCTCTGATGCAGCGGCACGGTTGGACGCTCCTGTTCCACGAGGGCGTGATCGAGCAGTTGCGCAAGCTGCACGCGGCCGCGGAACGGGCCGAACAGAACGACCCGCAGGGGTTCGAGAGCAACGCCAACGTCAAGCTGTTCCGGGCGTTGAGCCAGTTGATCATGGATGTCGTGCCGAGCGATCCTGCGCGCGACGAATTCCGCCAGGGCAACACCTTGGGGCCGGCCTACCGGCACTGGCGGCGCGCAAAGATCGGGAGGCGGTTCCGGCTGTTCTTCCGCTTCGACTCCAAGGCCAAGGCGATCGTGTTCGCCTGGGTCAACGACGAGCAGACCTTGCGGTCGTCGGGCAGCAAGTCCGACCCCTATGCGGTGTTCGAGAAGATGTTGGGACGCGGCAACCCGCCGGACGATTGGGCGGCGCTGGTGGCCGCAAGCCAGGCCGACTGGCGCGCAGCAGACAAGGACTAGACCGCGGTTGAAGAACAGCACAGGTTTCAATCGCGACACGGACAGGGATCACAGCCACACGACAGGATGAACATGAGGTAGCCACCATGAAGACCGCCGCACAGACCACCTTCGCAGAACGCCTCGGCCGGACACTGGGCCGGGCGTGGAGAGGCTGCGCGCGTCTGGATCGGCGGGCGCAGGGCTGGCTGCTCGCGCAGGGATGGGCGCCTGGCATTGCCAAGGCCGCGCTGCTGGCCGTCAAGCTCGCTGCGATCGGTGTCCTGCTCTACACCGCGTTCTGGCTGGCACTGCTGCTTGCGTTCGCGCTGGTCGGCGCCTGGGTAGTCCGCAACGACGATGGGAGCTACGACGAGGAACACAAGCCGGAATGGCGATACGGCCCTGCCGGGTACGGCCTCTACACCCATGACGATTACCGGATCGACCCCCACGATCCAGAAGACGAGCAAGCCTAGAGGCGTTACTTCGCTGCTTTCATAGCGACACCCGCACCCCTGCCGCCAGCAGCTTGGGCATCCCTGGTTCCTGCCGCCAGCCCTTGAATTGCCGTTCCCGCGCGCACGCCTACCCAGCCCAGCGCAGCCACCCAGAAGGTAGGCAGCACGATGAACATCGTCGCCATGACGAAGTTCAGCAGCATGTCGCCGAAGGCGTTGTTCAGGCCGATCAGCGGATCGAAGTTGCTGTGCGGCCGGTTCGCGCCGAACCCCCAGCCGTAGAGCGCGTCGAGGATCGTGCTGTCCAGCCAGCGCGCGAGCTGGAACCAGAAGTCCACGAAGAACAGCGCGAACTGCACGCAGCTCACCGCGACCAGCGCCTTCAGCTCGTAGGTGCCGAAGACCAGCACCAGCGGGATGCAGATCACCAGCGCCATCTTGAGCAGCGACAGCACCATCGGCAGCGCCTGGCGTACCACGTCCATCGCCGGAAAGAAGCCCAGCGAGCCCATGGTCAGCCCCAGGTCGCCGGCGCCGCGCGTCACGACGTTGGGCAGCGTCTTCTCGATCTGGCCGCCGTAGTCGGTGTAGACCGAGCCCTGGTTCATCTTCTGCTGCCGCGGCGAGACCACGGCGCGGATCACCGAGTCGTTCACCTCGCTCTGCGACAGGAAGCCCGCCCAGCGGCCGATGCGCGTCAGCAGGTCGGGATCGACCTGGGCCAGCAGGCGCGCGCGCAGGCCGCTGCCGCCGTCCGACCACCACTGCCGGCACGTGGGGTAGCCCCCGCCGCTATCCACCTGGGCCAGCCCCGCATCGCGCGTCGCGTCGTAGGGCCAGGCCGTGCGTGGCGTGTTCGAGTGGTAGGTGTCGTAGAAGCCCGCGTTGTTCAGGAAGTAGCTCGAACCGATCCAGGTCACGTCATTCATCTGCTCGTCGGAGAGCGTGGGCCGAGACATGAACAGCTTGGCGCGCGAGGGGCCGTAGCAGTCATGCACGAAGTCGCCGACCTCCTGGGCCAGCACCGGGTCATCGATGCGCGTGGCATCCACGTCCATGCGCATCTGACGCAGATCCGTTCCGCAGGGGATGGCCGCCACCGCGCCGCCCGTCACCGCCTTCGAGATGGCGTGCATGAAGAACCACCACACCGGCACCAGCGCGCTCTGGTTGTTGAGCGTGGTGTAGGCGTTCGACCAGCCCGTGTCGGTGGGCTGCGGGACGCTGACCTGGCATTGCGCGGAGCGCGTCGTGTCGAACTTGATGGTGCTGAGGTCGACCGGAATGAAGGGGATGCCGGCGAACAGGATGACGACGATCGCCACCCACACGCGGTTCTCGATGCGCATCGATGACAGCACCCCCTTGTTGCCCTCGTCCGCACCCTCGGCCCGCGCGCGCAGCCATTCCTGCACCACCATGACCACGAAGGGCAGCGCGAATACGCCGCTGGCCACGAGGATGTTCCAGATGCCGTTGCTGACGATCCACCCGACCAGGGTCAGGTAATACTCCAGGTAGTCCGTTGTGTTGAGCGTCATGGCGTTCTCCAGGGCTCAGCCATTGCGCAGTAGCTGGCTGCCTTCGAGCAGCACGAGGGTGGCGACGGCCGCGATCTCGGCGCGCAGCAGGCGCTGATGGGTCTCGGCCAATGGCTCGCGTTCGCGCAGGGGCCGACGCATCCACCACCAGCCGTAGGCCGTCGCCGCGTAGAGCAGCAGCCGCCAGACGAGGAAGTGGCCCGAGTGCTCGCGCAGCCACTGCTCCCAGCCGTCGATGCTGCCGACGATGTGGAGGCCGACGACGTTCACGCCGACCGCGATGCCCGCCACCAGCAGCACCCACAGCAGCACGATGCCGACGCGGCGGCCGAGCAGCCGTGCCGGCCGCAGCCAGGCCCGGCTGGTCATGGCCCGCTCCGCGGCTTCTGCACTTCCTTGAGCCGGTCGCGCGTCGTGTCGCCCTCGAAGATGCCGCGCGAGCCCGCGGCGCGGGTGCCGTGGCGCTGCACGATCGCCATCGCCGAATTGCCGGCCAGCGTGCGCCGCAGCTCCAGCTCGGTCTTGAGGTTGTTGATCTCCTGCTCCAGCGCGTTGTTCTCCTGATCGACCGCCTTCACGGCCAGCTCGTTGGCGGCGACGTTCGGCTCCTTCTTGCCGGTCAGCAGCGTGCGCTGCAACAGCAGGGCCTTCTCCAGCACGCTCGACAGCGCGGCTTCGGACGCCAGGCGCTTGCCGAGCAGGTCTTGATCGGGCTCGTCGCGCAGCGCCTCGATCACGCCGCGCGTGATCGGCAGCGAGTTGCTGCCGGCGGCTTCGAGGTTTGCCACCGTCATCGGCGTCGAGCCCGTCACGAGGCCCTGCAGTGCCTGCAGCTTGGTCTCGTACTCTTCCTGGATCACCGGCGTCAGGCCGACGCCAGGCGTGGTCTGCGTCTTGGTGCAGGTCTCGCAGGTGCGTTGCTCGCGCTCGCCGAGCACGCGGGTTGCGAAGTCCGCTGCGGCCTGCGGCGAGGACCAGGTTTGGCAGGTCAGCCGGTTGCCGCAGGACGCGCGCGGGATGGATGAGGTGTCGCTGACGCCGCGGCTGTTGAGCAGGTTGTAGCCGGCACGGGTCACGTCGCCGACCACCTTGATGGAACCCTGGCCCGAGCCGCCCGCGTTGCCGCCGCCCACCCAGGGCACGCCGTTGTTGCCCTTGTTCGATTCGGCCTGCTCGACGGCGGACACCGCATCGGTGCTGCTCACCGCATCGCGCAGCGCGAAACCTTCGGCGAGCTGATCCCACCCGGCCTGGCCGCCGGCCATGTCCGCCATCCGGTTGGCCATCGCCTTGCACGTCAACTTGCTGCGGTCGAAATCGAGCCGAGCCTGCAGCACGCCGTTGGTCAGCAGGTTGTAGAGGCCCGGATCGGCGCGCTGGATGATCAGGGCCGGCAGCGACGCCACGGCGCTGGTGGCGCTCTGGATCACCGAGGACATGATCTGCTGAAAGCCATTGGTGAGGCCGTTCAACTGGTTCTGCAGCGTCGTCGTGATGCTCATGTTTCCGCAGATCAGGTTGCTGTTCCAGCCGATGCCGACGCCGATGCTCTGCATGTTCCCGGCGCCGCCCATGGACACGGCCCGGCCGCCGCCGATGCTGTAGAGCACGTCGTCGCCGATGACGCTGCCGCTCACGCCGACGCCGGTGGGGCTGATGCGGGTCTGCGCCCACGCGACGCCGGCTGCGGCCGTGACGGCGCAGGCGAGCGCGATGCTGAGCGCGTAGGGCCTGGCGCGCTGTGCGAAACGGGAGCGAGACGCTTTCATCGGAATACCTCAGAGGAAATCGACGCTGCCGAGGAAGACCTGCCCGCGGCGCTGGCAGCAGGCATAGGGCCGCCACAGCGCCCAGGCGTAGTCGCCTTGCTGGGCCTGCACGCGCGTGTTGGAGTGGGGGAACACGGCGCAGGAGTTGGAGAGGGTCGGCGTCAGCTCCTGCCACTTGCCGGTGGAGGCATCGCTCTCCACCAGGGCGCCGGCCGGCCAATAGCCGTCGCTCGAACTCGCGAGCAGCGGCTGGTAGACGTGCGGCTGCATGCGCCGCGTGACGACATCGCCCGCGCGCTGCGCGACGACGGCGCCGCTCTTGTAGTCGTCGGTCTGATGCAGGAAGCCGCCGCGCGGATAGACGTTGCCCCACAGGTTGAGCGTCGTGCGGCCGCCGATCTCGCGCATGCCGGGGATCACCGCCTCGGGGTACACCATCTCCGGGACGTTGTAGCGCCAGGCCAGCGTGTCGAGGGTGCTCAGCAGGTACGGCATGAAGGCCGTGCCTGCGCCCTGGCAGGCGTAGCCGGACGCGCTGGCGAACTGGCTGAACACCGAACCGCCGGGATGCCCGATCACGTCGGCGTTCTTGAACTTCGCCAGGTTGTTCTCGTTGTCGTGGTTCGTCGTCCCGTCGCCGCCGGCCTGCGCCGTGGGATTGGGCATGCTCATGGCGCGCACCTCGATCCACGGGTTCTCGCCGGTGTTGCTGTAGCTCGACACCACCGCGTCGGGAATGTAGTGGCGCACCTTCACCGAGGTGCGCACCTTGCAGCCCGTCCAGGTGCAGAACAGCCAGTAGCAGATGCCGACGACGCGATATTCCAGGCAGTCGGGCGACAGGGCCGAGGACACGATGGTAGCCGTGTTCAGCGCGAAGCTCGAAGCGGCGCCGCCGAGCAGCACCGAAGCGATGGCAAGGCGGGCCCGGCGCGACGACGCCGACAGCAGGCGGTTCATGGCTGTGCCCTCCGATGTGATTCGATGCGTGCCACGGCGCGCGCGACATCGGGCTCGCCGTAGACCACGTAGCGGCGATCGACCACCACGGCAGGCACCTTGGCCAGCCCCAAGCCCCAGGCATCGGCGACGCCCTGGTAAGCGCTGCCGATGCGGCGCTGTAGTGCCTGGCTGCCATCGCGCAGGCGTTGCTGCACGAGCGCGGCCGCGCGGCCCGGATCGGCAGGCAGGCCCGCGGCCAGTTCGGCCTCGATGCGCTCGGGCAGATCCAGCTCGATCACGCGCGCGCCGGATGCGGACTGCACGGGATGGCGGCTGTCGGTCACGACCAGCACGTCGGCTGCGGATGCGTCCTGGCCGAGCAGGCACAGCAGCAGCCCTCCCGCGCAGGCGATGCGCGTACACCGCAGCCGCGGGATGGGTTTCAAGAAGGGAGCCGTCATGGCGGGCGTCCTGGGAATGAGAGCAAGGCTCTAGTCGAACGCCGAAGGCAGTCCAACCGCGACAAGGAATGCGCACCGCGCGCGCTCCGCTTTGGGCAGACAGGCGAAAGAAAAGCGGGAGCCGAGGCTCCCGCGGGGACCAGGCGGTCAGCGGCGCTACAGCAGGCCGGATTCGGCGAAGGAGTACGGCGTGCCCTTGCCGACGATGAAGTGATCCACCACCCGGACATCGACTATCGCCAGGGCGGCTTTGAGCCGGTCGGTCAGCGCCTGATCGGCGGCCGAAGGCACGGTCATGCCAGATGGATGCTGGTGGGCCAGGATGACCGCCGAGGCGTTGAGGGCCAGGGCGCGCTGCACCAGCACCCGCGGGTACACCGAGGTTTGATCGACCGTGCCCTTGAACATCGGCTCGTAGGCGAGGACTTGGTGCTGAGAGTTGAGGAACACGACGGCGAAGACCTCGTTGGGCTCCGCGACCAGCTTCAGATGCAGGTAGTCGCGCACGGCGGCGGGACTGTTCAGCATCGGGCCGGCCTTGAAGATGCGTTGTTCCAGCAAGGCGATGGCCTGGCGGATGATCCAGTCTTCGTGCTGGGCGGCGATCAGGCTGAGCGACTCGGGACGCGAGTCGGCGACGACATAGGACATGGCGAACCTCCACGGGATGAAGTCGGAGGACGCCTGTCCCGGGAGGGACAAACCCTCCGGGGACGATGAAGAACAAGCGGCAGAAGAGCGGGCATCCGCCACCGCATGCACAGTGGCTGTTCGCGTCCAGGGATGCGCAGCGAACGGGGTCGATCAGCACGGCCAAGCCGCGTCGTAGCCTTGAAGATCGTGGCTACCTGGGCATGTCTCCGAGAGACTCGGCAGGCATTTCCTTCGATGCGGGCTCGGCCGCTGCACTGGCCGCCAGCAGGTCGATCGCGGACAGCAAGGCATCTCCTTCGACCGGGCCGTGCAGCAGCAGCGTCTTGCCGGACTGGCGATCCTGCAGGCGCAGCGTGGGCGTGACCTTGATGCCCTCCTGCGCCGCGCTCGCCGACTGTGCGCGGATCAGCGCATCGGGGCGGTCGCTGTCGAGGCACTGCTGCGCGGCCGGCGTGAGGTCGGGATAGCGCAGGCCCTCGGGCAGGCCCTGACCGTCGCCGCGGGTGTGCGTGTAGACCCACTCGGCGGCCTGCCAGAACGCGGCCTGGCCGCCGGCCTCGCCGACGCACTCCACCAGGCGCGCACCGGCAGACGCGGCCGGCTCGTGCAACGGCAACGGCAGGTGATGCCATTGCCAGCTCACGTCCGGGTGCGCGTCGATCCAGCGCTTGAGCACTGCGAAGTAGGCGCGGCAGAACGGGCATTCGAGGTCGGCGTACTCGACCACCGTGAAGCGCGCATCGGCGCGGCCATAGCGCCAGGGCGGGCCGGCTGGTGCCGTTGCCGGCGCAGGCGTTGCTTCTGCCGAAGGAAAATCGGGTTCGGCGGGCGGCGACTGCGGCCGCAGGCCGAGCCATGCGGCCGTTGTCAGGGCCGCGGCCATCAGCAGCGCGACGACAAGGACGGTGCGGGACGGCGCGAAGCGAGGGATGCGCATCGTGGACTCCCCGTCACGCCAGCGCATCGAGCACCAGCGGCTCGATGCTGCGGGCGCGGTCGATCTTCTCGGCGATCTTGAAAGCGGCGTCCAGTTCGCCGATGCCGTACTGCTGCATCAACTGGAAACGCTCGGCCTTCTCTTCCGGCTCGGTCTGAGCCAGCGCCAGGTACAGGCTGGGCGGCACCGCGCGGAATAGCACTTCCATGCTCTTGGAAAGGATCACGCCCTCGCTGAACTTGCCGGCCTCCTTGCGGGCCGACAGCATCAGCGCCTTCTGCGCCGCGTTCAGCTCGCGAAAGCGCGCGATCTTCTCCACCTCGTCGGGCGGCATCGAGAGGCAGATCCACCACTCGATCATGTTGAGCATGGGCTCGGCGGCCTTGGGCAGGTCGTCGATGTTCTGCGTCGCCAGCCAGTACCAGGCGCCGAGCTTGCGCCACATCTTCGTGATCTTGACGACGTAGGGCGCAAGCAGCGGGTTCTTGGTGATGATGTGCCCCTCGTCCGTCACGTTGATGATCGGCCGGCCGAGGAACTGGTCGCGCTCGGCGATGTTGTTGACCGTGTTGATAAGGCTGATGTAGGCGATGGAAAGCTGCGCGTTGTAGCCCTCGCGTGCGAAGGTCGCCAGATCGACGATGGTGATGTCGGCCTCGGGCCAGGGCGTGCCGGGCCGGTCGAACATCTCGCCGTCCACGCCCTGGCAGAACATATCCATCGCGTCGGCCATTTCCAGCAGCCGCGCGCGCCGCACCTCGGGTAGTGCCGTATCGCGGGCGCGCTCGCGCAGCGCATCGCGCACGTCGCGCGTCAGGACGGTGCGCTGGTTGGCCACGCAACGCTGGGCCGCATCGAGGATGCACTGGCGGATCAGGCTGCGGTCGGCGCGCGTCATGCGCGCCTCTTCCTTGTCCTCGCCACCGGTGATCATCAGCCGCGCGGTGATTTCCAGCTCGCCGAGCACGTCGCGCTGCTCGTCCACTTCGTCGCTGCGGCTCGCCGCCTGCGCTGCGGGCTCCTGGTCCTCGTCCAGCGCATCGGCATCCAAGGTCTGCACCTGGCTGGGCGTATCGACCAGCCGGTGCGCGTCGGCGAACGGCGCGAGACTGACGCCGGCGCCGGGCGCGAGCTTCACGCGATGCACCTTGAGGCCGAGCCGCGTGGCGAAGTCGCCGAACAGACCGTAGCTATTGCCAGCCTCCACGATGAACAGCCTCGGCCGATAGATGGCCGTGACCTGGTTCAAGATGTTGTTGAGCGTTGCCGACTTGCCAGAGCCGGTCGGCCCGAACAGGAACAGGTGCGCGTTCATCTGGCGGTCGAGCCGGTTCAAGGGATCGAAGGTGATCGGCCCGCCGCCGCGGTTGAAGAACGTGATGCCCGGATGCCCCGTGCCCTGGCTGCGGCCCCACACCGGCGCAAGGTTCGCGGCGTGCTGCGCGAACATCAGTTGCGTGTACCACTGGCGCTTGTCCAGCGCCGGATCGAACACGCACGGGAGCCAGCGCAGGTAGCTGTTCAGCGGCGCCACCTCGTCTTCCTCGCGCACCGGCTGCAGACCGGCGTTGAGCATGACGTTGACCAGTTGCAGGCCGCGGGCGTCGAGCTGCGCCAGGTCGCGCCCGCGCAGGTAGAAGGCGAGCGCGCCGCGGTACAGCTTGTGCGCGCTGCCGATCAGCCCGCGCGCTTCCTGCACGTCGCGGCGTGTCTGCTCCGAGGCCAGCGTCTCGCCGACCGACTTCTTGCTCAGGTGGTTCAGGTGAGCTTCGAGCACGTCCTGCGGCGTCGCGACGACCGTCAGGCACATCACCGTGTCCTCGGGCATCTGGTCGAACAGCGCATTGACCGCATCGCCGCCCTTGCGGGTTTCGCCGGTGACGTGGCCGGTGGCGGGCGGCATGCGCAGCCGGTCCATCACGATGACCCGGTGCGGCATGCCGTCGAACACCCAGGTGCCGTTCGCCATGTCCGAGCGCGGCTGGCCGAAGAACAGGCGGTGCGCGAAGTCCCCGCTGGCCAGCTCGATCTCGCCTTGCTCGGTTTCCTCGGGGTAACGGGTCAGCTCGTAGAAGCGCTCGCGGTCATCGGCGCTGGGGCCGAGCAGCGTCGGGTGCGGGTTGAACCAGCGCAGCAGCCAGTCGTGGATGTCGTCGGCCGCCATGCGCCGGGACTTCACGCCCGCGTTGGCGAGGCCGCCCACGAGCCGGTCGCAGATCGTCGTCAGTGCCTGCTCGGGCGACTGACCGCGCCGCGATGCGGTCGTAGCGCTCGCACGCCGGTAGACCACCATGCGCACGCGCCGCACCTGGCCGCGCCACGGCAGGCGCGTCACCGTCGTGTCCTCGAACAGGCCGCCGGGCTTGGCGATGGCGCGCAGGTGATGGCCGAAGAAGCGCAGGTAGAAGTCGGTGAAGGCGCTGTCCTGGGCGCGCGGCCGAACGTAGTCGGCCAGCCCGCGCAGGTAGTTGTCCCAGCTCGATTCGTCCTGGGCATAGAGCTGCACCACCCAGGGGTTCTCGTCGAGTTCGTCGAAGGAGTCCTGCAGTGCGTTCTCCAGCGCATCGCGCGCCTGCCACAGCCAGGCCATCTCGCGGCCCTCGGTGCCCACCGGCGCCAGCTCGAAGAAGCCCGCCACCGACTGGCCGTCTTCCAGCAGCATGCTCTTGGAACCCGGCAGGTACTCCACCCAAGGCAGCAGGTCGGCGAAGGACGGCGCCACACCGTAGAGCGCCTGCTGGTCCGCCTCGGTAGCAGGACGGTGCAGCCGGTCATCCGCGACGGTGCCCGGCTCCGGGATGCCGTGTGCCGCCAGTGTCGTCACATGCCGCGACCAGGCATCCTCGTCGTGCAGCTCAGGGCCAGCCGATGCGAGGGCCTTGCGCGGCCAGGGCAAGGTCCAGGCCATCAGTAGTCCTCCAGGCGTTCGCCGGGCATGGCGTACTGGACCCTCTGATACAGGGGAAAGACGGTGGTGTAGCCAGGCACTGGCACCGGATCGCTGCCAGCCAGGTGCGGGAACACGTACATGACCAGATCGGGGTTGGGGAGCCGGTGGAACTGGCGGTAGATCTCGTTGGCCGCGGTGCGCGTGTAGGCGGTAGCGGCGGCGGGCGCCGCATGCACGTCGGCCTCCGTCAGCGGCCGGCGCAGGCCCTGGCGTGCATCGAGCAGTTGCCGCGCCGCTTGCCCGCCGCCGGCACTGCCGCCCGTCTCCTGGTTCCACACGTCGAGCATGGTGTAGTCGCCGTGCGGGAGTACCTTGTCCTTGCTGGTGGCGCAGCCGCCCAGCACCACGACCGCGCCCAGCACCACGGCCGATTCAATCCAAATCCGACGCATGCTTGCCTCCGATGCGGTGATTGACCCGGCGCCCCTTGGCGTCGTAGTCGATGTTGAGCGGCTGCTCCAGGTGCACGGCGACCTTGGCGCCGGGGCGCACGTAGACGGCGGCGAAGGCCTGCCCGTAAAGCTTGTTGACCCAATCGGCCATGTCGCGCACACCGCCGGCCAGGATGCGGCCCATGGCCTCGTTGCCGGTAATGCCCACCGTGCCGAGCGAGCCGTTGCTGTTGGCGACCACGGCCACGCTGCCGTTGTCCGACTTGATGAAGGAGGCCGCACCGGCACCGGCCGCGGTGATGAGGGCCTGCGAACCGAGGTACTGCTGCGCGTTGCTGCGCCGTTCCCCGCTGACGCAGGGGACGCCGTAGGGGTCGCTGATCCAGCCCAGGCCGCCGTGCGTGGTGCTGTTCGCGTTGCCGCCCGAGCCGCCGTTCTGGTTGCGGTTGCCGTCCTCCGGCATGGTGCGCACCGTGCCGTCGTTGAAGACGAACGTCACCGAGCGGATTTGCCCGCGCACGCAGGAAAGCGTCCAGTCGCCCGAGGCCGTGCCGCTGACCACCGCGCCCGCCACGTCGGGAATGTCGATGCCGTTGGCGGTGAGGTTGTCCGGGCCGATCAGCACCTTGAAGGGGTACGGGTCGTTGACCGTGCCGTCGATCGGCACGCGGCCGATCAGCGCGGTCATCGCGATGGAGCCCATCAGCGTCGAGTTCGACGGCACCGTGTAGACCGGCTTGGACGACGTGCCCACGGCGCGGCTGCCTGCATCCGCGACGGTGCTGGCCACGTTGTCGGCCGTGTCGGAAAGCGTCTTCTGCGCCGGCCCGAAGCTGGTCGGAAAGTTCAGGCCGCCGCTGCTGCCGTTCTTCGCCGAAGGCTTCGCATCGTCCGGTTCCACCCAGCGCGTGCCGCTGGTGCTGCGCGCGGCGCCGCCCTGGCTGCCGCTGAAGCCCTTGCCGTCGCCGTCCTCCAGGCCGAGCCCGACCGGCAGATCGGCCTGGCCGCCCTTGCCGGAAAGCCCATCCAGGCGCCGCTGCAGGTCTTGCAGCAGGCCCTGGGTCTGCTGGCGGTCGCCGGCCAACTGCTCGCGGTCCTGCTGCAGGCGGCCGCGTTCACCATCCAGCGCGGACTGGATGCGCTGGTCGATCGCGCTTTCCCGCGCGCGCATACGCTCGTTCTCGCTCTTCTGGTTCTTGTTGTCGTTGAGCGCCGTCTGCAGCTCGTTGCGCAACTGCTTGACCTGGGCCACCAGTGTGGCAACGGTATCGCGCGGCGTGTCGCCCTCGATGCCCAGCGCCTTCATCTCTTCGGGCGTGAGCGAGTTGGCGCTGCCGGCCGGAACGGGCTTGGCGCCGCGATCCCCGGAGAACATCTTGATGCCGACGAACAGCAGCACCAGCGCCATCGGGATCAGCAGCCACTTCAGGAGGGGGTTACTTTTCATGGCGGGCACCTCCTTCGGCCTGGCCGGCCGCCGCGGCCGGCGGCAGGTTCACCGTCGCGTCGATCGGTGAGAGCTTGGGCAGCAGCGACTCGGCCAGGCCGTGGCCACGGGTCACGAGGTAGACCACCGTGGTGTCGGCGGCGCGGCCGGCCGGCGCCAGATTCGGGTGCTGGAAGGTCGCGGCGAGAAAGTCGCCCTGCAGCGCGCGGGGATCGAGGTCGAGCCAGCGCCCGGAGGCGTTGGTGAGCTTCACCGCCGTCACCCACTGGTCTTCGAGCCGCCAAGCGGCCAGCGCCTGCGCACGCACCGGCAGTGTGGGCAGCAAGGTGGAAAGCTCCAGCCCACGGCGCAGATTGACGCGGCCGAGGCCGGGAACGGGCTCCACGGTGCGCAGCGGCGCGTAGAGGTTCTGCGCCGCATAGCGCGTGAGCACAACCGCCACCGGCGTGGCGCGCTTCGCTGCGGGTACGGTGCGCTCCGCATCGTCGTCCGCCGGCTTGGCCGGCTCGCCGTAGCGCGTCGCCGGCACGTCGCCTTCGACGATGCGCACGGGTTCGAGTGCAGGCTGGCCCGCCTTCGCCGGCTCGGCCGCGATGTCCAGCAGGATCAGCGCGCCCGACTCCACGTCCTGCAGTTGCAGCCGTGTGGGCGGGATCGGCGCGCTCGCGCGCAGGTAGATCGCGCCACCAGCGCTCTGCACGCGCAACTGCTCGCCAACCGTGGGCGGCACACCGATGCGCACGTTGCGCTCGATGAACACCACGCGCTCCTGGCCGACCACCAGCGGCACCGCCAGCGGCAGGCGCTCCCAGCGCAGGATTTCGACGGCATGGGCCGCAGGCACGAAGGCCAGGCACAGCAGCAGGCCAGCCAGGGCCGCCGCAGATGAACGCTTCACGAGGGACTTCATGGGGTGTCTCCCTGCAAGTTGGAGCCGGCGCTTGCGGCCCGGCCGGGCGGCGCCGCAGGCGGCGGGGTCTCGATGCGCTCCGGCGCGCGTGCATGGCAGTCCAGCGCCAGGCCGAAGGGGTTGCGCTCGGGGTCCACGTCCATGCGCACAACCTTGAGTGCATAGCGCACGAGCGCGCGCTTGACCTGCTCGGCGCCCAGGTACTCGTCGGCGCTCACGTCCAGCGTGACGATCCAGTTGTTGGCCGACACGGTGCGCACGCGCATGGCCGGCTCGTCGCCGTAGCCGCGGCCGGGAATCTCGTAGATGCCGCGCACGCGCTGGCGTAGCTCGCCGTTGCTGCGCCGGAATTCGTAGTCCTGCTGCAGGAAGGCACGGCAGCTCGGCGTGAAGTACGCAGACAGTGCATGCAGGTTGCGCGGGTAGTCCTGCTCGCCATTGGTCGGCCAGCGCTGGGCCTGCTGCCAAATGTAGAAGGTGAAGGCGTAGACGCTCTCCGGCGGCACGTCCCACCACTTGCGCGTGCTGCCCGAGCGCAGGTCGGGTGGCACGTGGATGGTCAGGCTCTTGGGTGCGCTCCACCAGCCGAAGCCGAGCAGCAGCGCCACGACGAACAGTGCGGCGCCAGCCAGGCGCAAGGTCTTCACATGCGCCTGCAGGTGCGCGACCTCGTTCTTGAATCGGCTCATGGTCTACCTCGACGCAGGGACGGATCGGGCCGCAGGCGCCGCGTGGACCACCAGCCCGACCGGGTGATGAGCTGGCCCCCGCCCGCATGCGCAGCCAGCGCGGGGTAGCGCAGCGCGAGGCGCCACTGGAGCTGGCGGTACAGCCAGGTGTCGGGCCGGCCGCGCTTCCACCGCCGCAGCAGGCCGCCGCCCACGAAGACACCGACACCGATGCCGGCGACGATCAGCGTGGGCACCATCGCGATGCTGTGCGTCAGCCAGGCCAGCGGTACGCCGGCCACGAGACCGGCCGCGCCGGACAGCCCGGCGCAGACCCACAGCTCGTCGGCCGTGAGCCCGCGCACGACCACCGGGTGGCGGTTGAGGCGGTGCGGCAGGAAGGTCACGAGCCCGTCGCGCGACGGACTCTCCAGGGCGCCGGCCATCGTTGCCGGGCCTTACAGGACGCCGGTAGCCTTGGTCAGCAGCCAGATGCCGACGACCAGCAGGATCGCGCCCACCGCGACGGTCAACCCGAACTGCCCCCACGTTGCGCGGCCGGTGTGGATCTCGGCGTAGCGCGTGTAGGCGTGGTAGCAGACGCCGACGAACATCGAGGCGACGACGAGCAGCGCGATCAGCAGCACGATGTCGTAGCCGTAGTTTTGCAGCGTCTGCATGATGCCGCTGCCGGTGCCGCGCGACGGGTCTTCCAGCGTGGGAAGGTCGGCGAACGACGGCAGCGGCGTGGCGGCGATGCCCAGCGGGATCAGCAGCGCGGCGATGCGCGCGGCGGGCCGCGACGTGGGACGGCGAGAAGTAGCGGGAGCGTTCATGGCGAAGTACCTTTCATGGGGTCAGGACAGGAGGAAAAAGCCCAGCACCAGGTACATCGCGACGAAGCGCACGATGACGCCGAGGAACTGGCGTTGGGTCAGGTGGTGCTCGGCCCAGCCGACATAGGCAGTGCGCATCGCCCACACGCCCCACAGCAGCAGGATGGCGAAGACGAAGCCGAGCACGACGGTGGAGACAGCCCCGGGCGCGAAGCCGCCGTTGGCCGTGAAGGCGGCGACCTGATCGGCGGAAGGCGTCATGGCGACGGCGCCTCCTTGGGCGACGTCGCAGGCGCCGCGTTACTGCGCGTGTAGTCACCGGCCAGCGGCACGGGATCACGCGGCTGGGCGCGTTGCGGAACGAGGTAGTCGCGCACGCCGGTGCGCACGCGCTCCAGGTCGGCGCGCAGCCGCGCGTAGTCGAAGTGGTAGCGGGCGCGCTCCTGCGGCGCGGTGGTGGCGGCGTGCTCGGCGAGGCGGTCCAGCAGTTCGAGCTGGCGCGTTACCGCGGCGAGCATCTCGCGCTCCGCAGCGTTGTCGGAGGCGTCAGCGGCGATGGCGGGCTGCAATCCGGCAGCGGCAAGCAGCAGCGCGGCAACACGCACGGCCCAGGGTGCCTCGACGGCGAAGCGCCGAACCTGCGCGGGATTGCGAGTGGTTTCCATCGAGCCGTTCTCCGAGGGATGCGGATGGCTCGATGCTCAAACGGCCGGTCTTCCGGCGCCGCAATCAATCGGAACCGGCCAGCCACCGCTTTCCGCGGCAAACTCCGCTGCAGAGGAAGGAATTTCCCCGATGACGTCGTCTTTAATGCACTACCGTCTGAGTGGAGGTGCAAGTCAAGACGATGATGGTTGTTGCGCTAGTGCTCTACTCCACGGGGAAGAATATCGACCCTTCGCCTGATCTCGGCACCAACTCTGCATACAGAGATCTACGCCCGATGATGACAGCGAGCACTGGCCGCTTGTCCCGACGCTGCGCTGCCAACAAAGTCCATTCAGATCTGTCAAGGCTAGAAGGCTGGGGATGGTCTTCCGGGTGGGTATGCCATTCGCCTAAATAGCGGACAGTTCCCTGACTCGCCGTCCATCGCGACAACGCAATAGCCTCATGACCAAACGGCATCCGCTCGAACAGATAGCGAAACCGCTTGTCCCACGCGGTAGGAACCGTCGCCTGCTCAATGAGCAAATGGGCTCCATGTACAGAACCAAGCAAGAGTCCGCCCGCTTCGCAGTCGGCATCACTAGCCTGGATATGCTGACTGAATGTCTCCAGCGTCTGGGTCGAAAAATGCAGCAACCTGCTCTTGTCGCCAGTTGCCCAGGACCCTAGGAATTGCATAGAGGGCAATCATGATCTCGCAGAGGATCGCAGTCAGGCGTGGCCAGATGATGGGTCTGGTCGATCAGCCGGGTCCGCAATGCAGGAGAGTGGACGCCCTTGACCCAATCAAGGGCCATCTCAGCACCCAAGCTGGCTGCCTGCACCGACACCGAAGCCGGAAATGGCACATACAAGCCCTCGCACCCGTGGCCTGCCAAGATGTTAGGCAGAGCATCAATGGTCGAGCGAAGTTCGCCTCTTCTGTGGCTCTGCCATAGGCATCGGTAGCACGCACCCGATGCGTTCGTTCTCAGGAGCGCACGCACAGCCGTTCCCGGCCCTTCGATCCAAACAGAAAGCATGGGCGTGGGAGCCCTGTAGCGGCCGCACAGCCAATGCCCGAGGGATTCTTCGCCGGTGGCATCGATGAGTAGGTCCAGCTTTCCCAGTTGGGCCTGTCTCACGTCCACGGGGAGCGCATGAACCTCGACGCCTGGCGACAAGCGCTTGAGTTCCTTCGCCATCGCCTCAGCCTTGTTCGACAACAGGTCCGGGAAGCCGAGCCGATGCCGTCCGATGTTCTGTGGAAGGAGGCCATCAAAATCCACCAGCGTGAGTTTCCCTCCGCATGATCCTGCCCCGGCCTTGACCAGCATGTCCGAGAGGTATCCGCCGATCGTGCCGCAACCCACAAGTGCGATTCGTTTCCCCGCCAACGTTTTCGACTTGGGGATGTTGCGCTGGGCCAGATACCGGTCATCGATCCTGATCACTGAGACGGGCATTACCTTCAGCCCAAAACTCGAATCCCTGCGATCAGCAAGCTTGGTCTTTTGACTCACTTGGTGGTCAAAGAGCACGGCAAAGCCGTAGGTCATCAGTGGCGATTCGATGATGATCAGGACGCCATTTGCTTTTTTGCTTTGCCCTTCCTTGATTCGTTCGTGAATCTTGCGCCGACACCGTGGGTCCAGGGTGCTTTGCCAAGCCAAGACGTCCCCCACCGTTTCGGGGGGCCAGTGGCTGGTTAGTGGGCGGGGTTGCGCGGTGGTCTTGACCCGGTATGTCAGCACCGTTTTATCAGTGACCTGGTAGCCGAGTGAATGCAACTTTCTTGTTGTTCGATCTTCGTTGTCGGTGATGAACCAGAGTGGATTCCCATTGGCTTGCGCAACGATACAGTTTTGTCGCCCCAGATCTTCGCCTTGCATGTCCACAAAACAAAGCCAGCCGTTCCAGTAGGCAAAGAACTCTTCGGCGAGATCTTCGATCATCTCGCCCTTCAAGATCTGCCCGAGCACCGCTGCCGCCCGTTGCAGGCACGCCAAGGACTGCCCTACAGGATCGTAGATGTCCAGCACGACAGTTCCCTTGGCCAGATAGCAAAGGCCGCCCTCCGCGCCAAGATGAGGAACTGCATTGGGCAGTTCAGGCGGAATTTCGAGCAGCCGAATGCGAGGCAGGTCGAAGAAGGTAGGGTCGAGCTGAACCTCACATGGAATGCCATCGTCCGCGCCGCACGGGATCAACGGCCCCCTCAGCTTGAACCAGCCGTCGTCCGTCTTGCCGACAAACTCGAAGCCTTGCAGCCTGAAGGCTTCGACCACATCGGAGACCACGGCGACGCTGCTCATCCGGCCTTCGTGCGCCCGACCAATTCGCTCGGACCAGCCGTAGCCGGCGCTGCGGCAATGGTGGCGACAACGGATACCACCTTGACCCGGTCCGGCTCGTTCGGAAAACGCGGACCGAATTCGCCTTGCATCCAGACGCAGGCCTGTGAAGGGCTGCCGGCGTTGGTGGCTCCGCGCAGCACTTTTTCGAATGCTTCGAACGCTTTCGCAGCCTCTTCGACGCCCTCTTTACCAAGGCGTGCAGTAAGCGACTCCGACTCATCAACGGGGTTGTTCACCCCCGCGCGCAGCCGGGCCGGCAATGCCGCGACGACATCCAGCAACGCCAGGTCGTCGCGCCGATCCCGCTTCTCGAATAGCGGAGCCGCAGCGGCCATCAACAGAATCGAAGCCGGTCCACCGCTCGACCACCGCCAATCGCGAAACGCCTTCAAGTAGCGAATCACGCGGCGGAACTGTTCGCCCTTGGCCTCCACCTCGCCCAAAAACCATTCCTTCACAGGCCTGGGGTCGGAGGGCATCCAGTTGCACTCGCGGTGAGCCAGGAGCACTTTATCAGCGGGCAATGCCGTCCAGGCATCCCGCTCTGCCATGTTCACCGCCTCCGTCAGCGAGTCATAGCCGTATCGCTCCATCGAGGCTTTCGCGAGCGTGACGAATTCTTCGTCGGGGATGGCGTACAACGGAATGTCGATGTGGGCATAGGCCGCAATGACAATCCGGATGCATGTCGGCTTGTCGGTGACAAGCTTCCAGTGCTTCTCCTCGACCAACAGCCTCAAGGCTTCTTCAGCAGCTGCAAAGAACACCGTTGTGGCCCTGCTGGGACGCTTCGTCTGCGAGACAAAACTCAACGGCAGATAGCAACCATCATCGACATCCGCCTGCTGGGGCCGTTGTGCCGGGCCGTTCAAGGTCTTGTACGCCCACGATCCTTGCGTGAAGAAGCGTGGCTGCGGCACGTCGTCCGTGTACCCGCGTTCGCGCAGCACGCGCGGAATTCCGGTGCGAAGGCAGTTCCTGACATCATTTCGGGCGCTGGCGATCCAGGCTCGTTGCTCGGGCGACAGATCCAGCTCGTCATGCATGCAGTATTCGTCATCGACGGTGGTAAAGAAAAGCGGGCTCAGGTTCAGCATTCGGCCTCCGGCACATTCTTGTTGGGGCCGTGATAGAAGGTGGGTGCGCCGGCCTGGTGCGCTCGAAACGGTTGGAAAAGAGGGTCGCCAAGCGCGCGCTGCGCTGCATGATTGCCGCGGTCCTTCAGCGTATTCGTGGCGCCGATGGAAACCCGGTCCAGCGCCTTTACGTCCTTGCTTTGATCGGGCGTGGCCTTGTCGTCGATCTGGAAGTAGTTGCTACCCAACGACTGGCGCAGCATGTAGTCCACCGACGACTCCTGGGCAGAGATCACCAGATCGAACAGCCCTCCGCGCCACTTGCCGAATCCGCGGTCGAGGCTGGCGCCGCCACGGACGGTTGCACCGATCGTCATCGTGCCGATGGACAGCACCCGGACCAGTGCATTCTGTTTCGGCGCGAGGAACGTATTGACTTCGTGCAGCCCGAACAGTCCTGGCGCATTGCCGACCAGTCCTCCATCCGCAAAGACGCCACGATCGTTGCGCGCTAGCGGAAAGTAAACGGGCGCAGCGGCGGTCGCCAACGCCACATCCACGATCCTCATGCGGTGGTCCATCTCAAATGAGGGATGGTGAGGCGTTTTGAAGAACTGGCCGCGCCCCGTCGAGTAGTTGACGGCTGGCACGAGAACGCGGTGCTTCAAGTTGCCGATCGTGGCGTCTTGAAAGCGCTCGGTCAGCACGCCCCGCAACCCTGCGGAGTCGTGCTTGGCGGTCAACCAGAAGCCCAGAAGGCGCCGAGCGAGACTTCGGCAACCAAAGATGCGGGAGCCCTGTCGTTCGAACAAGGCTTTGAGTTCAATGGCGGGGATTTCCGCGGCCAGCCCCAAGGCCAGCATCCCGCCTGCAGAGGTGCCGCAGATCAGGTCGAAGTGCGAAGCGATGGGGCGGCCTAGCACGGCTTCAAGCTCGGCAAGAACCGTCGCTGTGTACAAGCCGCGATAGCCGCCCCCAGACAGGGCGAGCACATGGTAGGTGGGCACGCCCATCATGGCACTCAGCCCTTCGGCGGGAAGGAGTCGTTACCGTGGCTGTCCTTGTCACGGATGCGACCGTCCGGACGGTGGATGACCAGTTCGGACTGCTGGTTGCGTGCGATGTCCCGCGCCGCGTCAATGGCCTGCTGCTGCGTATCGTGCACGGAGGTTGCCCGTTGATTGCCGGCACCCTTGACGGCCCAACCGTCCTGGTGAGGAACTACATGCTGATTTTTGCCTGTCATGGCGAATTTCCTAAAGTTGAACCATCGAGACCCCGGCCAGCCGGCCGGGTTGCCAATGACCACCGGTTGAAGCAAAATTCGTTGCTCTTGCAGACAACGGGCGAGTCAAGCCAAATCAACTTGCTGCAGTCGTAGAACTCACTTCTGTTGTCTGACTGGACAACAATGTATCAGACTTGGTGCCAAGCTGCAAATGGTGGGCTTGGTGCCGCAGAACGCAACTGCTTCGGACCGGACACACACCGTTGTCCGCCGCAGCCACAAGGAACGGAACGGATGTCACAAACAGGCCTGGGCGTCGCCCTCAAGACGCTACGCGAGCGCAGAACCCTCTCATTGCGCGAAATCGGTCAACTGTCTTCGGTGGACCATGCCTATGTCCACCGGCTGGAGTCCGGCGAAAAGACAAATCCGTCAGTGGACTTAGTCGAGAAGCTGCTGAAGGTTCTCAAACCAGGTGAAAGAGATGCTGCGCTGGTGATGTGGCTTGTCGACCATGCGGAGGCCGATCCCCGCCTTGTTGAATTCGTGCTGAACGATCCTTCCATCAGCATCGACATCTTTTCGGCTGCAGCAGGCGTGAGGCATCGTGGAAATACAAGGCCCGATCCCGCGACACTGATCGCCCGGATACAGCGAGCATTCGAGGACGAGGACGACTGAATATGGATGAAGCGGATGTCACACAGAAAGCACGGGCCTTTGTTGCGAAGGTTGATGTGTCCGGCATCCGAGAAGACCTGACGCCCTATGTGGTCGCGGCCAACGCCAAAGTCAAGAAAGAGGAGCTTAGTGAGGGGGAGTCCGGCTACACGATCACCAAGCCGAATGGCAAGCACGTGATCACGGTGAATTCGCTGGAGACAGAAGAACGCCAACGCTTCACCATCTGCCACGAAATTGCGCATATCGTCCTTGCGCTGGAATCGAGCCACGAAGAGGTGCCGTCCTGGTCCTATGCGAAGCGGCATCCGAACGAAATCGCATGCGACACTTTCGCCGCCGAGTTGCTGATGCCGTATCAGCAATGGCTATCGCTTGTGCCCAAGGAAGAACCTTCGCTGGAGCTGATCCAGGGCATGGCGGCGCTTTTCAGCACATCATTTCCCGCCGCTGCGTCGCGGTTCGCCTCCCTCAGCGACATCCCTTGCGCCTTCGTCACCATGGAGCGCGGTGCAGTGCGCTACGCGGCACGCTCCACCAGTTTGCGACAGGCTGGGGCTTGGATATCTCCCAGGTCTGCCATTCCTGTCGGCTCTGTGGCTCACCGTCTCCGTTCTTCAGGCAGCAGTGCTGCAGATGAGGTTGCACAAGACATCTGGTTCGACAACTGGGAAAAGGGCCTCGATCTCTGGGAACTCTCCAGGCACTACGCACGTACTGACACCACGACCTCGCTGCTCTGGTTCGACAGCGACGATTTACCTGAGGTCGAAGTGAACCGCTTCGGTGTACGCGTCGAGGACGACGGTGGCTTGGCTGAACTCACTGGGCAGCTACCGTGGCCGGGACGCAGCAGGCGCCGCTGAGGCCATTTGCGTTCGTGTGTCTGAGTGGCCACATGGCCTCGAAGATGTAGGGTGGATGCAGTGTCAAAGGTCAAAAGATGTTTGGTGTCGATGAGTCGCCATGAAGAGTGAGACGGAGATTATCTTGAACCGCTTTCACAGATACTTCTTGAACGTCGCCGACGCGATGCACACCGCGACGCCGAGCAGCGCCGCGCTGGGCAGCAGGATCAGCAGCGGATGCACGCTGACCGGCAGCGCGAGGTAAGTGACCCAGGGCAGCACCGCCAGCGGCATCAGGCTGGCTCTCGCCCGGTGGTAGACGAAGCCCGATTCGCGGCCGGCGCCGAAGCCGCGCACGTCGCGGCGCACGAGCCCGTCCACCAGGCCGGTGAAGGCCGCCATCAGGAACAGCGGCAAGGTCAGGACCAGCACCAGCAGCCGCACGAGGAACACCAGCACTGTGTACGCCGAGGCGATCAGGTAGCTCTCGACATGCACGTAGAGCTGACCGATGTAGTAGCGGAAGTCCTGCGCCTGGCTGCGCGCGCCGGCACGCGATTGCGCCGCCGCGTCGCGTATCCAGTCCAGCAGGCCCGTTTTCACGAACAGTCCTTGGTAGGCCCACTCGACGAGCTGGAGGGCGCTGCGCCCCGGCTCCTGCACCAGCACGCTTTGCGTGAAATGCTCCGAGACCTGCGACAGCTCGTAGTTCAGCATGCCCTGCGCATGGCGCCAGCCCTGCTCGGGCCAGAAGAAGTGCATGCCGATGCACTCGATCGCGATGCACAGCACCAGCGAACCGGCCAACACCCCGAACAGCCGGAACGGGAGCGTGATGAGGCCTGCGATCAGGCCCTGCTGGCGAACCTGCTGGCGCTGGACGGCGACGGCGGGGTCGCTCATGCCGTGGCCCCTTCATCCGCGCTGGCCATCTGCTTGAAGTCGGCCAGCAGATCGTCGGGCAGCGCCTGGTCCTGCAGGCCGGGAAGCCCCTTGTTGTCCCACCACTCGCCGGCCTCGACGTAGTGCTGCCGCATGTAGCCGGCCAGTTCCTGCAGATCCTTGGGCATGGCCTCGTCGGGGTCGGGCGCCGGCAGTGGCATGCGCACCTTCCACAGGTGGCCGCCCTCGATCAGCGCGAAGCATTGGCCCTTGGGCAGGCCCACGACGTGCGCTGGTTCGATCAGCGGCACGCTGTTGCTGCTGATGCGGTCCTGCGTGTTCGACGTGAAGGCGGTGTTGCCGGTCGGGTCTGAGCTGTCGGTGGCGCCGCTCATCACCGTCGTCGTGTAGACCTCGACCTTGGGCAGTTGGCGCGTCAGCAGTTCGGCCGTGGTGGTCTCGCGCACGCGCAGCATGAACAGGTTGTTGAAGTTGCCGACGACCTGGCCCGCCTTCGCGCGGTTGCCGATGCGCGCCTCGATGTCCGAGAGGGTCTGCGTGTAGGCCGTGACCTGGACGCCCGCGCCGCCGCCCTTGTTGACCATGGGTATGAACTCGTCGCCCATGAGTTCGTTGAACTCGTCGGCATGGACGTTGATGGGCACCTTGATGCCCGTCGCGGCACCCGGCAGGCCGTCGTCGATGCCGAACTTGTAGATGTGACCCGCGACGGATACGAGGTCGGAGAACATCGAATTGCCGACCGCCGCCGCGACTTCCGCGTCCGACAGTGCATCGAGGCCGACATAGACCACGGCCCGCTTCCTGATGATCTGCATCCAGTCGAAGATCGGGCGTGGGTCGGCGAGGTCCGAATAGTTCGGCGCCAGCAACTGCGCGATCTTGCCGGTGGTCAGCTTCTCCAGCAGCGGTAGGAGCGATGCGACGATCTTGTCGAAGTACGTCCTGTCGTAGCGCACCGCGCTGCGCAGCCCGTCGAGCACAGGGTCGTAGATGCGCACCTGCGAGAGGTACTGCTCCAGCGCGACAACGCGCTTCTCCCGGCCGATCATGTTCCGCGGGATGTTCTTGTCGTTCAGCTTGGCTTCGAGCTGGACGATGATCTCCCAGGCCTTCGGCTCGTTCTTGGCGAAGTAGTGCTGCGCGTACTCGATGAACAGCGCATCGATGTTGATGACGTGGCGCTGGATCAGCAGGTAGTCCGGCCGCTGCCCTAGTTCGACTAAGGCCCGCGCGATGATGTTGACGAAGCGCCAGGCGAACTCGCGGAACGCCGCGCTGTTGCCTTCACCCGAGAGCTGGCCCGCGATGCGCGTCGCGACTTCGCTGATGCGACCGAAGCGGCCCACCGCGTTGTAGCGGGCGCTGATGTCCGGCCATCCAAGGTGGAAGACATAGAACTCGCCTTCGCGCCCCGCGCGTTTGGCCTCCACGTACATGCGCTTGAGCAGGTCGGCGTCGCCCTTGGGGTCGAAGACGATCACGACCTCGTGCTGGCCGCCCACCTTGCGGCGGATGTCCTGGGTGATGAACAGCTCGGCCAGGCGTGTCTTGCCGACGCGCGTGGTGCCGAGCACGAGCGAATGGCCGACGCGCTCGGCCAACGGCAGCGTGACGTCGACCTCGTGCGGCTCGATGCCGTGCAGGCGAGGCATGCCGCCCACCGGCGGTAGTGGACGCACCGGGTTGAGCGAGCTGTCCCAGGCCAGCGCCTTCGCCAGTTTCGAGAGCGGGTACGGCGCGAATTCCAGGCGCTCTTCCATGCGCCGCGCTGCCCGGTAGATCACCGTCGGCTCGACGTAGCGGCGGAACTCCGGCCGGTAGGTCTGCATCAGCCGGTGCGTGTGGCGCTGGTCCCAGCGGAAGCCCCGGCCGACGAACAGCCGCTGCTGGCTCACCGGCACATCGCGGCTGGTCATCACGTAGCGCGGCAGGCGCCGGATATTGCGCCGGTAGCGCAGGATGGCCCAGGCGTCGTGCAAGCGCAGCGCGCCGAAGGTCAGGAAAGCCAGCGCGCTGCCCAGGCCCAGCAACGGACTTAGCGCGAGCGACCACGGGGCCACCAGGCACAGAAACGCGGCGCCCGCACAGACCGCAACGGTGTATAGCTCCACCGCTGGCCGCAGCAAGACTTCGACGGCTTGGGACTGGGCCATGACGGGCGCTTCACCTGGCTCTACCGCGTCAGGGCTCGATGCCGGTCGCGGTGATCAGCACCGGGTAGTGCTGGATGCCCAGGCGCTGCGCCAGGTCGTCACCCGAGGCCGGCGACAGCATCAAGCCCGGCGCGAGGCGGCGCAGCGCGGCCAGTGCTTCGGGCGTCGCCACGTTGACCACCAGGCCCACGGCGCGCAGCGCCTGCAAGTCCTTGCCCCGCTGCTGAAGCCAGGTGCGCGAGCGATCGTCGTCGCTGACCAGGAACAGCGGCGTCAGGCCCGGCGCGCGGATCACGCGGCGCGGCTCGTCGCCCGGTGAAAGGCGCACCGAGCGCACCGGCAGCATGGCCGCCCCGGCATCGGCCGGGCCGCCGATGCGCGGCTTGGATTGCGGCGCCGGTTGCGGCGTGACTGGTTGACCGGGCTGCGCATCCTGCGGGTTCAAGGCCCGGTAGTAAGGCAGCGCCGAGCTGCCGCCCTTGTCCTCGACGACGATCAATGGCGGGGAGCTGTTCTTGGTGGCGGGGCTGCGATCCTGCGCGTTGGCGGTGGCGGCCAGCAGCGCCGCCGTCGCGGCAAGGAGGATGCGGTTCATGGCATGGGGCTCCGGACAGGGGGAAGTGAGGCGCCCGGCCCGAGCACGCGGGCCAGGTGCTGGTGAACGCTGCGGCGGTAGCGGGCGGCTGGCGCACCGCCCGCGGGCCGGTGGTAGCGGCCGATGGCGACCAGCCAGTCCTCGCCCGGCGTGTGCTGCTCCTGCAGGATTTCCGCAGCGATGGCGAGGTTGCGGTACGGGTCGAGCAGCTCGCAGGGCTGCTCGTAGCGGTGCGCGTGGTAGCCGAGGTTGACTTGACCGAGGCCGGCGTCGATGCGGTTGGCCGGCGTGCGGGCGAGCGCGCGGCGGATGCCGGCGCAGGCCTCGACGCGCGTCGCGTAGCGTTCGGCCCGGCCGGCGACGTTGAGCGTCCACGGCCATGGGATCAGGCGGCCGCGCAGCCGTGCGCCGCTCTCCTGCAGCGCCACCGCGTAGAGCACCGGCGACGGCACGACTGCCTGCTGGGCGGCGAGCTGGTAAGCGGGGGGTGGCACCTCCTGGCCGAAGGCTGTGGCCGTGCAGGCGCAGAGCACCAGGGCCAATGCCGCGCGGCCGGCGCGGCGAGTCAGGCTCGTTGCCGTTATTGGCGCTGCCATTGGCCGTTGACCTCGCGCACCACGGCTGGCAGATCGCCCGGCAGGCCGAGCGACAGCCAGCGCCCGGCGTCATGGTTGAGCGTGATGGTGCGCGAGCGCACGCGGCCGGCGTCGATGCCGGCCCGCGTCGCCCACTGGCGGATGCGGGAGTCTTCCTGGCGGCTGCCGACCATGTAGAGGTCGAAGGCGGTGCCGGCCGCCTGCAACTGGCGCACGCGCTGCTCACATGGCGGGCAGTCGGCCTTCACGAAGACGGCCAGCCGGCCCGAGCCCCGGTTGCCGGCGCCCGGCGCCTTCGCACCGGGCATGTTCACGCGCTGCTGTCCTGGATAGAGCCGCTTCCAGGCCGCGTCGTAGGCCCGCTGGTAGGCCAGCGTCTTGCCTACGCGCTTCGATTCCGCCTGCACCTGCAGCTCCGCATAGCGGTTGCGTTCCTCGTCGCTGCGCGCTTCGATGCCCAGCGCCGTCAGCGGATCGAGGTTCGGGGAGTAGATGCCCAGCGGCCCCTGCATCAGTTGCCGATAGCGCGCCCATTCCTCGGGGCGCAGGCCCCAATCGCGCGCCAGCCGTTCGTCCAGCGCGGCGTCGCTGCTGTTCTGCACCTGGGCGGCAACGGTGCGCGAGGACGCGACCGGCGCCGACTTCGCCGAGGCCGTGCCTGCGGTTCCTGCGATAACGGCGAGGAAGGCAGCGAAGCAGATGGCGGCGCGCTTCATGGCCGGCTCCTACGGCAGCGCGATGCGCTGGCTCTGGCCGTCCACGCGGAACACGGCGGCGCGCGCCTCGATCGCCAGTAGATGCCACGCGCCCACGGCATCGCCTTCGCGCAGCAGCCACACGTCCAGCACCGACGAGGCCTTGGGTGCCGCCACCGACAGGAAGCGCTCGCCGCCGCGCAGCTCCACGCCCACGACGTTGAACGGCGGTTCGGGCACCTTGGGCTTGGCCGGCTCGGCGGTACGCCGCGGTGCCGCGCCAGGCGCGGCGGTTCGCTTCATGCGCGCTTCGAGGTCGCCCACGCGCGCCTGCAGCGCCTGCAAGTCGCCGGCATGGGTATCTCCAGCCTGGGCCTGCTCCACCTGCGCCAGGCGTTCGTCCAGCGTCTTGCGGGCGGCCTCGAAGTCGGGTTGGGTGACGAGCTTGGGCTGGTTCTTCGAGGCCGCCGCTTGCTGTTCGAGTTCGGCGACGCGCGTGTTGAGCGCCTGCACGTGTGCATCCTGGGCGCTGGCCTGGCTCTGCTCGGCCAGGCGCGACAGGCCCACGCTGTTGACCACGGCCAGGATGCTCACGAGCAGCAGCCAGACGGCCGCTGCGATCTTCAACCAGCGCGCGCGGCCGGCGTTCTCGTCGGGAAGCTGCGGGATGGGCATGGCTGGGCCTCCTGGGGCACTTGTGGGTTGGCGGGTTCAGCGGCCGGCGCGCTCGATGCCGCAGCCGCAGGAATGGGGTTTGCGCTCGGCGCATGCGCGTTCGTCACGCGCGTGAAGCACACCGCGCGCGCAGCGTCATCGACGGACAACTCCCAGGCCGGGCCGGCGAGCGCCAGCAAGGCATCGCGCAGCGGCAGCGGCCCGAGCCGCAGATGCGCCGCCGGCAGCGGCAACGTGAACAGCGATGCGGTGTCCGGCGCGTCGCAAAGCCGGTAGCCGGTGCGAAGCAGCACGTGCCGCAGGGCATCGCCGACGCTCGCGTCCAAGGTCGGCGGAATCGAAATCTCGATCACCTGTCGCAGCAGGTCGCGCTGCGCGGGTTCCGGCACCATCTCGACCAGCGTGTAGCGGCCGTAGCGGGCCACTGGGATCTGGCCTTGCTCGGGCTCCGGGGAGATGGTCCTGGCAAACACCGCAGGCTCGGGAGGCGATTGGCGGGCAGCCGGGGTGCTCGCCGCGCCCGTCGCGGCGCAGCCGGCGATGAGCACGCAGCCGGCCAGCATGACAGGCACGGCCAGGCGATGAGCGACGCAGGTGAGTGGTTGCATGGGGCAGTTCCCTGGAACACGGAGCCCTCACCATCGCCGCCGCAGAGCGTTCGGGCAGCAAACAAAGGGAACTGGCATGCGCCCGACTTCATGGCGTGCCCTCGATGCGCAGGAAAAAAAAGCCGGCGCCCCGAAGGGCGGCCGGCGTGGGTTGGCGGATCAGGCCGCGACGAGTTGCCGGGCCAGTGCCACCTCGACGGAATCACCGTCCTGGTTCAGCACATCCAGTCCCGATTCGGGCACGTCTCCCGACGTGCTCTGCGAGACCATGATCTTCTTGGCCATCAACCCCAGGCAGGTCATCTGCGAGGAAGCCGCGTAGCCGAGGTAGATCACGCGAACCGGCTGCTTCTGGCCGATGCGCCATGAGCGCCTGGCCGCCTGCTGCAGGCTGTAGACGTTGTAGCCCGACTGCATGAACACGATCGTCGGAAACTCCAACAGGTCCAGGCCGGTTTTGACCAACTCGGGATTCGTGACCAACACGTCGATCCCGCGATCCAACTGCTCGGCGATCCAGTCCTCGCGGCGGGAGGCATCCACGCTTGCGCGCAGCACCGCCACCTTGAAGCCTTCCTGCTCCAGCAGCACCTTCAAGCGCGACGTGGTGTCGCGGGTGCCGGTGTAGACCGAATAGACCAGCGTCTTGCGACCCGCAGCCTTCTCCTGCTTGCAGATCTCGATCAGCTCGCGCTCCTTGGGCATCACCTCCAGCTCGTTGAATTGAGCCGGAACGAAAGCCAAGGTCTGGCGCGTGCGCGGATGCACCACCGTCTCCGACCGGAAGCAGCAATCCGGCCAGGCCAGCAGCACGTTGAGGACCACGCCGAGCAGCGTCGTGTCGCGCTTCGCCAGCGCCTGCTTCAGCGCTGAGGTCAGCCGGCTCGACAGGTCGCGATAGGCCGTGGCTTGCGCCGTGCCCATCGCCACCTCGCGGAACTCCTCGTCGTAGGACGGCAGCACATTGCCGCCGATGTCCTTGAGCTTGAGGAACACTGTGAACGGCAGGACGCAACGCAGCACGCCCTTGGGACCGAACCCGGGAGCCTTGACCGTTCTGACACTGACCTTCGTGCCCTTCGCGGTCTTGTGCGCCGCGCCCGTGCTCTCGGAATAGATGTCCTTGAGGATGCCGTGATCGCGCATGAACGCCATCGCGGCCGAAGTCATGCTGCCGCTCTTGGTCGGGCGGTAGCCGTCTTCGATCATTCGCCCTGGGAGGGCTCGGAACAGCAGGTGGAACAGGTCATCGCCATAGCCGCCCATCAGCGTGCCGGTGAGCAGCAAGGTCTTGCGCGCCTTCGCTGCGAGCACGCCCATGGCCTGGCCTTGGGCACTGCCGCCGTTCTTGTACTCGTGCGCCTCGTCGGCGATGAGCAGATCGAACGTGCCTTGCGGCAGGTAGCGTTTGACGAACTCGGACGGCTGGTAGCCGCCCTCGCCGAAGCCGAACTCCATGTTCGCCATCGCCCGCTCCATGCGGTGGGCTTGACGATCCGAGAAGACCAGCTCGCCGTTGGCATCCATGAGGTTGATGAACTCGTGGATGTTGTCGCCCAGCATCGAGGCCAGGAAGCCGTCGCCGAACTTCTTCATCAGCTTCTGCGCGGTGACTTCCCCGATGGTCGGGATGCGCTGCAAGGCTTTGAAGACGGCCGTGGACTGGTCGCTGGCGGACAGGCTCCGCGGTCGCATCAGCGTCCACAGCGGTGCGGCGCAATGGCTGCACCGGCGGCGGTAGTCCTCGGCTTCGAGTTCGACCGGGTTGATCGGCTCGCCGTCGAGGTTGGTGATGACCTGGCCGCAGTCCGGGCATGCGCCCACGTCGCCGTGCCGCGTGCGCCGCACGTTGAAGACGGGCTTCCAATGGAAACCCATGCGCATCCGCACACGCCCGAGCACGAAGAACTCCTGGCCGCGCACGGGCACGCCCAACTGCTCGCGCAGCTTGATGAGCTTGACCAAGGTGTCCGGGCCATTGAGCACCCAGACCTTGGCTCCGGCCACGGTCTCCTGGATTTCTCGGCGCCACTTGTAGACCAGGTGCGGCGGCGAAAGGACCAACGTGCGGCGATAGCCTTCGGCGTGCAGCACGGCCGCCGTGGCGATGCCAACGGTGGTCTTGCCGCAGCCCATCTCGCCATTGACGATCGCGGCGCGTTCGCCGCGGTCGGCCAGCAGCTCGGTGACGGCATGCACCACCTCGGCTTGCGCGCCGAACAGCTTGCGCTTGAGACTTGCCAGCACGAGCTGGCGATGCGGCCGGGCCTGGCCGGTGTAGACGGGAGGGTTGGCGCGGTTGAGCGAATCCAGCAGCTCGTCGCCGAATTCGGCAACGAAGTCCTGAAGGCTCATCGCCAAGGGAGAAGCAGCCGCTTCGAGCAGGTCGCCCTGGACGGACGTGCCATCGGCGGCGGGAACAACTTCGGTATCGAGGGACATGGTGATGCTCCAATGAAATGGGGCATGCACCTCCCCCTGCGGGGCGATGGCATGCCCCGGTGTGGGAAGAGAAGAACGGCACGTGGCCGCGGTGGATGAAGATCAGTATTCGCTGGGCAGCAGCAGCGTGGTCACGCTGCGATCCCATTCGGTGATGATCCAAAGCTTCAGGTCAGGCGCGACCTGGTAGGACGAGAACAGCCGATCCTCGCCGGAGCGCAGCGCGGCGTCGTTCTGCCGCCGGTCGCTGTCGTCGAGGTCGCCCCAGTCGCCGCTGAGATGGCGGCACAGGTACGGCGCCGGGTTGAGCCGGCCCTGCTGGACCAGCGCATCGATGCCGCAAGTCATGACCAGGTGCCCGGGGGCAAAGCGTGCTTGCGACGCCACGTTGAGAACTGCGAGTGCCATGGTGTTTCTCCTTCGGATGAAAGAGGGCCACGGCACCCCGCGGGGTGACATGGCCCCGTTGGGTGGATGAATTGATGAATGAAGCGACGGCGAACCGTCAGGGAACAGCAATCAGCGGATGGTCAGCACCTCGCCGCAGGTCAACGAGCCCGGTGTCATGTCCCAGGCGCGGATGACCGGCACGAACTTGTCGGTGAGGATGCGCGTCTCGGCCACGGTGCCGTCGTCGCGCTCGGTGTACTCCGTGTGCAAGGTCTTCTCCTTGTGCGTGTCGCCCTTGACGACGAGCACACGGCCCGTCTTGGACTTCACCACACCGGAGATCGCACCCGCGGCGAGCGCCAAGGCGAGATGCCAATGCGATAACCCTCGCGCCGGGGGCCGCAGCGACTGCTGCGCGGCGCCCAGGTGCGTGTCGAGCGTGGACCAGAGCCCTTGCAGCCGGCCGACTTCTTCGGCGAACTGCTCAGGCTCCATCGTCACGCGGTAGAAGTGCTCCGGCTCGGCCGTGGCGGGCACCGTGTACGGCAGGAACGGCCATTCAACCGGCAGCTCCTCCGCTTCGGCGCCGCCTTGCCCGATCTGCAACAGCAGCGCGCGCGTGGCCTTGACCGAATCCGATACCTGGTCACGCTGGCGAACCTTGCGACCGAAGATCACGACCTGCTTGAACTGCGAGTCCACCGCGCGGTAGATGCGCAGCTCGGCGAAGTGCCGGGTCAGCCAGCCGACCAGCTCGGCGTCGAGCACGTAGTGCGGAACGATGTAGACCATCACGCCGCCGTACTGCAGCAGCGGAAGCGCCTTTTGGTAGAACAGCTTTTCCAGCCGGGCGCGGCCCTGGCCCTGATAGCCGATGTTGCCATTGGCATCCTTGGTCAGGTCGCCATACGGCGGGTTGAGCCACAGCAGACCGAAGCTCTGCCGGCTGATCAGCGTGTCCATCAGGTCGCCGTGGATGCAGCGATCGACCAGCTGCCGGGCATGGCGTGCACGCTCGGCGTCGTACTCGACGGCGAAGGACTGGACCTGCTCGCGCCCGAGGGCGTGCGCGGCTTCGGCGATCGCCACGCCTTCGCCGGCGCAGGGATCGAGAATGCACAGCGGCCCGGCCGAGGGAGCGGCGGGCACCAGTGCGGCGAGTGCTCTTTCGAGCGTGGGTTCGTCCGTGGGGAAGTACCCGTTCTTGACGAAGTTGCGGGCGAGCCGCGGAAACATGAGGGCCATGGGAATCTCCTGGCAGTAGATGAATTGAAGGGGGCGGACACGCGGGGCGTGCATGTCCGGTGTGAGAACCTCAAGCCACCGCTTCGAGCGGTTGTGCCGAGGGGATGCGGCTGACGGGCGCATCGGCGACGAGCGCGCCGCTGCGGATCAGGCCGCCCAGCACCTGGGTCAGCGTCGGCACGTCAATGGCGAGCCGGTGACCTTCCAGGGGGCCGAGGGCGAACGGCAGGCGCGTCAGCATCGACTTCGCCTGCAGCAACTCCAGCACGCTATCGCGCCAGGGGTCGAGAAGCGGCAGCGGGCAGGTGTCCCGCACCAGCGTCCACAGCCGGTCGAGCCGGTGCGTGGAACCGCGTGGCAGGAGCGCCAGCGCGCTGGCGTTGGCCTTGTCGGGCTTGACGCAGCGCCGATCGAACAGCCAGATGTTGGTCAGCGAGCCGAACAGCGTGCGCCGATAGGCGCGCGCGCTGCGCTTTTCCAGGTTCTCGACGTTGCCGACGAAGACCGGGATGCTCGCGCCCTGCTCGGTGATGACGTGGAACTGATCCAGTCCCTGTTCGTCCCGGCCCAGGGTGAGGCGGGCCAGAAATTCCTGGACGGCGGTGTCGCGCGCCCAGAGAGAGATGAAGACCAGGTTGCCGTTCTCGTCACCGACGCAGCCATCGGCCATCAGGTCGGGGCATTCGTCGATGCGATAGAGCGTCTTGGGGGAAAAAGGTGCAGGCATGGTGATGTCCTCGAAGTGAGCGGAGACAGCACCGCCCGCGAGGGCAGTCACTGCCCCTGGGGGATGGAAGAAAACGCGGTGAGCGTCGTGGCGAAGAATCAGACCGTGCGTCGCAACGCACCGTAGCCTTGAAGGTCTGGGCTACCTGGGCATGTTGTCGGCAGCGCCGACGGACATGGGCCATAGCCTGCGCCAAATTGCGCAGATAGCAGGAGCGGAAAACCGACCCGGCGCGCAACCCTGTTTGCCTTGGCGCATCGCCTGCAATGGCGGAAGCCGGAAGGACCGCCACAAAAGCAAGCTGCCTCGGGGACACCGAGGCGGCAAAGATGACTGCTTGGCTCAGGGAGGAAAAGCCAGGGAGGTATGCAGTCGAACCTCAATTTTCGCGGCGGCAGCGAATTGCCGCACTAGGGTTACACCGAACCAAATTGAACGTGGTGCGCTGGCAGCACAGCGCCAGCAAAAGAAAAGCGGATCATGCCGCGATGGGCACGATCCGCTTGTGGGTCAGGCTTTGAGCTGACGCAGGCCATCCGCGAGCAGCCACAGCGCCCGGTTGAGCCGGACGTTCTGGTCGATGCCCTGGACGGGTCGCGTGCGCTGCTGGCGCCCGTTGGCGGCACGGCCGGTCAGGCCGCCCTTGACCAGGTTCTCCTGGATCCGGTTGAAGACCGACCACAAATCGGCGCGGTTGTCGTCGTAACGACGGGGCCGCAGGATCTGGGTCTCCGTGATGGGCAAGGCCTTGTCCGAATCGTCGTACTTCAAGGTCAGCGCCGATCTGGCGAAGACCTCGGCCTCGCCGTCGTCCAGCGTGATGACCCGCATGGCGTCGCGCGAGTCCTGCACGCGCTCGAAGCCGTGCAGCACCTCGTAGGCGCCTTCGATCACGTGATCGGTGACGCTGCCCTTGTGGGGCACGCGCACGTCGGCGAAGGTGTCGCCGCACACCAGGCCGTTGTGGCAAACGAAGCGGAACATGCCCGCGAGCATCTGGTAGCTGCTGCTGCCGTCGTGCGAGTTGAGCAGAATGATCTCGTTCGCCTCGGCACCGTTGATCTGGCTGGCGTGGCGAAGGCGCAGCATGTGCTTGGTGTAGTCGCGGCGATCCTCGTGTCGCACGCGGGTCTGGCACACCATGAACGGCTGGAAGCCTTCTTTGCGCAGTTCAGTCAGCACAGCCGCCGTGGGGATATAGCTGTACCGTTCGGAGCGGCTTTCGTGCGGGGTGTCCGCGAAGATGGACGGGGCCACGGTGCGAATCTGATCGTCCGACAGCGGATGGTCGGCGCGCAGCACCGGGGAACGAGAGGCGAAGCTGGATGCGAGTTGCATGATGATCTCCTTGCGGAATGGAGCAATCGGCATCCAGCGGCCGAGGCCGGATGCGCGCGATTGCGTGGGACGAAAAAAAGCCCTGCTGAACAGGGCCTGGTGAAAGGGATGAAGAAACGGGCCGTGGAAGGGCCGGCCTATGGGGGCGGAACCAACTCCCAGCCGCGGCTATGCGGGTTGAAGCGCAGCGCTTCCTGGCCTTTGAGGATCGGCGTGAAGCCTTCGAGGAAGACGTGGCGCAGGTACAGCGCGCGGTAGGTCAGTGCCTGCCACGCCTGTTCTTCGCTCAGGCCGTTGGCGATGAAGTGCTCGCGCAGCTCGTCGTCGTCGGAAACCTCGTTGTTGGCCAACTGGTCTTCGACGAAGCGAAGCAGCTCGGACGGCAAGGACGACAGGATGGTGTCCATGTGCGCCTCACTCGGTGGCTGCATCGCCGGCCGCGTTGCTCGTCGGCTGCTGCTGGTGAAAGGCATGCACCCGTGCGCGCCAGGTGGCGCACCGCTGCGGCGCCATGTCGAGATAGCGCAGCGGGCACGAGTAGTAGTACGGGTGCTCGGCCTCGACCAGGGACTTGTAGCCCCACTCGCGGCCTTCGCTTTCCAGCAGATGGCAGCCGATCAAGGTGGCCGACTCTCCGGGTGTGAGACCCAGGACGCCGGCCTGCTTGGCGGTGACGCGCACCACCGTCCACAGCACGTTGCAGACCAGTGTGTGGTCGATGACCTCATTGCGCGACCGCTCGGTTTCCTCTGTTGCGGTCAGCTCGCGGATCAACTGATCGCGCGTCAAACGAACGAATGTCCAGCCCATGGAATGACTCCTGTGAGAAAGGGCCGGAGTCCTCCCGCCGGGGAAGGAACCCCGGCGGGTGGTGAAAGCCGCAGAAACGCGGCGAGGGACGGCGGTCGGATCAGACCCTGGCGAGGTGCCAGTCCTGGGACAGCGGAGCGAACTCGTAGCCCAAGTCGCCGAGGCGGTCGCGCTGCTGACGCAGCACGCGCCGATCCACGGTGGCATCGAGCTTGACGACATCGCCCAGCGGCCAGAGCGCACCGAACAGCACCGCGTCGTCGCCGTCGTCGGCATTGGCCGAAGCCTCGGCAGACGCAGCAGCCGGTTCGCTGCCGAACGGCGTGGTATCGACCAGTGGGTCGCGCGAACGGCGTGCCTTCTTCCGGCCGGCCGCCTTAGGGGCGGTCGTCGGCGTCGGCGTGGCGGTCTGCGCTTCCTCGTCGATCGGATCGACTTCCTGCGGACTCAGCCGGCGGGCGTCGTCGCGGCTCAGGGCGTCGATGGCTGACAAGGTCATCCCGCCCAAGAGGGCGCGGATCTCGATGACCATCCTGCCGTTGGCGGTGTACGTGGACGGGCGAATCTCCGCGATGGCGAAATCGCCCTCGTACTTGCCTTCGGCGTACTGGTCGAGTTCGGCGTTCTTCACGACGAACTCGCCGATGGAGGTCGCGAGGCGGCCGACGTTGAAGTCGCCGTTGCGGCCGTGGATGGTCTTGATGGCCAGTTGGCCGGGAATGGTGATCATGAAGAACTCCTGCGGACGAAGCTGCGATCACGCATACGGCTGTCATGGCGACGGTCGCATGCGCACGCGATTGGGAAGAAGACAAGGCCCCGGGGAACGGGGCCTTGCGGATCAGAACGACTCGGCAACTTCCAATGCGGGGGCATCGGCAGTGGCTTCATCGGCAGCTTCGGCGGCGGGCCCGGCGGGCTCGGACGCAGCGACTTGCGGTTCCGCGGAAGTCGCGGGGACATCCGTGTTGCGCGTGTCGCGGTCGTCGGCATCGGTCGGCTTGGGCTCGGCCTTGTAGACGAGCTTTCCGTCGACCTTGATCCAACTGACGAACAGCAGGCGGGCCTTGAGGCTCACCCCCTGCTCGCCGGCACGCTTGCCCTTGGAGTAGGTGAAGGTGTCGGTCCACAGGTCGCCCAGACGGAAGCCGATCGTCACTTTCTTCTCGGCATCGACCGCTTGGATGCAGCGGCGCACCAGGTGCTGCGCTTCGGAACCCGAGACGCGCGTGTCGAAACGCACGTAGGAAACGTCATCGCTGGGGCCGTTGAGCGCAGCGATATCGCACGCCAGGAACGCATCACCTTTCTTGGGCTTCACCTCGCGGATGCGATTGAGATACCCGAGGCCGGTGATGTGCAGGTCGAAGTAGGACTTGTCGGTGGAAGTGGTCATGGTGAATCTCCTGAGAACAATGTGGCGGAGACACACCCGACCCAAGGCGGGGAAGGTGTGGAACCCCCGCGTGGGTTGAAGGAACAGCTTGGGTGGCATCACCATCGGGAGAACCGATGGCTGTTCGCGCTGGGATGCCGGAGCGAACTGGTTGATCAACGCGGTCGGAACCGCGTCGCAGTCTTGAAGATCGAGACTGCCTGGGCATGCTGCTGACGGGCGTCAGCGGAACATGGCGGCAGCGTGGCGCCAGGCGCGCGCCCGTGCGAGCGGCAATCGGCACCGGCGGCTGTCCGCATTAGTGGCACCCTCTCGCCACCGGGTTGGGCAGGTACTGCCGCTTGCGGACCAGCATCTCGAAGGGCTCGCCCGCGCGGCTGGCGGTATCGAAGTCCACCACCACGAAGCCCGGTTCGATGGGCCGGTACTCCAGCCAGTGGATCGGCACTTGCCAGTGCTCGGCGCAGTCGCGCACGAAGCGCAAGGTGGCTTCCACTTCTTTTCCGGTGTTGGCGAAGCAGACGACGGCATCTGCGGGCAGGCCGCCGTTGGCTTGCAGCACGCGCCAGAGCATGTACGCGCTGGTGCGGCCGCCGCTGAAGCTGATGCAGGTCGGTTGCTCGATCTTGAACGGGTCTCGCATGCAGGCGTCACCAGGCGGTGGCACCGGCAGATGCCGGCGTGAGCGGCCCGAGCCGGACTGGAGACGAGCGCGTGCGATGCGGCCATGGGCCGCGGCACGAGATAAAGAGAAGCCCCCGTGAAGGGGGCTGGGAAGCAGTACGGTCAGTGGCCGGCCGGTGCAGCGGATACCGCCTGCATCGACAGGTGCGTGACCGTGGCCGACACTTCGAGGTCGTCCTCGCTGTGCAGGATACGGGTGAGGACCCGTTCCTGCAGGGCGAAGAACTCGCCGAAGTCGTCGCCGCCGAATTCGGCGCGCGCCAGTTCCCACCAGTCGTCGAACGCATCGACATCGGGGTTGCAGCCCACGGCGTAGGCGATGGTCTTGCGCCGCCCATCGGGCCGGCTCTCGCCGTGCTCGGCCATGAAATACACGCCCTGGTCCTTGACCAGGATGACGCGGCACTGGTTGGCCGCCGCCTCGGCAAGCACGGGCCGAAGCTCGGTGCCTTTGAATCGAACAGTCATGGAAGTGGTCTCCAACGGTGAAGGAAGAAGGTTTCCCGCCGCGAGGACGGGAAGCCGCTTGGGGACGTGAGGGGATCAGTGCTGGACGGGCTTGCGACCGGACAGGCGCTGTACGCGGATGAGGCGCCAGCTCCCGTCGTCGATCAGCCGCTCCAGCACCTGGCCCAAGGTGTCGAAGAACACTTCATCGACCCGCTCGACCAGCTCGCCTTCGCGATGCAGCTCCACCGCGTAGGTGTCGAGGCCGCGTTCGTAGAGCACGGTGACGCGCCCCTGGAACTTCGCCGAAGCGACGGTGAAGCCGATGGCCGGCGGCGTGGCGATGATGTTGCTGGGGCTCGGATCGACCACCGTGAAGTCCCGCGCGCCGGCATCCACCAGCAGGTGCGTGATGCGGCGGAATCCATCGGGCGCGGGCAACTGCTCCAGTTGGTGGATCAGCTCCTGCAGCTCGGGGCACTGCGGCTCGGGGATCGGCAGCTTGGCCGGCGCGGAACCCAGGATGAGCCGCTTCACCGTGTACGGCTGGCCGTCGGCGGTGAACTCAGTGCTCTCCTCGGGCGTATCCGCGCGCAAGCCGTCGAAGCGGCGCCGCGCATACGGTTCGACCTGCACCTTGGCGCCTTCGTCGGGCACGTCGGTGACGAGGGCCTTGTCGAGCACCGCGAACTCGGCCCGCCCCGTCTTGACGACGATGGCCTCGTCGGTGGTGGCGATGACCTTGCCCTCGAAGGGCTTGGGATCGACGTGGAAGCCCAGCGTCGAAACCTTGGGCTGGCCGTCGAAGATGTTGAACTTGAAGCTGCGGACGTTGGAAGGCACGTGGCCGCGAACCAGCGTCGGCATCTGTGCGCGGATGGCTTGGGTATCCATGGAAGACTCCTTGTGGCAACCAAGGGACTTCCGCCCGCAAGGGAGGTGTGTCCCTTGGGGGTGAGGTGGATGGACGCGACATGCGCCCGGAGAAGGAATAGCAACCAGCACGGCGAACCGTGCCGCAGCCTCGAAGGTCTCGACTGCCTGGGCATGCTTGCCGGCAACGCCAGCGAACATGCGCGCAGCGTGCGTCAGGCACAGGGCGGGCGTCGCGGGGAAATCGGCATTGCGCCGCCACCGGCTTCGTCCAGAAATGAAACGAGCCCCGCGCGGGGGCTCGAAAGGTGGTGTCACTCGTCGTAGATCGGCAGTCCGTCTAGCACCTGCGCATCGGCATCGAAGACCAGCATGCGCACGTCGGCAAGCGCGGCCAGGTGCAGCGCGTGCACGAGGGATTCCGGCATGCCCTTCTTGCGGTGCTCCTGCATCAGCCGCTTGGCCGTGATGCCTTCGACCGCGCGCAGGTTCTCGTCGGTCCAGGGCGTGGCGATCAGCTTCAACCCAATGGCCGGGCTGTACGGGATGCGGAAGGCGACGAACAGGAACAGCGTCGGCGTGGCGATGTCCGCCAGCTCGGCGAGGAAGCGATGCGCGTCGACGTCGAGGTGCGCGCTGCTGATCTCCCAGCACCGGCTGTAGTAGCCGGTCTCGAAGCGCAGGCGCTGCACGACTTCGCGGGCTGATTCCTCGGAGTAGGTATCGCCCACGTGCAGCGGCTTGCCTTCTTCCTCGGCCATGACGGCATAGACCACGTTGCGGGCGAGGCCGTGACTGCGGCATTGCGCTTCCAGCTCGGCAGGCACGGCCTGGTCTTCGGTGATTAGCGCGAAGTCGTCCGAGAAGACACAGCTACGCCGTTCGATCTGGCTGTCCGGTAGATTCGACTGCGAGGGATGCAGCGGCAGGTAGGTCAGTGGGCAGTCGTCATCGTAGGAGATGGCGAGCAGCCGCTCGACCGACAGGCCATCGTAGCCGCGGATAAAGGGATTGTTGTTCGAGTAGGACATGGGATTTCTCCAGCAGAGGATGGCCGAGGCGATCCCCTGCTGGGGATTGAACCCCAGCGGGTGGATAAAGTGGCAGCCGGTCAGTCGGCAGCGGTAGAGGACGGGTCGCCCAGCGCCTTCAACAGGTCGAGCAGGCCGCCATTCGCAAGCTGGTACAGGCGGTTGTAGTCGTCGCCGGTCGGCGCCTGCTCCAGGCGATCCAGCCGCGCATCCAGGTTGAGGATGCTCTGGTGCACGTTGCGGGCGATGCTCAGCGCGGAAGGTTTTCCGGCCGGCTTAGGTGCATCGAGCACCGAAAGGACTTCAGCGGGCGATGGGTAGCGGCAGTCGGGTCCGTACTCGACCGGGAACACCTCGCGCCCGGTCAATCCGGTATTCGGGGTTCCGCTGCTGACATGCAGCACATACTCGTCGGGCACATCATTGCCGGCGTAGTCGAGCACCACGATGCGCGGCTTGCGCACGTCGGCCGGCCAGCCTTCAAGGATGACCGCATCGATGTCGTCGTCGGTCACGAGCAGACCGATGGAAAAGTCAGGGGACATGAATCACTCCTTTCAAGAAAAGGAGGGACATGGCCCCATGCAGGGACGCATGTCCCTCGTGGGGTGGGAAGAAAAGAAGAACGTCGGCAGGCCGCAGCGCGGCTCACCAGCCGTTGTAGTTCAGCGTCAGGTCGGCGACGACCTTGCGCCGTTCCAGGTCGAGGCCGCCCAGGTCGGACAGACCCTCGAAGCCGCAACGCTTGAGCATCGCACCGCCCTCGCGGGCGTTGTAGAAGCTCACCATCGCGGACAGGAACATCCGCTGGCCGCTGCTCAGGACGCCGAGGGCATCGTTGAGCATCAGCAGCTTCGGCCGCAGATCCCACTTGGTGGTGGCACGCTGCAGGCCTTCGCGGGTGCCGTCGCCGAACCATTCGGCTCCGGCGATGTCGACGCCGCGTTTCCACGCCTCGAAGAAGGCTTGGGGCGCGGCGGCGAAGTGCTGGTGTTCCAGCTCGATCTGATCAAGTACCTCTTGAGGCAGGGCACGGTTCATGACATGGGCTCCTGGTGGTTGGACATCACGGGTGGAGGCGCTGCTGCCAGCGGCCCGTTTGCAGGGCGTGCTCGGCGGCGTGGTGCGAGCGGAAGTAGCTGACCGACTCCCGCGAGACCGGGCCGTCCGCATCGGCGGTGCCGATGTAGTGGCCGGCTGCGCTGCACAGCACTTGCAGGGGCAGGCGCTTGCCGACGCAGGCCAGGGCCTGGTAGCCGATGGATTCGGCTCGGGCCTGTTCAGCACTCAAAGGTGCCGATGCGAGCGCAAGGGACATGGTTTTCTCCTGTTGGTTGAAGACCGGGAGCACCACGCCCTGACGGGAGCGGATACCTCCCGAAGGGTTGAACATGAAAAGCACCCGCGTCGTGGCGACGCGCGTCCGCGGTGGTCGGTGCGAAGCGGACTGGATCGGTCAACGCGGCGAACCGCGTTGCAGCCTTGAGGACCGGGGCTGCCAGGGCATGGTGCTGACGACCGTCAGCGACACATGCGGGAAGAATGAAAGCGCGGCGGCACTCCGTCGCTGATCAAACGGAACCGAACGCCGTCCAGTTTGGGCCGAGCGCTGGCAAGAGCAGCGATGCACGATTCCGTTCGCCCACGACAAAGGCGCCGAAGCCTCGCAAGGCTTCGGCTGGAGAGAAATCAATCCACCTGTGGGCTGCAAGCAGGCCAGGCCATCGTCAAAGCCATTCGCTGCGTCAGCAATCTCACCCGGCCCGTTTCGTGGCTGGGGCCGGCATCCTCTGGCGTGTATCCACACACAAAGGGAACCCGTTGTTCCGCCGGCGGGCACCGGCACCGAATACCGTCGACCGCAAACGGTCTCCTGACACCTCGCAGCCTTGCGGGCCAAGGCGTCAGGAGACCGCTCGCGGATGGACGGAAGCACGTCGATCAGCGGAATCGCGGCGAGCGCGATTCGATGGAACAATGACCTTCTCGCCCTGCCAGCCGTGATCGGCCCGTGCAGGACGCGCACACCGTTGCAGAAGGGAACGCGCGCTGGGGAGTCCCGCGAGGCGCGGGAGGTTTGCCCCGCCGTCGGCAGCAGCCGGCGTGGCAGAGGGAGATGGGGGCGTCAGTTCGCCCTGGGGCGCCGACGCGGTGGGCCTGATGCACGGCTGGATGCGCCGCGCTTGCCTGCTCCGGTATCTTCGACCGGCTGCGTGCCCTTGCAGTCCGGGTAGCGGCTGCAAGACCAGAACGCGCCGCTCCTGCCGCTGCGCTGGCGCATCGGTGCGCCGCACTGCGGGCAGCTCGGTGCGGGCGGCAGTTTGAGGTTCAGCGTGGCGCCGCGGTACTGCTGCACGAGCTGGGCGACCCAGCTCGATTGCTTGGCGATGAAAGTGTCCAGCGTCATCTGGCCGACCTCGATCATGTCCAGCGCCTGCTCCCACACCGCCGTGGTGCCCGGGTCGGCGATGGCCGCAGGCACGGCGTCGATCAGCGTGAAGGCGGCATCCGACGCGCGGATGGACCGACCCCTCTTCAACAGATAACCGCGGGCCAGCAGCCCGCTGATGATGTTGGCGCGCGTGGCCTCGGTGCCAATGCCCGTGGTGTCCTTGAGCTTCTGCTTCAGGCGCGGGTCGGTCACGAGCTTTGCGACGCCCTTCATGGCCTTGACCAGCTCGCCTTGCGTGTAGGGCTTGGACGGCAGCGTCTTCAACGCCTTCAGTTCGACCTGGCCGACCTGGCAGGCGGCACCTGCCTGCAGCGCCGGCAACACCTGTCCGCGCTGTGCATCCTCACCGTCACCGTCCTCGGGCTCAGGCGCCGCCAGCACCTGGCGCCATCCGGCCACCGCGATCTGCTTGCCGACCGCCACCAGCGACTGCCCGCCGCACGTGAGCTGCGGCACCGTCCGGTCGAACTCGTGGTGCGGCAGGAACTGCGCGAGGTAATGGGCGCGGATCAGCCGGTAGACGGCCAGCTCCTTGTCGCTCATCGCCGAGAGATTGGCCGGCTCCAACGTCGGAATGATGCCGTGGTGCGCCGTGACCTTGCCGTCATTCCAGGCCCGCGAACGCTGCTGGCGGTCCAGGCGGTCGATCAGCGGCCGCAGACCGGGATCGGTCTTGACCAGGCTGTCGAGGACGGCCGGCACCTCGGCCAGCATGCTCTCGGGCAGGTAGCCCGAATCCGAGCGCGGATAGGTCGTTGCCTTGTACGTCTCGTACAGCGCCTGGGCAATGTCCAGCGTCTCCTGCACGTCGAGGCCCAACTGCTTGGAACACACTTCCTGCAAGGTGCCGAGGTCGAACGGCAGCGGCGGGCCTTCGCGCACGCGCTCGGTCTCTACCGACAGCACCTGGGCGGTGCCGGCCGCGCGCAGGCGTTCGGCGGCCTGCTGCGCCACCGGCTGCTGCAAGCAGCGGCCGGCGTCGTCGGTGCTGCCCTGTGGCGGCGTCCAGCTTGCAACGAAGGACTGGCCTGCATGCGAGAGCGCGACCTCGATGGCCCAGAACGGCACCGAGACGAAGCGTGCGATCTCGCGATCACGGTCCACGACCAGCTTGAGCGTCGGCGTCTGCACGCGCCCGACCGACAGCACGCCGTTGTAGCCGGCCTGGCGGCCCAGCAGCGTGAACAGGCGGCTCAGGTTCATCCCGATCAGCCAGTCGGCACGCGATCGGGCGAGCGCGGAGAAGTACAGCGGCAGTGTCTCGGCGGACGGCTTGAGCGTGCCCAGGGCCTTGCGGATCGACGCATCGTTGAGCGCCGACAGCCACAGGCGCTGGATCGGGCCGCGGTAGCCGCACAGCTCGATGATCTCGCGGGCAATCATCTCGCCCTCGCGGTCGGCGTCGGTCGCGATCACCAGTTCGCCCGCCTTGGCGACGAGCTGCTGCACGACCTTGAACTGCGCCGCGGTCGCCGCCTTGGGCTCGACACGCCAACGCTCGGGAAGAATAGGCAGTTGCTCGATGCCCCAGCGCTTGTACTGCTCGCCGTAGCCTTCGGGCGGAACCGCTTCGACCAGATGACCGATGCACCAGGTCACGACGACACCCGCACCGCTGTAGCAGCCGTTGCCGCGTTGGCCGGCGCCCAGCACACGGGCGATGTCCTTGCCCTGGGACGGCTTCTCGCACAGGAACACGCGCATGAAGCCTCCTTGGAAGTGTGCGGTCATCGGATGGCCCCAGCTTGGCCGGGCCAGCGGATGACGGCAGCAAGGAAGCCGATTGGCGCAGACACCGCTTTGTGATCGGCAGGCGATGCGTTGCCGCAGCGGCATGCGCGAAGCCGCAACGGCTGGCGCAGCGGGAGCGTCGTTTCGGGAGGGCGGCTGGAACCCGGTGGAGCACCCTGGAGCTATCCCCTGGGGATAGCTGGTGCATGGCGGGCGTCTGACGGTTGCTACAGCCGCCCCCTGCGGGGAATCAGCCCTTGGCCTTGGTTTCCTTCGACGCCTTCGTCCCCTTGGTCTCCTTCGGCGGCGGTACTGCGGCCTCGGGTTCCAGCGTCCTGGCGCTGAGGGTCACGGCCTGGATGCGGTACGGCAGAATGCCGATGCGGCGGGCCTCGATCTTGAAGGTCGTGCGCTCGTTGTCGTCGGCGTCCTCCCACTCGTCCTTCACCGTGCGGCCTTCTACCAGCACGCGCATGCCCTTCTGGTACAGGTCTTTCCAGTGGTCGGCGTCGCGGTGCCACAGCTCCACCGGCGCCCAGAAGCCGCCGCGGTCCTCGAATTCACCGTCCTTCTTTGGGATCGGGTTGTCGAAGTAGACGTTCAGGCGCAGCAGCCGGCGCGGCTCGTCGTTGCCGTTAGGGAATTCGCGATAGTCCGGCGCGGAACCGATGTTGCCCTCGCCGACGAAGTGCGTGCTCATGGAGACTCCTTGGGGGTGGTGGATGGAACCGACGCGGCATGCCCGTGGACACGTCGCAGGTAAGCCGCTTCGGCCTGCGCGGCCTTGCTGGCGCACTCCTGGGCCTGGCGGCCCAGCGTGTGAAGGAGGCTGATCTGCATGTTCAAAGCGATGCGCTGCAGCTCCATCGCGTACAGGTCGTCGATCAGCGAGGCCGGCGTCGCCGGACGGTCGAGCAGCGATTCCCACAGCGCCACGCCCATGGAAGAACGGTCGTGGTTGCGCCAGCGCAGGAAGGTCGTGCCTGCGCCAGTGGTCTGCTGGGCCAGTTGCACGTCGAGCAGCGAGAAGGGGTAGGCCCGCGCCTGTTGCAGCACGCGCCGCTGCGCCAGCCCGATTAAGTCGTCGCGCAGCGCCGTGCACTGGTTGGCCCAGGCCTCCAGACTCCCCTTACCTTTAAAAGGCTGTAAAAGGCCTTTTAGGTAGGAGCCGTGTTCCAGGCGCTGGAAGTCCGCCTGTTCCAGCGGCAGGAAGCGCGCCGGTTGGCCGGTGGAAGACGATGCTGTCATGCCTTCGTGCCTTCGCCGTCATGGTCGTGGTCGTCGTCCGCCACGTCGGCTGCGCCAGCGCTGGGTGCGGCATCCGCGGCTGTACCAGGCTTGCCCGACCGCCGTGCGATCGGTGGCGCAAAGCGCGAGCGGCGCGTGCCTTCGAGCACGTCCTGCGGCAACTCGCCGAACTTCTCCAGCGCCGCCCGCGCCACCGCGTTCTTCGAGGCGAAGTCGTCGCGCGTCGCGCCGGAGTAGCGGTACTGCTGTGCCAGCGAGAACAGGCTGCGCAGCGCATGCGCGCCGTCGTTGAGCCAGCGTTCCAGCGTGCTGCGGTCGATCAGCGCGGTGTGGTGGGCGAGGATCAGCTTGCGGGCCAGGTCGTCGTAGTCGGCCAGCAGGTACACCGCCATGAAGCCGAGCTGCGCATTGACGAACAGCGGCAGCTTCACGGGCTGCACGTTCATGTTCTCGCCCAGCGACAGCGCGGGCGGCACGTCGGCCAGCGCCTGGTCCACCTGCTCACGCAGCGCCTGCAAGCTGTCCTTGGTCTGCGTCAGCTTGTCCTCGATGCGCAGCATCCAGAAATCCGAGTAGGGATCGTCCTGCTCGGCGCCGCGCTTCATCTTGTTCATCACGCTGATGTATCCGTTCAGGCCGATGATCCCGGGCCGGCCCTCGGCAGGCGCTCGGCCATGCCAGATGCGTGAAGCGTGGTGGGTGTGCAGCGTCAGCGACATCGCGCTGCGCAGCGATCCGAGATTCAACTGCAGGGGCGGCTGGGATTCATTGGCCATGGTGACGACTCGCGGTACGGGAACGAGCCGCCAGCATCGGCATCGCCCGGAAGGGCGTCAGTCAACAAACCGCAGCGGGTGCGCTCCCGGTTGTCGCCCCGGAAGGTCGCGTGTTCCGTCTATCCCCAGGGGATAGGTCCGCGCCGGGCTGCGACCGTGCGACGCATGACAGAACCGAAGCCGATGCCTGGAAGGCTTCGTGTCCCAGCTATCCCCTGGGGATAGCTGCTCAGGAATCGCCCAGGGTTGAACGCAGTTTCGCCAGGTAGGCCCGCGCTGCCTCGCGGCCAGGGCCGTTCGGCGCGGGCGGTGGCGGTGCAGACGGTGCCGGTGCGGCTGGCCGTGGCGGCGGCGCAGGCGGCGTCGATGGCGAACCGCCTTCGCCGGCCCAGGCCTTGAACTCGCCGCGGATCGCCTTCTGGATGATGCCGAACAGATAGCCGGCCGGGTTGCGTACCGCGCTGTTGCGGCAGCGCGCATCCCATTCGTCCAACACCGCCTGCCGCAGCGACTCGTCCACCTGCTGCAAGGCCACCATCGCGCCGCTTTGCTGCTCGTCCTTCAAGCGCAGCAGGCGCTCGGGCAGGCGCAGGTGCTGCAACGACTTCGCGCGCGGTACTGTACGTACTTGATTTATACGATCCATACGTACAGTACGGTCCTCCTTCGGATTCCGAAGTGAGCCGTCTGGCGCGGATTTCAGCCCTGCTTCGGATTCCGAAGACGGGCCTTCGAGATTCCGAAGCAGGCCGTCCTGGCCTTCTTCGGATTCGTGATCCACAGGCGCTTGTGGATAACTCGCGTCCGCCCATTCGTTGCGCGCCATGCGCTGTGCCAGCACCTGCAGCCGCGTGGGCAGCGTGCGGCCGTTGAGCATCGGGTCTTCGGCGATCTCGCGCAGGGTGTTCATGCCGACGATCTGCACCGCCTTCGCCGCATGGGTCAGCGCCTGGCCGACCAGGCCGAGGTAGTCGGGGTCGAGCTGCATCGCCTCGAAGGGTGTCAGCGGTTCGTCGTGCAGCATGTAGAGGTTGCTCAGGATGCGCCCGGTCTTCGGGTCGCGGCGCCGTCGCACCAGGCTCAGCCAGCGCGTCAGCCGCAGCAGCGTCAAGGCGCGCGCCACGGTCTCGTGCGAGGCCTGCGCCGCGCAGGGCATCGAGGCGAGGTAGGGGCGAAGCTGGTCGTAGGTCGGGAACGCCGTCACGCCGTCGCTCTGGAGCTGCAGGCGGAGCACCTGCCAGGCGTTGCGCTCCAGCGGCGTCAGGCGCCGGTCGAGGAACAGCGCACGCGGCACGCTCTCGTGCCGGTTGCCGCTGTAGAGGAAGCCGTCGCTGACCGGCGCGGCCGGCGATGCAGCAGCAGCGCCGCGCGGGGCTGGCGGTGTCGGTGGTGCCCGTGGCACCAGTTCCCGCAGCGCGTCGTCGAACAGTGCCGACAGCGCCACGGGGCCATCGCGCCGGGGTGCGCCGCCGGTCGCCATGGCCTACACCAGCCCCTGGTCGATCCAGTTGCGTATCGCCGACCAGATCACCGACATCGGCAGGTTCAAGGTCTCGGCCAGGTCCATGGTCAGCGTCAGCATCGCCACCTCATCGTCCAGCGCGATGCCGCGCTCCATGACGCCGGCCTTCCACTGCTTCCACAGCGCCGTGTCCTGCGCCTCGTCCAGCACCGGATGCCGCCCCTTGCGCTTGGGCAGGCCGAGGATGTCGCGGCGCAGGGCCACCTCCTGGTGCGTAAGCCCGTAGAAGCGGCTGACCATCTCCGTGCTGGCGCCCAGGCGCAGCATGCGGTCGACCGTCGCGATCTCTCGCTCCACGTCGTGCACTTGGCTCAGCAGCCGCTTCAGCACATCGCGGTTCACCGACACCGAACACCACGACACCGTGGCGTTCACCAGCATGCTCACGAGTTCGGGGTGCTTGAGCGCGTCCAGCTCCTCCTCGCCGAAGCCCATCGCCTTGCAGCGCCGCAGTTGCCCATTGCGCAGGTCGTGCAGCGCCTGTGCGATGACGGCCTGGTTGAGCGGATGCGGTGCCGACATGATGGCCTCTGCTCAGGCGCCGTGGCCGGGGTTGCTGGAGGCCGCGCCGGTCTCCAGATCCAGCAGCCGGCGCGCCATGCGCAGCAGCCGGAACAGCTTTACCAGCCCGGCATCGCTCAGGCGCGGATATGCGCCGCCGCCATGCAGCAAGGCCGCCAGGTCGTCGGCCAGCCGGGCGCCATCGAAGCCGGGGGCGGGTCGGGGCGCGGCGCACAGCGCATGCAGCAAGGTCAGCACCGCACACGCGAACGGAGGCAATGCGCGCACCGCCGGGGGCGCCACGCAGACGAAGCCCATGCCGCCTTCGCTGGGTTCGACCTGCCCGGCCACGTCGGCTTCCTCGGCGATCTCGCGCGCGAACTGCGCGATGTGCACCCGCAGCCGATCCGGCACATCCAGGCCGGGCTCGATGTACCAGACATCCGAGATGGGGTAGAGCCCGCCCGCCTGCACAGGGATCGCGCGCAGCGCGTCGGCCTCGAAGTCGGGCAGCTTGTCGCCCATCTGATCGGCCACCATGCGCTGGATGGATTGCAGGCGTTCGGTGGTCGGGGCCGGGGACACGATGTGACCCTGCAGGCGTTCGTCATCCTGCTGCATGCCCTTGTCGCTGGCGGCCGGCGTGGAACCGGCCTGCGCAGCCTGGCCAGGGCCAGGCTCCGACGACTGCACCGAGGGGCCGGGCGGCAGCGAAGGCGGTGACGGTGGTCGCGGTGGCCCGGCCGGCACCGCAGGTCTTGCCGCCTGCAGCGGCGCAGGATCGCTGGTCAATGCGCGCTGCCGGCTCTCGCTGTCGTCGATTTCCAGGCTCAGCGTGTCGTAGTCCGCTTCCAGCAGCTCGGCCATCTGGCCGACCAGCTCGTCCTGCACCCGCTGCGGTGAGAAGTTGTCGGGCTGCGTGTCGAACTGCGCCAGCACGTCCTGGAACAGCGTAGCGAAGTCCATCGACAGGTTGCGCCTCAGGGCACGCCGCTCCCAGGTGCGTTCGCAGGCCTTGCGCAGCACCGCGAGCCGTTCCACCTGATGCCGGCCGAGCCCGCCGTACAGCAGCGTGGGGATCGCCGGGAGCAGGTAGTGCACGGCGTCCTGCATGCGGCTGATGTGCGACTGCGGCAGCGGGAAGCCATCGGCCGTAAGCCGCCGCGCCAGCTCGCTCTGCGACAGCGGCTGGCCGCTGTCCCGCCCCATTTCCTGCTCGTAGAACTCGCGCGCCTTCTCCACGCCCAAGGCCCGCTCGATGAAGCTGAGCCCGCCGCGCAACTCGTTCTCGGCCAGGTGCCCGGTCAGCATCACCACTTCGCCGCGCTGCGGCCACGGGCGGAACAGGCAGGGGATGCGGAAGAACCGTTCGTCTTTCGTCTCGCTCCACAGCTCGCGCAGGATCGCCAGGCGCGTGTTGCCGCCGTTGCGGATGATGTAGTGCGGTTCGCCGGGCCGGCGCGTGATCGCGGGCGGCGCATCGAGCCCGCGTTCGCGGATCGAGGCCTTGATGTCCTCGTAGGCCGGGTTGCGCGTCACGCGCGGGTCGTGGTCGTAGGGGCGCAACTGGTCCAGCGTCACCACCATCGGCGTGTCGGCGATGGGGTCGCTCAGGGCCGCGACCGAAGGGCCGTTGCGCTCGAAGCCCGAGGCCAGCAGATTGGCGGCCATGTCCTGCGGCGTCAGGTCAGCCACGGCCATTCTCCTGAGATGCTGCAACACCCTGGGCCGCCTGTCGGTCGGCGCGGCGAAGCTGCGCACGGGCGTTGCGCTCGGCGCGGTGGTCGCTCGCCGTCGAGCTGGTGTAGATCGGCGCGCAGCCTTGCTTCGTGAACAGCAGGTGCCCGCCGCGGGTGCGCACCACCTTCCAACCTTCTCCCAGGGCGAACTCGATCAGCCCTCGCAGCCGCTTGTGGCCGCGGGCCAGGTCATGTGCGCTGGCCATGGCCGGCCCCTCCCGCGTCGCCTCGGCCGGTGACGAGCGCAAAGCGCTCCTGCCACGCCGGGAACAGCTCGCCGGCCAGCGCGCGCATGGTCTCCAATGCGGCAGGTGCCGTGCGGCCCGCCGGCTGGCGGTATTCCACCCGATGCACCGGCAGTCCGCGCGTCGCGGCGCGCTGATAGGCTTCAATCGCCGGCACGTCGGTGTCCAGCACGCGCACGCCAGGCTGCTCCTGGAATACCTGACGCAGCGCCTGCTGGATCAGCCGCGCATTCGACGACACCGGATGCACGCGGTTGATGAGCAGGTGCAGCGGCGGCGGCTCGATGCCGAGGTGGCGGTACGGCGCGATGTCCTCGATGAGTTGCAGCGTGCCGCGCCGCAGCTCGCGCGCCGCGAGGATTTCCGGCGTCACCGGCGAAAGCGCCAAGTTCGAGGCCAGCACCGCCATCTCCAGCAGCACGCTGCGCGCGCCCTGGGTGTCGATCAGCAGCAGGTCGTAGTGCGGCGCCAGCGTGGGCAGCAGGTGGCGCAGCCGCAATCTGCCATCGGGCGCGTGCAGCAGCAGCGTGTTCAGCTCGCCGCGGTCGTCGTTCGAGAGCACCAGGTCAAGCCGCTCGATCGCGGTGCGCGACACCAGTTGCTCGGCGCGCTGCTCGTTGTAGGCCAGCATCTCGTAGATGCCGGCCGGCGCGCGCTCGGCCAGCGTGAAGTAGCTCGACAGCGTGGGCTGCACGTCCAGGTCCAGCAGCAGCACGCGCAGCCCGGTGTCGGCTGCGAAGCCGCCCAGGTTGGCCGCCGTCGTGGTCTTGCCGACGCCGCCCTTGGTCGAAATGATGGACACCACCTGCATGGGCCTCTCCCGGTTGAATGGCATGTACCGAGGAAAAGCGTCAGGCGCGCTCATCGAGGCGATCGGCGATCCACTGCTCGACCTCCGCCGAGTCCCAGCCCACGGCGCGCACGCCCAAGCGCAGCGCCTTGGGGAACTTGCCTTCTTTCATCAGGCTGTAGATGTGCGCGCGCTTGAAGCCGGTTTTGGCCTCGACTTCGGCGCGACGCAGGATGCGGTGCTCGGCCGGCACTGCCGGCGCGGTGGTCTGCGAAGACATGAGAGACACTCCTTGACGCTCACTGGCGCTGTTCGGAAAGTGCCTCGTATTCAATACACCGCGGTCGCCGAAATCACTGCAATTGCAGAAGCAGCGACTGCAATTGCAGTGCGCCGCATCGGCATCATGCTGGCCGCGTCGTCAGCGCGACGCCTCCAGGTGGCGCCGCGCCTGCGCGAGCTTGCTCCACAGCGTCCGCTCGCTGAGACCCGGCCGCCCCTCATGGTGTGCGATCAGCGCGCTGACCACGGCATCCATGCTGCGGAACGACGAATAGGCCGCGCCTGACGGCGAATTGCCCAGCAGCAGCGTCAGCAGTCCGCCGATGATGTTGAGGTAAGTCGTCTCGCTGCGCAGGCCAGGCTCGCGCGCCTGTTCGTCGTTGGCCGCGCGCGTGGCATGTTCCTTCGCCAGTGCTTCGTGCGCGGTGCGCAGCGTTTCATGCACCAGGGCAAGTTCGGCAAGTTGCGACTTCGCTGCTTCGCGATCGGCCAGCAGAATGTTGAGCGTGTCCACGCTCACCGCCGGATGCACCGCGCGTTCGATGCCGTCAAACAAAAACCCCGGCCGATCGCCGGGGTAGAACTGCGACATCCACGCTTTCAAGTCCACGTGGCGCACGGTCAACTCGGGGTCGTCGAGCGCCGGCCGCTGCGAGTCCAGCACGATGCCGGCCTTGCCACCGGGCAATTCGCCATGCGTCAGCGCGTCGAAGATGCGCTCGGCATACAGGCGCAGCAGCGGCCAGCGCGGGAATTCGCCGGGCTCCGGCATGGCACGCTGCTCCAGCGCTTCCAGAATACGCTGCTCGAAGCGCAGGAGACCGCACCAGCGGACGGCCGCCTCGATCGGTCGGTAGTACGTCTTTGCGCCAAAGGCGTGGCTGCTCGATTTCGGCATAACGCGCTCTTCCCATCGTCGGATCGACACATGGCAAGCGCGCGCGGCCCACATGGGCGCAGCGATTGCCCAAAGAACCCGATAAAGCGCGAGCCGGTCGGCATCGTGGTGGACGTTGGGTGCGGCGATGTCGCCGAGCGTTACGCAGGGGGCAAACCTCCTTGCGGTGCCCGCTACACCTCAACCATAATGCACCTGCGAAAAATCTTGTTACCGGCGCAACGGTCTGAAAAGCCGCGCATCCAAGTTCGATCAGGAAGGGATGCCGCGCTTTACCGGAAAACCAGGGCAAAGTTTTCGTAGGAATACGGGCGGGGTAAAGCGCCAATGCGACTTCCGGCTGAGCCGGTTTGCATCCAGCAAGGGCTCATGCGTTCTGCGTCACTGCTGTGACCTCGACAGCTTGAAGGTGCCTTGCTTGATGCCGGGTGGATAGGCCCGATTCGCCATCCATGCCCGTGACGCAAAAGGTCGGCCGCCGATGCAATGCGGGTCAAGGTCCAGACCGAAAGGGAATCGTACCGTCCAAAATCCCCGCGTCACATCGGGCGTTGATCGGTGCCTTGCGGGCGTCCGACACGCTCCACGCGGTCGATGAACTGCCGCAGCGGCTCCATGATTTCGCCTTCGGGTCGCAGTAGATAGGTCGTCAGCGAAGCGGTCTCGTCGGCCAGCGGCCGCACGACGACATCGGCCTGATGGCAACCCGCCAGATGCGCCGCGCTCGAAAAGCCCACGCCGTAGCCGGCGGCCACGAGGGCCAGCATCAGGGAATGGGTCTTGACGTACTCGGCTACCGTCGGCTGCGCATCCACCGTGCGGAGCAGCCGTTCGCGCTGCCGGCTGCAACCTTCGCAGACCTGGGGATCGCACAGCACCAGCGGATAGCTCGCCACTTCCTCCAGCGGCACTTCCTTGAAAGCCAGCAGCGGATGCCTGGCGGGCAAAGCCACCACCAGCGGGTCTCGCCACACCGGCATGGCGACGATGCCGGCGTCCATTTCACCAGCCAATGCAAAACCTGCGTCATACAAGTCGTTGCGCAGTCCAGTCACCAACTGCGCCAGTGGCGTTTCAAATATCCGAATGCCGACCTGTGGTGCCTCCTCGCGGCAAAGCGCAAGCAACGCCGACAAGCGGGCCTGCCCCATGTCACCAGATAGTGCGATGCGCAGCGTGTTCCGCTGGTTCGCTGCGGCGCGTGCCTTGGTCTGCGCTTGCTCGAAGGCCAGCAGTACGCGCCGGGCTTCTTCGAGGAAGACCTGTCCCGCCGGTGTGAGACGAACACTGCGTGGCAAGCGGTTGAGCAGCGGCACCCCTAAATCCGCCTCCATCTGGCGGATCGTGCGCGACAGTGGAGACTGTTCGATGTGCAGCCGTCGAGCAGCCCGGCCGAAGTGCAGTTCCTCGGCTACGGCGATGAAGCAGCGAAGATGGCGTAAGTTCATGCTTTCTCCCTACCGATGTGATCAGTCCATATCATCGTAGGGAGCCGAATAGTGCGGAGGATTCACCTCTGTATCGAGATGAGAGCCATCCTGGGGGGTGATGCTCGGATGCTTTTCGCCCATGTCAGCGCCTACGGCGAAGCTCTCGTTCGAGATCGCCCAGCTGCGACGCCTGAAGTTCGGCAAGAAGAGCGAGCAGCTCGATGCCGAACAACGCGCGCTGTTCGACGAGGCTCTGGACGCCGACCTTGCCGCGGCTGAGGCGCAGCTCCAGGAACTGCTGGGCAAGAAGAAGCCGCCGGCTACGCCTGGCGCGATGCCTAAGCGCACCGCCTTGCCGGCGGACCTGCCGCGCGTGGACTGCCACCACGAGCCCGAGAACACTCGCTGCGCGTGCGGCTGTGCGCTCAAGCGCATCAGCGAGAAGCTGGACAACACACCGGGCGTATTCACGGTAGAGTGCCACATCCGCGGCAAGTGGACCTGCGCACAGGTGCCGAACGCTGACCCAGGCGCCAGTCCCGGCGGAGATCATCGCCAAGGGCATCCCCACCTCCGGGCTGCTCACGTAGGTGCTGGTCGCAAAGGACTCCGACCATCTGCGGCTTACATGGTCGTCCCTAGGCAAGCAGGAATCAGCTGCGTGAGTGAATCGGGAGGTTTGCGCAGCTGATGGATGGTCAGCAGCGTCTGCACCGGCGTCTTCACCGGCACGAAGCGCATGTGCGGGCGGGTTGCCCATCGGCCGAATCGTTCTTGCGTCCCTTGCCGGCCATGCGGTAGGGCGTGACGAAGTGGCCTGCGATCAGCCGCGCATCCAGCCCATAGCCGCGCAGCTTGCGTGCCCAGTGATGCGCACCGCCGCAGGCCTCCAGGGCCACCAGGCAGCCGGGAGGCAACTGCGCGCACCGGGCCGCAAAAATGTCAGCGGCCAGCGCCTTGGCAACCACCACGCGCGCATCCACCGCATGCACCTAGATAACCCGCTTAGCCAGATCCACCCCGACTCGCGCAATCTCGTTCATGGACTTCCCCTTCACATGGCTACAGATTGACGACTTGGGGAGCACCATCGCGGCGGCAGCCAACATTTGTTTCCTCGCTGCTTACGATTGATTCACATCGATCGGCCAGCAGATCGCTGAATGTTGGCTCTTGACTTTCTGCATGTTAGGCGCAACATCTAGCAAAGTCTTGCAAGAATTTCCTCGAGCGAGGCCGCGTGACGACGGAACTAGGGCGTGTTAACACTAATGGACGGACTGTGTATCAAGGCCGATACTTGCTCGCATGGAAATCACGCCCGAGCAGTTCGCACGTATTGAACATTGCCTTCCCACCCAACGCGGCAACGTCAGCATGACCAATCTTCAAGTGGTCAACGCCATGCTGTACGTGGCCGAACACGGTTGCAAGTGGCGTGGCCTGCCCAAGCGGTTTGGCAATTGGCACACCATCTACACGCGCATGCGCCGCTGGGAGAAAGCAGGCGTGCTGGACAAGATGTTCGAGGAGCTACAGCGCGAACAGGTGGTGCGCATCCGCATCGAGGCGGTTTCGCTGGACTCCACCAGCATCAAGGTCCACCCGGACGGCACGGGCGCGCTAAAAAAAACGGCCCACAGTCCATCGGCAAGTCCCGCGGCGGATGGAATACCAAGGTTCATATGGTTGCCGCGGATGCTCGAACGGCAGTGACCTTCAGCCTGTCGCCCGGACAGGCGCATGACGCGCCCGAAGGCAGGCGCCTTCTGCAAAGCCTGGGGCCGACAAGCCGGCCGATTCATCTACTCATGGATCGCGCCTATGAGGGGAACGAGACGCGCCAGTTGGCGCTGGACCTGGGGTTCGTTCCGGTTGTTCCCCCGACACGAACCCGCCTTGACCCCTGGGAATACGACAGGGCCATGTACAAGCGCAGAAATGAGGTCGAGAGGTTGTTCCGACGCCTGAAGGGCTATCGCCGAATCTTCTCTCGGTTCGAAAAACTCGACGCGATGTTCCTGGGCTTCCTCAGCTTCGTCCTGGTTGCTGACGGTCTTCGTGGTTTGTGTTAACACGCCCTAGTGCAGGGCACTGGATTCAGCAAGACCGCCCCGACGATGTCAACCGTGCCGTGACGGCGTGGATTGACGCCCTGTAGAGGTGAACGGGACCCTGATCAATGCAAACATCTTCGCTGCACGAGATCAGCGTGCGTAGAACGACTGGGGCACGTCCGCCATCACGCGCACAGTGAACATGCCCAGTACGTCCTCGGAGAGCAAACAGATCAATTCACATGCACCCCTTACTTCCACAGGTTTCCGAGTGCGACTCCCAAGAGCAATGTCGTTGCGAGACGACGGCTTCTTCGGGCGCTCAACGCAATCCCCCGGCACCGTCACAAGGCAGCTCATTGTGGAGGCGAGTCGCTAACTACCTGAGCGCTATCCGTCTCGCGACGAAGAAGCGTTGGACAGGTGGTAAGTGACTGCGGAGGGGGCTGGGTTCATCTGAGGCAATCGCATGCTCGATCTATCGACTGGGTCGGTTCGTTGGTGGAGTTGATTGGCCTGGTTGGATCAATTTGCTCGGAGATCCAGAGGAACCGGTTCTGGTGGCTTGGCGGGAACGTGCAGCTTGCTCCCCGTCTGAATCCAGCCATCCGGGGGAGATGATTTTTCTTGCGCGCGGAGGGCGACACCTATCAGCAGCCTTCGCGCAGCCGTTCGATGCTGATCGCGGACCGCCTTCGTTTTCCGAACGACGTTGGGCCGCGCGCTATTTTTTTGTATGAAGGATCGGAAATCTGATGAAGGTGCTAGTAGCTGTGAAGCGTGTGGTGGACTACAACGTGAAGGTCCGAGTTCGATCGGACGGGATGGGGGTCGACATCGCGAACGTGAAGATGAGCATGAACCCTTTCGACGAGATTGCCGTCGAAGAGGCGGTTCGGCTGAAGGAACAAGGCGTGGCGACCGAAGTCATCGCCGTTTCCTGTGGCGATGCGAAGTGCCAGGAGACGCTGCGCACCGCGATGGCCATTGGTGCGGATCGAGGCATCCTCGTGGAAACCACCGAAGAACTTCAGCCTCTGGCGGTGGCCAAACTCCTGAAGGCGCTGGTCGACAAGGAGCAGCCTCAGCTCGTGATCCTCGGCAAGCAGGCGATCGATGACGATGCGAACCAGACCGGCCAGATGCTGGCGGCTCTGGCTGATCTGCCGCAAGCCACCTTCGCATCGAAGGTCGACGTGGCCGAGAACAAGGTCAATGTCACCCGCGAAGTCGATGGCGGCCTGGAAACCCTCTCCCTCTCGCTTCCCGCCGTCATCACCAGCGACCTGCGCCTGAACGAGCCGCGCTACGTGACGCTGCCCAACATCATGAAAGCCAAGAAGAAGCAGCTCGATACGGTAAGTCCGGCGGATCTGGGTGTCGATGTCACGCCGCGCCTGAAGACCCTGAAGGTTGCTGAGCCCCCTGGGCGAGCCGCGGGCATCAAGGTGCCGGATGTGGCCACGCTGGTGGACAAGCTGAAGAACGAAGCCAAGGTAATTTGAGGAAGACTGTCATGACCGTACTTGTAATTGCCGAACACGACCACGCCACGCTCAAGCTGGCAACCCTCAATACCGTCACGGCTGCAGTGGCTTGCCAAAGCGGTGACGTCCATGTGCTGGTGGCTGGTGCCAATGCCGCCGAAGCCGGCAAGGCTGCAGCCCAGGTGGCAGGGGTTGCCAAGGTAATCGTGGCGGACAGTCCGAGCCTCGCTGAAAACCTCGCCGAGAACGTCGCCGCCCAGGTGCTTTCGATCGCCAAGAACTACAGCCACATCCTGTTCTCGGCCACCGCAAACGGCAAGAATGTGGCTCCGCGCGTTGCCGCCAAGCTGGATGTGGCCCAGATCAGCGACATCACCAAGGTGGACAGCGCTGACACGTTCGAGCGTCCCATCTATGCTGGAAACGCCATCGCAACGGTTCAGAGCAGCGACCCGGTCAAGGTGATCACGGTGCGCACGACTGGCTTCGATCCCGCAGCAGCCACGGGCGGCAGTGCCGCGGTGGAAAGCGTGGAAGGTGTACAGGACAGCGGCAAATCGAACTTCGTGGGCCGGGAGGTGACCAAGAGCGAACGCCCCGAACTGACCGCCGCCAAGATCGTTGTCAGCGGCGGGAGAGCCCTCGGCGGAGCCGAGAAGTTTCAGGAGGTGTTGGCACCGCTGGCAGACAAGCTGGGCGCGGCTCTCGGAGCCAGCCGTGCAGCGGTGGATGCTGGGTACGCCCCCAACGACTGGCAGGTCGGCCAGACGGGCAAGATCGTGGCGCCTCAGCTCTACATCGCGGTCGGTATCTCTGGCGCGATCCAGCACCTCGCCGGCATGAAGGACTCGAAGGTCATCGTCGCGATCAACAAGGACGAGGAAGCCCCGATCTTTTCAGTGGCTGACTACGGCCTCGTGGCCGACCTCTTCACGGCGGTGCCTGAGCTACAGAAGGCACTAGGCTGACGACAGTGGCTGCGTTGAATCCTATACGGGTGTTGAGCGGCTGGCCGCTCGTCGCGAAGCCGCTGCAGGGCCGGGGCGTCGCGACCGGGGGCGCTAGCGGTGGCGTGGTTGACTCAATCGCCCAGCCACGATTCCTTCGCGCAGCGGGCCTGGTGCTGCAGACTCCGTCGAAATGTCCTGAGGCGCTTTCGAAGCCGAGCTTGCTCGGCAGGAAAGCATCGAATTCGTCAATCGGTCAAGTGCGTATGGTGCGCGATAGCAGCGCCGAGACATCATCGGCCGCCGTGCGTAGCTTTGGCAAGAGTTGCTCTTTCATCGCCGTGGCGGAGGTGCGGTTTGCCAGCCAAGAGGCATTGAGCGCTGCCACCACTTTCCCCGCACGGTTCTTCACCGGTGCCGCGGCCGAGACCAACCCCTCTTCCAGTTCCTGGTTCACCAGCGCCCAGCCCTGTCGACGAACCTGCTGCACGCGCGCCAGGACCTCGGCCGGATCGGTGACAGTGTGGCGCGTCTTTGCACTCAGCGAGCTGGATCCGAGGCGGTTCTTCACCTCAGCGTCATCCAATCCCGCGAGCAGCACTCGGCCGAGAGACGTGCAGTAGGCAGGCAGCCGTGTTCCCACATTCAGATTGAGCGAGACGATCTTGTGCGTGTGCACGCGCATCACATAGACGATGTCGCTGCCGTCGAGTACAGCTGCCGAGCATGACTCACCCAACGCGTCTGAGAGCCGCTCCATCACCGGCTCGGCCAGGTTCCAGATGGGCATGGACGTCAGGTACGCGAATCCCAAGTCGAGGATGCGCGGCGTGAGGCGGTAGTGCTTGCCGTCGCCTTCGACGTAGGCGAGGGTTTGCAGCGTCAGCAAGAAGCGCCGCGCCCCGGCGCGCGTGAGGCCGCTGCGCGCCGCGACCTCAGAGAGAGTTTGCTCGGGCGCGTCGGCGCTGAAAGAACGGATGACTTCAAGCCCGCGGGCGAATGACTGGACGTAGCCATCGCTTGGGACGGGCGCATGGAGTTCTCGATGGGCCGTGGTTGCCATAGGTTCCTCTGAACAGGTAAAATTGTTCGTCAATAGAATGAATGTTCGTCATTAGAACAAACTTAACGGCCGTCGTAAAGAATGCTCGGCTTTTTCACTGGAGATAAGACTCGTGATCAACAAGATTTCAGCCTCGGTGGCCGAGGCACTGAATGGTGTGCGCGATGGCGCTACCGTCCTCATCGGGGGCTTCGGCACCGCCGGCATCCCGGGTGAGCTCATCGACGGCCTGATCGAACAGGGTGCGCGCGAGCTCACCGTGGTCAACAACAACGCGGGCAACGGCGACACCGGCTTGGCAGCGCTGCTCAAGGCCGGACGCGTGCGCAAAGTCATCTGCAGCTTCCCGCGCCAAGTGGATAGCCAGGTGTTCGACGCGCTGTACCGCAGCGGGCAGCTTGAACTCGAACTCGTGCCGCAGGGCAACCTCGCCGAGCGGCTCCGTGCCGCAGGCGCGGGTATCGGCGCATTCTTCACGCCGACGGGTTTCGGCACCGAACTCGCGCGCAATGCCGACGGCAGCGAGAAGGAAACCCGCGTGATCAACGGGAAGTCCTATGTGCTCGAGTACCCGATCCTCGGCGACGTGGCCCTCATCAAGGCTGAGCGCGGGGACCGCTGGGGCAACCTCACCTACCGCAAGGCCGCGCGGAACTTTGGCCCGGTGATGGCCACCGCCGCGAAACGCACCATCGCCAGCGTGTACGAGATCGCCGAACTCGGCAGCTTCGACCCCGAGGCCGTGGTCACGCCCGGCATCCACGTGAGCGCCGTGGTGCGCATCCCCCGCGTGGCCACGCAGGCCGGCGGCTTCAAGACTGCCGCATGAACCAGGAGATTCACATGAGCTACACGAGAAGAACCAAGGACGAACTCGCGCGCCGCGTGGCGCAGGACATCTACGACGGCGCCTACGTCAACCTGGGCATCGGCCAGCCCACGCTGGTGGCCAACCACCTGCCGCCAGGCATCGAGGTGGTGCTGCACAGCGAGAACGGCATCCTGGGCATGGGCCCCGCGCCCGCGCAGGGCGAGGAGGACTACGACATCATCAACGCCGGCAAGCAGCCGGTGACGCTGCTGCCTGGCGGCGTGTATTTCCACCACGCCGACAGCTTCGCCATGATGCGCGGCGGCCACCTCGACATCTGCGTGCTCGGTGCCTTCCAGGTCTCAGCCACCGGCGACTTGGCCAACTGGAGCACTGGCGAACCAGGCTCCATCCCCGCCGTGGGCGGCGCCATGGATCTGGCCATCGGCGCAAAGCAGACCTGGGTGATGATGGACCTGCTGACCAAGAAGGGCGAGAGCAAGGTGGTGCCGCAGTGCACCTATCCGCTCACCGGGATCGGCTGCGTCAAGCGCATCTACAGCGACCTCGCGACCCTCGAATGCACTCCCGAGGGATTGCGCCTGATCGATGCTGTGCAAGGCCTGTCCGTTGACGAACTGCAGCGCCTCGTCGGACTGCCGATCGCACCATCACCCACCGCCCCATCCATTCTCCCGGAACCCCAATGACACAACGCCACGCCTTCATCTGCGACGCCATCCGAACCCCATTCGGCCGCTACGGCGGTGCTCTGTCGAGCGTGCGCGCCGACGACCTGGGCGCAATTCCGCTCAGGGCGCTGATGCAGCGCAACCCGGGAGTGGATTGGACCACCGTGACCGACATCCTCTTTGGCTGCGCCAACCAGGCTGGCGAGGACAACCGCAACGTTGCGCGCATGGCCGGCCTGCTTGCCGGCCTGCCGCTGGAGGTGCCCGGCGCCACCATCAACCGCCTGTGCGGCTCCGGCCTGGACGCCGTCGGCTCGGCCGCGCGCGCCATCAAGGCGGGTGAAGCCGGCCTCATGATCGCCGGCGGCGTGGAGAGCATGAGCCGTGCTCCCTTCGTCATGCCCAAGGCCGAGAGCGCCTTCAGCCGCGCTAACGCGGTCTACGACACCACCATCGGCTGGCGCTTCGTCAACAAGCTTATGAAGGCCCAGTACGGCGTGGACTCCATGCCCGAGACGGCCGAGAACGTGGCGGTGGAATACAAGATCGAGCGCGAGGCGCAGGACCGCATGGCGCTATCGAGCCAGCTCAAGGCGGTGGCCGCGCAGAAGGCCGGGCATCTGGCGCGTGAAATCGTCGGCGTGAGCATCCCGCAGAAGAAGGGCGATGCCATCCTGGTGGACCAGGACGAGCACCCGCGTGAGACCAGCCTGGAAGCGCTGGCCAAGCTAAAGGGCGTGGTGCGCCCCGACGGCACTGTGACCGCGGGCAACGCCAGCGGCGTGAACGACGGTGCCTGCGCGCTGCTGCTGGCCGACGAGGCCACGGCGGCGAAGAACGGCCTGACCCCAAAGGCGCGCATCGTGGGCATGGCCACGGCCGGGGTGGCGCCGCGTGTGATGGGCATCGGCCCGGCGCCGGCGACGCAGAAGGTGCTGGCACTCACCGGCCTGACGCTGGAGCAGCTTGATGTGATCGAACTCAACGAGGCCTTTGCGGCGCAGGGGCTGGCGGTGCTGCGCCAGCTGGGCCTGCAGGACGATGACGAGCGGGTGAACGCCTGGGGCGGCGCGATCGCGCTGGGCCACCCGCTGGGCGCCAGTGGCGCGCGGCTGGCGACGACGGCGGTCAACCGCCTGCACGCTACCGGTGGTCGGTACGCGCTGTGCACGATGTGCATTGGGGTGGGACAGGGTATCGCGGTGATTCTGGAAAAAGTGTGAACGTGGCACCACTGCGGCTGCGCATTGTTGTCACGGGTCGGGCAACATAAGGGGGCGAGTCGGGTGCGCGGACCAGTGCACGACCGGCCAAGCGCGGAGCCGATGCCCGTCAGCTGACCATCACAAGCTAGGGCGTGTTAACACTAATGGACGGACTGTGTATCAAGGCCGATACTTGCTCGCATGGAAATCACGCCCGAGCAGTTCGCACGTATTGAACATTGCCTTCCCACCCAACGCGGCAACGTCAGCATGACCAATCTTCAAGTGGTCAACGCCATGCTGTACGTGGCCGAACACGGTTGCAAGTGGCGTGGCCTGCCCAAGCGGTTTGGCAATTGGCACACCATCTACACGCGCATGCGCCGCTGGGAGAAAGCAGGCGTGCTGGACAAGATGTTCGAGGAGCTACAGCGCGAACAGGTGGTGCGCATCCGCATCGAGGCGGTTTCGCTGGACTCCACCAGCATCAAGGTCCACCCGGACGGCACGGGCGCGCTAAAAAAAACGGCCCACAGTCCATCGGCAAGTCCCGCGGCGGATGGAATACCAAGGTTCATATGGTTGCCGCGGATGCTCGAACGGCAGTGACCTTCAGCCTGTCGCCCGGACAGGCGCATGACGCGCCCGAAGGCAGGCGCCTTCTGCAAAGCCTGGGGCCGACAAGCCGGCCGATTCATCTACTCATGGATCGCGCCTATGAGGGGAACGAGACGCGCCAGTTGGCGCTGGACCTGGGGTTCGTTCCGGTTGTTCCCCCGACACGAACCCGCCTTGACCCCTGGGAATACGACAGGGCCATGTACAAGCGCAGAAATGAGGTCGAGAGGTTGTTCCGACGCCTGAAGGGCTATCGCCGAATCTTCTCTCGGTTCGAAAAACTCGACGCGATGTTCCTGGGCTTCCTCAGCTTCGTCCTGGTTGCTGACGGTCTTCGTGGTTTGTGTTAACACGCCCTAGCTCCACAAAGCCTATCATCCCGTGGTGAACGAAATTTGGCAAAGTGGAAACAAAAGTTACCCGAGCTGTTGACGCCGACCGAAAACTGACCATCTGAAGGCGGGGATGCCGATCCAAAATTGACCAGGGTGTATCACGCGACTGCTGAATTTTTCGGCAGGAGCAAAAGAGGTGATCACCATGGACATGATTGGCAAGGTCAGGCGCATGAAGATGCGCGACGGGGTCTCGGTGAGCGAGATCGCGAGGAAGACGGGTTTGTCGAGGAACACCGTCAAGAAGTGGCTGAAGGCGCCGGCGGCGGTTGAGCCGCGGTATGAACGCCCAGCCAAAGAGGGCAAGCTGTCAGCGTTCGAAGCGACGCTGGTGGCGGCGCTCAAGACGGATGCGCACCGGGCGCGGGATCAGCGGCGCACGGCACGCGCGCTGTTTGTGCAGATCCAGGCCCAGGGCTACCGGGGCGGCTACAGCGCGGTGACGGACTTCATCCGGGCGTGGCGGCAGGACTCGGGCAAGGACACCACGAAGGCGTTTGTGCCATTGAGCTTCGAGTTGGGCGAGGCGTTCCAGTTTGACTGGAGCGAAGAAGGCATCGTGGTGGGCGGGGTGTACCACCAGGCGCAGGTGGCGCACCTGAAGCTGTGCGCGTCGCGCGCGTTCTGGCTGGTGGCGTACCCCAGCCAGGGGCACGAGATGCTGTTCGATGCTCACACCCGCTCGTTTGCAGCGCTGGGCGGCGTTGCCCGCCGGGGCATCTACGACAACATGAAGACGGCGGTGGACAAGGTCAAGAAGGGCAAGGGCCGGGTGGTCAATGCCCGGTTTGCTGCGATGTGCAGCCACTACCTGTTCGATGCGGACTTCTGCAACGTGGCCTCGGGCTGGGAGAAGGGCGTGGTGGAGAAGAACGTGCAGGACAGCCGGCGGCGGGTATGGCTGGAGGCGCGCGAGCGCAAGTTCACGAGCTTTGCCGAACTCAACGCGTGGCTGGCCGAGCGTTGCAAGGCGGTGTGGGCGGACACGCCCCACCCCGAACATCGGGAACTGAGCATCGCCGATGTGTTGCAAGCCGAACGCGAGCATCTCATGGGCATGCCAGCGCCGTTTGACGGCTACGTGGAGCGCCCCGCGCGGGTGAGCAGGACCTGCCTGGTGACGGTGGCGCGCAACCGCTACTCGGTGCCCTGCGAGTGGGCCGGCCACATGGTGAGCACGCGGCTGTACCCCACCCGGGTGGATGTGGTGGCCGCTGACGCACTGGTGGCCAGCCACGAGCGGGTATTGAACCGGGGGCAGACGGTGTTCGACTGGCAGCACTACATCGAGCTGGTGCAGCGCAAGCCCGGGGCGCTGAGGAACGGCGCCCCGTTTGCCGACCTGCCCCGGCCGCTGGCGCAACTGCGCCACGCCCTCATGCGTCACGAGGGCGGCGACCGGGTGCTCTCGGAGGTGCTGGCGCTGGTGCCCACGGCGGGGCTGGACGCGCTGCTGGTGGCGGTGGAACTGGTCCTTGAGCACGCCACACCCAGCGGTCACATCAGCGTGGAGCATGTGCGCAACGTGCTGGCGCGCCTGAGCGATCCACAGCGCCCGCCGCCGGCGGACACGGCCTTGGCGCTGCGCGAGGCACCTCGCGCCGACACCCACCGCTACGACCGGCTGCGTGGCGCCCAGACGCGGGAGGGCGGCTATGTCCACTGATGTGCTGCTCGAACTCAAGGGCCTGCGGCTGTACGGCATGGCCAGTGCCTGGGGTGACCTGCTGGGGCAAGGGGAGACAGCGGCGCTGCAGAGCGCGCGCTGGCTGCTGGAGCACCTGTTGCAGGCCGAGGGGGTGGACCGGGCGATGCGCTCGGTGTCGTACCAGATGAAAGCGGCGCGCTTCCCCATGCACCGGGATCTGGCCGGCTTTGACTTCGACGCCTCGGCGGTGGAGCGACCGTTGGTCAGTCAGCTGGCCAGCCTGGCGTTCACCGATGACGCCCACAACGTGGTGCTGATCGGTGGGCCCGGAACGGGCAAGACGCACCTGGCCAGCGCGCTGGGCATTGCCGCCATCACCCAGCACGGCAAGCGGGTGCGCTTCTTCTCAACGGTCGATCTGGTCAACGCGCTGGAGCAGGAGAAAGCGCAAGGGCGCGCGGGGCGTATCGCGGCCAGCCTGCTGCACGTGGACTTGCTCATCCTCGATGAGCTGGGCTATTTGCCATTCAGCCAGGCCGGTGGGGCGCTGCTGTTCCACCTGCTCAGCCGGCTGTACGAGCACACCAGCGTGATGATCACGACCAACCTGGCGTTTGCCGAGTGGTCCAGCGTGTTCGGCGACGCGAAGATGACCACCGCGCTGCTGGACCGGCTGACGCACCACTGCCACATCGTGGAGACGGGCAACGAGTCCTACCGGTTCCGCCACAGCTCCAGCCAGGTCAAGGCAAAGGGCAAGGCACGCGAGCAGGCAAAAGCCAGGGTGCAAGCAGCAGAGGCATCTGAGCCAGAGCCATTCTGAAAGCCGCCGCCGCCAGCAAGCCGCTACGGGCTACGCCCTTCACGGCTTGCTGGCGGCAATCCACGTCCGAGCGAAAAGGAGATTCAAGAAACAGCTTTGACCGTATAGTTATCCACAGCCGGGCATCAAAAACCCGGTGCAAGCCCCTGGTCAAAATTCAATCGGCACGTCTGGTCAATTTTGAATCGGCGCCAACATGACATGAGCGGCCACCGGCGCCTGGACGATGGTTTCGCACTGGGCACACGCCCATTTGCCGCGGATGTGGCGCTCCACGCTGAACACCCCGGGCACGTAGTCCAGCTTCTCGGCCACGTCCTCGCCGATGCGCTTCATCTGGCAGCCGCAGCGGCAGGTGCTCGATTCGGGCTCGTGGCGGATCTCGCGCCGGGGCAGGTTCGCGGGCAGTGGCAGCCGCTTGGGCTGTTTCTTCTCCTGCGGGCTCACCGCCGCGGACTCCTGCTGCAGCCCGTCGATCTCGCTGGCCACGGCCGCCAGGTCGGCCTCGATCTCGTCTTGCAGCAGGCTCTTTTGTTCGGGGTTGAAGCGCTCGGACTGGGCGGCGAACTTCATGCGCTTGAGAAGCGCGTTCTCGTGCGTGAGCTTCTCCAGCAACGCACCCTGGTGGCGCAGTTGTGTCATCAGGCGAGCGGTCATCTCGCGCAGTTGCTCAGCGCTCAGATGCTCCAGGGATTGCGGCTGCACCACCATGGAGGTGACTGTGCCTGCGCCGAGCCGGGCACGCCATTGGCGCATGCCCCAATTGGCAAGTACCAACGGCTGCCGGACAGTCAGACCACGGTGATGACGCCGCCGTCGGCCAGGCGCTGCCAGGGCAGGCCCATGACCAGCGCATCGAGCTGCTGGCGCTGCAATTGGAGGTTGGCGCCAGCGGCCAGGGGCCAGATGAATTTGCCCTGGTGCAGCCGGCGTGCGGCCAGCCAGATACCGATGCCGTCGTGCACCAGGATCTTGATGCGGTTGGCCCGTTTGTTGGCGAACAGGTAGGCGTGGTGGGGGTGGGCGGCGCCAAAGACGGCTATCACCCGCGCCAGTGCCGTATCGGTGCCGGCGCGCATGTCCAGCGGCGTGGTGGCCAGCCAGGCCGCGTCAATCCGGATCATGTGCGGATCACCTGAGCCAATCCCGCAGCCAGTCGGCGCAGGAGCTGGCTGCCTCGACAGGCCAGTTCACCGTCACGACACCTGTGCCACGCCGGATCTCGACGCGAATGTCGGCGCAGCCGCCAGGAGCAGACCGAACAGCTTCGGCATCCTCAACCTGCGGGGCAGGCAGGGGAAGCGGGATGAATGGATTTATGGGCTTGGGGGCGGGTTTCGCCGGGTGCTCGCGCAGCCAGCGATGGACGATGTTGGCGTTGATGCCGTGGGTCAAGGCCACCGCTGCAATCGATGCGCCGTCCGCCCGGCACTGCGCCACGACCTGCGCTTTGAGTGCCGGGCTGTAATTGCGCCGCTTCGGCGTTGGTGCGTTCGCCTCGCTCGACATGGTGTGCATGATCTCCATCGTGCACACGATGCCTGCTTGAACGGGCTATCTCAATATGGGTTCACCGGACGCATACCCTTGAACTGCGCCAGGCGCTCGAAGTCCATCAGCGCCGGCTCCGCATCCTGGACCGCGTTTACGGCCGGGGCTGTATCCACGGCGCTTGCGCTGCCACCCACGCCCGGCTGGTCCATCCAGCGCTCCAGCGCCAGCGTCAGTGCGGCGACATACAGCGGCTTGGTCAGGTAGTCGTTCATGCCGGCTTCCATGCAGCGGTCACGGTCTTCCTGCGTATTCCACGCGATGGCGGACACGATTCCAGGCTGACGGCGGACAGCGTTCCACCGCCATGGCGGACACCGTTCCACGGTGATGGCGGACAGCATTCCATTTTGATGGCGGACACCTGAGGGTGTTCTGAGTGACCCAAACGAGGCATACGCTGACCGGTTTTTTGACCGGAACCAGCAATGCCCACACCCAGGGTCACCATGAGCAAAATACGACACACACTGCAGCTGCTGCACGCCGGGGCATTGAGCACCCGCCAAATCGGTGCCGCTCTCGGCATCTCCAAATCCACCGTCAGCGAGATAGCCAGCTACGCACGCGTGGCTGGTGTGGACTGGGCAGTTCTTCAGGTCGGGTTTCATCGAAGTGTGGAGGGATGTACATCGTAGGTAGGCGAATGAGACGGTATGAAGGATCTCTACTTTTGTGGCAAACCGGCATAATTAAAAGATCCAGTTTTTATAGGTTCTCAGGCACTGGACCCCGCGCGGCGTGCCACGGCCGGCTCACGCACACTCCGATCCCGCTTGATCTTGGGCCCCAGGAAAACCTGGGCTCAGTTCGCCGCGCCGCTGGCCCTTGACACACAGCGCTTTGGCCACGGTCTGGTGGACGCCGGGGACCCGCTCAGGGTCTCAGATAAATCGCAGCCAGCACAAACGCGGCCATCCACAGGGTTTCAACCAGCAGCAAGGCGAACGGTTTCCATCCGGCGAGGGCCAATTGCCGGAACGAGGTCTTGATGCCCAAGGCCGAAATGGCGACGACCAGACAAATTCGAGACACATGGTTCAGGCCCTCCTGAACGGCCACGGGCACTCCGCCCGTTGAGTTGAGAGCCACAAGGGCCACAAAAACCCACAAAAACCAGGGTGCCAACGCCTGCTTGACCGCAGTCGTGCCATCCTGTGACTGCTCGCGCTCTTTCTTGAACATGCTGGACACCACCACCACGACCACGACCAGCATGGACACCCGGAACAGCTTGACGATGGTGGCGTAGTCACCCGTTTCATGGTTCAACATGTAACCCGCGCCGACAACCTGCGCCACGTCATGAATGGTGCCACCAAGAAACAGGCCGGCCAGCTCCGGCGGCAGGTGCAAAACTTTGGCGATCAGGGGATAGGCCACCATGGCCAGGGTGGACAGCACGGTCACGGTCACCACCACCATCAGAGTGAAGCGTTCACTGTCTTTGTTGCGTGGCAGCACCGCCGAAATCGCCAGCGCCGCCGACGCGCCGCAGATGGCGACCGAGCCACCCGACAACACCGCTTGCGCGCGGTTCATCCCCAGCCGACGTCCCAACAGCATCCCACACAGCAGCGTGGTCACGACGGCGGCGATGACGATCGCCGCAGTGCTCCAGCCCAGGCCTGCAATTTGACTCGCCGTGATGCGCGCACCGAGCAGGCCGACGCCCAGGCGCAGCACGGTACGCGAGCAGAATTCGATACCAGGCCTGGTCGTGGCGTCATGGCTGAGGTAGTGAAAAGCCACACCAAAGAACAGGGCATACAAGAACTGTGGCCCGCCATGCAGCGTGGACACCAGGGTGGCGGCCATCGCAATCACACAACACAAGGCGGCACCGGGGAAAAGTTGCAGCAGGTGCTGCGGCATCCAAGCGTGGTGGGCCGTGTGGGCGGTTGACCTTGGCGACAGGAACTTGAACACAGGTAACCTCTTTCGAACAGCCCGCGTTGGGCATGCGTGGGAGGGCTATGCCCCTCAATGAATAGAGAATAGGCAAAAGTCATTAAATAAAAAAGCGGATAATATCGTTCAGAATGATCGATAAATTCAATCAACAATCCTTCCAGCGCCTGCGCCTCAACCTGCGTCAGCTCGAAGTCTTTCTGGCCACGGCGCGTGGCGGCAGCACACGTGCGGCGGCCGATCTGATCGCACGCTCGCAATCAGCGGCCAGCACCTCGCTGGCCGAACTCGAGGCGGCACTGGGCGTTGAACTGTTCGACCGCATCGGCCGGCGCCTGCTGCTCAACGAGAACGGGCGCGCGCTGTTGCCCAAGGCCCAGGCCCTGGTTGAGGAGGCGGCCGAGGTTCAAGCCCTGTTCACGGACGAGCACGCCGCGCCTTTGCTGGTCGCTGCCAGCTTCACAATCGGCGAATACCTGTTGCCCAGCCTGGTGGCGCAATGGACGCAACAGCACCCCAAGAGCCACATCCATCTGCGCATAGGCAACACCAGCGAAGTGATCGCCGCGGTGGCTGCCCTGGACGTCGACATCGGCTTCGTCGAGGGGTCGCAGACGCATTCCGACCTGGTCGTGCGGCCCTGGCTGGATGACGAAATGGTGATCCTCGCTGCACCGGACCACCCGCTGGCGAATCGCTGCGCGACGGCCCGCCAGTTGGCCGACGCCACCTGGGTACTGCGAGAACGTGGCTCCGGCACACGCCAGATCGCGGATGAGTGGTTGCTGAAAAATCTAGACCAGGTGCGCGTCGGCTTCGAACTTGGCAGCACCGAAGCGATCAAGCGCGTGGTGGCGGCGAGCGATGGCCTCGGCTGCCTTTCGCGCCACGCAGTGACGCAAAGCGTGGAAGACGGGCACCTGGTCGAACTGCAAACACGTCTGCCCAAAGCAAACCGCAAGCTCGCCATCGTGCTGCACCGCGAAAAGCGGCTGGGCCGCGCGACCACGGAGTTCCTGGCGCACTGCAGCGCCGCCGCGCCATGAGGATCTTGTGACCGGTGCGGCGAAAAGGTTGAGCTTGGCGAGGTTGGCTTCGCCGAGATGACATCGATCGGTTTCGAGTCTCAGATGACCACTGCCAAGAAGCACACCGCATTCAACCGTGCCCTCACTCCCAGCGCCGAGCTGGCCGCTGTGATCGGTGCAACGCCGCAACCCCGCACCGAAGTTGTGAAGCTCATGTGGGAGTACATCAAGGCCAACAACCTGCAGAACCCGAAGAACAAGCGAAACATCCTGGCGGACACCAAGCTCAAGGCCGTCTTCGGAAAGGATGAAGTCACCATGTTCGAGATGACCGGGCTGGTGGGCAAGCACCTGAGCTAACTGGAGACCACGGGGCATGGCCGCACGGTACCGTCCTTAAACTCGAATAGCGCAGCAACACGTCGCTTTCGCTCCAAGCTCTAGGCCCTGGCGTTCATACAGTCGGTAAAAAATCTTAGTTAAATCAAATACATAGCTGCTTTTCTGCGGATTTTGCAGGAATCACGGCCGACACTCCAACGCATCACCGATGCCTTGGCGCGGTTGATGGCGTTTGCACGGTGGGCCCTGTCGCCTTTGAGGCGATTCAGTTTCTGATCGATTTCGCTGATTTCACGATCAAGGCGCGTGATTTCAGTCGAGGCTTGGCTCTGGGAGGCGTCCCGTTCCTTTTGCACCCTCTGGCTCGCAGATGATTGGCGACCAACGAGGTCCTCGGTCCTGGCGTTCTTGGCATTGAGGAGGCCTTCGTCGGTTTGGTGGGCGCTCTCCGCCGCTCTGCGAACACCTTCTGCCTGTTTTAGGGCGGCCTCCTGAGCCTTGACCGAAGCCTCAGCCCGTACAACACGGTCCTGACACTCTGCGATGGCCTGGCGCGCCGATTCGTCGTCGGCCCAGTCGGGAGCGGGCAGGGCCGCCGTGTTGAGGGACCAGCCGTACAGCGATGAAGCTCCCTCCTCAGCGAGGTGGGGAGTCAGCTCCGTGTGGCCAAGAAGCCGCGGGTCAATCACGCGCGCGAGGTGGGTTCGCCAGGTCTGGTCTTCACTGGATCGAAGAGCAGACAGCAGGGTGCCGTCGGCCGGCGCCAGCATCTGCTGAGCTTGGGCGAGTGAGTCCCGTGCCTGGGTGAGCTGCTGGCGAGCCTGCTGCAGAAACCCTTCCTGGAGATCGAACTCAACCTTCGCCTGGTGCACGGCGTTCGCAAGCGGAACGAGAGCCCTCTGGGCTGAGGCAATGGCGCTGTAGTGCTGGCGCAGGTCATCATCTGCAGCGGTCAACAAGGCGATGGCCTCCGCGCTGGCGGCAGGGGACTTCTTGCGGGCGATCCACTCTCCCCGAGTGGATTGCAGATTGCCCTTCAGTTCATCGAGTGTTTGTCGCAGCCCTTCGATCTCATCATCGAGATCCTTCAGCTGGTGCTTCTCGTTGAGTGACACCTTGCCGAGGCCCTGAACCAGCCGATCGTTGAGCGGGCCTTTGGACTGTTCGAGCCGGAAGGAATGGTCAGCAGCGCGCGTGCGCGCCCCGTGCTCCAGGTTCTGAAAATGGGCGATCAGGTTGGCGTGGCTCTGCTTGTGTGCCTCAAGCTGAGAGTTCTTCAAGGCCAGGTTCGATTCCAGCTGTCCCAGTCCGGTGAGCTTGATCTCGCATCCCGGCGCATCATGGTCCCGGAAGTAGTGCGCCAGATCCTGCTGCTCCTTGAATGCCTCTTGGGCGACCGTGGCCGCATCCGACGCCGTTTTAACCGCCGACTCAAGCCCCGCCAGAGCCAGCTGCTCAGCGGTGAGTGCGCTCTGCCGATCTGCCTTGGAGTCCGCCAGGGTTCTGCCCAGGCGCTCTACCTCCTGGCTGCGGATCAGATGCAGGGCTTCGATGTCGCCTCGGCAGGCCCGGATCGTCGCCTCAAGTCGGCGGAAGTCGCCCAGGCTGTCGTGAAGGGCGCTCACCTGGGGCTGCAGTTTGAGGGCGTCCTTGCAGGCCTGTCGGTCGCGAACCCACTGCTCGATCTGGCTCTTGCCCTGCTTGTACGACAGTACACCCCGCGAACCACCTGCCCCCAGCTCGCTCTGTGCCAGGCTCACCGCCACCTGGATGATGTCGGAGAAGTTGACGCTCTTCTTGACCATGGCCGCCACCACCCGGTCCAGGTTGGCCAAGGGGCGGGGCCCGAACGAAAAGTCCTGGCTGATGGACCCAAGGGCCACCTTCTCCTTGGTCTCAGCCGGCGTGCCCAGGATCACGTGACGGTAGTCAGAGGGGGTCAGCCGCTTGTAGGCCTGGATGCCGAGCTCGATCGCAGCTTTCTGTGTCTCTTCCTCGCCCAGGAAGCGGCCCTCATGGACGAAGAGCTCCCTTCGGTACCCGCAGCGAAAGATCCGGTAGCACAGGGAGTCCGGATCATCGGCGCGCCGGCGCAGCACCGCCAGGCGCAGCTCGTTGTCCGAGCCCCGCTGGTACTCGAACGCGATCGCACTCATGTCGGTGGGCAACACAAACCGTACCATGTTCTGCTGACCCTTCTGGGGGTCCACGATGGCGCTGTGCAGGTGCCCGAAGAACAGGGGCAGGAGCCGCAGTGTCGTGGTCTTGCCAACCCCGTTCTCACCCAGAACTGCTGCGCCACCCCGGGGATCGACAGCCGTGATGCGGCCACTGGGCTTGTTCTTGTTGGTGCCGACGTTGATGAGCACCATGCGGCGCAAGCGATAACTGGGGGAGTCAATGAGCATGCGGCTGGAGGCCAAAGCCTCAAAAGGGAGGTGAAAAATGAGAGAAAGGATACAAAGAAAACGAGCTGCCCGGCCGCTTTTATAGGACTAGGGCCTGTTAACACAAACCGCGAAGTCCGTCCGCGACCAGCACAAAGCAGAGGAAGCCGAGAAACATGGCGTCGAGCTTCTCGAATCGAGAGAAGATTCGCCGATAGCCCTTCAAGCGCCGGAACAACCGCTCGACTTCATTGCGCCGCCGGTACATGGCCCGGTCGTATTCCCAAGGGTCAAGACGTGTCCGCGTTGGAGGAACGACCGGAATGAAACCCAAGTCCAGGGCCAGTTGACGTGTCTCGTTTCCTTCGTACGCGCGGTCCATGAGCAGGTGGACTGGGCGATTCGTTGGGCCCAAGCTTTGAAGGAGGCGGCGACCTTCAGGGGCATCATGAGCCTGTCCAGGCGACAGACAGAACGTCACGGCCGTTCGAGCATCCGCGGCAACCAGATGAACCTTGGTGTTCCATCCGCCTCGGGACTTCCCGATGGATTGAGGGCCGTTTTTTTTAACGCGCCCGTGCCATCGGGGTGGACCTTGATGCTGGTGGAGTCGAGCGAAACGGCTTCAATGCGAATGCGCACCACCTGTTCGCGCTGGAGCTCCTGGAACATCTTGTCCAGCACACCGGCCCTCTCCCACCGGCGCATGCGCGTGTAGATGGTGTGCCAGTTGCCAAACCTTTTGGGCAAGCCACGCCATTTGCACCCGTGTTCGGCCACGTAAAGCATGGCATTGACCACCTGAAGGTTGGTCATGCTCACATTGCCGCGTTGAGTTGGCAGGCAGTGCTCGATACGAGAAAACTGTTCGGGCGTGATTTCCATGCACGCCAGTGTCGCTCTCCAGCTCCAAATTGGCAATTAGTGTTAACACGCCCTAGTGGGGGTGGTATGACAGCGCGCCAGCAGGCGATCTTCACACTCGACGAGTTGGCTGCCTACTTGAAAGTCGGCAAGCGGACGCTTTACCGGCTCGCCTCGCACGGGGAGATTCCGGCCTTCAAGGTCGGCGGGACGTGGCGGTTTCGTCAAAGTGAAATCGATCGATGGATCAATGATCAGACCCAAGCAGGCAGAAAAAAGGAGGTGATACGTACAGATGAGCAACCGAAGTCAGCGGAACATCCCGTGTCGCCTGGGCGCGCTGTCCATAGCCGCAGGCAAACGGAGTGAGCGAGATTCTTCAATTTTTCTTCTGGAGGTGTGACATGGACATTGATTTCAAGAAATTGGCTCCCTGGAACTGGTTTAAGAAAGAGCATGAAGAACAACAGAGCACTGCCTCGCTGCCCGTGCAGCGCAATGAGCTGCCGGTGGCAGGCGGTTCCGTCAGTCCCATCCTGCAATTGCATCGCGAGATCGACCGCCTCTTTGACGATGCGTTTCGAGGCTTCGGCTTCCCGGCGCTGGCCATGCCGCGATGGCCGTCGGACTGGCCGGGCATGCTGAAGCCGGCACTTGACATCCAGGAAACCGACAAGCAGTACAAGATCGCCCTGGAAGTGCCCGGCGTCGAGGAAAAAGACATCCAGATCACGCTCGACAACGACGTGCTCCTGGTGCGCGGTGAAAAGCGTCAGGAGCAGGAAATGAATGACGGCGGTTTCCACCGGGTGGAGCGCTCCTACGGCAGCTTTCAGCGCGCTCTGAACCTGCCGGCCGATGCCAACCAGAACACGATCAAGGCCGCTTTCAAGAACGGCGTGCTCACGATCACGATGGAAAAGCGCGAGGCCAGTGCGCCCAAGCAGGGCCGCTCGATCCCGATCAACGGCTGACGCTGGTCGGCTCGCTATTCTCAAAACCACAATAGGATGAGGCGCCGTGATCGGCGGCGTCTCATCAAATCCATCTTTACAGGAGCATCAGCATGGCCAGAAAACAATGCCAAGTCTGCGGCCAGCCCGCCACGGTGCGGGTGGAAGCCAATCTCAATGGTCGCCACAGCACCATGCTGTTGTGTGACGATCACTATCGCCAATTGGTGCGCCAGCAAAAGCGCACCGTCTCGCCGCTGGAAGCCTTGTTCGGCTCGCGCAGCGGGCTGTTCGAAGACTTCCTTGGCAGCGACTTCTTCCGCATCGGTGACGACGCACCGTCCATGGCGGCCGATACTGACGAGGTCGTCGATGCCTCGTTCGGCGAACCCGCCCCGGCCGGTACGGGCACCGCGCGCCGTCGCGGCAGTGGGCTCGCCAGCCGTATCAGCGAACAGTCCGAGGCCCTATTGCAGGAGGCCGCCCGACACGCTGCAGAGTTCGGGCGCGCCGAAGTCGATACCGAACACCTGCTGCTGGCGCTGATCGACAGCGACGTGGTGAAGACCATCCTGGGGCAGTTCAAGATCAAGGTCGATGACCTCAAGCGCCAGATCGAATCCGAAGCCAAGCGCGGCGATAAGCCGTTCGAGGGCGAGATCGGCGTGTCGCCCCGGGTCAAGGACGCGCTCAGCCGTGCTTTCGTGGCCTCCAACGAACTCGGCCACTCTTATGTCGGGCCGGAGCATTTCCTGATCGGGCTCGCCGAGGAAGGCGAAGGTTTGGCGGCCAACCTGCTGCGCCGTTACGGCCTCACGCCGCAAGCGCTGCGCCAGCAGGTCAGCAAGGTGGTCGGCAAAGGGGCCGAGGATGGCCGCGCCGAGACGCCGACCAACACGCCGGAACTCGAAAAGTATTCGCGCGACCTCACCAAGATGGCGCGCGAGGGCAAGCTCGATCCGGTCATCGGCCGCGCGCAGGAGATCGAGACGACCATCGAAGTGCTGGCCCGGCGCAAGAAGAACAACCCGGTGCTGATCGGCGAGCCCGGCGTCGGCAAGACCGCCATCGTCGAAGGGCTGGCGCAGCGCATGGTCGCCGGCGAAGTGCCCGAGACGCTGCGCGACAAGCGTCTGGTCGAACTCAACATCAACGCCATGGTGGCAGGCGCCAAGTACCGCGGCGAGTTCGAGGAGCGCGTGCAGAAGGTGCTCAAGGAAGTGACCGAGCACCAGGGCGAGCTGATTCTCTTCATCGACGAGGTGCACACCATCGTCGGTGCCGGCCAGGGTGGCGGCGAAGGCGGGCTGGACGTGGCCAACGTGTTCAAGCCGATGATGGCGCGCGGCGAGCTGAACCTGATCGGCGCCACCACGCTCAACGAGTATCAGAAGTACATCGAGAAGGATGCCGCGCTGGAGCGTCGCTTCCAGCCGGTGATGGTGCCCGAGCCGACGGTAGCGCAGACCATGATGATCCTGCGCGGCCTGCGCGACACCTTCGAGGCGCACCACAAGGTCAGCATCACCGAGGATGCGATCATCGCCGCCGCCGAGTTGTCCGACCGCTACATCACCGCGCGCTTTCTGCCTGACAAGGCCATCGACCTGCTCGACCAGGCGGCCGCACGCGTGAAGCTGTCGGCCACGGCCCGCCCGGTGGCGGTGCAAGAGCTGGAGTCCGAACTGCACCAGCTGCGGCGTGAGCAGGACTACATGGCCTCGCGCAAGCAGTACGACAAGGCCGCCGAGCTGGGTAAGCGCATCGAGGCCAAAGAGGCCGAACTCAAGAAGCTCGTCGAGGAATGGGAACGCGAGCGCGCCTCGGGCAGCGCCGAGGTCAAGGCAGAGCACGTGGCGCAGATCGTCTCGCGCCTGACCGGCATTCCGGTCAACGAGCTGACGGTGGAAGAACGCGAGAAGCTGCTGCATCTGGAGCAGCGGCTGCACGAGCGCCTGGTGGGCCAGGACGAAGCTGTGCGCGCGGTGGCCGATGCCGTGCGTCTGGCGCGCGCGGGCCTGCGCGAAGGCGGCAAGCCAGTGGCCACCTTCCTGTTCCTCGGGCCGACGGGTGTGGGCAAGACCGAACTCGCCAAGGCGCTGGCCGAGTCGATCTATGGCGATGAAGGTGCGCTGCTGCGCATCGACATGTCCGAGTACGGTGAACGCCATACCGTGGCACGCCTGGTGGGCGCGCCTCCGGGTTATGTCGGCTATGACGAGGGCGGCCAGCTCACCGAGAAGGTGCGTCGCAAGCCCTACAGCGTGTTGCTGCTGGACGAGATCGAGAAGGCTCACCCCGACGTCTACAACATCCTGCTGCAGGTGTTCGACGACGGGCGGCTCACCGACGGCAAGGGCCGGGTGTCATCCCTTTTTGATGCCGCTCGTGATGCGTCGGGCGAGATATCGGCGAAGGCGTTGCGCGCCCACCCGCTGGCCATCCGCTTGCGCGACGGGGTGGCCCGTCTGTTCACCCCCATTCTCTAGCGGCACGACTTGCGAGGTACCCTGCCCATGGAAAAGAAAGATCAATGGAACATTGGCTACTGGATCGTCGCCGGCCTGTTGCTGCTGACGCTGCAGAACTACTGGCAGGCGGCGAAGACCGTCGAGCCCGTGCCCTATAGCGAATTCGAGAAGGCGCTGGCCGAGGGGCGCGTCGCCCAAGTGCTGGTGTCGGACCGCACGGTCACCGGGCGTCTGAAATCGCCGGACAGCCGGGGCAAGACCACCATCGTGGCCACCCGCGTCGAACCCGACCTGGCCGAGCAGCTGTCGAAATACGATGTGTCCTACGCGCGAGTGGTGGAAAGCACCTGGCTGCGTGATGTGCTCTCCTGGATTCTGCCGGCCGTGGCCTTCTTCGGCGTCTGGTTCTTCCTGTTCCGCCGCTTTGCCGAGAAGCAGGGCATGGGTGGTTTCCTGAGCATCGGCAAGAGTCACGCCAAGGTATTCATGGAGAAGAACACTGGCGTGACCTTTGCCGATGTCGCTGGCGTCGATGAAGCCAAGGCGGAGTTGGTTGAGATCGTCGATTTCCTCAAGAATCCGCAGGAGTATGGACGGCTCGGGGCGCGCATTCCCAAGGGCGTGTTGCTGGTCGGCCCACCGGGCACCGGCAAGACATTGCTGGCCAAGGCTGTTGCCGGCGAGGCGGCGGTGCCCTTCTTCTCCATCTCCGGATCAGAGTTTGTCGAGATGTTCGTCGGCGTGGGTGCAGCGCGCGTGCGCGACCTGTTCGAGCAGGCCCGCGGGCAGGCGCCGGCCATCATCTTCATCGACGAGCTCGATGCGCTGGGCCGCGCGCGCGGCGTCGGCGGCCCCATCGGCGGCCACGACGAGCGCGAGCAGACCCTCAACCAGCTGCTCACGGAGATGGACGGCTTCGACAGCTCGGTCGGGCTGATCATCCTCGCCGCCACCAACCGCCCCGAAATCCTCGACCAGGCGCTGCTGCGCGCCGGTCGCTTCGACCGTCAGGTGCTGGTGGACCGGCCCGACAAGAAGGGACGGCTGGACATCCTGAAGGTGCACGTCAAGAAGGTTACCCTGGCCGAATCGACCCAGGCGCGCATCGATCAGGCCATCCGCGACATCGTGATGGGCGTGTTCGAGCGCGCCTACCGGATCCTCGACACCAACCGCGCGGTGCTGGAGCGTTGTGCGCGCGAACCGCTGGCGCGGGAAACGCTCGACGAGAACGACATCCTTCAATTGACCCAAGGACTTGTTCTTGATGGAAACGAAAAGTAGTAGGCGCTATTCAGAGTGAGCCGGCGGCTCTGTTCGGTGCGTCATCCAATTCGCCGGCCTTGTTCAAGGAGAACCGATATGACTGCATTGACTCCGTGGGACCCCTTCCGGGAACTGGATGAATTGCAAAACCGCCTGGCGACGATGTTGGGACGGACACCCCAGCGACAGGGCGCCCGTACCGGCAACGAAGCCATGACCACGGCGGACTGGGCACCAATGGTGGACGTCAGCGAGGATGAGAACGCATTCCTCCTCAAGCTGGATCTGCCGGAGGTCCCCAAGGATGCCGTGCGCGTCAGCGCGGAAAACGGCGTGCTCACCATCAGCGGCGAGCGCAAACTGGAAAAAGAGGAGCAGGGCAAGAAGTTCCACCGCATCGAACGTGCGTATGGCCGCTTTGTGCGCAGCTTTGTCTTGCCTGACAACGTTGATCCGACCAAGGTGACGGCCTCGATGAAAGACGGCGTGCTGGAAGTGCGGCTTGTCAAGGCCGAGCAAGCCAAACCGAAACAGATTGAAATCTCAGTCAACTAACTTTAATTAGGAGCCCAAGATCATGAATATCAAACAGCCCCAATCAACCTTCTCCGCACTTGCCCTGGCGGTCGTCGTCGGACTGAGCGGACCGGCTCAGGCCCAATCGGCGGCAGGTTCTAGCCCAGGTGCTGCAGCACCCTCTGGGTGGCGCGGCAGGGCCACGAAGAATCCTTCGTGCTGGTTTCCTTGTGCGTGGTGGTGGCTGCCGCCGCTGCTGCACACGCGGTCGGCGTATCCGCCGCCCTGGGTGCGTTTTTGGCCGGCATGGTGCTGGGCGAGAGCGACTTCCGTCACCACATGGAAAGCCACCTCAAACCGTTTCGCGATGTGTTGTCGGGGGTGTTCTTCGTGACCATCGGCCTGCAGTTGGACGGAGCACAGATTCTTTCGGCACCGCTGACGGTGTTGGCGTGGCTGGCAGTGCTGGTGCCGGTCAAGATCGTGCTCAATACCCTGGCCTTGCGGGCGACGCGCTTGTCCGCCCTCGATGCCTGGCGCACGGGCATAGCGTTGGGGCATGGCGGCGAGTTCGCCCTGCTGTTGTTGGGCATGGTCTTGCAGCAGCATCTGATCCCCGCGACCGTCGTACAACCCATGCTGGTCGCGCTGGTGCTCAGCATGGCCCTGGCACCGCTACTGATCCGCCATCACGATGTACTTGCCCGGTTCTTGAGCCGCACCGGCGGCGTCATTCAGCCACCCCAGGCTGAAGAAGTTGAGATCGCCGCGCAGACGGCGCGATATCGAGACCATGTCATCGTGTGCGGCGCGGGCGAGCTTGGCCTGAGCGTCAGCGAGATTCTTCGCCACGCCGGCGTGGCGCATCTGTTGCTGGAGGCGGACGCGCAGAAGGTCGAGGCCGCGCGTGCCGCCGGCGCGTCGGTGTTCCATGGCGATGCCAGTCGGCCCGATACCTTGCTGGCTGCCGGCTTGACGCATGCGCACATGGTGGTGCTGACGTTCGCCCATGCCCAGCAAGCGTTGCGCATCGCCCAGGCGATTGCCGAGCGCCGTCCGGCGCTGACCTTGTGGGTGTCATGCAGAATTACGACCGCGGCCGATGCATTTCGCGCCATGCCCAACGTGCGCGTGTATCAGCAATCCTTTGCCGCAGCTATTGGGCTGGCGGAACAGGTTATGTCGACGCTTGGCATGTCGACCGAGCTGATTGAAGGACACATCAGCGCAATGCGCCGCCGTCTCGACAGCAGCCGTTTTCCAGGGAGTTCATCGTCATGAAATCAACACGCCTTAACCCATTTCAGGTCTTGCGTGACCAATGGGCCATCATGAGTTTTTACGAGCGCTTCGAGCAGGTCGTCGCCCTCGTTCTGTCGGCAGTAATTGCCGTCATCATCGTGGTGTCGCTGTTCCAGCTCATCGCCATCGTCTTCACGCTGCTGGTCCTCGATGCCTTCAATCCCCTGGATCACAAGGTATTCCAGAGTGTGTTCGGCATGATCATGACGCTCTTGATCGCGATGGAGTTCAAGCATTCCATCGTGCGCGTGGCGCTGCGTCGGGACAGCATCATCCAGGTCAAGACCGTGATCCTCATCGGCCTGATCGCGCTGGCGCGCAAGTTCGTGATCCTTGACCCCGAGGCGAGCCCCGCCAAGATAGCCGCGCTGGCAGGCGCCACGCTGGCTCTGGGTGCGACCTACTGGCTGCTGCGCGAGCGCGGCGACCGCGCCGCCGCGACCTCTGAGCATGACCCGTCATCATCCCAGTGATCCGCGCACGGCGCTGTTGCAACACCGCTGGCTCAACCGCCTGCAGACCGGGCTGTTGGTCCTGACCCTGGTCGGGATCGCAGCCGCCGCAGGGAGACTGCCGTTTGGGGAAGGCGGCCTGTGGCTCGCGCTGTTTGCCGTTGCAGGTGCGTTGCTGCTGGAACCGGTAGCCGCGTCGGCGCTGAGCTTGCGCCTGCACCGCGTACGGGCCTTGCACCCGCAAGAAGCCCACGAGATGTGGGCCCTGTTGCGCGAGCTGCCCGCCCGTGCCGGTTTGCCCGCCACGCCGGTGCCGCACTATGTGCCCAGTGGCGTCGTCAACGCCTTCGCCACCGGATCGAAGCAGGAGGCATCGATCGCCCTCACCGATGGCCTGCTGCGCCGCCTGAGCCCACGCGAGCTGGCGGGTGTGCTCGCGCACGAGATCGCGCACATCGCCAGTGAGGATCTGCGCGTCATGGGGCTGGCGGATTCCGTCAGTCGCTTCACGAGCCTACTGGCCCTTATGGGACAGATCGCGATCCTGCTGAGCCTGCCCGCGCTGCTGGTTGGCGCGGCGGAGGTCTATTGGCCTGGTTTATTGTTATTGGCCGCATCGCCCCAGCTGGCCCTGCTCGCACAGCTCGGCTTGTCTCGCGTGCGTGAGTTCGACGCTGACCGCCTCGCTGCGGAACTGACTGGCGACCCGCAGGGGCTTGCGTCCGCGCTGGCGAAAATCGAGCGGGTCAGCCGCTCCTGGCGCGCCTGGTTGTGGCCGGGATGGGGCAATCCCGAACCCTCCTGGTTGCGCACGCATCCGGCCACGCAAGAACGCATCTCACGCCTACTGACGTTGGCGCCTGGGCCAGCATCAGCGTTGCCACTCCACGCGCCCCATTTCTTGCCGGAATCCGCTTTGACGCCGCGCCCACCGCGCTGGCGCCCGAGCGGGCTGTGGCGCTGATTGCCTATCAACAGGAGACTTCTCATGGCCTACCCCGACCCGTACCAACGTCCCGCGCCGGACCACTTCGTCCGGCGCTGGCTCTTCATCACCGCCTGTATTGCCGCGCTCATGCTGCTGTGGCAGTTCCTGCCCGCCATCGAGGCCTGGTTCAGTCCGCGCGAGGCGGCAGAACGCACTGTGACGGCGCGTGGCGATCTGGCGGCGGACGAGAAAGCCACCATCGAACTGTTCGAGAAATCGCGCGCCTCGGTGGTCTACATCACTACCGCACAATTGGTACGCGATGTCTGGACGCGCAACGTCTTCTCCGTGCCGCGCGGCACTGGCTCGGGCTTCATCTGGGACGACGCCGGCCACGTCGTCACTAACTTCCACGTCATCCAGGGCGCGTCCGAAGCCACCGTCAAACTGGCCGACGGCCGCGACTACCAGGCCGCACTGGTGGGGACGAGCCCCGCGCACGACATCGCTGTGCTCAAGATCGGCGTCGGTTTCAAGCGCCCGCCGGCCGTGCCGGTCGGCACCAGTGCCGACCTCAAGGTGGGTCAGAAGGTGTTCGCTATCGGCAACCCCTTCGGCCTGGACTGGACGCTCACCACCGGCATCGTCTCCGCGCTCGACCGCTCGTTACCCGGAGAAGCGGGCGGCCCGGCCATCGATCACCTGATCCAGACCGACGCCGCCATCAACCCTGGCAACTCCGGTGGGCCGCTGCTCGATTCGGCAGGAAGGCTCATCGGCATCAACACGGCGATCTATAGCCCCTCCGGCGCCTCGGCCGGGATTGGTTTCGCCGTGCCGGTGGACACCGTCATGCGCGTAGTCCCGCAACTCATCAAGACCGGTAAGTACATCCGTCCGGCGCTGGGCATTGAGGTGGACGAACAGCTCAATCAGCGCCTGCTGGCGCTGACTGGAAGCAAGGGCGTGTTCGTGTTGCGTGTTACCCCTGGTTCGGCAGCGCACAAGGCCGGCCTCGCGGGTGTCGAAGTCACGCCGCAAGGCATCGTGCCGGGCGACCGCATCATCGATGTTGATGGCCAGGCGACGGACGATGTGGCCAAGCTGCTCGCGCGGCTAGACGACAGGAAGGTCGGCGATGTGGTGGTCTTGTCAGTGGAGCGGGCCGGCAAATCGCGCGAGGTGCGTGTGGAGCTGCAACCCGGGAATTGATTGAACTGAACCTGTGGATCAGGCGGTAGTGCAGCGTCGCGGCGATTGAGGTTCTCAGGTCTTCGGCCAGGTAGCGTTCCGCCTCAACCTCCGTAATTTTCGGATGCGATCTGCCTATCCGAATAGGCAAGCATGCAACGCCGGAACCTCTTGCCAATCATCGAAGGAGAAAGCGAGGCGCAATCCGCATGAGGTGGACGCAGGCCAGGAACGAGGCAAACAGGAGGCCGCATTGGAACTCAGACTACTGCGCTATTTCGTTGCGGTCGCGGAAGAACTGCATTTCGCGCGAGCGGCCGAGCGCCTTGGCGTAGAACAATCGCCTGTGTCGCGCGCAATGCGAAATCTCGAAGCCACGCTCGGCGTGCAGTTGTTCGACCGCAGCGCGCACCAGACGCGACTGACCTGGGCCGGTCAAGTGTTCCTCGGTGAGTGCCGGCGCGTGCTGGCCACCGTGGAGCAGGCGGTGAGTGCCGCAAAGGCGGCGGCGCAGGGCTATCAGGGTTATCTGCGCATCGCCATCTGCGACAGCTTGGCGCAGCCCCACATTGCCACCTTGCTGGCGCGCAGCCGCGAGGAAGAGCCCGAACTGGAGATTCGCGTCTTCGAGCTGCCTTTCGCGCAGCAGCTCAAGGGCCTGCACAACGATCTGCTGGACATCGGTTTTGCGCTGTCGGACGCGGTGAGCGAAGGCCTTGTCGCCGAGCCCGTGTGGACCGATCCTCTGTCGGTGATCGTGCCCGTGCGCCACCCCTTGTTGGCGCACGCGGAAGTGCCATTGGATGAAGCCTTGAAGTTTCCGTTGGTACTGTGCCATCCGGACGCGGGATCGGGCTGCCACCACCAGATCCAGGCGGTGCTTCAAGGTGCGTCCAAGCCGCTCAAGCTGGTAGATCAGGTGACGAGCCTAGGCGTGATGCTGACTCTGGTCGGTGCCGGTTATGGCCTAGGTTTCGCCATTGCCTCGCAGGTGCAGACCCTGAACCGCCCCGACATAACCGTTCGCCCCTTGGCCGGCACGCCGCCCATGCTGTCCACCTACCTGCTGCGCCGCAGCGCCGAACCCTCTGAGCCCATGAAGCGGTTTCTGCAGCGCGCCCGCGAGGAGTTCCTGCCAAAGGGAGATGAACCGGCATCGTGACGTTGAGCGCTCGGGTACATTGGCTACTGCTGGCTGTCCATGGCTCGCACTGGACTTGCTCGGAGCGCGCGTTGACCAAGCGTGGTTTTTCAGTCCATAATTATGTCCATCTCGGTTCGCCGAGTGCGGAAAACTCGTTATCAATCAACGAGTTGGGAACACGATGATGTTCCCATCGCCCGCTCCACGGCACGCAAATTCAGACAGGTCATCCAGGGAAAAAGCCAACCGGTTTCGGTTGGCTTTTTTGTTGCGGGCTGATGCGAGCGACGGCTTGCGGCCAGGGGCGCGAATTTGCCGGATCGCGGAGATTTCTGCTAAAGGCTGAGAGCGGTCCTTGGAAAAGTTCACATCGGAGGGCTGATCCCGGCCCCAAGCGGAACTTCTGGCAAATCGAATTCATGGCAGAAAGCGGACGTTCGGCGCAGCCTCAACAAGCGGGCATGCTTCAAGCGCAGTCAGTTGTTGTTGTCTGTCCAGACGCCGCGGGGGTGTGGGATCGACTGTTCAACGAGTAGACTGAGTTGGACAGATTAGACGGAGGGAGAAATGCTCGGTTCCGCTGACATAAAAGTCCGACCGCTCAAGCTGGGGCTCATGGTTGACCCGAACAGCGCATTGCAGGTTCGCGAGGCCATTCGTTTAGCCTGCACGCAGTGGGGTGGCATGTTCTTCCCGATCATCCCAGTGCATAAGCGCATGCCCGCGAGCTGGCGAGAGGGACCATTGAAGGTTCCTCCGGCGCACGATGTGGTGAAGGGATACCTCGACGGCTTTGATCCGGACATCCTGGTGCAGTTCGGAAGGGATCTACCCAAGTACGTCCTAGATTCGAAGCTGAAGGTCATAAAGCCTGAGGATTTCTGGAGAAGTGGTCGCGACAAAGAAGCAAACGATCCCGCCTACGGCATCGGCGTACTTGATGTGCTGCTTGATATCTTCCGGGAGCACTTCAAGTTCAAGGCGAAATACCCGCTCAAGGCCATCGTTCCCGTCATACCTAAGGACTCGCTTCAAAACCCCGTGCAACTGCTCTCCCCATGAGCACGGCGTAACGGCACGATGGATGGCATGACGCAGAAGACGCTGAGCCTGGACTGGACGAACAAGCGCACGAGGAAGCGCGAGTTCCTCGACGAGATGGAACGAGTGGTGCCGTGGTCGGCACTGGTGGCGCTGATCGAACCGCACAGCCCGCGCGCCAAGACCGGCCGGCCGCCGTTTCCCATCGAGACGATGCTGCGCATCCACTTCATGCAGAACTGGTTCACCTTCGGCGACCAGGCAATGGAGGAGGCGCTGATCGACACGCCTCTGTATCGCGACTTCGCACGGCTCAACGTCGATGCGGACCGGCTTCCCGACGCCATCACCATCCTGCGCTTTCGCCACCTGCTGGAGCGTCATGGCCTGGCCCAGCAAATGTTCGTCGCAGTCAATGAGCTGCTGGCGGCGAAGGGCCTGGTGGTCAAGAGCGGCACGGCCGTAGATGCCACCATCATCAACGCGCCGAGCTCGACCAAGAACCGCAGCGGTGAGCGCGACCCGGACATGCATCAGACCAAGAAGGGTCAGCAGTGGTACTTCGGCATGAAGGCCCATGTGGGCACTGATCTGGAGACGGGCGTCGTGCACAGCCTGGTGACCACGCCGGCCAACGCGGCCGACGTCACGCAGGTGGATGGCTTGCTGCACGGCGCGGAGACGGACGTGTTCGCTGACGCTGGCTACCAGGGTGCGGCGCAATGGACGCGAGCCAGAGTGCGCTGGCACATCGCCATGCGCCTGGGCAAGCGCCGAGCGCTGGACACCGGCACCGACAAGGGCCGGCTGATCGACGAACTCGAACGCGTGAAGGCACGCATCCGGGCCAAGGGCGAACACGCCTTCCGCGTCATCAAGCGCCAGTTCGGCTTCACCAAGGTGAGCTACCGGGGCCTGGCCAAGAACACCGCCAAGCTGCACACGCTGTTCATGCTGGGCAATCTGTGGATGCTGCGCAAACGGCCGCAGCTGTGCGAGGCATGAGTGCGCCCGCAAGGCGCGAAATGGGTGCGAATGCGCGCCGAGTTGACGCCGTTGATCGACCATATCAGCCCGGCAGACACGATTCGAGGCTCGTTGCGTTCGCACCGCTCAGCAAACGGCGGTTTTGAAGCGTGTCCCTAAGGGATTGGGTCTGTTCTGGGCTAGCGTCTTCGGCGAATATCCGGTGCACATTGCCGAAGCAATAGACAAGGATTTTGCGGATGCCTTGGATATTTCCAAGCCTGAAGTACGCGTGGACAAGTTCCGCGAGCTGACAGACGGAGACGTGCTCTTTCCACGGCGTGTCACTCAATGGGCGACGCGGGTGCGAGGCGGTAGCGGCTTTCGCCGGAACGCCTCGGTTTTCTTCTTGGACGCATCGAAGATCGAGGACGTCATCGACTTCTGGAACCTCAGGGCCTCTGGACGTCAGGTTCTCCCCTTGCCCAAGCAGTTCCTGGACGAGAAGTCCTTCAGACAGATCGTTGTTGAATTTCTCGACGAACATCGTCGTCCATGGGGGACGGATGGCAATGGCTTCGATGTCGCTAGCTTGATTCGAAGCCGTAACAGCACAATGGACGAGATGCAGGCCTTTGCGAAGTCCCTGGCGCTGACGTCCGCGGAGGGGAAGCCGGGGGGTGCGACGCAACGGATGTCTCTTCAGCATTGGTACCCTCGGCTGTGGGATGAATGGGCTCGCGGCAAGGATAGTGGCGTGGCGGATGTGTATGGCGAGGATGAAGAAACCATCGACATTGAGGGCGAGGAGCATCTGTCGATGAGACTGAAATCCATCATCCCGTCGTTTGGCCGCGAAAACTGGTACTGGAGCCAAGGTCGATGCGTGAACGAGTTCGACTTGCGCCTCTACGGGGCCGATGAGCACTTGGCCGAGGTCTATCCAAAGGTCGAGGGGAACCATCTACTGCAAGCTATTACCGGCAACATCGGCCGCTACGGCGAGTGGCGTGTAGGACGCCATGGCTTGGTCCGGATCGTCAACCGCTTGTTTGGCGAGTCACGCAAGGCCCCCGAGTCGGAAAAGATCTTCTTCGCGTGGCTGAAGGATCGCGGCTGGGAGGCGAAGCTCTCGAGTCCAGGTATTCTGGCCAAGCAAATTTACAAGCGCCTCGGTGGCGCGGTCGGCATGCTCGCAGACAAGGATGTCCTTGCCTTGATTGAGCACATGAACGGCGGAATGGTCAGCAAGGGCGGCGCACAGATAGATGACAGGGTGGTCGCTGAGCGGGAAGCCTCCGTTGCTGAGGTCAAGAGAAAGCTTAACGCCCATCGCTACGAATGGTTCATTCAAAAAGGCATTTTCAAACTCGGACTGCAGGCGAAGTGTCCCAATTGCCAGCGGAATAGCTGGTTTCCCATGGCAGCGCTAAAGGAAGAGCTGGACTGCCCGAAGTGCTTAAACACGTTCCCCGCCGCAGGCAACATTGACCAGGGGCGAGGTGGCTGGTTCTATCGGACGGCCGGTCCTTTTAGCGTGCCGAACTTCGCGGATGGCGCGTTCTCGGTCCTCCTAACACTGGAGGCCCTTGCCGGGCGCGTCACATCTGGGCGGCGGAGTACACCAGTCCCGAGTTTTGAGGCGACGGCGCCGGGCAAAGTGGACCTAGAGGCAGATCTCGCCATGTTCTGGCGAGAAGCGAGCTACGGCGATGACACCGCGGGGATCTTGTTCGGTGAATGCAAGAGCTATGGGCCTTTCAAGCCCAAAGATTTTCAGCGCATGCGTTACCTCGCCGAGATGTTCCCCGGGGCGATTCTTGTCTTCAGTACGTTGCGCGAGAGTCTCACCAAGGAGGAAATCGCGGCACTCACGCGCCTGGCAAAGTTCGGACGCAAGCATTGGAAGGCGGAACGCCCCTTGAATCCTGTGCTGATTCTCACAGGCGCAGAGTTGCTGACCTGGGAACACCCGCCTCTTTGCTGGAATGAGGAATTGCAAAGGCGATTTCATAACGTGTATTCACTGATGGAGCATTGCAACGCCAGCCAACAGATATACCTTGGGTTGCCGTCTTGGCAAGAGGACTGGCACGCAGCGTTCGAGCGTCGAAGGCTAGCGCGCGCGAAGAGAAGTCAGGGCTGGCTGAAAGCCTGAACCGCCAAGAGTTGCCGGTGTGAGAACCTCTGCAAAGTAGCCGGACGTGAATTACCGCTATAGGCCCAAGACCTGTACCTCTAAGCAGTCCCACTGACCGTCGGCAACCGCTGCGAAGCCGCCGTTCAGCGACGCAGCTCAAGCAGCCACAACAGACGGAATGCCGACCGCCGTACGGTACAGCGCTCAGGCGTTCACATCCACCAACACCCGCCCCCGCACCTGCCCCTGGAGCAATTTCGCTGCGACAGCAGGCGCGTCGGCCAGCTTGATGGTCTCGGTGTTGGCTTCCACCACATCCGCCGGCAGCTCGCGCGCCAGGCGTTCCCAGGCCTGGGCGCGGCGGGCGTAGGGGGCCATCACGCTGTCGACGCCGGCCAGGGTGACGCCGCGCAGGATGAAGGGCGCCACGCTGGCCGGGAGATCCATGCCCTGGGCCAGGCCGCAGGCGGCCCCCACGCCGCCGTACTTGAGGCTGGCGCACACGTTGGCCAGGGTGTGGCTGCCCACGCTGTCCACGGCGGCGGCCCAGCGCTCTTTCTGCAGCGGCTTGCCGGGCGCGTTGAGGGTGGCGCGGTCCACCAGTTCCTTGGCGCCGAGCGCCTTCAGATGTTCGGCCTCGTTCATGCGGCCGGTGGCGGCGTGCACTTCGAAACCCAGGCGCGCCAGCAGCGCGATGGCGATGGAGCCCACGCCGCCGTTGGCGCCGGTGACCAGCACCGGCCCCTGCTCCGGCGTCACGCCGTGAGCCTGCAGCGCCATCACGCACAGCATGGCGGTGTAGCCGGCGGTACCGATGGACATGGCGCGCGCGGCCGTCATGCCGGCCGGCATGGGCACCAGCCAGTCTGCCTTGACGCGGGCCTTCTGCGCCAGCCCGCCCCAGTGCGATTCACCCACGCCCCAGCCGTTGAGGATGACGGCGTCGCCCTTCCTGTAGCGGCTGTCGCTGCTTTCCAGCACGATGCCGGCGAAATCGATGCCGGGCACCATGGGGTAGCTGCGCACCACGGGCGCCTTGCCGGTGATGGCCAGGCCGTCCTTGTAGTTGAGCGTGGAATACGCCACCTGCACCAGCACGTCGCCCACGGGCAGGCTGGCCTCGTCGATGGCGGTGACCTGGGCCTGGGGCGGGGCGTTGTCGGCGCGGGTCAGAAGCAATCCGGTGAACATGGCGCGTCTCCTTCGGTTCGTGGGGTTTAAGGGTGATCAAGGACAACTATAAACAGCACCTGCCAGAATGCCGGGCTCCCGCAGACACCCCCATGACACGCCGCCTCACCCCCGCCGACTTCATTGCCGACGCCACCACCGTGGCGCGCGAGCTGATCGGCGCCACCCTGCTGCTGGGTGGCGTGGGCGGCATCGTGGTGGAGACCGAGGCCTACGACCAGGCAGACCCGGCCTCGCACAGCTTTCGCGGCCACACGGCGCGCAACGCCTCCATGTTCGGGCCGCCGGGGCACGCCTACGTCTACCTCTCCTACGGCATCCACTGGTGCCTGAACCTGGTGTGCCGCGAGGCCGGCCACGGCGCGGGGGTGCTGATCCGCGCCATCGAGCCGCGCTACGGCGTCGAACGCATGATGGCGCGCCGTGGCATCAAGGACCCGCGGCGCCTGTGTGCCGGCCCCGGCTGCGTGGGCCAGGCGCTGGCCGTGGGACCGGATATCGACGGCCTGCCGCTCGACCGCAGGCCTTTCGAGCTGCGCGCGCCCGAGCGGCCGCATCGTGTGCTGGTGGGCCCGCGCATCGGCATCAGCAAGGCGGCCGAGCAGCCCTGGCGCTTCGGCCTGGCGGGCTCGGCCTGGCTCAGCCGCGGGTTCGGGCACGAGAGGGGTTGAGAGCTGGCACTTCACTTCACTTCCGCCGCTGCGCACCGCGTCAGCCAGGCTTCTGCGTTGCGTTACAACCTGCTTGTCCTTCGTCAGACGCATGCAGGCCGATTCGGTGAAAATGGATTCTCAACATGCAGGCCTTTTGACCTACTGACTATTCCTATGAATTCGTCCAACCTTTCCACCACCGACAACACCCGGCCTACCGCCGCCTTCATGCGGCCCGGCGACCGCGCGAAAGCTCGGGTGACGGGCGGTGTCGAATTCCGCGCCGGCGACGGCCCCATGATCCGCATCGAACCGGACTACGCCCTGGAACTGGAGCGTGCCGAGATGAGCATGGTCGTGAGCTGGCAGGAAGAAGGCCACCCCATGAATGCGGCCGTGCCGCTGGTGCAGTTCGAGGAGTTCGTGGCCGACGGGCGCATCGTGATCGACGCCTGAGGATCACCACCTCAGGGGTTCACCTCACCATCACGCCCTGGCGCCCATCCGCGGATGCTGGGTTACTTCGAGCGGCTGCTGCCGCCTTATCCGCCAGCCGAGCCGGGCCTGCCGCCCAAGGGCTTCCTGGCCTTCGTCTGGACCGCCAGCGAGGGCCTGCGCGGCTATGTGGCGGCGATGGCGCTGCTGTCGGCCGCCACCTCGGCCTACGACGCGCTGCTGTTCGCCATGCTCGGCCGCGTGGTCGACTGGCTGGGCGGCGTGCAGCCCGACCAGCTGTTCCAGCAGCGCGGGCCGGTGCTGGCGCTACTGGGCGTCATACTGGTCGCATCCATCGGGGTGGTGGCGCTGCAGACCATCGTCAAGCATCAGACGCTGGCCATCAACTTCCCGCTGCGGCTGCGCTGGAACTTCCACCGCCTGATGCTGGGCCAGAGCATGGCCTTCTATGCCGACGAGTTCGCCGGCCGCATCACCACCAAGATCATGCAGACGGCGCTGGCCGTGCGCGACATGATCTTCACCACCGCCGACGTGGTGATCGGCATGGGCGTGTACATGCTCACCATCCTGGTGCTGGCGGCCGGCTTCGACGGCTGGCTGATGCTGCCCTTCCTGCTGTGGGCGGCGGGCTACGCGCTGGCGTGCTGGTGGTTCGTGCCGCGCCTGGGCAAGGTGAGCCGCGCCCAGGCCGATGCGCGCAGCGTGATGACCGGCCGCATCACCGACGCCTACACCAACATCGCCACCGTCAAGCTGTTCTCGCACACGCAGCGTGAGGCGCAGTTCGCCCGCGCGGCGATGGAGGATTTCAAGCAGACCGGCTACGCCCAGATGCGGCTGGTGAGCCTGTTCGAGATCGTCAACCACACGCTCATCGTGGCGCTCATTCTGGCGGCCTGCGGCGGCGCACTGTGGCTGTGGTCCAAGGGGCAGGTGGGCATCGGCGGGGTGGCGGCCGTCACCGCCATGGCGCTGCGCCTGTCGGGCATGAGCCACTGGGTGATGTGGGAGATGACCAGCCTGTTCGAAAGCGTCGGCACGGTGCAGGACGGCATCAACACGCTGACGCGCCCGCGCACGGTGGTGGACGCGCCGGGCGCGATGCCGCTGCAGGTCACGCGCGGCGAGGTTCGCTTTGACGACGTGAGCTTCGCCTACCGCGACGGCGGCCAGCCGGTGATCGACCACCTGAGCCTGACCATCCGGCCGGGCGAGAAGATCGGCCTGATCGGCCGCTCGGGCGCGGGCAAGTCGACGCTGGTGAACCTGCTGCTGCGCTTTCATGACGTGCAGGCCGGGCGCATCCTGATCGACGACCAGGACATCGCCCGCGTCACGCAGGACAGCCTGCGTCAGGCTATCGGCATGGTCACGCAGGACACGTCCCTGCTGCACCGCGCCATGCGCGACAACATCGCCTACGGCCGGCCCGACGCCGGCGACGCCGAGTTGACAGCCGCCGCCGCGCGTGCGCAGGCGCACGAGTTCATCGAGCAGCTCACCGACCCGCAGGGCCGGCGCGGCTACGAGGCGCACGTGGGCGAGCGCGGCGTGAAGCTCTCCGGCGGCCAGCGCCAGCGCGTGGCCATCGCCCGCGTGATGCTGAAGGACGCACCGATCCTGCTGCTGGACGAAGCCACCAGCGCGCTCGATTCCGAGGTGGAAGCGGCCATCCAGGAAAGCCTGTACGAGCTGATGAAGGGCAAGACGGTGATCGCCATCGCGCACCGGCTGTCCACCATCGCCGCGCTGGACCGGCTGGTGGTGCTGGACCACGGCCGCATCGTCGAGGAAGGCACGCACGCCGAACTGCTGGCGCGCGGCGGCCTCTACGCCGCACTGTGGGCGCGCCAGAGCGGCGGCTTCCTGGCCGAACACATTCCCGAGGCGGAGCTGCTGGCGGGCTGAAGCGCGGCGCCGGCGAGACAGTGCGGCGGCGGCCATGCCGGCCTGAGCCGCGCCAAGGGGGAGGCCCAATCTTTGAAGTGCTTTCGGCCTCTGGACCAGTATTGATGGGCTCAGGCAGCTATCGATTAAGTAGCAAATCGGGGTAGCGGCCACCCTGCCCGCCCGTCACGCGAGCGCCGCGGCGGGTTCCGCCTGCCGTGCCACCGGCCGGCGCAGCAGGCCGAACAGGTCGCGCGGGTCGGCCATGTCGGGGATCAGTGCGATGCGCTGACCCAGGCCCAGCGCCAGCGCGGTGTCGCGCACGAAGCGCAGGGCTGAGAAATCCTCCAGCGCGAAGCCGACCGAATCGAACACCGTCACCTGCTCCCGGCTGTCGCGGCCGGCCGCCTGGCCGGTGAGCACCTGCCAGAGCTCGGTGACGGCAAAGTCGGGCGGTAGTTGCTGGATGTCGCCCTCGACACGCGTCTGCGGCGCGTATTCGACGAACACCTTGGCCCGGCGCAGCACGTCGGGGTGCAGCTCGGTCTTGCCCGGGCAGTCGCCGCCCACGGCGTTGAGGTGCATGCCGGGTTCGACCATGTCGGGCTTGACGATGGTGGCGCGCGCCTTGTCGGCGGTGATGGTGGTGACCACGTCGGCGCCGCGCACAGCCTCGGCCGCGCTGGCGCACACGGCGAGCTTCAGGCCACTGCCGCGCAGGTTGGCCACCAGCTTGGCGGTGGCGCGGGGATCGACGTCGAACAGGCGCAGCTCTGCGATGCCCAGGCCGTGCTGGAAGGCCAGCGCCTGGAACTCGCTCTGCGCGCCGTTGCCGATCAGCGCCATCGTGCGGCTGCCGGGGCGCGCCAGCAACTGGGCCGCGACCAGGCTGGTGGCGGCCGTGCGCAGTGCGGTGGTCAGGGTGAGCTCGGACAGCAGTTCGGGCGTGCCGGTGGCCATATCGGCCAGCACGCCAAAGGCCATCACCGTGGGCCGGCCGACGCGGTGGTTGCCCGGGTGGCCGGTCACGTACTTGAAGCTGTAGCGCTGCGCGTCGGACACCGGCATCAGCTCGATCACACCGTGTTCGCCATGGGTGCCCACGCGGGCGCATTTGTCGAAGGCCGGCCAGCGGCGGAAGTCGGCGCGGATGTTCTCGGCGATGCCGGCGATGCAGGCGGCCACGCCCTGGCGGCGCACCAGCTCGATGGCCGCGGGGGCGCTCAGGTACAGCGTGTGGGCGGATGTGCGGGGCATGGCGGACTCCTTGGCATGGGCTTGGGCGGCTGCCGGCAGAAATCCCCGGCAACGGTGTCGAACCCAGTCTCTCAGCGACGTGCGCCAAGCGAAAGTCGCAAATCGGTGCTGTTTGGATGGAATTTCTGTCGAATCGACAGATTCAAGTTAGCATTTCGTCACCATGGACAGCCTGGACCAGCAACTGATCGCCCTGCTGCGCGCGGACGCCCGCATGAGCGTGGCCGACCTCGCGCACAGGCTGGGCGTCTCGCGCGCCACCGTCACCAACCGCATGCGCAAGTTGGAGCAGGCGCAGGTCATCGTCGGCTACACGGTGCGCCTGAAGCCCGAGGCGGAGCCGAACCGCATCCGCGCCTGGATGGGCGTGCTGGTGGAAGGCAACCAGGGCCGCGCCGTGATCGCCAGCCTGCTGGGCGAGCCCGGCGTGGCCGCGCTGCACGACACCAACGGCCGCTGGGACCTGCTGGCCGAGCTGGAGGCGCGCTCGATGCCGGAGCTTTCGCAGGTGCTGGAGCGCGTGCGGCTGATCAAGGGCATCCGCGGCACCGAAACCAGCATCCACCTGGCCAGCTACCGCTGACAGCCGCGGGCCGGCACGGCCCAGACCGCCTGGCCTGGGCCCTGCGCGCGGGCGGATCCGGTGTCGGATTGCTCCTGATTCAGGAGCTGCCTGCGACAGTCAATACTGGGCTGGAGGCCCAAAACACTTCCAAGACGGGCCTCCCCGTGGCGCGGCTCAGGCCGGCACGGCCGCCGCCGCGCTGTCTCGCCGGCGCCGCTGCACCCAGTACACCAGGCCCAGCAACAGCAGTGCGGGCACCATCATCCATTCCTTGGCCGGGCGGTCGGCGTCGTTCTCGATGGTCTTGATGGTGAAGCCCTGCTCGATGCCCAGCTTCTCGGCGCGGCTGCCGAACTGCACCTGCATCACCTGCAGCTCGTCGCCCATGGGCACCACGCGCAGGCCCACTTTGGCCAGCCGGGCACGGCCGTTGTCGGCCTTGTCGCCCAGCGGCAGCAGCACGCCGCGCGAGATTTCCTTGCCCTCGATGGTGGTGCCCTCGATCCACAGCCGCTGGCGCGCACCGTCAGGGGCCTCGTCGGCCACCTGGATCAGTTGCGTGGCCGGGGCATCGACGTAGGGCGGGTAGATCATGTCCCACCAGAAGCCGGGCCGGAACAGCGTGAAGGTGACCAGCAGCAGCGCCAGGCTTTCCCACCAGCGGTTGCGCGTGACGAACCAGCCCTGCGTGCCGGCCGCGAACATCAGGTTGGCGACGATGGCGCTGACGATGGTGATGACCAGGTGCGCCGCGTTGTCGATGCCGATCAGCAGCAGCTGCGTGTTGAAGATGAACATGAACGGCAGGATCGCCGTGCGGATGCTGTAGCCGAAGGCGGTGACGCCGGTCTTGATCGGGTCCGTCCGCGCGATGCCCGCCGCCGCGTACGAGGCCAGGCCCACGGGCGGCGTCACGTCGGCCATCAGGCCGAAGTAGAAGACGAACATGTGCACCGCGATCAGCGGCACCAGCAGGCCGCTCTGCGAGCCCAGCTCCACCACCACCGGCGCCATCAGCGTGGACACCACGATGTAGTTGGCCGTGGTGGGCAGGCCCATGCCCAGGATCAGGCAGATCACCGCCACCATGAGCAGCATGACCATCAGGTTGCCGCCGGAGATGACCTCGACGAACTCGGTCATCACCAGGCCGATGCCGGTGAGCGTGACGGTGCCGACGATGATGCCCGCCGCCGCCGTGGCGATGCCGATGCCGATCATGTTGCGCGCCCCGGTGACCAGGCCCGTGAACAGGTCCGACAGGCCGTGCTGCACGGTCCCGGCCAGCGCGTGCTTGCGGAACAGCGCGAACAGCGGTCGCTGCGTGACCACGATCAGCACCAGGAACATGGTGGCCCAGAAGGCCGAAAGCGCGGGCGACATCTCTTCCACCATCAGGTTCCAGATCAGCACCACCACCGGCAGCAGGTAGTGCAGGCCGGACTTGAGCGTGGGCCCGGCCTCGGGCAGGTACTCCATGGGCTTGTTGGGGTCGTCCGGCGTCAGCTCGGGAAAGCGCGCGCTGAAGCCGATCAGCGCCACGTAACCGGCCAGCAGCAGCGCCAGCACGATCCACTTGGCGGCCGCGCCCGCCAGGTCCTTGATCCAGCCCATGCCGTAGTACACGGCGCCGGCCAGCACGATGAAGCCGCAGACGGTCATCAGCGCCGAGCGCACGCGCGCCATGCCCTGCGGCGCGCCGGGCGGGCGCGGGATGCCGCGGATGTCGGATTTCATCGCCTCGAGGTGGACGATGTAGAACAGCGCGATGTACGAGATCAGCGCCGGCAGCACGGCGTGCTTGAGCACCTGGGTGTAGGGGATGCCCACGTACTCGACCATCAGGAACGCGGCCGCGCCCATCACGGGCGGCATGATCTGCCCGTCCACCGAGGCGGCCACCTCCACCGCGCCGGCCTTGTCGGGCCGGTAGCCCACGCGTTTCATCAGCGGGATGGTGAAGGTGCCGGTGGTCACCACGTTGGCGATCGACGAGCCCGAGATCAGCCCCGTGCTGGCCGAAGCCACCACCGCCGCCTTGGCCGGGCCGCCGCGCAGGTGGCCCAGCATGGAGATGGCGCTCTGGATGAAGTAGTTGCCGGCACCCGCCGTTTCCAGCAGCGCGCCGAACAGCACGAACAGGAAGATGAAGCCCGACGACACGCCCAGCGCCACGCCGAACACGCCTTCGGTGGTGAGCCACAGGTGCGACATGCCCTTGCCGAGCGAGGCGCCCTTGTGCGCGATCATGTCCGGCATGTAGGGGCCGGCGAAGATGTAGGCGATGAACACCACCGCCAGGATCACCATGGGCAGGCCGAGCGCGCGGCGCGCCGCCTCCAGCAGCAGCACCAGGCCGACGATGGCCACCACGATGTCCTGCAGGATGGGCGCGCCGGGCCGCGTGGCCAGCGCGCCGTAGAACCAGAACAGGTAGCTGCCGCAGAAGGCGGCGATCAGCCCCAGCAGCCAGTCGGCCACCGGGATGCGGTCGCGCGGCGACTTGCCGAACGCCGGGTACGCCAGAAAGGCCAGCAGCAGCGCAAAGCCCAGGTGCAGCGAGCGCGATTCGGTGTCGTTGAACACGCCGAAACCCAGCGCAAACGGCAGCGGCGAGGCGATCCACAGCTGGAACAGCGACCACACCAGCGCCACACCGAGCAGCACCGCGCGCGCCAGGCCCTGCGGATCGCGGCCGCCGGTATCGGTCTCGGCGACCAGCTGGGCCAGGTCGATCTCGGGGGCGCCGTTCTGTTCGCCTTGCGGTTGTTGGGGAGCATTCATGCCGACCTCCTCATGACACGATCAAAAAAGGGGCTCTGCGGCCCCTGTGCTTTGCCTGGCTGCGGCGATCAGAGCCAGCCTTTTTCCTTGTAGTACTTCATCGCGCCGGGATGGACGGGTGCTGACAGGCCGTCCTTGACCATCTTCTTCGGGTCGAGATGGGCGAAGGCCGGGTGCAGCTTCTTGAAGTCGTCGAAGTTGTCGAACACCGCCTTGACCATCTGGTAGACCACTTCGTCCGGCACCTTGGCGGAGGTCACGAAGGTGGCCAGCACGCCGTAGGTCTTGGTCGGCTGCGGGTTGTTGTTGTACATGCCGCCGGGGATCTCGGCGTAGGCGTAGTACGGCGCGCTGGCCACCAGCTTGTCGATGGCGGGGCCGGTCAGCGACACCAGCTTGGCACCGCAGGTGGTGGTCGGGTCCTGGATGTTGGCCGAGGGATGGCCCACGCCGTAGAAGAAACCGTCGATCTTGTTGTCGCACAGCGCGGCGCCGTGCTCGTCGGCCTTGAGCTCCGAAGCCAGCGAGAAATCGGTGATCTTCATGCCCAGCGCGTTCAGCAGCTCGTCGAGCGAGGCGCGCGTGCCGGAGCCCGGGTTGCCCACGTTGAAGCGCTTGCCCTTGAAGTCCTCGAACTTCGTGACATTGGCTTCCTTGCGCGCCACCACGGTGAACGGCTCCGGGTGGATCGAGAACACGGCGCGCAGGTCCTTGAACGCGCCGTCCTTCTCGAACACCTTGGTGCCGTTGACGGCGTGGTACTGCCAGTCGGACTGGGCCACGCCGAAGTCGAGTTCACCCGCGCGGATGGTGTTGATGTTGTAGACCGAGCCGCCGGTGGATTCAACCGAGCAGCGGATGTGGTGCTTGGCGCGGTCCTTGTTCATCAGGCGGCAGATGGCGCCACCGGCCGCGTAGTACACGCCCGTGACACCGCCGGTGCCGATGGTGACGAACTTCTGCTGCGCCGCGGCGGGCGCCGACGCCACCACGGCGGCGGCCACGGCAGCCATCGAAAGAACCTGGGTCAGGGATTTGAACTTGAAGGCCATGGGCACTGGTACTCCTTTGCGTGGAAGGGTGAGGGCTTGGAAAGCCCGAAGGGCTCAGCCCCGCCACCGACCCCGGCGGAACCGGGGCGCGCAACGCGCAAGGCTGGCACACGGCAAAGAAAGCACACGGCACCCGGCGCAGGTCGCGGGGATGCGGCCACCTTAGCATCGCTGCGCCGTTGGCTTCTTGGGAATAACCAGAACGCGGCGCGGAAACTCAGGGTAATTCCCATGCAAGACCCGTGCCGGCAAGTGACCGCAGGGCCTGCATGCAGCGTGGAGGATGGATGCGAAACGCGGAGCGGACATGCATGTCCGCTCCGTTCAAGACATCAGCAAGCTATTGAAGATGTAGCTGGCTGCGCCCGTCTGGTGCCGGCTGCGAGCTGATCCGGCACCAGAACCAGATCATGCGGTCACTGCGCGGTCCAACCGCCGTCGTGCGCCCAGGCCTGGCCGCGCACGTTGTCGGCCGCGGGCGAGCAGAAGAACACGGCCAGGCCGCCCAGCTGCTCCGGCGTGGTGAACTGCAGCGAGGGCTCCTTCTCGCCCAGCAGCTCCCTGGTGGCCTGGTCCACGGTGATGCCTTCCTTGGCAGCGCGATCGTCGATCTGCTTCTGCACCAGCGGCGTGAGCACCCAGCCGGGGCAGATGGCGTTGGCGGTGACACCACTGGTGGCCAGCTCCAGCGCCGCGACCTTGGTCAGGCCCACGATGCCGTGCTTGGCCGCCACATAGGCGGATTTCTCCTTCGACGCCACCAGCCCGTGCGCCGAGGCGATGTTGATGATGCGGCCCCAGTTCTTCTGCTTCATGTGCGGAATGGCCAGCCGCGAGGTGTGGAAGGCCGAGCTGAGGTTGATGGCGATGATGGCGTCCCAGCGCTCCGGCGGGAAGTCCTGGATCGGCGCCACGTACTGGATGCCGGCGTTGTTGACGAGGATGTCCACGCCGCCGAACTTCTCGGCCGCGAACTTCATCATGGCCTCGATCTCGGCGGGCTTGCTCATGTCGGCGCCGTGGTACTCGACCTTCACGCCCAGCGCCTCGATCTCCTTCTTCGGACCTTCGTGGTCACCGAAGCCGTTCATCACGATGTTGGCGCCCTGCTTGGCCAGTTCGATGGCGATGCCCAGACCGATGCCGCTGGTGGACCCGGTGACAAGGGCGGTCTTGCCTTTCAGCATGCTCATGGTGCGTACTCCTGGTTCAGATGTGAGACAAAAACAAAAAGCAGGGCCGCTTGTGGATCGGCACCTGCTTGTACGGTTGAACGGCGGCGGGCACCCGCTTATTTCAGAAGGGTGACCCCGGTTTTGGATTGCGCTTCCTCGAAGCTCACGCCGTCGGCCAGCTCGGCGACCTTGAGGCCCTTGTCGGTCACGTCGAACACGCCCAGGTCGGTGATGATGCGGTCCACCACGCCCACACCGGTGAGCGGCAGCGTGCACTTGGGCAGGATCTTCATGTCGGTGGTGCCGTCCTTCTTCCTGGCCACGTGCTCCATCAGCACGATCACGCGCGGCACGCCGGCCACCAGGTCCATGGCGCCGCCCATGCCCTTGACCATCTTGCCCGGGATCATCCAGTTGGCCAGGTCGCCGCCCTCGCTCACCTGCATGGCGCCGAGGATGGAGAGGTTGATCTTGCCGCCGCGGATCATGGCGAAGCTGTCGTGGCTGCCGAAGATCGAGCTGCCCTTGATGGTGGTCACCGTCTGCTTGCCGGCGTTGATGAGGTCGGCGTCCACCTCGTCTTCCGTCGGGAACGGGCCGATGCCGAGCATGCCGTTCTCGGACTGCAGCCACACCTCCTTGTCGGCGGGCACGTGGTTGGCCACCAGCGTGGGAATGCCGATGCCCAGGTTGACGTAGAAGCCGTCCTGCAATTCGGCCGCCGCGCGGGCAGCCATCTGGTCTTGGGTCCAGGCCATGAGAGTGACTCCTTGTTTACTTGTGCTCGCGCAGGGTGCGCTTCTCGATGCGCTTCTCGGGCGTGGGGTTGTGCACGATGCGGTGCACGTAGATCCCCGGCAGGTGGACGTCGTCCGGCGCCAGCTCGCCGTTGGCCACGATGCGCTCCACCTCCACGATGCAGACCTTGCCGGCCATGGCGCAGGCCGGGTTGAAGTTGCGCGCCGTCAGGTTGAAGCGCAGGTTGCCGCTGCGGTCGGCCACGTCGGCCTTGACCAGGGCCACGTCGGCCACCAGCGCTTGCTCCATCACGTAGGTCTCGCCGTTGAACTCGCGCAGCTCCTTGCCCTCGGCCACCAGGGTGCCGACGCCGGTCTTGGTGAAGAAGGCCGGGATGCCGGCGCCGCCAGCGCGCAGCTTCTCGGCCAGCGTGCCCTGGGGCGTGAATTCCAGCTCCAGTTCGCCCGCCAGGTACTGGCGCTCGAACTCCTTGTTCTCGCCCACGTAGGAGCTGATCATCTTCTTGATCTGGCGCGTTTCCAGCAGCTTGCCGAGGCCGAAGCCGTCGACACCGGCGTTGTTGGAGATGGCGGTCAGGTTCCTGACGCCGGAATCACGCAGCGCCTCGATCAGCGCCTCGGGGATGCCGCACAGGCCGAAGCCGCCCACGGCCAGCAACTGGCCATCCTTGACGACGCCTTTCAGCGCCTCGGCGGCCGAGGGGTAAATCTTGTTCACGGAAAGTCTCTCCTGGGAAAGAAGGGGTCGATGGGAGCCGGGAAACAGCCTTGGAAGATACTACGTATCTGGTTACGTAGTACTTCGTAATGGACATCCCTGACTCCCCTGACGCGCCCGATTACCGGCTGGCCTTCCAACTCGCGCCGGTGGGGCTGATCCTGTCGCGCCAGCGCCATATTGTGGACTGCAACGAGCGCGTCTGCGAGATGTTCGGCGCCGCGCCCGAGCAGCTCGTCGGACAAAGCTTCCGCATCCTCTACCCCAGCGCCGACGAGTACGAGCGCATCGGCGCCCGTATCGCGCCGATCCTCAACGCCCACGGCGTCTACGCCGACAACCGGGTGATGAAGCGCGTGGGCGGCCCGCGCGCGGGCGAGACCTTCTGGTGCCACGTGACCGGCCGCGCCATCGACCGCAGCGCCCCGCACGCCGCTGGCATCTGGACCTTCGAGGATCTGAGCGCCCAGCGCCCCGTGACGGCGGCGCTCACGGCGCGCGAGCGCGAGGTGGCGGCGCAACTGATGCGCGGCCTCACCAGCAAGGAGATCGGGCGCGAACTCGGCATCAGCCACCGCACGGTGGAGATCTACCGCGCCCGCCTCATGCGCAAGTACCAGGCCAGCACCGCCGCCGACCTGGTGCAGCGGCTGATGGGCGGGGTGTGAGCCGCCAAAGACTCATATTTCCATAGCTGCCTGCGCCCGCCACCAAAGGGCTGCAGGCCAATATGGCTTGAAAATCAACGCTTGGCGGGGCCATCCACCACTTCGGCGGCGCTGCGGAAGGCTTCCACCGCCGTGGGCACGCCGCAGTAGATGCTGGCGTGCAGCAGCACCTCCTGCAATTCCTCGGGCGTCACGCCGTTGTTGAGTGCGCCGCGCACGTGGCCCTTGAGCTCATGCTGCTTGCCCAGCGCGGTGAGCATGGCCACGGTGATCAGGCTGCGCGTTTTCAGGTCCAGCCCCGGGCGCTGCCAAACGTCGCCCCAGGCGTTGCGGGTGATGTACTGCTGGATCGGCGCGGTGAACGGCGTCATGCCGCCCAGCGCGCGGTCGACAAACTCGTCGCCCATCACGCGCCGGCGCGTGGCCAGGCCCTTGTCGTAGTCCTTATCGGGTTCGTTCTTCATGCAGCGGCTCCGTTCGCGCGGGCCTCGGTGCCCGCCGCACGATGGTAGCCGTCAGCCCAGCAGGCCGCTGAAATGGCCGATCAGCACGGCCAGACCGGCCACGTTGATGCCGCCGCCGACGATGAGCTTGATGCGATCCATGCTGACGCTCCTTGCTGGTTGGCCGACTGCCGGCTCTCACGAAGAGCCTGAAAGCAGGTCGGTAAGATCAATGGTAGGGACAGGCAGGCCATGAGCAAAGTCAATTTGTGCAATGGCAGCCATAGCCATCACCCATACAACCCCCAGGAGACACGCATGAGCCGCTACCCCCTCGCAGACATCAACCAGTTGCCCGACGACCTGAAGGCCAAGATCCTGGAGGTGCAGGAAAAAGCCGGCTTCGTGCCCAACGTGTTCCTGGGCCTGGCGCGCCGGCCGGCCGAGTGGCGCGCCTTCTTCGCCTACCACGACGCACTGATGGACCCGGAAAGCGTGGGCCGCAGCAGCAACCTCAGCAAGGGCGACCGCGAGATGATCGTCACCACCACCAGCGCGGCCAACCAGTGCCTGTACTGCGTGGTGGCGCACGGCGCGCTGCTGCGCATCTACGAGAAAAAGCCGCTGGTGGCCGACCAGGTAGCCGTCAACTACCGCAAGGCCGACATCAGCGAGCGCCAGAAGGCCATGCTCGATTTCGCCATGAAGGTGTGCCTGCGCTCGCACGAGCTCGACGAATCCGATTTCGCCCCGCTGCACGCGCACGGCTTCGACGACGAGGACATCTGGGACATCGCCGCCATCACCGCGTTCTTCGGTCTCTCCAACCGCATTGCCAGCTTCAGCGGCATGCTGCCCAACGAACAGTTCTACCTGATGGGCCGCCTGCCGCGCGAGAAAAAGCCGGCCTGACCGGGCCGCCGCCCCGGCGCGCCTTTGCCGCTTTGCTCCACCCCGCCGCCCGCCACCGCCGGGCGGTGCTTGGCCCGTGCTCGCACCAAGAAAGGCGCTGGCCCGCCGTCACGCTCTTGCCACAAAGTTGCCGTGCAATCGTCATGCGCGGCCGCCTGGGCTGCGCGCAGGGCGCATGCGGATTTTCACAGTGAAATCAGCCTCCAGCCCATGCCCCGCCGCCGCAGGCAGCTATGGAACAAGGAGCAAGCTTGAAGATCCTGATCGTCACCGATGCATGGGAGCCGCAGGTCAACGGCGTGGTGCGCACGCTCAAGATGACCACCCGCCATCTGCAGGCCATGGGGCACGACACGCACATCCTGTCGCCGCAGGATTTCCGCTCGGTGCCCTGCCCGACCTACCCTGAGATCTCGCTGGCGCTGGCCACACGCGCCGTGGTGGCGCGCCGCATCGACGCCGTGGCGCCCGATTGCCTGCACATCGCCACCGAGGGCCCGCTGGGCTGGGCGGCGCGCGCGGTGGCGCTGCGACGCGGCTGGCCCTTCACCACGGCCTACCACAGCCGCTTTCCCGAGTACGTGCACGCCCGCGTGCGCGTGCCGGTGGGCTGGAGCTACGCGCTGCTGCGGCGCTTTCACAACGCCGGCCGCGCCACGCTGGCGCCCACGCCGGCCATCGTGGACGACCTGAAGGCGCGCGGCTTCACGCAGGCCACGCTGTGGTCGCGCGGCGTGAACCTGGAAGCCTTCACACCCGAAGGGCCGCGGCTGCCGCGCGGCAGCGCGCCGGTGTTCCTCTACGTCGGCCGGCTGGCGGTGGAAAAGCAGGTGCACAAGTTCCTGGAATGCGATCTGCCGGGCGAGAAATGGGTGGCCGGCGCGGGGCCGGAAGAGGCCCGATTGAAGGCCCGCTTTCCCGGCGTGCGCTGGTTCGGGGTGCTGGGCGGTGACGAGCTGGCGCAGGTCTACCGCAGCGCCGACGTGATGGTGTTCCCCAGCGTGACCGACACCTTCGGCCTGGTGATGGTGGAAGCCATGGCCTGCGGCACGCCGGTGGCCGCCTACCCGGTGCCGGGCCCGATCGACGTGGTGGGCCACGATTCGCCCGGTGGCGCCATCGACGACAACCTGCGCGCCGCCTGCCTGGCCGCGCTGGCCAGGCCGCGCGAGGGCGTGCGCCGCCACGCCGAGCAGTTCAACTGGCCGGACGCCACCCGGCAATTCGAGCAGGCGCTGGTGCCGCTGGCGGGTTGGCGCGATTCTGCAAAGGCAATGGCCGAACGTGCATCGCTCCCGATTTCATAGCTGCCTGCGCCCTCCAGCAAAGGGCTGTAGGCCAATCTGGCCTCAAAAACTCAATCCGCTACCACCTGGCGCAGCCACTCCGGCAGCGGCGCGGACTTCTGCGCCGGGAAGTCCACCCACACCGTGGTGGCGCCGCCGGTGGCGTAGAGCACGCCGGGCTCGCCCACCTTCTCCATCGTCGCCCAGCTCTCGAAGGAGCTGCGGCCCGGGCTGCTCACGTAGGTGCGGATCAGCACCTCGGCGGGGTACTCGAACTGGCGATGGAAGTTGCAGAACGCGTTGACGATCACCACGCCCTCGCCCTTCGGGTCGGGCTCGCAGCCGATGCCGTGCAGCCAGTCGATGCGCGCTGTCTCCATGTAGCGGAAGTACACCGTGTTGTTGATGTGGCCCATCGCGTCCATGTCGCCCCAGCGGATGGGGATGGTCATCTCGTGAACCAGCTTTTTCTTTTCGGGAAGTTCGATCTTCATGCTTGTCTCTTGGTGGTCACCGAATGAGCGGCCGGCCATCCGGCCGGTGATGGAAAGCCGCCGACAGCCATGAATCCACCGGCCGACGGCGGTTGCTCAACAGAAGCCCGACGGCCGCGGAGCAGGCCATGCGGGTGAACGCCGTTCCCGGACCTGCGCCGTGAACTGGCGCTGTCCACCTCGCGCAGCAGAGGGGAAGGCGCTGAAGGCGACTCAGGGGGCGCGCCTCTTCACACCGCAAAGCCGTCATCCGCCGCGATGACCGCGCCGTTGACGAAATGGCTCTGGTCGGAAGCCAGCATCATCAGCACCGCGTCCAGGTCCTTCGGCTCGCCCACGCGCTTGCGCGGCAGCATGGCGACGAGCTTCTTGCCGCCTTCGGTTTCCCAGTGGGCGTGGTTGATTTCGGTGTCGATGTAGCCCGGGCAGATGGCGTTCACGTTGATGCCGAAGCGCCCCCACTCCAGCGCCATGGCCCTGGTCATCTGCACCACCGCGGCCTTGCTCATGCAGTACACGCCGATCTGCGGCAGCACCTTGAGCCCGGCCATGCTGGCGATGTTGATGATGCGCCCGCCGGTGAAGCTGCCGGGCGCCGCGCCCTTGGCGCGCGCGATCATGCGCTTGGCCACTTCCTGCGCGACAAAGAAGGCGCCGCGGGTGTTGGTGTTGAAGATGAAGTCGTAGTCGTCCTCGGTCACGTCCTGCAGGCGCTGGGTGGTGGAGACGCCGGAGTTGTTGACCAGGATGTCGATCGAGCCCATCTCGGTCTCGGCGTGGGCCACGGCGGCCTTGATGGACTGCACGTCGGTCACGTCGCACTCGACCACGTGGGCGTCACCGCCCTCGCCCTCGATGCGCGCGCGCAGCGCCTTCAGCTTCTCCACCCGGCGGCTGGCCAGTACCACGCCGGCGCCGGCCCTGGCCAGCGAGCGCGCAAATTGCGCGCCCAGGCCGCTGGAGGCGCCGGTGACAAGGGCCACGCGGCCGGAAAGGTCGATGCTGTAGGTCATGGAAGGAATCTCCTCGGTGGCGTGCGGCCCGTGCATGGCCCGCACATAAAATGGCTTGAAACATCAGCCGCGCGGCCCAAAACGGCCGCGGGGTGTGCCGATTATCAAACCACGAGGCAGACACCATGACCCCCGAGCAAATCCTGGAGCAATACGGCCCGCGCGAGGCGATGGAGTACGACGTCGTCATCGTCGGCGCCGGCCCGGCCGGCCTGTCCGCCGCCATCCGGCTCAAGCAGCTGGCGGCAGAGAAGCGCCAGGACGTCTCGGTGGTGGTGCTGGAAAAGGGCTCTGAGCCCGGCGCGCACATCCTCTCGGGCGCCATCATGGACCCGAAGGCACTGACCGAACTGATCCCCGACTGGAAGGAAAAGGGCGCGCCGCTGAAGCAGCAGGTCACCGACGACGCCTTCCTGATGCTCAGCGAAACCGGCGGCACGCGCATGATGAACATGCTGCTGCCCAAGTGCTTCGACAACCACGGCAACTACATCATCAGCCTGGGCAACGTGGTGCGCTGGCTGGCCCAGCAGGCCGAGGAGCTGGGCGTGGAGATCTTCCCGGGCTTTCCCGCCGCCGAAGTGCTCTACAACGACGACGGCAGCGTCAAGGGCGTGGCCACCGGCAACATGGGCGTCGGCAAGGATGGCGAGCCGACCGAGAACTTCCAGCTCGGCATGGAGCTGCACGCCAGGTACACGCTGTTCTGCGAAGGCTCGCGCGGCCACCTGGGCCGCCAGCTGATCGAGCGCTTCAAGCTCGATGCGCACAGCGACCCGCAGAGCTACGCCATCGGCATCAAGGAGCTGTGGGAGATCGACCCGAGCCGCCACACCCCGGGCCTGGCGCTGCACTCGGCCGGCTGGCCGCTCGACCCCGACACCTACGGCGGCGCCTTCATGTACCACGCCGAGGACAACAAGGTCTACTGCGGCTTCGTGATCGGCCTGGGCTACGAGAACCCCTACCTGTTCCCGTTCGAGGAATTCCAGCGCTGGAAGACCCACCCGCGCATCAAGTGGTACTTCACCGACGACAACGGCAACGTGAACGCCAAGCGCATCTCCTACGGCGCGCGCGCCATCACCGCCGGCGGCATCATGGCCCTGCCCAAGACGGTGTTCCCCGGCGGCGCGCTGGTGGGCTGCGACGCCGGCTACCTCAACGTGAGCCGCATCAAGGGCAGCCACGCCGCCATCAAGACCGGCATGCTGGCCGCCGACGCTGCCTACGACGCCGTGGTGGCCGGCCGCCAGCACGACGAGCTTTCCGCCTACCCGGAGGCGTTCGAGCACTCCTGGCTGCACGCCGAGCTCAACAAGGACCGCAACTACAAGACCTGGTTCAAGAAGGGGCTCACCGTGGGCACGCTGATGACCGGCATCGAGCAGAAGCTGTTCGCCGGCCACATGCCCTGGACGGTGCACCGCCACGCGCCGGACTACGCGCTGCTCGACAAGGCGGCCGGGCACCAGCCCATCGACTATCCCAGGCCCGACGGCAAGCTGACCTTCGACCGCCTCTCCAGCGTGTTCATCAGCAACACCAACCACGAAGAGAACCAGCCCGCGCACCTGACACTGAAGGACCCGACGGTGCCGGTGCGCATTAACCTGCCGCAGTACGCCGGCCCCGAGCAGCGCTACTGCCCGGCCGGCGTGTACGAGTTCGTGCCCGACGAAGCGGCCGGCGGCAGCGCCCAGCGCCTGCAGATCAACGCCCAGAACTGCGTGCACTGCAAGACCTGCGACATCAAGGACCCGACGCAGAACATCGTCTGGGTCACGCCCGAAGGCGGCGGTGGGCCGAACTATTCGGGTATGTGAAGATGCCAGTGGGCCAACGCCGGTTTGCAAGGAAAACCGGCCTCTGGCCCAGGAATGGCGGGCGCAGGCAGCTTCTCTTTCGATAGCAATCGGAACCTTGCCCGGAGCGTGGCGCAAGCCCGTGTCGCCTGCGCGATCCGCATGAGCGAAAACCCGTAGCCTGAGGCGGCGCCCGACTGACCATAATGTGGCGCTGCAGCGCGCCCGCTTCCGGGCGCGCCTTCGTTGTTCACAAAGCAGGAGACATCCGATGAAATTGCACCGACTGGTTCTTGGCGCGACCCTGGCCCTGGGCCTGGTGGCCGGCGCCGCCGCGCAGACCGTGATGAAGATCAACATCTCGACCGCGCAGAACTCGCACCAGGGCGTGGCCATCGACACCTTCGCCAAGGAAGTGGCCAAGCGCACCGGCGGCCGCTACAAGATCGAGACCTTCTACAACGGCTCGCTCGGCGGCGAACGCGAATCCATCGAGGCCGTGCAGCTCGGCACCCAGGCGCTCACCTTCTCCTCCACCGGCCCGGTGCCCAACTTCGTGCCGGACGCGCAGATCCTCGACATCCCCTTCCTGTTCCGCGACAAGGCCCACGCCCGCGCGGTGCTGGACGGCCCGATCGGCCAGGACATGCTGAAGAAGTTCGAGCCCAAGGGCTTCAAGGCCCTGGCCTGGGCCGAGAACGGCTTCCGCAACATGACGGACAACAAGCGCGCCATCAAGGAGCCGGCCGACGTCAAGGGCCTGAAGATGCGCACCATGGAGAACCCGGTGCACATCGCCGCCTACAAGGCGCTGGGCATCATCACCACGCCGATGGCCTTCCCGGAAGTCTTCACCGCCCTGCAGCAGGGCACGGTGGACGGCCAGGAGAACCCGCTGTCGGTGATCATCTCCGCCAAGTTCGACCAGGTGCAGAAGTACCTGGCGCTGACGGGCCACGTCTACTCGCCCTGCATCTTCCTGATGAACAAGGCCGAGTTCGACAAGCTCAGCCCGGCTGACCAGCAGGCCTTCATCGAGGCCGCCAAGGAAGGCACCAAGGCCAACCGCGCCCGCGTGGACGAGGACGACGCCAAGGGCGTCGAGTACCTGCGCGGCAAGGGCATGCAGGTCGAAACCAACGTCGACAAGGCCGCGTTCGTCAAGGCCCTGGCCGGTGCCGACGCCGAGTTCGAGAAGAAGTTCGGCAAGGCCAACATCGAGCGCATCCGCAACTTCAAGTAAGCCGGCAGGCGCAAGTTTGCTACGTTTCATGTAGCTGACTACGCCCGACCAGCCTGGGCTGGCGGGCGTTTTTGTTTCTGATTCATCGAACTTCCCTGGTTGCCCCCAATGAAGCAAGGTTTTCTGCAACTGGAGCGCTGGACCACCCGCATCGCCCTGGTGCTGGCCTGCCTGATGCTGGTGGTGGCGTCGTCCCTGGGCGTGTTCCAGATCGTCACCCGCTTCATCCTGGAGCAGCCGGCCGAGTGGACGGAAGTGCTGATCCGCTTCTCGCTGATCTGGATGCTGTTCCTCGGCATCCCCGCGGCCTTCCGCCAGGGCGCGATGGTGAGCGTGGACGCGCTCAAGCGCGCGTTGCCGTCGCGTGGCGTGCGCCTGCTGGAAGCGGCTGCGGCGCTGGCCGCGCTGGCGCTGATGCTGCTCATCCTCTGGTGGGGCTGGGACTACGCCGTGCGCGGCAAGGTGCAGACCATGGCCGGCCTGGAAGAGCTGACCATGTTCTGGGCCTACGTGGCCATGCCGGTGGGCGCCATCTTCTCGATCATCGGCATCGTGGCCAATTACCTGGACCCGCGCCACATGGAACTGGAGACGGCGCAATGAGGGCCGCAGAACTGCTCCGTGGCATGAAGGCCTGTTCAGGGATGGGCATGGACACGCTGCGCCAGGCCTGGAGGCTCGCATGACCATCGCCATGCTCATCACCATGATGCTGGGCTTCGCGCTCAGCGTGTCGGTGGCCGTGTCGATCGGGCTGGCGTCCATCGTCGGCATCCAGGTCAACCACGCCAACATGCTGATCTCGGTCAAGGAGATCTTCAACGCGGTCAACAAGTTTCCGCTGGCGGCCATTCCCTTCTTCATCCTGGCCGGCAACCTGATGGAAACCGGCGGCATCTCGCGCCGGCTGGTGGATTTCGCCAAGAGCATCGTGGGCGGCGTGCAGGGCGGCCTGCCCATGACCTGCGTGCTCACCTGCATGATCTTCGCGGCGGTGTCTGGCTCGTCGGTGGCCACCACCTTCGCCATCGGTGCCATCCTGATCCCGGCGCTGGTCGAGCATGGCTATCCCAAGAGCTACGCCGCCGCACTGCAGGCCACCAGCGCCGAGCTGGGCGTGATCATCCCGCCCTCGATCCCCATGATCCTCTACGGCGTGGCGGCGGAAGTGTCGATCGGCGAGCTGTTCATCGCCGGTTTCGGCCCCGGCATCCTGATCTCCGGCGCGCTGATGGTGTTCGTCTGGATCTACTGCAAGTGGAAGGGCTGGGGCAAGAACGACGGCGATGGCCGCCTGGGCTTCTGGACGGCCACCCGCAAGGCCGCCTGGGCGCTGCTGATGCCGGTGATCATCCTGGGCGGCATCTACGGCGGCGTGTTCACGCCCACCGAGGCTTCCGCCGTGGCGGTGCTGTACGCGCTGATCGTCGGCATGCTGATCTACCGCGAGATCGGCCTGCAGGACCTGGCGGCGGTGCTGCGCAAGTCGGTTATCTCGTCGGCGGTGATCATGTTCATCATCGCCAACGCCGGCCTGTTCGCCTTCCTGATCACGCGTGCCGGCGTGCCCGACGCCATCGGCCACTGGCTGGAGCAGACACTGCAGTCGCCGCACTGGTTCCTGCTGGGCGTGAACGCCGCGCTGTTCGTCATCGGCATGTTCATCGAAACCAGCGCCGCCATCATCGTGCTCGGGCCCATCCTGGCGCCGGTGGCCATGCACTTCGGCGTGGATCCGGTGCACTTCGGCCTGATCATGGTGGTGAACCTGGCGCTCGGCATGATCACCCCGCCCTTCGGCGTGAACCTGTTCGCGGCCTGCACTGTGGCCAAGATCCCGCTGGAACAGATCATCAAGCACCTGATTCCGTTCGTGCTGGTGGTGCTGGCCTGCCTGATGATCATCACCTACGTGCCCGAGCTGTCGCTCGGCCTGCGCGACCTGGTGTTCAAGTAAAAGCGCCAACGGCTGGTCCGGCGAGCCCTCGGGCATGGCAGAATCCCGGATGTCAGGAGAGCGCCGGCCAACCCTCGGGTAGCCGGCCGCCGAAGGCGCAGGGTCACCCGAACGCTCAGGCAAAAGGACTGGCACCACCTGCAGGCCCGGAGACGGGCGCAGGTGTTCCCGGCTGGAGAGAGGCGCAGGCACCATCGCCCGCGCCCACCGAAGGAGCAAGCGCGGATCGGCGCGCGAATCTCTCAGGTAAAGCGGACAGCGGGGCAAAACGTTGGCGGCGCGCAGGCGCTGCCCTGGTTTGACCCCCTCTGTGTTCTTCAGGAGCCCGCTGCATGACCGCCGACCTGCTCAAGACCCCGCTGTACGACCTGCACGTCGAACTCGGCGCACGCATGGTGCCCTTTGCCGGCTACGCCATGCCGGTGCAATACCCCAGCGGCCTGATGGCCGAACACCGGCACACGCGCACCGCCGCAGGCCTTTTCGACGTTTCCCACATGGGCCAGCTCCGGCTGGCGGGGCCGGAAGCCGCCGCGGCCTTCGAGACCCTGGTGCCGGTCGACGTCATCGGCCTCGGCGTCGACCGCCAGCGCTACGGCCTGCTGCTGAACGATGCCGGCGGCATCGTCGACGACCTGATGTTCGTGAACCGGAGCGACCACCTGTTCGTGATCGTCAACGGTGCCTGCAAGGCAGGCGACATCGCGCTGATGCAGCAGAAGATCGGCGCCCGCTGCCAGGTGCAGCCCCTGCCCGAACGCGCGCTGCTGGCACTGCAGGGTCCGCACGCCGTCACCGCGCTGCGGCGTCTGCTGCCTGGCGTCGAGAAGCTGGTGTTCATGACCGGCGGGGCCTTCAACTGGAACGGCGCCGATCTGTACATCACCCGCAGCGGCTACACGGGCGAAGACGGTTTCGAGATTTCGGTGCCCGGTGAGCGCGCCGAGGCTCTTGCGCGCGCCCTGCTCGCCGAGCCCGAAGTCCAGCCCGTCGGCCTGGGTGCCCGCAACTCGCTGCGCCTGGAGGCCGGCCTGTGCCTCTATGGCAACGACATCGATGCCACCACCACCCCGGTGGAAGCGGCCCTCACCTGGGCCATGCAGAAGGTGCGGCGTGCCGGTGGCGAGCGCGCCGGCGGTTTTCCCGGCGCGGAATTCGTGCTGGCGCAGCTGAGCGGCGACCTGCCGGTGCGGCGCAAGCGTGTCGGCCTGATCGCCAAGGAACGCATTCCCGTGCGCGAGCCGGCGCCGCTGGAAAACTTCGACGGTCAGGCCATCGGCCAGGTCACCAGCGGCCTGCTCGGTCCCACCATCGACCAGCCCATCGCCATGGGCTACGTGGGCACCGACTACGCCGAACCCGGCACCGAGGTCTTCGCCATGGTGCGCGGCAAGCCGGTACCGATGCTGGTGTCGGCGATGCCCTTCGTGCCGGCGCGCTACCACCGCGGTTGAGCCTGGCCATGTCGCGCCTGGTTGTCGTCAGCGCCACGCGGCTGTCGCAGGAAGCCTTCTGGAAAGGCTCTGCGCTCGGCCAGTCGCTGCTGCGCCTGGGTGCCGATACCTCGCCGCTGATCGCCTTCGACAACAGCCAGGGCCTGCCGTCGATCTACAACTACGCCATCGACGCCGCGCCCGAAGGCAGCACGCTGGTGTTCGTGCACGACGATGTCTGGCTGGACGATTTCCATTTCGCCGTCCGCATCGCCGAGGGCCTGGATCGCTTCGACGCCATCGGCATTGCCGGCAACCGGCGGCGCGTGCCGCGCCAGCCGGCCTGGCACCTCGTCGACACCCAGCCCACCTGGGACGACCGCCTCCACCTCTCGGGCAGCGTGGCGCACGGCGACAAGCCGTTCGGCCCCATCAGCCGGTTCGGCCCCGCGCCAGCCGCGTGCGAGTTGCTGGACGGCGTGCTGCTCGCAATACGACGCGACACGCTGGTCCGGCACGGCGTGCGCTTCGACGAGCGCTTCCTGTTCCACTTCTACGATCTGGATTTGTGCCGCAGCCTGCGCCAGGCCGGTCTGTCGCTGGGCACCTGGCCGATCGCGCTGACGCACCAGAGCGGCGGCTTCTATGAGAACGAAGCCTGGCGTGCGGCCTACGCAGCCTACCTGGCCAAATGGCCGGAAGACGCCGTCGAAGCCGCGCCCGCGTCCCCGCTCTCAGGCACCGGCGCGCAAACCCCTGCCCATGAGCAGCACAACCCGGAACTGCTGGCCCTGATCCCGGCGAGCGCCGCCCGCGTGCTCGAGGTCGGCTGCAGCAGCGGCGCCCTCGCCCGCGAGTTCAAGAAGATCAACCCCGCCGCGCATTACACCGGCTTCGAGATCGACCCGCGCTACGCCGAGCTGGCGCGCCGCCACTGCGACGCCGTGCGCACCGGCAACATCGAGCAGGTGCCGGATGTCTTCTGGCACGAGCACCGCGAGACGGATTGCTGGATCTTCGGCGACACCCTGGAGCACCTGGTCCAGCCCTGGACGGTGCTGCGCAAGATCCGATCGGTGATGAAGGCCGGCAGCTGCGTCGTGGCCTGCATCCCGAACATGCAGCACTGGTCAATCCAGGCCAGGCTGAACGCGGGCCAGATCCGTTACGAAGACAGCGGCCTGCTGGACCGCACCCACCTGCGCTGGTTCTCCGGGCCGACGATGTACGAGATGTTCCGCGACGCGGGGCTGCGCGTCGAGGTCATGGAGCCGCGCATCGTCCCCCACCCCGCGCTCGACACCGTGGCCCCCGCCATCCGGCAGATGGCGATGCTGCAGGGGCAGGACCCTGAAGTGGCCGTGCAGCGAGCGGCGCCGCTGCAGTATGTGCTCCGCGCCGTTCCCGACTGAAGCCCCAACTCGTTCTTTTTCGATACCCGAAAGGAAACCTTGCCATGACCATCAAGTACACCGAAGACCACGAATGGATCGCCGTCGAAGGCGACACCGCCACCGTCGGCATCACGCAGCACGCGCAGGATGCGCTGGGCGACGTGGTGTTTGTCGAACTACCGGAAGTCGGCAAGACCTACGCGCAGAAGGATACCGCCGGCGTGGTCGAGAGCGTCAAGGCCGCGGCCGACGTCTACATGCCCGTCAGCGGCGAGATCACCGAAGTCAACGAGGCCCTGCGCGACGACCCCAGCCTGGCCAACAGCGACCCGATGGGCGCCGGCTGGTTCTTCAAGGTGAAGCTGACCAACGCCGCCGAGGTGGCCGCGCTGATGGACGAAGCCGCCTACAAGGCCTTCGCCGCCTGATCCACCGCTTGCAGAGCGCTGCGTGAGGCGCACCGCGCCGCCGCCGCCGGCGGCCGGTGGTGCGCCTTGCCCAAGGTTTTGCCCGGAGTCCCCCATGTCCCAAGCCCCCGATCTCGCCAGCCTGGAAAACCCGGGCGAATTCATCGCCCGCCACATCGGCATCAGCGCCGCCGACGAGGCGCACATGCTCTCCGTCATCGGCGAGGCCTCGCGCCGCGCGCTGATCGAAGGCATCGTGCCGCGCAGCATCGCGCGCAGCGCCGCCATGCAGTTGCCGCCCGCCACCACCGAAGCCGCCGCGCTGGCCGAACTCAAGACGATTGCCGGCAAAAACAAGGTCTACAGGAGCTTCATCGGCCAGGGCTACTACGGCACCCACACGCCGGGCGTGATCCTGCGCAACATCCTGGAGAACCCCGCCTGGTACACCGCCTACACGCCCTACCAGGCCGAGATATCGCAGGGCCGCATGGAGGCGCTGGTCAACTTCCAGACCATGGTGACCGACCTGACCGGCATGGCGATCGCCAACGCCTCCATGCTCGACGAAGCCACCGCCGCCGCTGAAGCCATGACGCTGGCCAAGCGCTCGGTCAAGGCCAAGGGCCACACCATCGTGGTTGCCGGCGACGCACATCCGCAGACCATCGAGGTCATCCAGACCCGCGCCAAACCGCTGGGTCTGAGCGTGAAGCTGGCGAACTCGTCCCAGGAATGGGCTGACGCGCTGGCCGCCGACGACTACTTTGCCGTGCTGGCGCAATACCCGTCGACCAGCGGCCGCATCGACGACCTGCGCGCCGACGTGCAGATCGTGCACGGCAAACAGGCCGCCTTCATCGTCGCCGCCGACCTGCTGGCCCTGACGCTGCTGGTGCCGCCGGGCGAGTTCGACGCCGACATCGCGATCGGCACCACCCAGCGCTTCGGCATGCCCATGGGCGCCGGCGGCCCGCACGCTGCCTACATGGCCTGCCGGGACGAGTTCAAACGCTCGCTGCCCGGTCGTCTGGTCGGCGTGAGCGTGGACACGCACGGCAACCCGGCCTACCGGCTGGCGCTGCAGACGCGCGAGCAGCACATCCGCCGCGAAAAGGCCACCTCCAACATCTGCACGGCGCAGGTGCTGCCCGCCGTCGTGGCCAGCATGTACGCCGTCTACCACGGCCCGCAGGGCCTCAAGCGCATCGCGCAGCGCGTGGCCGCCTACACCGCGGTGCTGGCGCGAGGCCTGCAGCAACTGGGCTGCACGCTGACCAGCGCCTCGGCCTTCGATACCTTGACCGTCAAGGCCACCGACGCCGCGCAAGCCCAGGGCTTCGTGGCGAAGGCGCTGGCCAAGGGCGCGAACCTCAAGCTGTCGTGGCATCAGTACGTGAGCATGTCGCTGGACGAAACCAGCACGCGCGAGGACATCGCCCTGCTCTGGTCGGTCTTCGCGAAGGACGGCCAGACCCTGCCGACCTTCGATGCGTTCGAAAAAGGCGTGGAGCCGCTGATCCCGGCCGCCCTGCGCCGCAACAGCGCCTTCCTCACGCACCCGGTGTTCAACACGCACCAAAGCGAAACCGGCATGCTGCGCTACCTGCGCCAGCTCTCCGACAAGGACCTGGCGCTGGACCGCAGCATGATCCCGCTGGGCAGCTGCACCATGAAGCTCAACGCCACCAGCGAGATGATCCCCATCACCTGGCCGGAATTCGCAGAGGTGCACCCCTTCGCGCCGGCCGATCAGCTGGCCGGCTATGCCGAGCTCGACGCCCAGCTGCGCCAGTGGCTCTGCGCCATCACCGGCTACGCCGGCGTCAGCCTGCAGCCCAACGCCGGTTCGCAGGGCGAGTACGCCGGCCTGCTGGCCATCCGCGCCTGGCATGCGTCCCGCGGCGATGGTCAGCGCGACGTCTGCCTGATCCCCAGCAGCGCGCACGGCACCAACCCGGCCAGTGCACAGATGGCGGGGCTGAAGGTGGTGGTCACCAAGTGCGACGAGCAGGGCAACGTCGACCTGGCCGACCTGAAGGCCAAGTGCGAACAGTACAGCCAGCAACTGGCTGCGGTGATGATCACCTACCCGAGCACGCACGGCGTGTTCGAGACGCTGGTCAAGGATCTGTGCGCCCTGGTCCACCAGCACGGCGGCCGCGTGTACGTGGACGGCGCCAACATGAACGCGCTGTTGGGCGTGGCCGCGCCCGGCGAGTTCGGCGGCGACGTCAGCCACCTGAACCTGCACAAGACCTTCTGCATCCCGCACGGCGGCGGCGGCCCGGGCGTCGGCCCGGTCTGCGTGGTCGAGGATCTGGTCCCCTTCCTGCCCGGCCTGCCGGGCCAGGGCGGCGAACCGCTGGCCACGCCGTCCGGCCAGGTCGGCCCCGTGAGCGCCGCGCCGCTGGGCAACGCCGCCGTACTGCCGATCAGCTGGATGTACGTCCGCATGATGGGTGCCGCGGGCCTGCAGCACGCCACCGAAGCCGCCATCCTGAGCGCCAACTACATCAGCAAGCGCCTGGCGCCGCATTACCCCACGCTGTACGCCAGCGCCAACGGCCATGTGGCGCACGAGTGCATCCTGGATCTGCGGCACCTCAAGGAAACCAGCGGCGTGATGGCCGAGGACGTGGCCAAGCGCCTGGCCGATTACGGCTTCCACGCGCCCACGCTGAGCTTCCCGGTGGCCAACACCTTGATGGTCGAGCCCACCGAGAGCGAAACGCGCGAGGAACTGGACCGCTTCATCGACGCCATGATCGCCATCCGCGAGGAAATCCGCCGCATCGAGCGCGGCGAATGGCCGCAGGACGACAACCCGCTGAAGAACGCGCCCCACACCGCGGGCAGCCTGCTGGCCGCCGATTGGCCCCACCCCTACCCACGCGAGGTCGGCGGCGCGCTGGCCGGGCGCCTGCCCGGCAGCGTCAAGTACTGGCCGCCGGTCGGCCGCGTGGACAACGTCTACGGCGACCGCAACCTGTTCTGCTCCTGCGTGCCCGTCGAGGAACTGGCTTGACGCAGCCTGGCCTGCAGGTGCGCCGGGCGGACTACAGCGCCGCCGCCGACCGCGCCGCCCTGATTGGCCTGCTCGACGCCTACGCCCAGGACCGGATGGGCGGCGGCGAAGCGCTGCCCGCCGACGTGCGTGCCCGCCTGTGCGACGACCTGGCGCGCCACCCACTGGCCGTGAGCTTCATCGCCTGGCTGGGCGACCAGCCCGTGGGCCTGGCCAACTGCTTCGAGGGCTATTCCACCTTCAAGGCCCGGCCCCTGCTCAATGTGCACGACATGGTGGTGCACCCGGCGCACCGCGCGCGCGGCATCGGCCAGGCGCTGCTGGCCGCCTGCGAGGCCCATGCGCGGGAGCGCGGCTGCTGCAAGCTGACGCTGGAGGTGCTCTCCGGCAACCAGCGCGCCATGCGCAGCTACGCGCATTTCGGCTTCGCGCCCTACGTGCTCGACCCGCGCGAAGGCCAGGCCTTGCTGATGCAGAAGTGGCTGTGACTCTGGTGCGCGGCTCCGGCCACAATGCAAGGTCCGAATCGCACGCCACCAACCACTGCCCTTGACCCTGCGCGACCGCCTCCGCCGCCTGATCCCCAGCCGCGAGCAGCTCGAAGCCAGCCGCTTCACGCGCTGGCTCGCGCCCTGGCTGGGCGAGCGCCAGCTGTGGCGCTGGTCGCGCCGCGGCGTGGCACTGGGTGTGGGCGTCGGCATCTTCTTCGGCCTGCTGGTACCGCTGGCGCAGACGCCGCTGTCGGTGGCGGCCGCCATCGCCCTGCGTGCCAACGTACCGGCGGCCTTGGCCAGCACGCTGGTGACCAACCCGGTCACCTTCGCGCCGATCTATTACCTGGCCTGGAAGACCGGCGCCCGCCTGATGGGCGACGCCAGCCCGCAGGATCTGGCCGAAGCCCGGCGCGAGCTCGCCGGCATGGCCAGCGCCGCCAACGCCGGCGATCCCGATGCCGCCAAGCCCCTCGGCACCTGGCAGTGCGTGCGCGCGCTGGGCAAGCCGCTGCTGGTGGGCCTGGCACTGTTCGCCGTCGCCGGCGGGCTGCTGAGCTACGCGCTGATCTGGCTCGGCTGGTGGCTGGCCGTGCGCCTCAAGCGCCGCCGGCGCGCGCGCTCGGCACATGCGCAACATCGCGGAACACTATGAAAACAAGAGCTGTCTGCGCCTGTCACATAAGGCCTGGAGACCGATTTGATGCCTAAAATCACCATCGACCCGACCACCGGCCTGCACCCCGGCACGCTGACCGATGTGCGCGGCATCGAGGTCGGCCATCACACCCTCACGGGCCGCCCCACCGGCTGCAGCGTGGTGATCGCGCGCGGCACCGCCGTGGGCGGCGTGGACGTGCGCGGCGCCGCGCCCGGCACGCGCGAGACCGATCTGCTGGCTCCCGCCAACCTGGTGGAGCGCGTGCACGCCGTGCTGCTCTCCGGCGGCAGCGCCTGGGGCCTGGACGCCGCCAGCGGCGCGATGCGCTGGCTCCAAGAACAAGGCATCGGCCTGCCGGTGGGCGACGCGCCGGGCCAGCTGGTGCCGCTGGTGCCGGCCGCCGTGCTGTTCGACCTGCACGTGGGTGACGCACGGCTGCGCCCCGGCGCCGACGCCGGGCATGCGGCCTGCACCGCGGCGTCCGACCAGCCGGTGGCGCAGGGCAGCGTGGGCGCCGGCGCCGGTGCCACCGTGGGCAAGATGTTCGGCATGGGCTGCGCCATGAAGAGCGGCATCGGCAGCGCGTCGGTCACCGTGGACGGCGTCACGGTGGGCGCGCTGATCGCCGTCAACGCGCTGGGCGACGTGATCGACCCCGCCAGCGGCACCACCCTGGCCGGCGCCCGCACGGCGGACGGTGCGGCGCTGCGCGGCACCAGCCGCGCCCTGCTGGCCGGCGAGCCGCCGCTGGCCATCCTGGCCGGCAGCAACACCACCATCGGCGTGATCGCCACCGACGCGCCGCTCACCAAGGCCCAGGCGCAGCGCCTGGCCACGGTGGGGCACGACGGGCTGGCGCGCGCCATCGCGCCGGTGCACACCATGAGCGACGGCGACACGCTGTTCGCCCTGGGCACCGGGCTGGCCGGCCACTCGCCCGGCTTCAACGTGCTGGCGGTGATGGCAGCCGAGGCGGTGGCGCGCGCCTGCGTCAACGCCGTGCGCGCCGCCCGGGGCCTGCAGCTGGATGGGTTGCGGTTGCCGTCTGCTACAGATTTGAAAGCTGCTCACGCTTGATGGGTATGGGCAAGGTGGCAAAATGACCCGCAAGATGACCGCCTTGCCAACCCCGTGACGCGCCGCCTCAAGCTCATCCTGCTGGGCCTCCGCGACCTGCTCGCCTCCGCCGGGCCGGTGGCCTTCCTGGCCGTGGCGCTGCTGGTGGCCGCCTACTGGTGGCTGGACCCGCAGCCACCCAAGACCGTGCGCCTGGCCACGGGCCCCGAAGGCAGCGCCTACGCCAACTTCGGCCGCCGTTACGCGCAGGCGCTGGCACGCGACGGCATCACGGTGGAGCTGGTGCCCACCGAAGGCTCGCTGGCCAACCTGCGGCAACTGCGGGCGGGCGAGGTGGACGTGGCCTTCGTGCGTGGCGGCAGCAGCGACCTGGCCCGGCCCCTGGCGGCCGCGGCCTCGGCGGCGTCGGCCGCCCAGGCGGCGTCCGCCCCGCAGAGTGCCGACGCCCCGGACGAAGACGAAGACCTGCTGTCGCTGGGCGCGCTGTTCTACGAGCCGCTGTGGATCTTCTACCGCCAGGACGCCGCCGCCCGTGTGGCCGGGCAAGCGGCGGCACCCACTGGTAGCGCAGGCGCCGCTGCGCCCCAAGCCACCGCTTCCGGCGCCCTGCCCACAGCCGAGCCGCCGCCTCTGGTCGGGCTGCCGCAGCTCAAGGGCCTGCGCGTCAACGTCGACCAACCGGGCAGCGGCGTGCCCCAGCTCATGCAGCGTCTGTGGCGCGCCAACGGCATGAGCGAAGCGGACGTGGTGGTCAGCCAGCTGGCGCCGCGCGCCGCGGTCGAGGCGCTGCAGGCCGGTCTGCTCGACGCCGTGGTGCTCACCAGCGCGTCGCAGTCACCGCTGGTGCGCCAGCTGCTGCGCGCACCCGGCATCGTGCCCATGGAACTGTCGCAGGCCGATGCCTACACGCGGCGCTTTCCGTTCTTCCGCACCGTGACGCTGCCGCGCGGCGTGGCCAACCTGGCGGCCGACGTACCCCCGCACGACGTGACCCTGCTGGCCGCCACCACCTCGCTGCTGACACGCGAGCAGACCCACCCCGCCCTGCGCCAGCTGTTCGCGCAGGCCGCGCAGGGCATCCACAGCCGCGCCGGCTGGCTGAACGGCGCGCGCGAGTTCCCCAACACCCGCACCAGCGAGCTGCCGGTGAGCCCCGAGGGCGACCGCGCCATCAACGGCACGCCGCCGTTCTGGCAGCGCTACCTGCCGTTCTGGGCCAGCAACGTGATCCAGCGCATGTGGCTGGTGATCGGCGGCCTGATCGTGCTGCTGCTGCCGCTGTCGCGCGTGGTGCCGCCGCTCTACACCTACCGGGTGCGCCAGCGCGTGTTCCGCTGGTACGCGCGGCTGCGCGACATCGAGGCCCGCGCGGAGCAGGCCGACGCGCCGCGCGAGGAACTGCTGGACGAGCTGGACGAACTCGACCGCGTGGCGCACCGCATCGCCGTACCGCTGGCCCACGCCGACGAGCTGTACCGCCTGCGCAGCAACATCGACGCCACGCGACGCAGGCTGCTGGCCAGCAAGCCGGTTTCAAAGGAAAACAGGGCTGCAGCCGGCTAGCAGCGGGCGCAGGCAGCTATCTAAAGCGCAGCACTTCGGCCTTCGGCCCGGGCCTGGTCAAAGCCTTCATGGCCGAAGGGTTGCAGCAGCATCCGGTCGAGCCGCTGCGCCGCCGGCGCGCGGAAATACTCCAGGCCCAGTTGCATGCGGCGCGCCTCGTCGCCATGCGCGGGCGCCGAAGCCGTGCCGAACAGGTGATCCCACCAGGGCAGCAGCATGCCGTAGTTGCTGTCGGTGAAGCGGCGCTCGGCGCTGTGGTGCATGCGGTGGAAATCGGGCGTGACCAGCAGCCGGCCCAGCCAGCCATCGACGCGCGGGCCGAGCGTGAGGTTGGCGTGCGAAAAGGTGCTGAACACCGTCACTGCCACCGAATACCCCAGCACCGCCAGCGGCGGCGCGCCCAGCAGCAGGAGCACGGGCAGGGTCAGCGCGGCCGTGGCCAGGTTTTCCAGCGGGTGGTGGCGGTGGGTGGTGGTGGCGTCCATCTCCAGGTCGCTGTGGTGGATGGCATGCAGCCGCCAGAACCACGGCACGGCATGGGCCAGCCGGTGGATGGTGTAGCCGGTGACATCCAGCACCATAAAGGTGGCCACCCAGGCCAGCCAGGCCGGCACCTCCACACGCGCCAGCAGGCCGCGGAAGCCCCATGGCTCGGCACCCAGGGCCTGGAACACCACGGCGAACAGCAGCGGCGTGTACAGCGTGGTCAGGGTGGCCAGCGCGGCCAGCAGCAGGTTGTGGGCCCAGCGGCGCGGCGCATCGGCCCCCACGGCGCGCGCGGGCCGCAGCGATTCCACCAGAAACACCGCGACCAGGCTGAACACCAGCGCGCCCAGGTAGAGCTGGACGGCGGCGTCGGGGGAGGAAGTGTCGTTCAAGGTGGCGGGCCGGCCGGGTCGGCCATCAGCAGGCCATCGACCTTGAGCTTACGCTTGCTAAAGAGGTACGGGCGGGATGTACGTGAAGCGCACGTAACACACCGACGAAGCCGGCACCTGCAGGCCGACCGTGCAACGCGGCGTGGCCAGGGGATCGCTCTCAAAGGCCCCCCCAACCGCCGAGATGGAGGTGATGGTCTGGGTGACCGCCGTCGTATTGGACACCGTATACGTAACATTGGTCCACGTCACCTGGAGCGCGCCACCGGTAGCGCTGGTCATGTCCACCTGATACGCCACCGCATTGGCATTGCCCATCAGCGAATGCCCGCCCAAACCGGCGGCTGCGGCGCCGCCCAGCACCAGCAGGTTGGCCAGCAGCCGGCCGTTGGCGCGGGTACGAAGCACCCGGTAGGCCACCACCATCAGCAGCAGCCCCAGTCCGATCAGCGTCCACTCCGACAGCGTGGGCACGGCCACGGAGCCAGGTGCGTAGCCCACCACCCCGCCAGGTGCCGAGCCTGCGTAGGCCGCGCTCGCGGCCATCCCGAACAAGCCCACGAGGCCCTTCAGCCCCCATTTGCCCATCTGCTTCATGCATTCCCTCCGGTCGTTGGTAGACGCCCGCCGCGCCACCGTCAGCGGCGCCCGGGCATGGCCGAAGTGTATTTTTGTTACGGGCACTCAGGGTATAGGCCATCCGGCATAGGCCGGAACAGACGAGCCGCGCCCCGGCACCCTGAACTCAGTCAGAGAAAAGCGGCATCGGTGACCGAACTGTGCTGGCCGCAGGCTCCAAACTCAACGCGCCTCCAGGAGGATATCGAAACGCACGTAGCAGCTGGACGAAGCTGGCACCTGCAAGCCCACGGTGCATCGCGGCGTGAAGCCGGGATCACCCTCCAGCGCAAATCCGGTCGGCGCGATGGAGGTGATGGTCTGCGCGATCGGCGTGCTGTTCACCACCTCGATCGTCTCATTGACGTAGGGCACGCTGACCGCCCCTCCCGCGGCTGAGGGCATCTCGACCTGCGTGAAGGAGATCGCCTTGGCGCTGCCGACCAGCGAATGCCCACCCAGGCCGGCGGCTGCGGCGCCGCCCAGCACCAGCAGGTTGGCCAGCAGCCGGCCGTTGGCGCGGGTACGCAGCACCCGGTAGGCCACCACCATCAGCAGCAGGCCGAGGCCGATCAGCGTCCACTCCGACAGCGTGGGCACGGCCACGGAGCCCGGAGCGTAGCCCACGATCCCGCCGCCAGGCACGCCCGCCTGAACCACGCCCGCGGCCAATGCCAGCAGACCCGCAAGGCCTTTCGGCACCCATTGACCCATCCGTTTCATGTGTTCCCTCCAGTCGTTCGTGTGCACTCAGTGCACGCCACCGGCTGTGGCGCCCACGCATCACTGGAGTCTATTTTTCCCGCCACAGTGCGCATATAGGCCATTCGGCCTACCCAAAACCCGGTAGCCGGCTCGCCCTGAGCCTTTTGCTAGCATGCGCGCTGACATCACCACCCCGGCCTGAAGCCCCGCGCCATGAAGCTCAATCCCTTCCATCTCGCCATCCCCGTTCATGATCTGCCGGCCGCCCGGCGCTTCTACGGCGAGGTGTTCGGCCTGCCCGAAGGCCGCTCGGACACGCACTGGGTGGATTTCGACTTCTACGGCCACCAGCTGGTGATCCACGAGCACCCGAAGACCGCCTCGCAGGAAAGCGCCCACACCAACGCGGTGGACGGCCACGACGTGCCGGTACCGCACTTCGGCATCGTGCTCGACTGGGGCGACTGGGAAGCGCTGGCCGGGCGGCTGCGCGGCTTTGGTACCAAGTTCGTGATCGAACCCTATGTGCGCTTCAAGGGCCAGGTAGGTGAGCAGGCCACCATGTTCCTGCTCGACCCCTGCGGCAACGCGCTGGAGTTCAAGGCCTTCAAGGACATGGGCCAGCTGTTCGCCAAGTGAAAGGGTTGGGCGCGGGGCCAATGCCCAAAAAGCGCGCATCAAGCCCACTCACAAGTCGCCGGGCCTGCGCGCGCCCGGACTCGCCGGGAGCCGCACTAGGGTTAACCCGGTAAATAGTCTGCTATCACCATCACAAGCGCCGTTTGTCAAACACTGAGGTACCGGGCAGCCCGGGCCACGACGACCTCAGGAGACAAACATGCGCGTCATTCCCATCGCGGACACGTCCGCCCCCGCAGCGGGCAGCTGCGACGAAGACACCGGTGACGTCCGCCCGATCAGCCTGCCGCTGGCGCGGCGCGACTTCCTCAAGGGCTCGGGCCTGCTGTTCGGCAGCCTAGCCACCGGCAGCCTGCTGGCCGGCCTGGCGCCCTCCACCGCCTGGGCGCTAGAACTCAAGAAGCTCACGTCGGCTGAAGGCGCCGCCCTGATGGCGATGGGCCGCGTGCTCTACCCGCACGAGAAGCTGCCGGATGCGGTGTACGCGTTGCTGGCCAAGGACCTGGATGCCAAGGCCGCCGGCGACGCCGCTACCGCCAAGCTGCTGTCCGATGGCACGGCCTGGCTCAACAAATCCGCCGGTGGCGACTTCGCCAGGGCCAAGGCCGGACGCCGGCAGGAGATCGTGCGCAGCATGGAGGGCACGCCCTTCTTCAACACGGTACGCGGCCAGTGCATCACCTCGCTCTACGACAACGACATGGCCTACGCCGTGTTCGGCTATCCGGGCGCTTCCTGGGACAAGGGTGGCTACATCACCCGCGGTTTCCAGGACCTCAAGTGGCTGCCGGCCCCGCCGCTGGAAGCCAGCCCCAAGCCCTACATGGGCTGATGCCCTTCCATCCATAGACGAACAGAGCGAGACAGACATGGCGAAATTCGATCATTCCGACGACTCCGTGGTCGTCGTCATCGGCTCCGGCGCCGGTGGCGGTACGCTGGCCAACGAGCTGTGCCAGAAAGGCATCAAGGTGGTGGTGCTGGAAGCCGGCAAGCAACAGTCCAACGCATCCTTCATCAACGACGAATGGAAGTCGTTTGCCCAGCTCGCCTGGCTGGACACGCGAACCACCTCGGGCACCTGGCGCATCGCCAAGGATTTTGCGGGCCTGCCGGCCTGGATCTGCAAGACCGTCGGGGGCACCACGACCCACTGGGCCGGCGCCTCGCTGCGGTTCCAGGAGCACGAGTTCCGCGCGAAGACCGTGTATGGCGAGCTCAAGGGCGCCAACCTGCTGGACTGGCCGGTGACGCTGAAGGAGCTCGAGCCCTATTACGCCAAGGCCGAAAACAAGATGGGCGTGACCCGCACCAACGGCATTCCCGGCCTGCCCGGCAACAACAACTTCAAGGTCATGTACAACGGCGCGACGCGCGTGGGCTACAAGGAGGTGCACACCGGCAACATGGCCATCAACAGCCAGCCGCGCGACGACCGTGGCCGCTGCATGCAGCTGGGCTTCTGCTTCCAGGGTTGCAAGAGCGGCGCCAAATGGTCGACGCTGTACACCGAGATCCCCAAGGCCGAGGCCACCGGCAATTTCGAGTTGCGCACCGAGTCCCACGTCTCGCGCATCGAGCACAACCCGGCGGGCAAGGTCACCGGCGTCGTCTATTTCGACAAGGACGGCAAGGAGCAGCGCCAGAAAGCCCGGATCGTCTGCGTGGCAGGCAACTCCATCGAGACCCCGCGCCTGCTGCTGCTGTCGGCCTCCAACATGTTCAAGGACGGCCTGGCCAACAGCTCCGGTCAGGTGGGGCGCAACTACATGCGTCACATGACCGGATCGGTGTACGCGGCCTTCAAGGACTCGGTGCACATGTACCGCGGCACCACCATGGCCGGCATCGTGCGCGACGAAGCCGTCCACAACCCGGCGCGCGGCTTTGCCGGCGGCTACGAGATGGAAACACTGTCGCTGGGCGTTCCGTTCATGGCCGCCTTCCTGAATCCGGGTGGCTGGGGTCCGGATTTCGCCTGGTGGATGGACCACTACACCCATCTGGCCGGCATGTGGCTGGTGGGCGAGGACATGCCGCGCGCGACCAACCGCGTGACGCTCAACACCAGCGTCAAGGACCAGTGGGGCAACTACGTGCCCAACGTGCACTTCGACGACCACGACAACGACATCGCCATGCGCAACCACGCCTTCACCCAGGGCGAGCGCGTCTACCAGGCCGCGGGGGCCATCCGGACCTTCCGCACGCCGCCCTACCCCTCGACCCACAACCTGGGCACCAGCCGCATGAGCGCCCGGGCGCAGGACGGCGTGGTCAACAAATGGGGCCAGACGCACGACATTCCCAACCTGTTCGTCAGCGATGGGAGTCAGTTCACCACCGGTGGCTCGGAAAACCCCACGTTGACCATTGTTACCCTGGCCATCCGGCAGGCCGACTACATTGCCGAGCAGATGAAGCAGCGCGCGATATGAGCCCCCACGCTTCGCCGCTTCGCGGGTCGCTGCCCCAGGAACGGGGAGGACCTCGGTCCCTGTCGGGTCCGGGGGCTGATCCGCCTTGGGGCGGCCCGGCGGCGAATGGCTTCGCCCACAGCCCAGCAGGAGACAAGCATGTGTGAGTTTTTCGTCAAGGCCGATCCGATCCAGTACGAGCAGCGCACGCGCACCGTGCGCATCCACAACGTGCTGACCAGCATCCGGCTGGAAAACATGGTGTGGGACATCCTGGCCGAAATGGCCGAGGAGGAGGGTTGCACCACCAACGCCCTGATCGCCAAGTTCCACGAGGAAATCCTGGCGCATCGGGGCGAAGTGCCCAACTTCGCTTCCTTCCTGCGGGTGACCTGCATGCGCTACCTGCGACGATGTGCGATGTCCGCCTCGCCGCAGGCGCGTACCGCTCCGGTGCCCGCCTTCCCAAAGCACCTCAAGGCCGTGGGCACCTGAGCCTGCTGCCGCCGGTCGTCCGGGAACCCGATGCTTCCTCCGCTCCGGAGCCCTGTTGAGAGCCCGGAGTTCCTTCCCCTATCCCAAGATCCATGAGCTTCGTGACCGAAAACCAACCCGGCGTCGTCGCCGATGCGCCCGCCGCCACCCGCGGCTTCGTCCTCAACCATTCCATGCTGCGGGTCAAGGATCCGCAGGTCTCGCTGGCCTTCTACACCGGCATCATGGGCATGAAGCTGCTGCGCAAGCTGGACTTTCCCGAGATGAAGTTCTCGCTGTACTTCCTGCACCGTCCGGTCGACGGCGAGACCCCGCCCGACGATGTCGGTGAGCGCACAGCCTGGACCTTCTCCCAGCGCGGCATCCTGGAACTGACGCACAACTGGGGCACGGAAGACGACCCCGCGTTCAAGTACCACGACGGCAACGCGCAGCCGCAGGGCTTTGGCCACATCTGCTTCTCGGTGCCCGACCTGGATGCCGCCATCGCCTGGTTCGACCAGCACCAGATCACCTACGTCAAGCGCCCCGACCAGGGCAAGATGAAGGACGTGGCCTTCATCAAGGACCCGGACGGCTACTGGGTCGAGATCGTCGAACCGGGCCGGCTGAAGAACCTGGGGCGCTGAGCCAGCTGAAGCCTTCTGCGCGCGCTGGCACTGCCGGCCGCAGTACGTGGCCTGTCGCCAAAAGCGGCCTCAATACCCGTCAAACATCGCCTGCAGCGCCGCCGCGTCGGCGGTGCGCGCCAGCCCCAGCGCCAGCAGCAGCCGGGCCTTGAGCGGGCTCTGGTCGTCCGCCACCAGCCAGCCTTCGGCGGTGTCGTCGGCGTTGGCGTCGCGCAGCAGCGGGCCGGCGCCGGTGCGGCTGGCGCGCACGATGTGCACACCCTGCGCGCGCAGGCGGCGCAGCGTGGGCAGCAGTTCGTCAGGCACCGTGCCGCCGCCGAAGGCCGCGTGCACGATGCCGCGCGCGCCGGCCGCGGCCAGCGCCTCGTAGGCCGCCGGCCCGATGCCGGCGTAGGTGCTGACGATGCCCACCGGTGGCAGCTCGCCCGACCCTTCCAGGCTGAACCCGCTCTGCAGCGTGTGCGGCCTGCTCACCGCGCGGTAGAAGCGCGGGCGCCCTTCCACCACCCAGCCCAGCGGCCCGTACACCGAGCCGAAGGTCTGCAGCGCGGCGGCGTCCTGCTTGGCCACGTCGCGCGCCGACCAGATGCTGCCGTTCATCACCACCAGTACACCTTGCCCGGCCGCTGCCGGGCTGGCCGCCACGCCGACGGCCTGGTACAGGTTGGCCGGCCCGTCGGCCGAGATCGCCGTGCCCGGCCGCATGGCGCCGGTGAAGACCACCGGCTTGCCGCTCTTGAGCAGCAGGTGCAGCAGGTAGGCGGATTCCTCCATGGTGTCGGTGCCGTGGGTGACCACCAGGCCGTCCACGTCGTCCTGCGCCAGCAGCTCGGCCGCGCGCCGCGCCAGCTGCAGCATGCGCGCGTCGGTCATGTTCTTGGAGTCGATGGCGAACAGCTGCTCCGGCCGCACCTCGGCCGCGGCGGCCAGTTCCGGGACGGCGGCCAGCAGCGCCCCGGCCCTCACCACCCCGGCCTGGTAGCCGCCCGCGGTGCTGCTGGCGGCGGCACCGGCGATGGTGCCGCCGGTGGCGAGCAGCGCGATGCGGGGCCGCGCTCGGGCAGCAGCGGCACTCACGCCGCCACCCCCTGCCCCGCCAGCAGCTGCGCATAGCGCGCCAGATCGACGTTGCCGCCGCTCAGCACCACGCCCACGCGCCGGCCCTGCCACTGGCTAGCCACGCGGCGCGCGGCAGCGAAGGCCAGGCAGCCGGTGGGCTCCACCACCAGCTTCATGCGTTCGGCGAAGAAGCGCATGGCCTCCACCAGCTCGGCGTCGCTGGCGGTCAGGATGTCGTCCACCTTGTCGCGGATGATGGCGAAGGTGTAGTCCCCCAGATGCTGGGTCTGCGCGCCGTCGGCCAGGGTCTGCGGCGTGTCGATGTGCACGATGCGCCCTTCGCGCAGCGAGCGCTGGCCGTCGTTGCCGGCCTCGGGCTCGACGCCGAACACCTTGCAGCCCGGCGCCAGCGCCCGCGCCGCCAGCGCGCAGCCCGACAGCAGGCCGCCGCCGCCGAGCGGGACGAACAGCGCGTCCAGCGGGCCGGCGTCTTCCAGCAGTTCCAGCGCCGCCGTGCCCTGGCCGGCGATCACGTGCGGGTGGTCGTAGGGCGGGATCAGCGTCATGCCACGCTCGGCGGCCAGCTGGCGGCCGATCTGCTCGCGGTCTTCGGTGTAGCGGTCGTACAGGCGCACCTCGGCACCGTATCCGCGCGTGGCGGCCAGCTTGGCGGCCGGCGCGTCGTGCGGCATCACGATGGTGGCCGGCATGCCCAGCAGGCGCGCCGCCAGCGCCACCGCCTGCGCGTGGTTGCCGGACGAGAACGCCACCACGCCGGCGCGGCGCTGGGCGGCGTCGAACTGCGCCAGCGCATTGAAGGCGCCGCGGAACTTGAAGGCGCCCATGCGCTGCAGGTTCTCGCACTTGAAGAAGAACTGCGCGCCGGTGGCAGCGTCGGCCGTGCGCGAGGTCAGCACCGGCGTGCGGTGCGCGTGGCCTTGCAGGCGCGCGGCGGCGGCACGCACGTCGTCGAAAGTGGGCAGGTCGGAGGGCGTCATGGAGCGCTACTTTAAGCCACCGTGGCGTGGATGGATCCCTTGCGGGAGGAAGAGCGCGTGGATCCCGACCAAACCCGGATTTTCAAGCATTTTGTGCCTGCAGCCCTTGATTGACGGCCGCAGGCAGCTATTCAAATCATAGTAAACTTCATCAGTTTCCGGTTCAAAGCGCACGCCAGGTGTCGATGCAATGCGCGGCCAGCGCGGTCACCCAGTCCGGCTCGCCCGGCACGAAGGCCAGGCCGTAGCGCGGGCTGACCAGGAAGCCCGCGCGCTCGAAGGCCTGCGCGTCTTCCCGGCGCATGAAGGCCGCCAGGCCGGCGAAGGGCACGTCCACCGGGCCGAGATAAAGCACCGGCGCGCGCCGCGTCACCTCTTCCAGCCGGCCGGAATCCTGGAAACGCAGCACCACGTCGCCGTAGTCGAGCGCCGCCAGGCCGACACTGTTGCGCTCGGCGTGCAGCGGCGCGCCACGCTGCTGCAGCAACTCCTCCCGGGTGGTGGAGAAAGGGATGTCGTCCACCTGGAGGTAGGGTCGCAGCTTCACAGCGGCGCCCCGGCCAGCAGCAGCCACCACACCAGCAGCGCCCACAGCCACAGCACGCCCAGGTAGGCGAGCCGCCGCGGCCAGCGCCCTACCCCCATCCGTGTGCGCAACCGGTGGTTGAGCCAGCCGGCCAGCAGAAAGCCGAACGACCACAGCATGCCGGCGCCCAGCGTGGCCGGCCACACCCAGTCGCCGTGCCACTCGTCCATCCCCGGAAAGCGCAGGCCCGTCACCGGCGACACCGCGACGTACAGCCCCAGCCCGAGCAGCCCCATGCTGAGAAAGGCCAGCACCACACCGACCACGCAGGCCAGCACCGACCACCTGATGGCCATCGCCGCCCGCCAGGCTGCCTTGAGGAGGTTCATGCAAGCGCCCCTTGCGGCAGCGGGAACCGGAGGCGCGAACGCTGTCGCGGGGCGGCATGGGGCGATGTGCGCATGGTGATGCTTCAATGGGAGGGTTGCGCCAAAGCATAGCCGGCCCCCCGCGGTGCCACACCCGCCGTCGTACCATCGCATGCCGCCATTCGCCGCCACGCATCGATGATCGTCCGCCCCCGCCCCAACTGGCTGCGCCTGCTGTTCGTCTGGCGCGGCTCGATCCTGCGCAAGATCCTGCCGCAGCTCGTGGCGGTGCTGGTGCTGGCGCTGGTGGTGACCGTGGTGCACGGCCAGGTGCTGCGCTGGAAGGTGCCGCTCAACTTCGTGCCCTTCTCGCTCATCGGGCTCACGCTGGCCATCTTCCTGGGCTTTCGCAACGGCACCAGCTACAGCCGCTGGTGGGAAGCGCGCGTGCTGTGGGGTTCGCTGCTGATCGAATGCCGCGCCGCCGTGCGGCACGCGCTCACGCTGGTGGATGGCGATCAGGCCCAGGCGTCCGTACTGGCGCGCCGGCTGATCGCCCTCGGCCACGCGCGGCGCCACCAGCTGCGCGGCAGCGATGCCGCGGCCGACATGGCGCGCCTGCTGCCCGCCGGCGAAGCCGCGCGCGTGGCTGCCGCGCGCTACCCGGCCGCCGCCCTGCTGCAGATGGCCGGCGAATGGCTGGGCGAGCTGCGCCGGCAGGGCCGCGTGGCACCAGCGCTGGTGCCGGCCATGGAGCAGCCGCTGGCCCAGATCGGCAACGCCATCGGCGGCTGCGAGCGGCTGGCGAACACGCCGATCCCCTTCACCTACAGCGTCATCATCCACCGCACCATCTACCTCTACTGCCTGCTGCTGCCCTTCGGGCTGGTGGATTCGATCGGCGCCATGACGCCGCTGATCGTGGTGTTCGTGGCCTACACCTTCTTCGCGCTGGAAGCGCTGGGCTCGGAGATCGAGGAGCCCTTCGGCGCCGAGCCCAACGACCTGGCGCTGGACGCCATCTGCTGGACCATCGAAACCTCGCTGCTCGAGGCCATCGGCGTCGATCGCCAGGCCTGGCCGCCTCAGCCGGAGCCGCGCGACCACGTGCTCAGCTGAGCCCGCTAAATCGCCGCCTGGTCGCCAAAGAACCTGAGCAGGTCCCGGTAGCGCAAGGTGGTCGTGCCCCCATCGACCGCGAAGCTCTTGGTCTTGATGGTCGCCCCGGCCAGATGCACGATGCCGAGCGGCTCATACGGCGGGGTGGGCAGCCGCAGCAGTTTCGACGGCCGGTGCACGAAGGGCAGGCTGGCACAGGTCTGCCAGTTGTCCACCGCCCGCAGGGGATACACCGAGAGCTTGTGCTGGTAGACGACCTTGTGCAGCGGGATCTGGTCCGAGAAGTAGACCTTTTCACCCGCGTCGTACCGCTGGCGCAGCGAACGCAGCTCAGCCTCCCACAGCGACCACACGGGCGAGTCCGCCTTCATGGCGAAGACCCCGGCGTTCAGCATGGGCATTCTCAACGGCATCCCGTCCAGGCTGTCGCCTTCGTTGGTCTCATAGATCCGCAGGGTGCGGTCGGATGGCGTGGGGTAGTTGAGGTAGTGGACGTCGAACTCGGGGTGGATGGCGATGGCGAAGCCGGGCACGCCGGCCAGGATGCGCGGCAGCGACTCGGCACCCTGGAACCAGCAGTCGGCGTCCACCCAGCAGTAGCTGGCGTAGCCCGGGAACAGCTCCCGCAGCCCGGGCTTGATGCCGAGGTAGGCCAGGTCGTACCCGTGCGCGCTGTCGAGCGCCGCCACCGGCGGCACCCGGACCAGCACGTCGAATTGCGAGGCCAGCGCGGCAGGCGGCTCGCAGCCGCCGAACACCACGGCGGCCAGGCGGTAACGGTTCTGGTAGGCGCGGCGGAACGAGGCCGCCATGTCCTCGGCCAGATCGAGGTACCGGCCGTCGAACGCGGTCACCACCAGCACGTCTTGGGCGTCCACGCGGTGTTCTCCTGATCCGGCGCCGGGCGGGCCGCGTTACTTCAGTGCCTTGTAGCGCACGCGGTGCGGCCGCGCGCCTTCCTCGCCCAGGCGCCTGACCTTGTCGGCCTCGTACTCCTGGAAGTTGCCATCGAAGAAGACCCATTGCGCCTCGTCCTCGGCGGCCAGGATGTGGGTGCAGATGCGGTCGAGGAACCAGCGGTCGTGGCTGATCACCATCACGCTGCCGGCGAACTCGAGCAGCGCGTCTTCCAGCGCGCGCAGGGTTTCCACGTCGAGGTCGTTGGAAGGCTCGTCCAGCAGCAGCACGTTGCCGCCCTGCATCAGCGTCTTGGCCAGGTGCAGGCGGCCGCGCTCGCCGCCGGAGAGCATGCCGACCTTCTTCTGCTGGTCGCCGCCGTTGAAGTTGAAGCGCCCGCAGTAGGCGCGGCTGGGCATCTGGAACTTGCCCACGGTGATGATGTCCAGCCCGCCGGAGATGTCTTCCCACACGGTCTTGTCGTTGGCCAGGTCGTCGCGGCTCTGGTCGACGAAGGCCATCTGCACGGTCTTGCCGACGGCGATCTCGCCGCTGTCGGGCTGTTCCTTGCCGGCGATCAGCTTGAACAGCGTGGACTTGCCCGCGCCGTTGGGGCCGATGATGCCGACGATGGCGCCGGCCGGCACCTTGAAGCTGAGGTTGTCGATCAGCAGGCGGTCGCCGAAGCTCTTGGAGACGTTCTTGAACTCGAACACCTCATGGCCCAGGCGCTCGGCCACGGGGATGAAGATCTCCTGCGTCTCGTTGCGGCGCTGGTATTCGTAGTCGGACAGTTCCTCGAAGCGGGCCAGGCGGGCCTTGCTCTTGGCCTGGCGGCCCTTGGGGTTCTGGCGCGCCCATTCCAGTTCCTTCTTCATCGCCTTGGCGCGCGCGTCCTCGGTGCGCTGCTCCTGCTTCAGGCGCGCCTCCTTCTGCTCCAGCCAGGTGGAGTAGTTGCCCTTGTACGGGATGCCGTGGCCGCGGTCCAGTTCGAGGATCCACTCGGCCGCGTTGTCGAGGAAGTAGCGGTCGTGGGTGATGGCCACCACGGTGCCGGCAAAGCGCTGCAGGAAGATCTCCAGCCACTGCACGCTCTCGGCGTCCAGGTGGTTGGTGGGCTCGTCCAGCAGCAGCATGTCGGGCTTGGACAGCAGCAGCTTGCACAGCGCCACGCGGCGCTTCTCGCCGCCCGAGAGCTTGCCGATCACGGCGTCCCACGGCGGCAGACGCAGCGCGTCGGCGGCGATCTCGAGCTGGTGCTCGCTGTCGGTGCCGGCGGCGGCGATCACGGCTTCGAGCCTGCCCTGCTCCTCGCTCAGGGCGTCGAAGTCGGCATCGGGTTCGGCGTAGGCGGCGTAGATTTCTTCCAGCCGGGCCTTGGCCGCGTTGACCTCGCCCATGGCCAGCTCGACTTCCTGACGCACGGTGTGCTCGGGGTCGAGCTGCGGCTCCTGCGGCAGGTAGCCGATGTCCAGGCCGGGCATCGGCGTGGCCTCGCCCTCGATCTCCTTGTCGATGCCGGCCATGATCTTCAGCAGCGTGGACTTGCCCGAACCGTTCAGGCCCAGCACGCCGATCTTGGCGCCCGGGAAGAAGCTGAGCGAGATGTCCTTCAGGATCTGCCGCTTGGGCGGCACGATCTTGCCGACGCGGTTCATGGTGAAGACGTACTGGGCCATGCGGAAACTTCTCCGATTACTCTTGAATTGATAGCTGCCTGCGCCCGCCACGAAAGGGCTGGAAGGCGATTTGGCTTGAAACTCCGGCAGTTGGCAAAGGCGCTGGGCACGCGGCACCGCGGAGCATGTGGATGGTTCGATTATCCCTGCTTGTCAAGCCCGCAGCGGGCGCGCGCGGCTTTCAGGCGGCGGGCGGAGGCGCGTCGCCTGCGGCCGGGCCGGCCGCCGTGGTGAGCAGGTTCTGCAGCGCCGGCGGCAGGTAGCTGCGCGTCAGCCATTCGGGCGGCGCCTGCCATTCGTGCCAGTCGGTGCGCGCCAGCACCATCTGCAGCGCGTGCAGCCAGCGGTGCAGGCCGACGCGGCTGAGCTGCACGCTGCGGTCGCCCTCGCGGGTGCCAAACACCAGCTCGGCGTTGCGCACCGTGCCGGTGACGCGAAAACGCGTGCACAGCGGCGCCGCGGCGAGCTCGGCGGCGCCCTCCTCGCTGTCGCGGCCGAGCGTGAGCGCGCGCCCGGATTCGCCGGGCTGGGGCTGGTTGAGCGAGGCATCGTGCTCACGCGCGGCGCCCTCGGCGCCGGGCGGCGCGGGCTCGCCGGCGGGCTGCGCCGCCACCGTCTCCAGCACCTGCGCCACCGACGACACCACGCTTTGCACCATGCGCCGCGTGAGCCATAGTCGCGTGTTCCAGGCGCTGCAGCTGACCCACAGCCGGTCCTCGGCGGCGCTGTAGCCAAACGTGGTGGTGACGGACATGGGTGCGGCGTGCTGACGGCGGGCGGCCGTGTCCGTGCCATAATAACGGCACCTGCGGAACACCAGTACGCCCGCAGCGTCAGCGTTCTTGCTGGGGATGAAGCGGCCCAGGCCTCCGGTGCCCTCTCCCGCCCAGAAACCCGATGGGTCTTTTGACTGGCTGCCGGCACCCTGCTTGGCGGATCAGGCCCATCGCCACGCGCCACCTACGTTTCGCAGGCGCCACCGTGAATGAACTTTGAAGAACTGAACCTGGCTCCGGCCATTCTGCAAGCCGTGCAAGAGCAGGGCTACACGCAGCCCACCCCGATCCAGCAGCAGGCCATCCCCGCCGTGCTGGAGGGCCACGACCTGCTGGCCGGCGCGCAGACCGGCACCGGCAAGACCGCCGCCTTCACCCTGCCCATGCTGCAGCTGCTCAGCAGCCGCCCGGCGCAGCAGACCGGCGCCATCCGCGCCCTGGTGCTCACCCCCACGCGCGAACTCGCCGCCCAGGTGGAAGAAGCCGTGCAGGCCTACGGCAAGCACCTGCAGCTCGGCTCCACCGTGATCTTCGGCGGCGTGGGGCAGAACCCGCAGATCGACCGCATTCGCCGCGGCGTCGACATCCTGGTGGCCACGCCCGGCCGCCTGCTCGACCTGGAGCAGCAGGACCACATCGACCTCTCGCACGTCGAGATCCTGGTGCTCGACGAAGCCGACCGCATGCTCGACATGGGCTTCATCCACGACGTGAAGAAGGTGCTGGCGCTGCTGCCCAAGGCCAAGCAGAGCCTGCTGTTCTCCGCCACCTTCAGCGACGAGATCCGCCAGCTGGCCGGCAACCTGCTCAAGAACCCCAAGAGCATCCAGGTCACGCCACCCAACACCACGGTGGAGCGCATCGCCCAGGTCATCTACCCGGTGGGCCGCGAGCGCAAGAAGGAAGTGCTGGCGCACCTGATCGGTGACGGCGACTGGAGCCAGGTGCTGGTGTTCACGCGCACCAAGTTCGGCGCCAACCACGTGGCCGAGTACCTGACCAGGCATGGCATCAAGGCCATGGCGCTGCACGGCAACAAGAGCCAGACCGCCCGCACCCAGGCGCTGGGCGAGTTCAAGAGCGGCGAGTTGCGCGCGCTGGTGGCCACCGACATCGCCGCCCGCGGCATCGACATCGACGAACTCCCGCACGTGGTGAACTTCGAGATCCCCAACGTGCCGGAAGACTACGTGCACCGCATCGGCCGCACCGGCCGCGCCGGCGCCAGCGGCGAAGCCGTGAGCCTGGTCTGCATGGACGAAGAAGGCTTCATGCACGCCATCGAGAAGTTCACGCGCCAGCAGATCCCCGTGCGCATCCTCGACGGCTTCGGCCCGGCCGAGGGCGAGCAGGCCGAACCCATTGCCATGGGCCGCCAGACCCTGTGGGGCGGCCTCGGCCCGGCACCCGGCCGCGACGTCATGGCCGCCGCCGCCCGCGCCGCGCGCCAGGAGATGATGCAGCGCATCCGCGACAACAAGGCCCGCCAGGGCCAGGGTGGCGGCCGTGGCAACGGCGCCGGTGGCCGGGGCCGCCCCGCCGCCAACGGTCAGGCGCCGCGACAGGACATGGCCGACGGCGAGCAGGCCGACGAAGCCCTGCTGGCCGACGGTGAAGGCAACCAGGGCGGCGCCCCCAACGGCGCACCCGGCGAAGGCCGCAACAAGCGTCGCCGCCGGCGCGGTGGCCGCCGCGGCGGCAATGGCGGTGCGCCCGCGCAGCAAGGCCAGGGCCAGGGCCAGGGCCAGAGCCACCACCAGGGCCAGACCCATCAGCAGCCGGCCCGCCACGACGGCGGCTACGACGACGAGGACGACCGCGAGCCCGACCACCTGCCGCGCCACATCGATCCGCTGCAGACCAACATCCACGGCCGCCGGCGCGAGAACCGCGGCCCCAGCCACGGCGCGGCCGGCCAGCCCGACCCGATGCGCACCAGCATCGATGTGATGGGCAAAGGCGGCGGCAACCGCAACAAGCGCAACCGCGGAGGCGGCGGTGGCGGCGGCGGCGGCAACCGCCGCAGCGGCGGCTTCCCGCGCTGACCGGCCGCCCTCAGGAAAACGCCGCATGCCTTCTGGAATGCGGCGTTTTTTTATGAGACCAACAGGCCTGTCGTCCTTATCTGGCGGGTGCAAGAAGCTATTCAATCAGTAGCATTCACCCCCCACGGAAGCACCCGACGCCGGCGGCACCTGCACCCTCAATCCCTCACGAACAGCGTCTCCAAGCCCTCGTCGCCCAGCGCGCGGCTGCAATGGCCGTGCAGCGTGGCGTCGAAGGTGGCGCCGGGCGGCAGCGTGTCGTTGGAATAAAAGCACTCGCCCGGCCCGAACACACGCCGGCTGCCGTCCTGCAGGCCGATCTCCATGCGCCCGCGCAGCACCACCAGCCACTGCGGTGTGGTGGTGCAGTGGAACTGGCTGGCAAAGCCGGCCGGGCTGCGCCGCCACTGCGAGCCGCCGCTGGGCGCCAGCGCCGTCAGCCGCGAAGCCGGCGAGCCCTCGGCCAGCGGCAGCACGCGCTCGCGCCAGCGCGCGCGGCCGTCGGCGTCGGTGAAGAGTTCGGGCAGCGTCATCGTGGCGGTGTCGGGCATGGCGGCAGGTCGTGGCTGGTGGCTGGACAGGCGTGCTTTGTAGCAGAGGCGCGTGGCCCGTCCCGCTGCCCGGCCGCCCATCCGCGCCGCAACAAATGCTTGCAATCCCGCTGCCGGTGTGCAACCCCATCCTCGCCCCGGCACCGTTTCACGCCATGTCCACGTCCAACCACGGAGCACCGACATGCCTTTCCCGCACCGCACCGCCCTCACCCGCCGCCTGGCCCTCGTGGCCCTGGGGGCGCTCGCCCTGCTGCCCGCGCTGCCGGCGCAGGCCGTTGGGCGCATCGCCGACCTGCAGGTGATCGACCGCGACAGCGGCGAAACACTGCCCATCTACCGCCATCAGGGCGAGTACTGGATCGCCGGCCGCCCCGGCGCGCGCTACGCACTGCAGCTGGGCAACACCGGCGGCGGGCGCGTACTGGCCGTCACCTCGGTGGACGGCGTGAACGTTGTCTCCGGCGAAACCGCCGCCTGGGAGCAGACCGGCTACGTGCTGGCGCCCTGGCAGCGCGCGCAGATCACCGGCTGGCGCAAGAGCGACGCCGAAGTGGCACAGTTCCACTTCACCGCGCTGCCGCGTTCCTACGCCGCGCGCACCGGTCGGCCGGACAACGTGGGGGTGATCGGCGTCGCCGTGTTCCGCGAGCGCTACGAACCGCCGCCGCCCCCCTATCCGCCCGTGGCGCCCATGCCGCGCCGCCGCTGGGAGCCGGGCAGCGGCGAGTTCGGCTCCGCCGCGCCCGCCGACCGCGAGGCCCGCGCCGAAGCCGCCAGCCCCGCCGCCGAGGCCCGCGCCGAACCACGGGCCGATGCCGGCGCCCAGGCCACCGGCCGCGCCAAGGCGATGCCGGCGCCCGCTCCCAGCCTGGGCACCGGCCACGGCGCGCGCGAAAGCTCCTGGGTCACGCACACCGCGTTCGAGCGCCGCAGCAGCAGCCCCGACGAGGTGATCGTGCTGCGCTACGACAGCCGCGAGAACCTGGTGGCGCGCGGCGTGCTGCCGGCCTGGGAGCCGCAGCCGCGCCGGCCGCTGCCTTTCCCGGACGCGCCTGCCACGGGCTACGTGCCCGATCCGCCGCACTGAGAAGGCGTTGACGACACCCACATGCCCGCCCTGGCCGCCGGAACCCGCACGCCCGGCGTTGCCAATGCCCGCCGTGGCACGAGCCACGTCTGCGCCTGGCGCCCTGATCGGCCAGCTTCCGGCGGCCCTTTCGGGCACGCGGGATTCATTCACACCTTCCGAGGTCGCCCCTCGGCCTGCGTGGGCCGGCCGCCATAATCCGGCCCATGTCCCCCGAGGCCGCGCCCGCCGACGAGCAGCTCATGCAAGCCTACGCTGCCGGTGACGCCCGCGCCTTCGAAATCCTGTACGACCGTCACCATCTGCGTCTGTGGCGCTACGTTTACAGGAGCATCGGCGAACCCGCGAGCGCCGACGAGCTGGCCCAGGAAGTGTGGTTCAGCGTGGCCCGCGCCGGGCCCCGCTACGCCCCCAGCGCCGCCGCGCCCGACCGCCCGGTGGCGCGTTTTTCCACCTGGCTGTTCACGCTGGCGCACCACCGGCTGGTCGACCACCTGCGCGCCCGCCGCCCGCATGCCAGCCTGGAAGCCGAGGGCGAGGACGGTGAACGCCTGGCCGACCAGCTGCCTGCCGACTCCGGCTTCGGCCCGGTGCGCCGGATCGAGTCGAAGCAGCAGGCCGAGCACCTGCTCGCCGCGCTCGACGCGCTGCCCGCCGCCCAGCGCGAAGCCTTCCTGCTCCAGGCCGAGGGCGGCATGAGCGTGGTCGAGATCGCCGAAGCCACCGGCGTCGGCCTGGAAACCGCCAAGAGCCGCCTGCGCTACGCCCGCACCGCGCTGCGCCGCACGCTGGAGGTAATGGCATGAACGCGCCCATGAACCCATCCGGCCACCCGCCCGGCGGTCCGCCCATGGACGACGACCTGCTGGCCCGCTACCAGGAGGCGGCGGAGCTCGACGCGGCCCAGCCCGACCCGAACGTGCGCGCCGCCGTGCTGGCCGAAGCGCAGATGCAGGCGTGGCGCCACGCCGAAGGCATGGATGCGGCCGGCGGCACGGACGAACCACCGCCCACCGCGCCGGGCGATCCGGCGTCGCATCTGCGGCTGATCGAGACCAGGGCTTTGCCAAGGCCGCCGACGCGACCCGCCGCCAACGACCACCGATGGCCGATCCGCGCCGTCGCCAGCGTCGCCGTGCTGGGCCTGGCCGGCCTGCTGGCGCTGCAGTTCGGCCGCAGCCCGCAGACCGAGCAGGACGTGGGCCTGGGCCGCAGCGCGCCGTCAGCCCAGGAGGGCACCGTGAGCGACAGCGGCCAGGTGGCCGACGCCCCCGCGCCCACCCCGTCCGCGCAAGCCACTGCTGCCGAACCGCAGACCCCATCGGCGATGACGGCGCCCGCACCGGCCGCCGCTCCCGGTCTAGCGCCGGCCGCGGAACGGCAGCCCGGCGCAACGACTGCCGCACCCGCGCCCGCCGCGCCCCGGCAGCCGGAGTCGGAACCGGCGCCTGCACCAGCACCAGCCCCCCTGGCCGAGTCCAACGCCCCGGCGGCTCCTCCGCCCGCGCCCCAGAAGCCCGCCGCACCGCCCCGCGCCGAGGGACGAGCCGAACGAAGAAGCGAGCCCGCGAAATCAGCCCCGGCCACCGCCCCCGCCGCGCAGCCGACCCACGACGGAGAAGCCGCCCGTACCCACGCCGACGGGGCGCCACCGGAAGCCGTATCAGAGGCACGCGCCAAGGCCGGCATGCCGACACCCTCGGCCGCAGCTCCGGCTGCGCCACTGCCGCCGCCGCCAGCGCCGGTTGCGGCGCCAGCGCCTCCGGCCGGCGACGAAGCTGCCTCACCCGCCCGTGCGCCCTCGCCGGCGCTCCGCGGGGCTGCGCCGGCACCGGCACCGGCAGCCGCGGCGGGGCAACGCACCGCGCCTGAAGCAATGGGCCGCGCGCAAGGCTCGGCCACCACCGCCGCGGACGCCGCTGAAGCACCGTCGACCTTCACGGCGCCCGAGCGCGCCGACGCCAGCGGCAGCACGGCTGCCGGCGCCAGCACGGCGGCTCCCGCCCCCGCAGCCAAGGCTTCCGCCCCGCCCAGGATCTCGGAGCTGCTCCGGCGCGAGGAAGAAGCACCGCAGGCCCTTTCGCCCTCGCAGCAGTTGCTGGCCGCCGCTACCCAGGGCCGGCCCAAGCTGGTGATCGAGGCACTGGAGCGCGGCGCCCCCCCCAACGCCGCCGACGCTGCCGGCCGCACGGCGCTGATGCTGGCAGCCATGCGCGGCGACGACGGCATGGTGCGCGTGCTGCTGGCCGCCGGCGCCGACCGCGCGCGCCTCGACCAGCGCGGCGCCAGCGCCGCCGACTACGCCCGCCGCGCCGGCCACGAAGCGCTGGCCCGCCGGCTCGAACCAGCCGCCACCAGCGCGCCCGAAGCCGGCAAGACGCCATGAGACCGGGCCTCGAATGCTCTTTTTATAATAGCTGCCTGCGCCCGCCACATAATGGCTGCAGCCCGATTTCTTCTAAAAAAACTCACGTCTGACGAAAGCCTCTCGACCATGACCGCCAAAGCCTCCTCCCGCATCTGTTTCGGCCTGCAGGGCCGTGTCGCCATCGTCACCGGCGCCGCCCAGGGCATCGGCGAGGCCTGCGCGCGCCGCTTCGCCGCCGAAGGCGCGCAGGTGGTCATCGCCGACGTGGCCGACGAGCGCGGCCGCCAGCTCGCCGCCGAACTGGGCGCGCGCTACGTGCATTGCGACGTCGGCGACAAGGCCCAGGTCGACGCGCTGGTGGCCGAGGTGCTGGCCGGGCACGGCCGCATCGACGTGCTGGTCAACAACGCCGGCATCTTCAAGGCCGCCAACTTTCTTGACGTGACCGAGGAGGACTTCGACGCCGTGCTGCGCGTCAACCTCAAGGGTGCCTTCCTGGTGGCGCAGGCGGTGGCGCGTGCCATGGCCCGGGCCGGCAGCGGCAGCATCGTCAACATGAGCTCGGTGAACAGTGTGGTGGCGATTCCCAACATCGCCAGCTACAACATCAGCAAGGGCGGCATCAACCAGCTCACGCGCGCCATGGCGCTGGCGCTGGCCGACCAGGGCGTGCGCGTGAACGCCGTCGGCCCCGGCACCATCGCCACCGAGCTGGCCGCCAAGGCGGTGCTCACCAGCGACGAGGCGCGCACCAAGATCATGATGCGCACCCCCCTCAAGCGCCTGGGCGAGCCCGGCGAGATCGCCGACGTGGTGGCCTTCCTGGCCAGCGACGCCGCCAGCTACATCACCGGCGAGATCATCATGGTGGACGGCGGCCGCATGGCACTGAACTACACGGTGCCGGTCTAGCACCGACCGCCTGCGCCACAGCACCTCACCCGCGCTGCGGGGCCGAACCTCCCTCATTCGAGGGATGAATTGGCCTTTCTCCTGACGGCCGCTTGGGAAAAGCGGCATCGGTTGGTACCATCGATCTACAACACTGGCTTCGCCGGGACGGCGTCACCTTCAGCCAGACCAACCAAGGGAGTGAACCGTGACATCCATTGCATCGGCCCTGCTTGCCCGCTGCAGGCCCCCGCTTCTCGCCGCCGCCCTGGGCGCGGCCGCCCTGCCGCTGCACGCGCAGACCTGGACGGTGACCGGCCTGACCAGTTCCGGCTGCGGCGACGGCGACACCGAATTCGCCATCAACATGACCGGCGTTTCCACCGGCACTTGGTACTTCGACACCATCGCCACGGCCGGCGGCCAGACCTACATGGACGAGTACTTCGGCTGGAGCTTTCCCGACGGTGCGGGATCGTGGCTGCTCTGGGACAGCAACGACCGCGGCCAGCAGACCGCGAGCTTCCCGATCCCCCAGGACACCCCCATCACCGTGACGATGACGCTGCGCGACAGCACCGCCGTGCCCATGTACCGCACCGTGGTCGAACTCTCGCAGTGCAACAACGGCGTGATCACCAGCAACGTCAGCACCGACCTCCGGCCCAGGGCCACCACCGCACCCGTGGCCGTGCCCGCGCTCGGCGAATGGGGCCTGCTGGCCCTGGGCCTGGCCGCTGCCGGCATGGGTGCGCGCCGCCTGCGCCGCCGCGCCTGACCAACCTCGCGCGCGCAACGCCCAAGCCCCGCTCCGGCGGGGCTTTTTCATGCGCGGGTGATCAACCTCGACGGTCACCAGCTGTTCTTTGCGTGGCCTCTGGCGCTCGCGTGACCCAGGCCGCTGCCAGCCTGGGCCAGAATGGCTGAAGAGCAAGCCACAAGGAGACGCACCATGACCCTGGCCCATCTGCTGGTCAGGCAGGCCCGGCAACGGCCCGAGTCGCCGGCCATCCTGCGCGGCAGCACGCTGCACGCCACGCACGGCGAGTGGGCCGCGCGCAGTGCCGGCCTGGCGCAGCGCCTGCGCGAGGCCGGCCTGGTGGAGGGCGACCGCGTGCTGCTGTTTGCCCACAACCATCCGCGCTACCTGGAAGCGCTGTGGGGCATCTGGTGGGCCGGCATGGTGGCGGTGCCGGTGAACGCCAAGCTGCACCCGCGTGAGGTGGAATGGATCGTGGCCAACAGCGGCGCGCGCTGGGGCTTCGTGACGGCCGATGTGGCGCCCGAGCCCCTGGCCGGGCTGGAGCGCCAGGTCGCCCTCGATTCACCCGAGGCCGACGGCCTGCTCGCCCCCGCACCCGACGCGCTGGCCGTGCCGGTGGCCGGGCGGCAGCTGGGCGACGTGGCCTGGCTGTTCTACACCAGCGGCACCACCGGCCGGCCCAAGGGCGTGATGCTGACGCACCGCAACCTGATGACCATGGGCTTGGGCTACTTCGTCGACGTGGACCCGGTGGCGCAGGGCGACGCCATCGCCTACGCCGCGCCGATCTCGCATGGCGCCGGCATCTACGCCATCCCGCACCTGATGGCGGGTGCGCGCCACGTGGTGCCGGCCTCGGGCGGCGTCGATCCGGCCGAGCTGTTCGCGCTCGGGCGCGAGGTGGGGGCGCTGTCGCTGTTCGCGGCGCCCACCATCGTCGGCCGGCTGGTCGATCATGCGGAAGCCGCCGGCCTCTCGCAGGACGACTGCGCGCGCTCGTTCAAGACCATCGTCTACGGCGGCGCGCCCATGTACGTGGCCGATATCCAGCGCGCGCTGCGCGTGATGGGCCCACGCTTCGTTCAGATCTACGGCCAGGGCGAGACGCCGATGACCGGCACCGTGCTCTCGCGCGCCGACCTGGCCGACACCGCGCACCCGCGCCATCTGGAACGCATCGCCGGCGTGGGCGTGGCGCAGACACCCGTGCGCGTGCGCGTGACCGACAGCCAGGGGCGCGACCTGCCTCTCGGTGAGGTGGGCGAGGTGCTGGTGCAGGGCGATACCGTGATGGCTGGCTACTGGCAGAACCCCGAAGCCACCGACGCCGCCATCCAGGACGGCTGGCTGTTCACCGGCGACATGGGCACGCTGGACACCGACGGCTATCTCACGCTGAAAGACCGCAGCAAGGACCTGATCATCAGCGGCGGCAGCAACATCTACCCGCGCGAGGTGGAGGAAGCCCTGCTCACGCTGGCCGGCGTGGCCGAGGTCGCGGTGGTCGGCCAGCCGGACGCCGAATGGGGCGAGAACGTGGTCGCTTTCGTCGTGGCCCAGGCCGGCACCGCGCTGGACGAGGCCACGCTCGACGCCCACTGCCTGGCCCGGATTGCCCGCTTCAAAAGGCCCAAGCGCTATGTTTTCGTGAGCAACCTGCCCAAGAACAACTACGGCAAGGTGCTCAAGACGGAGCTGCGCCAGCGGCTGGTCGGCACGCACCGTTAAAATAACTACCTTCGGCGCGCGGGGGCGCCGGCCTCGCGAAAGCGTGAGCACCCCGTCATCTGCGCAAGCATCCGCTTGCATACCCTCCCGGCCTGTGAGCGAGGCAAGGCCACCTGATGGAGCCGGTATGCCTTTGCCCGATTCTTCTTCCACCCCTTTCGACGCGGCGCCGCTGGTGCTGCGCGAGGCGCGCCGCCTGCACCGTGCCGCGCGTTCCGACCAACTTTCCACCGCCCTGCCCGTGCTGCGTCGCCTGATCGCGGAAGGCGTGCTGGCTGGCACCAGCCTGCCGCAGCTGCATCGCGCGCGCCACACGGTGCAGCGCAAGCACCTGCTGCGCCTGCTGGCCGCCGAAGCCGGCCACACCAGCTGGGAAGCCTGGCGCCCGGCGCTGCGCCACGCGCTGCCGCAGGATCTGCTGCACCTGCGCCTCCACGGCAGCGGCACCTTCAACACCTGGTTCGCCACCGAAGACGAGGCGCGACGCGCCATGCACGGACGCGAAGGCCGCCTGGTGCGTGTAGGCTGGCACGCCGTGTGGCTGGCGCCCGGCTCGCTGCAGGCCCTGCAGGGCGCAGGCCCGGCCTGACCGACAAGCCCTGCGACCGTCCAGGCGGCGCTGTCGCGGTGGTGCGCCTGCCCGGCCGGGGCCGATGGCATCATGGCCGAACCATCCACCCCATCGGACACCGCATGACCTCCCGCCCGCACCAGCTCGACCAGTGGCTCGCCCAGGAGAAAGCGGTGCGCGAGCGCGTCGACCAGGGCCCCGGCCCGGGCGTCACGCGCATGGACCAGGTGGCGGGCATGAGCGGTCTGGAGCTGATGCAGGCCATCCTGAACGGCGAGGTGCCCTACGCGCCCATGGCGCAGACGCTGGATTTCATCCTCGTCGAGGTCGCGCCCGGCCGCGCGGTGTTCCAGGGCACGCCAGGTCCACAGCTGTTCAACCCGCTGGGCACGGTGCACGGCGGCTGGTTCGCCACGCTGCTCGATTCGGCGCTGGGCTGCGCCGTGCACACCATGCTGCCGCAGGGCCGCGCCTACACCACGGCCGAGCTGGGCGTGAACATGGTCAAGGCGCTCACGCCCCGGGTGCCGCGGGTGCGCGCCGAAGGCAAGGTGATCCACTGCGGCCGCCAGCTGGCCACCGCCGAGGCGCGGCTGGTCGGCCCCGACGGCACGCTGTACGCGCACGCCACCACCACCTGCCTGGTGTTCGATCTTCCCGCGAGTTGATCCCTCCTGAGGCGCTTTCGGCGCCTTCCCCCGAGCCCCGCCCGGCCGCCCGAAGGGGCGAGAGTCCCCTCCGGGGGCAGCGAGCCGCGCAGCGGGGAGCGTGGGGGCTTATTCCTGGACACCGCCAGTGCTCGGTGCAAGCCCGAGCACGGCGTTCGCTGACGCGGCCTGCTCCGCGGCCATCTGGGGCGGCTTGCTGAGCACCGCTCGCCGGTCTGCACGTTGAACGGCGGGACCCTGTCTGGTGGCCCATTGAACTATCGAATCAATAGCTGGCTGCGCCTGCCCATCAAGGCCTGCAGGCAAGTTCGTTCCTAAAGCCATTGGGCGTCGAACCTGAGCGCCCCTGTCTCCGTCATGCGTCGGACACACATCGCTGGCGGGCCACGGGCACAATCGGGCCATGCGAATCCTCCACACCATGCTCCGCGTGGGCGATCTTGATCGCTCGATCCAGTTCTACACCCAGGTGCTCGGCATGCAGCTGCTGCGGCGCTCGGAGAACCCTGAGTACAAGTACTCGCTGGCCTTCCTGGGCTATGAAGGTGGCAACCCCGGGCAGGCCGAGATCGAGCTGACCTACAACTGGGGCACCACCGAGTACGACATGGGCACGGCCTACGGCCACATCGCCCTGGGCGTGCCGGACGCTTACGCCGCCTGCGACAAGATCAAGGCCGCCGGCGGCAACGTCACGCGCGAGGCCGGCCCGGTGAAGGGCGGCACCACCGTGATCGCCTTCGTCACCGACCCCGACGGCTACAAGATCGAGCTGATCCAGCGCGCCGACGATGCGACGACGGGCCAGGGTCTGCGCTGACCGAGGCACCTGTGCTGCAGCGCTGCGTGCCACCTTTCCGAGCACCTCGTGAGAAACTTCGTTTTTCATAGCTGCCTGCGCCCGCCACACCTGGGCTTGAGGCACTTTTCGCTCTCAATCTGACCACCGGCACCACCCACCCCGCATGAAGGCCAGCAGCGCGCCCCCGGCACCCGCGGAAACCGAGCTGAAACTCGCCCTGCCCGGCGCCGACCCGCGCGATCTGGCCGCGCGGCTGGCCCTGCTGGCGCCGCTCGCCGGCGTGGCGCCGCGCGTGCAGGTGCTGCGCAACCTTTACTTCGACACGCCCGACCAGCTGCTGCGCGGCGCCAGGGCGGCGCTGCGCCTGCGCAGCCTGCGCGAACCCGCGCCCGGCCAGGCGCGTACCCGCACGCAGTGGCTGCAGACCTTCAAGACCGCCGGCAGTGGCCAGGGCGGCCTGTCGCAGCGCGGTGAATGGGAGCAGCCGGTGCGCCAGGGCCGGCTCGACCTGCTGGCGCTGCAGGCCACGCCCTGGCACGGGCTCGACCCGGAAGGCCGCCGCTTCGGCGAGCTGGCGCCGGTGTTCGAAACCCATGCCACGCGCACGCTGTGGGAAGTGCGCGGCGCGCGCGGCAGCCGCATCGAGGTGGCGCTGGACGTGGGCGAGGTGCGCGCCGGCGAGCGCCGCCAGCCGCTGTGCGAGCTGGAACTGGAGCTGCTGGCCGGCCCGGCGGACGCGCTGTTCGTGCTGGCCCGGCGCATCGCGCGCAGCCTGGCGGTGCTGCCCGCGCACCTCAGCAAGGCGGAGCGCGGCTGGCGCCTGGCCGACGGCACGGCCCACGCGCCGCGCCGCGCGCAGACACTGCCGCTGACCCGCGACACCGCGCTGCCGCTGGCCGCACAACAGGTGCTGGGCGAGGCGCTGGACCAGTTCACCGCCAACCTGGAAGGCGTCCTGGGCTCTGACGGGCCGGAGCTGGTGCATCAGGCGCGCGTGGGCTGGCGCCGCTGGCGCAGCGCGCTGTGGCTGTTCAAGCCGCTGCTGGCAGAAGCCGCCGCGCCCGACACGCAGGCTCTGCGCCCCCTGCTCAAGACGCTGGGCGCCATGCGCGACCTGGACGTCGCCGCGCTGGAAACCCTGCCGCTCTGGGCCGACACCTACATCGAGGGCGACCCCGACCGCGCCGCCGCCTGGCGCACCATGGAAGCGGCCGTGCAGGCCGCGCGCCAGACGCGCCGCGCCGCGCTGCTGATCGCTATGCAGCAGCCGGCCTGCGGGCAGGCGCTGCTGGCCGCCGCGCGCTGGCTGCACGCCCTGCCGGCCGCTTCGTTGCCGGGCGACCTGGCCGGTGCCCGGATCGGCCCGTGGGCGGCCGATCGCACCAAACGCCTGCACACGCGGCTGGCGCGCGAGGCCGACGCGCTGGACGACGCCGATCTGGAAGGCCCCGAGGTGCACGAGCACCAGCACCGGCTGCGCCTGCTGGCCAAGCGCACGCGCTACTGCCTGGACGCCGTGCGGCCGGCGCTGCCCAAATCGCGCACCAAGCGCTGGCACGACGAGGCGGCCGACCTGCAGACCAGCATCGGCGCCGCGCGCGACCTGATGCTGCTGGCCGATCTGCTGCAGCCGCTGGGCGTGGACCGCGGCATCCTGGGCTTTCTGCGCGGCGTGGCGGCGGGACGCGCGGCCGCGCTGTAGCGTGGCACGTCGCCCGCCTGAAGATTCAATGCCAAACTGGCCTCCAGCCCATGAATGACGGGCGCAGGCAGCTATCAAAAAGATATCTTCTCAAAGCATGGGCCGCCTGTGTCGCCAAGTCGGGCAGCCCAAGAAAAAGCCCGGCGGCGCCGGGCTTTTTATAGATCGGCGGGCCGTGCCGCCAGTGCAGCTCACTCCAGCGTGACTTCCACGCGGCGCGCCTCGGCGTTGTTGCCGCTGGCCGTGCTGTCGGCGGGCTTGCGCAGCTCCATCTTGTCCTCGCCGATGCCCAGGGCGGCCAGCGCATCGCGCACGGCGAAGGCGCGCTGCTTGGACAGCTCCTCGTTCTTCGCAGGGTCGCCGGTGGTGTCGTGGTAGCCGCTGATCACCGCCTTCTTGCCGGCGGCCACGCCCTTGACCACGTCGCCCAGGGCCTCGGCGGCGCCGGGGGCCAGATCGGCGCTGCCGCTGGCGAAGTAGAACTTGACGACACCGCCTTCCACCACCACGCGGGCGGCATCCGGCACTGCCGTGCCGGCACTCGCCTCACCGGCGGCCGGTGCGCCGGCCGCGGCGTTCAGGCCGGGCATGGCCACCACGGCAGCGGCAGGTGCCGGCGCCGCGCCGCGCTGGCCGGTCTTGTACAGGGCAACGCCCAGCACGGTGGCAATGGCCAGCAGGATCACCCCGAACACCACGCCCAGCACCAGTCCCTGATCGTCGTCGTTGGAAAACATTCTTCGCTCCGTTGATTGGTGGCGCGATTGTATAAAGTCCGCACCATGAGCTCCGAGGCCACCGGCCCACGCACCGAAGCGGTGCACCTGAACGCACAGCACCAGCACCTCCGCCTGCCCGGGCGCGAACCGGAGCGGCTGCTGGAACTCACCCGCCAGCGCTGGCACCAGCAGCAGGGCGCGCACGGCAGCGACCTGTGGGTGTTTGGCTACGCCTCCTTGATCTGGCGGCCCGAATTCGACTTCACCGAACGCCACGCCACCCGCGTGCACGGCTGGCACCGGGCGCTGAAGATGTGGAGCCGCGTCAACCGCGGCACGCCGGAACTGCCGGGCCTGGTGTTCGCCCTGCTGCCGGGCGGCTGCTGCCAGGGCATGGCCTTCCGCGTGCCGCACCGCCACGCCGACGCGGTGCTGGAGCAGCTCTGGTGGCGCGAAATGCCCACCGGCGTGTACGACCCGCGCTGGCTGCCCTGCGCCACCCCGCACGGCCGGGTGGAGGCGCTGGCCTTCACCCTGTCGCGCCGCAGCCCGGCCTTCACCGGCGAGCTGCCGCCCGAGCGCTACCGCCAGATCTTCCTGGAAGCCACCGGTCGCTACGGCACCACGCTGGACTACGCCCGCCAGACCCTCGACACCCTGGCCGCCCACGGTATCCGCGACCGCCGCCTGGCGGCGCTGCTGGCGCACGCCGGCACCCCGCCGGCCGATGCCGCGCCGGAAGAAGAATCCCAGGCACCGTGACCGACGGCATCACCGCCTGCCCCACCGAAAGCCCGACCCCATGAACGACATCGCCCAGCTGCGCAAGAGTTACGAGCGCGCCGAACTGTCCGAGGACGCCTCGCACGCCGACCCGATGCGCCAGTTCGCCCAGTGGTTCGACGAGGCCCGCAAGGGCGAGGTGCCCGAACCCAACGCCATGACCCTGGCCACCGTGGCCAGCGATCTGCGCCCCTCCACCCGCATCGTGCTGATCAAGGATTTCGACGAGCGCGGCATCGTCTGGTACACCAACTACCAGGGCCGCAAGGGCCTGGAGCTGGCCGGCAACCCCTGGGCCGCGCTGCAGTTCCACTGGGTGGAGCTGGAACGCGTGGTGCGCATCGAGGGCCTGGTCGAAAAGGTGGGCGACGCCGAGAGCGACGCGTACTACGCCAGCCGCCCGCTCGACAGCCGCATCGGCGCCTGGGCCAGCCCGCAAAGCCAGGTCATCCCCGGCCGCGCCTGGCTGGTGGCCGAAGCGGCCAAGTACGGCGCGAAGTTCATGCTCCACCCGCCGCGCCCGCCGCACTGGGGCGGCTACCGCCTCAAGCCCGACCGCTGGGAGTTCTGGCAGGGCCGCAAGAGCCGCCTGCACGACCGCCTGCGGTACCGGCTGGAAGGCGAAGCGTGGGTGCGGGAGCGCTTGGCGCCGTAGAAGGCCCACCCCCAGGCTCCACAGCCTTCGGCTTGTTTCGCCACCCCCCTCAAGGGGGCACCGCCAGTGGCCGGTACAAGCCCGGCCACGGCGGTCGCTTGCATGGCCTGCTCCGCGGCCTTCTGGGAGCGCCAAAACTGGCCATGCGCCCGGTTGTTCGGCTCTGGGGCCGAGCGCAGCGATGGCCCGTCTTCTCCCCCATCCCCTCTGGCCGTGCCGAGAAGCGCAGGGCGTGGGGCGGGCGCGGACACCGAAGGATGGCCGCGCTTCGTGCTCTGACTCGCTGCGGCTGTCCGAGCGGAGCGCTGCAAGCGCAAAGCGAGTTCCGCAGCGCCGCCCCATGCCCGAGCATCGCAGGTTGCCCGCAGCGAAGCGCAGGGACACGGCAAGTGGGGTCGCCTTTTCTTTGCCTACTTTCTTTTGGCGAAGCAAAAGAAAGTAGGTGCGCCGCCGGGCGCACATCCCGGCCTACAACGCATCCTGAGGCACTACGCTTTCAATAGCTGCCTGCGCCCGCCAAATATGGGAAAAGCGCCGATTTCATTGGAAAAATGCGGCCGAAAAAGCGCCAGCAACCCCAAGGGCTTCGACAGGCCTGTCCTGAGCCTGCCGAAGGGCTCAGCCCGAACGGCTGGCGGTTGAAATCGGCAGAAGCGATTTTGAACAAAACCGGCCTCCAGACCTTGCACAGAGCCCGCAGCCAGCTCTCATTTCAAGAGCAAATTGCGCCTACCCGCGGATTCAAGCCCAGTGCCGCAGCAGCGCCATCACCACCGAAATCGTCACCAGCCCCATCGCGGTGGACACCGCCACGCTGGCCGTCACCAGGTCCTCGGCCTTGTGGTAGCGCTGCGAGAACAGGAACACGTTGGCGCCCACCGGCAGCGCGGCGGCCACCACCATCACCGTGAGCGGCAGCCCGCGCAGGCCCAGGGCCCAGCCCGCCGCGGCCATCAGGATCGGGTGCACGATGGTCTTCAGCATCGAGATGCCCAGCGCGCCCTTCAGGTGCCGACCAATCTGCGTCTGCGCCAGCGTTACGCCCACCAGCACCAGCGCCACCGGCCCGAACGCGTCGCCCAGCAGCTTGAGCGGCCGCTCCACCACCGGCGCCAGGCCCAGGCCCGTGAGCGAATACAGAAAGCCCGCGATGATGGGCAGCGGCACCGGGTGCAGGATGGCGTTCTTCACCGCCCGCGCCACCGTGGCGGCGATGTGGCGGCGCGGCTGCTGGCCCGGGCTTTGTTGGCTCTGCTCGCGCGCCACCAGCAGCTCGATCACCACCGTGGCCAGCGTCAGCAGCACCAGCGCGTGCATGGAGATCAGCGTGAACAGGTGCACCAGCCCGGCCTGCCCATAGGCCAGCTGCACCAGCGGCACGCCGATCATCAGCGTGTTGCTGAAGATGGCCGCCAGCGCCACCACCGCCGAGCGGCTGTTCAGCCCCTGGATCAGCAGCAGCGCGAAGAACATGGCCCCGGCGACGACGTAATACAGCACCACCGATTTCAGGTCCAGCCGCTCCAGGTGCGACGTGGCCATGGTGCGGAACAGCAGCGCCTGCACCAGCACCAGGAACACCAGGTTGGACAGATCGCGCACGGCCTCGCCGCGGATCAGCTTCATGCGGCCGGCCACGAAGCCGATGCCGATCAGCAGCACCACCGGCAGCAGGGACGAGAGAACGGGATGGTCGAGCGACATGGACGCGCCCGATTATCGGCGCAGGCCCGGCCACGGGCTTTTCATGGTCGAATTGGCCTTTCGACCAGGCAGGGCAAGCGCAGCCAGCTATCAAATCAGAAGTTCTCTGAACACCCGGCCGGGGCGTCTTACCCTGCCGCGGCCGGCCCTCGCACCCGAGCGCCGATAATGCAGGGTTGACCCGAATGGCGCGCGCCCAGGCCCGCGTCCCAGTGCCCTGGACGCACGCCAAACCCTCCCTGCCATGAACGCCCCGCCCTCCAACCTCACCCCCGCCGAAGCCGGCATCGCCCCGGTCGAAACCATCGTGGCCGAACTGGCCGCCGGCCGCATGGTGATCCTGGTCGACGAGGAAGACCGCGAGAACGAGGGCGACCTGATCCTGGCCGCCGACCACGTGACGCCCGAGGCCATCAACTTCATGGCGCGCTTCGGCCGCGGGCTGGTCTGCCTGACGCTCTCGCGCGAGCGCTGCGAGCGCCTGCAGCTGCCGCCCATGGTGGCGCGCAACGGCACCCGCATGGGCACGGCCTTCACCGTCTCCATCGAGGCGGCCGAGGGCGTGACCACCGGCATCTCCGCCGCCGACCGCGCCCGCACCGTGCAGGCCGCCGTGGCGCCCGACGCCCAGGCGGCGGACCTGGTCCAGCCCGGCCACATCTTCCCGCTGCAGGCGGTGGACGGCGGCGTGCTCATGCGCGCCGGCCACACCGAGGCCGGGTGCGATCTGGCCGCCATGGCCGGCTGCTCGCCCGCCGCCGTGATCTGCGAGATCATGAAGGACGACGGCACCATGGCGCGCCTGCCCGACCTGCAGCGCTTCGCCGCCGAGCACGGGCTGAAGATCGGCACCATCGCCGACCTGATCGAGCACCGCAGCCGCACCGAATCGCTGGTGGAAAAGGTGGCCACCCGGCCCGTCGCCACCCCGCACGGCGAGTTCGTGCTGCACGCCTTCCGCGACACGCCCAGCGGCGAGCTGCACCTGGCGCTGGTGCGCGGCCAGTGGGACGCACAGGACGTGGTGCCCGTGCGCGTGCACGAGCCGCTGTCGCTCATGGATCTGCTGGCTACCGAACGCGGCATGCACTCCTGGGACGTGCACGCCAGCCTCGCCTACCTGGCGCGCGAGGGCAAGGGCGTGGCCGTGTTCCTCAACTGCGGCGAAAGTGCCGACCAGTTGCTGGCCCAGATCGACGGCACCGCACGTGCCAGCCATGCGCCGCAGCGCGGCCGCATGGATTTGCGCACCTACGGCGTGGGCGCGCAGATCCTGCGCGACTGCGGCGTGCACCGCATGCTGCTGTTGGGCACGCCGCGCCGGCTGCCCAGCATGGCAGGCGGATACGGCCTGGAAGTCACCGGCTACGTCGAGAAGGAATAAGCCACCATGCAAGCAGCAGACAAGGGCGCCGAGGGCGATCTGGACGGGCGGGGCCTGACCATCGGCATCGTGCAGGCGCGCTTCAACGAAGGCATCACCAACGCGCTGCGCGACGCCTGCCTGGCCGAGCTGGCCTCGCTGGGCGTGGCCGAAGACGACATCACCCTGGTCACCGTGCCGGGCGCGCTGGAGGTGCCGGTGGCGCTGCGGGCGCTGGCCGAGACCGAGGACTACGACGCGCTGATCGCGCTCGGCTGCATCATCCGCGGCGAGACCTACCACTTCGAGCTGGTGGCCAACGAATCGGGTGCCGGCGTCAGCCGGGTGGCGCTGGACGCGGGCCTGCCGATTGCCAACGCCGTCCTCACCACCGAAGACCTGCCGCAGGCCATCGCCCGCCAGTCCGAGAAAGGCCGCGACGCCGCCCGCGTGGCGGTGGAAATGGCCCGCCTGCTGGAGGACCTGGCATGACCGGAGCGGCCCAGGCGGGCAAGCCGGACCGCCCCACCGGCGGCGCGGCCCGCAAGTCGTCCACCAAGTCACCGCGCTCGCGCGCCCGCGAGTTCGCGCTGCAGGGGCTCTACCAGTTCCTCGTCGGCGGCAACGACGTGGACAGCGTCGACGCCTTCACGCGCGACCTGCAGGGCTTCGCCAAGGCCGATTCGGCCCACTACGACGCCCTGCTGCACGGCTGCGTCGAACTGGCGGACGACCTGGACGCGCTGATCGTGCCCCTGCTCGACCGCAAGCTGGCCGAGATCTCGCCCGTGGAGCACGGCTGCATGTGGATCGGCGCCTACGAGCTGCTGCGCTGCCCCGACATCCCCTGGCGCGTGGTGCTGAACGAAAGCATCGAGTTGACCAAGGACTTCGGCGGCACCGACGGCCACAAGTACGTCAACGCCGTGCTGAACGGCCTGGCCCCCAAGCTGCGCGCGGCTGAAGTGTCCGCCGACCGCGGCAAGCACCCTGCTCCATGAGAATCTCCGCCCGCGCCCAGCGCATCGAACCGTTCTACGTGATGGAGATGGCCAAGTCGGCCAGCGCCATCGCGCGCGAGGCCGCACACTCCGACATGCCGATGATCTACCTGAACATCGGCGAACCGGATTTCACCGCCCCCCCGCTGGTGCAGGAAGCCGCCGAGCGCGCCATCCGCGACGGTAAGACGCAGTACACCCAGGCCACCGGCATGGACGCGCTGCGCGAGCGCATCAGCGGCTGGTACGCCCAGCGCTTCGGCCTCGACGTGCCGGCGCGCCGCATCGTCGTCACCGCCGGTGCCTCGGCCGCGCTGCAGCTGGTGTCGCTGGCGCTGCTGGAAGCCGGCGACGAGGTGCTGATGCCGGACCCCAGCTACCCCTGCAACCGCCAGTTCGTCGCCATGGCAGACGCGCGCGCCGTGCTGCTGCCCAGCGGCCCGGCCGAGCGCTTCCAGCTCAGCGCCGCGCAGGTGGAGCAGGCCTGGGGGGCGCACACGCGCGGCGTGCTGCTGGCCTCGCCCTCCAACCCCACCGGCACCTCCATCCACCCAGGCGAGCTGCGACACATCCACGAGGTGGTGCAGGGGCGTGGCGGCGTGACGCTGATCGACGAGATCTACCTGGGCCTGAGCCACGAGGCCACCTACGGCCAGAGCGCGCTGGCGCTGGACGACCAGATCATCAGCATCAACAGCTTCTCCAAGTACTTCAACATGACCGGCTGGCGCCTGGGCTGGCTGGTGCTGCCGGAAGCGCTGGTGCCGGTGGTCGAGCAGATCGCCCAGCACCTGTTCATCTGCCCGAGCACGGTGTCGCAACACGCGGCGCTGGCCTGCTTCGAAGCCGAGAGCCTGGCCGAGTACGAGCGCCGCCGCGCCGAGTTCAAGGCGCGGCGCGACTGGTTCGTGCCCCAGCTCGAGCGCATCGGCCTGCCGGTGCCCGTGATGCCCGACGGCGCCTTCTACGCCTGGGCCGACTGCACCGCCGCCTGCAACAAACTGTTTGCCGGTCGCTCCGAATACAATAGCGGCATGGGTCAAGCCAACCGTGACCAACCGCCGGGCAGCTGGGAATTCGCCTTCGAGCTGATGAAGCGCGCCCACCTGGCCGTGACGCCGGGGCGCGACTTCGGCCACGCCGACACTTCGCGCTACGTGCGCTTTTCCACCGCCAACTCGATGGTGCAGCTCAAAGCCGCGGTGGCCCGCCTGGAAGCCCTGCTCACTTGACCGTTGCGGACCACCGAACCCGAATGACCACGTTCGAATTTCCGGTCCGCATCTACTGGGAAGACACCGATGCCGGCGGTATCGTGTTCTACGCCAACTACCTCAAATTCTTCGAGCGCGCCCGCACCGAATGGCTGCGCTCCCTGGGCGTGAACCAGCAGGCACTACGTGAGCGCACCGGCGGGCTGTTCGTGGTCAGCGAGGCCAGCCTCAAATACCACCGGCCGGCGCGGCTGGACGATGAACTTGTCGTCACCGCCCGGCTCCAAGAAGCCGGTCGCGCCTCGCTGCTGCTGCGGCAGCAGGCGCACCTGGTCGGCCAGGCACCCGGTCAGGGGCTGTGCTGCGAAGGCAGTATCCGCATCGGCTGGGTCGACGCTGACCGCATGAGACCGGCACGCATTCCAGAAGACATCGTCCAACGCCTATCCGCATGAACCAGGACCTTTCCATCTTCCAGCTCGTGCTGCACGCCAGCTTCGTGGTGCAGATCGTGATGCTGCTGCTGCTCGTCGTCTCCATCGGAAGCTGGGCCGCCATCTTCCGCAAGCTGGGCGCCATCAAGCGCATGAAATCGCTGAACGAGGCCTTCGAGCGTGATTTCTGGTCTGGCACCAGCCTGAACGACCTGTACGCTTCCGCTGCGCAGAACGCCAGGACGGCCGGCCCCATGGAGCGCATTTTCGCCAGCGGCATGCGCGAGTACCAGAAACTGCGCGAGCGCCGCATCCAGGACCCGGCCACCCTGCTCGACGGCGCGCGCCGCGCCATGCGCGCCAGCTTCCAGCGCGAGATGGACGTGGCCGAATCCAACCTCTCGTTCCTGGCCTCGGTGGGCTCGGTCAGCCCTTACGTGGGCCTGTTCGGCACGGTGTGGGGCATCATGCACGCCTTCACCGGTCTGGCCAGCCTGCAGCAGGTGACGCTGGCCACGGTGGCGCCCGGCATCGCCGAAGCGCTGGTGGCCACCGCCCTGGGCCTGTTCGCCGCCATCCCGGCGGTGGTGGCCTACAACCGCTTTGCCCGCGAGATCGACCGGCTGGCCAACCGGCAGGAGACCTTCATCGAGGAGTTCTCCAACATCCTCCAGCGCAACCTGGGGGTGCACCACTACCAGCCCCAGAGCGGCACGCCCACGGGGTATTGATGAAGCATCCCCATGAGTCGCTTCGCGCCTTCCCCCTTCTCCGACGGGAAGGGGGACGACGCCAGTGGCCGGGCGAAGCCCGCTCCACGGCGTCCGCCCGCAAGGCCTGCTCCGCGGCCACCGGACAGGTGACGCTGTGCCTATGCCACCGTACGCACCCGAAGGAGAACTGAGATGCCAGCCGTTGCCTCCCGCGGCCGGGGCCGCCGCACCATCAACGAGATCAACATGGTGCCCTTCATCGACGTGATGCTGGTGCTGCTGATCATCTTCATGGTCACGGCCACGGTGATCACGCCGGGGGTGATCAACATTCCAAGCGCGGGCAAATCCACCCGTGCGCCCGACAAGCGGGTGGACGTGCTGGTCGATGGCAAGGGCGATATTTCGCTGGCCGGCGAACTGCAGACGGGATCGGTCACGGAAACCGAAGCGGTCGACAAGATCAAGCAACTGCTGAAGGACAACCCGGACATGCCGGTCATGCTGGCCGCCGACAGCGACCTGCAATACAAGCAGGTCATGGGCATCATGCGCAAGCTGCGCGAGGCCGGAGTGCTGCGGGTCGGCCTGTCGGTGAAGTAAACACCCCTCGCATGAACGTCAGCATCGCCGAACGCAACGAGTTCGCTCCGCCGCCCCAGGGCGGCATACCGCGCGCGCTGAGCCTGGCGCTGCTGGCGCACCTGCTGCTGCTGCTGGCGCTGACCTGGGGCGTGAACTGGCGGCGCCTGTCGAACGACGAGGCGGTGGAGGCCGAGCTCTGGTCGGCCGTGCCCCAGCGCGCGGCGGCCCGCGCTGCCGCGCCTCCGCAGCCCGTGCCCCAGATCAAGGCCGCGCCCGAACCCAAGCCTGCGCCACCACCACCACCCGAGCCGCCCAAACCCGTGGTCAAGGCCGCGCCGCCCGCCCCGACGCCGGACGAGCGCGAGGCCGAGATCGCGCTGGCGCAGAAGAAGAAGGCCGAAGCCGAGAAGAAAGCCGCTGAGCAGAAGCGCAAGGAAGAAGCCAGGCGCCGCGAGGAAGAGCGCCAGGACGCCGCTGAGGAAGCCCGCCGCAAGCAGGAGGCCGACAAGAAGGAAAAGGCCGCGGCAGAGAAACGCAAGCAGGAAGCGGCCGACAAGAAAGCCGCTGAAGAAGCGAAGCGAAAGGAAGAAGCCGCCAAGAAGGAGAAGGCCGAAGCGGACAAGAAGGCCAAGGCCGAGGCCGACCGCAAGGCCGCGGAGGCAAAGAAAGCCGAAGCCGACAAGAAGGCGTCGGATGCCCGCCAGAAAGCCGAACTGGCTCGTCTACAAAAGCTGGCTGGCAGTGATGGCGGCGCAGCGACCGGGGCGGCAACCGGTAGCGGTCAAGGCAAAGGCGGCGGCAACGCCGAACGCGATTCAGGACCATCGGCCGGCTACGGCGCCAAGCTTGCCGCGAAAGTACGACCCAACATTGTTTATCCGGACGACATCAGTGGCAACGCTGCCGCTGAGGTGGAAGTTCGAACTGGGCCTGGTGGAACGATTTTGAGTCGCCGCCTGACCAAATCGAGCGGAGTCAAGTCATGGGACGAAGCGGTGCTCAGAGCCATCGACAAGACCGGAAAACTCCCTCCTGATGTGGATGGGCGCGTCCCGTCCGTCATTCCCTTTGTCTTCCGTCCAAGAGATTAACGGCTCGGCACCGACGCCGATGATCCTGGAGTTCCGCCCGCGCGACCGGTGAGCTGGGGCTCTCCCGAGGGCGCTGGCGTGTACGGGCGCCCCATTCGGTCGCTCATCATTTGATAGCTGCCTGCGCCCGCCACGCCTGGGCAGAAGACCCAAAAGACCTAAAAAATGCTGGCGATATAGGACGACCCCAGCCGATCAGCCCGCAGCATCGCGCCTACTCGTAGACCACCGCCGCCCGGCCTTCGTCGGCCTGCGCCATCCAGCTGGCCAGGGCGGCATCGCTGGGGAAAAACTGGGCCGCCTCGCCCAGCTGCAGTTGTGCCATCACGCCGCTGGCGCCACCCGGCGCGGGTGCGCGGCGCTCAAGCACCAGCCGCACCGGCAGGCCGCGCAGCAGCTCGCCGTGCTCGGTGCTTTCCACCTTGGGCGGAAACTCGGTGAGCAGGCGCCGCACGTCCGGCGCTTTGCCGTTGACCGCCACGCGCAGGAACTTGCCGAAGCGGCAGCGCGCCGCAGGCAGGTCCCAGATCTGTGTGAGCGTCACCTGCACGCCGCCGGAGAAGCGGTCGGGCTGCACGCGGCCGAGCGCGATGATCAGCTCGTCGTCCTTCAGCACGTTGCGGTGCTGGTTGAGCAGCGCTTCTTCGGCGCGCGCCTCGATCACGCCGGATTTGTCGTCCAGCCGGAACAGCGCCAGCTTGCCGCGCTGGCCGTTGATCACGCGCAGGTCGCTTACGATGCCGGCCAGCAGCTGCGGCTCGCGGCTTTCGCCCAGTTCGGTGATGCCGCGGCGCACAAACTGCCGCACCTCGCGCTCGACCTCGTCGAACAGGTGGCCCGAGAGGTAGAAGCCGACCGCCGTCTTCTCCAGCGACAGACGCTCCTTCACGCCCCAGGGCGTGACCTGCGGCAGGCCCGGCTCCTGGCTGCTGCTGCCGTGGCCGTCTTCCACAAGGTCGAACAGGCCACCCTGGTTGGCGTTGGCGGCGTTGGCGGCGGCATATTCGAAAGCCATGTCGAGCGCGGCCGCCAGCGCTGCGCGGTTGAGGTGCAGCGCGTCGAACGCGCCGGCGCGGATCAGTGCTTCCACCGTGCGCTTGTTGACGCGCGTGCGGTCCACGCGGTTGCAGAAGTCGAACAGGCTGCTGAAGGGGCCGGTCTGGTCGCCCGCCGGGCCCTCGCCCCGCCCTTCGCGCGCGGCGACGATGGCCTCGATGGCCTGCTGGCCGGTGCCCTTGATGGCGCCCAGGCCGTAGCGGATCAGCGTGTCGCTCACCGGCTCGAAGCGGTAGCCGCCGCGGTTCACGTCGGGCGGCTCGAAGCTCATGCCCTCGCGCAGCGCGTCTTCGTACAACACCTTCAGCTTGTCGGTGTTGTCCATTTCCACCGTCATGTTGGCGCAGTAGAACTCGGCGGTGTAGTGCACCTTGAGCCAGGCCGTGTGGTAGGCCAGCAGCGAGTAGGCGGCGGCGTGGCTCTTGTTGAAGCCGTAGCCGGCGAACTTCTCCATCAAGTCGAAAATCTCGTCGGCCTTGCCTTCGCCGATGCCATTCCTGGCCGCGCCTTCGCGGAAGATGGCGCGGTGCTTGGCCATCTCTTCAGCCTTCTTCTTGCCCATGGCACGGCGCAGCAGGTCGGCACCGCCCAGGCTGTAGCCGCCCAGGATCTGCGCGGTCTGCATCACCTGCTCCTGGTAGACCATGATGCCGTAGGTCTCGGAGAGCATGTCGGCCACCAGCGGGTGCGGGTACTCCACCGGCTCGCGCCCGTGCTTGCGGGCGACGAAGCTGGGGATCAGGTCCATCGGGCCCGGGCGGTACAAGGCGTTCAGGGCAATCAGGTCTTCCAGCCGCGTGGGCCGGGCGTCGCGCAGCATGCCCTGCATGCCGCGGCTTTCAAACTGGAACACGGCTTCGGTGCGCCCGTCCTGGAACAGCCTGTAGGTGGCCGCATCGCCCAGCGGGATGTTCTCGAACGCGAACTGCTCCTGCCCCGGATGGCGCCGCACGATCAGCTCCTTGGCGATCTCCAGGATGGTGAGCGTGGCCAGGCCCAGAAAGTCGAACTTGACCAGGCCGACGGCCTCCACGTCGTCCTTGTCGTATTGGCTCACGGCCGACTCGCTGCCCGGCTGCTGGTACAGCGGGCAGAAATCGGTCAGCTTGCCCGGGGCGATCAGCACGCCGCCGGCGTGCATGCCGACGTTGCGCGTCATGCCTTCGAGCTGCTGCGCCATCTCCACCAGCGTGCGAACCTCTTCCTCCTTCTCGATGCGCTCGCGCAGCAGCGGTTCGGCGGCGATGGCGTATTTCTCGCGCTCGCTTTCCGACAGCCCGGACGGCGGGTACTGCAGCGTGACCGGCTTACCCGGCTTGTTGGGCACGAGCTTGCTGATGCCGTCGCAGAAGGTGTAGCTCATGTCCATCACGCGGCCCACGTCGCGGATCGCGGCGCGCGCGGCCATGGTGCCGAAGGTGGCGATCTGGCTCACCGCGTTCTTGCCGTACTTGCTCTTGACGTACTCGATGACGCGGTCGCGGTTGGCCTGGCAGAAGTCGATGTCGAAGTCGGGCATCGACACGCGCTCCGGGTTCAGGAAGCGCTCGAACAGCAGCTTGTACTGCAGCGGATCCAGATCGGTGATCTTGAGTGCATAGGCGACCAAGGAACCGGCTCCAGAGCCCCGGCCCGGCCCCACCGGGCAGCCGTTGTTCTTGGCCCAGTTGATGAAGTCGCCCACGATCAGAAAGTAGCCCGGGAAGCCCATCTTCAGGATAGTGTCGATCTCGAACTCCAACCGCTCCAGATAGCGCGGCCGTTGCTCGTCGCGCACCGATACGTCCGGGTAGAGGTGCTCCAGCCGCTCTTCGAGCCCCTGCAGCGAGGCTTCGCGGAAGTAGGTTTCGATCGTGTGCCCCTCGGGCACCGGGAAGTCCGGCAGGCGCGGCTGACCCAGCGTGAGGCTGAGGTTGCAGCGGCGGCCGATCTCCACGCTGTTGGCCAGCGCAGAAGGCAGGTCGGCGAACAGCGCCTGCATCTCGGCACTGGACTTGAAGTACTGGTCGGGCGTGAAGCGGCGCGGGCGACGCGGGTTGCCCAGGATCTCGCCTTCGGCGATGCACACGCGCGCCTCGTGCGCCTCGAAATCCTCCGGTTGCACGAACTGCACGGGGTGCGTGGCCACGACCGGCAGCTTCATCCGGGCGGCCAGTTGCACCGCGGCGGCCACGTGGCGCTCATCGTCCGGTCGCCCGGCGCGTTGCAGTTCCAGGTAGAAGCGGTGCGGGAAGGCGCTGGCCAATTGAAGCGCCACCTCGGCAGCGCGCGCGTCATCGCCAGCCAGGAGATACTGCCCGACAGGCCCCGCAGCAGCGCCGGACAACAGGATCAGGCCGCTGGCCAGCTCGGCCAGCCAGTCCCACTCGGCCACCGCTTGCGCCTTGGTCACGCCCTGCGTCCAGGCGCGCGCCAGCAGTTCGCAGAGGTTCAGGTAGCCCTGCTCGTTCTGCGCCAGCAGCAGCACGCGCGAAACGGTGGCCGGATCGGCCGCCAGCCCGCGCAGCGCCACCTCCGCGCCCAGGATGGGCTTGACGCCCTTGCCCCGAGCAGCCTTGTAGAACTTGACGGCGCCAAAGAGGTTCGCGATGTCGGTGATGGCCAGGGCCGGTTGCCCGTCGGCGGCAGCTGAGGCCACGGCATCGTCGATGCGGGCGGTACCGTCCACCACTGAAAATTCCGTGTGCAGGCGAAGGTGAATGAACATCTTTGGTGGACGCCGTTGTCTTCACACCCATGGCGGGACGACAGCGAGCGTGAATTAGTTGGAGGTGTGATCCGGGCTGCCGGCGCTTGCCGCCGCCTCCCGCGAAATAGTGCGCAGAACCGGCGACCCGGTCTGTTGCGCAACGTAATCCCAAAAATATACTCGCTTCGCAATCCTTCGACGACCCATGGCCGCGCAGAGCGCGCGGCAGTGGATCCCTGAAACTTATCCGCCCATTGACGAAAGATGTCCACACTGAGACTTGGCGCGTACAACCTCCCCGCAGCGGAAGTGGTGCTGGTTCAGACCCTGTTCCGCCTGTTCGCGCATGGTGACGCGTTCCGCTGGACCTTCGTCACCGCCCCACCCTACGACGCCCTGCTCGTGGATGGCACCCGGCCCGAAGGCATGAAAGCCGAGGTGGACCGCATGGCGCGTGCTGTGCTGCGCCTGGTGCGCTTGAACGGCGGCGATGCACAAAACACGCTCGAGCGCCCGATCCGTGCCGACCGGCTGCAGGAATGGCTCAAGCAGATCGAACACGATCTGTTGACCACGCTGCAAGTGGCGTCCGGTCAGGATGACCAGCCGGAGCCCCCAGTGGCATCAAGCCCGGTGCGCTTCAAGCTGCGGCGCTGGCCGCCCGCCACGCTGCTGCGTGGCGACCCTCACCGCATCCGCATGGCAACCATGCTGTCGCGTCGCGCACTGAACGCGGCCGAACTCGCCACCATCAGCCAACAGCCGGCGGAAGCCTGTCAGGCCTTCCTGATGACGCTGCAGACCACAGGGCTGGTTGACGTGCGTGGCGAAGCCCCGCCGCGGCCAGCGCCATCGGCCGACCAGCCCGCCAAGGCTGCGCCTGCAAAGCCGGCCTTCGCGCGCAGCCTGATCAGCGGCATCCGCAAGCGCCTGGGCCTGTGAGCGCCGGAGACCAACGATGAACGAATACAAGATCCTGTTCACCGGCACCATGGGCGCGGGCAAGACCACGGCCATCGGCTCCGTGAGCGAAACGCCGCCCATCGTCACCGACGTGGTCAACAACGACAGCTCGCACAGCAAGGCACGTACCACGGTCGGCCTCGACTTCGGGCAGTTCACGCTGGAAAGCGGCGATCGCGTGCGCCTGTTCGGCACGCCGGGCCAGTCGCGCTTCGATTTCCTCTGGAAGATCCTGTCGAAGAATGCGCTGGGCATGATCATCCTGACCGACAACTCGCGGCCTGACCCGCTGGCCGACCTGCGCGTTTACCTCGATGGCTTTGCCGACGACCTGGACATCATGCCCTGCGCGATCGGCATCGGCCGCCTGGGGGATCACCCCTCGCCCACGATGGACGACTACATCGAGGAACTCGCCCGGCACGACCGTGTGCTGCCGGTGCTGGAAGTGGACGTGCGCAAGCGCGACGACGTGATCATGTTGATCGATACCCTGCTGGCCCAACTGGAAGCCGGCATGTTTGGAGAATGAAATGTCCGTAAAACCCAGTCTGGCCCCTGCCGCCCAGGTGCTGGCCTCGCGCGAGGCCCAAAGCATGCTGAGCGAGGTCGACGGCCTGACCGCCGTGGTGGTCGCCACCGTGGACGGCTTCGACGTGGCCTCGGCCATGAAAGCCGGCGACGCGGCGCGCGTGGCGGCCATGGCGAGTTCCATCTCGGCCATCAGCTCGGTCGTGGCGCAGGAGGCCAGCCTGGGCCGCAACAAGTGCGTCACCATCGACACCGAGAGCGGCTTCGCGGTGGTGTACAGCGTGCACCGCAGCGACGCCGAACTGGTGATCAACGTGATCGCCAATGGCAACGCGATCCTGGGGCAGGTGGCTTACCGCACCGCCCAGTTCGCCCGCACCCTGGCCGACGCATGAAAGCCCAAGCATTGCGCAACGCGCTGGAAGCCATGGCCGGCATGCCGGGCCTGGAAGGCTGTGCGCTGGTGGAAATCGAAGCCGGCATGGTCTGGCACCACGCCGGCCATATCGAAGGCGTGCAGACCTTCGCCGAAGCCGCCAGCGACTACTGGCGCCTCTACAACCGCCTCGCCCACCAGTTCAAGGACCTGGGTGATCTGCGGGCTTCCGTGATGATGCATGCCCACGGCCGCATCACCCTGCTGCCCTGCGGCAAGGGCATGTTGCTGGTCACCCTGACGCGCCAGAAGTCCGACATCGACTGGACACTCTGGCAAGAGAAAACCAGGGAGCTCGCCACGCTGGTGGACGCGCTCTAGCCCGACCCTCATTCCAGTTTCCCGCAAGGCCGCGTTGGCGTGGCGTGGCTTTGCTATTGCCTTTTCACGCAAGAACCACTGACTACCAACAGGAAGGAATCCCGTGGCAACGATCAAGCAAACTCTCGACGAACTGATGACCCTGGACGGCGCCATGTGCGCGGCCGTGGTGGACTCGGCCAGCGGCATGATGCTGGGCTCCATCGGCTCTGGCGTGGACCTGGAAGTGGCCGCCGCCGGCAACACCGAGGTGATCCGCTCGAAGATGAAGACCATGCGCTCGCTGGGCCTGAACGACGTGATCGAGGACATCCTGATCACCCTGGGCAAGCAGTACCACATCCTGCGCCCCTCGGCGCGCAAGGATGGCGTGTTCGTGTACTACGTGCTGGACAAGCAGCGCGCCAACCTGGCCATGGCCCGCCGCAAGGTGCAGGACGTGGACAAGGAAATGAGCTTCTGATCGACGCGCACGACGGCCGGGCTTGACCGCCAGGCCGCTGCCGAAACGACAACCGCGCCCGAGGGCGCGGTTTTTTCTTGGGCGATCGTCAGGGGATCCGCTATGGATTGGAGAGCTGGCGGCGCCCGACGTTGGCCGACTGGAGGCCTATTTTCTACAGAACACCAGCCGTTGATGGCTCAACCAGCGCGTGCCGGCATCCGCCCCGACCGCGGCGCCGGACGCCCTGCCTGCCGGCGCCTCGCGCCACCGTGTAGAGTTCGCGCCATGATCGCCATCCCTGCACGTTCCACGCGCCGTTTCGCCGTCGTCGGCGCCGGCATAGCCGGTCTGGCCTGTGCCCGCACTTTGGCACAGGCCGGCCATGCCGTCACGGTATTCGAGGCCGAGGCCACTGTGGGCGGCCGCATGGCCACCCGGGCATCGCCGTTCGGCGATTTCGACGTTGGCGCCCAATACTTCACCGTGCGCGACGCGCGCTTCGCCCGGGTGCTGGAGGCCACCGCAGCCGACATCACCCGCCGCTGGAGCGCCAACGCCGTGCGTGTGCTGGACCCAGAGGGCCGCGTGATCGAAGCCGCCCTGCCGGCGCGCGAGCCGCACTGGGTGGCGATGCCCACCATGCGCGCGCTGCCCGAGCGCTGGGCTGCGCCGTTGGTGGCCTCCGGCCAGTTGCTGCTGGATACGCGCGTCACGGCCCTGCAACCCGATGTACTCGGCACAGCGCGCTGGCAGCTGCACACCGAAGGCGCCGCGGGCGCCACCCACGTGCACGCCGGCTTCGACGCCGTCATGCTCGCGCTGCCCGCATGGCAGGCGAGAACCCTGCTCTCGTTGTCGGAGCAGACCAAGGCACTGGCCACACCGCTGGCAGGCGTCGAGGTCGCCCCGTGCTGGACACTGGCAGTAGCTTTTCCCAATGCCATGCAACCCGGGCTGCAGACCCTGGGGCCGCAATGGAACGCGGCGCGCAGCACCCACCACCGCGCAGCCTGGCTGGCGCGGGAATCGTCCAAGCCTGGCCGTTCGGGTATCGAGCGCTGGACCATCCAGGCCAGCGCCATGTGGTCGCAGGAACATGCGCAGGACGATGCGGAACGCGTGATTGCCAAGCTGCTGAAGGCGTTTGCCGAAGTCACTGGCATCCGTGCCACGCCGGCCTGGGTGGAGGCCGTGCTGTGGCGGCAGGCGCAGGCCATCAAGCCCCTGGGGCGATCCCACGTGTGGGATGCCGGCCGGCAACTCGGTCTCTGCGGCGACTGGTGCCTCGGCCACCGCGTCGAAGACGCTTTCCTGTCCGGGCTCGAACTGGCCTTGCAGGCGGCCTGAGCGCGCGCTCCAGGCGCCCCAGGAACGCCTGCCATGCCCTACGTCGGCCGCTTCGCACCGTCACCCACGGGGCCCTTGCATGCCGGCTCACTGGTGGCGGCGCTGGCCAGTTGGCTGGACGCCCGGGCCCAGGGCGGCCGCTGGCTGGTGCGCATCGAAGACGTGGACACGCCACGCTGCGTACCCGGCGCCGACCGGCTGATCCTGGACCAGCTGGCCCGTTGCGGGCTCGTACCGGACGAACCGCCGCTATGGCAGTCGCAACGCGGTGCGCTTTATCAGCACGCACTCGACCAGTTGGTTGACGCGGGCCTGGCCTATCCCTGCGCCTGTTCGCGCAGGGACATCGAACAGGCCCAGGCAGAGCGCGGCATGGCGCGCGTCCGTGGCGCCGAACTGCCCTACCCCGGCACCTGCCGCCCGGAGAACGGCGGCCTGCGTGGCAGACCAGCGCGGGCCTGGCGTCTGCGCACCGATTTCTTTGAACCAAATTGGCCGGCGAACCATGAAATACGGGCGCAGGCAGCTCCTCATTCCGTAGCAATCTCAGGATCAGTGGTGCATTGGACCGACCGCCGGCTCGGCCCACAACAGCAGGATGTGGCTGAAACCGTGGGCGACTTCGTGCTCAGGCGCGCCGACGGCCTGTGGGCCTACCAATTGGCCGTCGTGGTGGACGACGCTGCGCAAGGCGTCACCCACGTCGTCCGCGGAGAGGATTTGGCCGACAACACGCCGCGCCAGATCCTGCTGCAACGCGCACTCGGCCTTCCGACACCCAGCTACCTCCACACCCCGCTGGTGCTGGCAGCCGATGGCGAGAAGCTCAGCAAGCAGAACGGGGCCGAGGCGCTGCCGCTGCACGACCCGCTGCAAGCCCTCACCGCCGCAGCTGCACGACTCGGGTTGCCCGCGCCGATGACCGAAGCAACTGTGCCCGAAGCCTTGATAGCATGGACCAGCGCCTGGTCAGTCGCTTGGCCCATGCGTTGAAGCTCGAACGCCAACCAGCAAGTCCGACAGGCCACTAATCGCACCAAGAAAAATCCCCGTTACCTATGAAGGTGACGGGGATTCATGCAGTACTCTGGTAGGTCGTGCAGGATTCGAACCTGCGACCAACGGATTAAAAGTCCGCTGCTCTACCAACTGAGCTAACGACCCATGCCATGAACTGGCAAGCCTTGCATTATAGCGTCGTTTCAGGCCTTCCCGACCAACTGGTTCATCACATAGCCGGCTGCGCACAGCCCGAAGCTGGCGGTCACCACCGCGGCGGAACCGTAGCCATGGCAGTTCAGCGTGCCATCCATCTCCGCCGCGCAACTGGCATCGGGCAGATGCACCGGTTCGCGACTGAACACGGTCCTCAGGCCGATGCGGCGGCCGGCGGCCGGGGCCAGGCGTAGCCTGCGCAACTGGTAGCGCAGTTTGGCCAGCAACGGATCGTGGGTCACGTCCGCGAGGTCCGCCAGTTCCGTTCGCTCTGGGTGCCGCTTGCCGCCCGCGGCGCCCGACAGCACACAGGGCACACCCGATCGCAGTGCCCAGGTGGCCAGCGCCTGCTTGGCCGCCATCTGATCGCAGGCATCGATCACCGCGTCAACGGGTTCCGGCAACAAGGCCGGCCAGTTGTCGGGATCGACGAACTCCTCGACGCCGTGGACATGGCACGACGGGTTGATCTGCTCAATGCGCTGCGCCATCGCCTCGACCTTGGCCTGCCCCACGGTATGGCTCAAGGCATGCACCTGGCGGTTGATGTTGGATTCGGCCACATGGTCCAGATCGATCAAGGTCAAGCACCCCACGCCGCTGCGCGCCAGGGCCTCCGCCGCCCAGGAGCCCACGCCGCCGATGCCGACCACGGCCACGTGCGCTGAACGCAGGCGTTCAGCACCTGCCGCGCCGTACAGGCGCTCCAGTCCGCCGAAACGGCGCGCCAGATCCACATTCGCATCGGGCAGGACTTGGTTCATACGTCGCGTGACAAACGCCAGTACTGATACTTGAGCGCGAGCACGGCTCCGGCGATGATGCTGGCCACCGCCGTGAAACTCGTCAGGCTCAGGGTGGAGATGCCACTCAAGCCTTGCCCGATGGTGCAGCCCAGCGCGGTCACGCCGCCGATGCCCATCAGGGTGCCTCCGATCAGGTGGTTGGCCAGATCCTCCGTTGTCTTGAAGCCGTCCCAGCGGAAGCGGCGCGTGAACAAGGCGTGCGCCGCCGCCCCGACCAGCACGCCGAACACCGAGACGACGGCAATGCTGAGCCGCTGGTTAGCGTCGCTGAAGAACATCAGCCAGTCGATGGTATAGGCCATGGGCGAGGTGAAGGTCAGCGCCTCCATGCGACCGGTGCGACTGGCCAGGTACGCAGGCTCCAGCGTGGCAGGGTGCTCAGCGACGTAGCCCAGGTGGCCGCTGACCCACCACATGGCCACGATGATGGATCCGACGCCAAAGCCAGCCAGCAGGTTGCGCCCTTGCCAGAAATCGCGCCGGTACAGGGCCCAACCGATCAGCGCCAGCCCGAGCACCGCGCCACAGATCAGCAGCGCCATGGGTGGTGACCAACCCAACCCCGTTCCCAACAGATTGCCGACATTGGCCGAGCCGTCGAACTCGGTGAAGACGCGATCGACGGTCCTGTCCCGCCACACCGCCGTGATCCCTCGCAGGGTCGCGTAGGAAGAGATCGCCATCGCCAGAAAGGCGACAAAAGCCTTGAGGCTGCCAGCGCCCATGCGTACCAGCAGCTTGCTGCCGCAACCCGACGCCAGCACCATGCCAAACCCGAACAGCAAGCCACCGACCATGGCGGACAGCCACATCCAGCGCGGGCTGGCGTATACGGCGTCCTGCGCACGGATGGCACCCCACGCTGCCAGCGCGCCGAAACCGATCATCGCCACCCCAGCCGCCAGGGCCCACTGGCGCATGCGGTCCCAATGGCCCATGTTCAGCGCGTCGGAGATGGCACCCATGGTGCAGAAGTTGGTGCGATGGACAATGGCGCCGAGCAAGGCCGACAACGCAAACGTGGCCAGCAGCACGAGGGATGTCAGGCGCGCAATGTCTTCTGGCGTGGGCATGATGGAGCGAATTCTAAGAAGCGTGCGTTGGAAACGGAGACTCTCACGAGCTGACCGCTGGCGTGACCGGGCCCCGTGAGCGCGCCCACCACGACATCGCAAGGATGACCACCACCGCGGCCGGCACGCCAAACACCCCTGCCGACACCGGCTGGATCACCAGCAACTGTCGCAGCCACCCGGCCGTCGGAACCCAGCCGCGGGCGTGGGCATAGCCGGCCACCATGAAGGCGAGCGACACCACGGCCCCTGTCACCATGCCAGCGACCACGGCTGGCCCGCTGGTACGTCTCCAGAAGATGCCAAGCACCAGCGGCGCGAAAAAGATCGACGCCGCCAGCGAGAAAGCCGCCGTCACCAGCGCCAGGATTTCCGCTGGCTTGAAGGCCGCCACGGCAGCCGCCAGCATGGCGGTGGCGAGCAACGCGAACTTGGAGAACACCACCTGGCTGCTGGGGTCCTTGGCCAGCACCCGCGTGCCGGCCAGCGAATCGTGCACCAGGGCGTTGCTGATGGTCAGCAGCAGGCTGTCGGCGGTCGACAGCGCGGCCGCCAGGCCACCAGCGGCCACCAGGCCCGAAATCGCATAGGGCAAGCCACCAAGTTCCGGCGTGGTGAGCATGATGACGTCGGGGCCGAGCCGGATCTCGCCGAACTGCACCACGCCGTCGGCGTTCATGTCGGTCACCGACACCAGCGACGAATCCAGCCACGACCACTGCGCGATCCACGGTGGCAGCTTGTCGAAGGGCAGCCCCACGAGGGTGGTCATCACTTCGTACTTGACCAGCACCGCCAGCGCCGGCGTGCTCAGGTAGAGCAAGGCAATGAAGAACAGCGACCAGGCCACCGAATTGCGTGTCTCGGCCACGCTGGACGTGGTGTAGAAGCGCGTCAGCAGGTGCGGCAGCGAAGCCGTGCCCAGCATCAGGCAGAACATCAGCGCCATGAAGTTGAGGCGGGCATTCTCGAAGGTCGCGCGATCGCCCGGCGTCCCATGTGGGTCGCCCTCGTAGGCCTGGCCATGGCGCGGCAGGCCACCCAGCGGCGCGCCGCGCTCCAGCGCCTCGTCACGCGCGCGCGTCCAGCGCAGCACGGCCGCCTCCTCGTCGCGCGGAAGCGCTGCCAGCTCGCGCCGCGCCAGCATCACCAGGGAAATATCGACACCCTGGGCCTTGAGCATGCGCACGCGCTCTTCCAGGCGGGCGCGGTCGCGTTCCAGCGCCTCGGCTGGATCGCGCAGGCGTTCGGTATATTCCCGGGCCTGGCGCCGGTAGGCGGCGCGCACCTCTTCCTCGGCGGGCGAGTTCAGCAGCTGATCTTCCAGCGCCGCGATCTTGGGCAGTTGCGTGCCATACACCACGGGCGCGACCGGAGAACCGAGTTGTTTGTAGGCCAGCCAGGAGACGGGGATCAGGAACGCCATCAGCAGCACCAGGTACTGCGCCACCTGTGTCCAGGTGACTGCGCGCATGCCTCCCAGAAAGGAACACAGCAGCACGCCGCCCAGACCCAGCAGGATGCCGATCTCGAACTGCACCCCCGTCAGCCGCGACGCGATCAGTCCTACGCCGTAGATCTGAGCGACCACGTAAATGAAGGAACAGACCACCGCGCCCAGCGCGGCGATGAGGCGCGGCCAGCGGCCTCCGAAGCGCTCGGCAAAGAAGTCCGGCACCGTGTAGAGGTTCATGGCGCGAAGCCGCGGCGCGATGAGCAAAGCCACCAGGCAGAACCCTCCAGTCCATCCGAGCACATAAGCCAGGCCGCCCGCCTGACTGGCGGTGCCGGAAAAGCCTTGCAGATAGAGCGCGCCAGACAGGCTGAGAAACGACGCCGCGCTCATCCAGTCTGCCGCCGTCGCCATGCCGTTGTAGAACGCAGGGATGCGGCGGCCGGCGACATAGAACTCGTCTGGATCGGTGGTGCGGCCGTAGATGCCGATCACGGCATAGGCCATTACGGACAGGAACAGGAACACCGGGCCGATCCAGGCGCGTGACAGGCCAGCGCGCTCGGCGCCGATCATCAAGGCCAGAAACAGCAGCAACCCCAGCACGAACAGCGCGACCGCCCGATGCACGCGCCAGCCGGGCCACGAGGGGCGACTCACCGGTCGTTCCCCTGGTCCGCACGCTGGCGCTCGCAGCGGTTCATCGCCCACGCATAGACCACGACGACAAGCAGGAAAACCAGCACACTGCCCTGTGCGGCCAGCCAGAAGTTCAGCGGCCAGCCAGCCACCGTGGCGCTCAGGTCACGCGCAAACCAGGCCACCCCGAACGACGCCGCGGCCCAAATGAGCAGCAAGGCGGTGCACAGCACCGCCTGCCACGTTCGGCAACGCTCGGCTACGCCGCCAGCTGCGTCCACGTGTCGATCACGCTGTCCGGGTTGAGGGAGATCGACGCAATGCCCTCGTCGGCCAGCCAGCGGGCGAAGTCCGGGTGATCGCTGGGTCCCTGGCCGCAGATGCCCACGTACTTGCCCTGGGCCTTGCAGGCCGCGATGGCGCTGCTGAGCAGCGCCTTGACAGCAGGGTCACGCTCATCGAAATCGGCGGCCAGCAGCTCCATGCCCGAATCGCGGTCCAGGCCCAGCGTGAGCTGGGTCAGGTCGTTCGAGCCGATGGAGAAGCCGTCGAAGTACTGCAGGAACTCCTTGGCCAGGATGGCGTTGCTGGGGATTTCGCACATCATGATCAGCTTCAGCTCGTTGCTGCCGCGCTCCAGGCCCTGCGCGGCCAGCAGGCGCGTCACGCCTTCGGCCTGTGCCAGCGTGCGCACGAACGGCACCATCACCTGCACGTTGGTCAGCCCCATCTCGTTGCGCACGCGGCGGATGGCTTCGCATTCCATCGAGAAAGCCTCGCGGAAATCCTCGCTGATGTAGCGCGCGGCGCCGCGGAAGCCCAGCATGGGGTTCTCTTCCTCGGGCTCATAGCGGCTGCCGCCGATGAGCTTGCGGTATTCATTGCTCTTGAAGTCCGACAGGCGCACGATCACCGGCTTGGGCCAGAAGGCCGCCGCGATGGTGGCCACGCCTTCGGCCACCTTGTCCACGTAAAAGGCACGCGGGCTGGCATGACCGCGGGCTACGCTTTCCACCGCCTTCTTCAGGTCGGCATCCACCTGCGGATAGTCGAGGATGGCCTTGGGGTGCACGCCGATGTTGTTGTTGATGATGAACTCCAGGCGCGCCAGACCCACGCCCTCATTGGGCAGCTGGGCGAAGTCGAAGGCCAGCTGCGGGTTGCCGACGTTCATCATGATCTTGGTGGCGATAGGCGGCATCTCGCCGCGCTTGACCTCGGTCACCTCGGTTTCCAGCAGGCCGTCGTAGATGCGGCCGGTATCGCCCTCGGCGCAGCTCACGGTGACCAGTGTGCCGTCCTTGAGCACGTCGGTGGCATGGCCGGCGCCAACCACAGCAGGGATGCCAAGCTCGCGCGCGATGATGGCGGCGTGGCAGGTGCGCCCGCCCCGGTTGGTGACGATGGCACTGGCGCGCTTCATCACCGGCTCCCAGTTCGGGTCGGTCATGTCGGTCACCAGCACGTCGCCAGGCTGCACCTTGTCCATCTCGGAAATGTTGTGCACCAGCCGCACCGGACCCGTGCCAATCTTCTGGCCAATGGCCCGCCCCTCGACCAGCACGGCGCCGGTGCTCTTGAGCTTGTAGCGCAGCTCGGTCTTTCCGTGCGCCTGGCTCTTCACCGTCTCGGGCCGCGCCTGCAGGATGTAGAGCTGGCCGTCGGTGCCGTCCTTGCCCCACTCGATGTCCATCGGGCGGCCGTAGTGCTGCTCGATGATCAGCGCGTAGCGCGCCAGCTGCTCGACATCGGCGTCGGTGAGCGAATAGCGGTTGCGCAGTTCGGTGGGCACGTCGGTGGTCTTGACCAGCTTGCCGCTGGCGGCCTTTTCCTCGGGCGTGGCGAACACCATCTGGATCAGCTTGGAACCCAGGTTGCGCCGGATCAGCGCGCGCTTGCCGGCCTGCAACATGGGCTTGTGCACGTAGAACTCGTCGGGGTTGACGGCGCCCTGCACCACGGTCTCACCCAGGCCGTAGCTGCTGGTAATGAACACCACCTGGTCAAAGCCGGATTCGGTGTCGATGGTGAACATCACGCCCGCGGCCCCGGTGTCGGAGCGCACCATGCGCTGCACGCCGGCCGACAGCGCCACCACGTCGTGCGCGAAGCCCTTGTGCACGCGGTAGCTGATGGCGCGGTCGTTGTAGAGGCTGGCAAACACCTCCTTCATCTTGTGCAGCACGGCCTCAATGCCGACCACGTTGAGGAAGGTCTCCTGCTGGCCGGCGAACGAAGCATCCGGCAGATCCTCCGCCGTGGCCGACGAGCGCACGGCAAAGCTGGCTTCCGGGTTGCTGGCGACGAGTTTCTCGAAAGCGGCTCGAATGGCCTGCTCCAGGTCAGCCGGGAACGGCTGCGCCTCGACCCAGCCGCGGATCTGGGCACCGGCCTCGGCCAGCGCGCGCACGTCCTCGGTGTCCAGCGTCGCCAGCCGCTGGCTGATGCGCTGGGCCAGGCCGCCATGAGCCAGGAACTCGCGGAACGCGTGCGCCGTGGTGGCAAAACCCGTGGGCACGCGCACGCCCTGGGGCAGTTGCGAAATCATCTCGCCGAGGCTGGCGTTCTTGCCGCCGACCGCCTCGACATCGGTCATCCTGAGTTGTTCGAAAGGTACGACCAGGGCGGTCGGCTCGAATAGTGCTGACATGGGAAAGCTCCAGAGTTTGAAAACCTGTGCGCGAACCGCTCGCTGGCGCCGCGTGGGCAGCGCGCCTGACGGCAGGTGCAGGCGGACGGCATGTTGTTCTGGCTTGTGGGCCGCCCGCGAACCCGGCGGGTGCGAATTCGCATAATGGGCATGATTGTATTGACGCCGGCCCCGCCTCACCCGGGCTGGCCCTTCCGAGCCGCACCATGACCGATCGCACCGTGTTCTTCATCTCCGACGGCACCGGCATCACCGCCGAGACCTTCGGCAACGCCATCCTGGCGCAGTTCGAGTTCAAGCCGCGCCACGTGCGGCTGCCCTTCGTCGACACGCCGGACAAGGCGTACCAGGCCGTGCGCCAGATCAACCACACCGGCGAGCTGGAGGGCAAGCGCCCGCTGGTGTTCACCACGCTGGTGGACATGGAGGTGCTGGGCATCATCCGTGACGGCTGCAAGGGCATGCTGCTGGACATGTTCGGCATGTTCGTGCAGCCGATCGAGCAGGAACTGGGCATCAAAAGCCACCACCGGGTCGGGCGCTTCTCCGACGCCAGCAAGAGCCAGGCCTACCACGACCGCATCGAGGCCATTAACTTCAGCCTGGCCCACGACGACGGGCAGAGCAACCGCGACCTGGAGGGCGCCGACGTGATCCTGGTGGGCGTGAGCCGCAGCGGCAAGACGCCGACCAGTCTCTACCTGGCCATGCAGCACGGCCTGAAGGCCGCCAACTACCCGCTGATCCCCGAGGATTTCGAGCGCAGGCAGTTGCCGCCCGCACTGGCCCCGTTCAAGAACAAGCTGTTCGGGCTGACGATCAACCCAGAGCGGCTGGCCGAGATCCGCTCCGAGCGCCGCCCCGGCTCGCGCTACGCCAGCCTGCCCAACTGCCGCTCCGAGGTGGCGGATGCCGAGGCCATGATGCGCCGTGCCGGCATCCGCTGGCTCTCCACCACCACCAAGAGCATCGAGGAAATCGCCACCACCATCCTGCAGGAAATACGGCCCGAGCGGCTCAGTTACTGAGTTCCGCAGCTTGGTGGAAAACTACACTTTCGATAGCTGCCTGCGCCCGCCATACCTGGCCTGGGTGGCGATTTGGCTTGAAATCCTAGCCCAGCTTCAGCGCCGCGATACCGGCCTTGGCGATCTGCGCGTCCTCGATCGACTTGACGCCGCTCACACCCACGGCGCCCAGGCAGCGGCCGTCCTTCATGATGGGCACGCCGCCCTCCAGCAGGCCCTGGACCTCGGGCGCCGAGAGGAAGGACACGCGGCCATTGTTAATCATTTCTTCGTAAATTTTGCTTTCGCGCTGGCCCAGGGCTGCCGTGCGCGCCTTGGACGGCGCAATGTGCGCGCTGAGCGGCGCCGCGCCATCCAGGCGCTGCAGGTGCAGCAGGTGGCCGCCAGCGTCGACCACCGCAATCGTCACCGCCCACTGGTTGCGTTGCGCCTCGGCGCGGGCTGCCTCGGCCACCGCCAGCACATCGTTGAATTCGAGTTCCACCGTGTTTTTCATGTTGAATCGCCCATTCGAGCTTGAATCCATGGAATCCGGGCCGCAACTGGCGCCAGGACGTTGTACAAGGCTGCGAGCGATCCGCTCCTGAAGCGGGAACCACCGCGCCCTGCCCGAGTCTATGGGAAAGGACGTTTGACAGGTTATAGACAGCTTGTCACTAGAATGCCTACAAAAGCGCTTGTCAGCGGCGAGTGCTTCTTGCACCAGTTTCATCCACCGCTCACCTGATTGGAAAGGACTCCATCGATGAACGACCAGATCCAGACCCTGCCCCGCGGCGCCGGCTACGGCGGCGTCGCTACCAACGAGCAGCGCCAGAAAGTGCTGCGCAACACCTACTGGCTGCTCGCCCTCAGCATGATTCCCACCGTGCTTGGCGCATGGCTGGGCGTGGCCACCGGCATCACGGCCGGCCTGGGCGGTGGCCTGGGCCTGGTGGTGTTCCTGGGCGGTGCCTTCGCCTTCATGTTCGCCATCGAGAAGACCAAGAACTCAGCCGCCGGCGTGCCCGTGCTGCTGGCGTTCACGTTCTTCATGGGCCTGATGCTCTCGCGCCTGCTGGCCGCAGTGCTGGGCTTCAAGAACGGCTCCGAGCTGGTGATGACGGCCATGGGCGGCACAGCCGGCGTGTTCTTCGTCATGGCCACGCTGTCGAGCGTGATCAAGCGCGACCTGTCGGGCCTGGGCAAATGGCTCCTGGTCGGCGCGCTGGTGATCATCGTGGGCGCCATCATCAACGTGTTCGTCGGCTCCACCGTCGGCATGCTGGTGATCAGCACACTGGCCGTCGGCGTGTTCAGCCTGTTCATGCTGTACGACCTGAAGCGCATCGTGGACGGCGGCGAGACCAACTACATCAGCGCCACGCTGGCCCTCTACCTGGACATCTTCAACGTGTTCCAGAGCCTGCTGGCCATCCTGGGCATCGCCGGCGGCAACGACTGAGCGCGGCAGATCCTCTCGAGAAAGGCCGGCTTGTCCGGCCTTTTCTCCGGCCTTGAAAGCAGCGGACCAGCACGGTCCGCTTTCTTTTTGGCGGTGTGCCTGTCTCGCGAAATGCTTCCCTAGGGCCGCCTTCGCGTGTGTGCCAGGCGCGCGGCGGCTATAATGCGCGTTTCCCGGTGGCTGTAGCTCAGTTGGTAGAGTCCCAGATTGTGATTCTGGTCGTCGTGGGTTCGAGTCCCATCAGCCACCCCAAGACATAAAGAAAGCCTGCTACGCATAACGTAGCAGGCTTTTTTCTTGGGTACCGCGCCGGGCTGCGCAGCAACAGGAAATACCCAGTGCCGACGCGCCCAACTTAAGGAATCATGGGTTGGCTGGCTTGGGCACCAGGATCTCGGCCTTGAAGCGCTCGCGCAGCTGCTCGTAATAGGCCCGCACCTCGGCTGAGCCCCAGAGCTGTTCGTAGCGCGCCACGTCCTGCTTGACCGTGTCGGCCGAAGGCTTGTCGGTCGGCAGCACCTTGGCCACGCGGGCCACGGCATAACCGGCTGCCCCCAAGTCCACGCCGGTGAACTGCGGCAGCTTGGTGGCATCGGCGCGCATGATGGCCTCGACCAGCGACGAGGGCTCGTTGTGGGTTTCGGTGCGCGAGATCGTGATGGCGGCCGGCAGCCCCGTGGCCGAAGCCGGCTGGGCGCGCCAAGCCGCCAGCTTGGCCGCGCCTTCCTTGCGGGCCAGTTCCGCGGCGCGTTCGTCGGTCAGGTGTTTGCGCACATCGGCCTTGACGTCGTCGAACGGCTTGGCGTGCGCGGCGACGTACTTGGTCACGCGGCCCGAAGCCAGCGTGCTGGGCGCCACCTCGATCGCGTCGGTGTTGTGCTTCTTCTCCAGCGAATCAGCGGCAAACAGCGCGGAGAGGAACTTGGGGCTGGCCAGCGCGCCCTTGGCGCCGGCCGCGGGGGTGCGCGTCACGCCGTTGGCGGTCTGGATTTTCAGGCCGAGCTTCTCGGCCGCCGGCTCCAGGCTGTCGGCCTGCTCGTAGACACGGTTGCGGAAGTCTTCTGCCAGCTCGGTGAACTTGCGCTGGGCCTGCTGGGTCTTGAGCTGGTCCTCGAGCTTGGCACGCAGTTCGGCGAACGGGGGCACCACGGCGGGCTTGATGTCGGTCAAGCGGATGATGTGGTAGCCGAAATCGCTGGCCACCACGCCGCTGATGGCGCCCTTGTCGAGCTTGAAGGCGGCGTCGGCGATCGCCGGGTCGATGCCGGCGCGGTCGAAGAAACCCAGGTCGCCACCGCCTGCGGCGGTGGTGTCGTCCTGCGACTCCTTCTTGGCCACGTCGGCGAACTTGTCCGGCGCGGCGCGCAGTTCGGTGAGAAGCTGCTCGGCCCTGGCCTTGGCCTTGTCCCGCTCGGCCTGCGACGCTCCCTTGGGCGCGGCGATCAGGATGTGGCTGGCACGGCGCTGTTCCTTGGTGCCCAGCGAGGCAGCGTTCTGGTCGTAGTAGGTCTTCAGGTCCTGTTCGCTGACGGCGACGGTCTTCTTGATCGCGTCGAGGTCGAGCACCAGGTACTGGATATCGGCCATTTCGGGGGCCTGGTAGTTGGCCAGGTTGGCCTTGTAGTAGGCCTCGACCTCGGCGTCGGTCAGGTTCACCTTGGCGACGAACTGCGCCGGCTCGAAACGGGCGATCTGGACCTCGCGCCGCTCGTTCAGCGCGTCCATGCCCAGTTCGGCCTGGGCGCTGCTGGCCAGACCGGTGCCGGCAACGCCGTTCAGCACCTGGCGCGACGCCAGATCGGTCCTCACACCCGCCTCGAAGCCTTCGGGTGTCATGCCCTGCATCGACAGGAGCTGCTTGTAGCGGTCCATGTCCAGCGTGCCGTCTGGCTTGCGCAGGGCGTTGATGGCCGGGTCGCGCCCGAGCTCATCGGCCAGGCGGGCATCGGACACGACGATGTGGTTGTTGGACACCGCCGCAGCCAGCACGCGTTCACGCACCAGGCGCTCGAGCGCGGCGTACTTCAGCAGGGGCGAGTCCAGCAGCTTGATGTCGACGTTGGGGTTGGTGGCGCGGATGTTGTCCACCTCGCGGCGGTGCGCCGCGTCCCACTCGGCCTGCGTGATGCCGTGGCCGTCCACGCGCGCTACCTTGGCGTCGGATTGCGCGTAGCGCGTGTAGCCCTCGATGCCGAACAGCACGAACGACGGGATGACGAGCAGGAACAGGAGCACCATCAACAACTTCGTGTTGTTGCGGATGAAATCGAGCATGCGTGCGCCTCTGGCCGGTACTTGAAAATGAAAAAGGCGAACCGCTGTTCGCCTCGGATTGGTGGGTGCTGACGGGGTCGAACCGCCGACCTACGCCTTGTAAGGGCGCCGCTCTACCAACTGAGCTAAGCACCCCACCGCGAAAACAGTGCTGGCGGTGCTCAGTTCAGCGCATCCTTGAGCGCCTTGCCGGGGCGGAACTTCGGCACCTTGGCGGACTTGATTTTAATGGTGGCGCCGGTGCGGGGGTTGCGGCCGGTGCGCGCGGCGCGCTTGCCGACGGCGAAGGTGCCAAAGCCGACCAGCGACACGGTGCCGCCCTTGCGCAGGGTGGTCTTGACGGCGCCGATGGTGGCTTCCAGCGCGCGGGTCGCGGCGGCCTTGGAGATGTCGGCGTTCTTGGCGATGTGCTCGATCAGATCGGTCTTGTTCACGTAAATGCCCCTCGATGGATGGTGTCTGACTCCGGTCTCAGCCCCTCACGTCTTGGCGAGTGCCGCCTTAGGGTGGGTGATTCTGAACCGCTAAGAAATTCGACGCGCCAAGAAAACCGCCGGCCAAGCCATGGGCATCCTGCACGCGGACGAGCGTTGCATTCTAGACTCAAATACCAGCGCTGCCGCCCCTCGAAAGCCCCGATGCGTGCGCTGGCGCAACACAGGCGCGAAAAAAGCGACGCGGCTCAGCCGCTCGCGGGCCGCGCCGGCGCCCGCACCACCAGCGCCACCCCGACCGCCGTGAGACCCACGCCCAGCACCGTGCCCAGGGTGATCGGCTCGCCGAACAGCACCCAGGCGATCAGCGCGGTGGTGGGCGGCACCAGGTACATCAGGCTGGCTACCGAGGCCGCGGCACCGCGCTGGATCAGCAGGTAGAGCAGCGAGCTGCCGCCCAGCGTGAGCCCCAGCACCGACCAGGCCATGGCGCCCATCGATTCCGCATTCCAGCGGAACGGCTCGGCCTCCAGCAGCGCCAGCGGCGCGGTGACCAGCGCCGCCGCCGCCAGCTGCACGGTGCTGGCGGTGCGGACGTCGCAGGGCTTGACGAAGCGCTTCTGGTACAGCGTGCCGGCCGTGATGCTGAACAGCGCCATCACGGCCCAGGAAAAATTGACCCAGGTCACGTGATCGCCCGGGCTGCCGTGGGTGAGCTTGCGCGACACCACCAGCAGCAGCCCGGCAAAACCCAGCAGCAGGCCGAGCCACTGCCGACCGGTGACGTGGTGGTTGCCCTTGCTGGTGGCCGACAGCCAGATCGCCGTGAGCACCGGCTGGATGCCGACGATCAGCGCCGAAAGGCCGGAGCCCATGCCGCCCTTCACCGCCGCCCACACGCCACCCAGGTAGCCGGCGTGCATCAGCATGCCGGTCACGCCCAGGTGGATCCAGTCGATGCCGCGCTGCGGCCAGCGCACCCGGGCGATGGCGATCCAGACCAGGAAGCAGCCGATGGAAAACAGGTAGCGGTACAGCAGGAAGGTGAACGGCGGCGCGTTCGGCATGCCGAAGCGCGCCACGATGAAGCCCGTGGCCCAGATGAGCACGAACACTGCCGGCATCAGGCGGATCAGGGTCTGCTGGGTGTCGCCGGCGCGGGCGGTCATGATGGGCGAGTCACTTCACCCGGGCGCGGATCTCGGGCAGCGCCTTCTGCAGGTAGTACACCATCGACCAGACGGTGAGCACCGCTGCCACCCAGATCAGCACCGTGCCCCACAGGCGCGTGTCCACCACCTCGGCCAGGCGGCCGTCGTACAGCAGGAACGGGATGGCCACCATCTGCACCGTGGTCTTGACCTTGCCCAGCATGTGCACCGCCACGCTGCGGCTGGCGCCGATCTGCGCCATCCATTCGCGCAGGGCAGAGATGGCGATCTCGCGCCCGATGATGATCAGCCCCACAAACACGTCGGCACGCTGCAGGTGCACCAGCACCAGGATGCTGGCGCAGACCAGGATCTTGTCGGCCACCGGATCCAGGAAGGCCCCGAAGGCCGAGGTCTGGTGCAGCTTGCGGGCCAGGAAGCCGTCCAGCCAGTCGGTCCAGGCGAACACGACGAACATCACCGTGGCCACCAGGTTGCGCGTTTCCTGCGGCAGCGGCAGGTAGAACACGCCCACCAGCAGCGGGATCGCGACGATGCGCGTCCACGTCAGGATGGTGGGGATGGTGAAGAACATCGGGCGATTGTGGCACGGCCCCCGCAGGGCCTGCGCGGCGGGTGACACGTGGGCGATATGCTATTTCAATCATAGCTGCCTGCGCCCGCCCCGCAAAGGCCGGAAGCCCAAAAGGCTCAAAAAAAATGTCAGTGCAAAGCCCGGTAGATGGTTTCCGCCAGTTCCTGCGAGATGCCTTCCACGCCCGCCAGATCCTGCACGCTGGCTGCTTCCACGCCGCGCACGCCGCCGAAGCGCTGCAGCAGCCGCGCGCGCTTGCGCGGGCCCACGCCGGCAATCTCTTCCAGCCGGCTGCCGCCCACGCGCACCTTGGCACGCTGCGCGCGCATGCCGGTGATGGCAAAGCGGTGCGCCTCGTCGCGGATCTGCGCCACCAGCATCAGCGCGGCCGAGTCGTGCCCCAGGTACACCTTGGGGCGGCCGTCGGCGAACACCAGCTCCTCCAGGCCCACCTTGCGCCCCTCGCCCTTCTCCACGCCGACGATCAGCGCCAGATCCAGCCCCAGGCCTTCGAACACCTCGCGCGCCATCGCCACCTGGCCCTTGCCGCCGTCCACCAGCACCAGGTCGGGCAGGCGCACGCCAGCCGGGGCCGGCTCGCCGCTGTCCTGCGCGGCGCGCAGCGCCTCCACGATGCGGCCGTAGCGCCGCTCCAGCACCTGGCGCATGGCGGCGTAGTCGTCGCCCGGCGTGATGCCTTCGATCTTGAAGCGCCGGTACTCGCCGGACTGCATGCGGTGGTTCTCGAACACCACGCAGCTGGCCTGCGTGGCCTCGCCGGCGGTGTGGCTGATGTCGAAGCACTCGATGCGCAGCGCCGCCAGCTCGTCGGCGGGCAGGTCCAGCGCCTCGGCCAGCGCGCGGGTGCGCGCCTGCTGGGAGCCTTCTTCCGACAGCAGCCGCGCCAGCTGCAGCGCGGCGTTCTGCGCCGCCATCTGCAGCCAGGTGCGGCGCTGGCCGCGCGGCGCATGGGTGGCGGTGATGCGCACCTCTTCCTTGTCCGACAGCGCCTGCAGCAACGCCCTGGACACCGGCTCGCTGGTGATGAGCTGCGCCGGCGCGGGCGTGCCCAGGTAATGCTGGGCGATGAAGGCGTCCAGCACCTGCGCCTCCACCGTGGGCAGCTCGCCGTCGGCCTCGTCAAGCCGGTCGGCCGCCAGCGCATGGGCGTCTTCCACGTGGCTGGGAAAGTAGGCGCGGTCACCCAGATGGCGACCGCCGCGCACCATGGCCAGGTTGACGCAGGCGCGCCCGCCCTGCACCTTGACGGCGAGGATGTCCACGTCGGCCTCGCTGCCCACCTCCACCGCCTGCTGGTGCAGCACGCTGGCGAGCGACGCCATCTGGTTGCGAAGCTCGGCCGCCTGCTCGAACTCCAGCTTCTCGGCGTGCGCCAGCATGCGCTGCTCCAGCTCGTGCAGCAGGGTCTGGGTCTCGCCGCGCAGGAAGCGCTCGGCGTGCGCCACGTCGGCGGCGTAGTCGCGCTCGCTGACCAGCCGCACGCAGGGCCCGGTGCAGCGCTTGATCTGGTAGAGCAGGCAGGGCCGCGTTCGGTTGGCGAACACCGTGTCCTCGCAGGTGCGCAGGCGAAACACCTTCTGCAGCAGCTGGATGGTTTCCTTGACCGCCCAGGCGTTCGGGTAGGGGCCGAAGTAGCGGTGCCGCTTGTCCACCGCGCCGCGGTAATAGGCCATGCGCGGGAAATCCGCCGGGTCGGCCGGGCCTTCGGCCAGCGCCGGCAACGCCTTGCGGCCCGTGCCCGTGAGCTTGAGGTAGGGGTAGCTCTTGTCGTCGCGGAACAGGATGTTGTACTTGGGCCCGAGCTGCTTGATCAGGTTGTTTTCCAGGATCAGCGCCTCGGCTTCCGAGCGCACCACCGTGGTCTCCAGCCGCTCGATCTTGCTCACCATGTGGCCGATGCGGGTGCCGCCATGGTTCTTCTGGAAGTAGCTGGACACGCGCTTCTTCAGGTTGCGCGCCTTGCCCACGTAAAGCACCTGCCCGGCCGCGTCGAAATAGCGGTACACGCCGGGCAGTTGGGGCAGCGCCGCCACCTGGGCCAGCAGCTCGTCGGAATGTCGGTCGGATGCGCGCTCGGACATGGCGGCTATTGTCAGGCCCGCCGCTGGTGGGGGCGCAGCAGCCCGCGGCACCGGCACCGCGCGCATGGACAATGCGCCCCCATGCGCTGGGATATCTTCTGCCGCGTCATCGACAACCTGGGCGACATCGGCGTGTGCTGGCGCCTGGGCGCCGAGCTGGCCGCGCGCGGCGACACGGTGCGCCTATGGGTGGACGCGCCCGAGCCCCTGGCCTGGATGGCCCCCGGCGCGCTGGAAGGCCGCTGGCCCGGCGTGCAGGTGCTGCGCTGGACCGAGCCGCTACCGGCCGCGCTGCTGCGCGGCCTGCCCCCTGCAGACGTCTGGGTGGAGGCCTTCGGTTGCACGATTGCACCTGAATTCATAGCACACTTCGCAGATTATGCGAGGTCTGAAGACTCAAAGCACTTCGAACTGCCCGTCTGGCTCAACCTCGAATACCTGAGCGCCGAGCCCTGGGTGGAACGCATGCACGCCCTGCCCTCGCCCGTGCTGCACGGCCCGGCGGCGGGCCGCACCAAGTGGTTCTTCTACCCCGGCTTCACGCCCGCCACCGGCAGCCTGCTGCAAGAACGCGACCTGCTGGCGCGCCAGGCGGAGTTCGATAGCGCCGCCTGGCTGGCGCGGCACAGCATCGCGGTGGCCGATGGCGCGCGCGTCGTCTCGCTGTTCTGTTACGAACCGGCTGCCCTGGCCCCGCTGCTCCGCCAGTGGGCCGCGCCGGGCAGCGCGCCCGTGCACCTGCTCGTCACCCACGGCCGTGCGGGCGCCCATGCAGAGAAGATTTCCAATGAAATCGGCCTCCAGCCCTTGCATGGCGGGCGCAGGCAGCTATCGATTTCATACCTGTCCGCGCTACCGCAGACCGGGTACGACGAACTGCTGTGGGCCTGCGGGCTCAACTTCGTGCGCGGGGAAGACTCGCTCACCCGTGCGCTCTGGGCCGGCCGGCCTTTCGTGTGGCAGCTGTACCCGCAGGACGATGATGCCCACCACGCCAAGCTGGAAGCCTTTCTGGACTGGCTGCAGGCACCGGCCACGCTGCGCCGCTTTCATCGCCAGTGGAACGGCATGGAGCCGCCCACGGCCGAGGTGCTGGCCGCCGCCGGCGACCCCGCCACGCTGGCCGACTGGGCAGCCTGCGCCCAGGCCGCGCGCCAGCGCCTGTTGACCCAGGTCAGGGCCCAGGGCGACCTGGCCACGCGGCTTGCCCGTTTCGTGGCCGAAAAGCGTTAAAATACAAGGCTTTGCAAAGTGCGCCGGCCGGCGCCACCGAGATTCAAGGAATGCCGGCCCAGCCCGCCACTACCGCTGAAAGGCAGCGGGTTGGAGCGGGTGGCACGGCCCCAAGCCGGGACTCAACGGACCGAGAAGCCCCTGCAGCGCCTGGCAGCACCCATTTTTCATTCCCAAGCTGGAAACACACCATGAAAGTCGCCCAGGAAATCCGCGCAGGCAATGTGATCATGCACGGCAAGGACCCCATGATCGTCCTGAAAACCGAATACGCCCGTGGCGGCCGCGGCGCCGCCACCGTGCGCATGAAGCTGAAGGCCCTGCTCAACAACATGGGCACCGAAGTCGTCTTCAAGGCCGACGACAAGATGGACCAGGTCATCCTCGACCACAAGGAATGCACCTACTCCTACTTCGCCGACCCGATGTACGTGTTCATGGACACCGAGTACAACCAGTACGAGGTGGAAGCCGAGAACATGGGCGACACCCTGAACTACCTCGAAGACGGCATGGCCGTTGAAGTGGTGTTCTACGACGGCAAGGCCATCTCCGTCGAACTGCCCACGAGCGTGGAGCGCGAAATCACCTGGACCGAGCCGGCCGTCAAGGGCGATACCTCGGGCAAGGTGCTCAAGCCCGCCAAGATCGCCACCGGCTTCGAAGTGCCCGTACCGCTGTTCGTCAACCAGGGCGACAAGATCGAGATCGACACCCGCACGGGCGAGTACCGCAAGCGCGTGTAACCCCTGGGGCGCCGGCGCGCCTTCCCTCTTTTCCTGCGGAAGGGGGGCGGCGCCGGAGGCCGGTGCAAGCCCGGCCTTGGCGCCCGCTGGCATGGCATGCTCCGCGGCCACCGGAATCTCCAGGAAGGCCGCTTTCAGATGTCCTTCCAAGATGCCCGCCCAAACTGAAAAAGCCCCGAATTTCGGGGCTTTTTTGCGTTCTGACCCAGGCACGGCGGCCGCCGCCAGCTAGCATTAGAATAGCAACCCATGGAATCCACCGAAGACATCAAGCTCTCCACCCGGTCTCCGCTGGCCGATGCCTGGGCCGAGCTGCAGGCCCATGCCGACCGCGGCGAGCCCCTGCAGGCCGACGCCTACCGCCTCGCCTTCGCCGACCCCGAGTTCCTGCTGCGGCGCGACGCCCGCGGCATCCGCATTCAGCTCGAAATGCTCAAGCCCGAGCTCGATCTGACGGAAGCCGGCGTCGCCAACACCGTGGTGGTGTACGGCAGCGCGCGCTTCCTGGCGCCCGAGCAGGCGGCCGAGCGCCTGGCCGCCGCCCAGGCCAGTGGCGACGCCGACGCCCTGCGCGCGGCCGAGCGCATGGTGCGCAATGCCCGCTACTACGAAGCCGCGCGCGAGTTCGGCCGCACCGTGGCCACCTACAGCCTGAAGCTGCCGCAGGAAGAGAAGCTCTACATCTGCACCGGCGGCGGCCCCGGCGTGATGGAGGCCGCCAACCGCGGCGCGCACGACGTCGGCGTGCCTTCGGTGGGCCTGAACATCGCACTGCCGCACGAGCAATCGGCCAACCCCTACGTCTCGCCGGAGCTGTGCTTCAAGTTCCACTACTTCGCCATGCGCAAGATGCATTTCATGATGCGCGCCAAGGCGCTGGTGGCGTTCCCGGGCGGCTTCGGCACGCTCGACGAGCTGTTCGAGGTGCTGACCCTGGTGCAGACCCGCAAGGCCAAGCCGGTGCCCATCGTGCTGTTCGGCGGTGACTACTGGAACCGCCTGCTGCACCTGGACGTGCTGGTGGAAGAAGGCGCCATCTCGCCCGAAGACCTGCAGCTCTTCACCGTGGTGGACGATCCGGCGGACGCCTGGCGCGTCATCCGCGACTTCTACGGCCTCTGAACCAGCCCAACCCGCCGCAGCCGCCGTTGTGACCGCCGCCCTCGCCCCAGAACAGTTGCTGGCCCACCACGACGACGGCACGCCCTGGCCCGCCGCCCTGCCCAGCCCCGCCTTCGACGACGTGGCCGAGGCCTATCGCACGGCCCTGACCGTGCGCCAGCTGCGCCAGGCCCGCGGCGAGCAGCCACGCGGCTTCAAGATCGGCTTCACCAACCGCCAGATCTGGGAGCGCTACCGCGTGTACGCGCCCATCTGGGGCACGGTGTGGGACACCACGCTCATCATGACAAACGGTGCCGGCCGTATCGCGCTGCAGGGCACCTGCGAGCCGCGCATCGAGCCGGAGCTGGTGTTCGGCCTCAAACGCACGCCGCCGCCGGGCGCGGATCTGCAGGCGCTTTTTGAAGCTCTGGACTGGCTGGCGCCGGGCGTGGAGATCGTTCAATCGCACCGGCCCGGCTGGCGCTTCGCCTCCGCCGCCGAAACCGTGGCCGACGGCGGCCTGCACGCCCGCCTGCTGATAGGCCAGCCACTGCCCGTCACCCGCCTGGGTGCCGACGCCGCCACGTTGCAGCAGGCGCTGGCCCACGCCTCGCTGCAGCTGAGCAAGGGCGGCACGCCGGTCGAACAGGGTGTCGGCGCCAACGTGCTGGACGACCCGTTGCAGGCCCTGCTGCACTTCCTGAACGAGTTGCGCGCCTGCCCCGGCGCCCCCGACCTGCAGGCCGGCGACGTGGTCACCACCGGCACCTGGACCGACGCCTGGCCCGTCGCTCCCGGCGAGCACTGGCGCGTGAGCTACAGCGACGGCCTGGGCGCCCTCGACGTCGCCTTCGATTGAGCGGCGCCAGGCTGCCGCCAAGCACGCCGAATTTCAAGCCAAACAGGCCTCTGACCCTTTGCCAGCAGGCGCAGACAGCTACAAACTACGTAGCAACCTTGAGCAGAAGCTACCTGGGCCCGGCATTCTGAACAATGGCCGCAACGTCCGGCGCGGAAGCGGACGTGAGTGTGTTGTTCTGTATGACGACATCGACCGCGGTTGCCGGAACGTAGGGCGCGTTCTGGCAGATCTCGAAAAAGACGGTGGGGTCTGCAAAGTAGTTGTTGGTGAACTTCAGGTTGCCGGCGGGCAGACACCCGCCCATGTCGGCCCCGTACGGCACCACGCCCGTCAACAGACACAAGTCCTGGGAGAGATTGGCGCCTTCAAAGGAAGTGCCATAGCCACAGGGGCCGAAATCGACCGTGCCGACCGGGTCATTGAGCGCCACGTTGTGATTCACCGTGACGTACTGCGAACCGCCATCGGTGTAGAAGATGTTGCCGCCAGCACCAGGGCGTTTTCCCTCTGCGACGTTGCCCTGGATGAGCAGCCCGTTCTCAAAACTCGTGCCTTGCGCGCCGTTCGTGTAGATGGCGCCGCCGTCCCACAGCTTTTCGAGAAAGTTGCTGATGACGTTGTTCGTGATCTGGTTTCCGCCGAAAACGGTGGGCGTCGCATTCACGCCCCACATGCTGGGAGTGGCACTGGGCAGCCCGGGAAAGCCGCTCTGATCGAGCAGCCCCCAGCCCCATCCAATGGCGACGCCGCTCCATGGCACGTTGTGGATCGAATTGTGAGACACCACGGTGCCACGGGTGAACCCGATGTAGATCGCGGCGGTGTCCCAGTAGTCGCGCCCCGTGTCCTGGATCACGTTGTCGAGAATCTGGTTGCCGCTGTTGACCGATTGCGCGTCGGGGCGCATGTCTTGCGGGCTGATCCCCCCCACGATCAGCGCCGATGACGAGATGTCGACAAAGTGATTTTTCTGGATCAGGTTGTTCTGGCACCCGGCTCCCAACGACACCGCTGCGCCGCCAAGGTGCTTGAACGTGTTGCCGATGAACGCCACGTTGCGTGCGTACTTCAGGGCGATGTTGCCGGGCGTCGGGTAGGTGGTGGGCTGATGGCCGATCGCGCTGTACGCGTAGTTGCTGCCCATCAGCAGGTTGCCGCTTTGGTCCGAGACATAGCCATCGCCCGAATTGGGCAAGAGCCAGGTGGCATGGGCGAACTCGAGATTCCGGAACTGCAGGCCCGTCACCGGAGCGGACGCCTGCCCGTTGATCTGGAGAAGAGACTCGAGCACCGGCAGATAGGCGTTCTGCGGCGGCGTCGATGCATCCATGAGATAGGTCACCGTCTTCGCATAGGGATCGAGGTACCACATGGTGGGTTCGGTGAGAAACTCCGGCGCGTTTTCGAGCCAGCTGAGCTGGTAGAAGCTCCACTGCGTCGGAAAGGTGTTCGCGTTGCTCCAGCAGGGATCAGCCATCGCCAGCGTACCGCCGGCGTAGCTGTTCACCGGACATCTCATCATCTTCCACTGCGTGGTCGTGACGGCCTCGACGAGTTCCGGATGCGTCAGCGGCGGCGGCGCACCCATCGCCTGAAACCCCTTGCTCATCCACTTGTAGTCCGGATTGATCGGTGTGGTGGTGTTCGAACGTGCCCGAATGGCGCGGTTGTCACCCACGTAGAACTGGCGCGGCATGACGCCGGCCGGCAGTTCAGGAACGCTGGCCACGCACCGGGCACCGCTGCATTGGAAACCGGTCACGGGCAAGCCACCTGAGATGACCACGGGCTCGGCGTTGCCGGGCGCAGCCTGGTAGACGACTTCATGGCCAAGCGATCCAGAGTCCTGCGCGTCGAAAGCGAGCGGCGCCGTCAGGGCATAGACCCCGCCCCGGATGTTGACGTCGATCCTGCACGCCCCTTTTCTGGCGTCGTTGCGCACGGTCAGTCTTGCTCTGTCGATCGTCGCGAACGGATGATCTGCGCTGCCATCGCCCGTGGCGTCGCTTCCGGAGGTCGATACCCAATAGGCAGCACATGCGTCCGTGGCGCTGGCCCCTGAACCGCCACCGCACCCCTGCACCAGGAAGACGCTTAGAAACAAGAAGGCGGAGAAAGCCGCCCGTAGGATGAATCGCGAACTGGATGCAAGCATGAGGTTGAAGCTCGTTGGGACAGCGTCCGAAATTCCGCTGGAGAACCACCCGGTGACAAGCCATCGAACAGTCCATACGAAGAACTGTCGACCAAGGCCAGAAAACAACCTGTGGTTGCCCAACATGTTCCCCGACACCCTCGCCAGTCGTCAACACATGGCCGAAATCACTTCAAGCTATGTTGTTGATTTTTCATAGAAAAAGGCCGCCAAGTGTATGTCCTTGGCGGCCTTTGTACAGGGTAATGGTGGAGCTGGCGGGAATTGAACCCGCGTCCGCAAACCTTCCTCGCGCAGATCTACATGTTTAGCGAGCTGTATTGGATCTCACCGCCCGGATCGCGCAGTCGCACGCTACCCGGACGGCCAGCACCCTTGGATCTCGCCTGCGCCCAAGGTGCCCGGACACAGACCAGCCAATGTGAATGCCCTCGCAGCCGGGACGGCTTGCGCCGCCCTTGCCCAGCCCATTGGCCAACTGTTGCGAGGCTCACCGGTGTTTAAGCGGCGAGTGCGAAACGTTCGTCGTTTGCAGTTAGTTTGTTTCAGCTGTTTTACGAGGTGACTGAACCTCGACATGCACCACTGCGATTCCAACCCACGTCGAAACCAGTGCAGCCCCAGTACCGAGCATTTTAGGCCGGATCGAGCAGTTTCAAGAGTTCGCCCGGTTGCCCGATAACGACGTCGGCACCCCAGGCGTGCGGATTGGCCTGCGCGCCAAGGTAGCCGTAGCCCGCGGCCACCGTGCGCACGCCGGCGGCGCGGCCAGCAGCGATGTCGCGCTCATCGTCGCCCACGTACAGGCTGGCATGGGCTTCGACACCGGCCAGGCGCAGTGCAGCCAGCACGGGCTCTGGGTGCGGTTTGGTGTGCGGCGTGGAATCGCCGCTGATCACCACGGCGGCCCCCTGCAGCAGCGGCAGCCCGGCGACCAGCGGCTCGGTGAAGCGGCGGGCCTTGTTGGTGACCACACCCCAGGGCACGCCGCGCGCCTGCAGGGTTGCCAGCAAGGCGGCCACCCCCTCGAAGGCCTGCGTGCAATGGAGCAGCCGGCGGGCGTAGTGCTCGAGGAATTCCTCGCGCAACGCCTGGTAGTCCGGCGCATCGGGGCCGATACCGAAGGCGATGGCAAGCATGCCACGCGCACCGGAACTGGCATGCGGACGGTAAACCTCCAACGGCAGCGACGGCATGCCGCGCGCGGTGCGCATGGCGTCAGCGGCCAGTGCCAGATCAGGAGCGCTGTCGATCAGGGTGCCGTCCAGATCGAACAGCACGCAGCGCACCGGCGCCCAGGCTGGCAGCAACGCCATGTTCACCCCTGCGCGGGTTTGGTCATGGCCAGCATGTAGTTCACGCTGGTGTCGCGGCTCAGCCGGTAGCGGCGCGTGAGCGGGTTGTATTCCAGCCCGCTGCTGGCGGTGGTGACCAGGCCAGCCTCACGGCCAAACCGGGCCAGCTCGCTGGGGCGCAGCATGCGCGCATATTCGTGCGTGCCGCGTGGCACCAGGTTCAACAGATATTCGGCGCCCACGATGGCGAGCATGAACGACTTGGGGTTGCGGTTGATGGTGGAAAAGCACACCGTACCGCCGGGCTTCACCAGCTGCGCGCAGGCTGCCACGACCGACGCAGGATCAGGCACATGCTCCAGCATCTCCATGCAGGTAACCAGATCGAACTGGGCTGGTTGCTCTTCAGCCAGGGCTTCGGCGGCCACGAGACGGTAGCTGAGGTTGGCCGTACCGGCCTCCAGCGCGTGCAACTGGGCCACCTTGAGCGATTTGTCGGCCAGGTCGATGCCCAACACGTCGGCGCCCTTGCGCGCCATGGCGTCGGCCAGAATGCCACCGCCGCAACCCACGTCGACCACACGGCGGCCAGCCAGCGGACATTGCCGATCGATCCAGTCCAGCCGCAGGGGGTTAATGGCATGCAGTGGCGCGAACTCGCCCTCCAGATCCCACCACCGGTGGGCGAGCGAAGAAAACTTGGCGAGTTCAGCCGGATCGACGTTGGTGGCAGCAGCGCTCATGGGTTGAATTGTCCCACGCCCCCCTGACACCGCGCCTTGCGGGCCCGGCGTCAGCGCTGGCCGGCCGGCGGTGCGTCCTGCAAGCCCTGAAACCGGGCGAACCAGTCGCGCACATGCTCGACTTCAGCGGTGGTGATGCAGGCCTTGGGCGCGGGCTGCCCGCGGGCGGCCCAATAGCGGCGGTAGTCGGCGCTCTGATAGGGATCGACCACCACGTAGCCCGCACGTTCCGCACAGGTGGCCTTGTCGTCGCAGTCACGCCAGGTGGCGCCGTAGATCACTCGACCATCCATGGTGATGCCGGGGAAGGCGCTGGCCAGCACGTGGTTGCGGGCATTGGCGAGTCGCAAGGTCTGCCTTGTCTGGCGATCGAAGACATAGACGCTGCCGAAGTCGCTGTAGGTCAGCCAGGCCGGCGCGCCGTCGCGTGGAAAGCCGAACACGGCCTTGCCGGGGGACATGCCCAGATCGGCCCGTAGATCACACGACGGTGCATCGCCCGCCCCGGCCGGCGCAAGGCCATAGACGCGCATGGTGGGCCGCCCTCTGGCGGGCACCTGCGGAATGGCAGAGAACTCGCGCCCGTCCACCGAAATCATCGGCAGGGCGTAGACGTCGCCATCGGTGGCCACGCGCTCGCTGCAGATGAATTGCGCACCGGTGCTGTTCAGCACGTGCGCCTGGCGGCCGTCGTCGGCCACGCGCACGGTTTCGATCTGCAGCGGGCCGACGCCCTGGCGATCAGGGTCAGCGCTCTGCGGCCAGCTGAGTGACCGGATGCGTACAGGCTCGGAATCGCCAGTCGCCGCGGGCTGCGCCAATGCCTTTTCCGCTGGACCCTGCACCAGCTCCGACGCCGCGGCATAGAAACCCGTCATGCCGGCCTTGAACAGCGGCTTGGCGTTACGCTGGCGCGCCAGCACGTCCTTGAAGCGGTAGTGCTCACCGTTCACATCGACCAGGTAGCGCCAGGTGCCCTGCACCGGAAACGCCTCGTTGGAAAACGGCGTCTGATAGGCCTTGACCGGTCCATTGCCGCTGGCCGGCAGCTCCATCAGGCTCACCTTGCCCAGCAACGCACCGGAATAGGAGCGGAGAATGAATCGGCCGTCCGGGCTGATGCGCTCGTAGGTGCCGAGCGCGGCTGTGCCATTGTCATCGCGCCCCACGACGGAAGCATCGAGCGGCAGATAGCTGATGGGTGAGATGCACGCTTGGCCGTCCGCCGCATGGGAACCAGCCATCATCAGGTACAGCAAAGGCCAGAGGCAGCGTTTGACCGTCCTCATGGTCTGGAACCTTGGCGTCGAATGGGTCCGGAGGCGCAGCCGGGCAGTTCGCCAACACGCTGGCGCAACACCGCCGTCCAGGCAATATCCGGCATCACGCCCAACACGGGTGCCGGATGAATGACCCGACCACACTTGACAAGTGCCGCCGGGGCATGGTTCATGGCATGATGGGTTTTGAAGGTTCGCAAGGTCTGCGCATCCGGCGCCTCGACAGCGGCCAGGGCATCGAAACCATCGACCCGCGTGGCAGCCTCCCATTCGGGCTTCGGCACCCGCGGATCGCGGAAAACCTGTACGTCAAAACCGGCCGCTTGTGCCGCGCCGGCCATGCGAGGCCATTCGTGGATCGAGTAAGCCATGCGCGGCGACAGCATGACCAGGATCATGGGGCGCGCTCCCCCAGCCTCCAGACCCATCTTCGCCTCTACCCCCTGGAGCGCCGCCAGCAACATGAGGCCAAGAGTCGAGACGGCCGTCCTCCAGCCCACCACACGCCTCCGGCTCATATTGACAACCACCAATTTGGCCACTCAAGACGCAAAAAAGCCCTGAGAGCTTGCCGCTCCCAGGGCTTGATCAGTATCTCGGCTACGGAAACCGCGATGACTTAGTTGGCGCGGGTGCCGACCACTTCGATTTCCACGCGACGGTTCTTGGCGCGGCCTTCGGCGGTGCGGTTGTCAGCGATCGGCTGGCTCTCGCCCTTGCCTTCGGTGTAGATGCGGTTGCGCTCAACACCCTTGGACACCAGATAAGCCTTCACGGCCTCGGCGCGACGCACCGACAGTTTCTGGTTGTAGGCGGCGGAACCGATCGAATCGGTATGGCCGACGGCGATGATCACTTCCAGGTTGATGCCCTTGATCTTGCCGACCAGATCGTCCAGCTTGGCCTTGCCTTCGGGCTTCAGCACGGACTTGTCGAAGTCGAAGAAGGCGTCGGCAGCGTAGGTCACCTTGCTGGCAGCCACCGGAGCGGGCGCAGGGGCAGGAGCCGGAGCAGCGGCGGCAGGAGCGGGAGCAGCGGCGGCAGGAGCGGGAGCCGGAGCAGCCAGAGCACCATCACAGCCAGGAGCGGCGGTGGCGGGCGTCCAGTAGGCATCGCGCCAGCACAGTTCGTTGGTGCCGTTCTTCCAGATCAGGTTGCCATGGCCATTGCGCCAGTTGTCCGAGTTGATCGTCGAACCAGATGCGAAGGCGGAGCCGGCCACGGTTGCGACAGCGAACATGATCGCTACTTTGTTCAGTTTCTTCATGGTTCTCCTCATGGGAAAAAAGCCGCAGCCGGGCTGCGAGGAATCGGACGCTTCAAGTGACCACCACCGAAAACGTTGCATTGATTGTGCCACACGGAATCCGGCAAACCGGGCCCGCCAAGGCCTCCGGCCGTCAGACAAAGCCGGTTTTGGGGGCTTATGTTGCTTTGGTGCGACAAGGCGAAGCGCATAAAATCGCCAGCTTTTGACGGGCTCGGGCCTCACTAACTATTTATGTCGTCTTTCGCCAAAGAAACACTCCCTATCAGCCTGGAAGAGGAGATGCGGCGAAGCTATCTCGATTACGCCATGAGCGTGATCGTCGGCCGAGCCCTGCCCGATGCCCGGGATGGCCTCAAACCGGTGCACCGGCGCGTGCTGTATTCGATGCACGAGGCCAACAACGTCTGGAACCGCCCATATGTGAAATGCGCGCGCGTGGTAGGTGACGTGCTGGGCCGCTTCCATCCGCACGGCGATTCGGCAACCTACGAGGCGCTGGTGCGCATGGCGCAGGATTTCTCGCTGCGCCACCCTCTGATCGACGGTCAGGGCAACTTCGGCTCGGTGGATGGCGACAACGCCGCCGCCTACCGGTACACGGAGTGCCGGCTGGAGAAGATTTCCTCGGAGATCCTGGCCGACATCGACAAACAGACCGTCGACATGGTGCCCAATTACGACGGCAAGGAGCTGGAGCCCACCGTCCTGCCGACGCGGCTGCCCAACCTGCTGATCAACGGTTCGGGTGGCATCGCGGTCGGCATGGCCACCAACATCCCACCGCACAACCTCAACGAGGTGGTCGACGCGTGCCTGCACCTGCTGAACCACCCGGAAGCCTCGATCGACGAGCTGATGGAGATCGTGCCGGCGCCGGACTTCCCCACCGCCGGCATCATCCACGGCATCCAGGGCGTGCGCGAGGGCTACCGCACCGGCCGCGGGCGCGTGGTGATGCGAGCCAAGTGCCATTTCGAAGACATCGACAAGGGCCAGCGCCAGGCCATCGTGGTGGACGAGCTTCCCTACCAGGTCAACAAGAAGACGCTGCAGGAGCGCATGGCCGAGCTGGTGCACGAAAAGAAGATCGAGGGCATCAGCCACATCCAGGACGAGTCCGACAAGTCGGGCATGCGCCTGGTGATCGAGCTCAAGCGCGGCGAGGTGCCCGAGGTCGTCCTCAACAACCTCTACAAGCAGACGCAGCTGCAGGACACCTTCGGCATCAACATGGTGGCGCTGGTCGATGGCCAACCGAAGCTGTGCAACCTCAGAGAGTTGCTGCAGGTGTTCCTGCAGCACCGCCGCGAGGTGGTCACCCGCCGCACGGTGTTCGACCTGCGCAAGGCGCGCGACCGCGGCCACGTGCTGGAAGGCCTGGCGGTGGCGCTGGCCAACATCGACGAATTCATCCGCATCATCCGCGAATCCCCCACCCCGCCGGTCGCCAAGGCCGAACTGATGGCGCGCAGTTGGGACAGCCAGCTGGTGCGCGAGATGCTGACCCGCACGCGCGAAGACGGCGCCACCGTCAGCGCCGACGACTACCGCCCCGAGAGCCTGCCGCGCGAATACGGCTTGCAGAGCGAGGGCCTCTACCGGCTTTCGGACACGCAGGCGCAGGAAATCCTGCAGATGCGCCTGCAGCGCCTGACCGGGCTGGAGCAGGACAAGATCGTCGCCGAATACAAGGATGTGATGGCCGAGATCGAGGATCTGCTCGACATCCTGGCCAAGCCGGCGCGCGTGTCCACCATCATTGGCGACGAGCTGACCGCGCTCAAGACCGAGTTCGGCCAGACCAAGGAAGGCGTGCGCCGCTCCACCATCGAACACAATGCCCAGGATCTGGCCACCGAAGACCTGATCGCACCCACCGACATGGTGGTCACGCTCAGCCACACGGGCTATATCAAGAGCCAGCCGCTATCCGAATACCGGGCGCAAAAGCGTGGCGGCCGTGGCAAACAAGCCACCGCCACCAAGGAAGACGACTGGATCGATCAGCTCTTCATCGCCAACACGCACGAGTACATGCTGTGCTTCTCCAACCGCGGCCGGCTGTACTGGCTGAAGGTCTGGGAAGTGCCGGCGGGCTCGCGCGGATCGCGCGGGCGCCCCATCGTGAACATGTTCCCGTTGGAAGAAGGCGAGAAGATCAACGTGGTGCTGCCGCTCACCGGCGCGGCCAGCCAGTTCCCCGAAGACCGCTACGTCTTCATGGCAACATCCATGGGCACGGTCAAGAAGACGCCGCTGTCGGACTTCAGCAACCCGCGCAAGGCGGGCATCATCGCTGTGGGCCTGGACGACGGTGACTACCTGATCGGCGCTGCGCTGACGGATGGCGCGCATGATGTGATGCTGTTCTCCGATGGTGGCAAGGCCGTGCGCTTCGACGAGAACGACGTGCGCCCGATGGGCCGCAACGCGCGCGGCGTGCGAGGCATGCAACTGGAGGAAGGTCAAAACCTGATCGCCATGCTGGTGGCCGACGCCAATGCGGGCGCCGACACCTCCGACCCGAACGCCCGCAACAGCGTGCTGACTGCCACCGAAAATGGTTACGGAAAGCGCACCAACATTACCGAATACACACGTCACGGCCGCGGCACCAAGGGCATGATCGCGATCCAGCAGAGCGAACGCAACGGCAAGGTCGTTGCCGCGACGCTGGTCGGCCCCGAGGACGAGATCATGCTCATCACCGACAAGGGTGTGCTGGTCCGTACCCGCGTGGCCGAAATCCGTGAACTCGGCCGCGCGACGCAAGGCGTTACCCTCATCGCGCTGGACGACGGCGCGCAACTCAGCGGCCTGCAACGCATCGTGGAAAACGATGCATCTGCCGGCGCAGCCGACGACCCTTCCAACGAATCCCCAACGGAGTAAACCTTGAATCCGATCCTGAACCGCATCTCGATTGCTACTCTTTTAGTAGCTGCCTGCGCCCTGCCCTTGGGGGCTGCAGCCCAAAACAGTGATAACAAGCGGGCACTGGCCGTCAAGCTGGCGCAGATCCAGCAGAAGAACGACGGCGACGCCATGGCCGAGCAACTCACCGCCAGCGCGGTGCAGCCGCTGATCGCCGACTGGTCTCAGAAACTGGACGAAAGCGTGCCACCTGCCAAGCAGAAGGACGTGCGCGACAAGCTGGACCAGGAGCTGAAGAAGTTCTCGGAAAGCACCTTCAAGACGATCCAGGGACAAACCAGCAAGGGCGCCGAAGCGGCCCTGGTGCCAATCTTCATGGAGAAGCTCTCCGAGGACGAGCTCAAGACCATCATCGCGTACCTGGAATCACCGGCTGCGGCCAAGTTCCAGTCGCTGGGACCGGACGCCACCAACGCGTGGGCCAAGAAGGTGATCGACGCCACACGCCCGTCGGTGAAGAGTGGTGCCGACAGCTTCAATGCCGCCGCGGCCAGGATCGTCGGTGCATCCGGCGGCGCCAACGGCAAGAAGTAAGGCCCCTTCCGCAGCGCTTCGGGGCGGGTTTCTGCCCCGGTCCGTGCGCTGCCCCGTCACGCGCCCCAGTTAGCATCGGCCCACCATGAGTGTCTCTCCCCAGCAATCCGAGGAACTGGCGCGGCTGCGCGTGCGCATCGACGCGCTGGACGCCCAGTTGCTCTCCTTGCTGAACGAGCGCGCCCGGGTCGCCGAGGAAGTGGGTGAACTGAAGCGGCGCGAAGGCACGCCGTTCTTCCGCCCTGATCGCGTGGCGCAGGTCATCGCCAAGGTACAGAAGGAAAACCCCGGGCCGCTGCTCAACCAGCATGTGGCCGCCATCTGGCGCGAGATCATGTCTGCCTGCCTGGCGCTGGAAGTGCCGCAGCGCGTGGCCGTACTGGGACCGCAGGGCACCTTCTGCGAGCAGGCCGCCATCGAGTACTTCGGCAGCGCCGCCAACCTGATCTACTGCAACAGCTTTGACGAAGTCTTCCACGCCACGGCTGCCGGCACGGCGCAGTTCGGCGTGGTCGGCATGGAGAACTCCACCGAAGGGGTGGTGGCACGCTCGTTCGATCTGTTCCTGCACTCACCGGTCCACGCCGTGGGTGAAGTCAGCCTGCAGGTGCGCTTCAACCTGATGCGACAGACCGACGACCTGCAGGGCGTAGAGGTGGTCATGGGCCACCCCCAGGCGCTGATGCAATGCCAGGGCTGGCTCAACGAACATCTGCCAAAGGCCGAGCGGCGCGCCGTATCGAGCAACGCGGAAGGCGCGCGCTTGGCCGCCACCAACCCGGCGTGGGCCGCACTGGCCAGCGAGCGAGCGGCCGCGCAGTTCGGGCTGCATATCGTCGCCCATGCGATTCAGGACGAAGCCCACAACCGCACGCGCTTCGCCATCATCTGCCTGCCGCAGACCTTGGCCATGCCCGAACCCACGGGTCACGATTGCACCAGCCTGGTACTTTCGGTGCCCAACAAGGCCGGCTCCGTCCACGACATGCTGACACCGTTAAAAAAGCACGGTGTCTCCATGACCCGCTTCGAATCGCGCCCGGCCAAGTCAGGCAAATGGGAATACTATTTTTATATTGACCTCCAGGGTCACCCCTCGCAGCCCCATGTGGCTGCCGCGCTGGAGGAGCTGAAATCCATCTGCGCGTTCTACAAGGTGCTGGGCGCCTACCCCTTGGGACACGATGTTTGAACAACTGGGTCTGATCGGCTGCGGCCTGATGGGCGGCTCGTTCGCGCTTGCGCTCAAGCGCGCGGGACTGGTGCGCCGTGTCGTGGGCTACAGCAAGTCGCCCTCCACCACCGAGCGCGCACGCCAGCTTGGCGTGATCGACGTCGAGGCCCCGTCGGCCCTCCTGGCAGTCTCCGGGGCCGATCTGGTGATGCTGGCGGTGCCGGTGGCGGCGACCGAGTCCACGCTCAAGGCGATCCGCCACCTGATCAACCCTGGCATGCTGATCGTTGACGTCGGCTCGACCAAGCGCGATGTGGTCGACGCTGCCCGCCGGGCCCTCAAGCAGGACATGGAGATGTTCGTGCCCTGCCACCCGATCGCCGGGCGCGAGGTTTCGGGTGTAGAGAACGCCGATCCGCGGCTGTACCACGATCGTCAGGTCATCATCACCCCGATCGAGCGCACCGCGCAGGCCAAGGTCGACCAGGCCAGCCAGCTGTGGAAGGCGCTGGGCAGCGACGTGGTGATCATGAGCCCCCAGGAGCACGACGCCGCTTTCGCCGCCGTCAGCCACCTGCCGCACATGCTGGCCTTCGCCCTGATGAACAGCCTCGCCTCGCAACCGGAAGGCGACAAGTACCTGAAGCTGGCCGGGCCTGGCTTTCGCGATTTCAGCCGCATCGCCGCCAGTGACCCGAAGATGTGGCGCGACGTGCTGATTGCCAACCGCGAGGAGCTGGGCGTCCAGATGCAGCACCTGCAGCGGGCCCTGTCGGCGCTGGACAAGCTGATCGCGGAAGGCCGCGCGGACGAACTGGAGCGCCTGATCAACCGGGCCAGCCATGCGCGCGCCAACTGGCGCCTGCGGCCAGGCGCACCGGCCTGAGAAGGCCGGTGCCGCGTGTTCAAGACCGACTTCCTCGACATTCCACCACTCGCCAGCGTTGGCGGCGTGGTGCGCCTGCCCGGCTCCAAGAGCATTTCCAACCGCGCCCTGCTGCTGGCGGCCCTCAGCGCCGGGCGGACCACGCTGGTGGATCTGCTGGCATCGGACGACACCCGGGTAATGATCGACGCCCTGCGCACCCTGGGTTGCAGCGTCGAGCAGCATGGCCGCGACACGGTGGTGGAAGGCCTGGGTGGCCGTGCCCCCACCCGCTCGGCCAAGCTTTTCCTGGGCAACGCCGGCACCGCCATGCGGCCGCTGACCGCTGCGCTGGCCATCCTGGGTGGCGACTACGAACTCAGCGGCGTGCCCCGCATGCACGAGCGCCCGATCGGCGATCTGGTGGACGCGCTGCGGCCGCTGGGCTGCCGGATCGACTACCTGGGTCGGGAAGGCTACCCACCCCTGCGCATCCGCGAGCCGGACCTGCAACTCGACCAGCCGATCGCCGTGCGCGGCGATGTGTCCAGCCAGTTCCTCACCGCCCTGCTGCTGGCGCTGCCGCTGGCCTCGTCGCGCCCGGGGATGGGCGACATCGTCATCGAGGTGGTGGGCGAACTCATTTCCCGCCCCTACATCGACATCACCCTGGCCATGCTGCGCCAGTTCGGCGTGTCCGTGCGCCTGGACGGATCGCAGCGCTTCGTCATCCCCGCCGGCAGCCAGTACCGCTCGCCGGGCCGCCTGCCGGTCGAGGCCGACGCCTCGTCCGCTAGCTATTTCATAGCTGCCTCCGGCCTAGGGGCGCCGGCGGAAGGCCAAAATGGCTTGAAAATCGAGGGCATTGGCGCGGAATCCGTGCAGGGTGACATCCGCTTCGTCGACGCTGCGCGCCTGATGGGCGTGCAGGTCGAGATGCAGCTCGACCACCTGCTGGTGCGCCGCGGCGCCTGGCCACTCAAGGCCATCGACCTGGACTGCAACCACATTCCGGACGCGGCCATGACCCTGGCCGTGATGGCCTTGTACGCCGACGGGCCGAGTACCCTGCGCAACATCGCCAGCTGGCGCGTGAAGGAAACCGACCGCCTGGCCGCCATGGCAACCGAGCTGCGCAAGCTCGGCGCCGAGGTGGAAGAAGGGCCCGACTACCTGCGCGTCTACCCGCTGGCGCCGCCGGGCGGCACCGGCCGGCCCTGGCGCGCGGCCAGCATCCATACCTACGACGACCACCGCATGGCCATGTGCGCCTCGCTGGCGGCCTTCAACCCCGCAGGCCTTCCGGTGCGCGTCGAGGACCCGCAGTGCGTGGCCAAGACCTTTCCCGACTACTTCGAGGCGCTGTTCTCGGTCAGCGCGCCGGCCTCCGGCGCCCTGCCCGTGCTGTGCATCGACGGCCCCACCGCTTCCGGCAAGGGCACGCTGGCCAGTGAGGTGGCGCGCCGCCTCGGCTACCACCTGCTCGACTCCGGTGCGCTCTACCGCGTGACCGCCCTGGCCGCATCGCGCATCGGCCTGGCGCAGGACGACACCGAAGCCACCACCCTGGCCGAACTGGCGCGCAAACTGCCGCTCAGCTTTGCCGACGGCCGCATCTGGCTGGCCGGTGAAGACGTGACCGATGCCATCCGCTCCGAAGCCGTGGGCATGGGTGCCTCCCGCGTCTCCGCCCTGCCGGCCGTGCGCCAGGCATTGCTGGCGCTGCAGCACGGCTTCGCCCGCCTTCCCGGCCTGGTGGCCGACGGGCGGGATATGGGCACGGTGGTCTTCCCGGGCGCCCGGCTCAAGGTCTTCCTCACCGCCGACGTGGCCGAGCGGGCCCGGCGGCGCCATGAGCAATTGCTTGCCAAGGGAATTGAAAGTAAAATAGATAGTCTTTGCGCCGACTTGGCGGCGCGCGACGCGCGGGACTCCACCCGCGCCAGCGCGCCCCTGAAGCCGGCCGAAGATGCCCTGCTGCTCGACAACTCGGGTCAGACCATCGATGAATCGGTGGCGCAAGTGTTGGCGTGGTGGCAGGCAAGGCAGCCTTTCTAGGGCACGCCGGCCATCCGCCAGCGCAGGCGGGGGCAGGCAACCCCGGGCAGGCCGCCACCGCCCACCCGGTTCCCCGTGCCACGCGGCCAGCGTGCAAGAACCCGGTGATCTTGTAACTTAACCGCGGCCTTGCCCGCAACAAACCTCCGCAGACAGCTATAGAAACGGAAGCAATCCTGCAGCCGTACATCCTGCATCCGCGGAATAGGAAACTTCATGTCTGAATCTTTTGCCCAGTTGTTCGAAGAATCGCTCCAGCGCACCGAAATGCGCCCGGGCGAGGTCATCACCGCCGAGGTGGTTCGCGTCGAGCACAACTTCGTGGTGGTGAACGCCGGCCTCAAGTCGGAGGCCTATATTCCGATCGAGGAATTCAAGAATGACCAGGGCGATGTGGAGGTCGAGACCGGCCAGTTCGTGCCGGTGGCCATCGGCTCCATCGAAAACGGCTACGGCGACACCATCCTGAGCCGTGACACCGCCAAGCGTCTGGCCTCCTGGCTGTCGCTGGAAAAGGCGCTGGAATCCGGCGAGTTCGTCGAAGGCACCGTCAACGGCAAGGTCAAGGGCGGCCTCACCGTGCTGGTCAACGGCATCCGTGCCTTCCTGCCGGGTTCGCTGGTCGACACCCGCCCGACCAAGGACTTGTCCATGTTCGAGGGCAAGACCATGGAATTCAAGGTCATCAAGCTTGACCGCAAGCGCAACAACGTGGTGCTGAGCCGCCGCGCCGTGATCGAAGCCAGCATGGGCGAAGAGCGCGAAAAGCTCATGGAAACGCTCAAGGAAGGTGCCATCGTCCAGGGTGTGGTCAAGAACATCACCGAATACGGTGCGTTTGTCGACCTGGGCGGCATCGACGGTCTGCTGCACATCACCGACATGGCCTGGCGCCGTGTTCGCCACCCGAGCGAAGTGGTGCAGACCGGCCAGGAAATTACCGCCAAGATCCTCAAGTTCGATCCCGAGCGCATGCGCGTTTCGCTGGGCCTCAAGCAGTTGGGCGACGACCCGTGGCTGGGCGTGGCACGCCGTTACCCGCAGGGCACCCGCATGTTCGGCAAGGTCACCAACATCGCCGACTACGGTGCGTTCGTCGAGCTGGAGCCCGGCATCGAAGGCCTGGTGCACGTCTCTGAAATGGACTGGACCAACAAGAACGTGGCCCCGAGCAAGGTCGTTGCCCTGGGCGACGAAGTCGAGGTCATGGTGCTCGAGATCGACGAGGACAAGCGTCGCATCTCCCTGGGCATGAAGCAGTGCCGCGCCAACCCCTGGGAAGAGTTCGCGCAGAACACCAAGCGCGGCGACCGCGTCAGCGGCCCGGTCAAGTCGATCACCGACTTCGGCGTGTTCGTGGGCCTGGCTGCCGGCATCGACGGCCTGGTGCACCTGTCCGACCTGTCCTGGAACGAGCCCGGTGAAGTCGCCGTGCGCGAGTACAAGAAGGGCCAGGACGTCGAAGCCGTGGTGCTGGCCGTGGACGTGGAGCGCGAGCGCATCAGCCTGGGCATCAAGCAGCTCGACCAGGATCCGTTCACGACGTTTGTGAGCGTGAACGACAAGGGCCAGATCGTCTCCGGCACCGTGAAGACGGTGGACGCCCGTGGCGCCGAGATCGACCTGGGCAACGACGTCATCGGTTACCTGCGTGCCTCCGAGATCAGCCGCGATCGCGTGGAAGACGCCAGCCAGGTGCTGAAGGTGGGCGACGAAGTGACCGCCGTGGTCGTCAACGTCGACCGCAAGTCGCGCAACATCCAGCTGTCGGTCAAGGCCAAGGACGCCGCCGACCAGCAGGAAGCCATGCAGTCGCTGCACCAGCAATCGGCCCGCGAGCACGCCGGCACCACCAGTCTGGGCGCCCTGCTGCGCGCCAAGCTGGACAACGCTGGCGACAACAACGGCTGAGCCAAACCGGGCGCGTGACAGGGCCGCCCGGCCCTTCATGCGCCCGTTCCACGCTTCATGACCCGTTCCGATCTGGTTGAACTGCTGGCCGAACACTTCGGCCAACTCACGCACCGTGACGCCGACGCGGCCGTCAAGACGCTGCTCGACGCCATGAGCGACGCCCTGGTGCGCGGCCACCGGATCGAGATCCGGGGCTTCGGCAGCTTCTCGATCAACCGGCGCCCGCCGCGCGTGGGGCGCAACCCGCGCACCGGCGAGCGCGTCGACATTCCGGAGCGGCGCGTGCCGCATTTCAAGCCGGGCAAGGCCTTGCGTGAAGCCGTGGGCTCCGAGGCTGTAGAAAGCACCGTGGAAACGGCTGCACAAAGGTCCTGAGCCACCGCCGGGACACCCGCGCTGCTGTGGCTAGAATCGTTTCAGGAGCCCGTCGACCGCCGACCCGAAACCTTTCATGACACCGATCATCCGGCTGCTCAAGTGGATACTGAAGGCAGCCGTTTTTTTTGCCCTGTTCGCTTTCGCACTGAACAACCAGCAGGACGCCACGGTCCACCTGCTGTTCGGGCACCAGTGGCGCGGGCCGATGATGCTGATCGTCCTGACCGCTTTCCTGGTCGGCGTGGTGGTGGGCGTGGTCGGCATGCTGCCGGCATGGTGGCGCCGCGGCACCGGGCAGTTGCCGGCGGCACCAAGGCCTGCTTCGCCGCAGGACACCCGGGACACGCTCGCGCCACCCCATGGAATTTGACCTCACCTGGATCCTGCTGGGCCTGCCGATCGTCTTCGCGCTCGGCTGGGTGGCTTCGCGGCTGGACCTGCGCCAGCTGCGCATCGAGAACCGCCAGGCACCGCGTGCCTACTTCAAGGGCCTGAACTACCTGCTCAACGAACAGCAGGATCAGGCCATCGACGCCTTCATCGAGGCCGTCCAGAAGGATCCGGATACATCGGAGCTGCATTTCGCGCTGGGCAACCTGTTTCGCCGCCGCGGTGAGTATGAGCGCGCCGTGCGCGTGCACGAGCACCTGCTCTCGCGCGGTGACATCAGCGCTGCCGACCGCGCCCGGGCGCAGCACGCGCTGGCGCTCGACTTCCTCAAGGCCGGCCTGATCGACCACGCCGAAACCGCGCTGCGCAAGCTCGAAGGCACCAGCTACGAGCAGCAGGCCGGGCTGGCGCTGCTGGCGCTTTATGAGCGCACCCGCGAGTGGGACAAGGCCGGCGAGATCGCCCAGAAGCTGGAAAAACTCGACCAGGCCGACTTCGGCGCGCGCCTGGCCCACTACCGCTGCGAAAAGGCGCTGGCGGCCTGGAAAAAGCAGAATGACCCCGAGTCCGCCCAGACCCTGCTGGAGCAAGCCATCGCCGACGCACCGCGCTCGCCGCGCCCGCGGATCGAGTTGGCCGGTCTGCTGGACGCCCAGGGCCAGGCCGGCCGTGCCTTCGACGAACTCGCCCGCCTGCCCGAACACGCCCCCCAGGCGCTGCCGCTGGTGGCGGCGGAGCTGGTGCGCATCGGCCAGGCCAGCGGCCGACTGCCACAGGCCATCGACCTGCTGGAAGCCAGTTTCGAACGCGCGCCTTCGCTCGATGTCACCGAGGCGCTGGTGCAGGCCCGTCAACTCACCGGCACCGATGTCGCGCAAGCCCGCCAGGGCTACCTGCGCCACATGCGGCAGGAGCCTTCGCTGATCGCGGCCGGCCGCTGGCTCGCCGGCCAGGAACTGCAGCCGGAAGAGGCTCGCGCCACCGTCCAGCGCTCGCTGGAACACGCCATGCGACCGCTGGCACGCTACCGCTGCGCAGCCTGCGGCTTCGAGGCACAGAGCTATTTCTGGCAGTGCCCCGGCTGTCAGGCTTGGGACAGCTTCCCGCCGCGCCGCATCGAAGAACTCTGAACCCGCGGGCGTATCATCGCGCCGGCAGTCAACGCGGCTTCTGGGCAGGCCGTTGAATGCGTGCCACGCCGGCGGCACAAAGCCGGTTGCACCTAAGAGGAAGGGTCTCTAATGTTCAAGAAATTGCTGGCCATCCTGGCCATGTTCTACGCGGTCGCCTCGTTCGCAGCCGTGGACGTCAACACCGCCACGGCCGCCGATCTGGACGGCGTCAAGGGCATCGGGCCCGGCATTTCCGGCAAGATCATCGAGGAACGTAAGAAGGGCCAGTTCAAGGACTGGAACGACCTGATCACCCGCGTGAAGGGCGTTGGCAACAAGAATGCGGCCAAGTTCTCCACCAGCGGCATGACGGTCAATGGCACCACCTACGCGGGCGCCCCGGCTGCCCCCGCCAAGGAACCCAAGGCCAAGAAGGAGAAAAAGGCTGCGACGGCCGATGCGGCCGCGCCTGCAACAGCCGCGGCGCCTGCTGCGCCCGCAGCTCCTGCGACGGCCGGCGCGGGCGACATGCCGGCCAAGGCTGCCGCGCCCAAACCTTCCAAGAAGGCCAGCAAGTAAACCTGCCTCGAAGGTGCTGTCCCCGGGCGGCACCCTCGGTCACAAAAAAGCACGCGGATTCCGCGTGCTTTTTTCTTTGAACACCTGATGCGGCCAGATCCGGAAGGCAGTTCGATCAGACGCCTTCGCTGCCGAAGCCACCGCCACCCGGTGTGTGGATCTCGAAAATGTCGCCCGGCAGCATGTCCGTGCTGCCGATGTGCGCCAGTTCTTCCACCGCGCCATCCGCCCGCAGCACGCGGTTGATGCCCACCGCGCCGGCCTCGCCGCCGGCCATGCCGAAGGCTCCGCGCACCCTGCCGTTGCTGAGGATGCTGGCGGTCATCGGCTCCAGGAACCGCACCCGGCGCACGCCGCCGTCACCGCCCGGCCAGCGGCCTGGCCCACCGGAGCCGTGCCGAATCTCGTAGCTCTCCAGCCGCACCGGAAAGCGCCACTCCAGCACCTCCGGGTCGGTCATGCGCGAGTTGGTCATGTGCGTCTGCACGACGCTGGTGCCGGGAAAGCCCCCCACCAGCCGGCCCTGACCGTCGAACTCGCCGCCGGCGCCAGAGCCACCGGAAATGGTCTCGTAGTACTGGTAGCGCTCGTTGCCGAAGGTGAAGTTGTTCACCGTGCACTGGCTGGCGCCCATCAGCCCCAGCGCGCCGATGATGGCGTTGGTGATGCAGGTGGAGGTCTCCACGTTGCCGGCCACCACGCTGGCCGGCGGATGCGGCTTCAGCATCGAACCGTCCGGAATCACCACCTCGATCGGCTTCAGGCAACCGGCGTTGAGCGGGATGTCGTCGTCCACCAACATGCGGAACACGTACAGCACCGCCGCCATGCACACCGCCGTGGGGGCGTTGAAGTTGTTGAGCTGCTGCGCGCTGGTGCCGGTGAAATCGATCTTCGCACTTCGCGCATCGCCATCGATGGCTACGGCCACCTGAATCTGCGCGCCGTTGTCCAGCGGCAGGGTGAAGCGGCCGTTCTTCAGACGCGCGGCCAGCTTGGTGATGGCGCGGCGCACGCTTTCCTCGGCGTTGTCCTGCACGTGGCGCATGTAGGCCTGCACCACGTCCAGGCCAAACTGCGCCACCATCTTGCGCAGCTCCTGCACGCCCTTCTCGTTGGCGGCGATCTGCGCCTTCAGATCAGCCAGGTTCTGGTGCGGGTTGCGGCTGGGGTACTCGCCGCTGGCCAGCAGTTCCAGGATTTCCCGTTCGCGCAGCGTGCCGCGATCGACCAGCTTGACGTTGTTGATCTGCACGCCCTCCTCCTCGATGCGGGTGGAGAACGGTGGCATGGAGCCGGGCGTGACGCCGCCGATGTCGGCATGGTGGCCGCGCGAGCCGACGTAGAAGATCGGCTCGGCCGCCGCGTCCAGGTAGACCGGGGTGATCACCGTCACGTCGGGCAGATGGGTGCCACCGTGGTAAGGGTCGTTGAGCACATAGACGTCGCCCGGCTGCATGCGGCCGGTGTTCTGGCGGATCACGGTCTTGATGCTCTCGCCCATGCTGCCCAGGTGCACCGGCATGTGCGGCGCGTTGGCGATCAGGTTGCCCTCGGCGTCGAACAGCGCGCAGGAAAAATCCAGCCGCTCCTTGATGTTGACCGAGTAGGCGGTATTCTGCAGCTGCAGGCCCATCTGCTCGGCGATGTTCATGAACAGGTTGTTGAACACCTCCAGCAGCACCGGGTCGACCGTGGTGCCGGCTGCGAATTGCATAGCGCGCTGCGCCCGCCGCTCCAGGACGATATGGTCAAAGGCCGTCACCAACGCCTCCCAGCCGGGCTCGACGATAGTGGTGGCGTTCTGCTCGGCGATGATGGCCGGGCCGGGCACCGCGTCGCCCGGGTGCAGGTCCTCGCGCACGATCAGCGTAGCGTCGTGCCAGGCGGCCTGGCCGTCCAGGCCGGCGGTGTACATGCGCACCGTATCGCGGCGCGGCACCTCGCGCGCCGCGCTCAACGCATGCTCCCGCTCCGTAGGTGCGTCGCCCGCCACCACGGCCTCCACCGATACCGCTTCCACGATCAGCGCCTTGCCCTGCATCAGGAAGGCGAAGCGCTGGCGGTACGCGGCCTCGAAGGCGCGGGTGACGTCGTGCATCACCTGCTCGTCCGACACATGGCCGCCATGCAGGTGCGGGAAGGGCACGATCAGCGCCGAATCCGTGCCCTCGTAGCGCACATGCACGCGCCGGTGCACCTGGATGTCGCCGCGGCTGACCTGCTGCCGCTCCAGTTCCTGGTGCGCGGCCAGCGCGAGCTCGCCCAGGGCCTCGCGGATCGGCGCCACGTTCTCGGGCGACAGGCGCAGTTCCACCGCGGTCTCGCGCATCACGTTCTGGTCGGCCAGGCCCATGCCGTAGGCCGACAGCACGCCGGCCAGCGGATGCACCAGCACGCGCGTCATGCCCAGCGCGTCGGCCACCAGGCAGGCGTGCTGGCCGCCGGCGCCGCCGAAGCACTGCAGGGTGTAGCGCGTGACGTCGTAGCCGCGCGCCACGCTGATCTTCTTGATGGCGTTGGCCATCTGCTGCACGGCGATCTGGATGAAGCCGTGGGCCACGTCTTCCGCCACCCGGCCGGTGGGCGCGGCAATTTCGGCGAAGCGGGTGCGCACCACGTCGGCGTCCAGCGCTTCATCGGCGCGCGGGCCGAACACCCTGGGAAAGTGCGCCGGCTGCACCTTGCCGACCATCACGTTGGCGTCGGTCACGGCCAGCGGGCCGCCGCGCCGGTAGCTGGCCGGGCCCGGGTTGGCGCCGGCGCTCTCCGGCCCGACGCGAAAGCGCGCGCCGTCGAACTGCAGGATCGAGCCACCGCCGGCCGCCACGGTGTGGATGCTCATCATCGGGGCGCGCATGCGCACGCCGGCCACCTGGGTCTCGAACTCGCGCTCGAACTGACCGGCGAAGTGGCTCACGTCGGTGGAGGTGCCGCCCATGTCGAAGCCGATCACCTTGTGCTGCCCGGCGATCTGCGCCGTGCGCGCCATGCCGACAATGCCGCCGGCCGGGCCGGACAGGATGGCGTCCTTGCCCTGAAAGGCGTGCGCGTCGGTCAGGCCGCCGGAGGACTGCATGAAGAACAACTTCACGCCCGGCATCTCGGCCGCGACCTGCTCGACGTAGCGGCGCAGGATGGGCGAGAGATAGGCGTCCACCACCGTGGTGTCGCCACGGCTGACGAACTTCATCAGCGGGCTGGTTTCGTGGCTGGTGCTGACCTGGGTGAAACCCACCTCGCGCGCGATGCGCGCCGCCGCCTGCTCGTGCGCGGTGAAGCGGTAGCCGTGCATGAACACGATCGCAACGCTGCGCAGACCTTGCTGGTATTGCGCAAGCAGCTCCTTTTTCAATAGCTCCTCGTCGAGCGGCTCGATCACTTCGCCGTGCGCGCCAACGCGCTCTTCGGCCTCCACCACGGCGCTGTAGAGCAGCTCGGGCAGCACGATGTGGCGGTCGAACAGGCGCGGGCGGTTCTGGTAGGCGATGCGCAGGCCGTCGCGAAAGCCGCGCGTGGTGACCAGCAGCGTGGGCTCGCCCTTGCGCTCCAGCAGGGCGTTGGTGGCCACGGTGGTGCCCATCTTCACGCACTCCACCAGCGCCGGCGTGACCGGCTCGCCGGCCTTCAGCCCCAGCAGATGGCGAATGCCGGCCACGGCGGCATCGCGGTATTGCTCCGGGTTTTCCGACAGCAGCTTGTGGGTGACGATGCTGCCGTCGGGCCGCCTGGCCACCACGTCGGTGAAGGTGCCGCCGCGGTCGATCCAGAATTGCCAGCGGGACGTTGAAGCGTTGGGGGCTGCGTGGGCGTTCATATTGGATTCAGAAGGAAATAGGGGTTTTACCCTTATATGGCGGGCGCAGACAGCTATTGATTAAGTAGCATCAAAGAGATGAAGCAGAGCGCGCGGCCTGGTCGTAGAGGCCGCTCATCAGACGCAGGAAGCGCGCCAGCTCGCCGATCTGCGGGTTCAGCTCTCCGTCCACGCTGGAGATCAGGCACTGCTCGCGGATCTCGCGGTAGCGCACCACCACCTGCTGGCCACGCTCGGTGGGGCTGTAGAACACTTCCTTGCCCTGCTTGTCGCCCTGCACCAGGCCGGCCGCCACCAGCTTCTTGAGCGAGTAGTTGACAACGTGCGTGTCCTCGTAATTGAGCACGAAGCAGATGTCCGCCAGCTTCTTGTTGCGCGCCCGGTGGTTGATGTGGTGCAGCACCAGCACGTCGGTGATGGTCAGGTCGGGCACGCCGGCGGCAGCCATGCAGCGCACGCACCAGCGCGAGAAGGCGTTCCAGCTCACCGTCATGCCGAACTCCAGCTCGCTCATCTCGGCGCTGCGCGCGGATACCAGGTGGGAAGAGGAAACGATGGGTTGGGAGTCGTTCATGGCGGCTGCAATGATGACAAAACATATGATAGTTTATCGATGATGTTTTGACAAAATATAGGTAATAACACTATGGCACCACTCTTGCTCGTCTGCCCATAATGGCCCCGCACCAGGAAACCCGCCCCGCCCGCTAGACACCTCCCCATGCGACGCCTGCTCAACTTTCTCTACGACGCCTGTGCCTGGCTGGCCGCCCTGTGCATGATCGGCGTGCTGGTCATGGTGCTGCTGTCCATCCTGGGGCGCCAGTTCCACTTCCTCGTGCCCGGCACGGATGCCTACGCCGGCTACTTCATGGCCGCCTCGGGCTTCCTGGCGCTGGCGCACACGCTCAAGAAGGGCGAGCACATCCGCGTCACCCTGCTCCTGTCGCACCTGCACGGCAGCGCCCGCCGCGGGCTGGAGATCTGGGCGCTGACGGCGGCGGTGCTGATCGCCGGGCTGTTCGCCTGGTTCTCGGTGCGGCTGGCCTGGCAGTCGCACGCGTTCAACGACATCTCCACCGGCAACGACGCCACGCCGCTGTGGATCCCCCAGCTGTCGATGGCCCTGGGCGCCGTGGTGCTGCTGATCGCCTTCATCGACGAATGGGTGCAGGAGCTGCGTGGCCAGCGCTCGCACGAACAACCCGCGGAGCTGTTGCGCAATGAGTGATTTCGCCATCATCACGCTGCTGATCGTGGCGCTGTTCGCCATTCTGGGCAGCGGCGTCTGGATCGGGCTCACACTCTCCGGCGTGGCCTGGATCGGCATGGAGCTGTTCTCCAGCCGCCCGGCCGGCGACGCCATGTCGGTCACCATCTGGGGTAGCGCCTCGAGCTGGACGCTCACTGCCCTGCCCCTGTTCATCTGGATGGGCGAGATCCTCTTCCGCACCCGGCTCTCGGAAAGCATGTTCAAGGGCCTGGCGCCCTGGGTGGCCAACCTGCCGGGGCGGCTGCTGCACACCAACGTGGTGGGCTGCACCATCTTCGCAGCGGTGTCGGGCTCGTCGGCCGCCACCTGCGCCACCATCGGCAAGATGACGCTGCCGGAACTCTCCAGACGCGGCTATCCCGATCACATCACCATCGGCTCGCTGGCCGGTGCCGGCACGCTGGGCCTGCTGATCCCGCCCTCCATCATCATGATCGTCTACGGCGTCACGGCCGACGTCTCGATCGCCAAGCTGTTTGCCGCCGGCATCTTCCCGGGTATCCTGCTGGCCGGGCTGTTCGCGGGCTATCTGGGCATCTGGGCGCTGCTGCACCCCGACCAGGTGCCGCGGCCCGACACGCCGTCGGGCCTGATGGAAAAGCTGCACGAGTCGCGCCACCTGATCCCGGTGGTGCTGCTGATCGGTGCCGTGCTCGGCAGCATCTACGCCGGCATCGCCACCGCCACCGAGGCCGCCGCGGTGGGCGTGGTGGGCTCGCTGATCCTCTCCGGCGCGCAGGGCTCGCTCAACTGGGCGACCTTCAAGGAGTCGCTGCTGGGCGCCACGCGCCTGTACTGCATGATCGGGCTGATCCTCTCCGGCGCGGCCTTCCTGACGCTGGCCATGGGGTACATCGGCTTGCCGCGCCACCTGGCCGAATGGGTGGCGTCGCTGGGGCTCACGCCGTTCTGGCTGATGGTGGCGCTGGCAATCTTCTACATCCTGCTGGGCTGCTTTCTGGACGGTATCTCGATGGTGGTGCTGACCATGGGCGTGATCCTGCCCACGGTGCAGGCCGCCGGGTTCGACCTGATCTGGTTCGGTATCTTTCTGGTGATCGTGGTCGAAATGGCGCAGATCACCCCGCCGGTCGGCTTCAACCTGTTCGTGCTGCAGGGCATGACCGGCCGTGAGATCAGCTGGATCGCCAAGGTCACCATGCCGTTCTTCCTGCTGATGTGCGCGGCGGTGCTGCTGCTCTGGCTGTTCCCGGGTATCGCCACCTGGCTGCCGGGCCACATGTAGGGCACGCCGGGTATTCCCCCACAACCTGTCGCCCATCCGGCACGTTGGTTGCTTCACCATCCCTTTCACCTACCCAAACGGAGATGCCGATGAAAATGAAGTTCGCAGTCGCACTGGCCGCCACCGCCCTGGCCAGCCAGGCCTTCGCCCAGACCAAGTGGGACCTGCCCAGCGCCTACCCGGCCAGCAACTTCCACACCGAGAATCTGGCCCAGTTCGTGTCCGACGTCGACAAGGGCAGCGGCGGCAAGCTGAAGATCACGCTGCACCCCAACGCCTCGCTGTTCAAGGCGCCGGAGATCAAGCGCGCCGTGCAGGGCAACCAGGCCCAGGCCGGCGAGTTCCTGATGGCCAACTTCCAGAACGAATGGCCGCTGTGGGGCATCGACGGCGTGCCCTTCCTGGCCACGAGCTTCGCCGATGCCAAGCGCCTGTACGACGCCAGCAAACCCGCCATCGAGAAAAAGCTCAACGAGCAGGGCATGACCCTGCTGTACGCCGTGCCCTGGCCGCCGCAAGGCCTGTACAGCCGCAACCCCGTCAAGTCGCAGGCCGACCTGAAGGGCATCAAGTGGCGCGCCTACAGCCCGGCCACCGCACGCATCGCCGAACTGGTGGGCGCGCAGCCGGTCACCATCCAGCAGGCCGAGCTGAGCCAGGCCATGGCCACCGGCGTGCTCGATTCCTACATGAGCAGCGGCTCCACCGGCTACGACACCAAGACCTACGAGCACCTGAAGTACTTCTACGACCTGCAGGCCTGGCTGCCCAAGAACGCCGTGGTGGCCAACAAGAAGGCGCTGGAGGCGCTGGACAAGCCCACGCAGGACGCGCTGCGCAAGGCCGCGGCCGAGGCCGAGACGCGCGGCTGGGCCAGCAGCGAGAAGAAGACCGGCGAGTACCTCGACCTGCTGAAGAAGAACGGCATGACGGTGGAGCCACCCTCCGCCCAGCTGAAGACCGACATGCAGAAGGTCGGCGAAGTCATGCTCAAGGAATGGCTGGACAAGGCCGGCCCCGAGGGCAAGGCCGTGGTGGACGCTTACCGCAAGTAAGCAACATCGGCCCTCATCGATCCAGCGGCGCCCTCGGGCGCCGCTTTTCATGGGGCGCGATGCGCTGCCGCTAAGATGCCCGTTTCCCTGAGACCGAACAGCAGTTCACACCACCCGTGTTCAAGAACCTGATGCTCTACCGCCTGGGCCCCGGCTGGCCGGCGTCGGCAGACCAACTCGAGGCGGCGCTGGCCGCCGAACCCTTCGCAGAATGCGGCGCCACGCAGCAGAAATCCGCCGGCTGGGTGCCGCCGCGCGGTGAGGAGCATGGCGCCCTGGTCGAATCCGTGGACGGCCAGTGGATCGCCCGCCTGGCCATCGAGACCAAGGCCGTGCCCGGCGACGCCGTGCGCCGCAAGACCCAGGAGGCGGCGGACGAGATCGAGCGCACCACCGGCCGCAAGCCCGGCAAGAAGGAAGTGCGCGACCTGCGCGACGACGCCCTGCTGGCCCTGCTGCCGCAGGCCTTTCCGCGCCGCTCGCTGGTGACCGTGTGGATCGACCCCGGCAACCGCTGGCTGGCGCTGGACGCCGGCAGCCAGGGCAAGGCCGACGAGGTGATCACCAGCCTGGTGCGCGTGGCCGGCAAGGGCTTCGAAATCGGCTTGTTGCAAACGCACAGCTCGCCGCAGGGCGCCATGGCCGCCTGGCTGGCCGACCCGGAGGGCGACGCGCTGCCGCACGCCTTCAACGTCGAGCGCGAGTGCGAGCTGAAAGGCAGCGGTGACGAACCCGCCGTCGTCAAGTTCACCCGCCATCCGCTGCAGACCGACGAGGTGCGCCAGCACATCCGCGAAGGCAAGCTGCCCACGCGGCTGGCGCTGGGCTGGAGCGGGCGGCTGGGCTTCGTGCTCACGCAGGCACTGCAGCTCAAGAAGCTGGCCTTCCAGGAGGGCGTGTTCGAGCAGGACGCAGCCACCAAGGGTGACGACCGCTTCGACGCCGACGTGGCCCTGCTCACCGGCGAGCTGCGCGCAATGATTCCCGAGCTGATCGACGCGCTGGGCGGCGAGGTCGAACCCGGTGCCGCCACGCCGGCGCCCGGCGCGCAGCCCGGCACTTCCGATGAACCGGCAGCCCTGGCCGCCGCCACGCCATGAAGCCGCTCGCCCCTTTCCTGCCGGTGGTCACGCACCCCGTGGTGGCCATCTGCTTCGGCGCATCGCTGGGCGCGCTGGCGCGCTGGCGGCTGGGCCTGTGGCTGAACCACCCCGACGGCTGGATGCCCTGGGGCACGCTGGCGGCCAACCTGATCGGCGGCTTTTTGATCGGGCTGGTGCTGGGCTACGCGCACCACCTCGATCTGGCACCGGTGTGGCGGCTGATGATCATCACCGGCTTCATGGGCGCGCTCACCACCTTCTCCAGCTTCAGCGCCGAGGTGGTGGAAATGGCGCTGGCCGCGCGCTACGTGCAGGCGTTCGGCACCGTGGTGCTGCACCTGTTCGGCTCGCTGACGATGACGCTGGTGGGCATCAAGCTCGCGGCCGTCCTGTTCGCCAGATAGGCCGCTTCCGCTCCTGCGCCCTACCCGCCCCCGCGATGGGTGTGCAGATCCAGGTGGCGCATGAAGGCCTCGCGCGCTGCCTCCGGCACACCGCTGAAGCTGAAGCGCACATGCAGGCGGGGCAGCCGCAGCAGCGCGATGCGGCGCGGCTCGCCCACACGCCAGCCCATCACCAGCGTGCCGCCGCCGTCGAACATGATGTGGGCGCCGTCGCCTTCGACACGCCAGTCGCGGCCCGCCAGCGCGCCGCCGAGCAGCCGGAGCCACTCGCCCACCGAGGCGCTCATCTCGCGCTCAAAAGACTCCGGCGTCGCCACTAGCCGCCCGCGATGGGCGGCCAGATGGCCAGCACGTCGCCCTCGGCCAGCGTGGTGGTGGCGCGCGCTTCGGGCGGCACGAACCTGCCGTTGACCAGCACCAGATGCACCAGCTTGGGCGGCAGGTTGAAAGGCTCGATGATGCGGGCGATGCTGGCGCTCGGTTCCACCTCGAGCGCCATGGCGTTGCCCGGCCGCACCTGAGGCGGCAAGTGCTCGGCGAGCGAGGCGTAGAGCTTGAAGGTGATGTTCATCGGCGCTCTGGAATGCTACTTATTGCATAGCTGCCTGCGCCCGATGGGCAAGGGCTGAAGGCGATTTTCATTCAAAATTTCCCTCAGCGCCGGCGCTCGTCGGCCGCACCGCTCCAGTGGCCCTGGCCTTGCGCGTTGGCAAGGTAGGCCTCCATCAGCCGCGTCGGGTCTTCCAGCAGGCGGTCCTTCCAGGGGCCGAGCGGCACCTGGCCCTCCACCAGGCCGCGCATCACGCCCACGTGCTCGGTCATGCCCACCGTGTTGCAGCCCACCAGCACGTCGTCCTTGAACTGGAGGCTCAGGTGGCGGTGGTCGTCCTCGTCGGTCAGTTCCACCTGCTCGCCGCCCGGCATGCCCTGCCAGTTGCCGAAGCTGGTGGAGATCAGCCCCAGCGTGTCGAGCACGTTGATCTGCGTGACCACCTTCAGCGTGGTGGGCTTGCCCACCATGCCCAGAGCGGCCACACGGGCCTGGTCGGCTGCATTGGGCTGGATGGCGCTGACGATGGTCTTGCCGGAGAAGGGATCGAAGGCCTCGGCGCAGTCGCCCGCGGCGTAGATGCCCGGCACGTTGGTCTGCATCTGCGCGTCGGTCAGCACGCCCAGCAGGGTGGTGACGCCGCTGTCCTGCAGGAAGCCCACGGCCGGGCGCACGCCCACGGCGCTGATCACCAGGTCGGCCTCCAGCACGTCGCCGCCTGAGAGCCTGACGCGCAGCGCGTCGCCCGCACCGGGCTCGATCGCCTCCACCTTGCGGCCGGTGAACACGTGCACGCCCTGGGCCTCGCACCAGCGGCGGATCATGTGGCCGGCGGCCGGGCCCATCATGCGCGGCACCATGCGGTCGCCCATCTCGACCACGCTGAGATCCACCCCGCGCTGCTTCAGCGCCTCCATGATGATGCAGCCGATGAAGCCCGCACCCATCTGCAGCACCCGCGCACCCGGCTGGGCGCGCGCGGCGATGGCGCGTGCGTCGGCCAGCGTCCAGCAGGTTTCCACGCCCGGCAGATCCAGCCCCGGGATGGGTGGACGCACGGGATGCGAGCCGGTGGCGATCAGCAGACGGTCGAAGGCGAGCTTCTGGCCGTCTTCCAGCGTCACGGTGCGGCCCTGAGCGTCCAGCTTGCTCGCCTTGCCGCTGACGCGGTCGATCCGCAGGGCGGCGAAATGGTCCACCCGCTTGCGCAGGTAGGTGCCTTCTTCCTGGATGTTGCCCACCAGCAGGTAGGGGATCGCCATGCGCGAGTACGGCGGCTCCGGCTCGTCGCCGACCAGCGTGATGCGGTCGGCCGGCGCATGCTTGCGGATGGTTTCGGCCGCGATCACGCCCGCCGGGCCGGCGCCGAGGATGAGGTGGTGCATGGGTGGGGAGCTCATACGCTATCCAAACAAGAGCTGGCAGCGCCCGCCACACAAGGGCAGGCGCCGTTTCTGAATGAAAAACTGGCAAACCCTCGCCCGCCCGGGCGAGGGCCCCGTGCTCACAGTCCCAGGCGTGCCTTGGTGGCAGCCGTGGGCCGGCCTTCGCTGTCCCAGCCGCGCACTTCGTAGTACTTGGGCAGCATCTCGGCCAGGTGGCTCACCGAGCCCTTGGAGCCGCCGGTCTTGGCGGCTTCGGTCAGCAGGCGCTTGGGCAGCGAATCGTCGGCCTTGGTGAAGCCGGCGGCGTTGTTGAACTCGCGCTCCATGTTCCAGATGCGCTCGCCGATCTTCTCCAGCTCTTCCACCGTGTAGCCTTCGTCGCAGGCGGCCTGCAGCTGCGGCGCCAGGTCGGGCAGGCTCCAGGCAAAGGTGGTGAAGATGCAGACGCCGGCCGAGTCGAAGGCCGCGGTGGCGTCCTGAAAGGCCTTGACCAGTTCCGGCTTGCCTTCGGTGGCGGAGGGTTCGGTCTTGACCGGGATGCCCAGCACTTCCGAGGCGATGGTGTAGCCGCGCAGGTGGCAGCCGCCGCGGTTGCTGGTGGCGTAGGCCAGGCCGATGCCCTGGATGGCGCGGCCGTCGTAGGCCGGGAATTCCTGCCCCTTGGACGACATCGACAGATCCGGGTGCCCGTACCTGGCCGCCAGCCGCTTGGAGCCCATGCCGATCTCTTTGCCGAAGCCGCGGCCGTTCACCGTTTCCTCGGCCAGGAAGGCCAGCGCCTTGGCGGAGCCGAACGGTGCCTCGATGCCGATCTGCTCCTTGGTGAGCACGCCCATCTCGTACAGCTCCATCACCAGACCCACGGTGGCGCCAAAGCTGATCGGGTCGATCCCTTCTTCGTTGCACAGCAGGTTGACGTACTGCAGCGCCTCCAGGTCGTTCACGCCGTTGGCGGCGCCCAGCGCCCAGGCCGCCTCGTACTCCAGGCCGCCGGAAGCGCCCCAGTACTGCGGCTTGGTCTCGACGGTGAAGTGCGTCTCGTCGATCTTGCTGATGCGCCCGCAGGCGATGGTGCAGCCGAAGCAGGCCTGGTTGGTCACCAGGTGCTTCTTGCCGTCGGTCTTGCGCGGCGTGGCCATGGCCTCGGCGGAGATGTCCTTGGCGCCTTCGAACTGCACGTCGCGGTGGTTGCGCGTGGGCAGCGCGCCCACTTCGTTGATCACGTTCATCAGCACCTGGGTGCCGAAGGTCGGCAGGCCCTGGCCGGTGACCGGGTGGTCGTGCAGGATCTTCTTGCGCGCGAAGGTCTCGGCCATGAAGGCCTTGGGATCGCGGATGTTGCCCACACCCTTGGTGCCGCGCACGGCGATGGCCTTGAGGTTCTTGCTGCCCATCACCGCGCCCACGCCGGAGCGGCCGGCGGCGCGGTGCAGGTCGTTCACCACGGCGGCGAACAGCACCTGGTTCTCGCCCGCCTTGCCGATGCTGGACACGCGCACCAGCGGGTCCTGGTGCGCCTTCTTGAGCGCCTCCTCGGTTTCCCAGACGCTCTTGCCCCAGATACCGGCGGCGTCACGCAACTCGGCCGTGTCGTCGTTGATGTACAGGTACACCGGCTTGGGCGACTTGCCCTCGAAGACGATCATGTCCCAGCCGGCCATCTTCAGCTCGGCGCCCCAGTAGCCGCCCGAGTTGGAGCAGGCGATGGCCCCGGTGAGCGGGCCCTTGGTGATGACGGTGTAGCGCCCGCCGGTGGAAGCCATGGTGCCGGTCAGCGGCCCGGTGGCCCAGATGATCTTGTTGTCGGGCGACAGCGGATCGACCTTGGGATCGATCTCGCTGACGAGGTACTTGCTGCCCAGGCCGCGCGAGCCGATGTACTCGCGCGCCCATTCCATGTTCAGCGGTTCGGATTTGACGGTGCCCTCGGTCAGGTTGACGCGGAGGATCTTGCCTGCCCATGCCATGATGTTTGCTCCTGGATATGTAGCTGCCTGCGCTTGACAGTCAAGCGGCGGAGGGCTGGTTGCCCAGCTTGTCGGCCCACTGCTTCATGCGGTCCAGGCCGGTCCAGTTGGCGTCCACGTAGGTGATGGCGCCGGTCGGGCAGGCCTCGGCACAGGCCGGGCCCTCGGCGCGGTCGTAGCAGAGGTCGCACTTCTGCACCTTGCCGGTTTCCTGCACGTAGTTGATGGTGCCGAACGGGCAGGCGATGGTGCAGACCTTGCAGCCCACGCAGGTGGACTCGCTCACGATCTTGGCGCCGCTGGCCTTGTCCACGGTGATGGCCTCCACCGGGCACGCGTGCAGGCACCAGGCCTCGTCGCACTGGGTGCAGGTGTAGGGCACCTTCTTGCCCGTCACGTGGAAGTCGAACACCTTGATGCGCGACCTGGCGGTGGCATAGACGCCGTAGTTCTCGTAGGAACAGGCCATCTCGCACTGCATACAGCCGGTGCACTTTTCGGCGTTGAGGTGCAACACCTTTTGCATGAATCGTCTCCTTGGGTACCGGCGCCGCGACGGTGGACGCCCTGCCTATGCAATCAATTGCATAGGTATTGTGACCCCGGGGTCATTCAGTCAAGATTCAGGGTTAACCCTTGGTTTTCGGGCGATGCGGGCGGAAAGTCTCAAACTGAGACAGCCGCCCCGCTGCCGCACAATGGGCACCATGAGCAGCCCCGATCTCACCGAGCGCGCCCGGCAGGCCGTCACGCCCGAACTCGCCCAGGCCTTCGCGCGCGATGGCGCCGTGTGCGTGCGCGGGCTGCTGAACGCAGAGGAAGTCGCGCTGCTGCGCGAGGGCATCGACGCCAACATCGCCGCCCCCAGCCCGCGCGCCAAGGTGGCCAGCCGGCCGGACGACCCTGGCTTCTTCATCGAGGATTTCTGCTGCTGGCAGGAGAACGGTGCCTACCGCCGGGTGATCTTTGACTCGCCCCTGGCCGCGGCGGCCGGCCTGCTGATGGCGAGCCGCCAGGTGCGCCTGTACCACGACCACATGCTCACCAAGGAGCCCGGCACGCGCCAGCGCACGCCCTGGCACCAGGACCAGCCCTACTACAACATCGAGGGCCGGCAGAACGTGAGCTTCTGGATCCCGGTGGATCCGGTGCGACGCCATTCCACGCTGGAGTTCGTCGCCGGCTCGCACCAGGGCCCGTGGCTGATGCCGCGCAGCTTCATGGACCATCAGGCCAAGTGGTTCCCCGAAGGCAGCCTGCAGGACCTGCCGGACATCGAGGCCGCGCGCGAGCGCTTTCCCATCATCGGCTGGCCGGTGGAACCGGGCGACGTGATCGCCTTCCACATGCTCAGCCTGCACGCCTCTGCCGGGGTGGACGGCGACACGCGCCGGCGTGTGTTCTCGGTGCGCATGCTGGGCGACGACGTCACCCACGCGCCGCGCCCCTGGGTCACCTCGCCGCCATTCCCCGGTCTGGCGGACCGGCTGCCGGCCGGCGCGGCGATGGACGACGCGCTGTTTCCCGTGCTGTGGACCAGCTGAACATCGCTCTTATTCTGATAGCTTCCTGCGCCCGCCAGTAGAGGGCTGCAGCCTGTTTTCGTTCTCAATCCTGAAGCTGCACCCGGTCAGCCTGACAGCGCCAGCACCACGGCGGTGTCGTCCAGCCAGGCCGTCACGCGGCTGCCCGTGCGCAGCCGGTTGGGTCGGTCGGCAAAACCCACCAGTTGCTGGCCGCCCGCCAGGGTGAGCGTGACCTCGTCGCGCCGGCTGCCGCGCGACAGGCGCAGTGCCTGGCCTGCGAGCCCGGTGGCGCCCTCGACCGCCGCCGGGTCGCCGCCGGGCACGACGCGTACCGCCGTCGCCTTGGCCAGCGCCAGCAGCGGCAGCCCGGGTGCCAGTGTCAGCAGCTCGGCGCTTTCGCGCGTGATGAGCGAGGCCAGTTCGCCCCCACCATCCAGCGCCAGCCGCACGCGCACCATCGGGTCGCGCGTGCCGCCGCTGTCCAGGCCCAGGACGCGGCAGCGCAGGTGGTTGCGCATGCTGGTGCGCGGTGCGCCCACGGCGGCGGCTCCCTGCGGCGCGTTGAGCTTCGCCAGCACGCCGCGGCGCGCCTCGTCCATCAGGTCGGCCGCCTGCAGCAGGCGCTCGCCGGCCGGCGTGATGCGCGCGCCGCCGCCGCCGGCGCCGCCCACGCTGCTGTCCACCAGCGGCTCGCCCGCCAGGTTGGTGAGCGTGTGGATCGCCTGCCAGGCCGCCTTGTAGCTCACGCCGGCCGAGCGCGCCGCCTCGGAGATCGAGCCATGCAGCGCCACCTGCTTGAGGATGTCGATGCGCTTGTCCGCCTGCGCGTAGCCCAGGGAACGGGTGGAGAGGGGTCGCTTGGCCATGCGGGGCATTGTGCCGCTGGCCCCGGAGCCGGATCGCCGGTGCTACACTCGTTATTCTATTGTTGAATAGCGAAGCACCCTCCCACCTTCGCATCGTCCCGCAGGAGCTTGCCACCTCGTGCCCTCACGCTTCAGCCGTCTGATCGCCCTGACCGGCGCCGTGGTTCTGGTCACTCTCTCCGCCACGGCGCGCGCCGATACCGTGAACATCGCCGTGGCCGCCAACTTCACCGCGCCGGCCAAGGTGCTGGCGGCGGTCTTCGAGAAAACCACCGGGCATACGGCCAGGCTTTCCTTTGGGCCGACGGGTGGCTTCTACACCCAGATCAAGAGCGGCGCGCCGTTCGACATCCTGCTGGCGGCCGACGACGAGCGGCCGGCCAGGCTGGAGAAGGAAGGCGACACCGTGCCGGGTTCGCGCTTCACCTACGCCATCGGCAGGCTGGTGCTGTGGTCGGCCAAACCCGGTCTGGTGGACGCGCAGGGTGCCGTGCTCAGGAGCGGCCAGTTCAACAAGCTCGCCATCGCCAACCCCAAGCTGGCGCCCTATGGCGCGGCGGCGGTGGAGACCATGAACAAGCTTGGGCTCTACAGCGCGCTGCAGCCCAGGCTGGTCGAAGGCTCCAGCATCGGCCAGGCCTACCAGTTCGTCGCCAGCGGCAACGCCGACCTGGGCTTCGTGGCGCTGGCGCAGATCCAGGAGGCAGGCGTGATCAAGGGCGGCTCGGCCTGGGTGGTGCCGGCCGATCTGCACACGCCCATCGTGCAGGACGCGGTGATCCTCAAGCGCGCCGCCGGCAACCCCGCCGCCAAGGCCTGGATGCAACTGCTGCGTTCGCCCAAGGTGAAGGAGCAGCTGGTGCGCGGCTACGGCTACGACGTGAAGTGAGCCAGACATTGCCAGGCTTTGAGAAGCTTTTTGGGCCTGCAGCCGGCACCTGACGGGCGCAGGCAGCTATCCTACGCATAGCGCATCGCACCCGCAGTCAGTGGATGCCTTGTCGCTGCCCGCCCCTCCATGCTCGACACCACCAGCCTCGCCGCCATCCGCCTTTCGGTGGAACTGGCGCTTGCCACCACGCTGACCCTGCTGGTGCTGGGCACGCCGCTGGCCTGGTGGCTGGCGCGCGGGCGCACGCGCTGGCGGGTGCCGGTGCGCGCGCTGGTGGCGCTGCCGCTGGTGCTGCCGCCCTCGGTGCTCGGCTTCTACCTGCTGGTGGCGATGGGCCCGAACGGGCCGCTGGGCGCCGCCACGCGCGCGCTGGGCTGGGGCACGCTGGCGTTCACGTTCTGGGGGCTGCTGATCGGTTCCATCGTCTATTCGCTGCCTTTCGTGGTGCAGCCGCTGATCAACGCCTTCGAGGCCATTGGCGAGCGCCCTTTGGAAGCCGCCGCCACGCTGCGCGCCGGCCCGCTCGACGCCTTCTGGCACGTGGCGCTGCCGCTGGCCCGGCCGGGCTACGTGACCGGCGCGGTGATGGGCTTCGCGCACACGCTGGGCGAGTTCGGCGTGGTGCTGATGATCGGCGGCAACATCCCGGGTGAAACGCGCGTGATCTCGGTGCAGATCTACGACCATGTGGAAGCGCTGGAATACACCCAGGCCCACTGGCTGGCCGGCGGCATGCTGGCCTTCTCCTTCCTGGTGCTGCTGGCGCTGCACATGCTGCAGTCGCGCAAGGAGGTGGCGTGAGCCCCCCGGATGCTACTGTTTCAGGAGCTTCCTGCGCCCGTCACGATTGGGCCGGAAGCCCAAAACATGCTGAATCCGGATTGTCGGTGCGGGCGCGCGTGCAACCAGGCCCGGGCTTCGTGCTCGACGTGGACACGATGTTGCCCGCGAGCGGCGTCACCGCCATCTTCGGCCCTTCGGGCTGCGGCAAGACCACGCTGCTGCGCGCCATCGCAGGGCTGGTGCGGCCCTCGCCCGGACGCGTGGCGCTCGGCGAGCACGTCTGGCAGGACGACGCGCGCGGCCTCTGGCTGCCGCCGCACCGCCGCGCCGTGGGCGTGGTGTTCCAGGAAGCCAGCCTGTTCGCGCACCTGTCGGTGCGTCAGAACCTGGACTTCGGGCTCCAGCGCGTGCCGCCGGCCGAGCGCCGCATCGCGCTCGACCAGGCGGTGGCGCTGCTGGGCATCGGGCCGTTGATGGACCGCAAGCCCGCGCACCTGTCGGGCGGGGAGCGCCAGCGCGTGGCCATCGCCCGCGCGCTGGCCACCAGCCCCCGCCTGCTGCTGATGGACGAGCCGCTGGCCTCGCTCGACGCAGCGCGCAAGGCCGATCTGCTGCCCTACTTCGAGCGGCTGCAGCGCGAGCTGGCGATTCCCATGCTGTACGTCACGCACTCGCTGGACGAACTGGCGCGGCTGGCCGACGAGGTGCTGCTGCTGGAAGCCGGCCGCGTGCACGCGCAGGGCCCGGTGGCCGAACTCATGACGCGGCTCGACCTGGCGCTGACCCGGGGCGATGCGGCCAGTGCGCTGGTCGACGGCGTGGTCGACCCCGTGGACGACCCCTACCATCTGCTGCACGTGCGCTTTGCCGGTGGCGTGGTGCAGTGCATCCATGCGCCGGGGTCACCGGCGCGCCACCCGGGCGAGCGCGTGCGCCTGCGCGTGCAGGCGCGCGACGTGAGCCTGACGCTCACGCCCGCCACCGACACCAGCATCCTCAACGTGCTGCCCGCACGCGTACAGGCACTCGCCGACGACGGCCCGGCGCAGATGCTGGTGGCACTCGAAGCCGGCGGCGTGCCGCTGCTGGCGCGCGTGACGCGCAAGTCGGCGCAGCTGCTGGCGCTGGCACCAGGCCAGCCGGTGTTCGCCCAGATCAAGGGCGTGGCCGTGCTCGACTGAGCTGAGCGCGCCATGAGCGCGGGTTAACCCGCGCTTTTGAATCTGTCGAGAAACTGTCCTACGTGGAAACCGCTGTTGTAAGCCGGCGCCCGGCTTGAACAATGGTCCGGGCTTCGGCCTTTGTGTTCAGCTCTGCGTATCGATATGAATGATCAAAATCTATTAAGGGGACTCTTTCTGGCGATCATCGCCGGGGTGTTCGGTGTGATGGCCACGCGCTATTCCGTCGGCACTTTTGCCCATGCCGGCCCCGGGCTGTTTCCGTTGCTCGTCAGTTGCCTGCTTGGCGTGATCGCGGTGTTCATGGTCGTGCGCTCGCGCATCGTGCCCAAGGTCCCCGTGGACTTCAGCATCCGCAACATCGGCATCATCATGGTCGCGCTGTGCGGCTTCGTGGTGGTGTCGGAGCTGCTGAACATGATCGCGGGCATCTTCTTCCTGGTGTTCGTCTCGGCGTTTGCCGGAACCTCGTACTCGTGGGTCCGCAACCTCAAGATCTTCGCCGTGCTCCTGGCCGTGGCCTTCGCCTTCCAGAAGCTCCTGGGCCTCAACCTGCCGCTGATCTGACATGGAAACCCTGCACAACCTCGCTTTCGGGTTCGAGCACGCGCTCACCCTCCACAACCTGATGTACTGCGCCATCGGGTGCGTGGTCGGCACCGTGGTCGGCCTGCTGCCCGGCCTGGGCCCGCTGGCCACCATCAGCCTGCTGCTGCCGCTGACCTACTCGATCGACACCACCAGCGCCCTGATCATGCTGGCCGGCATCTACTACGGCGCCCAGTACGGCGACAGCGTGAGCGCGATCACCATGAAGATCCCGCACGCCAGCAGCATCGTGGCGTGTATCGACGGCTACTCCATGACGCTCAAGGGCAAGACGGGGCTGGCGCTGTTCACCGCCGGCATCTCGAGCTTCATCGGCGGCACGGTCGCCATCGTGGTGCTGGCCTGGCTGGCGCCGGTGCTAGGTGAAGTGGCGCTGCTGTTCGGCCCGGCCGACTACTGCGCACTGATGCTGTTCGGCTTTGTGTGCGTGAGCTTCGTCACCACCGGCAGCCTGCTGAACGGGTTTGCGATGTGCATGGTCGGCGTGCTGCTGGGCATGATCGGCACCGACGTGAACAGCGGCGTGCAGCGCTACACCATGGACCTGCCAAGCCTCGCCGACGGCGTGAGCCTGGTAAGCATCGCGCTGGGCATGTTCGGTATCGCGGAAATCACCAAGAACCTGGATGAGAAGGAAGAGCGCTCGCCCTTCAACGGCAAGATCAACCTGATCCCCACCTGGCCGGAGTTCAAGCGCATCATCCCCAGCGCCCTGCGCGGCAGCGCGGTGGGCTCGTTCATGGGCATCCTGCCCGGTGGCGGCACGGTGATCGCGCAGTTCGCGGCCTACGCTGTTGAGCGCAAGGTGAGCAAGTACCGTGACGAGATCGGGCACGGTGCGATCGAAGGCGTGGCCGGTTACGCCGCCGCCGACGAGGCCGCCGCCCGCACCAGCTTCATCCCGCTGATGAGCATCGGCATTCCCGAGAACGCCGTGATGGCGCTGATGATGGGCGCCTTCATCATCAAGGGTATCCAGCCCGGCCCCAACATGATCGCCAGCCACCCCCACATCTTCTGGGGCCTGGTGGCCAGCATGTGGGTGGGCAACGTGTTCCTGGTGGTGCTGAACGTGCCGCTGGTGCGCTACTGGCTGTCGCTGTTCAAGATTCCGTACAACGTGCTGTTCCCGGCGATCCTGTTCTTCTGCTGCGTAGGCACTTACAGCATCAACAACAACCTGGACGATGTGTACCAGACTGCGGCCTTCGGCCTGGCAGGTTACGTGTTCCTGCGCCTTGGCCTGGACGCTGCGCCCATGATGCTGGGGTTCATCCTGGGCCCGATGCTGGAAGAGAACTTCCGCCGCACCATGCTGCTGAGCCGCGGCGACTTCGCCGTGTTCTTCCAGCACCCGATCAGCGCGACGCTGTTGGTCATGATCGCCCTGTTCATCGTCTGGCAGGTGTTCTCGTTCATCCGCAACAAGGGCGCCACCAAACCGCTGATCGACGTCATGCCGCAGGAGGAATGAGGCTTGCACCCGGCCAGCGCGGCACCCGCGCTGGCCGCAACACCAACGCCGCCTTCAGGGCGGCGTTTTTGCTGGCGGTAAGGTGGTCCGCACGCGAAGGCCGCGGCCGCCCTCGCCGCTCTCGAAAGCCACCGTCGCGCCGTGCAGGCGCGCAATGTCCGTCACGATGGCCAGGCCCAGGCCGCTGCCGGAACCCTGCGCCTGACGGCCGCGCTGGAAGCGCCGCCCCAGGCCGGCGCGCTCTTCCAGCGGCACCCCGGGGCCGTCGTCTTCCACCACGAGTTCCACGCTGCCTTCGTGGGCGCGCGTGACTACCGTGATGCTGGCCCCTGGCCCCGCGTAGGCGATGGCGTTCTGTACCAGGTTGCCCAGCAGCTCACCCAGCAGCACCGGGTGACCGCGCACCCAGGCCGGCTGCAGGTCGAAGCCGAGGTCCTGGCCGGCATCGAGCGCGGGTAGCAGCCAGAGGTCGGCGTTGTCGGCCGCCAGGGCCCGCAGATCCACCGCCTCGGTGGGCAGGGTCGGATCGATGCCCATGCCTTCGGCGCGCGCCAGGGCGAGCAGTTGCTGGGCCAGCCGGCTGCCACGCTCGGCCGCGCCGTGCAGGCGCTTGAGCGCAGGCTTCATGGTCTCCGGGTGCGGCTGGGCCAGCAGTTCGGCGGCTTCCACGCGCATCACGGCCAGGGGCGTTCGCAGCTGGTGCGCCGCGTCGGCCACGAAGGTGCGCTGTGCGGCAGCGGCGGTGCGCAGCCGGTCCAGCAACTGGTTGGTGGCACGCATGAAGCCGGCCACCTCGCTGGGCACGCCACGGGTGTCGACGGCGCGCAGGCGTTCGGGCGTCAGGCTGGCCACCTCGGTGGCGGCGCTTTCCACCGGGCGCAGCGCGCGGCGCACCGCCAGCACCGCCAGGCCGGCCAACGGCAGCGCAAGGGCCAGTGCGCCCAGCACGGCGCCCAACAGGGCGGCGCGGCGCGCCGCAGCGCGCTTGGTCCGCGTTTCCGCCACAAGAATGGTGCAGATCCGCTCCGGCGACGCTCCGCATGCGACCGCGTGGGTCACCAGGCGCACGGGCTCGCCGCCCAGAACGGCATCGTGGTAATCCCACTGGCCGGCCGCCAGCGGCTGGGCCAGCGCGGTCAGCGCGGCGGTGCCGCCCAGCAGGCGCCCGTCCGGGTCGGTCACGGCGAACACGGTCTTGTCCACCAGGTTGGCGCGCAGGGCCTGTTCGGTCTGCGCGCTGATGGGCAGCGTGGCCCGGTCGCCCTGCCAGTCGATCAGCTGCTCCAGCGCGACCGTGGTGTCCGTCAACGCCCGGTCCAGCGCGTCCAGCGCCGGGATCAGCGCGATGCGGTAGATCAGCAACGCGCCCAGCGGCACCAGCAACGCCAGCGCCGGCAACAGCCACAGCAGCAGGGTGCGCTGCAGGCTGGGCTGGCGCGCGGCGGAAGACATGCTCACCTGTCGGCCCGGAGCGCCGTCACGGCGCCACGCTCCGCGCTGCGCGCCGCTGGCGCGAGCGCCCTCGGAACGGCCGGGCCGCGCTCATGCCGGCTCGACGGCCTCGATCAGGTAGCCCAGCCCGCGCACGGTGCGCAGGCGCACGCCGGCGGGTTCGATCTTGCCGCGCAGGCGCGACATCAGCAGTTCCAGCGCGTTGTCGGAGGCGGCGGCGTTCCAGTCGGGAATCAGCGCCGCCAGCTTGTCGCGCGCCACGATGCGGCCCACCTGCTGCAGCAGGTACTCGAGCACCACCGATTCGCGCGCCGTCAGGTGCACCGACGCCTCGCCGATGAAAGCGCGCCGTGCGCTGCTGTCGAAACGCAGCTGGCCCAGCGCCAGCGCGCCGTCGCGGCGGAACTCGTGGCGCCGCACCAGGGCGCGCAGGCGCGCCAGCAGCTCCGGTACCGCGAAGGGCTTGACCAGGTAGTCGTCGGCCCCGCTTTCCAGGCCGGCCACGCGGTCCTCGACCCCGTCGCGCGCCGTGAGCATGAGCACCGGCAGGTACGAGCCCTGGGCGCGCACGCGGCGCAGGGTTTCCAGGCCGTCGACGCCTGGCAGGCCGATATCGAGCACCAGGGCGTCGTAGTCGTCCTGTTGCACCGAGCGCGGCACCGGCTCGCCGGTGGCGCTCACGTCCACGCGCCAGCCGCGCGCCCTCATGGCGGTGGCGGTGGCCTCGGCCAGCGCCGCATCGTCTTCAACCAGCAGTATGTTCATGATGGCTTTGGCGGCCGCGCCGCCCGTGCTCCCCTGCGGAGCGCAAGCATAGCCAAATCCGCGCGAGGCCGGACGCGGCGCCGCTCAGGGCGTGCCGAAACCCAGATCCCGCAGCACCTGCTGGGCCGGCGCCTCCAGCACGGCCTTGGCGAACTGCTGCGCCGCCGCCGGCGCGTCGGCACGCACGGTGAGGCCGTAGTCCGCGCCCACCGCCAGGCCGGGCGGCAGCTGCACCACCTGCAGGCGCGGCACCTCGCGGCGCGCCGCCACGGCGTTGGTGCAGTAAGTGAGGTAAGCGTCGGCGCGACCCTCGTCCATCAGCCAGGCATAGGCGCTGCGGCCGGCTGGCGGCTGGGGTGACGCCGGCCCGCCCGACAACTTGAGCGCCTTGGCATCAAGCTGGGCGTAGGCGCCGGGCTGCTGCGCCTCGGCCAGGCGGAAGAAGGCCCAGGCGTAGTCGCCGGCCGGGTCGGCCCCCGGCGTGGACGTGCCGAGCCGCACTTCCGGCCGCAGCAGCGTGCCGAGCACGGTGGCCGGCACCACATGCAGCTTGTCGCTGGTCAGCAGGCACAGCTGGTTACGCGTGAACACCACCGGCGCCTGCCAGCCGCCATCTTCGGCCAGCTGGCGCGGGTGCGCCATGTTGGCCGAAGCGAACACCTGGGCACGCGGGCCGGCATCCGCCGCCGCGGCGCCCGACGCGCCTTGTCTGGCGATGCGCTCGCGCAGCAGGCCTGACGGGCCGAAGGTGAGCTGCACCCTCTGTCCGGTGCGCGCCTCGTGGTCGCGCGCGATGCGGGTAAGCGCCTCGCGCAGGCTGCCGGCGGCATACACCTGCACGGCCACGGGTTCAGCGGGTTTCGGGCTGCTGGCCGGCTGCTGGACGGCGACGGCAGCTTCTTTTTTTGCAGCATCCACGGCGGGCTTGCTGGCGCAGCCGGCCAGCCACAGGGCGCCACCGGCGGCGCCCCAGCCCAGCGCCAGCAGGGCGCGCTCGATCAGGCGGCTCATTCCTTGTTGGCGTTGGGGAAGAACAGCTGCTCGCCGTTGATCTTGTAGCCGGCAATGGTGGCCTGCCCGGCCGGGCCGGTCACCCAGTCGACGAACTTCTGCGCCTCGGCCTGCTTCACGTGCGGAAACTTGGCCGGGTTGACCACCATCACGCCGTACTGGTTGAACAGGCGCTTGTCGCCTTCCACCAGCACCGCCAGGTCACCCTTGTTCTTGAAGTTGAGCCAGGTGCCACGGTCGGTGAGCACGTAGGCGTTCATCGAGGCGCCCATGTTCAGCGCCGGCCCCATGCCGCAGCCGCAGGCCTTGTAGCCGCTGCCTTGGGCGTCGGTCAGGCCGGCGTCCTTCCAGTAGCGCAGCTCGGCCGAGTGGGTGCCGCTCTTGTCGCCGCGCGAGACGAAGGGCGCGTTGGCGGCGGCGATCTTCTTCAGCGCGGCCACGATGTCGGCGCCCTTGGTGCCCACTGGGTCGCCCTTGGGACCGACCAGGATGAAATCGTTGTACATGACCGGAAAGCGCTTGACGCCGTAGCCTTCGGCGACGAATTTCTCTTCCGCCGGCTTGTCGTGCACGAACAGCACGTCGGCATCGCCGCGGCGGCCCATGTCGAGCGCCTGGCCGGTGCCCACGGCCACCACCTTGATGTCGATGCCGCTGTCCTTCTTGAAGGCCGGCAGCAGGTGGTCGAACAGGCCCGACTGCTGGGTGGAGGTGGTCGAGGCCATGGTGATGGACTCCGCCCAAACCGGCGTGGCCACCGTGAACGCTACGATACCCATAGCTGGCAGCGCCCGCCACGCAAGGGCTGCAGGCGAAAAAGTCTTGAAAAGTTTCATAACAGCTCTCCTTTGAGAAACAGATCGGCTTCAGGGGAAACGGCGCGCAGCGTGGCGCGGTCGAAGAAAGCGTCGGTGGGCAGGTCGGCGCACACGCGGCCCTGCTCCAGGTAGATCACGCGCCGCGCCAGCCGCTTGACCTGGCCCAGGTTGTGGCTGGCGAACACCATGGTCATGGGCGGCGTGGCACCCGCTGCGGGCGCGCCGGACAACTCGGCCATCAGCGATTCCACCTCGTGCTTGGCGTGCGGGTCAAGGCTGGCGGTGGGTTCGTCGAGCAGCAGCACGGCCGGCGCCAGTGCCCAGGCGCGCGCCAGCGCAAGCCGCTGCTGCTGGCCGCCCGAGAGGCCGCGCGCGTTGCGCTCCGCCAGCTGCGCCATCTGCACCCGCTCCAGTGCAGCACCCGCCCGTGCGCGGGCTTCGGCCCAAGGCGTGCCGCGCAGCCAGAGCCCCAGCGCGATGTTGCGGGCCACCGTGGTGCGCATCATGTACGGGCGCTGGAACAGCATGGCCTGCGCGCGCGGCGGCGGCACCTGAACCTCGCCCAGGCTCGGCCGCAGCAGGCCGTGCAGCACGCGCAGCAGCGTGGTCTTGCCGCAGCCATTGGCACCCACCAGCGCCACGCATTCACCAGGGCCGATGTGCAGGTCCACGTCCTGCAGCGCCGTCACGGCGCCAAAGCGCACCGCCACGCCGCGCAGTTCGAGCAGCGGCTGAATCCGCTCCTGAGGGCTGGTCGTCGCTGCCGGCTGCACGGCCGACCCTTGCGCCAGGGTACCTCCGGACAGGCAGGCCAGGGGCAGATCGGCCTTCATGCCGCCACCAGTCCGCGCGTGGCGGCGTTGGCCGCGCCGTCCCTGCGCTCGCGCCAGGCGCGCACGGCGCCTATCAGCGCATTCAGCAGCAGCACCACGCCCAGCAGCACGATGCCCAGTCCCAGGGCCAGCGGCAAATCGCCCTTGCTGGTTTCCAGCGCAATGGCGGTGGTCATGACACGGGTAAAGCCTTCGATGTTGCCGCCGACGATCATCACCGCGCCCACTTCCGACACCGCGCGGCCGAACGCCGCCATGCCCACGGTGAGCAGCGCGTAGCGCTCGTCCCAGGCCAGCAGCAGGCTGCGCAGGAAGCGGCCGGCGCCCAGCGAGGCCAGTTGCTCGCCGTGCTGGCTGTCGGCATCCTCGATGACCTGGCGGGTGAGCGCGGTGACCAGCGGCGTGACCAGGATCATCTGCGCCAGCACCATGGCCTTGAAGGTGAACAGCCAGCCCAGGCCGCCCAGCGGGCCGCTGCGCGACAGCAGCAGGTAGACCACCAGCCCCACCACCACCGAGGGCAGCGCCAGCGAGGTGTTCAGCAGCGTCATGACGAAGCGCCGGCCGCGAAACTGCGTGACCGCCAGCCAGGCGCCGGCCAGCAGCCCCAGCATGCACGAGAGCGCGCAGGCAGTGGCGCTGACGGCCAGCGAGCGCCGTACGATGGACCACAGCGTGGGATCCAGCGAGACCACCAGCTCGAGCGCGGTCGCGATGCTGTCGAAAAACGTGTTCATGCGGGCTGGTCATCGTAAACGGCCATCAGGCCCGGTTGTATCAGGCCTTTCCAGCTATGCATTTCATTGCATAGGTTGATCCTGGCCAGGGCAGTGGCTTTGCAACATCGGGCACACTCGCGGCGTGCACAAGATCGGTCTTTCCTACTCGCTGGATGCCCAGGGCGGCACGGGCGAGATCCACAACCCGCTGATGAGCCTGCTGCAGGCGGTCCGCAGCAGCGGCTCCATCTCCGCCGGCGCGCAGGCGCTGGGCCTCTCGTACCGGCACGTGTGGGGCGAGCTCAAGCGCTGGGAGCAGGAACTCGGGCATCCGCTGGTGCTGTGGGAAAAAGGCAAGTCGGCGCGGCTCTCGCCCTTTGGCGACAAGCTGTTGTGGTCGGAGCGCCAGGCGCAGGCGCGGCTGGCGCCGCAGATCGAGGCGCTGCGGGCCGACCTGGAGCGCGTGTTCGCGGTGGCCTTCGACGACAGCGCGCATGTGCTGACCTTCTACGCCAGCCACGACGACGCGCTGGTGGCCCTGCGCGGCGAGGCCGGCCGCGTGGGGGCCGATGGCGACCGGTTGCACCTGGACATCCGCTTCACCGGCAGCGTGGACGCCATCCAGGCGCTCAACGAGGGGCGCTGCATCATGGCGGGCTTCCACACACCCGACGTTCCCGGTGTCGGCTCGCTCACCCAGAAGACCTACCAGCCGCTGCTGCAGCCGGGCCAGCACAAGCTGATCGGCTTTGCCCGCCGCACGCAGGGGCTGATGGTGGCGCCCGGCAACCCCCGCCACGTCGCGGGCCTGGCCGACCTGCTGCGGCCCGGGCTGCGCTTCGTGAACCGCGAACGTGGCACCGGCACGCGCGTGCTGCTGGAAGAACTGCTGGCGCGCGATGGCATCCCGCCGGAGCAGATCCGCGGCTGGCACGACACCGAACCCTCGCACGCGGCGGTGGCGCAAACCATTGCCGCCGGGCTGGCCGACGCCGGCCTGGGCATCGAGGCAGCGGCGCGCGCACGCGGGCTCGACTTCGTGCCGCTGATGGAAGAGGACTACCGGCTGGTCTGCCTGAAATCCGCGCTCGACACGCCCGCCGTGCTGGCGCTGCGCGCGCTGCTGCAGAGCGAAGCCTGGCAGCAGGCGCTGGCCACCCTGCCCGGCTACCGGCCGGTGGACTGCGGACGCGTGCTGTCGATGAGCCGCGTGCTGCCGTGGTGGAACTTCTCCCGACGCAAGCCCGCGCACCGATAAGGTGCGCAGCAACGGGCTTTCGACAGCCTCTGTCTCGCCAATGCGGGCAAACCCGTATCACATAGGCGACTTGGGGCCTAACACCCTCTTTAGAATCAGCACTTAAGGCGCCACCGCTGTCCACAACCCGCGGCTGGCGCATTTTTGTGCAACGTGGAGGTCTCGCCCGCATGCAAGCGCTGCTCGCTTTTTCCCGCGCCGTCGATGCGCTCAACCGCAATGTCGGCAAGCTGATGATCTGGCTGATCCTGGCCTCGACCCTGATCAGCGCCGGCAACGCCATTGTGCGCAAGGTGTTCGACACCAGCTCCAACGCCTGGCTGGAAGTGCAATGGTTCCTGTTCGCCTGGGCGTTCCTGCTGGCAGCCGGCTACACGCTGCTGAACCAGGAGCACGTGAAGATCGACGTGATCTATGGCCGCTGGTCCAAGCGCACGCGCATCTGGATCGACGTCTTCGGCTTCGTGTGCTTTCTCACGCCGGTGTGCATCGCCGTGCTGTACTTCGGCATTCCCCAGTTCTGGGCCAAGTTCCAGAGCGGCGAGATGTCGTCCAACGCCGGTGGCCTGATCCGCTGGCCGGCGTGGCTGGCGCTGCCCATCGGCTTTGTGCTGCTGCTGTTGCAGGGCTGGTCGGAGCTGATCAAGCGCGTGGCCTTCCTGCGCGGTCAGGCCCCTGACCCGACCGACAAGTCGGGCGAGAAGTCCGCCGAGGAAATGCTGGCCGAGGACCTGCGCATGAAGACCGAAGCCGAAGAAGCTGCCGCCGCAGCCGCCGCCCAGCGCTGAGCTGCCCGAGAAAGACACAAGCGATCCGACTATGGAATTCCTGATGAGCAACTTCGCCCCGATCATGTTCGCGGGGCTGATCGTCTTCCTGCTGCTGGGCTTCCCGGTGGCTTTCAGCCTGGGTGCCTGCGGCCTGTTCTTCGGCTTCGTCGGCATCGAGCTCGGCCTGCTGCCCGAGGCGCTGATGCAGGCGCTGCCGCTGCGCATCTTCGGCATCATGCAGAACGAGACGCTGCTGGCCATCCCGTTCTTCACGCTGATGGGCCTGATCCTCGAACGCAGCGGCATGGCCGAGGATCTGCTCGAAACCATCGGCCAGGTGTTCGGGCCGATGCGCGGCGGCCTCGCGTTCGCGGTGATCTTCGTGGGCGCGCTGCTGGCCGCCACCACCGGCGTGGTGGCCGCCTCGGTCATCTCGATGGGCCTGATCTCGCTGCCCATCATGCTGCGCTATGGCTACGACCGGCGCCTGGCCACCGGCATCATCGCCGCGTCCGGCACGCTGGCCCAGATCATCCCGCCCTCGCTGGTGCTGATCATCATGGCCGACCAGCTTGGCCGCAGCGTGGGTGACATGTACAAGGGCGCCTTCGTCCCGGGCTTCATCCTGACCGGCCTGTACGTCGGCTACGTGGCGCTGGTCGCCGTTGTCTTCCCCAAGCGCGCGCCGGCGCTGCCGCCTGAAGCGCGCGCCTACCGCGAGTCCAACGGCAGCAGCGGCTACCCGTCGCTGGTGGTTCTGATGGCGATCTCCACCCTGGTGGCGGTATTCCTGGCGCGCCACATGGCCGACATCCACACCTGGCTGGAAGGGCATGAGGTCACCTCCGTGCCCACGGACGAGAAGATCGTGGCCGCCCTGTGCGGGGCGGTGGTGGTGGCGTTCCTGATCGCCGCTGGCAACCGCGCGCTCAAGCTGGGCCTGCTGTCCAAGCTGGCCGAGCGCGTGACCTTCGTGCTGATCCCGCCGCTGCTGCTGATCTTCCTGGTGCTGGGCACCATCTTCCTGGGCATCGCCACCCCGACCGAAGGCGGCGCCATGGGCGCGGTCGGCGCGATGATCATGGCCATCCTGCGCGGCAAGCTGAACATGTCGCTGATGAAGCAGGCGCTGAACGCGACGCTGAAGCTGTCGTCGTTCGTGATGTTCATCCTGGTCGGCGCTACGATGTTCAGCCTGGTGTTCCAGGGCGTGGACGGCCCTCGCTGGGTCGAGCACCTGCTGACGCAGCTGCCGGGTGGCCAGGTGGGCTTCCTGATCGCCGTGAACATCATGATCTTCTTCCTGGCGTTCTTCCTGGACTTCTTCGAGCTGTCCTTCATCGTGATCCCGCTGCTGGGCCCGGTGGCCGACAAGCTGGGGATCGACCTGATCTGGTTCGGCGTGCTGCTGGCGGTGAACATGCAGACCTCGTTCATGCACCCGCCCTTCGGCTTCGCACTGTTCTACCTGCGCTCGGTGGCGCCCGACAAGGAATACACCGACAAGGTCACCGGCCAGCGCATCCCGCCGGTCACCACCATGCAGATCTACTGGGGATCGGTGCCCTTCGTGTGCATCCAGCTGATCATGGTGGCGCTGCTGATCTTCTTCCCGGGGCTGGTCACCGGCGGCCTGGACAAGGTCGAGAAGGTCGACATGGACAAGGTCACCAACATGCTGGAGAACATGCCTTCGCAGGACTACAGCGCGCCGCCCATGCCCCCGGGCTTTGGTGCCCCCTCGTCCGACACGGCCGCCCCTGCCACGCCCGGCGAAGGTGCCTCGGCCCCCGACGGCAGCGCGCCGGCCGCGCAGCAGGAAGGTGCCGCCGCGCCGGACCCGATGCAGGCGGTCCAGGACGCGCTGAAGCAGGAAAACAAGTAAGCCCTGCCGCTCCACGCATGGGGCGTGCAACTGGCCAGGTCGGCCGCTTGCGCGCCCCTTCTGCTTTTCGGGGCAACAGCAGAACGCCGCCACAAGCCGGCGCGCTGCCGGCCAGCACCAGACACCCGTTGACGGATGCTACGCCATTGATAGCTGCCTGCGACCGCCAGGCAATGGCTGGCACCTGATTTCTCTTGAAACCGCGTTGCTTGCAGGATGGGCTCGAGTCCGCTGCGGGAAGTCACCGCCGCCATCCAAGCCGCGCTGGGCCGATGACACGGCAGTGGTCGGCACGGTGCCGCCGGCCGGTCGCCGCGAGCGAAGCCGACCACACCGGCAGCAACCGACCCGACGCAGACACGGCCGGCCGGGTCATCGCAATCTCCGCTCGCGGCAGCCCACTGGCCAGGACGCTGCGACCGCATCCCGTGACCACCCCCTCAAAGCTTCCAAAAGCATAGCTGTCTGCGCCCGCCATTCAAGGCTTATCGGCCTGAAAGACCTTGAATCCCGGCACAAAAAAAGGCAGCCTGGAGGCTGCCTTGGAGATCGCTTGGGATATGGCGCAGATCAGATCTTGCGCGTGTACATGAAGTTGTCGAAGCCGGCCTCGCAGAAGCGGAACCACAGCAGCTGGTCGCGCTGGAAGTTCTTCATGTCGGCGTAGATCTTCTTCCACTCGGGGCTCTTGGCGTCGTTGGCCGCGAACACTTCCATGGATGCCTTGAACGAGCCTTCCATGACGTCCTTCGGGAAGGGCAGCAGCTTGGTCTTGTTGGCCACCAGCTTCTTCAGGGCGATGGGGTTGAGCGCGTCGTACTTGCTCAGCATGTCCTCGGCGGCGTAGGCGCAGGCCGCTTCCAGGATGGCCTTGTTCTCGGCCGATAGCGCCGCCTGGGCCTTGGTGTTGACGTAGAACGACACCTCGGGGCCGCCTTCCCACCAGCCGGGGTAGTAGTAGTACGGCGCGACCTTGTTGAAGCCCAGCTTCTCGTCGTCGTACGGGCCCACCCACTCGGCGGCGTCCAGCGTGCCCTTCTCGAGCGACTGGTAGATCTCACCGGCCGGGATGCTCTGCGGCACGGCGCCCATCTTGGCCATGACCTCGCCCACCAGACCGCCACCCAGGCGCATCTTCAGGCCCTTGAGGTCGGCCATGGACTTGATTTCCTTGCGGTACCAGCCGCCCATCTGGGCACCGGTGTTGCCGCCGTTGTAGCTCATCATGTTGTAGCCGGCGTAAAACTCGTTCATGAGCTTGCGGCCATCGCCATGGTTCATCCAGGCGTGCATCTGGCGGGCGTTGAAGCCGAACGGGATGGCCGAGCCGAGCGCGAAGGCCGGGTTCTTGCCGTAGTAGTAGTAGGGCACGGTGTGGCCCATTTCCACGGTGCCGTTCTGCAGGCCGTCCACGATGCCGAAGGGAGGCATCAGTTCACCGCCGGCGTGCACGGAGATCTCGAACTTGCCGCCCGACATCTCCTTGACCTTCTTGGCCATGACTTCGGCACCGCCGTAGATGGTGTCCAGGGATTTGGGGAAGCTGGAAGCCAGGCGCCAACGCACGGCGGCTTGCGCGTGCACGGCAGGCGCGGCACCCGCGGCCAGGACGCCGGCAATGCCGGCGCGTTTGATGAGGGAACGACGATCCATGGACGAAATGCTCCTTGTTGGAATGGACTGAGAACCGATGAGTGTAACGGCCTGTCTCGGGCGGCCTATTAGGGATTTACCTGCAAACCGGATGGCGAACACCGCTCGCCGCCCGGCGCAACTCAGGGCACCAGCTTGAGCGCCGGCGCACTGGGGCGCTCCGCGTCGAAGCGCTGGCGGATCGAGGACTCGATGCCGGCCGCGTCCAGCCCCTGCAGGGCCAGCAGCCGGGCCGGGTCGCCGTGCTCGATGAACTGGTCCGGCAGGCCGAGCTGCAGCACGGGCCTGCTGACGCCGGCAGCCGCCAGCGCCTCCAGCACGGCACTGCCGGCGCCGCCCATGATGGCGCCCTCTTCCACCGTCACCAGCACCTCGTGGCGCGCCGCGATCTGCAGCAGCAGTTCGGTATCCAGCGGCTTGGCCCAGCGCATGTTGGCCACCGTGGCGTCGAGCCGCTCGGCGGCTTCCAGCGCCGGGTACAGCAGCGTGCCGAAGGCCAGGATGGCGATGCGCTGGCCCTCGCGCCGCAGTTCGCCCTTGCCGAAAGGCAGTGCCGACAGGTCGCCCAGCGGCTGGGCGCCCACACCGGCGCCGCGCGGGTAGCGCACCGCCACCGGGTGGTCCTGCCCGAAGGCGGTCGACAGCAGCTGGCGGCATTCGCGCTCGTCGGCCGGGCAGGCCAGGCTGACGTTGGGGATGCAGCGCAGGTACGCGATGTCGTAGTTGCCGGCGTGGGTGGCGCCGTCGGCCCCCACCAGGCCAGCGCGGTCGAGCGCGAACACCACCGGCAGGTTCTGGATGGCGACATCGTGGATCAATTGGTCGTAGGCGCGCTGCAGGAAGGTGGAGTAGATCGCCACCACCGGCTTGAGGCCCTCGCAGGCCAGGCCGGCGGCGAAGGTCACCGCGTGCTGCTCGGCGATGCCAACGTCGTAGTAGCGATCAGGAAAGCGCTTGTGGAACTCCACCATGCCCGAGCCTTCGCGCATGGCCGGGGTGATGCCCACCAGCCGCTGGTCGTGCCCGGCCATGTCGCACAGCCACTGGCCGAACACCTGGGTGAAGGTCTGCTTGGGCGGCGTGGCCGGCTTGACCAGCCCCACGGCCGGGTCGAACTTGCCCGGCCCGTGGTAGGCCACCGGGTCGGCCTCGGCCAGCTTGTAGCCCTGCCCTTTCTTGGTGACCACGTGCAGGAACTGTGGGCCGGCCTTCTGCTCCATCAGGTCGCGGATGTTCTCCAGCGTGGGAATCAGCGAATCGAGGTCGTGCCCGTCGATCGGGCCGATGTAGTTGAAGCCGAACTTCTCGAACAGCGTGGCCGGCACCACCATGCCCTTGGCCTGCTGCTCCAGCCGCTTGGCCAGCTCGAACAGCGGCGGCACCGGGCCGAGCATGGTCTTGCCCACGTTCTTGGCCGCGGCGTAGAAATGGCCACTCATCAACTGGGCCAGGTAGCGGTTCAGCGCGCCCACGGGCGGGCTGATGGACATGTCGTTGTCGTTCAGCACCACCAGCAGGCGGGCATCGCGCTCCACACCAGCGTTGTTCAGCGCCTCGAAGGCCATGCCGGCGGTCATGGCGCCGTCGCCGATGATGGCCACGGCCTTGCGGTCCTCGCCCTTCTGGCGCGCGGCCAGCGCCATGCCCAGGGCGGCGGAGATGCTGGTGGACGAATGCGCGGTCCCGAAGGTGTCGTACGCGCTCTCGTCGCGCCGCGGGAAGCCGGAGATGCCGCCCAGCTGGCGCAGCGTGGGCATGCGTTCGCGCCGCCCGGTGAGGATCTTGTGCGGGTAGGTCTGGTGGCCCACGTCCCACACGAGCCGGTCGCCAGGCGTGTCGAACACGTAGTGCAGCGCGATGGTGAGTTCCACCGTGCCCAGGTTGGAGCTGAGGTGGCCGCCGGTGCGCGACACGTTGTCCAGCACGCTGGCCCGCACCTCGCGCGCCAGCTGCTTGAGCTGCGCGCGCGACAGCTGGCGCAGGTCGGCCGGGCTGTGAATGGTTTCGATCAGGGAAGCTTCGCTCATGTCCTTGTCCATCGCCATGGGCCTCAGCTGGCCCGCAGCACCAGGCGCCGCGCCAGCGCGCCGAGCAGGGTCACGTCGGGCAGGCCGGCGCCCGCCAGGGCCGCCTCGGCCTCGGCCAGCAGCGCGTCGGCGTGGGCGCGGGCGCCTTCCAGGCCCATCAGCGAGACGTAGGTGGGCTTGTCGCTGGCGGCGTCCTTGCCCGCGGTCTTGCCGAGCTGGGCCGAATCGGCCGTCACGTCGAGGATGTCGTCCACCACCTGGAACGCCAGCCCCACGGCGGCGCCGTAGCGGCGCAGCGCCTCGGCGCTGGCGCCCTGCAGCGGGCTGGGCGCGCAGGCGGCGCCGAGTTCCACGCTGGCCTGCAGCAGCGCGCCGGTCTTGCGCTGGTGCATGTCGCGCAGCGCGGCTTCGTCCAGCTTGCGGCCCACGCTCTGCAGGTCGATCGCCTGGCCGCCGGCCATGCCGTCGGCGCCGGCGGAGCGCGCCAGCAGGCGGCACATCAGCGCCTGCATGGCGGGCGGCACGCCTGCGTCCGCGGGCGTGAGCAGCTCGAAGGCCAGCGCCTGCAGCGCGTCGCCGGCCAGCAAGGCCTCGGCCTCGCCGAACTTCACGTGCACGGTGGGCTTGCCACGGCGCAGCACGTCGTTGTCCATGCACGGCAGGTCGTCGTGCACCAGGGAGTAGGCGTGGATCAGCTCCACCGCGCAGGCGGCGCGCAGCGCCGCCTGCGAGTTGCCGCCGACTGCCTCGCAGGCGGCCAGCACCAGCAGCGGGCGCAGGCGCTTGCCGCCGTCGAGCACGGCGTAGCGCATGGCGTCACCCAGGCCGGCGGGCGCTTCGGCATGCACCCAGGTGTCCAGCGCCTGCTCGACCTGTGCCAGCCGGTCAGCGGACCAGAGGTCGAAATCCGTGCCGCCAACGCTCACGGCGCTTCTCCGGCGCGGGCGGCGCCTTCGTCCAGCACGCGCACCTGCTCTTCCACCGCCTGCAGGCGCTGGCGGCAGTACTGCAGCAGCTCGTTGCCGCGCCGGTACTGGGCCAGCAGGTCTTCCAGCGGCAGCTGGCCGGACTCCAGCGCGTCGATCAACTGCTCGAGTTCCTCGACCGCGGCGGCGTAACTCGCCGGGGCGGCGGTGCTCTTCTTGGGCATGAGGCAGGTCGTGGGCAAATGGTCTATTTTATGGGGCGCCGTTTGTAGCTGCCTGCAACCGGGGTGAACTCTTTGGCAGCACGGCGCTCGGATTCCGTGTGGCGACGGGCACGGAATCACCCCCCGGGCTAAAATCATTAGTTCCCCTTGAGCCATCAAGGGGATCGACGCGTCTTTTCCATCTTCGGATGTCAAGCGCTTACTACCTGCCCCTTCATAGGGGGAGTCTCTAGGTCGGATCACCCATGTCTGATTTAAGTCTTCAGTTACAGCAGGCGGCAAGTCAACTTCCCGTCCCCTCCTACTTCGATGCGGCCCTCTTTGCACGCGAAAAGGAGCTGCTCTTCGATGCCGGTCCCCGTTACGTGGGGCACGAACTCGCCGTGCCCAACCCGGGCGACTACTTGGCCCTGCCCCAGGAAGGCGAGGGCCGCGCGCTGGTGCGCAACGCCCAGGGCGGGCTGGAGCTCGTCTCCAACGTCTGCCGGCACCGCCAGGCGGTGATGCTCAAGGGCCGTGGCTCGCTGCAGGGCCAGGGCAAGGGGCACGCCGGCGGCAACATCGTGTGCCCGCTGCACCGCTGGACGTACTCCGACCAGGGCCAGCTGCTGGGCGCGCCGCATTTCGCGCACGACCCGTGCCTGAACCTCAACAACTACCGGCTGCGCTCCTGGAACGGCCTGCTGTTCGAGGACAACGGCCGCGACGTCGCGGCCGACCTGCGCGGCATGAGCGAGGCAGCCAACCTCTCGTTCGACGGCTACACGCTCGACCACGTGGAACTGCACGAGTGCAACTACAACTGGAAGACCTTCATCGAGGTCTACCTGGAGGACTACCACGTCGGCCCCTTCCACCCCGGCCTCGGCAACTTCGTGACCTGCGACGACCTGAAGTGGGAGTTCGCACGCGAATACTCGGTGCAGACGGTGGGCGTGGCACCCAGCTTCGGCAGGCCGGGCTCGGATGTGTACAAGAAGTGGCACGAGGTGCTGCTGGCCTACCAGAACGGCCAGCGGCCCACGCGCGGCGCCATCTGGCTGACCTACTACCCGCACATCATGGTGGAGTGGTACCCGCACGTGCTCACCGTGTCCACGCTGCACCCCGTCAGTGCGGACAAGACGCTGAACATGGTGGAGTTCTACTACCCCGAGGAGATCGTCGCCTTCGAGCGCGAGTTCGTCGAGGCCCAGCGTGCCGCCTACATGGAAACCTGCATCGAGGACGACGAGATCGCCGAGCGCATGGACGCCGGCCGCAAGGCCTTGTTCGAGCGCGGCGACAGCGAGGTCGGCCCCTACCAGAGCCCCATGGAAGACGGCATGCAGCACTTCCACGAGTGGTACCGGCGCGCCATGGGCATCACCGTCACCGCCTGAGCCTCTGCCGCCCCCCGCCCGACGGCCTGCGTGCCTGCACGCAGGCCGTTTTTCATGGACCCGTGCGTTGGACCGCCTCTGCAATTACTATCTCATTGATAGCTGCCTGCGCCCGCCACGCAAGGGCTGGAAGCCAATTTCGCTTAGAATCGCCGCCCATGCAAGCCGCCTGGATGATCGCCGCCGCGTTTTTCTTCTCGAGCATGGCGGTGGCAATCAAGTACGCCTCCGCGCAGTTCAGCCCGCTGGAGATCGTGTTCTACCGCGGCATCGTCGGCGTGTGCTTCATGGCCTTCATCGCGCGCGGCCGCGGCGTGTCGCTGCGCACCGAGGTGCCCATGATGCACGTGTGGCGCAACATCGTCGGCGTGTCGGCGCTGGTCGCCTGGTTCTACGCCATCGCCAAGCTGCCGCTGGCCACCGCCATGACGCTCAACTACATGAGCGGCATCTGGGTGGCCACCTTCCTGATCGCCGGCACGCTGGCGCTGGGCAAGCTGTCCGACGTGCGGCGCCAGGGGCCGCTGGTGCTGGCGGTGCTGTGCAGCTTTGCCGGCGTGGTGATGCTGCTGCGCCCCACGGTGGAGCAGAACCAGGTCTTCGGCGGCCTGGTCGGCCTGCTCTCGGGCGTGCTCTCGGGCCTGGCCTACATGCAGGTGGCGGCGCTCGGCCGCGTGGGCGAGCCGGAAACGCGCACGGTGTTCTATTTCTCGCTCGGCGCCACGCTGGCGGGCCTGGTGGGCATGCTGGCCACCGGCGTGCACGCCTGGACCTGGCCCGCCGCCGCCTGGCTGCTGCCCCTGGGCGTGCTGGCCGCTCTGGGGCAGCTCTGCATGACACGCGCCTACACCCACGGCGCCACCATGGTGGTGGCCAACCTGCAGTATTCGGGCATCGTGTTCGCGTCGCTGTACGGTCTGCTGCTGTTCGACGCGCAGATCCCTCTGATCGGCTGGGCCGGCATGGCGCTGATCGTCGTCAGCGGCATCACGGCCACGGTGCTGCGCGCGCGGGCGATGCCGAATCCGCCGGCGGAAGAACTTTAGTGGGCACCCCCCTGAGTCGCTTCGCGCCTTCCCCCCTCTTACTTCGTGAAGGGGGGACAACGCCAGTGCTCGGTGCAAGCCCGAGCACGGCGTTCGCTGGCTTGGCCTGCTCCGCGGCCATTTGTTTTGCCTGTTCGCGACGCCGTTGGCGACGCATGCCTTCAAGGATCTCTGACATGAGCTACACCCACCTGATCACCGTCGATGAGCTGATGCAGCTGCAGGCCAGTGGCGCGCCGCTGCTGGTGTTCGACTGCAGCGCCGATCTGGCCGACCGGGCGAAGTCCGACGCGATGTACGCCGGCAAGCACATTGCCGGTGCCGTGCGGGCCGATCTGGAGCGCGACCTGAGCGCCACGCGGGCCGAGGACGCGGTCAACGGCGGTCGCCACCCGCTCCCGAAAAGAGAGCTGCTGGCGCAATGGCTGCAAGGGCTGGGCATGAACAACGACACCCAGGCCGTGGTCTACGACCGCAACGGCAGTGCCTTCTGCGGGCGCCTGTGGTGGATGCTCAAGTGGGCCGGGCACGACGCCGTGGCGGTGCTCGACGGCGGTCTGGCCGCCTGGGAAGCCGCCGGCGGCGCCACCGAAAACGGCCCCGCCGCAGCGCGCGCGCCCGGCAGCTTCAGCCTGCGCGAGCCGCTGCGCCGCCTGGTGCTGACCGACGAGGTGGCCAGCGGCCTGGGCCGCCCGGTCCAGACGCTGGTGGACGCCCGCGCCGAAGCGCGCTTTCGCGGCGACGAGGAACCGCTGGACCCGGTGGCCGGGCACATCCCGGGCGCGCTCAACCGGCCGTTCGGCGCCAACTTCGGCGAAGGCGGCAAATTCAAGAGCCCTGCCATGCTCAAGGCCGAATGGGCGCAGCTGCTGGCCGGGCGCGACGCGGCCAGCGTGGTGCACCACTGCGGCAGCGGCGTCACCGCCATTCCCAACGCGCTGGCGATGGAGCTGGCCGGCTACGCCCCGGTGGGCGTGTACGCCGGCAGCTGGAGCGAATGGTGCCGCACGCCGGGCCTGGCCTGCGCCAGGGGTTGAACACCTTGGTTTTCAAGTGTTTTGGGCTTCCGACCCTTATCTGGCGGGCGCAGGCAGCTACGGAATAAGTAGCAATCAGACAGCTGCCGAGGCATTGGCTTTCAGGCGGCCACAAGCCTCGGGGATCAAGGGCGCCGACCCGCGCCAGCCTCCTGCCCACCCACTTGCCCCCTCCCGCCAAAGCCCGCCGCGATGGGCCCGGCCAGGGCGGGTACTCGCCGACCTCAGGACCCCGGGCTGCTCGCCGCTGGCGCAGGTGCCTCGTGGGCGTGGTCGGCATCGTGGTCATGCGGCGCATGCACGCCGGCCGCACCCTCGCCGTGGTCGTGCTCGTGGCCATGGCCCAGTTCGTGGCTCAACGCCCCCATCACCGTCACCAGCGTCATGCCCGCGGCCAGCCAGGCCAGTTGCGCCAGCGTCTGGCGGGCCGGCAGGCGCTTTTGCAGCTGCGGGATCAGATCGGCCAGCGCCACGTAGATGAAGCTGCTGGAAGCCAGCGCCACCAGGTAGGGCAGCCAGCCGTCGAAGCGGCCCAGCAGCCAGTAGCCGGCCAGGCCGCCCAGGCCCGTCACGGCTCCGGCCAATGACACCTTCAGCAGCGCGGTGCGGCGGCCGTCGGCGCCAGTCTGGCGCAGCACCGCCAGGTCGCCCATATGGTGCGGCACCTCGTGCGCCAGCACGGCCACCGCGGCCATGGCACCCAGGCGGATGTCGGCCACGAAGGCCGAGGCGATCAGCACCCCGTCGCCAAAGCAGTGCACGCTGTCGCCCGTCAGCACCGACCAGCCGCCGGCGCGCGGCGCGTGGCTGTGGGCATGGCCGTGCGCATGGGCATGGGCGTGCCCGTGGCTGTGCGCATGGCTGTGCCCCTGACCGTGCGCGTGGCCATGGGCCGTGTCGGCGGCATCGTGCATGGCCTGATCCAGCGTGGGCAGACCGGGATCGTGCTCATGCCCGTGGTGCCACAGCTCGGCCTTGTCGAGCAGGAAGAAGAAGATCAGCCCGCCCAGGATGGTGAGAAACAGCGACTGCGCGGGTATGCCGCTTTCGAACGCCTCGGGCAGCAGGTGCACGAAGGCCGTGGCCAGCAGCGCGCCGGCCGCCAGGCTGAGCATGTGCTGCGTGTAGCGCGCCAGCGCGCCGAAGCTCAGGGCCGCGGCCAGCCACACGCTGCCCACGCCGGCGATCACGGTGCCGATCAGAATTGATATTAAAACCATAGCTGCCTGCGCTTGCCCCATAAGGGCCAACCTCCAAAAACATCCAAGAAATCCCGCCAAGACCTGCCTGTGGCAGGCTCCGGCGGCGCGCGCAAAAAAAGCCGCCTCTCAGGACGGCTTGGACCGCTGCAGGGCGCCAGCTTCGGTCAGCCGACGCCGTGCGCCTTGAACCAGGCCAGCATGCGCTTCCAGCCGTCTTCGGCGGCTGCCTTGCGGTAGCTGGGCCGGTAGTCGGCGTGGAAGGCGTGCGGCGCCTCCGGGTAGGTGACGAACTCGACGTCCTTCGCCGCCGCATTGCCGCCGTCGGCGGCCTGTTTCAGGGCCGATTTCATCTTAGCAAGGCTGTCAAGCGGTATGCCGGTGTCGGCCTCGCCATAAAGGCCCAGCATCGGCGCCTTGAGTTGCGCCGCCATCTCCAGCGGGTTGTGCGGCTGCAGCGCGGTGGGCTGGCCTTCCAGCCGCCCGTACCAGGCCACGGCCGCCTTCACCTTGGGGCTGTGCATGGCGTACAGCCAGGTCTGGCGGCCGCCCCAGCAGAAGCCGGTGACGGCCAGCCTGTCGGTGTTGCCGCCGTGCGCGGCAGCCCAGGCCACGGTGGCATCCAGGTCGGTCAGCACCTCGGCGTCCGGCTTCCTGGACACCACCTCGCTGATCAGCTTGGCCATTTCGCCGTAGCTCTGGGCATCGCCCTGCCGCACGAACAGCTCGGGCGCGATGGCCAGGTAGCCCTGGTGCGCCAGGCGGCGCGTGATGTCGGCGATGTATTCGTGCACGCCGAAGATCTCCGACAGCACCAGCACCACCGGCAGCCCGGTCTTGCCGGCCGGCTGGCTGCGGTAGGCGGGCATCTTGAAGCCGTTCACATCGATCATCACCTCGCCCGCGGTCAGCCCGTCGGCCGAGGTCTTGATGGCCGACTGCGCCATGATCGGCAGCGTGGCGGCCGCGTAGCCCGCGCCCAGCCCCAGCTTGAGCGCCGTGCGGCGGGTGCCCGCCAGGGCCTGCTGCGGCGTCACGTTCATCAGGGCCTGGGCTTCGGTGATCTGGTCGGTCTTGAGCATGGGAGTCTCCTGTGGTGGTCGCCGTGAGGATGGTGCCGACTGCCGGGATCGAACCGGCCACCCGTCGGCCAAGGGTGCCCGCCGTTATAATGCCAGTTTCCCGCCGACTTAGCTCAGTTGGTAGAGCAACGCACTCGTAACGCGTAGGTCGCCAGTTCGATCCCGGCAGTCGGCACCACACACGAAAAAGCTCCTGGCCCCGCGGCCAGGAGCTTTTTTCTTGCGCGCACGCAAAAAGAAACTCCTTCTTTGATAGCTGCCTGCGCCCGCCAATATTGGCCTGCAGGCCAATTTGGCGCTTGACTTGGCACCGGGCGGCACGTCCGCTCGCTGCGGGCACCCGGTTGACGTAGAGTGCGCGCATGCCGAACCCCGCCCTGCCCGATCCCGCCCGCCAGCCGCGCGACTTCCTGAAACACCTGTTCGACGTGGCCGTGGCCCGCGCGCAGCCGTCGCAGGTGCTCGGCCAGCACCTGCCGCCGCCGCCCAGGGGACGCACCTGGGTGGTCGGCGCTGGCAAGGCGGCTGGCGCCATGGCGCACGCGCTGGAGGCCGCCTGGCCGGCCGACGCGCCGCTGGCCGGCCTGGTGGTCACCCGCTACGGCCACACGCCGCCGCGCCCGCCCGGCGTGCCGGCGCGGCTCGAGATCGTCGAGGCCGCGCACCCGGTGCCCGATGAGGCCGGCGCCCAGGCCGCCGCGCGCATGCTGGCTTCCGTGGCCGGGCTCACCGCCGACGACCTGGTGATCTGCCTGATCTCCGGCGGCGGCTCGGCCCTGCTGACGCTGCCGGCCGACGGCCTCAGCCTGGCCGACAAGCAGCGCGTGAACCAGCAATTGCTGGCCAGCGGCGCCGGCATCCATGAGATGAACACGCTGCGCAAGCACCTGTCGCGCGTCAAGGGCGGCCGGCTGGCGGCCGCCTGCGCGCCGGCACCGGTGGTGACGCTGGCGATCAGCGACGTGCCAGGCGACGACCTCTCGGTCATCGCCAGCGGCCCCACGGTGCCGGACGACACCACCTGCGCCGAGGCGCTGGCCATCGCCCGGCGCCACGGCATCGCGCTACCGGCGGCGGTGGAAGCGGCGCTGGCCTCCGGCGCGCTGGAAACGCCCAAGCCCGGCGATGCCTGCTTTGCCGGCCACGCCGTGCACCTGATCGCCACGCCCATGCAGGCGCTGCGGGCCGCGGCCGAGGCCGCCCGCACCGCCGGTCTGGCGGCCCACGTGCTGAGCGACGAGATCGAGGGCGAGTCGGCCGACATCGGCCTGATGCACGCCGCCCTGGCGCGTGCCGTGGCGCAGGGGCGCGGCGCCTTCCAGCGCCCTTGCGTGCTGCTGAGCGGCGGCGAGACCACGGTGACGCTGGGCAAGCTGCCGCCCGGCACCAAGCCCGGACGCGGCGGACGCGCCGGCGAGTTCTGCCTGGGCCTGGCGCAGGGCCTGCAGGCAGCGCCGGGCGTCTGGGGCCTGGCGGCCGACACCGACGGTATCGACGGCGTGGAAGACAACGCCGGCGCGCTGGTGGCTCCCGACACGCTGGCGCGCGCCCGCGCCGCTGGCCTGAGCCTGGCCGAGCACCGCGCGCGCCACGACGCCTACGGCTTCTTCGACGCCCTGGGCGACCTGGTGGTCACCGGCCCCACGCACACCAACGTGAACGATTTCCGCGCCGTGCTGGTGCTCTGACGCCGCGGTGTCACCATCTGCCAGTCCTTATGGCCGACGGCCGGCAAGGTTGACCTGTATCAATGCACCGCGCACGCGGGGGCGGCAGAGTGCGACCTATGCTGGCTCCCAAGTCCTTTCGTGCCACCGGCGAGACCACGGTCCATGAGGCCGGCAGCGTGCTGCAACGGCGCGGCACGGTGCTGACCCACGTGCTGCACCTGGACAGCGGCAAGGTCGCCGTGGGCCTGGCCGACCAGGGGACCATGGCGCACGAGCACGGAACGATGGCTCACGCCATGGGCTCGCTGGACGCACCGTTCTGGCTCAATGCAGGCTGCGCCATCCTGCACCAGCGCGCGGTGGTCGACATCGTGGCCACCACGCGGGTGGAGGTGCTGCGCGTGCCGGTGGCCAATTTCGAGGCCGGCCTGAAGAGTCTGCCCACCGCCGCCTTCGACCTGCTGCGCGACGTGGCCCTGGCCCATCGTCACCAGGCCGAACTGGCCGTGAGCCGCCTGGGCAAGGACGCCGAGGCGCGCTGCGCCGAATGGCTGCTGCGCCATGCCGAGCCGGCGGCCAGCCAGCCCGGCGCCTTGGCCGTGTTTCTGCGCGAACGCAAACGCCAGATCGCCGCGCAACTGGGCATCGCGCCGGAAACCTTCTCGCGCGTGCTGCGCCAGTTGCGTGAGCGCAGCCTGATCAGCGGCTCCGGCCGGGTGCTGAACCTGATCGACCCGGGCGGATTGAAGGCGCTGGCAGGTACCTGATCCGTCGCCGGCCCTCCACCGAGGCCGACTTCACACCGCCGTCGAGGCGCCGGCTTGTTGATGGCCGGCGGATGCAGGCGCTTCCGGCGGATGGGTGACGATGCCCTTCAGATCCGCGTTCGACGCGCGAAGCCGCGCCTCGTCCGGCACCGGGCGGCGCAACTGCGGCTGATCCTGCCAGGCACGTTCCAGCGCCCGCGCCGCACCCAGCAGGGCCACGTCGCCGCGCAGGCGCCCGACGATCTGCAGGCCGAAGGGCATGCCGCGCTCGTCCACCCCGCAGGGCAGCGACAGCGCCGGGTTGGTGGCCAGCGTCACCACGTAGGTCAGGCCCAGCCAGTGGTAGTAGTTGCGCGCTGGCACGCCGGCGACGGATTCGGCGTACAGCCGGGTCCAGGGAAACGGCGAGACCGGCGTCACCGGCGCGATGATCAGGTCGAAGCGCTCCATGGCCTCGGCGAAGCGCCGCGCGATGCGCGTCTGCTCCAGATGGGCCCAGGCCCGATCGGCCAGGCTGATGTTGGCGGCCAGTTCGACGTTGGCGCGCACGTTGGGGCCCAGGGTTTCAGGCGCCGTGCGGTAGGTGTCGGCGAAGGCTGCGATGAAGCTCTCGGCGCGGATGATGTCGAACACCCGGTCGGCCTCGGCCATGTCCAGGGTCACCGGCTCGCAACTGCGCACCAGCGGTGTCAGCGCCTCCACACGGGCGCGGAAGGCCCGCCGGACCATCGCGTCGACCGGGCAGACGCCGAAGTCCTCCGTCCACCCCACGCGCAGCCCGGCGAGATCGACCTCCGGCAACGGCCAGGCCTGCGCCGGCGGCGCCCAGGACAGCGGGTCGCGCGGATCGGCGCCGGTGCATGCCGCCATCATGAAGGCGGTGTCTTCCACCGTACGGGCCATCGGCCCCAGCACGGAGATCATCGACCAGCCGAGCGGCCGGGCGTCGTTGGCCACCATGCCGGGCGATGGCCGCAACCCGACCACGCCGCACAGGGAGGCGGGGATCCGCAGCGAGCCCCCGGTATCCGAGCCCGTGCACAGCGGCAGCATGTCCAGCGCCAGCGCGGCCGCCGAGCCGCCCGACGACCCGCCCGCGTTCAGCGCCGGATCGAACGGGTTGCCCGTCACACCCCAGACCGGGTTGCGGGTGTTGGCGCCCGCCCCCATGTCCGGCACGTTGGTCTTGGCCGTGACGATCGCGCCCGCGCGCCGCAGCCGCGCGACCAACCCGTTGTCTGCCGCCGGGACGTGGTGGCGAAAGCCCACATTGCCATAGGTGGTCAGCAGACCCTGCGTGTCCTGCAGGTCCTTGATGCCGATGGGCAGGCCGTGCAGCAAAGGCAGCTCGTCGCCCGCCATCATCCGGGCTTCGGCGGCGCGCGCCTGCTCGCGGGCGCGGTCGAAATCCGTGGCGCAGATGGCGTTGACCTTGGGGTTCAGGGTCTCGATGCGGTCGATGCAGGCGTCCATCAGCTCCAGCGGCGAGAGCTGCCGCGCACCGATCAGCCGCCGCAGCTCGACCGCGGACTTCTGCAACAGCTCAGGGGCCTTCACGCGGACGCCCTCAGTCCAGGCGGATCTGCGCCTTGTCGGCCACCGCCTTCATGCGCGCGGTGTCCTTGGTCACCATGCCGGGCCAGTCGGTGATCGGCGTCCACTGGGGCTCGAAGCCTGCCTTGCGCATGGCCTCCTGCGTCTCGGGGTTCTCGGCCACGCTCGCCAGCGCCTTGAACAGGCGGTCCTTCACCTCCGGCGGCAGCCCGTGCGGCGCCACCAGCGCAATCCAGGCCGTCAGGTCGAACCCGGGATACCCGGATTCCGCCATGGTGGGCACGTTCGGAAAGGCACCGGCACGGCGCGGCGAAGTGACCGCCAGGATCTTCACCTTGCCCGACTTGACCTGGGGGCCGGCCGCCACCACGGTGTCGAACGACAGCGGTATCTGGCCGCCGATGAGGTCTGTCATCAGCGGCGCGCTGCCCTTGTAGGGCACGTGCAGCAGGTTCAGGCCGGTGGCCTGCGCGAACATCGCGCCGGCGTAGTGCGAGCTGGTGGCGTTGCCGAAGCTGCCGTAGGGGTACTTCTCGGGGTTGGCCTTGGCCGCCGCCACGAGTTCCTTCACCGTGTTGGCCGGCACCGAGGCGTTGACCAGCACCGCCAGCGGCAGGTTGGCCACCAGGCCCAGCGCCTCGAAGCTCTTGGCCGGGTCGTAGCTGGTCTTGGCGCCGGCAGCCGGGTTCATGGTGAAGGTGGAGTTCGAGCTGAGCAGCAGCGTGTAGCCGTCGGGCTTGGCATTGGCCACGTAGGCCGCGCCGATCGCCGTGCCCGCACCGGGCTTGTTCTCCACGATCACCGTCTTGCCCAGCGGCTCTTCCAGGCGCTTGGCCAGCAGGCGCGCCAGCACGTCGGCCGCGCCGCCGGCCGGGTACGGCGCCACCAGCGTGACGGGATGGTCGGGGAAGGCAGCCCAGACCGGCCCCATGGCCAGAGCGGTGGCGCCGACCAGCAGGCTGCGACGGGTCCAGGTTTTCATCATCGTTTCTCCGGAAGTGGGTTGAAACATGGGCGTGGGCATCACCCGCGCCCGGGCAACACGGCGCGGCAGTGCGTGACCACCTCGTCGAGCGTCGAGGCAAGCAAGTCGCATTCCGCCTCACCGAACGGCAGCGACAGCGCCACAAAGCCGCGCCGCGCCATGAACACGCCGCGCGCCAGCAGCTCGAAGAACACCAGCGCCTTCACGCGGTCGTCGGCGGCGGCCAGATCGTCCGCACTGCGGATGGCACCGGCCACCGGGTGCATCGTCATCAGCGAGCCCAGGCCGGTGAACTGAAGCGCCACGCCGCGGCTGGCCAGCAGCGCGTTCAGGCGCTCACGCAGGGCGTCGCCACGGTCGTTCAGCGCCTGCAGGCGCCCGGCCGTCAGCACCTGCGTCAGCCCGGCCATGCCGGCGGCCATGGTGAGCACGTTGTTGTTGAAGGTGCCCGCGTGCTGCAGGGCACCGCTGGCACGGGGGTCGAAGCGCTGCAGCAGATCGGCGCGGCCGCCGAAGGCACCGAAGGACAGCCCGCCGCCGAAGTACTTGCCCAGCGTGGTGAGGTCCGGCCTGAGCCCCAGCAGTGCCTGCCGGCCGCCGAAGGACAGGCGGGATGTCATCACCTCGTCCAGGATCAGCAGCGCGCCGGTTTCGTCGGCCAGCGCGCGCAGCCCCAGCAGAAAGGCCGGATCGCCCGGAATGCAGCCGCCCGAGCCGAGCAAGGGCTCGACCAGAATGGCGGCCAGTTCGCCGCGGTGCGGGGCCACGCGCGCCTGCACGTCGTCCAGGTCGTTGTAGCGGGCCACGATCCAGTCGGCCGGCACGTTCACCGGCGAGCCGCCGCCGGCAAAGGCCAGCACGCCGCCGTGGTAGCCGCCCTTGAACACCAGCACCTTGCGCCGCCCGGTGTGGGCGGTGGCGGTGGCCAGCGCCATCAGGTTGGCCTCGGTGCCCGAGTTGGTGAAGCGCAGCAGCTCCATCGACGGAAAGCGCCGCTGCAGTTCCAGCGCCAGCGCGCCCTCGCGCGCGGTGTGCGACGACAGGCTCAGGCCTCCGGCCAGCGCCTCGGTGATGGCGGCGCGGATGGCCGGCTCCGAATGGCCGTAGAGGCCGGCGGTGAATTCGCCCAGCGCATCCAGGTAGCGGTGGCCGTCGGCGTCCCACAGCCAGCAGCCATCACCGCGCGCCATGGCGGGCGGGAACGGCGGAAAGAACAGCACGCTGCGCGTGTTGCCGCCCGGCAGCGCGCGCATGGCCTCGGCGTGGATGCGCTCGCTGACGGGGCGGGCCTGCCGGTAGCGTTCGATGGCTTGCGCCAGGGCCTGATCGAGGTTGCTCATGATGCTGTCGCTCTCAACGAAGACGGGATGGCGACACGGCCACCGGATCGATACCCTGGGCCAGCAGTTCCTGCGGCAGCGGCTGGCGCTGGATCAGGCCGGCCGCCAGCAGGCTGGCACCTGCCGCGCTCTGGATGCCGTAGCCGCCCTGCGCGGCCAGCCAGAAGAAGCCGGAGCTGGCGTCGTCGAAGCCGATCACTATCTCGCCGTCCCGCACGAAGCTGCGCAGCCCGGCCCAGGTGCTGAGCGGACGGCGGATCTCCAGCGTGCTGGCTTCCTGGATGCGGTGGATACCCAGGGCGATGTCCAGCTCTTCCGGCACCACGTCGTGCGGTGGCACCGGGTCGGTGTTGGCGGGCGAGCCCAGCAGCACGCCGGCGTCGGGCTTGACGTACCAGGTCTCTTCCAGATCGCTGAACATCGGCCAGGCCGACACGTCCGTACCCTCGGGCGGGCGGAAGGTGAAGGCGCTGCGCCGCTTGGGCTGCAGGCCGATCGGCGCCACGCCGGCGCGGCGCGCCAGCTCGTCGGCCCAGGCGCCGGCAGCGTTCACCAGGACGGGCGCGCGCACGGCTTCGCCGTCCGCCAGCGTCACCTGCCAGCCCTGCGCGCCGTGGCCGGCGCCCAGTACCTCGGCGCTGGTGCGCAGATTGCCGCCGCGCTGGCGGAAGCCGCGCAGAAAACCCTGGTGCAGCGCGTGCACGTCGATGTCCTGGCCGGTGGGGTCGAGCAGCGCGGCCTGCAGCAACTCGGGCCGCAGTACCGGCACGCGGGCCAGCACCTCGTCGGCCGTGAGCAGGCGCGCCGCCGCGCAGTGCGGCGCCAGTTCGGCGTACATGGCGTCGAGCGCGGCCTGCTCGCCCGGCCGGGCCAGGAACAGCGCCTCGCGCGGGTGGATCACCGCCCGCTCGGTGAAGCCGCTTTCCGGTGCCTGGCGGTAGAAATCGAAGCTGGCCCGGGTGAGCGCCCGCACGCCGGGCGGCCCGTAGCCTTCCATGAACATGGCCGCCGAGCGGCCGGTGCTGTGGTAGCCGGGTTGTGTTTCCCGCTCCAGTATCAGCACCTTTTGCTGCCCGGCCAGCCGCCAGGCCACGGAGGCGCCGGCAATGCCGGCACCCACCACGATTACGTCATAGGCTTCCACGCGCCGATTCTGGCACCACGCGAAGAGGTGGGGCGCACCGGCATGCCCGGCAGGCGACAGGACTTGACCCGCGCCTGGAGCCTGGGCTGGCAATTTTCAGAACAAATTCAGCCCCTGGCCCAAGACTGGCGGGCGCAGAAAGCTATCGAATCAGAAGCAGACCGCAGGGCGATCAGGCCGCGACGCGCACCGCGCGCAGGCGCAGCGAGAACTCGCGCAGCGCGGCGATGCCGCTTTCTTCTGCGCGGTGGCACCATGCCTGCAGGTCGGCGATGAGCTGCTCGCGCGTGCGGCCGGTCTGCGTCCAGAGCTGGCGCAGCTCTTCGCGCATGGTGACCATCTTGTCGAGCGCCGGGTAGGCGGCGCGCGCCTCGGCCAGCTGCGGCTGGGCGGCGGCGGGCACGCGCTCGGCGTCGCGGTGCAGCCAGCGGCGGGCCTGGCGCAGCGCGCGCGGGCTGGCCGCCGGGGTACCCGCCTCTGCCTCACCCGTCTGCTGGCGGAACACGCGCTTCATCTGGCGGGCGTAGCGCGCCAGCAGCTCGTAGCGGTGGGCGATCACGGCTTCCAGCGTCTGCGCGTCGGCCACCGGGCGCACCTCGCCCCAGGCCAGGCGCGGTGGTGTCTTCTTGACCTTGGCCAGGCCCAGCCGCTGCAGCGCGCTGATGTAGACCCAGCCGATGTCGAACTCGTAGGGCTTGACCGAGAACCTGGCCGAGGTCGGGTAGGTATGGTGGTTGTTGTGCAGTTCCTCGCCGCCGATGACCAGGCCCCAGGGCGAGACGTTGGTGGAGGCGTCCTGCGCCTCGAAATTGCGGTAGCCCCAGTAATGGCCCAGTCCGTTGATCACGCCGGCGGCCCAGAACGGAATCCACACCATCTGCAGCGCCCACACGGCCAGGCCCGGCAGTCCGAACAGCAGCACGTCGATGACGAGCATGAGCGACACGCCCCACACCGAGCGGCGGTCGTACAGGTGGCGCTCCAGCCAGTCGTCAGGCGTGCCGTGGCCGTAGCGGGCCAGCGTTTCGGTGTTCTTCGCCTCGGCGCGGTACAGCTCGGCGCCCTGCCACAGCACCTTGCGGATGCCGTAGATCTGCGGGCTGTGCGGGTCTTCGGCCTGCTCGCATTTGGCATGGTGCTTGCGGTGGATCGCCGTCCAGGCCTTGGTGGTCATGCCGGTGGTCAGCCACAGCCAGAAGCGGAAGAAATGCGCCGCGACGGGGTGCAGATCGAGCGCCCGGTGGGCGGAATGGCGGTGCAGGTAGATGGTGACACTGGCGATGGTGACGTGCGTCAGCGCCAGCGCGAGCAGCAGCATCTCCCACCACGTCCAGCCCAGCAGGCCGTTGGCCAGAAAATCAAGCAAGGCGCCATTCAGCGCGAAATCACGGAAAGCCTGCATTGCAGCGCTCGTCTCCAGGAAAGAAAGTGGGTGTTCAACGCGCCGGCACGGGTGCCGGTGCACCGGCGGGCGGCTCGGGTTGATGGTCGATCTTAAGTGACCGCTTCCCTGCTGAGAACCGGGCTTACACCCACAGTTCCCGGCACAGCGCGGTATTTCACGCTTTGCGCTGCCAGAGGGCGGCGAAGAAGCCGTCGGTGCCGTGCCGGTGCGGCCACAGGCGCAGGTGGCCGGCCGCCGTGGCCAGCGTGTCGGCGCCAGGCACCTTCAGCGCCGCCAGCCGCTCGCCGGCGTGCAGGGGCACGAAGTCGCGCTCGTCGGCGCTGAAGGCCTCGGCCACGGCTTCGTTCTCCTCGGCCAGCAAGCTGCAGGTGGCGTAGACCAGCCGGCCGCCCGGCTTCACCAGCGCAGCGGCGGCGCGCAGGATGGCGGCCTGCTGCACGGCGTAGGCGGCCACGTCGGCGGCGCTGGTGCGCCATTTGATGTCGGGCGCGCGCCGCAGCGTGCCCAGGCCCGAGCATGGCGCGTCCACCAGCACCCGGTCGGCCTTGCCGGTCAGCGCCTTCACGCGGGCGTCGCGCTCGTGCGCGATGGCGGCGGTGTGCACGTTGGCGAGGCCGCTGCGCGCCAGCCGGGGTTTCAGTGCCTCCAGCCGGTGCGCCGAGGTATCGAAGGCGTAGAGCCGCCCGGTGTTGCGCATGGCGGCACCGATGGCCAGCGTCTTGCCGCCCGCACCGGCGCAGAAATCCACCACCAGTTCGTTGCGGCGCGCTTCCAGCAGCAGCGCCAGCAGCTGCGAGCCTTCGTCCTGCACCTCGATGGCGCCACTGGCGAACGCCGGCACGCGCGCCAGCGACGGTTTTCCCGCCACCCGCAGGCCCCAGGGCGAGTATGGGGTTGCTTCTGATTCGATAGCTGCCTGCGCCAGCTGTGCCTGGGCTGCAGGCCTTTTTTCCTTCAAGATATTGGCGCGCACATCGAGCGGTGCCGGTTGCAGCATCGCTTCGGCCAGCGGCCAGAAACCGTCCTCCACTTCGGCCTGCAGGCGCGTGGCCAGCCAGTCCGGCAGGTTGTGGCGGCAGGCTTCGGGCAGCGTCGCGGCGTCGATCCCTCGGCAGGCTTCGATCCAGGCGGCGGTGGCCTCGTCCAAGGCCCGCAGGGGCGCGCCACCATCCAGCGCCAGGCCCAGCAGGGCCAGCCGCTCGTGCAGATCCTGGCCATCGGGCGGGAGCACGCCTTGCGCTCCCCGGCGGGCCAGGTGCTCGAACAGGCGCCTGCGGCGCAGCACGGCGTACAGCGCGTCGCCCAGGCGCGCGCGCTCACGCGGGCCGAGGGCGCGGTGCTCGCGCACGAAGCGCGCCAGCACGGCATCGGCCGGATGCTCGAAGCGGAGCGCCTGCTGCAGCAGGCGGGCGGCGGTGGAAACCAGGGGGTCGGCGCGCATGGGGGCGCCATTGTCCCATCGCCGCACCGAGCGCCAGAAGCGGCGCGCGACGGCGGTCAGCCGCGCCGGCGTCGCGTACCCCGTGCACCGGCCAGAGCCGCCAGCACCGACAGGCCCAGCAGTTCCAGCAGGCCGAGCGTCGGCACGGCGGTCACGGTGCCGACCGGGTCCGGGGGCGGCGGCGGGTACAGGGTGAGCGAGCAGGCGCCCGAGGCCTGCATGACCGAACTGATCAAGGCGGGCACGAACTTTCCCTGGTTGCTCGCGAAATAGTCGATGCCCGACGGGACCCCGACCGGCCGCACGCCGTCGTCGAAGGGCGTGGTGTCGGTCTGGCCGAACAGGCAGGCGCCGGCACCGCTGGCCACCTGGGTGTAGGGAAACAGCACGCTCAACGCCTCCACCCTGGACGATGGGTCGCCTGGCAGGCCGGCGCCGGTGGGCAGGTACAGCGCGTTGAGGGCCGGCACGTTGGCCATGTAGGTGACCCAGCCACCGACCAGCGGGTTCTGGGCCGCGAAGTTGCCGGCCACCGGTGACATGGTGTTGAGCGGCGCATTGACCGCGCCGGATTCGAACGAGCCCACCGTGACGCCGGCGCCCGTGAGCCCGTTTATCGTGGACAGCAGCTGGGTGACGTTGGTGTTCTCGTTCTGGCAGCAGCCGTCCATCAGCAGGTAGAAGCCCTTGGCCGCCTTGTTGGCGATGGCGTCTCGCACCGCCGCCATGTTGCCGGCATCCGCACTGACGTAGACGCTGGTCACCACCACCAGGTCGTACGGCCCCGGCGCCGCGCTGAAGGTGGCCGCCGTGACCGCCCCCGGCGTCGACAGCGTGTGCAGCACGGTGAGCGAACCGGAGGCTGCGCCAAGTTCCGCCTCGAGGTTGGCCAGGATGTTGGTGGCGCCGCGGTCGACATCGGTCTCCGCGGTGGTGAGCAGCAGCACGTTCTGCGCCGCTGCCGGCGCGGCCAGCGCGAACCCCAGACACAAGGCCGCGCCCAAGCGGAGCAGGTGATGCAGCCAGCGGCTGCCAGACAAACGACGAGGATTCACGGCGCGCGCCCCTGCTTCCAGAACCAAAGGGCCGATTCTAGGAACGCGGCAACCGTACGCACCCCCGTATTCAGGTGGTTGTTACGCGACAAAGCCTGATGCCGCCGGGCGGGACAGGCGAGCGCCTACGACGCGGCCAGCAGCCCGGCGATGGCGCGCGGGTAGATCAGATGTTCCTGGCTGAGCACCCGCGCGGCCAGGGTGTCGGCCGTGTCGCCCGGCAGCACCGGCACCGCGGCCTGGGCCAGGATGGCGCCGTGGTCGAGCTCGGTGGTCACGCGGTGCACCGTGGCGCCGGCCAGCTTGCAGCCCTCGTCAAGCGCGCGCTGGTGGGTGTTCAGCCCCGGAAACGCCGGCAGCAGGCTGGGGTGGATGTTGACCAGCCGCCCGGCGTAATGCGCCACGAAGCCCGGCGTGAGGATGCGCATGAAACCGGCCAGCACCACCAGCGCCGGGGCATGGGCGTCGATGGCCTGCATCAGCGCGGCGTCGAAGGCCTCGCGGCCGTCGAACGCCTTGTGGTCCACCACCGCCGTGGCCACGCCGGCCTTGGCCGCCTGCTTCAGGCCCTCGGCACCCGGACGGTTGCTGACCACCGCCGCCACCCGCGCACCCAGGCGCTCGCCCCAGCGCTCGTGCTCGGCCGCCTGCAGGATGGCCGCCATGTTGCTGCCGGTGCCGGAGATGAGGATGACGATCTGCTTCATGCCGGCCCGGATTATCCTTGCCGGCATGACCTCGCTGCGCCCCCTGACCCCCATCGAAGCCCGCGTGCTCGGCACGCTGCTGGAAAAAGCCCGCACCGTACCCGACACCTACCCGCTGTCGCTCAATCTGGTGGTGACCGGCTGCAACCAGAAGACCAGCCGCGAGCCGGTGATGGAGGTGAGCGAAGCGCAGGCCCAGGAGGCGCTGGACGACCTGAAGGCGCTCAGCCTGGTGCTCGAATCGCACGGCAGCCGCGTCGCCAGGTACGAGCACAACCTGCAGCGGGTGCTGGGCGTGCCGGAGCAGTCGGCCGTGCTGCTGGGCCTGCTGATGCTGCGAGGGCCACAGACGGCCGCCCAGCTGCGCATGAACGCCGAGCGCTGGTACCGCTTTGCCGACATCTCGTCGGTGGAAGGCTTTCTGGAGGAACTGGCGGCCCGGCCGGCCGACAAGGGCGGCCCGCTGGTGGTGCACCTGGCGCGCGCGCCGGGCGAGCGCGAGGCGCGCTGGGCGCAGCTGCTTTGCGGACCGGTCGAAGCCGACGCTTTTGCTCCAGAATCGATAGCTGCCTCCGGCGACCCAGCAAGGGCTGGCACCCAAAATGACCGTATTTCCCGGCTGGAGCAGGAAGTCGCCCAGCTGCGTCAGACCGTGGAGCGCCTGTGCGCCGAACTGGGCCTGTCGCCGGCCGGACCGACAGACGGCGACGGCCGTGCTACAACGCCATCCTCCGAGGAGACACACTGACATGGACTTGGCATTCACCCCCGAAGAACTGAAATTCCGGGACGAGATCCGCGCCTGGGTCAAGGAACACCTGCCCCAGGACATCGCCAGCAAGGTGCACAAGGCCCAGCGGCTGACGCGCGACGACATGCAGCGCTGGGCCAGGATCCTGGGCAAGCAGGGCTGGCTCGGCTACGGCTGGCCCAAGCAGTTCGGCGGCCCGGGCTGGACCGCGGTGCAGAAGCACCTGTTCGAGGAAGAATGCGCCATGGCCGGCGCGCCGCGCATCGTGCCCTTCGGGCCGGTGATGGTGGCGCCGGTGATCATGGCCTACGGCAACGCCGAGCAGCAAAAACGCTTCCTGCCCGGCATCGGCAGCGGCGAGGTCTGGTGGAGCCAGGGATACAGCGAGCCGGGCTCGGGCTCCGACCTGGCGTCGCTGCGCACCAAGGCCGAGCGCCAGGGCGACAAGTACATCGTCAACGGCCAGAAGACCTGGACCACGCTGGGCCAGTACGGCGAGTGGATGTTCAACCTGGTGCGCACCAGCAGCGAAGGCAAGCCGCAGACCGGCATCTCCTTCCTGCTGATCGACATGAAGTCCCCCGGCGTCAGCGTGCGGCCCATCAAGCTGCTGGACGGCGACTGCGAGGTGAACGACGTCTTCTTCGACAACGTCGAGGTGCCGGCCGAAAACCTGATCGGCGAAGAGAACAAGGGCTGGACCTACGCCAAGCACCTGCTTAGCCACGAGCGCACCAACATCGCCGACGTGAACCGCGCCAAGCGCGAGCTCGAGCGCCTCAAGCGCATCGCCAGGGCCGAGGGCGTGTACGACGACCTGCGCTTCCGCGACCAGATCGCGCTGCTCGAGGTGGACATCGTGGCGCTCGAGATGCTGGTGCTGCGGGTGCTGTCGGCCGAGAAATCCGGCCGCAACGCGCTCGACATCGCCGGCCTGCTGAAGATCAAGGGCAGCGAGATCCAGCAACGCTACACCGAGCTGATGATGCTGGCCGCCGGCCCCTACAGCCTGCCCTACATCCACGAGGCCATGGACGCCGGCTGGCAGGGCGACCAGGCGGCCGCGGCCGGCCTGCAGGGCTTCCCGGGCGGCGACGTGGCCAACGCCACGCTGGCCCCCACGTACTTCAACTACCGCAAAACCACCATTTACGGTGGCTCGAACGAAGTGCAACGCAACATCGTCGCCCAGACGGTGCTGGGATGAAACACCCCCCTGAGTCGCTGACGCGCCTTCCCCCCGCACTCTGCGGGCGGGGGGACAACGCCAGTTCCCGGCACAGATCCGGGAACGGCGTTCACGCGCCTGGCCTGCTCCGCGGCCATTCGTCCGCGCGCTTGGCGCGCCGGCACGACAGCACCATCTGATCAGAACTGGAGACGAACACCATGGATTTCGATTTTTCCGACGACCAGCAGGCCCTGCGTGAAGCCGTGCACCGCTGGGTGGACAAGGCCTACGACTTCGAGCGCCGCAAGAAGATCGTGGCGGCCGGCGGCTTCGACCGCGCGGCCTACGGCGAACTGGCCGAGCTGGGCCTGGCCGGCCTGCACGTGAGCGACGAACACGGCGGCATGGGCATGGGTCCGGTGGAGGCCATGGTGGTCATGGAAGAGCTGGGCCAGGGCATCGTGCTGGAGCCACTGGCCCAGACGTTGATCTGCAGCGCCGTGCTGGATGCCTACGCGCCCGACGAGGTGCAGGCCGCCTGGCTGCCCAGGATCGCCGGTGGCGACGCGCTGGTGGTGCTGGCGCACCAGGAGCGCAAGGCCCGCTACAGGCTCGACGTCTGCGAAGCCAAGGCCAGCAAGGCCGGCGCCGGTTACACAGTGACCGCGCTGAAGAACATCGTCCCCGCCGGCGACCAGGCCGATGCCTTCATCGTGCCCGCCATGCTGGACGGCCAGCTGGCGCTGTTCCTGGTCGAGCGCTCGGCCCAGGGCGTCAGCACGCGCGGCTACCTCACGCAGGACGAAGCGCGCGCTGCCGACGTCAAGCTCGACAACGCGCCCGCCACCCTCATCACCACCCAGGGCCTCGAAGCCCTCACCTACGCCGTGGACGTGGGCATCGCCTGCACCTGCGCCGAAGGCGTGGGCGTGATGGAGCGCTTCCTGGCCATGACCGTGGAGTACATGAACCAGCGCAAGCAGTTCGGCGTGCCCATCGCCACCTTCCAGGCGCTGCGCCACCGCGTGGCCGACATGAAGATGCAGCTGGAGCTGGCACGCAGCATGAGCTACTACGCCACACTCAAGCTGGGCGCACCCGAGGCCGAACGCCGCCAGGCACTGTCGCGGGCCAAGGTGCAGCTGGGCCAGGCCATGCGCTTCGTCAGCCAGCAGGGCGTGCAGCTGCATGGCGGCATCGGCGTGACCGACGAATACGCCGGCAGCCACTACTTCAAGAAGCTCACCCAGCTCGAGATGAGCTTCGGCGACACCCTGCACCACCTGGGCGAGGTCAGCGCCCGCATGCAGGACACGGCCGGCGTGTTCGCCTGAGGAAAAGACCCGGCCCTGCAAAAACGGGGCCGTCTGCGTAAGATCATCACGGCGCCGCGATCCACCGCGGCGCCGTTTTTGTTGGCCCATGCCCCCTGACACCCAGGCCGCCGCGCAGGCGCCCCCCGACAATCCGCGCTTCCTGCTGTGGCTGGTGGCCGTCGGCTTCTTCATGCAGACGCTGGACTCCACCATCGTCAACACCGCCCTGCCGGCCATGGCGCGCAGCCTGCAGCAGAGCCCGCTGCACATGCAGGCGGTGGTGGTGGCCTACTCGATCACCATGGCGGCCATCATCCCGGCCACCGGCTGGCTGGCCGACCGCTTCGGCACCCAGCGCATCTTCCTGCTGGCCATCGTGCTGTTCACGCTGGGTTCGGCGGCCTGCGCGGCTTCGGTGCGCTTCGAGCAGCTGGTGGCCTCGCGCGTGCTGCAGGGCATGGGCGGTGCCATGCTGCTGCCGGTAGGCCGGCTCACCGTGCTGCGCAACTTCCCGCGCGACAAGTTCCTGGAGGCCATGAGCTTCGTCGCCATCCCTGGCCTGGTGGGTCCGCTGATCGGTCCCACGCTGGGCGGCTGGCTGGTGGAGGCGTTGTCCTGGCACTGGATCTTCCTGATCAACATCCCGGTGGGCATCGTCGGCGCGCTGACCACGCTGCGCTTCATGCCCAACCTGCGCGGCCAGGACGTGCGCCGCTTCGACCTGGCGGGCTACGTGTTCCTGGTGGTGGCCATGCTGGCCATCTCGCTGTCGGTGGACGGGCTGGGCGGCCTGGGCTTCCAGCACGCCACCGTGGTGGTGCTGATCGTCACCGGCCTGGCCGCCCTCACCGCCTACTGGCTGCACGCGCTCAGGGTGCCGGCGCCGCTGTTCTCACCCAGCCTGTTCTCCATCCAGAGCTTTCGCGTGGGCATCCTGGGCAACCTGTTCGCGCGCATCGGCTCGGGCGCCATGCCTTTCATGATTCCGCTCCTGATGCAGCTGGCCATGGGCTACAGCCCGGCCCAGGCCGGCATGCTGATGCTGCCGGTGGCGATGGCCAACATGGGCATGAAGCGCCTGGTGACGCGCATCATCACCCGCCACGGTTACCGCCGCGTGCTGGTGGGCAACACGCTGACGCTGGGCTGCATGATCGCCAGCTTCGCGCTGATGGGCCACGACCAGCCGCTTTGGCTGCGCCTGATCCATCTGGCCGGGTTGGGCGCGGTCAACTCGATGCAGTTCACCGCCATGAACACCGTGACGCTGAAGGACCTGGACGTGGCCCGCGCCTCCAGCGGCAACAGCATGCTGTCGATGGTGCAGATGCTGGGCATGAGCCTGGGCGTGACCAGCGCCGCCGCCCTGCTGGCTGCCTTCACCGGCTGGCTGGACGTGGGCGCCGGGGCGGCGTCGCTGCCGGCCTTCCGCGCCGCGTTCGTGACCATCGGCGTGCTTACGGTGGCCTCGGCCGGCATCTTCTGGCAGTTGGCCGACGAGCAGCCGCCGGCCCCCGGGTCGGCCGAGCGCGCCACCCGCTCGCGTGAACTGGGCTGACTCAGGTTACTTCAAAAAACGTAGCTGCCTACGACCTCCACATAAGGGATGAGGCCACTTTTTGTTCATGAAATCTGAGGATGGGGCACCGGCGCCAGCAGCGCGCTGAGCAGCTGCCAGCGCGCCTCATCGTCGGGCGCGGTGTTGTCGAACAGCAGCAGCTCCGGGTAGTCGGCGGCAGCGGGCATGAACAGGCGCGTGCGGTAGGCGTCCCAGTGCGCCAGCTTCCAGGCGTCGTTGGGGTTGCCGCGCGCGGCGATGCGGCGGTGCGCCTCGTCCTCGGCCAGGTGCACCCAGACCACGCGCACCGCCACGTCGGCGCCCACGCCCAGCCAGGCACGGTCGGCCAGCCGGTGGGCGCGCACCTCGCGCGACAGCGGCCCCACCACCAGCGTGCTCACGCCCAGCGCCAGGTTCTCGCGCGCGGTGGCCAGCAGGCCGTTGTATTCCGGGTCGCGCAGGTGCTGCAGGTACAGCGGGCTGTCGCGGTCGTTCGCATCGCCCGTGAGCACGCCCATGACCGCCGAGCTGTACTGGCCGTAGAGCGTGTCCTTATCGAGCAGGCAGAACGGCTCGCCGGTGGCCGCGATGAGCCGCGGCAGCAGGCGCTTGGCCAACGTGGTCTTGCCGGTGCCGGCGTGGCCGCAGAAGAAGATCAGGCGGGGCATGGGTTCAGTGGCCTTTCGACCATATGGCGCGTCGGTCCGGCTGCGTCAGGCGCGGCAGACGCGCAGGCCACAGCCGGCTGCCGGCGTTGCCGCCCGGCCCTGCGGTCGCCGGACAACGGCGCGGAGGCTACCCATGCAGCCGAGAGCTCTTGGGCAGGTGCGCCATCAGGAACTCCATCTGGTCGGCCAGGATGCGGCGGTTGCGCAGGATGAAGTCTTCCCACAGGCTGGGCACGTAGGGCGCGTAGAGCAGCGGCATGTGGGCCTGCTCGGGCGTGCGGCTGCTCTTGCGGTGGTTGCAGGCGCGGCAGGCGGTGACCACGTTCATCCAGATGTCGCGCCCGTTCTGGGCGAAGGGAATGATGTGCTCGCGGGTGAGCTCGGTCTCGTGAAAGTGGCCGCCGCAGTAGGCGCAGACGTTGCGGTCACGCGCGAACAACTTGGCGTTGGTGAGGCCGGGGCGCAGCTCGAAGGGGTTGATGCGCGGCACGCCCTTGGTGCCGATGATGCTGTTGACCTGGATGACCGACTGCTCGCCGGTGAGGGCGTTGTGGCCGCCGCGGAACAGCGCCACCCGGCCGCCGGCTTCCCAGCGCACCTGGTCGGCCGCGTAATGCAGCACCGCCTGCTCCAGCGAGATCCAGGACTGCGGCAGGCCCTGGGCGGAGAGTTTCAACACCTTCACGACAACTCCATGAACAGGAATCTCCACGTGCCGGCGTTGCCAGGGCCGGCGCCTGCGACACAATATACCCTGTTTTCATGACGTTTTCGTGCCTGCGTCGGCACCCACCCTGCGCCAAGCGCTATCAAGACCATAGTTTCGCGGATGAGGATCTTTCGCGGTCTGCACCACCCCGGCATCGCCGCCGGCTGTGCCCTGACCATCGGCAATTTCGACGGCGTGCACCGCGGCCACCAGGCCATGCTGGCGCTGCTCCGGAACGAGGCCGCGCACCGCGGCGTGCCGAGCTGCGTGATGACCTTCGAGCCGCATCCGCGCGACTACTTCGCCAGCGTGCTGGGCAAGCCGGACCTGGCGCCGGCGCGCATCGCCACCTTCCGCGACAAGCTGCAGGAGCTGGCCCGCTGCGGGGTGGATCAGGCCATCGTGATGCCCTTCAACGCCGCGCTGGCCAGCCAGCCGCCGCAGGCCTTCATCGACGATGTGCTGGTGCGCGGCCTCGGCGTGCGCTACGTGCTGGTGGGCGACGACTTCCGCTTCGGCGCCAAGCGGGCGGGCGACTACGCCATGCTCGACGCCGCCGGCGCGCGGCTGGGCTTCGACGTGGCGCGCATGCAGAGCTATGAGGTGCACGGGCTGCGGGTTTCTTCTTCCGCCGTGCGCGAGGCGCTGGCCGAAGGGCGCCTGGACGACGCGGCCGCCCTGCTCGGCCGGCCCTACAGCATCAGCGGCCACGTGGTGCACGGGCGCAAGCTCGGCCGCGCGCTGGCCGAAAGCGCCGACGGCCGGGGCGACGGCTTCCGCACCCTGAACCTGCGCTTCTCGCGCCGCGCCCACGCCTGGAAGCCGGCCGCCAGCGGCATCTTCGTGGTCGAGGTGCACGGCCTGGGCGATGCCCCCATTCCCGGTGTCGCCAACCTGGGCGTGCGCCCCTCGCTCGACCCGCACGACGTGAACGGCGGCCGGGTGCTGCTGGAAACCCATTGCCTGGCCTGGCCGGAGCACCTGGGACCGGAAGGGGCCTACGGTAAAATCATCCGCGTGGATCTGCTGCACAAACTGCACGATGAGTTGCGCTATCACAGCCTGGCGGCGCTGACCGAAGGCATCGCGCGCGACCGCGCCGCCGCGCGCGCCTGGTTCGACGCCCGAATTTGAAGGGGCGGCGGGCCCCCAGCTCACCAGCAGGCACCGCGCCCCGCCATCTGCCCCGCTCCCAACTTCATAGCTGCCTGCGCCAGCTGCGCGCGGGCCAGCAGCCGATTTGATCCTGAAAACCAAGCCAGAAGTTTTTCCATGAGCACCGACAGCAAGACCGACTACCGGAAGACGCTCAACCTGCCCGACACGCCCTTCCCCATGCGCGGCGACCTGCCCAAGCGCGAGCCCGGCTGGGTGAAGCAGTGGGACGAGTCGGGCCTGTACAAGCGCCTGCGCATGGCCCGCGCCGGCCAGCCCAAGTTCATCCTGCACGACGGCCCGCCCTACGCCAACGGGCAGATCCACATTGGCCACGCCGTCAACAAGGTGCTCAAGGACATGATCGTCAAGGCGCGACAGCTGAAAGGCATGGACGCGCATTACGTGCCGGGCTGGGACTGCCACGGCCTGCCGATCGAGAACGCCATCGAGAAGCTGTACGGTCGCAACCTGAGCCGCGACGAAATGCAGGCCAAGAGCCGCGCCTTCGCCACCGAGCAGATCGCGCAGCAGATGGCCGACTTCAAGCGCCTGGGCGTGCTGGGCGAATGGGACAACCCCTACAAGACCATGAACCCGCGCAACGAGGCGGGCGAGATCCGCGCGTTCAAGCGCGTGATCGAGCGCGGCTTCGTCTACCGCGGGCTCAAGCCGGTGTACTGGTGCTTCGACTGCGGCTCCAGCCTGGCCGAGTTCGAGATCGAGTACCAGGACAAGAAGAGCACCACCATCGACGTGATGTTCGAATGCGCCGACCCGGGCCAGTTGGCCGCCGCCTTCGGCACCGCGCCGCTGGATGCGCCGGCCTTCGCCGTCATCTGGACCACCACCGCCTGGACCATCCCGGCCAACCAGGCGCTCAACATCAACCCGCACCTGAACTATGCGCTGGTGAAGACGCCGCGCGGCTACCTGATCCTGGCCGAAAGCCTGGTCGAGAAGTGCCTGGCGCGCTTCAAGCTGGAGGGCGAGGTGGTGGCCACCGCCAGGGGCCAGGCGCTGGGTGGCCTGCACTTCAAGCACCCGCTGTACGACGTGGACGCAGGCTACCGGCGCTTCTCGCCCGTGTTCCTGGCCGACTACGCCACCGACGAGGACGGCACGGGTATCGTGCACTCGTCCCCCGCCTACGGCCTGGACGACTTCCACTCCTGCGTCAGCCACGGCATGAAGGTGGAGGACATCCTCAACCCGGTGCAGGGCAACGGCAGCTACGCGGCCGATTTCCCGCTGTTCGGCGGCCTGAACATCTGGAAGGCCGTGCCGGTGGTCATCGAGACGCTGAAGAACGCCGGCCGCCTGCTCGACAGCGCCGACATCCAGCATAGCTACCCGCACTGCTGGCGCCACAAGACGCCGGTGATCTACCGCGCCGCCTCGCAGTGGTTTGTGCGCATGGACGAGGGCGAAGGCGTGTTCACCCAGGACAAGGCGCCCGAGACCCTGCGCCAGATGGCGCTGAACGCCATCGAGCAGACCGGCTTCTTCCCGGCCAACGGCCAGGTGCGCCTGCGCGACATGATCGCCGGCCGCCCGGACTGGGTGATCAGCCGCCAGCGCGCCTGGGGTGTGCCGATCCCGTTCTTCACGCACAAGGAGACCGGCGAGCTGCATCCGCGCACCATGGAGATCCTCGACCAGGCGGCCGACATCGTCGAGCAGGGCGGCATTGAGGCCTGGAGCCGCGCCAGCACCGAAGAGATCCTGGGCGCCGCGGACGCGCCGCACTACACCAAGAGCACCGACATCCTGGAGGTGTGGTTCGACTCCGGCTCCACCTTCTGGCACGTGCTGCGCGGCACCCACCCGGATGAATGCCATGCCAGCGGCCCCGAGGCCGACATGTACCTAGAAGGCCACGACCAGCACCGCGGGTGGTTCCATTCGTCGCTGCTGCTGGCCTGTGCCATCGAGGGCCGCGCGCCCTACCGCCAGCTGCTCACGCACGGCTTCACCGTGGACGGCCAGGGCCGCAAGATGAGCAAGAGCCAGGGCAACGCCGTGGCGCCGCAGGTCACCAGCGAGAAGCTGGGCGCCGAGATCATCCGCCTGTGGGTGGCCGCCAGCGACTACTCGGGCGACATCGCCATCGACGACAAGATCCTGGCCCGCGTGGTGGACGGCTACCGCCGCATCCGCAACACGCTGCGCTTCCTGCTGGCCAACACCAGCGACTTCGATCCCGCCAAGGACGCCGTGCCCGCCGCCGAGCTGCTGGAGATCGACCGCTGGATGCTGGCGCGCGCCGCCCAGTTCCAGGCCGAGGTGTTGGCGCACTACGAGGTCTACGAATTCCACCCCGTGGTGGCCAAGCTGCAGCTGTTCTGCTCCGAAGACCTGGGCGGCTTCTACCTCGACGTGCTGAAGGACCGCCTCTACACCACCGCGCCCAGGAGCCTGGCGCGCCGCAGCGCGCAGACCGCGCTGTGGCAGCTCACGCACGCCATGCTGCGCTGGATGGCGCCCTTCCTCAGCTTCACGGCCGAAGAGGCCTGGCAGGTCTTCGGCGACAGCGAATCGGTCTTCCTGGAAACCTACAGCGAGCTGCCGGCGCCCGACGCCGCGCTGCTGGACAAGTGGGCGCGCATCCGCACCGTCCGCGAGGCGGTGAACAAGGAGATCGAGGCGCTGCGCGAAAAAGGCGAGGTCGGCGCCTCGCTGCAGGCCAGCGTGACGCTCGGCGCGCCGCCCGAAGACCACGCGCTGCTGGCCAGCCTGGGCGACGATCTGCGCTTCGTGATGATCACGTCCGCTATCGAACTTGAAGCTGCCAGCGCCCTCCAGATAAGGGCTGCAGCCTCAAAAGATGCCAAATGCGAACGCTGCTGGCACTACACGCCGGATGTCGGCCAGAACGCGGAGCACCCCACGCTGTGCGGGCGCTGCGTCAGCAACCTGTTCGGCGACGGCGAGACGCGGAGCCACGCCTGATGGCGCGCGGCCAAGGCTCGTCGGGCGCCAGCCTGGCCCTGTGGCTGGCGCTGGCCGCGCTGGTGGTGGTGCTGGACCAGTTCACCAAGTGGCTGATCGTCGGCAACTACCACCTGGGCGACAGCACCTACGTCACCGGCTTCTTCAACATCGTGCGCGCCCACAACACCGGCGCGGCGTTCTCGTTCCTGGCGGCGGCGGGCGGCTGGCAGCGCTGGCTGTTCACCGCGCTGGCGCTGGCGGCTTCGGCCTTCATCGTCTGGCTGCTGCGCTCGCACGCCGGGCAGAAGCTGTTCGCCTTCTCGCTGGCCATGATCCTGGGCGGTGCCATCGGCAACGTGATCGACCGCAGCCTGCACGGCTATGTGGTCGATTTCCTGGACTTCCACTGGTCGTTCCTGAGCCCGCTGTTCTACCGCGGCCACTTCCCGGCCTTCAACCTGGCCGACAGCGCGATCACGCTGGGCGCGGTCTGCCTGGTGCTGGACGAACTGCGCCGCGTGCGACGCGGGCGCTGACTGGCGCAGGCCGCGCGCCAGCCGCCGCCCGGCGGCCCCGTTCAGTCGAGCGTGAGGATGGTCGAGCCGGTGGTCTGGCGCGCCTCCAGCGCGCGGTGGGCGGCCTGCACCTCGGTTAGCGGGAAGCGCTGGTCGATGTGGATCTTCACCTTGCCGCTCCTGACCACGTCGAACAGGTCGTCGGCCATCTGCTGGCAGCGCTCGCGCGTGGCGATGTGGGCGAACAGCGTGGCGCGCGTGACGTACAGGCACTTGGGCGCCAGGATGGCCGGCGCGAACGGCGGCACCGGGCCGCTGGCATTGCCGAAGCTGGCCATCAGGCCGAACGGCCGCAGGCACTGGAGCGAGCCTTCCCAGGTGTCCTTGCCGACCGAGTCGTAGACCACCTTCACGCCCTTGCCGCCGGTGATCTCGGCCACCCGGTCGGCGAACTGCTCTGCTCTGTAGTTGATAGCGTACGCCGCCCCGTTGGCAAGGGCCAGCTGGCATTTTTCTTCTGAACCGGCGGTGGCGATGAGCTGGTAGCCGAGCGCCTTGGCCCACTGACAGGCGATCAGGCCCACGCCGCCGGCCGCGGCGTGCCACAGCACATGGTCGCCGGCCTGCAGGCCTTCGACGGGCAGCGTCTTGCGCAGCAGGTACTGCACCGTCAGGCCCTTGAGCATCATGGCGGCGCCGGTTTCGAAGCTGATCTCATCGGGCAGCTTGCACACGGCCAGCGCCGGCATCACGCGCACCTCGCTGTAGCTGCCGGGCGGGCTGCTGGCGTAGGCGGCGCGGTCGCCTGCCTTCAGGTGCGTCACGCCCTCGCCCACGGCCTCGACGATGCCGGCGCCTTCCGTGCCCAGCGTCAGCGGCATGGGCAGCTGGTACAGGCCGGTGCGCTGGTAGACATCGATGAAGTTCAGACCGATGGCCTTGTGGCGGATGCGGATCTGGCCTGGCCCGGGTTCGCCCACGGGCACGTCGACGAGCTTCATTTCCTCGGGGCCGCCATTGCGGGCGATCTGTACGGCCAGGGGCATCTTCGGTCTCCTTGGTGATGTCAGGGCGGTTTTGGGGCGCCCATGATGCCACGCAGTGGCCAGGCGCGTGGCGCCGGGGTCAGCCCGCTGCCCGCACCAGGGCCTGCGCCAGCCGGTTGTGGCGCTCCAGCAGCGGCGGCAGATCCAGCGTGGCCAGTTGCCCGTCCCGCACCACGCGGCGCCCGTTCACCACCACATGGTCCGCCGCCGGGCTGGCGCACAGCAGCAAGGCCGCCACCGGGTCGTGCACGGCGCCACCGGCCATGGCCAGCGTGTCGAGCCGGAACAGTGCCAGGTCGGCGCACATGCCGGGCGCGATCTGCCCGATGTCGGCGCTGCGCCCCAGCACCTGCGCGCCGCCGCGCGTGGCCAGGCGCAGCGCGTCGCGCGCGGTGAATTCGGCCGGCCCCAGGTCACAGCCGTAGCGCAACTGGCCGTCGCGTTCTTCAGGCGGCTGCAGGGCGCGGCCGACGCGGGCCAGCAGCATGGCCTGGCGGGCCTCGGCCACCATGTGAGCAGCGTCGTTGCTGGCGCTGCCGTCCACACCCAGGCCGACCGGTACGCCGGCATCCAGCATGCGCCGCACCGGCGCGATGCCGCTGGCCAGGCGCATGTTGCTGCACGGGCAGTGCGCCACGCCGGTGCGGCTGCTTGCGAACAGGCCGATGCCGGCGTCGTCGAGCTTGACGCAGTGGGCGTGCCACACGTCGTCGCCCAGCCAGCCCAGTTCCTGCGCGTACTGCGCCGGCGTGCGACCGAAGCGCTGCTGGCTGTAGGCCACGTCGTGGTCGTTCTCGGCCAGGTGGGTGTGCAGGCGCACGCCGCGCGCGCCGAATCGGCCCCGGTAGGAGCGCGCCAGCGCGGCCGATTCGCGCATCAGCTCGGGGCTGACGGAAAAAGGCGAGCATGGCGCCAGCCCGATCTGCACCATGGCACCGTGGGCCGGGTCGTGCCAGCGCTCGATCAGGCGCTGGCTCTCGCGCAGGATGTCGTCCTCGCGCTCCACCAGGCCATCCGGTGGCAGGCCGCCCGCGCTCTGGCCCACGCTCATGCTGCCGCGCGTGGCGACGAAGCGCATGCCGATGGCCTGGGCGGCCTCGATGCTGTCGTCCAGCCGCACGCCGTTGGGGTAGATGTAGAGGTGGTCGCTGCTGGTGGTGCAGCCGGACAGCAGCAGCTCCGCCATCGCCACCTGGGTGGAAACCTGCACCATCTCCGGCGTCAGCCCGCCCCAGATCGGGTAGAGGCCGCGCAACCAGGTGAACAGCTCGGCATCCTGCACGCCGGGCACGGCCCGCGTGAGGCTCTGGTACATGTGGTGATGGGTGTTCACCAGCCCGGGCGTGACCAGGTGCGCGCCGGCGTCGATCACCTCATCAGCCCCCTGGGGCAGCGCGTCGGCCGGCCCGACGGCCTCGATGCGCTGGCCGCGGATCAGGATGGAGGCATCGCGAAGTTCGGTGCCAGCATCGTCCAGGGTGGCAATGCAGCGGGCATTGCGGATGAGCAGCGTGGTCATGCCCGCGAGTGTTGCAGATCGCGCCGTACCGGTACCCGATGCCGGGGAAAGCGTGAGAAAGCCGCTCAGCCCGCCAGGCCAACGCTGAGCTTCGGCGCCTCGACGCCCGCCGGCAGGCCCACGTGGCTCAGGCGGAACACGTGCCCTTCCGGGTCGGCCAGCACGGCCTGCCATTCACCGTAGTAGGTGGGGTACGGCCCCTTGATCAGCCGGCCGCCCAGCGACAGGGCGCGCGTCACGCCTTCGTCTACCGCCGATGCCTCGTCCAGCATGAAGGTGGGGTAACCCGTGACCGGGGCCGTGGCCGGCTGCGCCGGGATGCGGTCGCCCAATTGCAGCAGGCCGTAGGCCGCAGCGTCGTGGAAGCCGAACTGGAACTGCGGCGTGCTCACCGCCCGGTAGATCGGTGAACGGCTCACCGGATCCTCGGGCAGCCCCAGCAGGGCCTGGTAGAAGCGGCTCTGCGCCTCGATGTCGCGGCAGAAGAAGTTGTGGAAGAGTTTCATGCGGTGGCGTAGGTCTTCCGGTACATCTCGCGCAAGTGCTCGCCGGCCGTGCAGGCGGCAAAGCGCGGCATCTCGCCCGGCGCCACGGTGCCCGGCACGGCCTCGATGCGGGCGAAGTAATCCGGCTCGTAGAAGAACGGGATCGAATAGCGCGGAGCGCCGCTGGAGTAATGGTTGCGCACGCGGTGCGGGTTGGAGTGGTAGAGCCCGTTGGTCCAGCGCGGAATCATGTCGCCGAGGTTGACGACGAAGGTGCCCGGCATGGGTGTGGCTTCGATCCACTGGCCGCCGGGCGTCTGTACCTCCAGGCCACCATGTTGGTCTTGCGCCAGGATGGTGAGCGCCCCCCAGTCGGTGTGGGCGCCGGCGCCGAAGGTGCGCTCGTCGGCATCGGCCGGGTGCGGCGGATAGCGGATCATGCGCAGCGTGATCATGGGGCTTTCGCTGGTGGCGTCGAAATAGCTCTCCGGCAGGTCAAGTGACAAGGCCAGCAGGTTCATCAGCCGGCGTGACAGCGCCAGCATCGCCTGGATGTAGGCCTCGCAGACCGCCGGCGCCTCGGGGATCTCCTCGGGCCACTGGTTGGGGCCATAGGTCTGGTAACCGGCCTTCACGTAAGGATGGTCCGCCGGGTAGACCATGCCGCAGTAGAAACTCTCCTTGAGGTCGGGGCGGGCAGCGGCGTCCAGCGTTTGTTCGCCCAGCCCCTCGAAGCCGCGCATGATGGGTGAGTGTCGGATCGACAAGCGCTGGCGCGTGGTGGCGGGCAGATCGAGCAGCCGCCGCGCCAGCTTGAACTGGCGGCCGATCATCTCGTCCGGCACGCCGTGGTGGCGCACGTAAAAGAAGCCTGAATCCGTCGCAGCGGTTCGCAGGATGCGGGCCGCCGCAGCACTGCCGGGCGCGCCGGGCTCCCTGGCATCGGCTAGGTCGATCACCGGGATCGGCATGGCGTGCCCCTCAGACCTTCAGCTTGCGTTCGGCCAGGGGCGGCAGGAAGCGGTCGGTCCAGATCGCGTCGACGGCGGGCTTGCTTTTCAGGGCGAAAGCCAGCGCAGTTTCATCAATGGTGGCCTGCATGCGCTCCGCCGAGGCCACGCCCCAGCCCTGCTGTCGCACGGCGGCCGTCAGCATGGTGCCGTCGATCATCAGCTTGAGGCGGTCGAGCTCCAGCGCCTCGCTGGCCAGCGGCTCGCGTGCCTTGATGGCTGCGGCGCCTGCCTTGGGGTCGGCGATGACCTCGACCCAGCCACGGGTGGTGGCACGCACGAAGGCACGCATCGCGTCCGGCGAGGCATCGAGCACTTTCTGCGTGGTGACGATGCCGTTGCCGTACGACTTGAGGCCGTAGTCGGCGTACTTGAACACCTTGAGCTGGTCCTCCGGCACGCCGCGGGCGCGCAGGTTGAGCAGGCCGGTGAAGAAGAAATAGGCCGCGCCGTCGAAATCACCCTTGGCGAAGCGCGTGTCGCCGATGTCCGGGGCCACGTTCTCCCACTTGACGCCGGAAGGATCGAAGCCCTGCGCCTTGGCAAAGGCGGGGAACAGCTTGCGCGAGGCGTTGAAAGGCTGCCCCAGCAGCGTCTTGCCCGCCAGATCCGCAGGCTTCTGGATCGGGCCGTTCTTGCGGACGATCATCGAATTGGGGTTGAGGTCGTACTGGATGGCTACAGCCTTGAGATGCGCGTCGGGGTTGTTGACGTCGAACTCGATCATCGAGGCCAGATCGGCCGAGGCTGCGTCGTAGGCTCCGCTAGCCACCAGGCCAATGGCGGCGGTGGAGCCGTTGCCGGTGTCCACCGTCACATCCAGGCCGGCGTCCTTGTAGTAGCCACGCTGCTGCGCCAGCAGGCAGCCTGCGGCCGAGGCCTCGAACTTCCAGCCCAGGTTGAACTTGAATTTCTGCTGGCTACCCTGCGCCCGGACCAAGGGCGTGGCGGCCAGAAAGACGGCGGCGCCGGTGGCGCGCAGCAGCGAACGACGTTGCATGGCAAAGCTCTCCATCTCAGGTAATGACAAGACGGTCAGAGCAATTTCCGGGCGGCAGCAAGCCGCTGAACGCTTCTACTCTCGACGAGCCACCTGAGAAGCAGGATTCATGCCGCCAACCGGAGGCAACCCTGCACAAGCGTGGTGCATGGGCGCCGTGGCAACATCGCCGCTGCCATGCCGAGCCACCGTCTCACGCCTTCCACCGCCATCCTCCTCACCCTGCCGCCGCTGCTCTGGTCCGGCAACGCCGTGGTCGGCCGCGTGGTGGCGCCGCTGGTGCCGCCGATCACGCTCAATTTCCTGCGCTGGGTGCTGGCGCTGCTCATCCTGCTGCCGCTGGCCGGCTGGGTGCTGCGCCCGGCCAGCGGCCTGTGGCGGCACTGGCGCCGCTTCGCCCTGCTGGGGCTGCTGGGCGTGGGCTTCTACAACGCGCTGCAGTACCTGGCACTGCAGACCTCCACGCCGCTCAACGTGACGCTGGTGGGCTCCAGCATGCCGCTGTGGATGCTGGCGCTTGGCCGCCTGTTCTTCAACGCGCCGGTGCGGCGGGCACAGCTGGCGGGTGCGCTGCTGTCCATGCTGGGTGTGGCCACGGTGCTGGCGCGCGGAGAACCTGCCCAGCTGCTGCGCCTGCATCTGGTGCCGGGCGACCTGTACATGCTGGCGGCCACGCTGAGCTGGGCCTGGTATTCCTGGTTGCTGACGCGTCATGCGGAGCCTGAGCCCATCCGCCAGGACTGGGCGGCCTTCCTGCTGGCCCAGGTGGTGTTCGGCCTGGGCTGGTCGGGTCTGATGACGGGCGCCGAGTGGGCGCTGACGCCGGCTCACATCCAGTGGGGTTGGCCGCTGGCCCTGGCGCTGGTGTTCATCGCCGTCGGGCCGGCGGTGGTGGCCTACCGCTGCTGGGGCCTGGGGGTGCAGCGCGCGGGCCCGGCCTTGGCGGGCTTCTTTTCCAACCTCACGCCGCTGTTCGCGGCCGTGCTGTCGGCGGCGTTTCTGGGCGAGCCGCCGCGGCTCTTCCATGCCGTGGCCTTCGCGCTGATCGTGGCAGGCATCGTGGTGTCTTCGCGCCGCTGAAGGCGGGGTTGCCAGCCGCTGCGCGGATCAGCCCTCGACCCGGTCGGCCGCCTCCTCGAGCAGCAGGCGGGGCACGGTTGCGCCCGGCCTGCTCACCTTCCTGGTGGGCGCCAGCACCAGCGCCACCCCGAAGACCACGGTGTCGCCGTGCTGGTTGGACACGGCGCAGTCGAGCTCCACTCGCTTCTTCTCCGGCTCCTTGGACAGCACCGTCACAATCACGGTGAGCGCGTCGCCCACATGCACGGGGCGCACGAAGCGCAGGTTCTGCTCCAGGTAGATCGTGCCCGGCCCCGGCAGTTGGGTGCCGAGCACGGCAGAGATCAGCGCTCCGGCCCACATGCCGTGAGCGATGACGCCGTGGAACGGCGTGCCATCGGCATAGGCCGGGTCCAGGTGGGCGGGGTTGGTGTCGCCCGAAACCGCGGCAAAGGCCTCGATGTCGTCCTGCGTGAGCGCGCGGCGGCGCTGCGCGGATTGACCGATGCGCAGCTCGTCAAAGGTGATGTTTTCGATCACGGCCGGTGCTTCCGGCGTCTGATCGGGGGTGTAGGCGTGGGTCATGGCCAACTGCTCCAGGAACGGCACGGGCCGGCAGGAAGGCGCCGGCAAACTCACCACACAGCCTAGCGGTCCTGTATGGCGGCTGGATGAAGCTGATGCAAACTATGTGCCACGATCCCCCGTTTTCTTGCTGAAAGCTGCATCGTGACAACACCCCTGTTCCGCCTGGTCCGCTGGCTGGTTCTGCCACTGACGGTGCTGCTGTTCCTGCAATGGCCACTGCGCGACGCGGTGCAGGCCGGCTCGCGCGAGGCCAACGATCTGGCTCAGATCCTGTTCGCGCTGTACGCGGCCTGCGCCATCACCGCCGCCTCGCGCGCGCACCAGCATCTGGCCGCACATGGCAGCCGGCGCTTCCACCCTGGCAGCCCTGCGGCGGCCTGGGCGCTGGCGGTATGTCTTGTGCCCTGGGCGGGCTGGCTGTTGTGGTCGGCCAGCCCGGCGGTCTGGCAATCGGCGCTGGCGCTGGAGCGCTTTCCTGATTCCAACAACCCCGGTTACTTCCTGATCAAGATCGCCGCGTGGCTGATGGCGGCGCTGGTGCTGATCGACGCGCTCGCCGCGCTGGCCACCACGCGCCGCGCTTCATGAGCAGCGCCGGCCTCTGGATGCTGGCGACGCTGGCCGTGCTGGTGATCGCCACCGGCCTGCCCGCCTGGGCACTGCTGATCGGCACCTCGTCCCTCTTTGGCCTGGCGGGTGTGCTGACTGGTCAGGTGGATCCCGCTCTGCTTGGCGCCCTGCCCGGCCGGCTGGTCGGCCTGCTCGAGAACGACCTGCTGCAGGCGCTGCCGCTGTACGCCTTCATCGGGTTGCTGCTGCAGCGCCTCACGATGGCGCGCAACCTGCACGCGCTGCTCACGCGCGCCGCCCGGCGCACCGGCGCCGCGCCGGCGCTGGCCACGCTGGGCGTCGCCGCGCTGGTGGCGCCGATGAACGGCTCGGTGGCGGCCAGCGCCAGCATGCTCACGCGGCTGGTGGGACCGAGGCTGGGTGGCGTGGCCCCTGCGCGCGCGCTGGCGCTGATGAGCGCTTCGGCCGCCCTCGGCGTCGTGGTTCCGCCTTCTCTGGTATTGCTGCTGCTAGGCGACGCCATGCTCAACGCCCACACCGAAGCCGTGCGCCTGCCCTGGTTCGCCGGCACTGATACGGCGCGCATCGTCAACACGCAGGACATCCTGCGCGCGGCGCTGGTGCCGGCCCTGCTAGTGCTGGCCGGCTGGGCGCTGGTGGCCTGGCGCCAGGCCCGCACCGGCGCCGACGACGCCCCGACTTTGAGTCGCGGCGCGCGCCTGGAGGCGCTGGCCGTGATCGCCGCCGTGGCCCTGCTCGTCACCGCCGTCTTCACCGGCGTGGTGCGTGCGGTGGAAGCTGCTGCCACCGCCGGGTGTCTGGCCGTGGCATGGGCGCTGGTGAGCCGCGAACTCAAGGGCCACGACTGGCGCGAACTGCTCAGTGACAGCCTGTCTCTCAGCGGTGCGCTGTTCGCCCTGCTGGTGGGCGCCACCACCTTCAGCCTGGTGTTCCGGGCCTGGGGCACCGACCAGTGGCTGGGCCAGCTGGCGGCCGATTCACCGCTGGGACACCATGCCACGGCGGCGCTGCTGCTCGGCTTCGTAGGGCTGTGCGCACCTGTGCTGGACGCCTTCGAGATGATCTTCGTGGTGGTGCCCATCCTGGCGCCGCCGCTCATCGCGCACCTGGGCGACGCGCGGCAGGCCGCAGTGCTGCTGCTGCTGGTGCTGCAACTGGGCTTCCTGCTGCCGCCGCTGGGCTACGCCGTGCTGATGACGCGCGCGCTGAGCGGTCTGGCGCCGATGAGCCTGGGCAGTCTTGTGCGAGGGCTGGCACCCTACCTGGCGGTGCCGCTGCTGGTGCTGGTGGCCGCGTTCGGATGGCCTGCGCTGGTGCACCTGCTCGATGGTCCGGGAGCCAATGCCGCCGCTGCCGCACCGGCCCTCCCGGAAGACGAAGTCGAGCGGCTGATGCGTGAGATGGCGCCGGCTCCGGACCCGGTGGCGCCGCAGCAGCCTCAGTAGGTGCCCGGGTAAGCGCCGCCGTCCGGCAGGATGTTCTGGCCGGTGATGTAGCCAGCCTGCTGGCTGCACAGGAAGGCGCAGATGGCGCCAAACTCCGCCGGCGTGCCAAAGCGCCTGGCCGGGATCTGCGCTTGCTGCGCAGCGCGAATTTCCTCGAGGCTCTTGCCCGTCTTCTGTGCCGCGCCCTGCATGGTGCCGACGAGGCGGTCGGTGTCGAACTTGCCGGGCAGCAGGTTGTTGAGGGTCACCCCGCGCGCGGCCAGCTGCGGATTGCGCGCCACGCCCGCCACGAAGCCCGTCAGGCCCGAGCGAGCGCCATTGGAGAGGCCCAGGATGTCGATGGGCGCCTTCACCGCGCTGGAGGTGATGTTGACGATGCGCCCGAACCCGCGCGCGGCCATGCCATCCACCGTGGCCTTGATCAGCTCGATGGGTGTCAGCATGTTGGCATCCACCGCCTTGATCCATGCCTCGCGGTCCCAGTCGCGGAAGTCGCCAGGCGGCGGGCCGCCGGCGTTGGTGACCACGATGTCGAAATCCGCGCGCCGCGCGAACACCGCTGCACGGCCTTCCGGCGTGGTGATGTCCTGGGCAAGAAAATCGACACTGGCCCCCGCCCTGTCGCCGTAGTCAGCTCTTGTTTTTGCAGCAGCTGCGGCCAGCACCTCGGCCCCGCGCGCCACCATCAGCACGTTCACGCCCTCGGCCGCCAGCGCCTGCGCGCAACCCAGGCCCAGGCCCTTGCTCGACCCGCACACCAGTGCCCATTTGCCTGCGATACCCAGATCCATTTGCCCTGCTCCTTGCGTTGGTTAGGCACCGCGTCGTCGCGCGGCGATGGTGCATTTTGACCCAGGGCCTGACCACGCCAGAGGTCAAACCAACGCCTCACCTCGGCCGGTACAGCGCACAGAGCTTGTTGCCGTCTGGGTCGCGCACATAGGCCAGGTGCAGCGCACCCATCGTGCTTTCGCGCAGGCCGGGCGGATCCTCGATCGAGGTGCCGCCATGCGCGACGGCCGTATCGTGGAACTGCTTCACCTGTTCGGCTGACACGCACTTGAAGCCGATGGTGCCGCCGTTGGCAAACGTGGCTGCTTCCCCGTTGAGCGGCTCGCTGATGCCGAACGAGCCACCGTCATGCCGGTAGAACAGCCGTGTCTGCCCCGTGGCGTTCTGGTTGCGCAAGGGCTCGCCCGCTCCGAGCACGCCGAGCACGGCGTCGTAAAACCGCCTGGAGCGCTCGATGTCGTTGGAACCGATCATGATGTGGCTGAACATGTGGTTGTCTCCTTTGTCCTATGTTCTTGAACTACTTTATTCATAGCTAACAGCGGCTGATACACAAGGCCCAGAAGCCTATTGAATGCCTAAAAGCACCGAGCCGAGCATCCTGGTCGCAACACCGGGGCCAGACGGCCTCACCGCCCTGCCCGGCTGAACATCCAGATGCCCAGCACCACCACCGCCGTGCCCGCGGCCAGCCAGGGGGTGAAGGGTTCGTCCAGCAGAAGCGCGCTCATGGCGATGGTGGACAGCGGGCCGATCATGCCCACCTGCGCGGCCAGCGGGGCGCCCAGGCGCTCGACGCCCATCATCACCAGCAGCACCGGCAAGGCCGTGCAGACGGTGGCGTTGAGCACACTGAGCCAGATCACCGGCTCCGCCACCTGCGCGGCCGACAACGGGCGCAGCAGCAGGAACTGCACGATGCAACACACGCAGGCCACCGACGATGCCAGCCCCACCAGCCGCAGCGAGCCCAGCCGGCGCACGTATTCGCCGCTGAAGAACAGGTAGAGGGCGTAGCTGAAGGTGCTGGCGAACACCAGGCCGGCGCCCAAGGCGATGGCGCTGCTGTCTTCCAGCCGCATCTCGCGCCCGAACACCAGCAAGGCGCCGCCGTAGCTCACCGCCGTGGCCAGCAGGTGCCGGCCGGTGATGCGCTGGCCGCGCAGCAGCCAGGCCAGCAGCATGACCACCGTCGGCGTCAGGTACAGGATCAGCCGCTCCAGGCTGGCCGTGATGTACTGCAGGCCCATGAAGTCCAGCATGCTGGCCAGGTAGTAGCCGGAGAAGCCCAGGCCAATGACGCCCGCCCATTCCCGCCCCGACAGCGCCGGCCGGCCGCGCCCGGCCCACCACGCCATGCCCACGAAGAACGGCAATGCGAACAGCATGCGGTACATGATCAGCGTGGCCGGGTCCACGCCGTAACGGTAAGCCAGCTTGACGATGATGGCCTTGCCGCTGAAGGCGATCGATCCGGTGGCTGCCAGCAGCAGGCCGGTTGCTACCTTGTTGGTAGCTGCCTGCGCCTGCTGTGCCTGGGCTGGAGCCTGATTTGACCTTTGAATTTGCTCAGCGCCCTGCGCCTGCCCCGCCGTGGCGGTGTCCTGCAGGGAAGGCGCGGCGCCGCTCATATGACCCCGATCAGCAGCCGGCCACCAGGCCGTCGCGGCGCGGGTCGCTGGCGCACTGGTAGCCCTCGACCTTCGGGTCGCCCATGCGCCAGATGAACTGACCGGCGCCGAAATCCTGGTAGTTGTCGTGGATCACCTCGGTGCGGTGGCCGCGCTCCAGCAGGCCGGCCACCAGCGTTGCGGCCATGCGCTGCTCCACGTTGATCTCCAGCCCGGCGTTGTAGCGCCAGCGCGGAGCGTCGCAGGCCATCTGCGGGTTCTGGTGGAAGTCGAGCATGCGCACCAGCGTCTGCACGTGGCCCTGCGGCTGCATGTTTGCGCCCATGACGCCGAAGCTCATGACCGGCTGGCCGTCCTTGGTGAGGAAGGCCGGGATGATGGTGTGGAAGGGCCGGCGGCCCGGTGCCACCGCGTTGGGGCTGGACGGATCGAGGCTGAACGCGTGGCCTCGGTTCTGCAGGCTGATGCCGAACTCCGGCTCCACGCAACCGGAGCCGAAGCCCATGTAGTTGCTCTGGATGAAGCTGACCATCATGCCGTCCTCGTCGGCGGCGGTGAGGTAGATGGTGCCGCCCTTGACGGGGTTGCCGGCTCCGAAATCCTGCGCGCGATCCATGCGGATGAGTCTGGCACGCTCGCGCAGGTAGGTCTCGTCGAGCATTTGCGCGGGGGTCACCGCCATCCGCGATGGCTCGGCCACGTACTGGTAGACGTCGGCGAAGGCGAGCTTCATGGCCTCGATCTGCAGGTGCGTGGCATCCAGGCTGTCGGCGCCCATGCCCGACAGATCGAACTCGCGCAGGATGCCCAGCGCGATCAGCGCCGCGATGCCCTGGCCGTTGGGCGGGATCTCGTGCAGCGTGTGGCCGCGGTAGTCGGTGCCGATGGGCGTGACCCACTCGGGCTGGTAGGCCTCGAAATCGCTGGCCTTGTGGGCGCCCCCGTGCTCGGCCGAGAACTTCTCGATCGCCTGCGCGATCTCGCCGCCGTAGAACGCGGCGCCCTTGGTCTCGGCGATCAGCCGCAGCGCCCTGGCCGCCGCCGGAAAGCGGAACAGCTCGCCCACCTCGGGCGCGCGGCCGCGCGGCATGAACGCCTGCGCGAAGCCCGGCAGGCCCTGCAGTTCCGGCACCGCCGCCGCCCACTTCTGCTGCACCACCACCGGCAAGAGGTAGCCGCGCTCGGCGATCTCGATCGCCGGGGCCAGCACGTCACCCAGCGGCAGGCGGCCGAAACGCTGGTTCAGCTGCACCCAGGCGCCCACCGCGCCCGGCACGGTGACGGCGTCCATGCCGCGCTTGGGTGGGTTGACCGAGCCGGGGTACTTGCCTTCGAAATAGCCACTGGTCCAGGCGGCGGGCGCGCGGCCGGAGGCGTTCAGGCCGTGCAGCTGCTGGCCGTCCCACAGGATGCAGAAGGCGTCGCTGCCGAGGCCGTTGCTGACCGGCTCGCAGATGGTCATGGCCGCACCGGCGGCCACCGCCGCGTCGACCGCATTGCCGCCCTGCTGCAGCACGCGCAGCCCGGCCTGCGCCGCCAGCGGGTGGGAAGTGGCCACGGCGTTGCGGGCGAAGACTGGCAGGCGCTCGGAAAGGTAGGTGCTGTTGTAGGTGAACATGATCGAGGTTCAAGGGTTGTCGTCGCGGCCGACGATGCTGTGGTGCACGCTGCGCAGCGACCACCACACCACCAGCACGACGACGGGAACGGCCACCGCGATGGTGGCTTCGGGGGTGAAAGGCCAGCCCAGCTTCTGGGCGCCCTTGGCCAGGTAGCCCAGCAGGCCGAGCACGTAGTAGGAAATGGCCGCCACCGACAGCCCCTCCACCGTGGACTGGAGCTTGAGCTGCAGGTCCTGGCGGCGGTTCATGGTGGCCAGCAGCTCGCGGCTGCTCTGCTGCTGTTCCACTTCCACGCGCGTGCGCAGCAGGCCGCTCACGCGCTCGATGCGCTGCGACAGCGCAGCCTGGCGCTGCTCGGCCGAGCTGCAGGTGGCCATGGCGGGCGCGAGCCGGCGCTGCATGAAATCGTGCAGCGACTGCATGCCCAGGATGCGCGTCTCGGCAATGTCGGCCAGCCGCTGCTCCACCAGGTTGAAGTAGGCGGCGCTGGCGGAAAAGCGTGTGTGGGTGGCCGCGTAGCGGCCCTCCAGCTCGGCGGCCAGCCGGGTCAGGCTGTCGAGCAGCTCGGCTTCGTCCTCCCGCGCGGCCTGGCGCACAGCCTGGGCCAATGCAGCCAGCTCGGCCTCGCCCTCGGCCAGCCAGGCGCCGGATTCGCGCGCCGCCGGCAGGCCCATGAGCGCGGCCATGCGGTAGGTCTCGATGTCCAGCAGCCGCTGCACCAGCCGGCCGAGCCGGCGCGGCGACACCTTGCCCGGCGCGCTTTCGCCCACCAGCACCAGCATGCGGATGCTGCCGTCGCCGCGCATCTGCATGTCGGTGTGCAGGTCGCAGCTGTTGCTGATGACGGTGGAGCCGGTGACCGTGCTGGCATCGAAGATCTGGCGCACCACGGCGGCGCCGTCCACCTCGGCCCGCGGCACGGCCCACAGGTCGACCTGGGTGAGGCACTGCCCGGGAAGATCCTGCCGCCAGGCCGAAGGCGCCAGCGTGGCGGCCGGCTGCGGCGCACCCTGGCTCAAGGTGAGCAGCTCGTCTGCGCGCATGGGGCGCATGAAGGTCCAGGCGACGAACTCGGTGTGCTGTTCCCAGCGCAGCCGGAACTCGCCCAGATCGATCCGCAGGAAGCTCGTGGTGTCCTCGGGCAGCTTGCGGCCCGTGGCCTCCAGCAGCGACTGCAGGTGGGCCCGGCTCTGCGCGCGCGTTGCAGCATCGACCCACATCACGATGTGGGAGATGGCCAGCGGCGCTTCCAGCGATTCCGGCGGCCTGGCGTGGACCTCCTGGTGCAGGGTCGCGCGAAGCGGGTGGGCGGCGGGCATGTCGGATCGGTCGGTCGGCGGAGGCGGCAAGGTACCGATTGTGGCCGATGCGGATGGCAGAGGCCTCGCCGGGCAGCGGAGGCGCGGCACCAACGAAAAGCGGCACCGCCAGGGTGCCGCAGGAGGGGCCGCCGCGGATGCGGCGTCAGTCCTCGACGAAGGCTTCCTGCCGCCCCTTCTTGACCGCGGGGAGCAGCACGATCACCAGCAGCGCCGCCGCCATGGCCAGCAGCGTGGCCGACAGCGGCCGCGTGACCAGCACGCTCCAGTCGCCGCGCGACAGCAGCAGCGCGCGCCGCAGGTTTTCTTCCATCATCTGGCCGAGCACCAGGCCCAGCAGCAGTGGCGCCGGCTCCATGCCGAGCTTGATGAAGATGTAGCCGATGACGCCGAACCAGCCCACCATCCACACGTCGAAGGTGTTGTTGTTGGTGGTGTAGACACCGATGGCGCAGAACAGCACGATGGCCGGGAACAGCCAGCGGTAAGGCACCGTGAGCAGCTTGATCCAGATGCCGATCAGCGGCAGGTTCAGGATCACCAGCATGGCGTTGCCGATCCACATGGAGGCGATCAGGCCCCAGAACAGGTCGGGGTTGCTGGTCATGACCTGCGGCCCGGGCTGGATGTTGTGGATGGTCATGGCACCCACCATCAGCGCCATCACCGCGTTGGGTGGAATGCCCAGCGTCAGCAGCGGGATGAACGAGGTCTGCGAGCCCGCGTTGTTGGCCGACTCCGGGCCCGCCACGCCGCGGATGTTGCCCTTGCCGAACGGCGCCTCGCCGCCCTTCAGGCGCATCTTCTTCTCGATGGTGTAGGACGCAAAGGCCGACAGCGTGGCGCCGCCGCCCGGCAGGATGCCCAGGGCCGAGCCCAGCGCGGTGCCGCGCAGCACGGCCGGCATCATCAGCTTCCAGTCTTCCTTGCTCGGGTAGAGGTGGGTGACCTTGTTGACGAAGATCTCGCGCTTCTCGTCCGAATGCGAGAGGTTGGCGATGATCTCGCCGTAACCGAACACACCCATGGCCACCACGATGAAGCCGATGCCGTCGGTCAGCTCCGGGATGTCGAACGAGTAGCGCGCCACGCCCGAGTTGACGTCGGTGCCGACCATGCCGATCAGCAGGCCCAGCACGATCATGCCGATGGCCTTGAGCAGCGAGCCGGACGCCATCACCACCGCACCCAGCAGACCGAGCACCATGAGCGAGAAGTACTCCGCCGGACCGAAGGCGAACGCGACCTCGGTCAGCGGAATCGCGAACGCCGCCAGCACCAGCGTGCCGAAGCAGCCGGCAAAGAACGAGCCGATGGCCGCCACCGCGAGCGCCGGCCCGGCCCGGCCCTGGCGCGCCATCTGGTAGCCATCGATGGCCGTCACCACCGACGAGGCCTCACCCGGCAGGTTCACCAGGATGGCGGTGGTGGAGCCGCCGTACTGGGCGCCGTAGTAGATGCCGGCCAGCATGATCAGCGCCGCCACCGGGGGCAGCGCGTAGGTGGCCGGCAGCAGCATGGCGATGGTGGCCACCGGGCCGACGCCCGGCAGCACGCCGATCAGCGTGCCCAGCAGGCAGCCGATCAGTGCGTAGAGCAGGTTCTGCATCGTGAAGGCGACGCCGAACCCGAGCGAAAGGTGTTCCAGCAGATCCATGGTGTGCCCTCCTTCAGCCGCTGATGAAGCTCGGCCAGACCTGAAGCGTCAGGTTCAGGCCCCAGACGAAGGTGATCCAGCTGCCGACCGCCAGGACGACGGACAGGATGATCACTTCGCTCCACTTGAATTCCGTGCCCGCCCTGGCCGCCACGATGACCAGCGCGAAGATCGCGACGATCAGGCCCATGGCCGGAATGCCCAGGCTCGGCATGCCGCCCAGCAGGATGCCGAACAGGAAGTTGGCCAGGATGATGTAGGCCAGCGGCTTCCAGGCCCAGGGTCCGACCGGGTCGCCATCCGGTGTCTCGATCACCAGCGCGCGGAAGGCCACCACCGCGCCGATGATGGCCAGCAGCACCCCCAGCAACAGGGGAAAGTAGCCTGGGCCCATGCGCGCCGCATCGCCCACGGAATAGTTGGATGCGCCGATCGCGAAGCCGATGCCGATCACGATGTAGAGCAGCCCGGCGAAGAAATCCTTCTGGCTCTTGATGTGCATTGCACTTCTCCTCGGATAGATGTCCTCGGAATTCTGCGCAACAAACCCCGCGCTCCGCATGTGGATTCCACTAAGCACGGGAAAACCCGTAAGCCGGGGTGCCGGCACGGCCATGCAGCGCCGGAAAGTGGCGGTTGCAACGAAATGCACGCTGGCGCGGCTTCGCTCCAGTCTGCTACCGGGATCGGGCGCATCAAGGGACGAAAGGCCGCGGAGCAGGCCGTACCGGCAACCGCCGTGGCCGGACCTGTACCGACCACTGGCGGTGTCACCCTCCCGGAGAGAGAGGAACTGAGGCCCGCAGATCCAGACCTGCCTGCGCAGGTCTGGACAGGCCGAAGGGCCGACGCCTCTGGCGGCGAGCGCCGAGGCGCGTCAGCGACTCAGGGGGATGTCCGTCATGACCCCATCGGAGGGGTCGCCGAGATCACTTCCTGAAGCGTGGTCACGCCCTCGGCCGCGCGCAGCGCGCCGGCCAGCCGGAGCGGGCGCATGCCGTCGGCCACGGACTGCTTGCGCAGCTCGGTCAGGCCCTTTTCGTCGTGCAACAGCTGGCGGAAGTTTTCGCTCACCGTCAGCAGCTCGTAGATGCCCATGCGGCCGCGGTAGCCGGTCATGCGGCATTCGATGCAGCCCACCGGCTTGTAGAGGCGCGGCTCGCTGTTCAGCTTCCAGGGCTTGATGGCATCGGCGAGCATCTCACGGGACGCCGGGTCGTCGTCAGGCTCCCGGCAGTTCTTGCACAGCGTGCGCACCAGCCGCTGCGCCAGCACGCCCAGCACGGTGGCGTTCAGCAGGTAGCGCGGCACGCCCAGCTCCATCAGGCGCGTCAGCGCCGAAGGCGCATCATTGGTGTGCAGGGTGGAGAACACCAGATGACCGGTGAGCGCGGCCTGCACCGCCATCTCGGCCGTCTCCAGGTCGCGGATCTCGCCGATCATGATCACATCCGGATCCTGCCGCATCAGGGCGCGCAGGCCTTCGGCGAAGCCGAAGTCGAGCTGCGGCTGCACCTGGGTCTGGTTCAGCGCCGGGTCGATGCGCTCGATCGGGTCCTCGATGGTGGAGACGTTGACCTCTTCCGTGGCCACGCGCTTGAGCGTGGAGTACAGCGTGGTGGTCTTGCCCGAGCCCGTAGGCCCCGTCACCAGGATGACGCCGTTCGGGCGCGCCACCAGGGTCTCCCAGCGCGCCGCATCGTGCGGCGTGAAGCCGAGCGCGTCCAGGTCCTTCACGGCCGTGTCCGGGTCGAAGATGCGCATCACTAGCTTCTCGCCGAAGGCAGTCGGCAAGGTCGAGAGGCGCATCTCGATCTCCTCGCCGCGCGGGTTGCGGGTCTTGATGCGGCCGTCGAGCGGGCGGCGCTTTTCCACCACGTCCATGCGGCCGAGCAGCTTAATGCGCGCCGTCATGGCCGCCATCACGCCCAGCGGCACGGTGTACACGGGGTGCAACACGCCGTCGATGCGGAAGCGGATCACGCCCTGGTCGCGCCGCGGCTCCAGGTGGATGTCGCTGGCGCGCTGGTCGAAGGCGTACTGCCACAGCCAGTCGACCACCTGCACCACGCCCTGGTCGTTGGCGTCGAGCTGCTTGTTGCTCTTGCCCAGCTCCACCAGTTGCTCGAAGCTGGCGCCGACGGCCCCACCCGCTTTCTGCGCCGCCCGCACCGATTTGGCCAGCGCGAAGAACTCGCCCGTGTAGCGCTTGATCTCCTGCGGGTTGGCCACCACGCGCCGCACCTGGCGCTTGGCCTGCCGTTCCACCTCGGCCACCCAGTCGTCGATGAAGGGCTCGGCCGTGGCCACCACCACCTCGCCGCTGGTCACCTGTACGGGCAGCACCTTGTGCCGCTCGGCGTAGGTGGCGCTCATGGTGTCGGCCACCTTGCCCACATCCACCTTGAGCGGGTCGATGCGCAGGTAGCCCAGCCCGGCGCGGCGCGCCAGGTACTGCGTGAGTTCCTCCACGTCCATGGGCACGCCGTCGCTGGCGCGCTCGATACCCACGGCCGCCAGGCGCACCAGGGCCGGCTGGGCGCTCTCGGCCGCCGAGCAACGGGCGATGGTGCGCGTGGCCTCCTCCGGCGTGATCACGCCGTCGGCGCGCATCCACTCGACCATGTGGCGCCACTGCACCGGGCCCACGTAGTGCTCGGGCGCGCTCAGCGGCGCCTGCCTGCTTGCTGTCTTGTTCATCGTTCCAGGGGCTTGAAGGTCCTGAGCCATTTGGTCGCCGGCAGGTGCCAGCGGGTCTCGATCTCCTGCGCGCGCGCCTCCAGCAGCGCGCGCTTGGGACGCGTGGGCGTGCGCTGCGCCAGCACCACGGTGTTGCCCTCGCGCGTGGGCTTGAAGCTCCACAGCGCACGGGTGCCAAAGGCCTCGGCCATGCGGGCCAGGCTGCGCTCGAAGCTGGCGGCGCGGCCGAACAGGTTGACGGTCATGCAGGCGCTGTCGGTCAGCAGGCGCCGGCAGTCGGCGTAGAACTCGGCGCTGTCGAGCACCGGGGCTGCGGCCTCGTGGTCGTACAGGTCGACCTGCAGCGCGTCCACGGTGCCGATCCATTCGTCGCCGCGGATCTCGCGCGCCGCGTCGGCCAGCACCACGCGCAGGCGCGGGCCCTGCGGGGGCAGCTTGAACCAGCCTTCGCACACGGCCAGCACCTGCGGATTCAACTCGATGGCGGTGCAGGTCATGCCCAGCTGCTTGTAGCAGAACTTGGTCAGCGCGCCGGCGCCCAGGCCAAGCTGCATGGCGTGACCGCCGGGCACCACCCCTTCGGGCGCGAACAGCAGCCAGGCCATCATGCGCTGCACGTATTCCAGCTCCAGCTCGAACGGAGCGCCGATGCGCATCGAGCCCTGCACCCACTCGGTGCCCAGGTGCAGATGGCGCACGCCGTCGAACTCGGAGAAGCTGACTTCGGGAAGGGCAATGACTTTGGGTTTCACGACGCACAGATTATGGGCGGCCCGCGTCAAGCTATGTAAAGCGCAACGCGCGCCGCCTTCACCAACGGCCGCTCAGCGTGAAAAAAGGTCGTCAGCCGCCTGGCCGACGCGAACCCTGTGCGAGCCCTACACCAGACCGACGTCAGCCATCACGGCCCGCCAGGCGGCCAGCTTGCGCTCGAACGACCAGCTCGCGTGCGCCGGGCTGGTGGACGGCAGGCGGTGCAGGGCCAGCGGCGGCGCGCCCAGCGAGGCGGCCACAGCACTGGCGTGGCGATGGCTTTCGCCGCCGTTGAAGCCGACGGCCAGCAACTGCGGGCAGCGCCTGCGCAAGGTGGCAAAGTCGTTCAGCTCTCCCTGGCGGATGGCCGCGTCCAGGCTGCCCTGGCGCTCGCAGGCGGCGTACACGTCCCACAGGCCCAGGCCGTGGGCAAGCAGCCATTCGCTTCTTTTTTCATAGCTGCCTGCGCCCGTCAACAATGGGCTGCAAGGCCAAATGGCTTGCAAAATGGCCCAGAACTGGTTGCGCGGGTGGGCGTAGTAGCGCTGCTCGGCCAGCGAGCGCTGGCTGGGAAAGCTGCCCAGGATCAGCAGGCGCGTGCGGGCATCGGCAATGGGCGGCAGGCCCTGCAAGCAGCCCTCGCCGCCCAGGCCCGCTGCGGCCGGCGCAGGTTCAGCCTTGCGCCGCGGCATCGGCCAGGCGCTGGGCGCAGGCCTGGGCGCGGCCGGCGTCGCGCGCCTCCACCATCACGCGCAGCAGCGGTTCGGTGCCGCTGGCGCGGATCAGCACGCGGCCGTCGGCACCCAGCTCGGCCTCGACGGCGCGGGTGGCTTCGGCCAGCGCGGTGTTGTCCTGCCAGCGACTGCCGGGCGCCAGGCGCACGTTGATCAGCGTCTGCGGGAACACGGTGACGGGCGCCAGCAGCTCGGCCAGCGAGCGGCCGCCGCGCACGCAGGCGCGCAGCACCTGCAGGGCCGAGATCAGGCCGTCGCCGGTGCTGTGCCTGTCGAGCACCAGCAGGTGACCAGAGCCCTCGCCGCCCAGCAGCCAGCCGCGTGCCAGCAGTTCTTCCAGCACGTAACGGTCGCCCACCTTGGCGCGCGCCACGTCGAGCCCCAGCGCGCGCAGGGCGAGTTCGACGCCCTGGTTGGTCATCAGCGTGCCGACCACGCCGCCCACCGCCGCCACGCTGCCGCCGGCGGCGCCCAGCCGGTCGGCTGCCAGCACGTAGAGCAGCTCGTCGCCGTTGAACAGGCGGCCATCGGCGTCGACCATCTGCAGCCGGTCGGCATCGCCGTCCAGCGCCACGCCATAGTGGGCGCCGTGCTGGCGCACCGCCGCCACCAGCGCCGCCGGGTGGGTGGCGCCCACGCCGTCGTTGATGTTGAGGCCGTCGGGCGCGCAGCCGATCGGCACCACGTCGGCCCCCAGCTCGTGAAACACCATGGGCGCGATCTGGTAGGCCGCTCCGTTGGCGGCATCGACCACGATCTTCAGGCCGCGCAGGTTCAGGTCCTGCCCGAAGGTGCTCTTGCAGAACTCGACATAGCGCCCCGCCGCGTCTTCCAGGCGGCGCGAGCGGCCGAGCGAGGCAGAGGCCATCCACTGCGGTGCCTCGGCCAGCATGGCTTCGACGTCGGCTTCCCAGGCGTCGGGCAGTTTGGCGCCTTCGGCACTGAAGAACTTGATGCCGTTGTCCGGGTAGGGGTTGTGGCTGGCGCTGATGACCACGCCCAGATCGGCCCGCTGCGCGCGGGTGAGGTAGGCCACCGCGGGCGTGGGTATCGGGCCGAGCAGCACGGCGTCGGCGCCGGCCGAGTTCAGCCCCGCCTCCAGCGCGGCTTCCAGCATGTAGCCGGACACCCGCGTGTCCTTGCCGATCAGCACCTTGGGCCGCGCGGCCTGGCGCTGCAGCACGCGGCCGACCGCGTGGCCGAGCCTGAGCACGAAGTCCGGCGTGATCGGGGCCTGCCCCACCGTGCCGCGGATGCCGTCGGTGCCGAAGTATTGGCGCGTCATGTGACCCTCATCTCCTGATTGTGATCAAAATTGGCCGCCAGCCCAGGTACAGCGGGCGCAGGCAGCTATCATTTCAGTAGTTTCCCGGCGTGCCTGTCTCCACGCGCGCGGCGCGCCACACGGCCAGGGCCTCGGCAGTTTCACGCACGTCGTGCACGCGCACGATGCGCGCGCCGCGCTCCACCGCCAGCAGCGCGGCCGCCACGCTGGCCGTGCCACGCGCTGCGGGCGGCGCGGGCTGCCCCTCGGCATCGGCCAGTGCGGCGCCCAGCGACGACTTGCGCGACCAGCCCACCAGCAGCGGGTAGCCGGCGGCCAGCAGTTCGTCCTGCCGCGCCAGCAGCGAGAAATTCTGCGCCGCCGTCTTGCCGAAACCGATACCCGGGTCCAGCACGATGCGGTTCCTTGGCACGCCCTGCCCTTGCAGCGCCTGCGCAGCCTGCTCCAGGAACAGGAGCACCTGGGGCACCACGTCGCCTTCCATCGGCGTCAGCTGCATGGTCTGCGGATCGCGGTGCATGTGCATCAGGCACACGCCACAGGCCGGGTGGTGGCGCACCACCTCCAGCGCGCTCGGGCCGCCGGTGCTGCTGGTGCGGCGCAGGCCCCAGATGTCGTTGATGATGTCGGCGCCCAGCTCCAGCACGGCGGCCATGACCTCGGGCTTGTAGGTGTCGACCGAGACCGGCACCTGCCAGCGCACGGCTTCGCGCACCACCGGCAGCACGCGCGCCAGTTCGTCTTCCAGCGGCAGCGGCGGTGCGCCGGGGCGGGTGGATTCGCCGCCGATGTCGAGCATGTCGGCGCCGTCTTTCAGCAGTTGCTCGGCATGGCGCAGGGCGGCGGTGGCGTCGGCGTGCCGGCCGCCGTCGGAAAAGGAATCGGGCGTGACGTTGACGATGCCCATGACGCGGGGCTCATCCAGCGCGATGTCGAAGCGGGTGGTCTTCCAGCGCATGCGCTAAGGGCTGTCTGCCAAGAAAAACGGGGCGCGAACGCCCCGCTTACCGGTTGCAGCCGGCCGTCATGCCGCCGTGGGCGACGGGTCGGCCGGCTTGGTGGCCGGCGCGCCCCCGGTGCCGCTGCCGCCGGAGTTGGGCGTGCGCGGCGTGAAGTCCTTGGGCGGACGCGGCTCGCGGCCGGCCATGATGTCGTCGAGCTGCTCGCCGTCGATGGTTTCCCAGTCGAGCAGCGCCTTGGCCATGGCGTGCATCTTGTCCTGGTTGTCCTCGATCAGCTTGCGCGCCAAACCGTACTGCTGGTCGATGATGCGGCGCACCTCCAGATCCACCTTCTGCATGGTTTCTTCGGAGATGTTGGTGGTCTTGGTGACGCTGCGGCCCAGGAACACCTCGCCTTCGTTTTCGGCATAGACCATGGGGCCCAGCGCCTCGCTCATGCCGTACTTCATGACCATGTCGCGCGCCAGGTTGGTGGCGCGCTCGAAGTCGTTGGAAGCGCCGGTGGTCATCTGGTTCATGAACACCTCTTCGGCGATGCGGCCGCCGAACAGCATGCTGATCTGGTTCAGCATGTATTCCTTGTCGTAGCTGTAGCGATCGTTCTCCGGCAGGCTCATGGTCACGCCCAGCGCGCGGCCGCGCGGGATGATGGTGACCTTGTGCACCGGGTCGCACTTGGGCAGCAGTTTGCCGATGAGCGCGTGGCCGCTCTCGTGGTAGGCGGTGTTGCGGCGCTCTTCCTCGGGCATGACCATGCTCTTGCGCTCGGGGCCCATGAGGATCTTGTCCTTGGCCTTCTCGAAGTCCTGCATCTCGACCACGCGGGCGTTGCGGCGGGCGGCCATCAAGGCGGCCTCGTTGCACAGGTTGGCCAGATCGGCACCGCTCATGCCGGGCGTACCGCGCGCGATGATGCTGGCGCTGACGTCCTGGCCGATCGGGATCTTGCGCATGTGCACGTTCAGGATCTGCTCGCGGCCGCGGATGTCGGGCAGCGTCACGTAGACCTGACGGTCGAAGCGGCCGGGGCGCAGCAGGGCGGCGTCCAGGATGTCGGGGCGGTTGGTGGCGGCCACCACGATCACGCCGAGGTTGGTCTCGAAACCGTCCATCTCGACCAGCATCTGGTTCAGCGTCTGCTCGCGCTCGTCGTTGCCGCCGCCGAGGCCGGCGCCACGCTGGCGGCCGACGGCGTCGATTTCATCGATGAAGATGATGCAGGGCGCGTTCTTCTTGGCGTTCTCGAACATGTCGCGCACGCGGGCCGCGCCCACGCCGACGAACATTTCCACGAAGTCGGAGCCCGAGATGCTGAAGAACGGCACCTTGGCCTCGCCGGCGATGGACTTGGCCAGCAGCGTCTTGCCGGTGCCGGGTGGGCCGACCAGCAGCAGGCCGCGCGGGATGCGGCCGCCCAGTTTCTGGAATTTCTGCGGGTCTTTCAGGAAATCGACCACTTCCTTCACCTCTTCCTTGGCCTCGTCGCAGCCGGCGACGTCGGCGAAGGTGATGGTGTTGTTGTTCTCGTCCAGCATGCGCGCCTTGCTCTTGCCGAAGCTGAAGGCACCGCCCTTGCCGCCGCCCTGCATCTGGCGCATGAAGTACACCCACACGCCGATCAGCAGCAGCATCGGGCCCCAGCTGACCAGCAGGGTCATCAGCAGCGAGCCCTCTTCACGCGGCTTGACGTCGAACTTGACGTTGTGGTTGATCAGGTCGCCGATCAGGCCGCGATCCAGATAAGTGGCGTTGGTGCGCACCCGGCGGTCGTCGCTCATGGTGGCCACGATGTCGGTGCCGCCCTGGCCTTCCTGGATCACCGCGCTCTTCACGCGGTTGTTGCGCACTTCCTGCAGGAACTCCGAGTACGCCATGTGGTTGGAGCCCGCCATGCGGGAGCCGTCGAACTGCTTGAAGACGGTGAACAGCACCATGGCGATCACCATCCACACGGCAACTTTCGAAAACCATTGATTCTTCAAGGTCGCGGCTCCAAATCGATAAGGCAGGGGCAATAGCCCCCATATAAGACCCATTCTAGGCGTTTCAACCCTGGCGCGGGTACCCGCCGGGGGTAGCTCCCATACGGGAAATGCGCCATTTCCGGGGCTTTGGCGCCCATTTCCGCGCCCTCAGGCCGGCCGGTGGGTCGAACGAAACAATTGGTTGCGTTCCGTTGATGCCGCTCAAGCGCCTGAGTGAGGCCGGTCAGCGCTCAGCCGCCCCTGACCTGCTTGAGACCCATGCCCACCAGAAAGGTTTCGGAGGAACGGTCGCGCGAGGCCTTGGGCTTGATCGGCTTGACCACGCGGAAGCTCTCCTTGAACAGCTTGACGAGCTGGCTGTAGCCGCTGCCGTGGAACACCTTGGCCACCAGCGCACCATCCGGCTTGAGGTGGTCCTGGGCGAAGGACACCGCCAGTTCCACCAGATGCGCAATGCGCGCGGCGTCGCTGGATTCGATGCCCGACAGGTTGGGCGCCATGTCCGACACCACCACATCCACCGGCCGGCCGCCCAGCGCCTCGTGCAGGTGCGCCAGCACCGCGTCCTCGCGGAAATCGCCCTGCAGGAAGCTCACGCCCTCGATGGGCTCCATGGGCAGGATGTCCAGCGCCACGATGGCGCCCTCCAGTTCCCCCACGGCCGCGCCACTGGGCGACAGCCGGCGCCGCACGTACTGACTCCAGGCGCCGGGGGCGCTGCCCAGGTCCACCACCACCTGGCCGGGCCGGATGAGTTTCAGCGCCTCGTCGATCTCCTTGAGCTTGTAGGCGGCGCGCGCGCGGTAGCCCTCGCGCTGGGCGAGCTTGACGTAGGGGTCGTTCACGTGGTCGTTCAACCACGCCTTGTTGACCTTCTTGCTTTTCGTCTTGACCTTCATCAGGGGCTGCAGCCGGTGGGCGGCGAGTAGATATGGTTTTGATAGCTGCCTGCGCCCGTCACGCAAGGGCCAGTTGCCAAAATCGTTCCTAAAAACAGAGGCAGCGCAGTTGAGCCACCGGCACCGATAATACGGCCCATGCCCCAGATTGAACTCACTCCGGCCGAGCGCAAGGCCCACCGCGCCGAGGCGCACCACCTCGACCCCGTGGTCATGGTCGGTGCCGACGGCCTCACGCCCGCCGTGCGCAAGGAGGCCGACGCGGCCCTGAACGCCCACGGCCTGATCAAGATCCGCGTGTTCGGCGACGACCGCGCGGCGCGCGAAGCCATCTACCAGCAACTGGCCGACGAGCTGAACGCCGCCCCGGTGCAGCACATCGGCAAGCTGCTGGTGCTGTGGCGGCCCAAGCCCGCCAAGGACAAGGTGGCTGACGACGAGCGCCTGCCCGGCCCCAAGGACATCAAGGTCCTCAAGTACAGCAAGCGCGGTGGCCAGCGGCCCGAGGTGCGGGTGGTGCGCGTGCTGGGCAACCAGCGCCTCACGCCCGGCGGCAAGCTCAAGAAGGCACAGCCCAAGCAGAAATCGGTCAAGAAGAGCCGGGACTGAAGGGGCGAGAACCTCACGCCGCCACGGCGGCCGGCCGCCGGATTACTACGAAAAAGAGAGCTGACAGCGAATGCCTGACAAGGGCCAGAGGCACATTCTGTGCATGAAATGGGGCACCAAGTACGGCCCCGAATACGTCAACCGCCTCTACGGCATGGTGCGCCGGCACCTCAGCGGCGACTTCAGCTTCATCTGCCTGACCGACGACGCCACCGGCGTGCGCCCCGAGGTGCGCTGCCTGCCGATCCCGCCGCTCAACCTGAACCTCAAGCCCGGCCAGCGCGACGGCGCCTGGAAAAAGCTCACCACCTTCGAGGCCGACCTGCACGGCCTGCGCGGTACCGCGCTGTTCCTGGATCTGGATGTGGTGGTGGTCGGCGGCCTGGATGATTTCTTCACCCAGCCGGGGGAGTTTCTGATCATCCGCGACTACCCGCGCTTCTGGCGCACCGGCACGCGCATCATCGGCAACTCGTCGGTCTACCGCTTCGAACTGGGCGCGCACGCCGACGTGCTGGCCAACTTCCGTGCCCACATCGAGCAGGCCCAGCGCGACCACCGCAACGAGCAGGTCTACCTCTCGCACTTCCTGCACGACCAGGGCAAGCTCGGCTACTGGCCCGCCGCCTGGTGCCCGAGCTTCAAGTACCACTGCATTCCCGCATGGCCCAGCAACTGGTGGCGCGAGCCCTTCATCCCCGAAGGCGCGCGCATCGTCATCTTCCACGGCGAAGTGAACCCGCCCGATGCGCTGGCCGGCAAGCGCAACAAGCGTTTCGCGCACATCGAACCGGCGCGCTGGATCGCCGAGTACTGGAAGGAATAGGCCGGCCCGACCCCAAGGTCCGGGCTGCCCGCTGCGTCAGGCGGGCTCGGCCAGCGGCCGGCCCTTCATGCGAGAGAGGATCTGCAGCGGACTGGACGCCGGGTCGACTTCGTGCCCGGCCTTCAGATGGTAGGTCTGCTCCATCATGTACTGCCCGCTCATCACCGCGTGGGTGGCCTGGTCGGAAAAGCACACCCAGCTCGTGCCCGGCGGGAACGGCATGGTCATCTGGTCGCAACTCTTCTGGTAGGCCATGTCGGCCTTCATGCCGTCGTGCAGCTGCAGCATCAGGTGGTCGTATTCGCCACGCAGCGACTTGGTGACGTGCAGCGCGTTCAGCACCTTGGCCTGCCAGGCCGAGTAAGGCTTGGCACGCGGCAGAAAGCGCTCGGCCACGGCCTCGAACGACTCACCCACGCGCCACACGCGCGGGGCGCCGTCCGGGTTGACGTTGGTGAACACGCGCAGGATCCGCTCGCCGTGCGTGGGGCGCGAAGGAAAGGCGTCGACGTGCAGGCGCTTGTCATCGGCGCGCCAGGACTGGGCGCGCGTCTCGACCTGCATCGGCCGGTAGCTGGTGGGCGCGCTGCGCAGCGCACCACCATAGCTGGGCAGCAGGCCGGCCACCAGAGCGTCGGCACAAGTGCGAAAGCGCGCCACCATGGCCGCCAGCGCCTGCTGCGTGCCCGCATCGCCCACCGCACCCTTGATGCTGCCGTCCACGTTCAGGCTGATGTTGCGGGTCTTGGGCTCGCGGATGTCGGGGCGCAGGAAGCCCTGCTCCTGCTCGCTCAGCCTGAAACCCAGGCGGGGAAAGTACAGCACCTTGCCGGCCTCCAGCGCATCCACCCACTCGCGCCTCGTGGGCACGGCCTGCCAGTCCGTGACGTCGATTTCAACGATGCGGTCGGTCATGGCCGGTGTTGTCCCTAGTTTGGTGCCAAAGCTTGGGATTGTCGCGCGCCCGCTCCGCTGCGTCTTGACGCAAGGCAAACGTGACAACGGCGCCCCGGCGCCCGCTCAGCCGCCGGGCGCGCGCGCCTGCCGCCAGAGCAGCGCGCCGGCGCACAGCCATTGCACGGCGTACATGGCCGTACCCACGCCGTGCCAGAGCGCCAGGTTGTCGCGCGCGCGGATGTGCGGCGCCACGGCGAACTCGATCAACAGCGCCAGCAACATCCCCAGCACTACGAAAATGAGAGCTGTCCCCGCCCGTCCCGAAAGGGCCCCAGGCTGTTTCGGCCGAAAAATCAGCAGCACCAGCCCGCACGCCACCGACAGCCAGGTCTGCGCCGTGAACAGCTGCGCCGCCATGTTGCCGGCGATCTGCGGCGAAGGCAGATGCCTGAACAGCAGCGGCACGGCGACAAAGCCGATTGCCGTCAGGCTGCCCCACCAGAGGCCCGCCGCCATCACCACCAGACGGTCGCGCATGGCCACGCCTCAGACGTAGGAGACGGCGATGATCTCGTAGTGCTTGACGCCACCCGGCGCCTGCACCTCGGCCGTGTCGCCCTCTTCCTTGCCGATCAGCGCGCGGGCGATCGGGCTGGAGATGTTGATCAGGCCCTGCTTCAGGTCGGCCTCGTCCTCGCCGACGATCTGGTACTTCACGGTGTCGCCGGTGGCCTCGTCCTCCAGCTCCACGGTAGCGCCGAACACCACCTTGCCACCGGCATCCAGCGACGCCGGGTCAATGACCTGGGCGGCGGCCAGCTTGCCCTCGACCTCCTTGATGCGGCCCTCGATGAAGCCCTGGCGGTCCTTGGCGGCATCGTACTCGGCGTTCTCGCTCAGGTCGCCGTGCGAGCGCGCTTCGGCGATGGCGGCGATCACCGCCGGGCGATCCTTGGTCTTCAGGCGCTGCAGCTCTTCCTTGAGCTTCTCGGCGCCGCGCTTGGTGATCGGAATGGTGGCCATGTCTCTTGCATCCTCAAAAAGCGACACCGCCGAGCGTTGCCCCTCGGCGGTGTGATGATGGGTTCATTATGCCGCGTCTGGCGCGCGGCGCCAGCCCGTCGGCATCGGTACTTACGCCAGTTGCGCGTGCATCTCCTGAACCGAGATGACGCCCAGCCTGTCCATGAACTTCATGCCTTCCACCGCAGCCTCGGCACCGGCGATGGTGGTGATGGTGGGCACGCGCGCCGCCAGCGAACTGGTGCGGATGGCACGGCTGTCGGCGATGGCGTTGCGGCGCTCTTCCACGGTGTTGATCACCATGCAGATCTCGCCGTTCTTCAGCGCGTCGACGATGTGCGGCCGCCCTTCCGTGACCTTGTTGACCGTGTCGCAGGCCACGCCGGCGTCGCGGATGGCCTGGGCCGTGCCCTTGGTGGCCACCAGGCCGAAGCCCATGGCGGCCAGCTCGCGCGCGATCTTCACTGCCGTCGGCTTGTCGCCGTTCTTCACAGTGAGGAACACCTTGCCGCTGGGCGTGCCGTCGGCCTTGGTGGCGCGCGGCAGGCGCTCGCCCGCGCCCATCTGGGCCTTGATGTAGGCCTCGCCAAAGCTCTTGCCCACGCCCATGACCTCGCCGGTGGACTTCATCTCGGGGCCGAGGATGGTGTCCACGCCTGGGAACTTGACGAAAGGGAACACCGCTTCCTTGACGCTGAAGTAGGGCGGCGTCACCTCGGCGGTGATGCCCTGCTCGGCCAGCGAGCGGCCAGCCATGCAGCGTGCCGCCACCTTGGCCAGCTGGATGCCGGTGGCCTTGGAGACAAAGGGCACGGTACGGCTGGCGCGCGGGTTGACCTCCAGCACGTAGATGGTGTCGGCACCGCCGTCCTTGCCTTCCTGGATGGCGAACTGCACGTTCATCAGCCCGACCACGTTGAGCGCCTTGGCCATGGCCGCTGTCTGGCGCTTGAGCTCGTCCACGGTGGCGGACTTCAGGTAGTAGGGCGGCAGCGAGCATGCGGAGTCGCCCGAGTGCACGCCGGCCTGCTCGATGTGCTCCATCACGCCGCCGATGAACACCTGCTGGCCGTCGCACAGGGCGTCGACGTCGCATTCGATGGCGTCGGACAGGAAGCGGTCGAGCAGCACCGGCGAGTCGTTGCTCACCTTCACGGCCTCGCGCATGTAGCGCTCCAGGTCGCGCTGCTCGTGCACGATCTCCATGGCGCGGCCGCCCAGCACGTAACTGGGGCGCACCACCAGCGGGTAGCCCAGCGCCTCGGCCTTCTCCAGCGCCTGCGCCTCGGTGCGGGCGGTGGCGTTGGGCGGCTGCAGCAGCTTCAGGTCGTGCAGCAGCTTCTGGAAGCGCTCGCGGTCCTCGGCGGCGTCGATCATGTCGGGGCTGGTGCCGATGATGGGCACGCCCTCGGCCTCCAGGCCCAGCGCCAGCTTCAGCGGCGTCTGGCCGCCGTACTGAACGATCACGCCGGCCGGCTTTTCCTTGTCGACGATCTCCAGCACGTCTTCCAGCGTCAGCGGCTCGAAGTACAGGCGGTCGGAGGTGTCGTAGTCGGTCGAGACGGTCTCCGGGTTGCAGTTGACCATGATGGTCTCGTAGCCGTCCTCGCGCATGGCCAACGCGGCGTGCACGCAGCAGTAGTCGAACTCGATGCCCTGGCCGATGCGGTTGGGCCCGCCACCGAGCACCATGATCTTCCTGCGGTCGGTCGGCTCGGCCTCGCACTCCTCCTCGTAGGTGGAATACATGTAGGCGGTGTCGGTGGCGAACTCGGCCGCGCAGGTGTCCACGCGCTTGTAGACCGGGCGCACGCCCAGCGCGCGCCGCACCTCGCGCACGGCCTTGTCGGTGGTGCGCAGCAGCTTGGCCAGCCGGCGATCGGAGAAACCCTTCTGCTTGAGCTTGAGCAGCTCCTGGCGCGACAGCATGCCGAGCGCGTCTTCGCCATGCGCCTCGGTGTGCTGGTCGAGCTCGAGCTCGATCTGCACGATCTCCTGGATCTGCACCAGGAACCACTTGTCGATCTTCGTGAGGTCGTGCACCTCGTCCAGCGACCAGCCGGCGGCAAAGGCGTCGCCCACAAACCAGATGCGGTCCGGTCCGGGCTCGCCCAGCTCCTTCTCGAGCCATTCGCGGTCCTGGGTTTTCTCGTTCATGCCGTCCACGCCCACTTCCAGGCCGCGCAGGGCCTTCTGGAAGCTTTCCTGGAAGGTACGGCCGATGGCCATGACCTCACCCACGCTCTTCATCTGCGTGGTCAGGCGGCTGTCGGCGGCGGGAAATTTCTCGAACGCGAAGCGCGGCACCTTGGTGACCACGTAGTCGATGCTGGGCTCGAAGCTGGCCGGCGTGGCACCGCCGGTGATCTCGTTGCGCAGCTCGTCCAGCGTGTAGCCGATGGCCAGCTTGGCAGCCACCTTGGCGATCGGGAAGCCCGTGGCCTTGGAAGCCAGCGCCGAGGAGCGCGACACGCGCGGGTTCATCTCGATCACGATCATGCGCCCGTCTTTCGGGTTGACCGAGAACTGCACGTTGGAGCCACCGGTGTCCACACCGATCTCGCGCAGCACCGCCAGGCTGGCGTCGCGCATCAGCTGGTATTCCTTGTCGGTCAGCGTCTGCGCTGGCGCCACGGTGATGGAATCGCCGGTGTGCACACCCATCGGATCGAGGTTCTCGATCGAGCAGATGATGATGCAGTTGTCGGCCTTGTCGCGCACCACCTCCATCTCGTACTCTTTCCAGCCGAGCAGCGATTCCTCGATCAGCAGCTCGTTGGTGGGCGAGGCTTCCAGCCCCCGCTTGCAGATGGTCTCAAACTCTTCCGGGTTGTAGGCGATGCCGCCGCCGGTGCCGCCCAGCGTGAAGCTGGGCCGGATGATGGTCGGAAAGCCCACCAGCTTCTGCACTTCCCAGGCCTCGGCCATGCTGTGGGCGATGCCCGAGCGCGCCGAGCCGAGGCCGATGCGCGTCATGGCGTCCTTGAACTTCTGGCGATCCTCGGCCTTGTCGATGGCCTCGGGCGTGGCACCGATCAGCTCCACCTTGTGCTTGTGCAGCACGCCGTTACGCCACAGGTCCAGCGCGCAGTTGAGCGCCGTCTGGCCGCCCATGGTGGGCAGGATGGCGTCGGGACGCTCCTTGGCGATGATCTTTTCCACCGTCTGCCAGGTGATGGGCTCGATGTAGGTGACATCGGCCGTGGCCGGGTCGGTCATGATCGTCGCGGGGTTGCTGTTGATCAGGATGACGCGGTAGCCCTCCTCGCGCAGGGCCTTGCAGGCCTGCACGCCGGAGTAGTCGAACTCGCAGGCCTGGCCGATGACGATCGGGCCGGCGCCGATGATGAGGATGCTCTTGAGGTCGGTACGTTTGGGCATGACGGTGGGTCGGTGGGTCGGCTGGGCGGTGACGGGACTGGCGGCAGGGTGGGCCTAGCCCGCTCAATCGTGTCGGTCGCGCGCCAGCTTGTCGAGCAGCGCCTGCGCGCGCTCGGGGGGCATGTTCTTCTGCATGAGCTGGATCAGGCCGTCGCCTTCGACCATGGGGCGCAGCACCTCGGCCTCGGCGTCGTAGAACTTCACGTCCCACGCGGCCAGTTCGCTGTCAAAGGTGGCCTGGTCCCAGGTCTTGCCCTTGGCCAGCAGCGTCACCAGCGGCAGTGCCTTGGTGTCGATGAAGGATTTCTTGTAGGGCTTTTGGGACCAGCGGTCGACAAACCATTCGCGGTGCGGCGATGGCAGCGCCAGCATGCGCCGGGCGATGGCCTTTTCGAGTGCGGCTTGCGGAAAGGCGTACAGCTTCATCCCTGTGGGCTCCCTCGTTGCTATGCTTTATGCAGCTACCTTCGCCTGCTGCATCAGGGCGATGAAGCGATCGAACAGGTAGTCGACGTCGTGCGGACCGGGCGAGGCTTCCGGGTGGCCCTGAAAGCAGAAGGCCGGCTTGTCGGTGCGCGCCAGGCCCTGCAGCGTGCCGTCGAACAGGCTCACGTGGGTCGCGCGCAGTGTGGGCGGCAGGGTCTTCTCGTCCACCGCGAAGCCGTGGTTCTGGCTGGTGATCGAGACGCGGCCCGAATCCAGATCCTTGACAGGATGGTTGGCGCCGTGGTGGCCGAACTTCATCTTGAAGGTCCTAGCGCCGCTGGCCAGCGCCATGATCTGGTGGCCCAGGCAGATGCCGAACACCGGCTTGCCGCTGTCGATCAGCGTGCGCGCAGCATCGATGGCGTAGTCGCAGGGCTCCGGATCGCCCGGGCCGTTGGAGAGGAACACGCCATCCGGCGCCATGGCCAGCGCCTCGGCAGCCGGCGTGGTGGCCGGCACCACGGTGACCTCGCAGCCGCGCTCGGCCAGCATGCGCAGGATGTTCTTCTTCACGCCGAAGTCGTAGGCCACCACCTTGAAGCGGGCCGATTCGCGCGTGCCGTAACCGCTGCCCAGCACCCATTCGGTCTGCTGCCAGTCGTAGCGCTCGGTGGTGCTGGCCACCTTGGCGAGGTCGAGCCCCACCATCGGCGGTGCTGCCTTGGCCAGGGCAATGGCCTCGTCGATGCGGGTGGGCGTGGCTTCCTCGCCCCCGGCCAGGCAGACGATGGCGCCGTTCTGCGCGCCGTGCGTGCGCAGCAGACGGGTCAGGCGCCGGGTGTCGATGCCGGCGATGGCCACGGTGCCGTGGGTCTTGAGGTAGCCGCTCAGGTCGCCCTCGGAGCGGAAGTTGCTGGCCAAAAGCGGCAGGTCGCGGATGATGAGGCCGGCGGCCTGCACCTTGCCGGATTCGACGTCTTCAGCGTTGACGCCGACGTTGCCGATGTGCGGGTAGGTCAGCGTGACGATCTGCTGCAGGTAGCTGGGGTCGGTCAGGATTTCCTGGTAGCCGGTGATGGCGGTGTTGAACACCACCTCGCCCACCGTGTGGCCGGGCGCGCCGATGGCTTCGCCAAGGAACACGCTGCCGTCGGCCAGGGCCAGGATCGCGGGCGGGAATTTCCCCTTCAGGGAAGCTAGCACGGGGTTCTCCGGATTCAAAAAGGCTGCGACTGAACGCTGCTGCGTTGTGCTGGGCCCAGATGCCCGGCCGCGCTTGCCTTTGCTTCCAGCGTGGCGCCATGGGGCCTGCCCTGGACGGGCGTTTCGCAAGGAAGCGGGTGCAGGGAGAAGCTCGAATCGATCCGGGTGTCGGGGCGCGCTGGGAAAAGCCGCTCATTATAGCCCGCAGCCCACCCCCCTGCCCGCGCGCCAGGGCCTTTCAGGCAGGCGGCGCCAGCCGCCCGGTCGCGCTGGCGTGCAGGCAGATCGCCGCCGCAGCCGCCACGTTGAGCGATTCCTCGCCGCCGGGCTGGGCGATGCGCAAATGGTGGGCCGCCAGCTGGGCGATCGCGGCGTCCACGCCCTGCCCTTCGTGACCCAGCACCCAGGCGCAGGGCCAGGGCAGGTTCGCCTGGTGCAGCCACTCGCCCTCGTGCGAGCTGGTGACCAGCAGCGGCACCTGCAGCCCCGCCAGATCGGCCGGCTTCAGCCCCTCTACCAGCCGCAGCCCGAAGTGCGCGCCCATGCCGGCGCGCAGCACCTTGGGCGACCACAGCAGAGCGGTGCCACTCACGGCCGCCACCTGCGTGAAACCGAACGCTGCCGCGCTGCGCAGGATGGCGCCTACGTTGCCGGCGTCCTGCACGCGGTCGAGCACCACGGTGGGAGCGCCTGGCGCCAGTTCGGCCGCTTCGGGCAGATCGAGCACGAAGCCGAGCGGCGCAGGCGACTCCAGCCCGCTGATACCACGCCAGAGTGCATCGTCGATCACTATGTTTTTGGGAGCTGCCTGCGCCAGCTGGGCGCCGGCCAGAGGCCAGAAAGACTCTGAAAAGACCGCCAGCGCGGGGCGCAGGCCGCGCGCCAGCGCGGCGCGGCACAGGTGATCGCCTTCCAGCCACACGCGCTGCTGCCTGCGGTGCGCGTGGCTGTCCTGCGCCAGCCGGCGCAGGTCCTTCAGCAGGGCGTTGCCAGCCGAGCGGATGACGGCGGGGGCGGCCTCGGTCACGCGGCGCTCTCCGTGCGTGCGCCGGCCAGCACCTCGGCCACCGGCGCGAAACTGCGGCGGTGGTGTTCGCAGGCACCGTGCGTGCGCAGCGCCGCCAGGTGCGCGGCGGTACCGTAGCCCTTGTGGGTGGCAAAGCCGTACTGCGGCCAGGTGGCGTCGATCTCGCGACACCAGCGGTCGCGGTGCACCTTGGCCAGAATGGAGGCGGCCGAGATCGCCGCCACCCGCGCATCGCCGCCCACCACGGCCTCGGCACGCATGGGCAGCACGGGCAGGCGGTTGCCGTCGACCAGCACCAGCGCGGGCGCCAGACGCAGCCCCTCCACGGCGCGGCGCATGGCCAGCAGCGTGGCCTGCAGGATGTTCAGGCGGTCGATCTCCTCCACGCTGGCGAGGGCGATGGAGCAGCACAGCGCCTTGTCGCAGATCTGGTCGAACAGCTTCTCGCGCCGCAGCGCGGTGAGGCGCTTGGAATCGGCCAGGCCCTTGATCGGGTGGCGCTCGTGCAGGATCACGGCCGCGGCCACCACCGGGCCGGCCAGCGGGCCGCGCCCGGCCTCGTCCACGCCCGCCACCAGGCCGGGCGCGTGCCAGTCGAGCGAGGTCTGCTCAGCGCGCAAGAAGCGTCTCGATCGCATCGGTGGCCGCCCGCGCGGTGTCGCGCCGCAGGCTCAGGTGCAGCGTCTCGAACCGGGTGCGCAGCGCCGCCGTCTTCTGCGGCGCGTCCAGCCAGTCGAGCACCGCGGCCGCCAGCGCCTGCGGCGTGGCGGTGTCCTGAATCAGCTCCGGAACCACGAAGGGGGCGCCGGGCGCGTCGGCGAACTGATGCGGCGTCACGCCCGCCGGGCGGCGCAGGCCCGAAGGCGGTGCGCACAGGATGTTGGGCAGCCCCACCCAGGGCAGCTGGCGCCGCCGGCGCATCAGGCGGTAGCTGAGCTGCGGCATGGCGTAGGCAATCACCATCGGCCGCTTGTACAGGGCGGCTTCCAGCGTGGCGGTGCCGCTGGCCACCAGCGCCACGTCGCACGCCGCCAACGCCAGGTGCGATTGCGCGTCGGCCAGCTTGAGCGCCGCGCCCAGGCCGCTGGCCTGCGCTGCCGTGGTCACCTGCGTGCGCAGGGCAGGCACCACCGGCACTATGAAATGCGTAGCTGGCCGCGCCTTCTGCACAAGGGCTGCAGCCTGAAAAAACCTGGAAGCCAGGTGCTCGATCTCGGCCGCGCGGCTGCCCGGCAGCAAGGCCACCACGGGCGCGTCGGGCGGCAGGCCGAGCACGGCACGCGCGGCGGCGCCGTCCGGGTACATGGGGATCACCTGCGCCAGCGGATGGCCGACATAGGTGGCGGCGATGCCGTGCTCGGCCAGCAGGCCGGGCTCGAACGGGAACAGGCACAGCACCAGGTCGGCCGCCGCCTTGAGCCGCGCCAGCTTCTCCGGCCGCCAGGCCCAGAACGAGGGGCTGACGAAGTGCACCGTCTTGATGCCGGCCTGGCGCAGACGTGTTTCCAGGCCGAAGTTGAAATCCGGCGCGTCCACGCCGATGAACAGGTCTGGGCGCCCGGCCAGAAAGCGTTCGGCCAGTTGCCGGCGCAGGCGCAGCAGTTCCGGCAGCCGCGGCAGCACCTCCGCGTAGCCGCGCACCGACAGGCGATCCACCGGCCACCAGGCGTCAAAGCCGCGCTGCGCCATCTGCGTGCCGCCGACACCCGCCGCGCGCAGTTCGGGCCAGCGCGCCTGCAGACCATCCAGCAGCAGACCACCGAGCAGGTCGCCCGATACCTCGCCGGCCACCATGCCGAAGAAGGGTGCCTCCGGTACCTGCGTCACCCGCCGCTCCCCTGCGCCCCTTCAGCGCACGAGGCCGCGCGTGGCTGCGGCCAGGAAGTCCTGCATCCGCGCGATGTCGGCGTCGGCCGCAGGCACTTCGCCGCGCAGCGCATCGATCTGCTGGCGCGCCGCCTCCAGCGTGAGCCCGCGGCGGTACAGCAGGCGGTACATCTGCTTGATCACGGCAATGCGCTCGGCCGAATAGCCGCGGCGGCGCAGGCCTTCGGCGTTGATGTTCTGGGCTTCGGCCGGGCTGCCGCCGGCGGTGACGAAAGGCGGCACGTCCTGCGCCAGCCGCGTCTGGAAAGCGGTCATGGCGTGCGCGCCCACGCGCACGAACTGGTGCACGCCGGTCAGGCCACCCAGGAACACCCAGTCGCCCAGGTGCACGTGGCCGGCCAATTGCACGGCATTGGCCAGGATCAGATGGCTGCCCAGCTGGCAATCGTGCGCGATGTGCACGTAGGCCATGATCCAGTTGTCGTCGCCCAGCCGCGTGATACCGGCGTCCTGCACGGTGCCGGTGTTGATGGTGACGAACTCGCGGATGGTGTTGCCGCTGCCGATCTCCAGCCGCGTAGGTTCGCCACCGTATTTCTTGTCCTGCGGCGCGGCGCCGAGGCTGGCGAACTGGAACACGTGGTTGTTCTCGCCCAGCGTGGTGTGGCCTTCGAGCACGCAATGCGGGCCGATGTCGCACCCGGCACCGACGCGCACGTGCGGCCCGATGATGCTGAACGCGCCCACTCGGACGCTTTCATGCAGCTCGGCCCTGGGATCGACCAGCGCGGTGGGGTGAACCGCCGTCATGTCAGCGGGCAGCGGCGCGGGAGGTCGGTCGCACCTCGTCCTCGCGTGACGGGGCCAAGCAACTGAGGGGTGTGATGGCGCCCCACGCCATCATCGGACCTTCCTCATGGTGCACATGATCTGCGCCTCGCAGGCGACATCACCCTCGACCTCGGCGCGGCAGTTGAACTTGTAGATGCCGGCACGCACGCGGTCCATGGCGGCGTGCAGCATGAGCTGGTCGCCCGGCTGCACCGGGCGCTTGAAGCGCGCGCCGTCGATGCCGACGAAATAGAACACCGAGTCGTCGTCGAGCGAGATGCCCTCGGTTTCGAACGACAGCAGCGCGCAGCTTTGCGCCAGCGCCTCCAGCATCAGCACGCCCGGGAAGATGGGGCGCCCGGGGAAATGCCCCGTGAAGCAGGGCTCGTTGACGGTGACGTTCTTGACCGCGCGGATGGTCTTGGCGGCAAGATCGATGTCCAGCACGCGATCGACCAGCAGGAACGGATAGCGGTGGGGCAGTTTGTCGAGGATCTTGTAGATGTCCATCTGGCGTTCACTATCATTCAAGGAGCTGGCGGCGCTTGCTGGTCGCAGGCTGGAGGCTGATTTTCCTCCAGATCAAAAGCATCAAGAGCGGCTTCGAGCTGCCGCACGCGGTCGCGCAGTGCGCGGATGTGCTTGAGCGTGGCGGCGTTCTTTTCCCAGCTGGCATTGTCGTCGATGGGAAAGAAGCCGGTGTAGTGCCCGGGCTTGAGGATCGAGCGGCTGACCACCGACGCGGCCGAGATGTGCACGTGGTCGGCGATGGTCAGATGTCCCAGGATCATGCCTGCGCCACCCACGGTGCAGTGCGCGCCAATGCGCGCGCTGCCGGCCACGCCCACGCAGCCTGCCATGGCGGTGTGCTTGCCGATGTGGCAGTTGTGGCCGATCTGGATCAGATTGTCGAGCTTGACGCCGTCTTCGATCACGGTGTCGTCCAGCGCGCCGCGGTCGATGCAGGTGTTGGCGCCGATCTCGACGTCGTTGCCGATGTGCACGGCGCCGAGCTGCTCGATCTTCACCCAGCCGCCCTCGTGCGGCGCAAAGCCGAAGCCGTCGCCGCCGATCACCGCACCGCTCTGGACCACGCAGCGCTCGCCAATCACGCAGCGCTCACCCACTGTGACGCGCGCCTTCAGCACCGTGCCGGCGCCGATGCGCGCGTGGCGGCCCACATGGCACAGCGGCCCCACGCTGGCGCCGGGGCCGATCACCGCGCCATCCTCCACCACCGCGCTCGGGTGCACGCCGGGTACCTGCGCCAAGCCGTGCGAGCGGGCCCAGAGCTGGGTAAGACGGGCGAAGTAAAGGTGCGGATCGTCGGCGACGATGCAGTCGCCGCGCGAAGTGGCTGCGTCCGCCAGCGCCGGGCCGACCACGACACAGCCCGCACGCGTATCGCCGAGCACGGCGGTCAGGCGTGGGTTCACCAGGAAGCTGAGTTCGCTTTCACCCGCTGTTTCCAGCGGGGCCAGGCGCGTGATCAGGCGTTCCGGGTTGCCCCGGAGCGTGCCGCCCAGGGCTTCGACGATGGCGCCGGTTCGCAGGCTCATGCCGCGCAACGCCGCCGTGACGGCAGGACCTGTGCTGCGGCGGGCTCGGCCGCCGCCATCACTTGGCGGCGTTGAGCGCCTTGATCACCTTGTCGGTGATGTCCAGCCGCGGGTTGATGTAGACCGCCTCCTGCAGGATCACGTCGTACTTCTCGGACTCCGCTACCTGGCGCACCACGCGGTTGGCCCGGTCCAGCACCTGCTGCAGCTCTTCCTGCTTGCGCGAGTTGAGGTCTTCCTGGAACTCACGCCGCTTGCGCTGAAACTCGCGGTCCTGGTCCTGCAACTGGCGCTGGCGCGCCTGGCGCTGGCTGTCAGACATGGTGGGCGCTTCACGCTCGAAGCGGTCGGATGCCGACTTGAGCGCGGCGCCCATATCGTCGACTTCCTTCTCGCGGCGCGAGAACTCCTGCTCCAGCTTGGTTTGCGCGGCACGCGCGGGAGCGGCTTCGCGCAGCATGCGGTCGGTGTTCACGAAACCGATGCGCACACCGCCGCCGTCCTGGGCTGCTGCAGCCACCGGCATCACCATGGCACAGCACAGCGAAGCCAACGCAGCGCTGCGAATGACAAACTTCATCAAAACGAGGTCCCGACTTGGAATTGCAATTTCTGGATTCTATCGCCGGGCTTCTTGCGGATGGGCACGCCAAATGCGAAACGCAGCGGGCCGAGCGGGGAGATCCAGCTCAGGCCAATGCCCGTGGAGGCGCGGATCGCATCGCCGGTGATCTTCTCGCCGTCGCCGTACAACGCACCGACGTCCACAAAGCCGAACAGGCGCAGCGTGCGGTCGTTGCCGGCGCCCGGGAACGGCGTGATGAACTCGGTGTTCAGGGTGAACTTGCGCGTGCCACCGATGAAGGCGCCGGTGACGTCGCGCGGCCCCAACGTGGACTGCTCGAACCCGCGCACCGAACCCAGGCCGCCGGAGTAGAAGTTCTTGAACACCGGGAACGGCCGGCCGCTCAGACCCTTGCCCCAGCCCACCTCGCCGTTCAGCGCCAGCGTGTACTGCTTGGACAGCGGGATGTACTGCTGGATCTGGTAGTTGGTCTTGACGTAGCGCGCGTCGCCGATCAGCCCCAGTTCACCCATCAGGCGCTGGTAGCGGCCGGAGTTGGGCGCCAGGGCGCTGTCGCGCGAATCGCGTGACCAGCCCAGCGTGAACGGGAAGGCATAGCTGGAATAGCCGAAGCGGTTGGCGTAGTCCAGATAGGCGGCGGGAATGTTGGTGCCAGGCTTGATGCGCGTGCGCTCGGCGTTCATGCCCAGATACACGGTGTCGAGCTCCGTCACCGGCACGCCGAACTTCAGGCCAGCGCCCATGGTCACCAGCGTGTAGTCGCCGCCCTGGTCCTGGTAGGGCTTCTGGGTCTTGTAGTAGACGTCGACCGTGCGCGAAACGCCGTTGATGGTGAAGTACGGATCGGTCGCGCTCACCACGACGGTGCGGTTGTACTTGCCGGTGTTGAGCTGCAGATCCAGCCGGTTGCCGGAACCGAAGGCGTTCTCCTGCGACAGGCCAAAGGTGAACGACAGCTTCTCCGCGGTGGAATAGCCGGCGCCGATCTGAATGCTGCCGGTGGGTTTTTCCTTGACCTCGACGTTCAGATCCACCTGGTCGGGCGCGCCCGGCACTTCGGCGGACGTGATGGACAGCTCGGTGAAGTAGCCCAGCCGGTCCACGCGGTCGCGCGAGAGGGAGATCTTCTCGGCGTCGTACCAGGACGATTCGTATTGGCGGAATTCGCGGCGGATCACCTCGTCGCGCGTGCGGGTATTGCCCTGGACGTTGATGCGACGCACGTACACGCGCCGCCCCGGCTGCGCCTGCAGGACGATGGCCACGCGGTTGTTGGTGCGGTCGACGTTCTGGCGCGCTTCCACACTGGCGAAGGCGTAGCCGTAGTTGCCGAACAGGTCGGTGAAGGCCTTGGTGGTGGTGGCCACCTGGTCGGCGTTGAAGGCCTCGCCCGGCTTGATGGCGACCAGCGACTTGAACTGGTCGTCACGGTCGAGGTAGTTGCCTTCCAGCGAAACGCCGGAAACCACGAAGCGTTCACCCTCGGTGACGTTGATGGTCACCGAGATCGATTCCTTGTCGGGCGCCATGGCGACCTGCGTGGAATCGATCTTGAAATCGAGGTAGCCGCGTGACAGGTAGAACGAGCGCAGCGCTTCCAGGTCGGCGTTGAGCTTGGCGCGCGAGTACTGGTTGCTCTTGGTGTACCAGCTCAGCCAGCCGCCGGTGTCCAGATCGAGCTGGTCCTTCAGCGTGCCCTCGGAGAAAGCGTGGTTGCCGACGATGTTGATGGAGCCGATGCGCGCCGCCCGGCCTTCGGTGATGTTGAAGGTGAGGTTGACCTGGTTGCGCTCGGTCGGCGTCACCGTGGTTTGCACTTCCGCCGCATAGAGGCTGCGGTTGATGTACTGGCGCTTGAGCTCCTGCTCGGCGCGGTCGATCAGGGCCTTGTCGTAGGGCCGGCCAGCCGCCAGACCGGCGTCGCGCAGCACGCCCTGCAGCACCTCATTGCTGAATTCCTTGTTGCCAGCGAAGCTGACTTCCGCCACCGTGGGACGTTCCTGCACGATCACCACCAGCACGTCGCCGGAGGTTTCGAGCCGCACGTCGGAGAACAGGCCCAGGCCGTAGAGCGCGCGGATGGCGGCGGCGCCCTTGTCGTCGGTGTAGGTTTCGCCGACGCGCACCGGCAGCGACGAGAACACCGTGCCCGGCTCCACGCGCTGCAGGCCCTCGACCCGGATGTCGCGCACCGTGAACGGGTCCACCGCCCAGGCCAGCTGCGCTGCCAGCGAAAGGGAGACGAGCGTGGCGACCGTGCGCCAGCGGAATCGGGTACGAGACATCATCGGGTACTGTGAACTGGACGCAGGATGCAAACGGCTGGGGCGACTGCGGCGGTGTCAGCCGAGCCGGCTGACGATGTCGTTGTACATGGCGATCGCCATCATGCACAGCAGCAGGCTCATGCCCACGTATTGCAGCCGCTGCAGCCACGCTTCGGAGACGGGGTTGCCCGTCACTCCCTCCCAAAGATAATACATCAGGTGCCCCCCATCCAGGACGGGCACCGGCAGCAGATTGAGCACCCCCAGGCTGACGCTGATGAAGGCCAGGAAGCCCAGGTAGTAGGTCAGGCCCAGGCTGGCGGACTTGCCGGCGTAGTCGGCAATGGCGATCGGCCCGCTCAGGTTCCTGACCGACAGCTCGCCCACCAGCATGCGCCCCAGCAGGCGCAGCGACAGCACCGACACCTCCCACACCCGGCGCACACCGGTCGTCAGGCCCTCCAGCGGGCCGTAGCGCACCGTCACCATCTCCGGCTGGGCGCCCACGTAGGCGCCAATGCGCCCGATGCGCCGCCCTTCGTGCTCGATCACCGCCGGCTCCACGTCGAGCGTGACGCGCTGGCCCTCTCGCTCCACCAACCAGGTGCTGGCCTGCGGCTGGCCATCCTTGACGCTGCCGCGGATCAGCTCACGCAGCTGCTGGCCGTCCACCACCGGCGTCTCGCCCACCTTCAGCACCAGATCGCCCGTTCGCAGGCCAGCGCGCTCGGCGGCGCCATCAGGGGTCAGTTCGCCCATCTCCGGCCGCGACAGCGGCGCGACGATGCCGATGGCGCGGAACATCTGCGGGTTCGGATCCTTGGCCGCCAGCGAGCCGAGCGGCAGCACCACGTCGCGGGTGCGGCCGTCTCCGCGCGCCAGCTGCAGCAGCACGTCCTCGCCGTCGAGCGCGCCACGGGTGAGCGTCCAGCGCAGGCCTTCGAAGGAGCGCACCGGCTCCAGCTCGTCGCCGGCCAGCGCCGCGGCGCGCACTTCCTCGCCGCCGCGCAGGCCCGCCTTCTCCGCCATCGAGCCGGCCGCCGGCGGCGCCAGCACGGCGCGCGGCTCCTGCACGCCGATCCAGTTGACCAGCGTGTACAGCAGCACGGCCAGCACCAGGTTGGCCACCGGCCCCGCGGCGACGATCAGCGCGCGGGACGACAGCGGCTGGGTATTGAAGGCCAGGTGGCGCTCGGCCTCGGGCACGTCGCCCTCGCGCTCGTCGAGCATCTTCACGTAACCGCCCAGCGGGATGGCGCCGACGACGAACTCGGTGTCCTGCCCGGGGCGCTGCCGGCGCGGCTTCCAGCGCGCCAGTGCGCGGCCGAAGCCGACCGAAAAGCGCAGCACCTTCACGCCGCGTGCCACCGCCATGCGGTAGTGGCCCCATTCGTGCACCGCGATCAGCAGGCCGAGGGCCACGACGAAGGCGATCAGGGTGGTGAGCATGGTGATGTCAGGGGTTACCGGGCCTGGAGCAGTTCCGGGCAGATTCTGGGTCAAAAAGGCCTTCAGGCCAAATGTGACGGGCGCAACCAGCTCTCATAAAAATAGCATACAGCACTATTTTTCAGGCCGCCATGGCTGCCACCAGCGCCCCGGACCTGGCGCGCGCCTGCGCGTCCAGATCCAGCAGGTCGGCCAGCGTCGCCAACTTGGAGGGCACCACCGCCGCCAAAGTTGCATCGTTGACGGCGTGGATCTGGTCAAAGCGGATGCGCCGGCCCAGGAAGGCCTCCACCGCCACCTCGTTGGCGGCATTGAGCACGGCGCAGGTGCCCTCGGGGGCGCGCAGGGCGTGCCAGGCCAGCTGCAGGCCGGGGAAACGCGCCCGGTGCGCCGGCGCGTCGGCCGGCTCGAAACTCAGGTGGCCCAGCGTGGCGAAGTTCAGCGCCTCGGCGCCGGAGGCCATGCGCTCCGGCCAGGACAGGCCGTAGGCGATGGGCACGCGCATGTCCGGCGTGCCCAGCTGTGCCACCACCGAGCCGTCGAGGTACTGCACCATCGAATGGATCACGCTCTGCGGGTGGATCACCACCTCCAGCTGGTCAGGCCCGACGCCGAACAGGTGGTGCGCCTCGATCACCTCCAGCGCCTTGTTCATCATGGTGGCCGAATCGACCGATATCTTGCGCCCCATGACCCAGTTGGGGTGGGCGCAGGCCTGCTCCGGCGTCACCTCGCGCAGCGTGCCCGGCTCGCGGGTGCGGAACGGGCCGCCCGAGGCGGTCAGGATGATCTTGTCGATGCGCGCCGGCCAGCTGGCCGGGTCGTCCGGCAGCGACTGGAAGATGGCCGAGTGCTCGCTGTCGATGGGCAGCAGCGTCGCCCCGCCCTCGCGCACGGCGCGCATGAAGACCTCGCCGCCGACCACCAGCGCCTCTTTGTTGGCCAGCAGCAGGCGCTTGCCGGCGCGCGCCGCCGCCAGGCAGGGCGCCAGCCCGGCGGCACCGACGATGGCCGCCATGACCACATCCACCGCCTCATCGGAAGCTACCATTTCAATAGCTGCCTGCGCCCGCTCCACCTGGACCGGAAGGCCTTTTTGCCTGATTTTCTCGGCCAGTTCGTCGGCATGCGGCGCGCTCGCCATCACGGCCACGCGAGGCCGGAAGCGCTCGCACTGCGCCAGCAGCGCATCGACCTGGGTGTTGGCGGTGAGCGCCACCACCTCGAAGCGATCCGGGTGGCGCGCGATCACGTCCAGTGTGTTGACGCCGATCGAGCCCGTCGAGCCCAGCACAGCCACGCGCTGCCTCATGCGGGCACCCCCCAGCGCTGCGCCGCCAGGCCCATCAGCGCCAAGGCGAAGGGCAAGGTGGGCAGTTGCGCGTCGATGCGGTCCAGCACGCCGCCGTGGCCGGGCAGCAGCTGGCTCGAGTCCTTGGCGCCGGCGGCGCGCTTGACCAGCGACTCCACCAGGTCGCCCACCACGCTGAGCGCGGCCAGCGCCACCGCGGCCAGCACCAGCCCGGCCACGCCGCCGGACTGCAGCAGATGGGAATAGAGGCTGCGGCTCCAGCCGGCCGGCGCCACCAGGCGGTCGAAGCCGATCCACAGCGCGGCCAGCAGTAGCACGCCGGCCATACCGCCGAACACGCCTTCCCAGCTCTTGTTGGGGCTGATCGAGGGCGCCAGCCTGCGCGCCACCAGCCGCCCACCGAAGGCGCGCCCGGCAAAGTAGGCCGCGATGTCGGCCGCCGCCACCAGCGACAGCACCGACATCAGGTAGTTGACGCCCACCACGCGCGACTGCACCACCGCCAGCCACGCCGCCCACAGCGCCGGCAGGCCAAGCGCCAGCCGCAGCGACGCCGGCAGGCGCGACCAGCCGGGCACGCCGGCGGCGATCATCAGCCCGCCCAGGACCACCCACAGCGCCGTCACCAGCCACCAGCCGGCGAAGGGCTCAGTCGCCCAGCCCGCCCGCCAGGTGAGTGCGCAGGCGGCAAGCATGAAGGCGCCGACCACCAGCGCGCCGGCACCCTGGGTGCCGTTGAGCCGGGCCCATTCCCAGGCGGCGGCAGCCATCATCGCCAATGCCAGCGCAAAGAAAGGTGTGGGCGAGGCCGACCACAGCGCGGCCACCAGCACCGCCAGCATGATGAGCGCCGTGATGACGCGTTGCCGCAGCATGCTCAGCCCGCCGCCGTGCTCGGTTCGGCCGCCACCTGGGCCGAGGTCTTGCCGAAGCGCCGCTCGCGCCCGGCGTAAGCGGCCAGGGCCTCGTCCAGCGCAGCCTCGTCAAAATCGGGCCACAGCCTGTCGCTGAAGAACAGCTCGCTGTAGGCCGCCTGCCAAAGCAGGAAGTTGCTGATGCGCTGCTCGCCGCCGGTGCGGATCAGCAGGTCCGGGTCGGGCACGTGGGCCAGGGCCAGGGCGCCGTTCAGGCTCTGCTCGGTGATCGGCGTGCCGGCCTCGGCGAGGCGACGCGCGGCCTGGGCGATGTCCCAGCGGCCGCCGTAGTTGAAGCAGACGTTGAGCACCAGTTGCGCGTTGGCGGCGGTGCGGGCCTCGGCCGCAGCCAGACCTTCGCGCACCTTAGGCTTCAGCCCTTCGCGGTCGCCCACGAAATGCAGGCGCACGCCGGCGCGATCGAGTTCAGGCACCTCGCGCGCCAGTGCGGTGGCCAGCAGCTCCATCAGCGCGCCCACCTCTTCGGCCGGGCGGTTCCAGTTCTCGGAGGAAAAGGCGAACACCGTGAGCACCCGTACGCCGCGTTGGGCACAGGCGCGGATGCAGCGGCGCAGCGAATCCACGCCCTGACGGTGGCCGGCCACGCGCGGCAGCAGGCGCCGGTTGGCCCAGCGGCCATTGCCGTCCATCACGATGGCAATGTGGTGCGGGACGGCGGCCGGAGTTTTCGCCATGCGGGCGCTGGAAGAAGCGGATGGAGCAGCGCCTGCCGCTCACACCGCCATGATTTCCTTTTCCTTCTCGGCCACCAGCGCGTCGATGTCGGACACGTGCTTGTCGGTGGCCTTCTGGATGTCGGCCTCGGCGCGCTTCTGGTCGTCCTCGGTGGCTTCCTTGTCCTTGACCAGCTTCTTGGTAGCGTCGTTGGCGTCGCGGCGCAGGTTGCGGATGGCGACCTTGGCGCTCTCGCCCTCGTGGCGCACCAGCTTGGTCATTTCCTTGCGGCGCTCCTCGCTCATCGGCGGCATGGGCACGCGGATCAACTCGCCCATGCTGGCGGGGTTGAGGCCTAGGTCGCTTTCGCGGATGGCCTTCTCGATCTTGGCGCCCATGCCCTTTTCCCAGGGCTGCACGCTGATGGTGCGGGCATCCAGCAGCGACACGTTGGCCACCTGCGACAGCGGCACCTGGCTGCCGTAGTACTCGACGTGGATGGTGTCCAGCAGCGCCGGGTTGGCGCGGCCGGTGCGGATCTTGGTCAGGTTGTGCTTGAAGGCCTCGATGGACTGGTCCATCTTGCCTTGGGCTTGCTTCTTGATGTCTGCAATCGTCATGTCAGTCTCTCCAACCGTACATTATTGCGCCTGCCAGCTTCTCCAGGCAGGACTGTCCGGCGGCTGGCGCCACCGGCTTGAACCCCCGGCCGACCGAACCGGCCGGCTGGCCGTCAGCAGCGGCCTCACACGTGGACGAGCGTGCCTTCGTCCTCGCCCGCCACCACGCGCTTGAGCGCGCCGGGCTTGAAGATCGAGAACACCTTGATCGGCAGACGCTGGTCGCGGCACAGCGCGAAGGCCGTGGCATCCATGATGCCGAGGTTCTGGCCCATCGCCTCGTCGAAGGTGAGCTTCGCGTAGCGCGTGGCCTTGGGGTCTTTCTTGGGATCGGCGGTGTAGACGCCGTCCACCTTGGTGGCCTTGAGCACCATCTCGGCGCCGATCTCGGCCCCGCGCAGGGCGGCCGCGGTGTCCGTGGTGAAGAACGGGTTGCCGGTACCGGCAGCGAACACCACAACCTTGCCTTCTTCCAGGTATTGCAGTGCCTTGGGCCGCACGTAGGGTTCGACCACCTGCTCGATGCCGATGGCCGACATGACCCGTGCGATCAGGCCGGTCTTGTTCATCGCGTCGGCCAGCGCCAGCGCGTTCATCACCGTGGCCAGCATGCCCATGTAGTCGGCGGTGGCGCGGTCCATGCCGGCCGAGCCGCCGGCCACGCCGCGGAAGATGTTGCCGCCGCCGATGACCACCGCCACCTGCACACCCATGCGGGTGACCTCGGCCACCTCGCCCACGATGCGCTCGATGGTTGCCTGGTTGATGCCGAAGGCGTCGTCGCCCATCAGGGCCTCACCGGAGAGCTTGAGCAGGATGCGCTTGTAGGCGGTCTTCGGCTTGGTCATGGGCATGGGCTCTGTTGTTCTTGGATGCTGGAGTTTAGCGGCGCGGGGGCGCTCAAAGAAAAACGCCGCCCCGGCTGCCGCGCAACGCACGGCCACCGGGCGCGGCGCCCGTGAAGCTCAGGCCTTGCCCTGCGCGGCAGCCACCTGCGCGGCCACTTCGGCGGCGAAGTCGTCGGTCTTTTTCTCGATGCCGGCACCCACCACGTAGAGGGTGAAACCCAGCACCTTGGTGTTCTTGTCCTTCAGCATCTGCTCGACGGTCTGCTTGCCGTCGGCGGCCTTCACGAACACCTGGTTGAACAGCGACACTTCCTTCAGGTACTTCTGCACCGAGCCTTCCACCATCTTGGCGGCGATGTCGGCGGGCTTGCCGGACTCCTGCGCCTTGGCGGTGGCCACGCTGCGCTCGCGCTCCACCAGCTCGGCGGGCACGTCGGCGCTCGTCAGGGCCTCGGGCTTCATGGCGGCCACGTGCATGGCCACGTCGCGCGCGGCCACTTCGTCACCCTCGTACTCGACCAGCACGCCGATGCGGGTGCCGTGCAGGTAGCTGGTCAGCTTGGCGCCGCCGGCCTTGCGCACGAAGCGGCGGAAGCTCATGTTCTCGCCGATCTTGCCGATCAGGCCCGTGCGCACGTCTTCCAGCGTGGGGCCGTAGCCGTCCTGCTCGTAGGGCAGCGCGCCCAGCGCAGCGATGTCGGCCGGGTTCTTCTCGGCCACCAGCTTGGCGGCGGCCTGGGCCATGGCCAGGAAGCTGTCGTTCTTGGTGACGAAGTCGGTTTCGCAGTTGACCTCGAGCATGGCGCCGGTGGCGCCCTCGATGGACGCGGTCACCACACCTTCGGCGGTGACGCGGCTGGCGGCCTTGCCAGCCTTGGTGCCCAGCTTGACGCGCAGCAACTCCTCGGCCTTGACCATGTCGCCATCGGCTTCGGTCAGGGCCTTCTTGCACTCCATCATCGGGGCGTCGGTCTTGGCGCGCAGTTCGGCGACCATGCTTGCAGTGATTGCAGCCATCTTCAGTACTCCGTGTTCAGTTCTCGAATGCTTTTATTTCAATAGCAACCGGCGCTGGAAAAAAGGGGCCTGACGCCCCTTCTTTTCTGGTCCGGCGGGTGTGCCGGATCAGGCGGCGCCTTCCGGCACTTCGACGAATTCGTCGGCACCGTCGGCGGCGGCCACGGCCTTGGCCACGTCATCGATGGCGTTGGCCTTGCCTTCCAGCACGGCGTCGGCCATGCCACGGGCGTACAGCGTCACGGCCTTGGCGGAGTCGTCGTTGCCGGGGATCACGTAGTCGATGCCGTCCGGGTTGTGGTTGGAGTCCACCACGCCGATCAGCGGGATGCCCAGCTTCTTGGCCTCGGTCACGGCGATCTTGTGGAAGCCCACGTCGATCACGAAGATCGCGTCGGGCAGCGCGTTCATGTCCTGGATGCCGCCGATGTCGCGCTCGAGCTTTTCCATCTCGCGCTCGAACATCAGCTGCTCTTTCTTGCTCATGCCTTCCAGGCCTGCTTCCTTCTGGGCCTGCATGTCTTTCAGGCGCTTGATGGAGGTCTTGACGGTCTTGAAGTTGGTCAGCATGCCGCCGAGCCAGCGCTGGTCGACAAAGGGCATGCCGGCGCGGCGGGCCTCTTCGGCCACGATCTCGCGCGCCTGGCGCTTGGTGCCCACGAACAGGATGGTGCCGCGGTTGGCGGCGAGCTGGCGCGCAAACTTCTGCGCGTCCTGGAACATCGGCAGCGATTTTTCCAGGTTGATGATGTGGATCTTGTTGCGATGGCCAAAAATGAAGGGGGCCATCTTGGGGTTCCAGAAGCGCGTCTGGTGTCCGAAGTGGACACCCGCTTCCAGCATTTGACGCATGGTCACGGACATGGGAAGTACCTTATCAAGGTTGGGTCTAAAATCCAGCCCGCTGATCGCTGCCCCGGGTGGCCTTCTTTTGGCCAGACCGGCAAGCCGCGACACCTCGGTGGAGCTGGTTTGCGATTTGTTCTACCGCTGATCGGCAAAACTTTAGAAGTATAGCACGCCCCAGCCCGCGCCGCCCCGGCCCGCCCCATGACCGCACGGACCGAACCGCCCCCGCCTGCCGCCAATCTTGGCGCCCCTCCAGTTTGCTACGAATCCAATAGCTGGCTGCGCCCGCCACGCAAGGACGAGCACCTGATTTTCCTACCCATCCGGCCGCACCAGGCATGAACATCGCGATCATCGGCGCCGGCATCATCGGCGTGACGACGGCTTACGAGCTGGCGTCCGACGGCCACCAGGTCACCGTGTTCGAGCGCCACGGCAGCGTGGCCGAAGGCTCCAGCTTCGCTAATGCCGGCGTGGTGGCGCCCGGTTACGTCACGCCCTGGGCCGCGCCCGGCATGCCCGGCAAGGTGCTGCGCTACCTGGCGGCCCGCCACGCGCCGGTGCGCGTGCGCCGGCCGCTGGCCGCGGCCGACATGGCCTGGATGCGCCAGTGGCTCGCCGCCTGCAAGCCCGAAACCTACGCCGCCAACCGCGCCCGCATGCAGCGGCTGGCCTTCTACAGCTGCCGGCGCCTGCACGACGTGGCGCAGCGGCTGGAGTACGACTTCGACCGCAGCGAGGGCTACATGGTGCTGCTGCGCGGCGAGAAGGAGCGCGCGCTGGTGCAGCCCGGCCTGGCGGTGCTGCGCGAGGCGGGCGTGGCCTTCCACGAGATCTCGGCCGAGGAAGCCCGCCAGATCGAGCCCGCGCTGCACCCCGCCACGCCGCTGGCCGGCGCCATCCACCTGCCGCAGGACGAGGTGGGCAACTGCCGCCAGTTCGCGGTGATCCTGCGCGACGCGGCCGAGCAGCTGGGCGCTCGTTTTGCCTTCAACACTGCCGTGGACCGCATCGACCCGGCGTCGCCGGCTCGCCTTTGGATAGCAGGCGAGCCCGCGCCGCTAGCCTTCGACGCCGTCGTGATGTGCGCCGGCGTGCCTTCGGCCGAGCTGCTGCGGCCACTGGGCATCCGGCTGCCGCTGCGGCCGGTGTACGGCTATTCGGTCAGCGCCCACATTCCCGAGCCGGTGCATGCGCCGCGCTCCGGCGTGATGGACGAGCGCTTCAAGGTCTCCATCACCCGGCTCGGCCAGCGCGTGCGCGTGGCCGGCTCGGCGGAGATCGGCGGCAGCGCGGTGGAGATCAACGACGCCGCCATTCAGACCCTCTACAAGGTGCTGCAGGACTGGTTCCCCTCCGCCGGGCGCCTGAGCAGCGGCGTGCAGGTCTGGAAGGGCGCGCGCCCCATGCTGCCGGATGGCCCGCCGGTGCTGGGCATGAGTGGCCTGCCGGGCCTGTGGCTGAACCTGGGTCACGGCTCCAGCGGCTGGGCGCTGGCCTGCGGCTCGGCGCGCGTGCTGGCCGACCAGCTCGCCGGGCGCGAGCCGGCGATCGACGTCGAGGGTCTGGGCGTGCTGCGCTTCCGCTGAACGGCCGCCGGCTGGCCTTCAGCCCAGTGCCCGGTCGAGGGCAGCCAGCGCCAGCAGGCGGGTGGAATCCAGCGTCGGCAAGCCGGCGTTGCCGTCGTTCAGGATCAGCGGAATCTCGGTGCAGCCCAGGATCACCGCATCGCAACCCTGCGCCCGAAAGCCAGCCACCACCGACTGGAAGGTCGACAGGCTCTGCGGCAGGACCTGCCCGGCCACCAGTTCGTCCATGATGATGCGGCCCATGACCTCGCGCTCGGCATCGGTCGGCCGCACGCAGGCCAGCCCTTCGCTCGCCAGGGCCACGGGGTAGACGTCACTGGCCACCAGCCAGGCCGTGCCGGTCAGGCCCAGCTTGCGAAAGCCCCTGGCCGCCGCGTTCTGCGCCACCACCCGTGCGATGTGCAGCCACGGCAGCGGCGAGGCGCGCTCCACACGGTCGAAGGCCTGATGGATGGTGTTGTCCGGGCAGATCAGAAAGTCGGCGCCGGCCGCCCGCAGGCGCCGGGCAGAGTCGAGCATCAGCGCTGCCACGCCGTCCATGTCGCCGCGCTCCAGGCAGGCCACGTAGTCGTGCAGCGACGGCGTGTGCATCGATACCGGTGGGTGCCGGTGTGCGCCCAGCCGCAGGGCGCCCTCGGCGCAGATGGTGCGGTAGCACAGGGCGGCTCCCTCGGCGGAGCAGCCGACGATGCCGATGTGCAGGGGTTGCGTCATGCAGCTGCCTTGTACCACGGTGGCGGCGGCACAATGGCGTGATGCTGCACCCCGTTCTGCCCGCTGTGCGCCCGCTGCCGCTGTTCGACGTGGCGGCGCTGCGCCGCATCGAGCAGGCTGCGGCCGCCGCCCTGCCCCCGCACACGCTGATGCAGCGCGCGGGCCTGGCCGTGGCGCGGCTGGCGCTGGCGCTGGCGCCGCACGCCCGCACGGTGTGGGTCGCCTGCGGCCCCGGCAACAACGGCGGCGACGGGCTGGAAGCCGCCATGCACCTGCGGCGCTGGGGCGCCCGCCCCGTGGTCACCTGGCTGGGCGACGAGGCCCGGGCCCCCGCCGACGCGCGGGCGTCGCTGCAGCGGGCCAGAGACGCCGGCGTAGCCTTCGCCGACGCACCGCCGGCCGGCCTGGGAGCGAATGACCTCTGCATCGACGCGTTGCTGGGCATCGGCGCCGCGCGTGCGCCGGCCGGGCGCATGGCCGAATGGCTGCGCGCCCTGCGCTCAAGCCCAGCCAAGGTGCTCGCCGTTGACGTACCCACGGGGCTGGACGCCGACACCGGCGTCTTGCAGCAGCCGGAAGATGCTCCTCATTCCATAGCTGCCTGCGGCCGCCACGATTGGGCTGCAGGCTCAAAACATGCTGAATCCGGCCGCCTGCACACGCTCACGCTGCTGGCCCTGAAGCCCGGCCTGTTCACCGCCCAGGGGCGCGACGCCTGCGGCAGGCTGTGGTTCGACGATCTGGGCGTCACCCCCGCCGAGCCGCCCGCCGCCTGGCTCAACGCGCCAGGCCCGCGGGCGCCGCGCCCGCACGCCAGCCACAAGGGCAGCTGGGGCGACGTGGTGGTGATCGGCGGCGAGTGCGACGCCACGCACGGCGTGGCCATGGCCGGCGCGGCGCTGCTGGCGGCCTCGGCCGCGCTGCACGGCGGCGCCGGGCGCGTTTACGTCAGCCTGCTGGGCGACGGCGGCCCCATGCTCGACGCCAGCCAGCCTGAACTGATGTTCCGCCGCTTCGATGCCCTGGAGCTGGGCGGCATGACCGCCGTCTGTGGTTGCGGCGGCGGCAGCGCCGTGCGTGGGGTGCTGCCCGCCGCGCTGGCGCAGGCCCCGCGCCTGGTGATGGACGCCGACGCGCTCAACGCCATGGCGCAGGACGGCGACCTGCAGCGGGCACTCGGCCAGCGCGCCACCCGCGGGCAAGTCACGGTGCTCACACCCCACCCGCTCGAAGCCGCGCGGCTGCTGGGCCGCAGCGCCGGCGAGGTGCAGGCCGACCGCCTTGCCGCCGCACAGGCCCTGGCGGCGCGCTGGCAATGCGTGGCAGTGCTCAAGGGCTCGGGCAGCGTGATCGCGTCTCCCCATGAACCGCCCCACATCAACCCCACTGGCAACGCGCGCCTGGGCACGCCGGGCACCGGCGACGTGCTGGCAGGCGTGGTTGGCGCACGCCTGGCCGCCGGCTGCCCGGCCTTCGAGGCCGCCTGCAGCGCGGTCTGGGAGCATGGCGCATTGGCCGATACCTGGAACGGCGGCGAGGCGCTCACGGCGGGGGCGCTGGCGCGCCGGCTTGGCGGCTGAAGTTCGCTGCGCGAGCCCCATTGCGGCTTGTCGAAATTCGGGAGGCCGGATCGGCCTCAGTGGTCAGCTCCGGGGCGCCGCCGCGGCCCGCGCTGCCTATGGTCAAGCAGGCAGCCCGCTCACCGCGAACCACCTCGAGAGCCCCTCAGGACGAAGCCCTGCCCTTTTCCAGATCGGAAAAGCCGCTTTCGCTGGGCACGTCGCGGTCGGACAGCAGGTGCTCATAAAGTGCCGCCGCCAGGCGCGGATCCGGCCAGTCGAGCATGCAGTCGATCAGCCGCGGCACAGCGTTGCGCGGCAGCAGGTCGGCGATCTTGTAGCCCACGCGCTCGGCGCGGTAGATGTCGCCGCCGCGGAACAGGATGTCGATCAGGGCCGCCGCATAGACCAGGATGTCGTTGTCGCTGGTGGCACCTTCATAGGCCTCACGCAGTTCACGAGCCTCAAGCTCTTCCAGCGAGCGCACCACCAGGGTGACGAAGTCGCGCGCCGCATGCATGCGGTGACGGGCTTCTTCCGGGGTCTCGCGTTTGGATGAGGCCACGGACGCACCAGCCCCGAGCCGCACGACGGTCGAGGCGCCCCCCTGCTTGCCGCCGCCACCGACGATAGGTACGAGCATGGCGGAGCCCACGGGCCGCACCCAGCCGCGGCGCCGCAGTGCGCTGATGTCGGCATCGACCTCGGGACCCAGCAACTCACGCAGCACGACCAGCGACCGCTTGCCGTTGCACAACAGCAGCACGTGCCGGTGGCGTGGACTGAGTCCCTCCGACAGACCGGAAAGCTGTGCAAGACCCTCACGGGTCTTGGCGTAGCAAGTGTTCAATCACGACTCCTGGACCCGTCACGACGGCGGGCTGCCGGGAACCGCAACAAGCGGCGCTTCCGGCACGCACCCATTCTAGGAGCGGAAATACAGATCGAGGTATGCCGCGCAATGCGGCATTTGTCACGCTCAGCCGCGCCCGACGAAGGGCATCTTGGTCGCCATCACGGTGTGGAACAGCACGTTGGCCTCCGGTGGCAGGTTGGCCATGTAGAGCACCGACTGGCCGACGATGCCGACGTCCATCATCGGTTCGGCGGCAATGGTGCCATTGGCCTGGGGCACACCCTTGGCCATGCGCGCCGCCAGTTCGGTGACGGCGTTGCCGATGTCGATCTGGCCCACGGCGATGTCGTAAGCCCGGCCGTCCAGCGCCGCGGTCTTGGTGAGGCCGGTCACGGCGTGCTTGGTGGCGGTGTAGGCGATGGAGTAGGGACGCGGCGCATAGGCCGAGATGGAGCCGTTGTTGATGATGCGCCCGCCCTGGGGCTTTTGCGCCTTCATCACGCGAAAGGCGCCCTGAAGGCAGTAGAACATGCCGTTCAGGTTGACGTCGACCACGCTTTTCCACTGCTCCGGCGTCATGTCCTCCAGCGGCACCGACAGGCTCTTGCCGGCGTTGTTGAACAGCAGGTCCACGCGGCCGAAAGCCTGCACGGCACGTTCGAACATCGCCGCCACTTCGGCCGGATCGGTTACGTCGGTGGGCACGGCCAGGGCACGGGCGCCGGCGCCGCTGGTGGCCACCACTTCGTCCAGCGGCTCGGGCCTGCGGCCGGCCAGCACCACGTTCCAGCCGTCGCCCAGCAGGGCCAGCGCCGCGGCCCTGCCGATGCCGGTGCCAGCACCGGTGACCACGGCGACGCGCTTGCTCGCTTCGCTCATCTCGTTCGCTCCTCTTTCTGTAGCTTAAAGTCCTTGCCTTACCTGCGCGAGCGGCCCTTCTTGGCCGACTTGTCGCCGGGCTTGCGCGTGCCCTGCGCGTGCCTGGCGATCTTGGCCGCCTTCCCGCCCTGCCGGGCCTGGAGCGCCGCCGCAGCACCCGCTTCGTCGCCCTGGCGCTGCTTGCGAGCGGCCTTCTTGGCGGCCTTGGCGGGCGACGGCGTCATGCCCTTGTCGCGCAGCGCGCGGGCCAGCAGGGCACCGTCCTCGTCCACCAGGCGGAAGTCGATCTTGCGCGCATCCAGATCCACGCGGCTCACCTGCACGCGCACCTTGGTGCCGATGGCGTAGCGGATGCCGGTGCGCTCGCCGCGCAGCTCCTGCCGCAACTCGTCGAAGCGGAAGTATTCGCCACCGAGTTCGGTGATGTGCACCAGCCCTTCCACATACAACTCCTGCAGCGTGACGAACAGCCCGAAGCTGGCCACGCCGCTGACGGTGCCGCTGTACTCCTCACCCAGGTGCTCGCGCATGTACTTGCACTTGAGCCAGGCCTCGACGTCGCGGCTGGCCTCGTCGGCGCGGCGCTCGTTGGCGCTGCAGTGCAGGCCGGCGGCTTCCCAGGCCTGCAACTCGGCGGTGTGCCGGACCGGGCGCTGGTCGTTGCCCCGGTTGCGTGCAGCGCTATTTTTCTGCAAGCGCTTGCTGAGTTTTTCGTGGGCCTCTCCGGGCGTGGGCAGCTTGGGCAGCTGGTACTTGTGGCCATCCAGGATGGCCTTGATGACGCGGTGCACCAGTAGGTCGGGGTAGCGGCGGATCGGGCTGGTGAAGTGGGTGTAGGCCTCGAACGCCAGGCCGAAGTGCCCGCTGTTGACGGGCGTGTAGATGGCCTGGCTCATCGAGCGCAGCAGCATCATGTGGATCTGTTCGGCATCGGGCCGCTCCTGCGTGGCTTCAGCGATGCGCTGGAACTCGCGCGGGTGCGGGTCTTCCGACAGCGAATAGCCCAGGCCCATGGCCTTCAGGTAACCCTGCAGCAGGTCCAGCTTCTCGGGCGTGGGACCCTCGTGCACGCGGTAGATGCCGGGCTGCTTGCCCTGCAGCAGGAAATCCGCCGCGCACACGTTGGCGGCCAGCATGGCCTCCTCGATCAGCTTGTGCGCGTCGTTGCGGGTGCGCGGCTCGATGCGCTCGATGCGGCCGTTGTCGTCGCAGACGATCTGGGTCTCGGTGGTCTCGAAATCAACCGCGCCGCGCGCCTGCCGCGCCTTCAGCAGGGCGCGGAAGACGTCGTGCAGGTGGATGAGGTCCTGCACGCGCTCCTTGCGCCGCGCCGCCTCGGGGCCGCGCGTGTTGGCCAGGATCGCCGCCACTTCCGTGTAGGTGAAGCGGGCGTGGCTGAACATCACCGCCGGGTAGAACTGGTAGGCCGTGACCTCGCCCTGCGCGGTGACCAGCATGTCGCACACCATGCACAGGCGCTCGACTTCGGGGTTAAGCGAGCACAGGCCGTTGCTGAGCTTCTCCGGCAGCATGGGAATCACGCGGCGCGGGAAATACACGCTGGTGGCGCGGTCGTAGGCGTCCACGTCGATGGGGCTGCCGGTCTTGACGTAGTGGCTCACGTCGGCAATGGCCACCAGCAGGCGCCAGCCGTTGGGCTTGCGGCCGCGGCCGGCCACCACGGCCGGTTCGCAGTACACGGCGTCGTCGAAGTCGCGCGCGTCCTCGCCGTCGATGGTGACCAGCGGCACGTCGGTCAGGTCGACCCGGCCCTTCTTGTCGGCCGGCAGCACATGATCGGGCAGCGCACGCGCCTGGGCGATGGCGGCCTCGGAGAACTCGTGCGGCACGCCGTACTTGCGCACGGCGATCTCGATTTCCATGCCCGGGTCGTCGACCTCGCCCAGCACCTCCTTCACGCGCCCGACAGGCTGGCCATAGAGGGCCGGCGGCTCGGTGAGTTCCACCACCACCACCTGGCCGGTCCTGGCCTGACCGATGGCGGGTTTGGGAATCAGCACGTCCTGGCCGTAGCGCTTGTCCTCGGGCGCGACCAGCCAGATACCGCCCTCGTTGAGCAGGCGGCCGATGATCGGATGCGGCGGCCGCTCGACGATCTCCAGCACGCGGCCCTCGGGGCGGCCGCGCCGGTCCTGGCGCACGACGCGCACCTTGACTCGGTCGCGGTGCAGCACCGCGCGCATCTCGTTGGGCGGCAGATAGATATCGGCTTCGCCGTCGTCACGGCTCACAAAGCCGTGGCCGTCACGGTGGCCCTGTACCGTGCCTTCGATTTCGTCCAGCAGGCCGCTGGTGGCTTCCATTCTTGTTTTCACTTGGTATATAATTCTGGATTCCTGAAATGCCCAGGTGGCGGAATTGGTAGACGCACTAGTTTCAGGTACTAGCGAGTAACATCGTGGAGGTTCGAGTCCTCTCCTGGGCACCAGACAAAGAGTGACGTCCGGAACATACCAGACGCCGCGAAAAGCAAAAGGCCGCCTTTGGGCGGCTTTTTTGTTGGCCACGCCGGCAAGCCGGGCGCGGCTGTGGCGCTGCCGTCACAGTGGTACGCCGATCAGGTCATGCCCTTGCGTGCCCACGATGCGGGCGCGGGTGAATTCGCCCACCTTGAGCTGCTTGCTGATCTTCTCGGGCGGCAGCAGGCGCACGGTGCCATCGATCTCCGGCGCGTCGGCATAACTGCGCCCCACCCCACCCTTGCGGCCCAGGCCCGGCGCCGAATCCACCAGCACCTGCATGGTGGCGCCCACGCGCTCGCGCAGCCGGGCGGTGGAGACCTCCTCGGCCACGGCCATGAAGCGCGCGCGGCGCTCTTCGCGCAGTTCCGGTGGCAGCATGCCGGGCAACTCGTTGGCGGTCGCGCCTTCCACCGGCGAATAGGCGAAGCAGCCAGCGCGGTCGATCCGGGCTTCACGCATGAACTCGAGCAGGTGCTCGAACTCGGCCTCCGTCTCGCCCGGAAAACCGGCGATGAAGGTCGAGCGGATCACCAGCTCCGGGCACAGCTCGCGCCAGCGGGCGATGCGTTCCAGGTTCTTCTCGCCACTGGCCGGGCGCTTCATGCGCCGCAGCACGTCGGGATGGCTGTGCTGGAAAGGCACGTCCAGGTAGGGAAGCACCCTGCCGTCGGCCATCAGCGGCAGGATTTCGTCCACATGTGGGTACGGATAGACGTAGTGCAAGCGCACCCAGCCGCCGTGCGGCTCGGCCAGCGCGGCGAGTTGCTCCACCACCTCCAGCATGCGGGTCTTCACCGGACGGCCGTCCCAGAAGCCGGTGCGGTACTTCACGTCCACCCCGTAAGCCGAGGTGTCCTGGCTGATAACCAGCAGCTCCTTCACCCCGCCCTCGAACAGTGCGCGCGCTTCCTTGAGCACGTCGCCGATGGGCCGGCTGACCAGATCGCCGCGCATCGAGGGGATGATGCAGAAGGTGCACCGGTGGTTGCAGCCTTCGCTGATCTTCAGGTAGGCGTAGTGGCGCGGCGTGAGCTTGAGCCCCGCCTCGCCGAAGGCGCCCGGCACCAGATCCAGGAACGGGTCGTGCGGCTTGGGCAAGTGCTGGTGCACCGCATCCATCACCTCCTGCGTGGCGTGCGGGCCGGTGACGGCCAGCACCGAGGGATGCAGGTGCCTGACCAGGTTTTCAGAACCTTTTGGGCCGCCAGCCGTTTCCCCGCCGCCGCGGGCAGCTATGGTTTTTGCACCTAGGCAGCCGGTGACGATGACCTTGCCATTGGTGGCCAGCGCCTCGCCGATGGTGTCGAGGCTTTCCTGCACGGCCTCGTCGATGAAGCCGCAGGTGTTGACGATGACCAGATCCGCACCCTCGAAGGTCTTGCTGGTCTGGTAGCCCTCGGCCGAAAGCTGGGTGAGGATCAGCTCCGAGTCCGTGAGCGCCTTGGGGCAGCCCAGGCTGACGAAGCCGATGCGCGGCGCCGCGCCCGTGTTGACATCGCTCATCGCCGGACCGGATTCCACCTGATCAACGCTTGATCCCGAAGGCGCCCAGCATCTGCTCGGTCTGCCGGGTCATCTGCTCCTGCATCTGCAGGAACATGGTCTTCGACTGCTCGAGGTAGTTGCCCATCATGCCCTGCATCAGCGGCGACTGCATGCGCATGAACTGCGTCCACATCTCGGGCGACACGGAGCTTGACTGCTCGGCCAGCTTGGCCTGGATGTCCATGAACGCCTGGATGTTCTTTTCCAGGTAGGTGCCCATGAAACCCTGCATGGCGTGTCCGTAGAAACGGATGATGTTGGCCAGCATGGCCTCGGTGAACATGGGGGCGCCGCCCGCCTCTTCTTCCAGGATGATCTGCAGCAGGATGCTGCGCGTCAGGTCTTCGCCGCTCTTGGCGTCGCGCACCACGAAGTGCTCGCGGTTCATCACCAAATGGCGCACTTCGGCCAGCGTGATGTAGGCCGAGGACTGGGTGTCGTACAGCCGCCGGTTGGGGTATTTCTTGATCACCCGTTCGCGCGCGGCCCCGGGCTTGCCGGCGCCGCGAGCGGCTTCAGTGGCCTGCGGGGCTGCGTTGCTTTTGCGTGTCATGAGCTGCCCTCGAGCGGCCGGATGTTGCGATGCAACACATTCTAGCGGCTCGCACCACGGCGGTGCGGCTGGGGGCGAACCCGCAGCTAACGGACGAAGGGAAATTGGTAGGCGCGATTGGACTCGAACCAACGACCCCCACCATGTCAAGGTGGTGCTCTAACCAGCTGAGCTACGCGCCTGGGAGATTCGAGGGGGCGAAGTGTAGCAGATTCACCCCGCCCTCGCGGCCACCCCGCTACTTGCGGCGCGCCACGCGCACGCCGGGCACTTCGCGCACGGCCAGCAGCACCTGCGCCAGACGCGTGGAGTCGCTCACTTCCACCGTGAACGTCATCCAGGCCACGCCGCGGGTGGATTGCGTCTGTACACCGATCACGTTCATGTGCTCGCGCGCGAACACGTCGGAAATGTCGCGCAGCAGGCCCTGACGGTCGGTAGCCTCCACCGCCACGTCCACCGGGTAGGCATGGCCCTGCCGGCGGGCGGCTTCGCTCCAGTCGACCTCGATCACGCGCTCGGGTTCGCGCGCCGCCAGCTCGCGCAGGCTGGAGCAATCGGCCCGGTGCACGCTGACACCTCGCCCGCGCGTGACATAGCCGACGATGTCGTCCGGCGGCGCCGGCTTGCAGCAGCGTGCCGGCTGCGTGAGCAGCGAATCGATGCCCACCACCAGCACGCCGCCGCGCGCACCCGGCTCGGGGCGGGTGACGCGCAGGCGCACCTGCTCGTCGGCGTCGGGCTGCGGCTGCGGCGGTCGCAGCACGGTCTCGATGCTGCGCAGCGACAGCTCGTCCTTGCCCACCGTTTCGAACAGCGCGTCCGGCGTCTTGAAGCCCAGCTCGACCGCCAGATGGTCGAGCGCCGTGGCGGTCTTGCCCTCGCGCTGCAGCAGCTTCTCGACCAGCTCGCGCCCGCGCGCGACGGTCTCATGCGTCTGCTGGGCATTGAACCACGCCCGCACCTTGGTGCGCGCGCGCGAACTGGCCAGGAAATGCAGGTCGGCATTGAGCCAGTCGCGCGAGGGGCCGCCTTCCTTGGCCGCGACGATCTCGATCGTCTGCCCGTTCACCAGCACGGTGTTGAGCGGCACCATGGCACCATCGACGCGCGCGCCGCGGCAACGGTGGCCCAGGTCGGTGTGCACGGAGTAGGCGAAGTCCACCGGCGTGGCGCCGCTGGGTAGCTCCACGATGGCGGCCTGCGGCGTGAGCACGTAGATGTGGTCGTCGAACAGGCCTTGCGCGGGCGCGGCGTCGGCCAGGTCGCGTTCCCAGGCCAGCAGCTGGCGCAGCACGGCGATCTTGGCGTCATAGTCGCTGGCCGCCGTCACCCCCACGTAGCCCTTGGTGCCGGCCTCCTTGTAGGCCCAGTGCGCGGCCACGCCGTGCTCGGCGTGCTCGTGCATCGCATGGGTGCGGATCTGGATCTCCCAGGGCTTGCCGTCGCCGTCGCGCACCACGGTGTGCAGCGACTGGTAGCCGTTGAGCTTGGGCTTGGCGATGTAGTCGTCGAACTCGTCCGGCATGGGCGTGAACTGCCGGTGCACCCAGCTGAGCGCGGTGTAGCAGTCCTCCACGCTGTCCACCAGCACGCGCAGAGCACGCACGTCGAGCACCTGGTCGAAATCCAGGTTCTTGCCGCGCATCTTCTTGACGATGCTGTAGATGTGCTTGGGCCGCCCCGTCACCTGCGCGGCGATGCCCTGGCCGCACAGGCCGGACTCGATCTCGGCGCGGCGCTGCTCCAGCGCCGCCTCGCGCTCGACACGCTTCTCGTCGAGCAGCGAGGCCACGCGCTTGTAGGTGTCGGGCTCCTGGGCGCGGAAGATCAGGTCTTCCATCTCCCACTTGATCTGCCAGATGCCCAGCCGATTGGCCAGCGGCGCGAACACCTCGGCCGATTCGCGCAGCAGCCCGGGCGGCAGCGTCTTGCGCTGCGCCGCGTACCAGCGCAGCGTCTGCAGCCGCGAAGCCAGGCGCAGCAGCACCACGCGCAGGTCGCGGCTGAAGGCCAGCAGCATCTTGCGCACGATCTCGGTCTGCTGCTCGGCCGGCTCCACGCCGCCGCGCGGCAGCGGCTGGGTGCCGCGCGCGCGCTGCTGCACGCGCTCCAGCCGGGCGGTCTCCACCGCCAGGCGGGCGTTGCTCTCGCCGAAGCGCCGGGCGATCACCTCTTCCGGCTTGTTGAGCTGCTCGCTGGCGTAGCTGAGGTAGGCGGCTGCCTTGAGCGCCTCCGAACCGCCGATGCCGGCCAGGATGACCACCACCGCGTCGGCGTGGTCGAGCACGCTCTCGCCGGCCTTGGTCAGTTCGTTGCCGATCAGCGGCTCGGCGAACGCGCGGGCGCGCGCCAGCAAGTCGCCCTCGGGCTCGGAGGGGCGCTGGGCCTCCACGATGGGCACCACATCGGCCGGCGCGGTGGCGAGTCGGGCGGGAACGGCACTCATGGCTTCAACCCAGCAAGAACCGCACCACCTCTGCGACCTGGTCCGGCGCCACCAGCGTGGGCGCGTGGCCGACACCGGCAAATTCCACAAGCCGGGCGCGCGGGCCGCGCTGCGTCATGGCGGCGGCGGTTTCGGCCGTCAGCAGGTCGGAATCGGCACCGCGCAGCAGCAGGGTCTGGGCACGCACGTGGTCGTACAGGTTCCACAGCGCGGCCTCGCCTGCGGCGGCCGAGGCTTCGGTCACGGTGGCGTAGGGCACGGCGATGGCCGGGTCGTAGTGCAGGCGCCAGCCGCCCTGGCCATCCGGCCGCAGCATGGGGCGCGACAGCGCCAGCCATTCCTCGTCGGTGTGCGGGCCGAAGCCGGCGGAGATGGCGCGCATCGCGGCAGCGGCGGCTTCCACCGTGGGGAAACTGCCGCTCTTGCCGAGGTACTGGCCGATGCGTTCCAGCGCCTTCCAGGCGATCGCCGGGCCGACATCGTTGAGCACCAGCCGGTGGATGGGCGCCGGCAGCGGCAGATCGGGCAGGCCCGCCAGCGACATGCCGATGATGCCGCCCATGCTGGTGCCCACCCAGTCCAACGTGCCGACCGGTGCCTGGGCATGGCGCTGCGCCAGCATGGCCAGCATGTCGGCCACGTAGGTAGGGAACTGGTAGCCCATCGGGTCCTTGAGCCAGTCGCTCTCGCCGCGGCCCACCACGTCGGGGCAGATCACGCTGAGCGGCTGGCCGAGCCCGGCGGCGCGTGCCAGCAGCGCCTGCGCCAGCACGTCGAAATCGCGCCCCTGGCGCGACAGCCCGTGCGCGCAGACCACCACATGCGGCGCCGCGGCATCGCCCCACTGCCACCAGGCCATGCGGTGCCCGCCGGAGCCGTCGGGGCAGGCGGTGTGAAGAAGCTCGGGTTGGGTCATGTCTCCGTATCAGGGCTGGCGGAACCGCTGCCGCCCGTGGTGCCCATCCTACTGCACCTGCGCCACGGCTGTCTGAAGCCGGGGCTGCGCCAGATCAAACGCCGGCACCGGCTGGAAAGCGCATCTGGTTCACTATCTTTTCAATAGCTGTCTGCGCCCGTCAATCCTGGGCAAAAGCCACATTTTCTTCAAAATTGGCAGCTCAATGCGCCTGCACCGAGCCGGACACGGTGACCTGCACCGTGGTCGTGCCCGGTTCCACCGGCACCGGTTCGGCCTTCATGGAAGTGGCTCGCGCCATGGCGACCACGGGCATGGGGATATTGCCACCGTCCACGTTCACCTCGCGCAGGGTGTAGCCGGCAAAGCCGAAGGCCTTGGCGATCTCCGCCGCCCTGGCACGGAAGCGCTCGATGGCCTGCGCCTGCGCTTCGCTCTCGACCCGGGCGCGCGTCTCGCGGCTGAGGCCGAAAGACACGTTGGTGATCGCCAGCGTCCCGGCACGCGCGGCTGCGGCGGTGATGCGCGGGAAGTCGCGCCCCTCAAGCGCCAGGTCCGTGCTGCCCTGCCAGCCGCTGATCTTGCCGTCCCTGTCGTAGCGCGGATGGACGTTGAAGTTGCCCGTGCGCACGTCCATCTGGCCCGGCTGCGCCGTGGTCTTGACGGCCTTCAGCGCCGCGTCGAGGGCCTCGCGCAACTGTTGCTGGACGCTGGCGGCGTCGGCCCCTTCGCGCGACGTGGACAGCACCAGGCGCAGCAGATCCTGCTGCACCTCGACCTGGCCCGAAGCGCTCAGTTGCAGCACGTTCTGGGGCGCGGCCCAGGGCGCAGCAGCGGGCGCGGGCTGGGCGTAGGCCGGGCCAGCCATCAGCATGGCCCCCAACAGTACCGGCGAGCCGGCCAGCAGAACCGTCACCCAACGGAAAGGCCTGGAAATCGAACGCACAAGAATCTCCTGCAAGACGGGGAACCCATCTTAGTCAGTGCAAGGAATGGCGGCCGTATGCTAGCGCCGCCAATGGGCGGCGGAACCCGTCAGCGATGGGCTCAGTACGCGGGGCCGCCCGTCTTGCGGACCGATGGACCCGGCGACTGCCAGACGCTGCGCACCTGATCGCGCAGTTGCCGGCGCTCCTGCGGGCTCAGGCGGAACGGGAGGGCGGCGCGCTCGCCGCTCGCCGGCTCGCGCACGTCCGCCATCGACAGCAATCCGCCGGCGCGGCTCGCGCCCGCCGGTGACGCCGTGACGGCCGAGGCGGGGCTCGCGCCCGGCAGTGCGAACCTGGGCGGCGCGGCCTTGGCCGCCGCTGCTGTGGCCTCCGGCGTGCCCTGGCTGCCCGCGCTCAGCTCACCGGTCACCGGCCCGGCGGCCGACGGGACGGCCGCAGCGACGACGGCGGGTGCCTGCGGCCCCTGGGCGGCCACCAGACCAGCCGCGCAGCAAAAAAACGCACCGGCGCACACGCGGCGCCAGCACCCGACGGAACAACGGCTCTTGGAAACTGCATACAACATGGCCCTCCAAGCGTGCACGCCTCTCATTTGTATGTCCGCAAGCTTTGCGCCGGGCTGGGCAACAGGTGTAACACTGTGAAAAGCCCCCCGTGAAAACCCTGATCGCCGGGGATTTCGCTGTAACAATGGCCGTGTTACAAATTCGACCAGGATGGCGATGAACCCCAACCCCAACAAGACCGACAAGATCGTGGTCGTCGACGACGACGCCCGCATCCGCGACCTGCTGCGCCGCTATCTGGCCCAGGAAGGTTTCGAGGTGATCGTGGCGGAAGACGCCAAGGCGCTGTCGCGCATCATGCTGCGCGACACCATCGATCTGATCGTGCTTGACCTGATGATGCCCGGCGAGGACGGCCTGTCGGTCTGCCGCCGCCTGCGCGCCGCGGGCGACAAGACGCCCATCATCATGCTGACCGCCAAGGGCGAGGACGTGGACCGCATCGTCGGTCTGGAAGTGGGTGCCGACGACTACCTGGGCAAGCCCTTCAACCCGCGCGAGCTGCTGGCACGCGTGCACGCAGTGCTGCGCCGCCGCCCGCCGCACGAGGCGCCGGGCGCGCCCTCCTCCGAAAACGAGCAGGTGGCCTTCGGCCCGTTCGAGTTCGACCTTTCCGCCCGCACGCTGAGGAAGAGCGGCGACGAGGTGCCGCTCACCACTGGCGAGTTCGCCATGCTGAAGGCGCTGGTGCGCCACCCGCGCCAGCCGCTGTCGCGCGAGAAGCTTGCCCAGCTGGCGCGCGGCCGCGAGTTCGAGCCCTTCGACCGCAGCCTGGACGTGCAGGTGTCGCGCCTGCGCAAGCTGATCGAGCCGGACGTCGCCAGCCCCCGCTTCATCCAGACCGTGTGGGGCGTGGGCTACGTGTTCGTGCCCGACGGCGCGAGCTGACACCGCGCCACGCCGGCGCGCACCCATGATGGCGGTACGCGCGCCGGTCGCCATGGCAACCCGGCCCGGCACACGCACGCGCCACAATCCACGCCATGGCCACCCAGTTCGCCGACACGCTGCCCGCGCCGCTCAGTGAGGCAGCCGCGCTGACGCCCAACGAGTCGCCGCCCACCGAGCTCGACTCGATGGGCGCGCCGCTGGAGCTGTCGCGGCGCGCGCGGCGGCGCAAGCTGTTCGGGCTCAGCCTGTTCTGGCGCACCTTCCTGCTGCTGGCGGTGCTGCTGCTGGGCTCCTCGCTCGGCTGGTACCAGCTCTTCCGCACGCTGGAGTACGAGCCGCGCGTGATCGAGAACGCGCGCCAGATCGCCTCGCTGGTGAACCTGTCGCGCGCCGCGCTGGTGCACTCCGACGCCATTGCCCGCGTATCGCTGATCAAGACCCTGGCCGATCAGGAAAAGGTGCGCATCGTGCCGCACGAGCCGGGCGACAAGTTCGACCTGTTCGCCCAGAACGAGCTGGAGCGGCGCATCAGCGGCGAGCTGGTGGCGCGCCTGGGGCCCGACACCATCGTCGCCACCCGCGTCAACAACGAGCCAGGGCTGTGGGTGGGCTTCGGCATCGAGGGCGATTCCTACTGGCTGCTGATGGAGCGCTCGCGCGTCGGCGCGCTGCTGGGCGGCCCGGCCTGGCTGCTGTGGCTGGCCACGCTGGGCGTGGCCTCGCTGGTGGGCGCGGCGCTGATCGCGCGGCTGATCAACCGGCCGCTCAAGCAGCTGTCGGTGGCCGCCGCCATGGTGCGCGAGGGCAACTACATGCGCAGCCGGCTGGACGAGGAAGCCATGTCCACCGAGGTGCGGGCCGTGAACATCGGCTTCAACCGCATGGCCGAGCAGCTGTCGAAGATCGAGCAGGACCGCGCCGAGATGCTGGCCGGCATCTCGCACGACCTGCGCACGCCCCTCGCCCGCCTGCGGCTGGAAACCGAGATGAGCGTGCCCGACGCCGAGGCGCGCGAGCATATGGCGTCGGACATCGCGCAGGTGGACGGCATCATCGACAAGTTCCTCGACTACGCCCGGCCCGACCACCTGGAGCTGCACGCCGTCAACCTGGCCGAGCTGGTGGTTGCCTGCGCGCTACCCTTCACCGCACGCGAGGACATGCAGGTGGATCTCGACATCCCGGCCGGCGTGCACGTGATGGCCGACGAGGTGGAACTCTCGCGCGTGCTCTCCAACCTGCTGGAGAACGCGCGCCGCTACGGCAAGACGCCCGGCACCGAGGTCACGCGCGTGCGCGTGGCGGCGGCCGCGCGCGAGCAGTGGGTCACGCTGCGCGTGCGCGACCACGGCCGCGGCGTGCCCACCGAGGTGCTGCCCAACCTCACGCGGCCCTTCTTCCGCGGCGACAGCGCGCGCACCTCGGCCACCGGTGCCGGCCTGGGCCTGGCCATCGTGGCCAAGATGGTCCACAACATGGGCGGCAGCCTAGAGCTGGGCAACAGCGCCACCGGCGGCCTTTTGGCGCTGGTGACGCTGCGCCAGGCGCCGGCCAGCACACCTGCTTTGGGCAAGAAAAAGCGCCGCGGCGCTTGACTGGCGGCCGCCGCCAGCTATCGAACCAGGAGCACCACGGCGCGCGCCTCGATGCTCGCGCCCTGCCCCACGGGGCCGATGCGCTCGGCCGTCTTGGCCTTCACGTTCACCTGGTCCTCCGCCACGCCCAGCGCGGCGGCGATGCGCTGGCGCATGGCGGCGCGGTGCGGTGCCAGCCTCGGTGCCTGAGCGACCACGGTGCAATCGACGTTGCCCACGCGCCAGCCTGCGGCGCCGGTCTGGCGCGCCGCCTCGGCCAGCAGCACGGCGGAATCGGCGCCGGCAAAGCGCGCGTCGCTGTCCGGGAACAGCGTGCCGATGTCGCCCAGCCCGGCCGCGCCCAGCAGCGCGTCGGTGATGGCGTGCAGCAGCGCGTCGGCGTCGGAATGGCCGAGCAGGCCGTGCGTGTGCGCGATGGTCACGCCGCCCAGCACCAGCGGCCGGCCCGGCACCAGGGCGTGCACGTCCCAGCCTTCGCCGATGCGGAACAGCGGCAGCGCCGGCGGGTCGTGGGCGGTCATGGGTGGCGGCTCCTGAGCACGGCCTCGGCCAGGGCGAAATCTTCCGGCCAGGTCACCTTGACATTCTGCGCGCTGCCGCGCACCAGCAGCGGCGCGTGGCCGGCGGCCTCGATGGCGCTCGCCTCATCGGTGATGCCAGCAAAGCCGGTGGGGGCGTGCGCGGCCAGCGCCTGCTGCAGCAGGCCGATGCGGAACATCTGCGGCGTCTGCGCCAGCCATTTGCCTTCGCGGTCGATGGTGGCCGCCACCCGCCCACCGGCCGTGGCCTGCTTCAGCGTATCCGGCAGCGGCAGCGCCAGCAGGCCGCCCACGGCGTCGGGCAGGCAGGCGTCGATCAGCGCGTCGATCAGCGCCGGCGTGACCAGGCAGCGCGCGGCGTCGTGCACCAGCACCCAGTCCTGCGC
>JACKLJ010000003.1 GCA_024235955.1 Burkholderiaceae bacterium
AGGGGGCACCCCCCTGAGCCGCTGGCGCGGCTTTCCCCCTCTTCCTTCGTGAGGGGGGACGACGCCTGTGGCCGGTACAAGCCCGGCCACGGCGTCCACCCGCATGGCCTGCTCCACGGCCTTTGGGGGTGTCTGTGCTGGGCGCGGCGGGCTGTGCGTGCCGCAGTTGCGTCGCGATACCCGGGGGTCGGGGCAGCGCCCGTGACGCGTCGAGCCCGCAGGCCGGACGCGCTGCAAGGCTCCGAAATACTATTGTTTTGCTAGCTGTCTGCGGCTGCTGGACAAGGGCTGGAGCCCTGTTTGATTCAAAAAATCAGCGCACCAGCAGCACCGGCACGCCGCAGTTGGCGAGCACCTTGGTGGCGACGGAGCCCATGACCAGGTTGACCAGCGAGCCGTGGCCGTGGGAGCCCATGACGACCAGGTCGAACTTGCCGCTGTCGGCCATCTTGGCGATGGTTTCGCCGGCCGGGCCGGTCTTCCAGTCGCTGCGCGTGGTCAGGTTGTGGCGCGTGAGGTACTTGACCACGGGGTCGAGCACCTTGGTGGCCTCGTCCTTGTAGTAACCGTCGACGATCTCCTTGCCGACGGCGGCGCGCGCCCGCGGCGGCAGCGGGCTCTGCACGGTGAAGGCCACGTACTCGTTGTCGCCGCCGAACAGCTCGTCGTGCGTGGTCAGGTAGGCCAGCATCTTCTTGGTGTACTTGCTGCCGTCGACGGCCAACAGAATCTTCATGCGGTTCTCCTAGGGTTGGGCACGCCGGCCGGCGCGCGCTGCGCATCGCCGTTCGAGTCTAAGCGCATTTGCGCCGTTCAAGGCTGTGCCACGTCAAGCACGCAGTGGGGCTCGAACGCGGCCTGCTCGCCCTTGTCGGCATAGCCCAGCGGGTTGGCGCGCACGCGGCAGCGGCCCACGCTGTAGTCGATGGCGCAGTGCAGGTGGCCGTGCAGCCACAGGTCGGCCAGCGGCAGCAGCTCGTCCAGCGCGTTGCAGAAGCCGGCCGTGCCGGGCGTCAGGCCGTAGCGCGGGTCGTGGCTCTTCAGGCTGGGCGCGAAGTGCGTGATGGCGACCGTGGGGCCGTCGAAGGGCTCGGCCAGCGCGGCGCGCAGCCAGGCCTGGCACTCGAGCCCCAGCGCCCGCACCGGCCCGGCCAGCAGCGGCTCGCCGGCGCGCGTGGCGCCGGTGGTGCTGAGGTAGAAGTCGGCCGCGCGGAAGGCCTTGCCGCGCGCCTTGAGCTGCTCGCCCAGGGTGGCGGTGGGGCCGCGCGGCACCAGGGCGTCGAAGTCGGTCCACAGCGTGGTGCCGACGAAGCGCACACCGCCCAGCACCAGGGTTTCGCGCTCCAGCCAGAGCAGGCCCAGGCGCTCGCAGGTGGCGCGCAGGCGGGCGTGGGTGGCGTCCCAGTCGAGCGCGTCGTACTCGTGGTTGCCCGGCACGTAGATCACCGGCGCCGGCCAGCCGGCAAAGCGGCCCAGTCCGAAGTCCTCGTCCCCCAGCGCCAGCAGTGCCGAGCCGCGCTGGTACGAGCCGATGTCGCCCGCCAGCACCAGCAGGTCGGCGCCCGGCGCCGGCTCCGGGACGAACGCCGCGTTCTCTTCCAGATGCAGGTCGGACAGCAGTTGGATCTTCATGGGCTTGCGGTGGCGCTGCGGCAGATGGGCGGCCGGGCGCGTGCAGGCCATTGTCATCGCAACGCGGGGCTGGCGACGCCACGCCGTCGCGGATGGCGGGCAGGCGAGGGCTCTGCACCCCCGGGCTGCGGTTCGGTCAGGTGGACCCGCGTGTCGCGTTGCGCGCCAGGAAGACCTGGTGCAGCGTGATCTTGCGCACCTCGGCCTGGCTGGTTTCGATGTGGGCACGCAGCAGCATCGCCGCCTGGTCGCCGCGGTGGGCGCGGATGGCCTGGAGGATCTTGCCGTGTTCCTCGTAGGTGGCCTCGATGCGCGGCTGCTGGGTGAAATCCAGCCGGCGGATGATGCGGATGCGCTCGGTCACGTCGCGGTGGACGCGGGCCATCTCGGCATTGCCGGCGGCCTCCACCAGCGCGCAGTGGAATTCCTCGTCCCACTGGGCCACCTGCACGGCGTCGGTGCTGCGCTCGGCCACCGGTGCCAGCCAGATGTCGGCCAGCTTGTCCAGCAGCGCGTGGTCGATGCGGCGGTCGCTCTCGCACAGGCGGTGCGCGGCGGTGGTTTCCAGCACCATGCGCAGGTCGTACAACTGCTCGAACTGGTCGAAATCGAAGGGCAGCACGCGCCAGCCGCTGCGGAACAGCACCTCGACGAAGCCTTCCTGCTGCAGCCGCACCAGCGCCTGGCGCACCGGCGTGCGCGACACGCCGAGCCGGTCGCACAGTTCGTTCTCGGTGAAGCGGTCACCGGGCACCAGCTTGAACTCGGCCACGTCGCGCTTGAGCTGCGCGTAGACCTCGTCCGCGCGCGAGCGGAAGGCGGTCGCGCCGGCGGCCGGTCGCCGGTGGGGGGAGCGCAGAGCGGTGGGCACGGTGGAATGGTAGCGCTGCTCAGGCCGCGAGTGGTTCGGCCAGGGCCGCACGCAGGGCGGCGCCGGTCGAGGTCCAGCCGACGATGGCGCCCTGGGCCCGGATCATGTCCACCGTGGCCGCCTTGAACTGCGGGAAGTAGCTCTCCGTGCAGTCTTCCAGCAGCAGGCAGTCGTAGCCGCGGTCGTTGGCTTCGCGCATGGAGGTCTGCACGCACACCTCGGTGGTCACGCCGCCGAAGATCAGGTGCGTGATGCCGCGCGCCTGCAGCAGCTCGTGCAGGCCGGTGGCGTAGAAGGCGCCCTTGCCCGGCTTGTCGATCACCAGCTCGCCCGCCACCGGCGCCAGCGCGTCGATGATCTGGTTGCCCGGCTCGCCGGCGATCAGGATGCGCCCCATCGGCCCCGCATCGCCGATGCGCAGCCGCGGGTTGCCGCGGTTGCGCTTGGCGGGCGGGCAGTCGGAAAGATCGGGCCGATGCGCCTCGCGCGTGTGGACCACCAGACCGCCGGCGGCGCGCCAGGCGGACAGCACGGCCTGCGTGGCGGGGACGATGGCCTCGAGCAGCGACACGTTGTTGCCCAGCGTCTCGCCAAAGCCGCCGGGCTCGATGAAATCGCGCTGCATGTCGATCAGCACCAGCGCAGTGTGGGCCGGGTCGAACTCGTAGGCAAAGGGTTGTGCGTTGATCTTCATGACGGGGTGCGCATCAGTGGTGGCCGCCGCCCATGTAGGCGCCCAGTTCGTGGCGGTCGGCGGTGGCGGCGGGGGTTTCGTGGACGATGCGGCCCTCGCTCATCACGACGATACGGTCGGACAGTTCCAGCAGCTCGTCGAGATCCTCGCTCACCAGCAGCACGGCGCCGCCGGCGTCGCGCACCTGCACGATGCGGCCGTGGATTTCGGCCACGGCCGCGAAGTCCAGGCCGAACACCGGGTTGGCGGCGATGAGCACGTTGATCTCGCCGGCCAGTTCGCGCGCCAGCACGGCGCGCTGCACGTTGCCGCCCGAGAGGCTGTTGATGGGTGCGCCCTCGCCCTGGGTCTTGATGCCGTATTCCGCGATCCAGGCACGCGCCCGGCGGCGCCACTGGCCGAAGCGCAGCACGCCACCGGCGGCCAGAGGGGGCTGGTCGAAGTCGCGCAGGGCCATGTTTTCCGCCACCGAAAGCGGGCCCACGCAGGCGTTGCGCAGCGGCTCCTCGGGCAGGCTGCGCACCTTCAGCTCGCGGTTCTCGGTGCGGGTGGCGTCGTAGGGCCGGCCCATCACCCGCACCTCGCCGCCGGCGCGCGGGCGCTGGCCGACCAGGGCTTCGACCAGTTCCCGCTGGCCGTTGCCCGAGACGCCGGCCACGCCCAGGATCTCGCCCCGGCGCACGGCCAGGCTGAGCTGCTGCACGGCCAGTGTGCCGCGGTCGCCCTGGGCGCTGAGGTGCTGGATTTCCAGCGCGGGTGCCGCGCCGGGATCGACAGGCAAGGCTGCGCGTTCAGGGGAGGCGCCTGCTGGGTGGTGCTGCGCGGCGGTTTCGCCCTCGGGTGGCGGCTGCACCGCATCGCCGGTCTGGCCCATCATGGCCTGCGCCAGCCGCTGCGGATCGGTGTCGGCGACGCGCGCGTGCTGCACCGCGCGGCCGCGCCGCAGCACGGTGACGGCGTCGGCGTAGCCCATGACCTCGCGGAACTTGTGGGTGATGATGAGCACCGTGCACAGACCGCTGCGGGCGAACTCGCGCACATGGCCCAGCACCTCGTCGGCTTCCTGCGGCGTGAGCACCGAGGTCGGTTCGTCCAGGATCAGCAGGCGTGGCTTGAGGTAAAGCTGCTTCAGCAGTTCCAGCTTCTGCTTCTCGCCGGCGGCCAGCTCGGCGGGGCGGGCATCCAGGTCCAGCGTGAAGGGCGTGGTGGCAAGGAACTGCTTCAGCTCGGCGCGTTGCGCCTTCCAGTCGATCACCGCCGGCGTCTTGCCGCCGGCCAGCAGCAGGTTCTCGGCCACCGTCATGCCCGGCGCCAGCGTGAAGTGCTGGTAGACCATGCCGATGCCCAGGTGGCGCGCCACGACCGGGTTGGCGACGTCCTGCTCGCGCCCGTCGATCAGGATGCTGCCTTCTTCCGCCACCTGGAAGCCGGCCACGCACTTGACCAGCGTGCTCTTGCCGGCGCCGTTCTCGCCCAGCAGCGCATGCACGCTGCCCGGCTCCACGCGCATCGTCACGTGGTCCAGCGCAGTGAAACTGCCGAAGCGCTTGGTCAGCTCGTAGGTGTCGAGCGCCAGGGCGCCGGTGGCGCGGGGCGGGCTTTCGACGGGGGCGATCATGTCGTCGGCCCGGTAGCCAGTGCGGCGATCAGTGCCGTGGAAGGCGCGTGGGCGCCGAACACGCCGCCCTGCATGGTGATCATCTTCAGCGCCGCGGCGTGGTTGCCGGGGTCGGTGGCGGCGGTGCAGTCGGACAGCAGCAGGCATTCGAAGCCGCGGTCGTTGGCGTCGCGCATGGTGGTGTGCACGCACACGTCGGTGGTGATGCCGGCCAGCACGATGTTCTGGATGCCGCGCGTGCGCAGGATCATTTCCAGGTCGGTGGCGTAGAACGAACCCTTGCCCGGCTTGTCGATCACGACTTCGCCGTCGATGGGCGCCAGTTCGGGAATGATCTCCCAGCCCGGCTCGCCGCGCACCAGGATGCGCCCGCACGGGCCGGCGTCGCCGATGCCGGTGCCGTCCTGGCCGATCTGGCGCGAGCGCCAGCGCTTGTTGGCCGGCAGGTCGGACAGATCGGGCCGGTGGCCTTCGCGCGTGTGGATGATGGTGTAGCCCAGCGGGCGCATCACCTCCAGCAGCCGGCGGATCGGCGCGATGGGTGCCTGCGTGAGCGAGATGTCGTAGCCCATCACGTCCACGTAGCCACCCTTGCCGCAGAAGTCGGTCTGCATGTCGATGACGATCAGCGCCGTGTTGTCCGGCCGCAGGCTGCCGTCGTAGGGCCAGGCGTAGGGGTTGGCTTCGACGTAACGGGCGGTCATGGCTGTCTCGGGTCTGGGGTTACTTGAGTGCCGGCGGCGTGCCGGGGCCGCTGTAGCTGCGCTCGGGCGGCGCGAAGCCGCACGATGTGCCATCGGTCACCTGGACGGTGTCGTGCCACGGCAGCCGGTAGCGGCCGGCCGCCATGTCGTGCATGTAGGTGTACGGACAGTCCTGCGCGCCGCCCTTCACCGCCACGTAGCCGCGGTGGTAGAGCTGGTAGATGTTGTTCTCCACGCCCCAGCCCGCGCGCGCCTCGCGCACCAGGTCGGGCCGCAGTTCGGCGGTGATGATCTCGTCGGGACGGCCGCCGCCTTCCACCATCACCGTGCCGTCGAAGCTGCAGAACATGCCCTCGCCCATGGAGTCGAAGGTACCGTCGCTGCCGCACATGCACACGCTGGCGGTGTAGGCTAGGTTGCAGAAGGCGTTGGCCTGGTTGGTGATCTTCCAGGCATGGCGGATGGGTGCGGTGTAGCCGGCCGTGCGCAGGATGATCTCGGCGCCCTTGTAGGCGGCCTCGCGCGCCATCTCGGGGAACATGCCGTCGTGGCAGATGATGAGGGCCAGCTTGCTGCCGTTGGGCCCGTCGCACACCGGCACGCCCAGGTTGCCCGGCTCCCACGGCTCCACCGGCACCCACGGGTGCAGCTTGCGGTAGTAGAGGCGGATGGCGCCGGTGTCGTCGATGACGATGCCGCTGTTGTACGGGTTGCCGCCTGGGTTGGCCTCCATGATGGAGAAGCAGCCCCAGATGCGGTGCTCCACGCAGGCCGCGCGGAAGGCCGTGACCTCCGGCCCGTCCAGCGTGCACATGATCTCCGGATTGGTGTCCATCGACAGGCCGTGCAGCGCGTACTCCGGAAACACCACCAGGTCCATGGTCTGCTGGTTGCGGCGGGCCTTGCCCACCAGTTCGCAGATGCGCCGGGTCTGCGCCGCCAGCTGCTCGCGCGTGGCGACCACCGGCAGCTGCAGCTGCACCAGGCCGACAACCACGCCGTGCGCCGATTTGTTGAGTCCGCCTAGGCCGCTCATGAGGGAAGTCCTTTCAGGTTCTTCATCGGGTGGACGACAGCTCGCCCGGGCTGCCCGTCGCCACCTTGCCTGGCCGGCAGGTGATCACCAGGATCAGCAACGTCAGCACATAAGGCACCGTGTTGAACAGGTGGTAGCCCCAGCCGATGCCGATGGATTGCAGCGCCGGTCCGACGGCCCCAGCGCCGCCGAACAGCAACGCCGCCCAGATGCAGCGCAGCGGGTTCCAGCGCGCGAAGATCACCAGCGCCACCGCGATCAGGCCCTGGCCGCTGGAGATGCCTTCGTTCCAGCTGCCCGGGTAGAACAACGTGAGCGACGCACCGCCGAGTCCGGCGATGGCACCACCGGCCGTGGTCGCCGCGATGCGCAGCCCCGCGACCGAATAGCCCAGCGCCCGCGTGGCGTCGGCCGAGTCGCCCGCCATGCGCACCAGCAGGCCTGCGCGCGTGCGGCCGAAGCCCCACCACAGGACCACCGCGATCAGCAGGCCGATCGGCACCAGGGCATTGAGCTTGAGCGCCGCGCGCACGGCGCCGATGTCGCTCCAGTTGCCGAGCGGAATGGCCGGCAGCTGTGGCGCCTGGGGCTGGATCAGCGGCTTGCCCAGGTAGAAGGCCAGGCCCGTGCCCAGCAGCATCAGTGCGATGCCGGTGGCGACGTCGTTCACGCCCTTGAGCGAGCACAGCAGCCCGTGCAGCAGCGCCAGCAGTGCACCGGCCACCGCACCCGCCAGTACGCCCAGCCAGGGCGAACCGCTGAGCCAGGCGCCGCCGAACGCCGCCATGGCGGACAGCACCAGCACCCCTTCCAGGCCCAGGTTGATGCGCCCGGATTTTTCGGTCAGGCATTCGCCCAGGCTCACGAACAGGAAGGGCGCGCCCACGCGCAGCGCGCCGCCGACGATGCCGGCCACCAGGGCGATCCACTGGTCAGCGCTCATGCCGTGCTTCCTTGCAGCGCCCGGGGGTGCTCGAGTTCCTCGAACGGCCGGGCGAACAGCTTGGCCAATACGACCTTGCCCTGCACGGTGCGCAGCGCCTCGCTGGCCAGGATCAGCACGAAGGCGATGCCCTGCAGCACCAGCACCGACGCATCCGGCAATCCCAGCCGCCGTTGCAGCAGGCTACCGGCCGCGCCAAAGCCGCCGAACAGGATGGCCACCGGGATGATGGCGAGCGGGTTGTGCCGCGCCATGAAGGCCACCAGGATGCCGGCGTAGCCGTAGCCGGCGATGAGCGACGCGTTGGCGTTGGTGTGCACCGCGGCCACCTCCACCGCGCCGGCCAGGCCGGCGCAGGCGCCGCCGAGCGCGCAGGCCAGCAGGAGCAGCCGCCCGGCGGGCAGACCCACCAGCTGTGCGGCCCGTGGGTTGCCACCGACCACGCGCACGGAGAAGCCCGAGGCGGTGAACCGCAGCCACAGGCCCAGCCCAAGGCAGGCCACCACCCCCAGTGCCAGCCCCCAGTGCACGTCGGTGCCGGCGATGCCGCCGATGAGCAGGCCCTCACCGAGCGACGGCGTGGACGGCTTGTTCAGGCTGGCCGGGTCGCGCAGCGGCCCCTCGACGATGTGCTTGAACAGGCCGATCGCCACGTAGGCCAGCAGCAGGCTGCTGATGGTCTCGTTGATGCCGCGGTACTGACGCAGCGCGCCGGCCAGCATGATCCAGAGCGCGCCGGCCAGCGCGCCGGCGGCACAGACCAGCACCGTGCCGGCCAGGTTCTGCGGCAGTGGCACCAGGGCCGCCAGCGCCGCGCAGGCCAGGCCACTGAGCACCAGCGCGCCCTCGCCGCCGATGATGATCAGCCCGGCCCGCGCCGGGATGGCCACGCACAGGGCCGTGAGCATCAGGGGCGCCGCGCGCTGCAGCGTGTTCTGCCACGAGAACCAGCTGCCGAAGGCGCCCTGGTACAGCACGCTCCAGGCCTCCAGCGGGCTGACGTCGGCCGCCGCGAAGACGAACAGGCCAAACAGCAGCAGCGCCGCCAGGATGGCCAGCACAGGCAGCAGTGCTTCGCGCAGCGCGGCACGCATGGCGGATCAGCCGATCGAACCCACCACGCCTTCGACCAGGTAGTTCATCTTCTCCAGCTCGAGGTCGGTCTGCTTCTGCACCTTGCCGGCGGCGATGATTTCCTTGCCCTTGTTGTCCTTCAGCGGTCCCTTGAAGATGTCGAAGCTGCCCGCGATCATCTTGGCCTTGATGTCGTCGGCCTGCTTCTTCGCGGCGTCGGTGACCATCGGGCCGTAGGCCGAGGTCTTGACGTAGCCCTCCTTCAGGCCACCGCGCAGGAAGTTGGGGTGCGGCTTGCCGGCCTGCGCGGCAGCGAGGATGGTCTTGTAGGCGGTGAGCCAGTTCCACTCGGCACCGGTCAGGTAGGCGTTGGGTGCCAGCTTGGCCTGACTGGCGTGGTAGCCGCACACCATCTTGCCGCGCTTGGCGGCGGTCTCGACCACCACCTTGGGGCCGTCCACGTGCATGGTGAACACGTCGCAGCCCTGGTCGGCCAGGCTGTTGGTGGCCTCGGCCTCCTTCACGGCCATCGACCAGTCGCCGGTGAAGATCACGTGGCAGGTGATGCCCGGCTTGACCGAGCGGGCGCCCATGGTGAACGCGTTGATGTTGCGCAGCACCTGCGGGATCGGCTTGGCGGCGACGAAGGCGATCTTGTTGCTCTTCGTCATGTGGCCGGCCACCACGCCGTTCAGGTACTGGCACTCATCGATGTAGCCGAAGAAGCTGCCCACGTTCTTGGGGTTCTTTTCGGTCCACAGGCCGCCGCAGTGGGAGAAGCGCACGTCCGGGTATTTGGGCGCAACGGCCAGGATGTGGGGGTCGAAGTAGCCGAACGAGGTGGGGAACAGCAGCGAGGCGCCGTCCTGGGCGATCATGCCGGCCATGGTCTTCTGCACGGCCACCGTCTCGGGCACGTTCTCCTCTTCCACCAGCTTCACGCCGGGCAGCTTCTTCAGTTCCGCCGCAGCCTGCGCGTGCGCCTGGTTGTAGCCGTAGTCGTCGCGCGGGCCGACGTAGATGACGCCCACGGTGATGGGCTTCTGCGCCCGCGCCAGCGGGCTCAGCATGCCGAGCGTGCCGGCGGCACCGAACGCGGCCAGGGACTTGAGGGAATCGCGGCGGTTGAACTGGTTCATGAAGCTCTCCGGGGTTGATGAGGAAGCAAGGCGGGGTCGGGACAACATTCAATCCAAACTTGGATACAAGACTGCATGCATATTCCGTACCACGTAGATCAGGCCTGGGCGGGCACGAAAAGAGCGGGCTTTTCAGCCCAGCAGGCTGACGTGGGCGGCAACCACGCGCCATCCCGGTGCAGTGCGCATCCAGGTCTGGCTCTGGCGCCCCGTTCGGGTGCTGCCTTCGCGCCGGAACTCGCAGTTCGCGGTCGCGAAGTCGCGGCCGTAGGTGGTGATCTCCACCCGCAGCAACTCGCGCATCAGGCCCTGCAACGGCCGGCCGGCACGGAAGTCCGCGATCTCCTCATAGCCGTACAGGTTCTCGGTGGCGCCGTAGCGCAGCGTGTGCGGGCTGTTCCAGAACAGCTCGTCCAGCACCTCCACCTTGTTGTGCACGAGCGCGTCCTCGTAGCGGTCGAAGGCGGCGCGCACTTCGGCCACCACGTCGGTCAGGTTGATTTGGGCGTTGTCGATCATCGAAGCCTCTCAGGCCAGGTCGGCCACCGGCGCCTGGGCGGTGCCGGCACGTTCGAGTTCGGCTGCGACGCGCAGCACGATGTCTTCGCGCCAGGGTGCGCCGATCACTTGCACGCCCACCGGCAGGCGCGAGCCCGCGCCCCAGACCGGCACGGCGCATACCGGCAGGCCGATGCATGAGATCGGCTGGGTGAGCAGCCCCATGTTGGGCCGCACCGGCAGCTGGCGGCCGTTGAGGTCGAAGCTCTCCGCGCCGATGGGCGTGGCCGCGCAGGGCGTGGCCGGCGCCAGCAGCACGTCGAACTGGCCCAGCACGCGCGCCACCGCTTCCGCGTAGAGGCGCCGCACGCGCTGGGCGCGCGCCACCCAGGCGGCCGGCAGCAGCGTGCCGGCCAGGAAGCGGTCGCGCGACAGCGGCTCGAAGTCCTGCGGGCGGCGGCGCAGGTCCGGCAGATGCAGGGCCGCGCCCTCGGCGTTGGTGATCAGGAAGGCCGCTGCGCGCCCTTCTTCCACCCAGGGCAGTTCCACCGTCCGGTAGGCGCCGAGCGTCTGAGCCACGGCGTCCACGGCGGCCAGGGCTTCGGGCAGCGCCTGTTCGCGGAACCAGCCGCCGAGCACGCCGACGCGCAGGCCGCGTGAGCCGGCCGCCAGCAGGTTGGTGACCGGCTCGGCGGCACGCTGTGCGCAGCCGGGGTCGTGGGGGACAGGCGCCTCGGGGCCCTGCATCGCGTCGTAGGCCGCAGCCAGGTCGCGTACCGAGCGGGCGAAGGGCCCCAGATGGTCCAGGCTGGAGACGAACGGATAGCTGCCGGTGCGCGGCAGCCGGCCGTACGTGGGTTTCAGGCCGAACACCCCGCACAGCGAGGCGGGCACACGGATGGAACCGTTGGTGTCCGAACCCAGGGTCAGTGGCACCTGGCCGGCGGCCACTGCCGCGCCACTGCCGCCGGACGATCCGCCCGCGATGCGGCTGAGGTCGTGCGGATTGTGCGCCGGGCCGACGTGGCTGTTCTCGGTGGTGAAGCCGTAGGCGTACTCGTCCATGTTGAGCGCGCCGACCAGCACCGCGCCGGCCTGTTCCAGCCGGCGCACCAGCAGCGCGTCCGCTCGGGCCGGCGCGGCCTGGCGTTCGATCTTCGAGCCGGCCAGCGTCGGCAGCCCCGCGATGTCGAACAGGTTCTTGACCGCGAACGGCATTCCCAGCAACGGCAGCTCGCGCGTGCGCGCCCCCGCCGGGCCGGCCAGCGAAGCGTCCACCTGGGCCGCCCGCCGCAAGGCGCGGTCGCGCAACACGTCGGTGAAGGCGTTCACCTGGCCATCGGTGGCGGCGATGCGGTCCAGTGCGGCCTGCACCAGGGCCGAAGCGCTGACCTGGCCGTTGCGCACGGCCTCCGCCATGGCCGAACCATCGCGGCGCAGCAACTGGGCGGCGCTCATGTCCCCGGCTCCGGCGGCGAGACCGGCACGAAGGTCGTGGCGTTCTCGTGATGGGGCTCCAGCGGCACGGCCTCCAGCAGCGCGGCGAAGCCCGCGGCCAGCTCGAAGTAGCGCAGCACGCCCGGCCGGTGGTCCTGACGCAGTGGCAGTCCGAGGGTGGCCGCCGCGGCGTCGACGTAGTTCTCGATCCCGGTGGGTTTCATCGTCGCACCTCCCGCTGGAAGATTTCCAGGCTGAGTTTCTTGGTCGCCACGAAGCTGGGCGTGCTGAGTGTTTCCACTGTCCGCGGCCGCGGGTCGTCGTAGCGCAGGATCTCGGCCACCCGGGTGGGCCGCTTGGTCAGCAGCAGCACCTGGTCGGCCAGGTACACCGCTTCCTCCAGGTCGTGCGACACCAGCAGCATGGTGGTGCCGGTGGCCATGAACACCTCCTGCAGCTTTTCGCGGATGAACAGCGTCATCTCGAAGTCCAGCGCGGAGAACGGCTCGTCGAGGAACAGCACCTCCGGTTCGGGCGCCAGCGCCCGCATGATGGAAGCGGTCTGCTGCTGCCCGCCGGAGAGCTCGTACGGGTAGCGGTGCAGGTCGAACTTGACGTCGAAGCTGGCCACCAGCTCCTCCATGCGGCGATCGACCTCGGCCTTGCTGCGGCCTTCCAGCTTGAGCGGGTAGGCGATGTTGTCGATGGTGCGCATCCACGGAAACATCGCTTCCCGGTAGTTCTGGAACACGTAGCCGATCTTGGTGTCCTTGAGCGACTTGCCGTCGAACAGGATCTCGCCGGCGTCGATGGGCACCAGCCCGGCGATCATGTTGATCAAGGTGCTCTTGCCGCAGCCGTTGGGCCCGAAGACCGAGACGATGGCGTTCTTGGGGATGTCGAGGTCGAAGTTCTCGTACAGCGGCCAGCCCGCGAAGTACTTGGTCAGCCCGCGGATGGTGATGTGCGTGCCGGCCGGTCCGGGCTGGAACTTCGGCCTGGGCACGTCCGCGTACACGGGCCCGCTGCGCACGATGTCGTTGGCTGCTCTCATCGGCCGCTCCAGTGGACGATGCGGCGCTCCAGCACCAGGAACAGGATGTTGAGCGCGTAGCCCAGCGCGCCCGCCGCCAGGATCGCCGCGTACATGGTCTTGACGTTGAGGATCTGCTGCGCGTCGATGATGCGATGGCCCAGCCCGGTGTCGGAGCCGATGAACATCTCGGCCACGATGACGATCACCAGCGCCATCGACACCGCCGAGCGCAGGCCGACGAAGCTCGGCTGCAGGCTTTCCCACACCAGCACGTCGCGGAAGATCTGCCAGCGGGTGGCCCCCATGACCTTGGCGGCCATCATGCGCTGCTTGCGCGCGTTGATGACGCCGTAGGCGCTGTTGAACACCACGATCAGCAGCGCGCCGAAGGCAGCGATGGCGACCTTGTTGATCTCCGAGACGCCGAAGATCAGCAGGAACAGCGGGATCAGCGCCGACGACGGTGTGGAGCGGAAGAAGTCCACCAGGAACTCCACGCTGCGGTAGGCCTTCTCGTTGCTGCCCAGCAGCACCCCCAGCGGGACGCCCACGACCGCGGCGATGAGAAAGGCCTGCAGCGTGCGCCACACGGTGACCGCGAAGTCGGTCAGCAGCGCGCCGCCGGCCAGGCCGGTGACGAGCGTGGCGACGGTGTCGGCGGGCGAGGGCAGCAGGATGGGCTTGATCCAGCCCATGCGCACCACCAGGTCCCAGACGATGAACAGGACCACGGGCCCGATGAAGGGCAGCAGCCGGTCGCTCATCGGCGGGCGCGGCGCGGCGCCGCTGGCCCCCGCCCAGGGCGCGGCCGCCGGGAGGCTTGTCTCGGCCATGGCCTCAGCCCTTGTAGAGCATGGAATCGACCTTCAGCCGGGCGCTGAACACGCCCTTGTCCGAGAACAGGTCGAAGAACTTCTGGAAGTACGCGATGTCGCTGGTGGTGAACTCGTTGTACATGGTGTAGGCGGCCAGCGGGACCTCGGCCGTCAGCGCGCCCTCGATGGCGGTGTAGCCCTTGAGGAAGCCGCGTGCCTCGGCCGGTTGCTTGCGCACGTAGTCCACGCCCTTGCCATAGGCGGTGATGAACTTGCGCGCCTCTTCCGGGTGCTGGCGGATGAAGGCGGAGGTGAGCGAGGCCGAGCCGCCGAACCACGGCGCCATCGGGTCGCCCAGGATGTACCTGGCGATCACGCCGGCCTCCAGCGTGCGGGTGGCGCCCTTCATGCGGCCGATGGTGCCGGTGGGCTCCAGCGTGTAGCAGGCGTCGGCCTGGCCGGCCGCGAGCGCGGCCACGTGCTGGCCGATCGGCAGCTCGGTCACCGTGGCGCCGGTGGCGCCGCCGCGCTCGAGCACGGTCTTGGCCAGCGTGGTGTTCTGGATGCCCGGGCCGGACAGCACCTTCTTGCCCTTCAGGTCGGCGATGGTCTTGGCCGGGCTGCCCGCGGGCACCAGCACTTCGTCCAGCACGTTCTTGGCGTTGCTGGGGTTGGAGCAGAACAGCTTGAAGGTGCCGGGCGAGGCCAGCTCGCCGATGGCGATGTTGGCCGAGCCGGTGCCGTTGGCGCTGCCGTCGCTGCGGCCCGACAGCATGGCTTCCATGATCTGCTGGGCGCCGGCGTAGCGCTGCACCTCGACGTCGAGGCCGGCGTCCTTGAAGTAACCCAGCTCCACAGCGGAATAAAACGGCAGGCCGGCGGCGATGGGCCAGTACCCGATCCGGATCTTTGGCGTCTGGGCACGCACCAGGGCGGGCGCCGCCAGGGCGGCCAGGGCGGCGCCACTGGCCTGCAGCGCGCGGCGGCGGGAAACGGTGGCGGGGCGGTTGGTCGAGGTCATGGTGGGTACTCCTTGGGACAACAAAAAAAGAGAAGAAAAAACGCGGGGCCTCAGGCGGCCAGCGAACGGATGTAGGCGCGCCAGCCGCCGTGGTGGCTGATGTCCTGGGCGCCGGCCAGCGCCAGCGGCTCGCACAGGAAGCCCTGCACGGCACTGCCGTCCTCCAGCGTCAGGGTGCCGATGCCCAGCGGCGCCGGGATCAGGGCGACGAAGGAGCCGTAGCGGTCGAGCGGCATGTCCCAGACCTCGACCGCGATGGCGGCGCCTTCACCGGGTGCGGTGCGCACCATGCCGGGCTTGGGCGGGGTGGTGCCGGGCAGGGCGAACAGGCGGTACTGCGGGGCGGTGCGGGTGCTGGCCACCAGGCGGGCGCCGCGCTCGGTCAGCTGGCCGTTCAGCGGCATGCCGGAAAGGTGGGCGCCCACCACCGCCACCTGGACGGTCGCCGCGGCCGGCGCCTGCGGCAGCGGCAGCGGCGCCGGCATCGCTTCGCCGGTGGCGCCCAGCGGCAGGCCGGTGGCGTGGTGGTAGCGCTGCCCGAGGGCGGCCAGCGCCAGGTCGCTGCCGCAGGGGCCGATCAGCGTGATGCCGAAGGGCAGGCCGTCCGGCCGCAGACTGCTGGGTACGGAGAGCGCGGCGTAATCCAGCAGGTTGACGAAGTTGGTGTACACGCCCATCCGGCTGTTGCGGGCCACCGGGTCGGCCCGCATGTCGGCGATGGTGCAATGCGTCGGCGCGGTGGGCACGGCGAGCACGTCGATCCGCTCCCACATGGCCGCGGCCCGCTGGCCCAGCGCGCGCAGGCGTGTCTGCGCCTCCACGTGCTGCGCGGCATCGTAGGCGCGGCCCTGCGCGAGGATGGTGCGCACCGGCTCGATCACCGCTGCCTCATGCGCGTCGAAGAACGGCCGCACGGCGGCGTAGCGCTCGGCCACCAGCGCGCTGTCGTACAGCAGCGCCGCGGCCTCGGCCAGCGGGGTGTAGTCGATCTCCACCGGCGTGCCGCCCAGCGCCTGCAGGCGTTCGATGGCGAGGTCGAACGCGGCCTCGGCCTGCGTGTCGCCGAAGAAGGCGCGCAGCGAAGGTACGCCGAAGCGGAAGCTGGCGGGCCAGTGCGCCGGCGCCAGGGTGAGCTCGCGGGAGTACGGGTCGCGCGGGTCCGGGCCCATGGCCGCGCACAGCACGCGCGCCGCCAGCTCCACGGTGCGCGCGAAGATCGAGACGCAGTCCACGCTCTGGGCCGCCGGCACCACGCCGTGCGCGCTGACCAGCCCGCGCGAGGGCTTGAGCCCGACGATGTTGTTCAGCCCGGCCGGCACGCGACCGGAGCCGGCGGTGTCGGTGCCGAGCGCGAAGTCCACCTCGCCCGTGGCGACAGCGAAGGCCGAACCCGAGCTGGAGCCACCGCTCACGTAGGCCGGATCGAACGCGTTGGGTACGGCGCCGTAGGGCGAGCGCGTGCCGTTCAGGCCGCAGGCGAACTGGTCGAGGTTGGTCTTGCCGGCCACCAGGGCGCCGGCGCGGCGCAGGCGCTGCACCACGCCGGCGTCTTCGGTGGCCACGTGCCCAAAGGCAGGGCATGCGGCCGTGGTCGGCAGGCTGGCCACGTCGATGTTGTCCTTGACGGCGAAGCGCAGCCCGGCCAGGGGGGCGGGGCCGCCTTCAACCGGGGCTTGCAGCGGCGGCAGGGGCTGCGGCAGCCGGGTAATCCAGGCGGCTGCCGCGGTGCCGTCGAGCTCGGGGCGCGGCTCCGGGAGGCTGGGCGATGCGTGCACCATAAATAAGCATCCTGTCTTGTATACAAGATGCTATGCAAGACGTGTGCCATCTGCCCGGGTCTGATGGCGTGGTCTGCCTGGGCTGGATGGACGGCGCGCCGTTGCCGCAGGGCCACAGGCGGTGTGCGGAAGTGCGCTGCGCGCAACGTCTTGTCCCCGATTGGAGCGCGGACTCTAGGGTAAACCCTAGGCCAGGCTTACAATTCGCTGACCGGCCAAAAGCCAACCCAGGGAAGCGGCCAAGCAACCGCCAATCCCGAACTGTCATGTTGAACCAACTTCTGCAACGTCTGTTTTCCCAGCAACCCGCGGCCCAGCGCCGCAACCAGAGCCTGCCAGCCGAGCTCATGGCCCGCGCCGAAGCCAGCGCCGGCACCGACCCGTTCCACGCCATCGAACTGCGCCGCGCCGCCATCGCCTTTCTGGGCGTGGTGAGCTGACGGCCCGCACGGGCGCCGCCGCGTTGGCGCGCGCCCGTTTCGCCAGGCCTTGACAGCGCCTGAACAGGCGCTCGGGTTGATCCTGAATTGATAGCTGCCTGCGCCCGCTCTGAAAGGGCTGCAGGCTGATTTCATTCAAATCTTCCGGGACCGGCGTGCGGGTTGTCCGCTGTCCGGGCTGAGCCCTTCGGCAGGCTCAAGGCAGGCTCGTCGAAGCCCTGCGCACCAGCCGTCGGTTTCCTGCCGCCGATTCCTTTGGAGGCGGCGCGGGGCTGAGCGTGCGCGTGCCCGCACTTGTGGACGACACTCGGTTTCTTGAATGAAATCGGTGCTTTGCCCAAGCGTGGCGGGCGCAAGCAGCTATTGAAAACGGAGTGCTTCTGGTGGCGCTGGAGGCCGGGATGTGCGCCCGGCGGCGCACCTACGTTCTTTTGCTTCGCCAAAAGAAAGTAGGCAAAGAAAAGGCGACCCCACTGGCCGTGTCCCTTCGCTTCGCTGCGGGCAGCCTGTGATGCTCATGCGCGGGGCGGCGCTGCGGAACTCGCTACGCGCCCCGAAGGGCGCTCCGCTCGGACAGCCGCAGCGAGTCAGAGCACGAAGCATGGTCTTGCTGCGCAGCCCATGCCCGCCCCACGCCCTGCGCTTCTCGGCACGGCTAGAGGGGATTGGGGAACACGGGCCATCGCTTCGCTCGGCCCCGGAGCAGTCAACAGGCTGCGCGGTTAGTTCTGGCACCCCCAGAAGGCCGCGGAGCAGGCCATGCAAGTGAACGCCGTGCTCGGGCTTGTACCGAGCACTGGCGTTGTCCCCCTCGCGCAGCAGTGGGGGGAAGACGCGTCAGCGGCTCAGGGGGGTGTTCTCACAACGGCCTAAAGCCGCTGTCCCTGATGATCTTCTCCCAGGTCTGCGTGTAGGTGCGCACGCGGCCGGCGAACTGGCCTTGCGGTTCGTAGGCGACGTTGAGGCCCAGGTCGGTGAGTTTCTGCTTCACGTCGGGCATGGCCAGCACCTTCTGCAGGGCGGCGCCGAACCTGTCGACGAAGGGCTGCGGCGTGCCGGCGGGGGCGAAGATGCCGTACCACGGGTAATCGCGCAGGTTGTCGAAGCCGAGTTCGGTGAAGGTGGGCACCTGGGGCAGCAGCGGGTCGCGCTTGGCGCCGATGGTGGCGACGATGCGCACATGGCCGTCCTTCTGGTACTGGATGAAGTCCGGCACCGAGGCGATGCCCGAGCTGATCTGGTTGCCCAGCATGTCGGCCGTCATGGGCGCGGAGCCGCGGTAGGGCGCGGCCTGCACGTCGATGCCGTATTTCTGGCCGATCAGCTGCACCAGAAACACCGGGATCGAGCCCGGCGCCGGCACGCCGATGGTGTCCTTGCCGCCGCGCGCGGTCTTCACCCAGCGCACGTATTCCTGGATGGTCCTGGCGGGCGTGCCGCCGGAGACGGCCAGCACGTTGGCGAAGGTGGCGAAGCCCGCCACCGGCGTGAAGTCCGCCGCCGGGTTGAAGCCCGGGTTCTTGATGACCTGCGGCAGGATGGCGATGCTGTGGTCGTGGCTCAGGAACAGCGTGTGGCCGTCGGGCGCGGCGGCTTTCAGCGCCTGGGCGGCGATCTGCCCGCCGGCGCCGGCGCGGTTTTCCACCACGATGCTGGTGCCCAGCTGGTCCTTCAGCTTGTCGGCCAGGATGCGGGCGATGTTGTCCGAGCCCGCGCCGGCCGGAAAGCCGACCAGCAGGCGGATCGGCGCGCCGCCCGGCTGGGCGCTGGCCAGGCCGGCCGCGGCCATCAGCAGGCCGGCGGCGAAGCTGCGGCGCAGGAGCCGCGGAAGGGTGACGGTGGTGGTTGGCTGCATGGGAACTGCTCCGTGCGGGGAAACCCTGATCATGCCAGCCGCCCGGGTGCCTGGCGGCCCTGTGCGCCAGTTTTCAGGCAAAAATGGCTCCAGCCCTTTGCTGACGGCCGCAGGCAGCTATCAATACCATAGCTGCTGCGCACCTCGTGCACGCGCTGGCGGACGTTGCCCGGCGCCCGTCCGTTGCGCCGCGGATTGACGCAGCGTACCGCCGTCCGTATCGTGCCTGTCCCGGCAGGCTCGGGAGACCGCCGAGGCCGCGCGCCGGCAGCCCGCCGCCTGCGAACGCCTCCCGCCCCGAGCGACACCGACCTTTCCCATCACGCACGCCTTCATCTCCCCACGAGAAACACCATGCCCGCACCGACACGCCAAGCTTTCCTGCCGATCCTCAAGGCGCCCGCGCGCCGTGTCCTGCTGCAGGCCGCCGCCGCGCTGGCGGCCACCGGCGCGCTGACTGGCCTGCCGGGGCTGGCGGCCCCCACCTGGGCGCAGGAGGCCTGGCCGAGCCGGCCGGTCAGGTTCATCGTGCCCTACGCGGCCGGCGGCTTTGCCGACACGCGGGCGCGCAAGCTGTCGGAGCCGCTCAGCCGCGCGCTGGGCCAGCCGGTGGTGATCGAGAACCGCGCCGGCGCGGGTGGCGTGACCGGCACCGACGCCATCGCCCGCGCCACCGACGGCCACACCTTCGGCTTCGGCTCGCCGGCGCCGCTGGTGACCAACCCGATCCTGATGAAGAAGCTGCCCTACGACGCGCAGCGTGACCTGCTGCCCGTGGTGCTGATCGAGGAGGCGCCGCTGTTCCTCACCGTGGCACCCAACCAGCCGTTCAAGAGCGTGGGCGAGCTGGTGGCCGCCGCGCGCGCCAACCCGGGCACGCTGAGCTACGGCTCCTCCGGCGTGGGCGGCGCGCACCACCTGTCGGGCGCGCTCTTGGCCTACCAGACCAGGACCGAGATGACGCACGTGCCCTACAAGGGCGGCGCGCCGGCGGCGCAGGACCTGATGGCCGGGCACCTGAGCTTCATGTTCGAGATGGGCTACGCCGCGCTGCCCGCCATCCAGGCCGGCAAGGTGCGCGCCATCGCGGTGTCGAGCGACCAGCGCGTGAAGGTGCTGCCCAACGTGCCCACGCTGGACGAGGCCGGCATCAAGGGCTTCGAGTCGTACAACTGGCTCGGCATGATCGCGCCGGCCGGCACGCCGCCGGCGGTGATCCAGCGCCTCAACGCCGCCGTGAACGAGGCCCTGAAGACGCCCGAGGTGCGCAGCTCCATCGAGTCCACCGGCGGCATCGTGGTGGGCGGCACGCCCGAGGCCTACGGCAAGTTCCTCACGGCCGAGCGCGCCAAGTGGCGCGAGGTGATCAAGAGCGCCAACATCACGCTGGAGTGACGGCCATCGGCTGATTTTTTGAAGGAAATCAGCTTTCAGACCAGGTATGGCGGGCGCAGGCAGCTATGAACACAATAGCAACCTGAAGCGCTCTGCCCCACCCGCCCGGCCACGGCGGGCCACAAAAAAAGCCCGTGCATGCACGGGCTTTCCGCTGAGCGGCGCGGGCCGCGTCAGTGCGTGGCCAGCAGCTCTTCCAGGCGCGCTTCCATGGCGGCCTTGGTGTCGGACAGCGCCTGCGGCAGGCCCTGGGCCAGCTGGTCGAACAGCTCGTCGTGCAGCTGGAACTCCTGCGCCCAGGCTTCCTTGTCGAGGCTGGTCACGGTGGCGAACTGCTCGGGGCTGAAGGCCAGGCCGGTCCAGTTGATCTCGCCGTACTGCGGGCTGACGCCGAACATGGTTTCCTGGCCGTCCACGCGGCCTTCCACGCGGTCGATGATCCACTTGAGCACGCGCATGTTCTCGCCGTAGCCGGGCCAGACGAACTTGCCGCCGGCGTCCTTGCGGAACCAGTTGACGCAGTAGATGCGCGGCAGCGTGGCGCCAGCGCCCTGCAGCTTGCCGCCGACCTTGAGCCAGTGGCCGAAGTAGTCGGCCATGTTGTAGCCGCAGAAGGGCAGCATGGCGAACGGGTCGCGCCGCACCACGCCCTGCGCGCCGAAGGCGGCGGCGGTGGTCTCGGAGCCCATGGTGGCGGCCATGTAGACGCCTTCCGTCCAGTCGCGCGATTCGGTCACCAGCGGCACGGTGGTGGAGCGGCGGCCGCCGAAGATGAAGGCGTCGATCGCCACGCCGGCCGGGTCGTCCCAGGCGGTGTCGAGGGCGGGGTTGTTGGTGGCGGCCACGGTGAAGCGCGCGTTGGGGTGGGCCGCCTTGCGGCCGGCCTTGCCGTCTTCGGGCGTCCAGTCCTTGCCCTGCCAGTCGATCAGGTGCGCGGGCAGCTGGCCGTGGTCTTTCTCCATGCCTTCCCACCACACGTCGCCGTCGTCCGTCAGGGCGACGTTGGTGAAGATCACGTCCTTGTCCAGACTGGCCATGCAGTTGGGGTTGGTCAGCGTGTTGGTGCCGGGGGCGACGCCGAAGTAACCCGCCTCGGGGTTGATGGCGTACAGCTTGCCGCCCGCGCCGGGCTTGATCCAGGCGATGTCGTCGCCGATGGTGGTGACCTTCCAGCCGGCGAAACCTTCCGGCGGCACCAGCATCGAGAAGTTGGTCTTGCCGCAGGCGCTGGGGAAGGCGGCGGCCACGTGGTACTTCTTGCCCTCGGGGTTGGTCACGCCCAGGATCAGCATGTGCTCGGCCAGCCAGCCCTGGTCCTGCCCCATTTTGGAGGCGATGCGCAGCGCGAAGCATTTCTTGCCCAGCAGGGCGTTGCCGCCGTAGCCCGAGCCGTAGCTCCAGATCTCGCGCGTTTCCGGGTAGTGGACGATGTACTTGGTCTCGGGGTTGCAGGGCCAGGCGGTCTGGTCCTTCTGGCCGGCGGCCAGCGGCGCGCCCACGGTGTGCACGCAGGGCACGAAGGCGCCGTCCTCACCCAGCACCTCGACGGCGCCGCGGCCCATGCGGGTCATCAGCTTCATGTTGACTGCCACGTAGGCGCTGTCGGAAAGCTCCACGCCGATGTGGGCGATGGGGCTGCCCAGCGGGCCCATGCTGAAGGGGATCACGTACATGGTGCGGCCGCGCATGCAGCCGTCGAACAGCGGCTGCAGTTTGGCGCGCATCTCGGCCGGGGGTGTCCAGTTGTTGGTGGGGCCGGCGTCTTCCTGCTTCTCGGAGCAGATGAAGGTGCGGTCTTCCACGCGCGCCACGTCGGATGGGTCGGAGCAGGCGAGGAACGAGCCCGGGCGCCTGGCCGCATTGAGCTTGCGGAAGGTGCCCGCCTGCACCAGCTGATCGCACAGGCGGTCGTACTCGGCCTGGCTGCCGTCGCACCAGTGGACCTGGTCGGGCTTGCAGAGGTCGGCCATCTCGCCGACCCAGGCGATCAGGCGTGCGTTCTGCACGTAGTCGGGCACATTCAGGCGCTGCTTGAGGCCCGGCGTCACGGCGGGGATGTTCATCGGTGAAGCTCCAGAGAATGAAAACTGTCTTTCCGCAGCCCTGGCGGTGCACAGGGCTCGGGAAAGAAAGCGGCTTCAGAAGCTGGAGGGGCCGGGCCGCCCGTACGGCTGGGCGGGCGCTGGGGCCAGGATGTCAATTTTATGAAACCGGGCGGCGGCACCTGGGGTGGCGGTGCGGCGGACTGCAAAGCCCGGTCAACACTTCAAAATCAATAGCTGCCGCCGCTTGTCTCTTGCGGGCTGCAGGCCAATCTGGCGTTGAATCAGGCCATCATCACGGCGATGAAGGCGAGCAGGAAGATCAGGATCGCGCCCCCCACGGGGATCACCCAGGGGATGTAGTGGGTCACGTTTTCCACGGCGTCGGTGGAGGCGGCTTCGTCGTGCGTGGTGGCGGGGCTGGCGGTCATGGTGGCTCGGCCGTGCTCGGCTCGTTGGTGGACGGGGAAGGCGGATTCTAGCGGGGAAGGGGCCAAAAAGGGCCCCGGGAAGGCCCTTGGGCCTGTTCACGCTATTTTGGGCGATGCGTTGCGATCCGAAAGGGCCAGCGCCAAGGCGCCAGCCGCCGGCAAGGTAGGTACCTTGCCAAGGATGGCAACGCTGGCGATGGCCCTTTCGGGTCGCAACCCGAAGGGAACCGGCTTGAAACGGCGCCACTCGTTGTTGCGCTCCTGGTGCAGACACCCGGTCTGCACGGCGCCCGGCGCCTCGATTGGCACTGTTTCAAGCCTGTTCGCACGCCCAAAATAACGTGAACAGGCCCTACAGCAACGCGTAGGTGACACTGGCCCGGCAGACGCTCTTGCCGTCGCGGGCGCCGGCTATGTCGATCTCGCCGAAGGCCAGGCTGCGGCCGGCGCGCAGCACGCGGGCGTGCACCAGCGCGTCCTGGCCCGTCAGCGGGCGCAGGAAGCTGGTGTTCATCTGCACCGTGGTGCAGGGGCGGAACTCGCCGAACTGCCGCATCAGCGCCAGCACCATGGCGGTGTCGGCGGCCGCCATCATGGCCTGGCCGCACAGCGTGCCGCCTTCGCGCGCCAGCTGGTCGCTGGCGGGCAGGCGCAGGGTGACCTCGGCATCGCCGGCCTGCTCGACGCGCAGGCCGAGCGCCTGCACCCAGGGCGCGAACAGCCCGGCCAGGGCCGCCTGCAGCGCCGGCGGCTCGGCCGCGGCGGGGGCGCCGCTCAAGGCTGGCCGTCCCGCGGGCCGGTCTTGTCGTCGGTGCAGAAGCGGTCGAGCCAGCGCGACATCAGCCGCCCCGCCGCCTCGCGCCCGCCCAGCCCGAAGGACAGCGCCACCGCCACCGCCACCGCGCCCAGCGTCAGGCCGAAGGCCAGGTTGACGATGTCGTCGGCAATGCCCATGGCGCGCAGGCCCATGGCCACCACGATGCCCAGGATGGCGAAGCGCGCCACGCGGGCCAGCGTGGTCGAGCCGCTGCCGCTGGCGCGCACGATGGCTTCGTAGGTCACGTTGGCCAGCATGAAGCCGACCACCAAGATCACCGAGCCCAGCAGCACGTCGCCGGCGAACTCGATGAAGGTGGTGATGACGTCCGAGAAGCGTCCGAAGCCGAGCTGGTTGCCGGCCTCGACCGCGGCGAACAGCATGGCGAACACCAGCGCCACCCGGCCGATCAGCGTGGACAGCGGCGTCTTCTGGAACGCCTGCGCCATGTTCAGCTTGGCCGGCACGGTGTCCAGCCCCACGCCGGCCAGCAGGCTGGCCAGCAGGCGCGAGGCGAAGGTGGCCACCATCCAGGTGATCACCAGGATCAGGCCGGCCGCCACGATGCGCGGCACCGAATCCATCAGCAGCGCCAGCATGTCGGTGGCGGGGCGGGAGATGGCCTCGATCTTCAGCGCGTCCAGCGCGGCGATCAGCGAAGGCACGAACACCGCGATGAACACCAGCAGCCCGGCCAGGCGCGAGATCTGCACCGTCTCGGCCAGGCCGGCGCGCGCGCCCACCTGGTCGGCCCCGGCCGAGCGCAGCAGGTTGGTGGTCAGGTTGCGCAGCACGGTGGCCACGATCCAGCCCACGCCGCCGATCACCAGCGCCGCCAGCAGGTTGGGCAGCATGTCGACGGCCTTGGCGGTCATCTCGCGCAGCGGCGTGAGCAGCCCCTCCATCTGCAGCGCGCCCAGCACGGCCGGCACGAACAGCAGGATGATGAGCCAGTACACCGCCTGCGACAGGCTCTCGCTCATCGGCGACATGTTGGCCTGTTCGGACAGCTTCTCGTCCAGCGAGGTCTTGTCGAGCACCTTCTGGATCGCGCCGCGTGCCAGCGTGGCCACCAGCCAGGCCACCAGCGCCAGCAGGCCGGCGGCCAGCAGCTTGGGCGCGTAGTCGAAGATCTGCGTGGTCAGCGCCGCGAAGGAGCCCGACACCATCGACAGGTTCAGCGCGTTGAACACCGCCGCCAGCGTCAGCAGCAGCACCAGCCAGAACAGCACCAGGCCGACCACGCCCTCGATGTCCACGCGCTGACCCGTGTTGCCGGAAAAGCGCTCGTTGATCTTCAGGGCGCCCAGGCCCCGGCGTGCCCCGGCGCGCACCAGCATGGCGACGATCCAGCCGACGATGAAGATCGCCAGCGCGCCGAGCAGCTGGGGAATGTGCACGCCCATGGAGCCTTGCAGCGATTCCCACATGGTGGCCATGTCGTTCATTCGGATACTCCTCACACGGGTTGAAACCAGGCCCATGATGGCAGACATGGGGTGTGGGCGCAAACTCGCTGCCCCTGATGCTGGGGGCCGTCGCCGGCATCGCCGCGGCCGGCGTGGCATACCTGGGGCAGGATGGGCCGGGGCCGCGAGCGTGAAATGCTTGTTGTATTTCGATTAGGCCCAGCTGTCTAAGCCGCATCGGATGTCTTCCAAGCGCCCGTGCTTTCCGTTATGGTGAAACACGTTCGCCGCGCGTTTCGCGGGCGCGTCCACCTGCACGGGGAGGTTGTTGGAATGGCCAAACGCAGCGTTTCCTTTCGCGAGCCGGCGGGCATGATCGCCGCGCCGGGGCTGGTCGGCGCCCCGGTGCTGGACCTGATGTGCTCGCAGTTCGTGCTCACGCTGGCCAGCCAGCAGGGCGCGCGCTTCAACGTGCGGCGCGACATCAACGGCATGATGGCCCTCACCGGCCGGCACCTGATGTGGCCCGAGGCCGTGCTGGTGCGCGTGCGCGAATTCCTGGTCCGTCGCTGCAGGGACAACGATTCCTGGCGCGGCCACGAGCAGCTGTCCAACGCCGAATTCCTCGAGCGCCACGGCACCTGGCGCGGCCCGTATGAAGAAGGCACGCTGTTCTTCTACCTGGACGAATACGCCAAGGACGCCCCCAAGGATCTGCTGGCGCTGCTCAACGCCACCGGGCAGGCGCTCATGCATGCGCTCAAGAAGCAGTCCACGCTGGTCGAGAAGAACATCGACGAGCTGTCCAACCTGCTGCAGCTCAACAAGGCCGAGCGCGCGCTGCTGCTGTACGGCACCCTCACCCGCTACCAGCGCGACCTGCGCAGCCTGCTGGTGGAGTTCAAGGTCAACAACGCCCCTGAGGCCTACGCCGCCATCGGCGAGCTGGCGGGCGTGCCCGCCAGCGAGGTGGGCGAGGCACTGCGCGCCGGCGGCCGGCTGGAGCGCATCGGCCTGGTCGAAAACCTGATTTCCGAGCACAGCATCACCGACCTGGCCGACCTGATGAAGGTCAGCGAAAAGCTCCCGCCGGTGCTGATGCGCGAGTACCGCGACCGCGCCGAGCTGATGGCCGTGTTCACCCGCCCGGCCAGCAAGAGCGGGCTCAAGGTGAGCGATTTTGAGTTCGTCGGCGACGACGTGCAGGTGCTCGTCCACCTGCTGCGCAAGGCCATGAAGACCCGCGCGCCCGGCGTCAACGTGCTGCTCTACGGCCCGCCCGGCACCGGCAAGACCGAGCTGGCCAAGGTGGTGGCACGCGAGGCCGGGCTCGATCTGTTCGAGGTCGAGTACGCCGACCGCGACGGCAACAGCCTGTCCGGCCGCGACCGCTACCGCTCCATGCAGATCGCCCAGGTGTTCCTGAAGGGCGCCGAGGCCGCAGCGCTGCTGTTCGACGAGGTGGAAGACGTGTTCCCGCCCATCAGCGTCGACGCCGCCGGCCTGATGGCGCGCCAGGACCAGCAGGCGCTCGCCAGCGCCGTGGGCCACAGCGTCAACGGCAAGGCCTGGGTCAACCAGATCCTGGAAAGCAACCCGGTACCGACCATCTGGGTCACCAACAGCATCGAGCAGATCGACCCGGCCTTCCGCCGCCGCTTCGCCTACCACCTGGAGCTGAAATCGCCCCCGCCCGGCGCGCGCGAACAGCTGGTGCGCCGCACGCTCGACGGCGTCGCGGTGAGCGAGCCCTTCATCGCCAAGCTCACCGAGCGCAAGGGCCTCACGCCGGCGCAGATCCGCACCGCCGTGCGCTTCGCCGAACTCGCGCACCACGATGAAACGCCCGGCGGCGAGGCCTTCGAGGCGCTGATCGAGCGCCAGCTGAAGAACGCCGACGCTGCGCTCGGCCGCCGCGACACCGATTCGGTGAAGAAGGGCCGCCGCCAGGTCACCACCTACGACCTCGGCATGCTCAACGTCGAGAGCCGTTTCGAGATCCCGCGCATCGTCGAGGCGCTGAAGGCGCGCGGCCACGGCGCGCTGTGCTTCTACGGCGCACCCGGCACCGGCAAGACCGCGCTGGGCGAATACATCGCCGAGCACCTGGGCCAGCCGCTGATCATCAAGCAGGCCTCCGATCTGGTGAGCAAGTACGTCGGCGAGACCGAGCAGAACATGGCCGCCATGTTCCGCGAGGCGTCGGACGAAAAAGCCGTGCTGCTGCTGGACGAGGCCGACAGCTTCCTGCTGGATCGCCGCGGCGCCCAGCGCAGCTACGAGGTCACCGAGGTCAACGAGATGCTGCAGCAGATGGAGCGCCACAACGGCGTGTTCATCTGCACCACCAACCTGCTCGACCGCATCGACCAGGCGGCGCTGCGGCGCTTCACCTTCAAGATCAAGTTCATGCCGCTCACGCCGGAGCAGCGCGAGAAGATGTTCGTCACCGAGGCGCTGGGCGGCAACGCCGAGCTGTTCACGCCCGAGGCGCGCCGCCGGCTGGCCCGGCTGGAGCAGCTGTGCCCTGGCGACTTCGCCGCCGTGAAGCGCCAGACCGACATCCTGGCCGCCGAGTTCTCGGTGGAGGAATTCCTCGAGCAGCTCGAAGCCGAGCACCGCATCAAGCCGGAGGTGCGGGAGCAGCGGTCGATCGGGTTTGCGCCATAGTTCGGCGCACCCCCCTGAGTCGCTGACGCGCCTTCCCCCCTCTTACTTCGTGAGGGGGGACACCGCCAGTGGCCGGTACAAGCCCGGCCACGGCGGTCGCTGGCATGGCCTGCTCCGCGGCCATCGGGGTCAAGTTTCTTCACCCTTGGAACCCGGTAATGGCAAGACTCGAATTTCAAGTCTTTTATGCCTCCAGCCCTTGTCTGGCGGGCGCAGGCAGCTTCTGAAACGATAGCAATGGGCGATGCCGGCCGCAGACCTCAGCGCAGCGCGGCGGCGAGCACGGGCTTGGCCCAGTCGGGGGTGCGGCGCAGCTGGGCCAGGTTGTCGGCCGTGGGCCAGACGAGTTCACCGTGGCGGAAATGGGCCACGGGCAGCGGGTCGGGCACGGGCTCGCCAAGGGCGACGCTGGCGCTGTTGTCGAACAGGCGCGCCTCGGCCAAGTGCGGCAGCAGGGCGATCAGGTTGGCGATGGAGGCCTGCCAGCGCTCGCGGATCTTGGCTTCCGGGATGTCGTGGCCGCCGACGGCCACGCGGGCCTGCACGCGGGCCAGGTGCAGCTCGGGCGTGGCCAGGCCGCAGAACCACATCAGCACGTCGTGCGTGCGCGCGGCCTGCGCCAGCCGAGCGGGCACGCTGCGGCCGCCCAGCGTGGTCTCGAACGCGTAGCTGCCGCCACCGGCCAGCGCGGCGTCGAGCCGGCGCATGCCCTCGCGCCAGGCGGCGCCGTTGGCTTTTTCAACGCTGCCGCCGGCGGCGGCGCGCAGCTCGCGCGCGAACGCATCGGGGTTGAACCAGGCCAGCCCGGCGCGCGTGAGCAGGTGGCCGCCCACCGAGCTCTTGCCGGCGCCGTTGACGCCGGCCAGCACGTAGATCACCGGCCTCGGCTTCATGGTTCAGGAAATATGAATCAAACAGGGCTACAGCCCTTTGGTGGCGGGCGCAGGCAGCTATTGAAAAAATAGTCCTGGATGCGGTTGCTCACGGCACCGCCCGGTCGCCGGACGCAGCCGGATGCCTCATGCCGAATCGCGTTCATTCTGCAAGAACCGTTCGGGCTGAGCCCTTCGACATGCTCAGGACAGGCTTGCCTGCGCCTCACGCGGCGCGCAGGCAGGCTCAGCGTGAACGGTTTGATATTTTTGAAGGCAAGTCGGTATCAGTGGCCGGCGCCGGCGCGCACCTGGCCCTGCAAGGCGGGGGGCTGGCCGAAGACGTCGCGCAGCTGGGTGGCGGCATCGGCGCCTTCCAGCGCGGCCAGGCGCTCGTCGAAGCGCTGGCGCAGGCTGTCGAGCGCCGATTGCTGCTGCGCCTGGGCCGCCTGCGCGGCGGCGGCGAGGTCGCGGTAGGCATCCAGCGAGAGGATCACCGCCTCGGGCTGGTCGTGGTTGGTCACCAGCAGGCGGCCCTCGCGCCCCACGGTGCGCATCACGCCGCGCCAGCCGAGCTTCTTGACGTCGGACGCCGGCGCGCGCGCCAACTCGGACAGGCTCTGGGTGGAAAGGGTTGCGGCGGACATCGGCACGGCCATGGTTGGTTCCTTGTCTGGTACCAGAAAGGCCATTTTATCCATTTTGGCCGCTGACGTCGTGTGCGAAGGCGTGCTGCGCGCATCGGGTGCGGCGCGGTGGTTCGTACCCCTGGCAGGCGATTCCCATGCCCGCGTCGCGGCGCACGATCGCGAGCGTGGCATTCGAGGAGGACCGCCATGCGCCATCTGTCTAGATCTGCAGGCAAGCGTGCAATCACTTTTTTGGTGATGCACGTGATGTTCGGGGTTCAGGCCAGCCAGGAGCCGCTGCGCGAGCCGCCCGTGCGAGCGTCCGCCGGGCCCAGCGTGAGCGTCACGCTGACGGCCAGCAACGGCTCGGCCACCGTGCCTGGCATCGGCCGGATCGACGGGCTGTACCTGTACGGCGCCAGCCCGCAGACGCCGGGGCTGCTGCCGGCGCTGTGGCGCGTGCGGGCCGGCCAGCACGTGCGGCTGACGCTCAAGAACCGCCTGACCTGCGGGCTGTCGGCCGGCGAGGGCCGCGCGCCACCCGACGAGACCAACATCCACACCCACGGTCTGATCGTTTCGCCCCACACGAAGAACGCGCAGGGCCGCTATGGCGACTTCGCCTTCGTCATCGTCGAGTCGCAGGCGGCGGGCTGCACCGGCACGATGGCATCGGGCCACGCCGGCCACATGGCCATGCTGCCGACCGAGCAGGGCCAGGCGCAGTACGACATCGCCGTGCCGGCGGATCACCCCTCGGGCCTGTACTGGTACCACCCGCACGTGCACTCGGTCTCCGGCGCGCAGGTGGGCGGCGGCATGAGCGGGTTGATCACCGTCGGCGACATCTGGGACTACGCCTACCTCACCTGCAGCCTCGATCCCGCCAGCCCCGGGCACTGCGGCTCGGCGGTGACGCGCCAGCGCGAAGCGCAGGCCCGCGCCCGCACCGATTTGCACCACCTGATGCTGAAGGATCTGCAGCTCGCGCGCGGCACGACTCCCGGGCGCTGGAGCTACAACCCGATCTTCGACCCCGGGCTGTGCGACGGCTCGACCACGGCGCCTTCGCAGGGCTTCTGCGACGCCACCGATGGCAGCCGGCGCTGGCTGTTCACCGTCAACGGCCAGCACCTGCCGCGCATCGACCTGGGCGCCGGCCGGGGCGCCGTGCTGCGCATTGCCAACGTGAGCGCCAACGTCACCCACATCCTGCGGTTGCGGGCGGACCGCCAGGGCGGCACGCCGCTCTATCTGCCGTTCCAGGTGATGGCGGTGGACGGCGTGGCCAAGTCCACCGCCACCCAGCGGCCGGCCACCAGCCGCCAGGTGCTGATGATGCCGGCTTCGCGTGCCGAGCTGTACGTGTCGGCCGCCACCCTGTGCAAGGACCTGGCGGCACACGGCGCGGCGCAGCTGTGCAGCAGCGGCCCGCTGCACCTGGTGCTGGAGCAGAAGGGGCTCGCGCAGCCCGATGCCGACACCTGGCCGCCCATGGATCTGGCCACGCTCCAGGTGGCCACCGGTGCCGGCGATTTTGCCGACGAGGTGCTCAACATCGCCGCCACGCGCCCCGACACGACGGCGCCCCCGGCACCTGCCTCAGCGCTCGTGCGCGGCGCGGCGGCGGCCACCGCGCCGGCCTGCGACGATGGCAGCACGCCCACCACGCTCGATGCCGCCGCCGGGCAGTACCGCCTCATCGCGCTGAAGAACGGGGCCTGCATCAACGGCACGGCGGGCGGCTGCGACCCGGCCACCGCGCCCGAGGTGTTCGGCATGGTCACGGAGGGGCCGCGCACCTGGAGCGGCGCGCCCGGCGACGTGGTGCCGACCCAGCCTTACCGCGAGTTCGCGCACGACCGGGTGGACATGTGCGTGGGCGCGCCCATCGGCACCCACGACTACGCTGAATCCTGGGTGATCGCCAACCAGTCGGGCGAGCTGCACAACTTCCACGTGCACCAGTCGAAGTTCGAGGTGCTGGCCACCAGCCGCGGCGCGGCGCCGGACGTGGCGGCCCTGCCGCCGACCAAGGAAGGGGCGTTCCACGACACCTACCCGATCGATCCGGGCGGCTGGATCAAGCTGCGCATCCGCTTCGACCGGCCGGAGCAGGTGGGCCGCTTCGTCTACCACTGCCACATCCTCGAGCACGAGGACAAGGGCATGATGTCGGTGATCCAGGTGGTCGACACCACGCACTGATCCGGCGTTCAGGCCGGTGGCGCGCCTTTCGCCCGCACCGGCGGGCAGGTGGTCGATCAGGCCGCGATGGCCTGGCCGGCGCCCACGCGCCGGGAGGCCAGGGGCTCGGTCGGCAGGAAGTCGCGGCGCAGCTGCAGGGCGTCGTCGGGCCGCAGGGTGGGGATGCGGTTGGCCAGTGCCGCGCCTTGCGCCAGCTGGGCGCGGTCGGCGTCGGCCATGGGTTCGGTGGGCAGGAAATCGCGCCGCGCCGGCCTGGCGTAGTCGTCCAGCATCAGGGCTTCGCGGGGCGTCAGCATGGGCGGCACGGTGGGGCAGAAGGGGTTGATTTCCTCCTTGGCCAGGGGTTCGGTGGGCTGAAAGCCACGCAGCACGCGCACCTCGCGGTCCGGGCGCAGCACCGGCACCTTGGCCGGCACGTGCCGGGCGAATTCAGAGGGGCGCGGGGCCGGCTCGCGCTGGGCAGACGGCGAAGGGGCCTTGACGGGCGGTGCATCGGCGCGGGGTTTGGCATGCAACTGCGACGGGTCGAGCAACAGCACGCCGTGCTGCCGTGCCAGCTGGTGTGCCGCGGGGGTAAAGGCATCGCTGGCGCACAGCAGGATGCCGCCAGCGCCGTTGCGGCGCTCGACCTCGCGGGCCAGCAGGCGCACCGCCGGCGCGTCCACCCTCACCGACTGCCACAGGCTGGCGTGGACCAGGTAGGAGCGACCGCTCTTGCGCAGCGTGAGGTCTTCCCCTTCCATCCACGGTTGGCTGGGCGCCATGCTGACCAGGCCGCGTTCGTCGAAGAAGCGGGTGGCCAGCTGCGACAGTCGGGCCCAGTTCATCACGGCCGGCTGGATGTTGGCGCTGGCGGGCGCCTTGACGCTGGCTGGCCAGGCACGCATGGCGAATGCCACCGCCAGCAGCAGCAGCCCCGGCACCAGCATCATCGGGTCCGGCAGGCTGTGGGCCGCCGCGTAACGGGGCGCCGTGGCGCTCAGGTAGGCCAGGCAACCGCTCAGGGCAACGGCGCCCAGGCCGGCCAGCGCCCAGGGCATGCGCGACTTGCGCACCTGGGGCAGGGTGGGCAGGCGGTTCGACCGACGGATGGGCAGGCTGGTTTTTTTCATGGTTCTCCCTGGCGGGCATCGGAGGCCCATCGGCATTGTGGGGGAGGTATGTCCGCACCGGGTGTGTGGGTTTTCACGCCCGGGCAGGGTTCTTGGCCCCGGGCGGGGCTGCCATACCTCCGATGTGTGTTTTGGGCAACGTGCCGCACCCGCCCGAATCGGGGGGGTGGGCTTCAGGCCGCGCTGTCGCGCACCAGGCGCAGCACCTCGTCGCCGTACTTCTCGAGCTTGGCGGCGCCGATGCCGCTGATGCCCTGCAGGTCGGCGGGCGTCTGCGGGGCACGCGCGGCGATGGCCGCCAGCGTGGCGTCGTGGAAGATCACGTAGGCCGGCAGGTCGTGGGCGCGCGCCACCTCGGCGCGCCAGGCCTTGAGCGCGGCGAAGCGCACCTGGCCCGCGGCGTCGAGCTCGGCCACGGCGGGCGGCGGCGCGGCACTGCGCGTGCGCCGGCTGCGTGTGGCGGGGCCAGGGGCGCTGGCCGCGCGCAGGCGCACGGCTTGCTCGCCCTTGAGGATGGGCCGCGCGGCTTCGAGCAGCTTCAGGGTGTTGAAGGCCTGCGCGTCCACCTGCACCGCGCCCACGGCGATCAGCTGCCGCAGCACGCTGCGCAGCTGCGCCTCGCTGAGGTCGGCGCCGATGCCAAAGGTGGACAGCTGCTGGTGCCCGTACTGCGCCACCTTGTCGGTGGCCTTGCCGCGCACGATGTCCATCAGGTGCCCGGCGCCGAAACCGATGCCGCTCATCTGCTGCACGCGGAAGATGGTGGAGAGCAGCTTGCGCGCGGCGTCGGTGGCGTCCCAGACCTCGGGCGGCTGCAGGCAGTTGTCGCAGTTGCCGCAGAAGCCCCGGCGGTAGCGCTGGGCCGCGGATTCATGTTCAAAAGTGCCTGCAGACGGCTCGTGGCGGGCGCAGGCAGCTCCTGAATCAGGAGCATCGACGATGCCCGCCATGTCCTCGCCGAAGTAGCCCAGCAGCCGCTCGCGCCGGCAGCCGGTGGCTTCGGCCAGCGCCAGCAGGGCATCCAGCTTGCCGCGCATGACCTGCTTGAAGTCCTCGCCGGCCGGGCTTTCGTCGATCATGCGGCGCTGGTTCACCACGTCCTGCAGGCCGTAGGCCATCCAGGCGTCGGCGGGCGCGCCGTCACGGCCGGCGCGGCCGGTCTCCTGGTAGTAGCCCTCGATGTTCTTGGGCATGTCCAGGTGGGCGACGAAGCGCACGTCCGGCTTGTCGATGCCCATGCCGAAGGCGATGGTGGCCACCATCACCACACCGTCCTCGCGCAGGAAGCGGTCCTGGTTCTGCTGGCGCACGGCGGCGTCGAGCCCGGCGTGGTAGGGCAGCGCGTCGAGCCCGTGCGCGCACAGCGTGGCGGCCAGCTCTTCCACCCGCTTGCGCGACTGGCAGTAGACGATGCCGGCCTCGCCCTCGTGCTGCTGCTCGATGAACTGCAGCAGCTGGCGCGTCGGCTCCTTCTTCTCGACGATCGTGTAGCGGATGTTCGGCCGGTCGAAACTGCTGACGAACTGTGCCGCGTCCTGCAGCTGCAGGCGCTCCACGATGTCGGCGCGCGTGGTGGCGTCGGCGGTGGCGGTGAGCGCGATGCGCGGCACGTCGGCCCAGCGCTCGTGCAGCACGGTGAGCTGCCGGTACTCGGGCCGGAAGTCGTGGCCCCACTGGCTCACGCAATGCGCCTCGTCGATGGCGAACAGGCTCAATGCCCCATGCGCGTGCAGCGTGTCCAGCAGGCCCAGAAAGCGCGGCGTGGCCACGCGCTCCGGCGCCGCGTACAGCAGCGTCAGCTGGCCGGCCAGCAGCCGGCGCTCGATCTCCTCCGCCTGCTCCCAATCGAGTGTGGAATTGAGAAAGGCGGCCGGCACGCCGGCCTCGTGTAGCGCCCCCACCTGGTCGTGCATCAGCGCGATCAGCGGCGACACCACCAGCGTCACCCCGCGTCCGGCGCGCTGGCGCGCGATGGCCGGGATCTGGTAGCACAGGCTCTTGCCGCCGCCGGTGGGCATCAGCACCAGCGCGTCGCCGCCGGCGATCACCTGCTCGACGACAGGCTGCTGCTGGCCGCGGAAGGCTTCGTAGCCGAAGACTTCCTGCAGGATGGTCTGGGGATCGGTGGGGAGCGGGGAATCGAGGCGGGCGTTCACGGGCACGGGCGGGGGAGGCAGGCGGCGGGTCGTCGGCAGACGCTGGCACCCAGGGCACCATGTGCCGGACGGCACATGCACACCGGCATTGTGCGCGATGCACCAGCACAGCGCTTCACGCAGCCAGGGCCGGCCGCCGACGCTGGCCCGCATCTTGCAAGTCAGCCGGCGGTCAGTTGCGCCGGGCTTTCCTGTCTAGACAAGTGGCCCGCGATGCTGTCATCATCTGCACCTTCGCCCTGCCGCCACCGGCGTGTCGGGCGCGGGCGGTTTCTTTCTTCATGCTCTTTCAGGAGGCACTGTGGCCCAATCCCTCGTCAAGCTCGTTTCGGTGTTCGCCCTGTCTGCCAGCGCGGTTGGTGTGGCGCAGGCGCAGGACACCAAGATCGCCCTCGGCATGTCCGGCTGGACCGGCTTCGCTCCCCTCACCCTGGCCGACAAGGCCGGCATCTTCAAGAAGAACGGCCTGGACGTTGAACTGAAGATGATCCCGCAGAAGGACCGGCACCTGGCGCTGGCCTCCGGCTCGATCCAGTGCGCCGCCACCACGGTAGAGACCCATGTGGCCTGGAACGCCAACGGCGTGCCCATCACGCAGATCTTCCAGATGGACAAGTCCTATGGCGCCGATGGCATCGCGGTGCGCAACGACGTCAAGAGCTTTGCCGACCTGAAAGGCAAGACCGTGGCCGTGAGTGCGCCCGGCACCGCCCCCTACTTCGGTCTGGCCTGGATGCTGAGCAAGAATGGCATGAGCATGAAGGACGTCAAGCTCGTCTCGCTGGAGCCTCAACCGGCCGCGCAGGCCTTTGTGGCCGGCCAGAACGATGCCGCCATGACCTACGAGCCCTACCTGTCCACCGTGCGTGCCAACCCCCAGGCGGGCAAGATCCTGGCCACCACGCTGGACTACCCGATGGTGATGGACACCGTGGGCTGCGATCCCAAGTGGCTCAAGGCCAACCCCAAGGCCGCCGCGGCCCTGACCAAGAGCTATTTCGACGCCCTGGAGATGGTCAAGGCCGAGCCGGCCAAGGCCAACGAGCTCATGGGCAGCGCCGTCAAGCAGAGCGGCGAGGCCTTCGCCAAGTCGTCCGCCTACCTGCGCTGGCAGGACCACGCCGCCAACCAGAAGTTCTTCGCCGGCGAGATCCAGGACTTCATGAAGCAGGCCGCGGCCATCCTGCTGGAGGCTGGTGTGATCCGCAAGCTGCCGGACGACTACTCGGCCATGGTGGACACGCAGTTCATCAAGTAAGCAGCACATCCTGACCCGCCCGCGCCGCGTGCGCTGGCGGGCTGCCTGCGGTCATTCATGGTGCGGGCGCCCTGCATGGGCGCCCCTGCATTCCAACCAACCCCCGGATTGTCCTCGTGCGTCCCCTCGAGCCCGTTTCACCTTCCGCACGCGCCGTGCTCGGCATCGGCTTCTTCGTGCTGTTCGTCGCCGTCTGGGCCTTCTTCACGCTGGGCGGCTTCGTCTCGCCCACCTTCCTGGCCAGCCCGGTCACGATGCTCGAAGAAGGCATCAGGCTGTTCACCGAATTCGGCTTCGCCAAGGACGTGGGCATGACGGTCTGGCGCGTGGTCGGTGGCTTCGTGCTGGCGGCGGTGATCGGCGTGCCCATGGGTATCGCCATGGGCGCATGGAAGCCGGTGGAGGCGTTCCTGGAGCCCTTCGTCAGCTTCTGCCGCTACCTGCCGGCTTCGGCCTTCATCCCGCTGCTGATCCTGTGGGCCGGCATCGGCGAGATGCAGAAGATCCTGGTGATCTTCATCGGCTCCTTCTTCCAGATCGTGCTGATGGTCGCCGTCACCGTAGGCGGCGCCCGCAGGGACCTGGTGGAGGCTGCCTACACGCTGGGTGCCACCGGCCGCGGCATCGTGCGGCGGGTGCTGATCCCCGGCGCCGCGCCGCAGATCGCCGAGACGCTGCGCCTGGTGCTGGGCTGGGCCTGGACCTACATCATCGTGGCCGAACTGATTGGCGCCTCCAGCGGCATCGGCCACATGATTGTCGACAGCCAGGCATTGCTCAACACCGGCCAGATCATCTTCGGCATCATCATCATCGGGCTGATCGGGCTGGTGTCCGACTTCGCCTTCAAGGCGCTCAACCGCCGGCTGTTCGCCTGGGCCACGCTATGAGCCCCACGCAGCTTCGCATCCAGGGCGTCAGCCGCACCTTCGCGGGCGCGCGCGGCAAGCCGCCGACCCAGGCCCTGCTGCCGGTTGATTTCGAGGTGCGCGAGAACGATTTCGTCACCATCCTCGGGCCTTCGGGCTGCGGCAAGTCCACGCTGCTGCGCATCGTGGCCGGGCTCGACTTCCCCACCACCGGGCAGGTGCTGCTGGATGGCGCGCCGGTCACCGGCCCGGGCGCCGACCGCGGCTTCGTGTTCCAGAGCTACACGCTGTTTCCCTGGCTGACGGTGGAGCAGAACATCCGCTTCGGTCCACGCGAACGCGGGCTGCCGGAAACCGAGCAGAAGGAACGCAGCGACTTCTTCATCGCCAAGGTTGGCCTGCGCGGCTTCGAGCACCACTACCCCAAGCAGCTCTCCGGCGGCATGCAGCAGCGCACCGCCATCGCGCGGGCGCTGGCCAACGACCCGAAAATATTGCTGCTGGACGAGCCTTTCGGCGCGCTCGACAACCAGACCCGTGTGCTGATGCAGGAGCTGCTGCTCGGCATCTGGGAGCAGGCCCGCAAGACCGTGCTGTTCGTCACCCACGACATCGACGAAGCCATCTTCATGGCCAACCGGGTGGCGGTGTTCAGCGCCCGGCCCGGCCGCATCAAGAGCGAGATCGCGGTGCCGTTCGAACATCCGCGCCATTACACCCTCAAGACCACGCCCGAGTTCATGGCGATCAAGGCGCGACTGACCGAGGAGATCCGCGCCGAAGCCATGGCGGCGGACGCGCACTGAGCATGGCCAGAGCCGCTGTCAGCCCTCAGGCGCCCTACCAGCGCATCCGCCAGCACCTGCTGGCGCCGATCCAGTCCGGCGCCTGGCCGCCCGGGCACAGGCTGCCGTCCGAGAGCGAGCTGGTGGCACGCTTCGGCGTGGCGCGGATGACCGTGGGTCGCGCGCTGCGCGAGCTGCAGAACGAGGGTCACATTACCCGCGTGGCCGGCGTCGGCAGCTTCGTGGCCGAGCCCAGGCCGCAATCCACGCTGCTGCAGATCGCCAGCATCGCCAGCGAGATCCGCGAACGCGGCCACGAGCACCGCTGCGACGTGCTGGTGCAGCGCCGCGAGCGTGCCGAGCCCGAGGTGGCGCATGCGCTTGGCCTGCGCGCCGGCGCCTCGGTGTTCCACGCGCGCTGCCTACATCACGAGAACGGCGTGCCGGTGCAGCTGGAAGAGCGCTGGGTCAACCCCAAGGCGGCGCCGCAGTTCCTGAAACAGGACTTCGGCGTGCTCACGCCTTCCGAATACCTGGTGCGCCACGTGGCCTTCGACGAAATCGAGCACGTGGTCGATGCCGTGCGTCCCACGTCCGAGCAGGCGCGCCTGCTGGCGATGGCGGCCGACGACCCGTGCCTGCTGCTCACGCGCCGCACCTGGCACCAGGGCACACCCGTGACCTGGGTGCGCTGCCTGCACCCGGGGGCGCGCTACAGGCTCGGCAGCCGCTTCACACCGCGCGGCAAGCCGAACACCGACTAAAGCCTGCACCGGCAGGTTGACATCCACCCCCATCAGGCGTTCAATCCACCCTCGACCTGTCTAGACAGGTGCCCGTTTCCCCGCCATGACCGACTCCCTGTTGCTTCAACCCGCCCATGCCGACCTTGCCTGGCTGCGCCACGTCCACGGCGGCGGCGTGCGGCTGGCGCTCGATCCTGCCGCGCGGCCGGCCCTGCTGGCTGCCGAGCAGGCGGTGCAGGCCATCGTGGCGCATGGCGATGTGGTCTACGGCATCAACACCGGCTTCGGCAAGCTGGCGCAGACGGTGATCCCGCCCGGGCGCCTGGCCGAGCTGCAGCGCAACCTGGTGCGCTCGCACGCCGTCGGCACCGGCGAGCCGCTGCCGGCGCCGGTGGTGCGGCTGGTGCTGGCCACCAAGGCGCTCAGCCTGGCGCGCGGGCATTCCGGCGTGCGCCCGGCCGTGGTGGAGGCGCTGCTGGCCCTGTTCAACGCCGGGCTGCTGCCGCGCATCCCGGCCAAGGGTTCGGTCGGCGCTTCGGGCGATCTGGCGCCGCTGGCGCACCTGGCGCTGGTGCTGATCGGCGAAGGCATGTGCGACACGCCCGACGGCGACACGGTGGACGGCGCCGAAGCCCTGCGCCGTTGCGGTCTGGCGTCGCTGGTGCTGGGTCCCAAGGAAGGGCTGGCGTTGCTGAACGGCACGCAGGTCAGCACCGCGCTGGCGCTGCACGGCCTGTTCGGCGCCGAAAGCGTGTTTGTGGCCGGCCTGATGGCAGGCGCGCTGTCGCTGGAAGCGATCCAGGGCTCGGTCAGGCCGCTGGAGCCACGCATCCACGCGGCGCGCGGCCAGCCCGGCCAGATGGCGGTGGCGGCGGCGCTGCGCACGCTGCTGGCGGGCAGTGCCATCGTGCAGTCGCACGAGCACTGCGGCCGCGTGCAGGATCCGTACTCGATCCGCTGCGTGCCGCAGGTCATGGGCGCCTGCCTGGACAACCTGGCGCACGCGGCGCGCGTGCTGGTCACCGAGGCCAACGCCGCCTCCGACAACCCCTTGGTCTTCACCGACACCGGCGAGGTCATCTCCGGTGGCAACTTCCACGCCGAGCCGGTGGCCTTCGCGGCCGACATCATCGCGCTGGCGGTGGCCGAGATCGGCGCCATCAGCGAACGCCGCACCGCGCTGCTGCTGGATTCCGGCCTGTCGGGCCTGCCGCCCTTCCTGGTGCGCGATGGCGGTGTCAACTCCGGCTTCATGATCGCGCAGGTCACCGCGGCGGCGCTGGCGTCGGAGAACAAATCCCTGGCGCACCCGGCCAGCGTCGACAGTCTGCCCACCTCCGCCAACCAGGAAGACCATGTCTCCATGGCCACCTTCGCCGCGCGCCGGCTGGCGGAGATGGTGCAGAACACCGCCACCGTGGTCGGCATCGAGGCCATGGCGGCCTGCCAGGGCATCGAGCTCAAGCGCGACCATGCGCGGCCGGTGCGCTCGTCCGGCATGGTGGAAGCCGAGTGGCAGCACATCCGCTCCCAGGTGGCCTTCATCGAGGAAGACCGCTATCTCGCGCCGGATATCGAAAGCATGCGCCAATGGGCGCTGCGCCCGCCGGCGGCCTGGCCCGCGCCGCTGCGCCAGTGCCTGGCGAACGAGGTGCCGGTTTGAGGATCCAATTGGCCTCCAGCCCTTGTCTGGCAGCCGTAGATAGCTATTGAATCAATAGTATTTTCCGAGCCCAAGGAGAACCCATGAACGCTCCCGACCAACTACCCTCTGCTACCCTGACCGACCCCCGCTACGACGCCACGCGCGAAGTCCGCGCGCCACATGGCGCTGAACTGCACTGCAAGAGCTGGCTGACCGAGGCGCCGTTCCGCATGCTGCAGAACAACCTCGACCCGGACGTGGCCGAGAACCCCAAGGCGCTGGTGGTGTACGGCGGCATTGGCCGTGCGGCACGCAACTGGGCCTGCTTCGACGCCATCCTGGCAGCGCTGAAGGACCTGGGCGACGACGAGACGCTGCTCATCCAGTCCGGCAAACCGGTCGGGGTGTTCCGCACCCACGCCGATGCGCCGCGCGTGCTGCTGGCCAACAGCAACCTGGTGCCCAAGTGGGCCGACTGGGAGCACTTCAACGAACTCGACCGCAAGGGCCTGTTCATGTACGGCCAGATGACTGCCGGCAGCTGGATCTACATCGGCAGCCAGGGCATCGTGCAGGGCACCTTCGAGACCTTCGTCGAAGCGGGACGCCAGCATTACGCCGGCAGCTGGAAGGGCAAATGGATCCTCACGGCCGGCCTGGGCGGCATGGGCGGCGCGCAGCCGCTGGCGGCCACGCTGGCCGGCGCCTGCTCGCTGACGGTGGAATGCCAGCAGAGCAGCATCGACTTTCGCCTGCGCACCCGCTACGTCGATCAACAGGCCACCGACATCGACGACGCGCTGGCGCGCCTGAAGCGGCACACCGAAGCCGGCGAGGCGGTCTCGATCGCGCTGCTTGGCAACGCCGCCGAGGTGTTGCCCGAGCTGGTCAAGCGCGCGCAGGCCGGCGGCATGCGGCCCGACCTGGTGACCGACCAGACCAGCGCGCACGACCTCATCAATGGCTACCTGCCGGCCGGCTGGCGGGTGGAAGACTGGCGCGCCGCTGCGGCCGACCCGGCGCGCCATGTGGCACTCAAGGCGGCGGCGGCGCAAAGCTGCGCCATGCACGTGCAGGCCATGCTCGATTTCCAGGCCCTGGGCATCCCGGTGGTGGACTACGGCAACAACATCCGCCAGGTGGCTTTCGACACCGGCGTCAGGAACGCCTTCGATTTCCCCGGCTTCGTGCCGGCCTACATCCGCCCGCTGTTCTGCGAAGGCAAGGGCCCGTTCCGCTGGGTGGCGCTGTCGGGCGATCCGGAAGACATCTACAGGACCGACGCCAAGATCAAGGAGCTGTTCCCAGACAACACGCATACCCACCGCTGGCTCGACATGGCGCGCGAGCGCATCAGCTTCCAGGGCCTGCCGGCGCGCATCTGCTGGCTGGGTCTGGGCGAGCGTCATCGCGCCGGCCTGGCCTTCAACGAGATGGTGCGCAAGGGCGAGCTGAAGGCGCCCATCGTCATCGGCCGCGACCACCTCGACACCGGCAGCGTGGCCAGCCCCAACCGCGAGACCGAAGCCATGAAAGACGGTACCGACGCCGTCAGCGACTGGCCGCTGCTGAACGCCCTGCTCAACACCGCCGGCGGCGCCACCTGGGTCAGTCTGCACCACGGCGGCGGCGTGGGCATGGGCTACAGCCAGCACGCCGGCGTGGTGATCGTCTGCGACGGCACCGAAGCGGCCGACCGCCGTATCGAACGCGTGCTCTGGAACGACCCCGCCACCGGCGTCATGCGCCACGCCGACGCCGGTTACGAGGCCGCGCAGGCAGCAGCCCGGCGCCACGGCCTGAAGCTGCCGATGCTTTGAGGCTCTGGGCCGGACGCAATCCGCGCCCACGTGTCCCGCATGGTGGGACTCGAGTTCTAGGTTGTGGGACTCAGTAGGCCCATACTGGCGCCATGAGCGCTGCCGCCACCGCCGTTCCCGCCGCCGACCGCGTGCTGCACGTGCTGGCGGCACTGGCGCGACAGGGGCGCGCCATGGCGGTGGGCGAGCTGATGGCGCAGACCGGGCTGGCGCGCAGCACGCTGTACCGCCAGCTGGCCCGCCTGCGGCAGTGGGGCTTCGTGCTGGAGCACGGTGGCCTGTACGCTCCCGGGCCCATGAGCCTGCAGCTGGCCGCGGGGTTCGATCTGGCCTCGCACCTAATGCAGGCCGCGCGACCGGTGATGCAGGAGCTGGCCGCGCAATCGCAGGAAAGCGTGGGCCTGCTGGTGGCCGTGAACGGCCACGCGGTCTGCCTGGACATGGTGGAAAGCTCGCATTCGCTGCGCTGCTCCTTCGACCGTGGCCGCAGCGTGCCGCTGCGCGCCGGCGCCTCGGCGCTTTGCCTGCTGGCGCATCTGCCGGCCGCGCAGCGCGAGGCGCTGCTGAACGAACAGGACATCGACTCCGCCGCCCGTGCCGCGCTCGACCAGCGTCTGGAGGCGATCGCCAAGGCCGGCTACGCGGTCAGCGAGGGCGAGGTGGATGCCGGCGTGTGGGGCTGCAGCGTGCCGCTGTTCAGCGCGCCGCGCCGCATGGCCGGCGTCATCACGTTGATGGCCCCGACTTCGCGGGCACGCGGCCACGAGGACGCCCTGATCCGCAAGACCGCGGTGGCGGCGGCGCGCATCGCGCAGTCGCTCGGCCGCCCGTGAACTGGCACACGATGTGCAGACCGTTTGTTTTTCAAGCCAAGCAAGGAGCCTTTTCATGACGATTCGCCGCCAACTTCTCATCGCCGGCCTGGGCACCGTGATCGCCAGCGCCGCCGGTCTGGCCCATGCGCAGGCAGGGACGCCCCTCAAGGTGGGCACCGACGCGACCTTTCCGCCGATGGAGTTCGTCGAGAGCAACAAACGCACCGGATTCGACATCGAGCTGGTGGAAGCCATGGGCAAGGCCATGGGCCGCCCGATCGAGTGGGTGGACATCGACTTCAAGGGCCTGATTCCCGGTCTGGTGTCGCGCCGCTTCGATATGGCGGTGTCGGCCATCTACATCACCGACGAACGCAAGAAGGTGGTCGATTTCACCGAGCCGTATTACGCCGGCGGCCTGGTGGTGATGGTCAAGGACGGCAACGGTGCCATCGCCAAGCCGGCCGATCTGGCGGGCAAGAAGGTCAGCGTGCAGGTGGGCACCAAGTCGGTGAACTTCCTGAAGGAGAAATACCCGCAGGCGCAGCTGGTGGAGGTCGAGAAGAACCAGGAGATGTTCAACCTGGTGGACATTGGCCGCGCCGATGCCTGCGTGACCGGCAAGCCGGCGGCCTACCAGTACGCGCGCACCAAGGGCGGCCTGAAGGTGCTGCCCGAGCAGCTCACCACCGAGGAATACGGCATGGCCGTGCGCAAGGACCTGCCCGAGCTGACCAAGGCCGCCAACGAGGCGCTGGCCAGGCTCAAGGCCGACGGCACCTACGCGAAGATCGTGGCGAAGTGGTTTCCGAGCAAGTAGGCTCCCCCTGTGGCGCTGGCGCGCCTTCCCCCTGAGGGGGACAACGCTGGTGGCCTGGGGGACCCCGGCCACGGCGTTCGCGCTTGGCCTGCTCCGCGGCCGCCTGAAGGGGCTTACTGCGCAGCCCCGGGCGCGAGGGGTGTCATGACCGGCGGCGCCCGCCCGGCCGATGACTTGATTGCCATGCATTCACGCAACGAAACGCCATGAACTTCGACTTTTCTCCCGTCTGGGAAGGCTGGCAGGCGCTGGCGCGCGGCACCGGGGTCACGGTGGGCATTACCGCCTGCGCGCTGCTGGTGGGCTGCACGGTTGGCCTGCTGGTCGGCATCGGCCGGCTGCATCCGCAGCGGCGCGCGCTGTACGCGCTGTGCACGGCTTACGTGGCGGTGTTCCGGGGCACGCCGCTGCTGGTGCAGCTGTTCATCTGGTTCTTCGGCCTGCCGCAGTTCGGCATCATGCTGCCGGCCTTCGTGTGCGGGGTGATCGGGCTGGGGCTGTACTCGGGCGCCTACGTGTCGGAGATCGTGCGCGGGGCCATCCAGTCGATCGCGCATGGCCAGACCATGGCGGCGCAGTCGCTGGGCATGACGCCGGCGCAGGCGATGTGGAACATCATCCTGCCGCAGGCGGTGGTGCGCATGATCCCGCCGCTGGGCAACGAGTTCATCGCGCTGATCAAGAACTCCGCGCTGGTGTCACTGCTCACCATCCACGACCTGATGCACGAAGGGCAGAAGATCATCAGCGTGTCCTACCGCTCGCTCGAGGTGTACCTGGCGATCGCCGTGGTGTACTTCGTGCTCACCGGCACGGTGACGCTGATCCTGCGCCATTTCGAGAAGCGCCTGGGCGCGGGCGGCCTGGTGCGATGAGCGGCCTGCAGCCGTTCGCCCTGGCCGACCTCCCCGCCGAACCCTGGAAGAACGGCGGCGGCCGCACCCGCACGGTGGCCACCTGGCCGGCTGGCGCAGGGCTGAGCGATTTCGACGCGCGGGTCAGCGTGGCCACCATCGCGGCCAGCGGGCCGTTCTCGCGCTTTCCGGGCATCGACCGGCAGATCGTGCTGCTGTCGGGCGGCGGCGTGCGGCTGAGTGGCCCGGGCATCGACCACCACCTGGACATGCCGCTGGCGCCGTTCGCCTTCGCCGGCGAAGCCGAGGTCGAGGCCACGGTGCTCGGCGGCCCGTCGGAAGACTTCAACGTGATGGTGCGGCGCGGCCGCTGGCGCGCCCGCGTGGAGGTGCTGCGCACGGCACGCCACTGGCCAGGCGGCGCGGGCGGCGTGCTGCTGGCCTGGCGCGGCGACTGGACGGTGCTGGGCGATGCAGCCGACGCCGCCCCCGTGCGGCTGACACCGGGCGAAGGCGTGTGGTGGCAGAACGGCGGCCAGGCGCTGGCCTGTGCACCTGCGGGCGATGCCGGGGCGCTTCTGGCCGTGGCCTTCGATTCGGTATGAAAATGGGCTCTGGCCCTTTTGCATCGGGCGCAGGCAGCTATTGTTTTGGAAGCAAATCACCATGAACACCCAGTTTTCCGCCGACGGTCTCTGGCACCGGCTGCGCCTGCTCGACATGCAGGCCTTGCTGGCCGGTGAACTGTGCACCTCTCCCGGCGTGATCGCGGTGCAGGGCGGCCGCATCACCTATGCCGGCCCGGCCGAGGTGCTGCCCGCCGGCTTGGCCGCGGCCGGCCCGCGGCACGACGGCGGCGACGCGCTGGTCACGCCCGGCCTGGTCGATTGCCACACGCACCTGGTCTACGGTGGCCAGCGCGCGGGCGAGTTCGCCCAGCGGCTGGCCGGCGCCAGCTACGAGGAGATCGCGCGTGCCGGTGGCGGCATCGTCAGCACCGTTCGGGCCACGCGCGAGGCCAGCGAAGAAGAGCTGCTGGCCGCCGCCGCGCCCAGGCTCGAACAACTGCTGGCCGACGGCGTGACCGCCATCGAGATCAAGAGCGGCTATGGGCTGGAGCTGGCGGCCGAGCGCCGGCAGCTGCGGGTGGCGCGCGCGCTGGGCGAGCGTTACGGCGTCACGGTGAGAACCACCTTCCTCGGCGCGCACGCGCTGCCGCCCGAGTTCGCCGGCCGCGCCGACGACTACATCGCCCAGGTCTGCGACCACATGCTGCCCGCGCTGGCCGACGAAGGGCTGGTGGACGCGGTGGACGCGTTCTGCGAACGCATCGGCTTCACGCTGGCGCAGACCGAGCGCGTGTTCCAGGCCGCCGAGCGGCTGGGCCTGCCCGTCAAGCTGCATGCCGAGCAACTGTCCGACATGGACGGCGCGGCGCTGGCTGCGCGCTACGGCGCGCTTTCCTGCGACCACGTGGAGCACCTGAGCCCGCGCGGCATCGCCGCCATGCGCGATGCAGGCAGCGTGGCCGTGCTGCTGCCCGGCGCCTACTACGCGCTGCGCGACACGCACCTGCCCCCTGTGGAGGCGCTGCGCGAAGCGGGCGTGCCCTTGGCCGTCAGCACCGACCACAACCCCGGCACCTCCCCCGCGCTCAGCCTGCTGCTGATGCTCAACATGGCCTGCACGCTGTTCCGCCTGACGGTGGCCGAGGCGCTGGCCGGCGTCACCGTGCACGCGGCGCGTGCGCTCGGCCTGCAGGCCACGCACGGGCGCATCGCCACCGGCGTGCCGGCCAACTTCGTGCTCTGGCAGCTGCAGGAGCCGGCCGAACTGGCCTACTGGTTCGGCCAGCGGCCGGCCTGCCGCGTGGTGCGCCAGGGCCGCATCGTGGAGGGCGGACGATGAGCAGCGCGGCCCAGGCTCTGTTCGCCCCGCACGCGCTGCTGCCGCAGGGCTGGGCGCAGGACGTGCTGCTGCCCTGGGACGGCACCGGCCGGCTGGCCGAGGTGACCACCGGCGTGCCGCCGCCGGCCGGCACGCCGCGCGCCGCCGGCCCGCTGCTGCCGGCCATGCCCAACCTGCATTCGCACGCCTTCCAGCGCGGCTTCGCCGGCCTGACGGAGCGCCGCAGCGGCGCGGCCGGCGCCGCCGAAGACAGCTTCTGGAGCTGGCGCGAGCTGATGTACCGTTTTGCCGGCCGCATCGGCCCCGAGTCGCTGCAGGCGGTGGCCACCTGGCTGTACGTGGAGATGCTGGAAGCCGGCTACACCCAGGTGTGCGAATTCCAGTATGTGCACCACCAGCCCGACGGCACGCCCTACGCCGACGACGCCGCGCTGTGCCGCGCCGTGCTGCGCGCCGCGCAGGCCGCGGGCATCGGCATCACGCTGCTGCCGGTGCTCTACCAGACCAGTGGCTTTGGCGGCCAGGCACCCGGCGCGGGGCAGCGGCGCTTCCTCCGTGCCACCGACGACATGCTCTCTTTATGGGAGCTGCTTGCGGCCGACGTGCAAGGCATGGAGGCCTATTCGGTCCAGAAACCCATGCCGGGCGCGCGGCTCGGCCTGGCCCCGCATTCGCTGCGTGCCGTGCCGCCCGAGGCGCTGCGCGAGGCCGTGGCCGGCGTGCAGGCGCTGGACGCCGGTGCGCCGATCCACATCCACATCGCCGAACAGGTGAAGGAGGTGGAGGACTGCCTGGCCTGGAGCGGCCAGCGCCCGGTGGCCTGGCTGCTGGACCATGCGCCGGTGGACACCCGCTGGTGCCTGGTGCACGCCACCCACATGGATGCCGATGAGTACCGGCGCGCGGCCGCCAGCGGCGCCGTAGCCGGCCTGTGCCCCAGCACCGAAGCCAACCTCGGCGATGGCGTGTTCGACCTGCCGCGCTGGCTGGGCGGCGGTGGCGCCTGGGGCATCGGCTCCGACAGCCACGTGTGCGTGGACGCCGCTGAGGAACTGATGCTGCTCGAATACAGCCAGCGTCTGACCCGGCGCCAGCGCAACGTGGGCGCCACTGCAGATCAGCCCGACGTCGCCAGTGCGCTCTGGCTGCAGGCCGTCGCCGGCGGCGCGCAGGCCAGCGGCGTGGCGCTGGGCGGGCTGGCGCCCGGCCAGCGGGCCGACTTCGTGGTGCTTGACGCTACCCATCCCGCGCTGGCCGGCCTGCCGCCGGCGCAGCAGCTGGCGGCGCACGTGTTCGCCAGCTCGCGCAGCCGCGCCATCGACCAGGTGTGGGTGGCCGGCCGCCCCGCTGTGCGGGCCGGCCGCCACCCGGCGCGCGACGTGGCCTTCCAGGCCTTCCGCCAGGCGCGCGCCGCGCTGCTCGATGTTTGAAAGACGCCTCATGACCGCCTTTGCCACCACCCAGCCCCCGTTCCTGTTCCACGCCGGCACGGCGCCGCTGCTGATCTCCTTTCCGCACGCCGGCACCCATGTGCCCGAGGCGCTGGCGGCGCGCCTCACCCCCAAGGCGCGCCAGGTGCCGGACACCGACTGGCACCTCCCCGTCCTGTACGGCTTTGCGCGGGCGATGGGTGCCTCGCTGCTCGTCGCCACCCACTCGCGCTACGTGATCGACCTGAACCGCCCGCCCGACGGTGCCAGCCTCTACCCCGGCCGCAGCGTCACCGCGCTGTGCCCGGTGGACGATTTCGACGGCGAGCGCATCTACCTGCAGGCGGCCGACGAACCCGCCGAGGCCGAGATCGCCGCCCGCCGCGAAGCCGTCTGGCAGCCCTACCACGCCAAGCTGGCCGAGGAGCTGGCGCGCATTCGCGCCGCGCACGGCGTGGCCATGCTGTGGGACGCGCACTCGATCCGCTCGGTGCTGCCGCGCTTCTTCGAAGGCCGGCTGCCCGATTTGAACCTGGGCACCGCCGACGGCGCCAGCTGCGCGCCGGCGCTGGCCGGCGAGCTGCTGGACATCGCCCGCGAGGCGCCGGGCTTTTCCGCCGTGCTGAACGGCCGCTTCAAGGGTGGCCACATCACCCGCGCCCACGGCTGCCCGGCCGAAGGCGTGCACGCCGTGCAGCTGGAGATGACGCAGTGCAGCTACATGCAGGAAGCGCTGCCCTTCGACTACCTGCCCGAGCGCGCCGCGCGGATCCAGCCCACGCTGGAGCGGCTGCTGCGCGCCACGCTGGATTTTGCCGGGCGGCATATAGATCGATCCTGAATCAATAGCTGCCTGCGGCCGCTGCGCCTGGGCATTCTGGCTAAAAAGCCCGGAATGCCGCTGCAGGCCCCGGCTTTCTACAATGACGGCCATGAACCCGCCCACCTACACCCGCGCCGCCGCGCTGCCCGGCATCCTGCGCCAGCGCCTGGTCATCCTCGACGGTGCCATGGGCACCATGATCCAGCGCTTCAGGCTGAGCGAGGCGCAGTACCGCGGCGAGGGCGGCCCGGATGCCGCCGCCATGACGGCGCGCTTCGCCGATCTGCCCAAGGACGTGAAGGGCAACAACGAGCTGCTGAGCCTGACGCGGCCCGACGTCATCGGCGCCATCCACGAGCAGTACCTGGCCGCCGGGGCCGATCTGATCGAGACCAACACCTTCGGCGCCACCACCATCGCGCAGGAAGACTACGCCATGGCCGGCCTGGCGCGCGAGATGAACCTGGCCTCCGCCCGGCTGGCGCGCGCCGCCTGCGACAAGTTCTCCACCCCCGACAAGCCGCGCTACGTGGCCGGCGCGCTCGGCCCCACGCCGCGCACCGCCAGCATCAGCCCGGATGTCAACGACCCGGGCGCGCGCAACATCAGCTTCGAGCAGCTGCGCGCGGCTTACCTGGAGCAGACGCTGGCGCTGATCGAGGGCGGGGCCGACGTGCTGCTGGTCGAGACCATCTTCGACACGCTCAACGCCAAGGCTGCGCTGTTCGCCATCGACGAGGCGTTCGAGCAGACCGGCGAGCGCCTGCCCATCATCATCAGCGGCACCGTCACCGACGCCTCGGGCCGCGTGCTGTCGGGCCAGACCGTCACCGCCTTCTGGTACAGCGTGCGCCATGCGCAGCCGCTGGCCGTGGGGTTGAACTGCGCGCTCGGCGCGGCGCTGATGCGGCCCTACATCCAGGAGCTGGCCAAGGTCGCGCCCGACACCTTCATCAGCTGCTACCCCAATGCCGGCCTGCCCAACCCGATGAGCGACACCGGCTTCGACGAGACGCCGGAAGTCACCAGCCGGCTGGTGCACGGGTTTGCCGCCGAAGGGTTGGTCAACATCGTCGGTGGCTGCTGCGGCACCACGCCTGACCACATCGGCGCCATCGCCCGAGCCGTCGGCCCGCTGGCGCCGCGCGGCCTGCACGCCAGCGGCTTCTACCGCGAAGCGGCCTGATTTTCAAGCCAAATTGGGCTCCGGCCCTTGCGTGACGGGCGCAGTCAGCTCTTGTTTTGATAGTACTACTGCCTCTCGCGCCGGCCTGATACCGAATCGCGTTCATTCTGCGAGAACCGTTCGGGCTGAGCTTGTCGAAGCCTCCCGCGGCGCTTCGACAGGCTCAGCGCGAACGGTTTGTTTTTTTTGAAAACGAAGTCGTATGAGGCGGCGGGCCCGCTACTCGGTTGCCGTGCCGCGCGCCCGGTGCCATCATGGCGCCATGCAAACCGTCGCCACCGTGCTCTGGCGCCGGCTCGACGGGCCGGGGCACGACGCCTGCCGGCTCGAGGCCAACGACAGCGCCTGGATGATCGACGGCGCCGCCGTGTTTCAGGATCGCGCCGGCCAGGTCGCGCAACTGCACTACCGCGTGCGCTGCGACCGGCACTGGCACACGCAATGGGGCACGGTGCGCGGCTGGCTGGGCCCGCGTGCGGTGGATCTGTCCATCGTGCGCGAGGCGCGCGGCTGGATGTTGAACGACGTGCCCGCGCCCGAACTGGGCCACTGCCTCGACCTGGACCTGGGCTTCACCCCCGCCACCAATCTGCTGGCCATCCGCCGCCTGCAGCTCGAGCTCGGCCAGCGCGCCGACGCCCCCGCCGCCTGGCTGGACCTGCCCACGCAGGCGCTGGGCGAACTGGCGCAGCGCTACGAGCGGCTGAACGACAGCGGCTATAGCTACGAGGCCCCGCGCTTCGACGTCGCGCAGCAGCTGCGCGTCTCGCCCGAAGGCATGGTGCTCGACTACCCGGGGCTGTGGCAGGCGGAAGGGGTGTGACGCGGCTGCCTAGTGTGTGGTGGGCGTTGCCTGGCGGGAGCCGCTGGCGGCGGGGCGGTCGAAGGGGCGGGCGGGGTCGTCGGATGTCGACGGACGTAGTGGATCAAATTGACCGGATTGCAGCGGGAGCTGCCGGTTGGTCCAACTCATTGACGGGCGGGTCTCGGCTAGGAGCTGGCATCGGCCAAAGTCTCGTTGTCGGTACTGCTGCTTCGGGCGTGCAAGGGGGCTCCCACTCAAATGTGGGCGTATTCGATATCGATACGCATACAGGTTCGCCTGCATGTACCTACGCACCCTTCGGCCTTGATGTGCCAAACCAAGAGGTAGCTTCTTAAATTGGCTGCTTCTCCTTGTCTTTGTGTGCCGCGACACCTGGGAATAATCTCAGGTGTTTTTACAATGCCGGCTCATGACGCAAGCACCCGCTCCCTCGAAGCAGCCTCCGCTCTCGCCGGTCGACCTCGGCAAGCTGTTTGACGAGGCGTTTGACTTCGTCAATCCGCCCGAAGACCAAGTCGAAGCGGCTCAGGAGGTCGTCAAGGAACAGACGGCCGCGGTCGATGCAGGCGCAGATTCGTCGGGGCAGTTGCCCTTGCCTGCGTTCACCCCGCCTCAGGTTGGTATGACGGTCACCAGCCTAGCGACGGGCAACTCTTACACGATTGGGCGTGTGATCGGAGAAGGCTCGTTCGGCACGGTCTACCAAGCCACCGACACGTGGTTCAACGAACTTGCGGTGAAGGTGCTGAAGCCCCTCGGCACCTACGAGGACATCCAGCTGGCAGCTGCGCAAGAGTTCGACAAGCTGCTGAAGCTTCGGCATACGCACGTGACTCATGTGGTCGATGCCTTCGAGTTCCAACACACCTTCTACATCGTCACCGAGAGGTGCGCCGGCCCCCTCAGCGACCTATTCACCATGGAGCAGTTGCACGGTCCCGTGTGGGTGCAACCAGTGGCGCGCTGCCTCCTGCAGGCAGTACATTTCCTGCATGTCGCAGGCTACGTTCATCAGGACATTCATTTCGGGAACTGCTTCATGCACTTCCATAAGAACGAGATGAGCGACGATTCCCGGATGACCTCCATGTCGTTCAAGCTGGCCGATTTAGGCATCGCCAAGATGTTCGGCGAGATCGACGCAAGGAACACTGTGCTGAACGGCAACATTGCCCCGCCGGAGTTTTTGGACCCGGACCAGTTTGGGCTTCTTGACCACCGCGTCGACATTTACCACTGCGGCCTGCTTTTTCTGCAGCTGTACCTCGGCAAGGAAATGGCGTTCACCAACCAAGAAATTCTCGACGGCCTTCCTCGGCAGATCGCTGAGCAGCTGCCAGCTCCGTTTGGTCCTGCGCTTTCGAAGGCCCTGCGTCGGCACGTGGCACACCGCACTCAATCAGCGATGGAATTCTGGCGCGACCTTACCGTCAAGGTGAACCCGCTGACAGCGGTCGCGGCGCTCCCTCCATCTACCGATCCTCCGCAAACGCATGGCTAGGACATCGTTCGACACGGTCGCGCTGCAGCCTTGGGCGGCTATCTTTGCAGGTGAAAGTACGCCTCGCGGCTGAGAGCCGCTGCGCGCGAGTCAACGCCGACGTTGAGCGACCGCTTCATGCCTACCGTGCCGCCGAACCGTATGTCCGCAACGGGTCGAAAGCTGACCATAGATTGGTGGTTCCAGCAAGTCGCTTTCAGCCTAATTGAGCTGTAGGAAGTCCCCAGCGCCAAGGTCGAACAAGCTTTGTAACGTCTGGCATTCGCGCGGCTCCCGTGATGCACGGCGGTCCGCCTCGACTGGCATTTCTAGAGAAGTCCTGCGGTGCGCCAAGCCACCGCGGCCACCCGGCGGGCGCGGCCGTTGGCGGTCAACGCTGCCGGCAAAGTCAGCGTCCGCGCCTGGCACGCAGCGAGCCGCGCGGCCAGCCCAGGCGTCCATTCCTGCAGCGGCTCGCCCAGGCATTTCAGGCGGGCTTCGTGTGCTGACCAGGTCTCCAGAAAAGCTATCAATGTCGTAGCTGTCTGCGCCCGCCCCTCCTGGGCTGTAGCCTGATTTGGCATGAAATTCTGGCCCAGGTACAGCGTGGCGAGGCGCTGTCTTTCGGCCGGGTCTTGGGGAGCCTCGGCCACGGCCTGCACGTCCACGCCCACGGCGCCGCCGGGGTGCCAGGCGACCAGTGCCAGACCCGCTGAGTGGCTGATGGACAGGTCGGTGGCGGCCAGTGTGGCGGCCAGCGCTGCATCGCCAGGCGCGGCCCGGGTCAGCGTGGCTTTCGGAGCCTGGCCGCGCTCGCTGCTGATGGTGATGGCTGCCGCGCCACAACCTAGCCAGGCGCCCAGCGCCTCGGCCAGCGCGGCGCGGGCCAGCAGGCGGGCGGCGGCGCGTGTGGCCTCGGGCGGGCCGGGCTGCGCGGGGATGGGGATGGCCAGCACGCGCGGGGCGCCGGGCCGTGCGCTGCCTTCAAAGCTGCAGTCCAGGGCGTCGGGCTTCACGGCGTGCACCTGGTCACGGGCGCAGATCAGAAGTCCACCAGGCTCAGCCCCACCGAAAACACCGTGCGTTTGAAGTTGTAATCCAGCAGGCTGTCGCCGTAGCCGTGGAACAGCGCGGTGTACAGGCGCAGGCCGGAGAAGCTGTTGCCCAGGCCGTCGCCCAGCGAGCGCGTCCATTCGATGCGGCCGGAGCCGTATTTGTTGAACGAGCCGGTGTAGGTGGCGCGCAGGCTGTTCTTGGTGTCGATGTTCCAGCCCAGCGTGATGTCGCCGCGGCCGATGTAGCGGCTGATGTCCGGGTTGTTGTCGTTCTCGGCCTTCTCCGGCAGGCGCTTCCACAGGCGCAGCTGCAGGTTGAAGCGGTTGTCCTTCTCGAAGCCGGCCATCAGGTAGACGCGGTTCCAGCTGCGCGACAGCGGGTCGCTCTGGCCGTTGGACTGGTGCACGACCCCCAGGCCCGAGTAGCGCCACAGCCAGCCGCCCGGCAGCTGCAGCGTGGTGGGGTAAACGTAGATCAGCTCCGGCTGGTGGTCGGTGTTGCGGAACGGGCGCGACAGGCCGCTGCTGAACACCTGCCAGTACGACTGCTGGCTGTACGCCGCCCAGAGCGAATCGCGCAGCGTGCCGTCTCTGGGTGTGAGCAGCCCGCTGGCCAGCTTGGTGCGCACGGAAAGCGACAGCCGCATCTCGTGCTTGCTGTAGTCGATCGGCGAGGTGGCGGTGTTGGCCGGGTTGGGCGAGGTCGGCTGGTCGTTGACGCGGCTGCCGGCGGCGATGGAGGCGGTGGTGGGGTGGAAGGCGCGCAGCCCGAAGGTGGGGCAGCTGGAGCCCGATTCCAGCTCCCAGAAGCGCGACATCTCCGAGAACTGGCGGTCGCGGCAGCCCTGCTCCAGCCCCACGCCGATGATGCCGGCCGAGCCCGAGGGCGGGCCGCCTTCCACGCGCTCCGGCTGCGTGCTGGCCAGGGCGGTGGCGACCTCGGTGCGCACCGCCGCGGCCTGCGCGCTGGGCGCGGTGTTGCGCGAGGTGGGCGAGGCCTCCACCGAGCGCGCCTTCTCTTCGATGGCGCTGATGAGGTCGCCCTGCTCGCGCGCCCAGCCGTCAAAGCAGGCCAGCCGTTCGCCGTCGGGCTTGCCCAGGCACTGCTGCCAGGCAGCCGAGCTTTCCAGGCGGTGCACGGCCTCGGCGGCCTTGACCGGCGGCTGGGCGGCGGCCAGGCCGGGAGCGAACATGGCGGCCAGCAAGGCCGGCACAACAAGGGTCGGTTGGTGTGTCGAACGGAAAGGTGACATCTGGAACAAGGGTCGGGGGCGGCGGGCAGCAAGGCCCGGCGATGGGGGAGCGCGGCCGGGCCGCGGCGATCGGGCGATTTTGCCGTCCCTGGCGCCGGCGCGCCGGTAACGCCGGCATCCGAACGCAACCGGAGCCAGGGCCCCGGTGCCGCCTGCGCGCACGCCCAAAAAGAGCGTGAACAGGCCCTAACGCCAGGGCGTTGCCGGCAGGCCGTGCCAGCGCGTGCCGGCGGGGATGCTCTCGCCCTTGGTCACCAGCGTCAGCGGGCCGAGCTGCGCGCCGTCGGCCACGCTGGCGCCGTACAGCACGGTGCAACGCGGCCCCAGGGTCGCGCGGGCACCGATGCGCACGTGGTCGATCTTCATCACCCGGTCCTCGAACAGATGGGTCTGCGGGCAGCAGGCGGCGTTCAGCTCGCTGTGCGCGCCGATGCTCACGCAGTCGAACTCGGTGATGTCGGTGGTGTCCAGGTACGTGCCGCGGCCGATCTTCGCGCCCAGCAGCTTGAAGGCGTCCGACAGCCAGGGCGTGCCGCGCAGGTAGCGCAGGAACCAGGGCACGGTGATGCCCTCGTACATGTTGGTCGCGGCTTCCGACAGCCAGACGAAGGGCGTCCACATGGGCACCGCGCGCTGGCGGTAGCGGCCCACGGTGATCCACTTGAACAGCGCCACCAGGAAGAAGGTGGCGAAGCCGAACACCACGCCGCCCACCGCCAGGTCCAGCGCCACCGCGCCCCAGCGGCCGGCATCGGCCAGGGGCATGGCGTCGAGCACCAATGCGTAGCCCACGGCGATCACCAGCGCGTGCGGCGCCGCGATGCGGAAGGCCTCCACCACGCCACGCCCCAGCTTGCGCCAGCGCGACGGCGCGAAGGTCAGGTGCTCGGGGAAGCCGCTCACCACTTCGCGCGCCGGCAGGTGCAGCGGCGGCGAGCCGAGCCAGGTGTCGCCTTCCTGCATGGCGGCGTTGCGCGGTACGCCGCTCATCACGCCGATCAGTACGTTCTCGGGGATGGTGGTGCCGTCGGGCACGTAGGCGCCGTTGCCGACGAAGCTGCGGCGCGACACCACGGTGGGTTGCACCGTCATCCAGCCACCGTCAATGTGCTCGTCGCCCAGCATCACGGCGTCGGCGATGAAGCATTCGTCGCCCAGCGTCAGCATGTCGGGCACCACGCCCAGCGCGGTGGACAGCTCGGTTTCCTTGCCCACCCTGGCGCCCAGCAGCCGGTACCAGGCGGCCGAGAACACCGTGGCGTAGATGCCATGCAGCACCGCCAGGCTGGATTCCTGGATCTGGTTGACCAGCCACTTGGCCAGGTAGCGGTTGCTGTGGATCGGCCAGCTGCCGGCCTTCATGCGCGGCAGGAAGGCCCAGCGGATCAGCGCCGACAGCAGCACCGTGGCGAAGATGAACACCATGGTGGCCGGCAGCGACAGCACGAAGAACTTGGCCAGCCGCAGCACGAAGGCGGTGACGCCGGTGATGGTGCCGTCGTCCAGCAGCGGCTTGACGGCGATGGCGTCCACGTCGAGCACGTCGATCAGCAGGAAGGTGGGGAACACCGGCATGAAGAACAGCACCGCCACCACCAGCGAGCCGGCGATGAAGTAGATGTTCTCCCACACCTGGCGCAGGCGGCTCACGGGCGGGCGCGGCGGCAGGTTGGCGGGGTCGAAATCGCCGCGCTCGTGCGCCGGCGAGCCGTGCCAGACCTTGCGCGCCGGCACCTGCTGGCCATCGCCCAGCGCCGACTGGCCTTCCAGATGGGCCCAGTCGCCGAGGGTGGTGTTGCCCTCGATCACCGTGTAGGAGCCGATGCAGGCGTTGGCACCGATGTCGATGCGACCCAGGTGCAGCAGGCCGCCTTCCACGCGCGCGTTCTCCAGCATCACGGCGTTGCCGATGCTGGTGCCTTCGCCGATCGTGACCAGTTCCGGCACGCGCAGCGTCACCGCGCCCATGTTCACCTCTGCGCCCACCTTGGCGCCCAGCAGACGCAGCCAGGCCGAATACAGCGGCGAGCCGTTGATCATGTAGGTGGGCACGGCCTCGGTCAGCCGGTCGGCCAGCCACCAGCGGTAGTAGGTCAGGCCCCACAGCGGGTAGCTGCCGGGCTTCAGGTCGCCGGCCACCAGCCATTTGCCGGCCCAGGCCACCACGAACTCCAGCACCGTGGTGACCAAGAAGGCCAGCACCGAGGCGAAGATGGCGAAGCGCACCGAATCGCCCGGATCGCCGGTGTAGAAGTGGTAGGCAAAGAAGGGCGCCAGCCACTGCGCCATCTTGAGCAGCACCAGGAACGGAATCGCCACCGCCTGCGCCAGGCCGCAGCGCCAGCGCCGCCAGGCGCTGTGGATGACGAAGGGGCGCTCGGCTACGCCGGCACCGCTGTCCAGCATGCCGGCCTGCAGCGCCTCGGCGATCAGGCCGATGCGGCGGTTGGCGTAGATGTCGCTCACCGTCGCCTGGGCGAAGCGCGGGTCCTGCCGCAGCGTGCTGGTGATGCGCGCCGCGAACAGCGAGTGGCCGCCCAGATCGCTGAAGAAATCCAGCTCGCGCCGGATCGGCTGGCCGGGGAACAGCTTTTCCAGCGCGGCGAACAGCACTTCCTCGGCCGGGGTCTGGGGCTCGTCGCTGCCCTCGGCCGGCGCGGCGGCGGCCAGCGGCTGCGCCTTGAGCACCTTGCGGTCGATCTTGCCGCTGGGCAGGCGCGGCATGGCCGGCAGCGGCTCGAAGCGCGCCGGCACCATGTAGGGCGGCAGCGTCCCGGCCAGGCCGTCGCGCAGCACCTTCACGGCTGGTGGCTGGCCACCACTGGGTACGTAGAAAGCCACCAGCTGGTCGATGCCGCCCTCGCCGCGCAGGATCACGGCGGTGGTGCCCACGCCGGGCTGCTGGGCCAGCACGGCCTCGATCTCGCCCAGCTCGACCCGGAAGCCGCGGATCTTCACCTGGTCGTCGGCGCGGCCCAGGCACTGCATCTGCGGCGTGCCGTCGGCCCGCATCTCGACCCGCGCCAGGTCGCCGGTGCGGTACAGGCGCGCCTCTTGCTCATTGCGCGCCCAGGGGTTGGGCAGGAACTTCTCGGCCGTCAGCTCAGGGCGGCCCAGGTAGCCGGCGGCGACGCCCGGGCCGGTGATGCAAAGCTCGCCGGTCTCACCAAAAGGGAGGATCTTCAGCGGCGGCACCACGCCACCCTGGATGCTGTCCGGGTCGATCACCTCGATGACCAGCAGCCCGTAGTTGGGCAGCGCCTCGCCGATGGTCACCGGCTCCCCGGCCTTCAGCTCGGCCAGGCTGGCCGACACCGTGGCCTCGGTGGGGCCGTAGGTGTTGAACATCTGGCGCTCCGGCGTGGCCCATTTGTCGACCAGCGCCTGCGGGCACATCTCGCCGCCCAGGTTGATGATGCGCAGGCCCGGCACGTCCTGCGCGAACAGCGCCAGCAACGTGGGCACGGCGTGCAGCACGGTGACGTCGTTCTCGATCAGCGCGCGCGGCAGCGCCTCGGGGTCACCGGCGATCTCCTTGGGCGCGATCCACAGCGTGGCGCCCACCAGGTAGCTGATCCAGATCTCCTCGAAGCTCATGTCGAAGGCGACCGAGAAGCCCTGGTACACGCGGTCGTCCTCGCGCACGCCCAGGCGGGCGTTCTCGCTGCGCAGGAAGTGGCTGATGCTGCCCTGCGTGATGGCGATGCCCTTGGGCTTGCCGGTGGAGCCGCTGGTGTAGATGACGTACGCGGTGTGCTGCGGCAGAGCGCCTTCGCGGCGGCGCAGCGGCGTGCCCTCGGGCAGCGGCGCCAGCAACGCCTGGGCCGTCAGGATCTGAGCCGAAATGCCTTCTTGCCCACGCGCAGCCTCGCCATGGCGCTCATCAATCAAGAGCGCCTTGGCGGCCGCGTCTTCTAGGCAGACGGCGATGCGCTCGGTGGGTACGTCGGCGTCGAAGGGCAGCCAGGCGGCGCCGGTCTTGGCGATGCCCAGCTGCAGCGTCAGCAGCTCGATGCCGCGCGGCAGCCACAGGCCCACCATGTCGCCGGCGCGCACGCCGGCCTCGATCAGGCGGTGCGCCACCAGGTCGGCGGCGGCGTCGAGCTCGGCGTAGGTCAGGTGGCGCTCGCCGGCCATCAGCGCCGTCTTGCCGGGCAGGCGGGCCGCGGTGGCCTCGAAGACGTCGGCCAGGATCTCGTGGCGCAGCAGGTCGGGCCGGTCGGGGCCGTGGAGGATGGGCGGCAGGCTCATGGGGGCGTGGTGCGGGCGGTCAATCCAACACGCGCGGGGCGGCGCGGCGGTTGACCGGAGAACGCGGCTTTCCTTGATGTTCGGTGCGCCAGGGTCATCCATTGTGCCGTGCACGGGTGGACGGGTCGGTCAGGGCTCACCCGCCGTTACAGTCCCGGCCATGTCTTCGGAATCCCCTTTGCTGTTCAGCCTGCAGGGCGTGCGCCGCCGTGTGCTGTACGTGAGCCTGTACGAGCTGCTGGCCATTGCCATCGTCACCGTGGCGCTGCTGCTGTTCACCGGCGAAGGGCCGGCCAGCGCCGGCGGGCTGGCGGTGGGCAGCTCGGCCATCGCCATCGGCTGGAACCTGGTGTTCAACGCGCTGTTCGAGGCCTGGGAGCGCCGCCAGCCGGTGCGCGGGCGCAGCGTGGCGCGGCGGGTGGCGCACGCCATCGGCTTCGAAGGCGGGCTGCTGCTGTGGCTGGTGCCGTTCTTTGCGTGGTGGCTGGGCGTGAGCCTGTGGCAGGCGCTGCTGATGGACCTGGGCCTGCTGGTGTTCTTTCTGGTCTACACCTACGTGTTCACCTGGGTGTTCGACCGCCTGTTCGGCCTGCCGGCGTCGGCGGGGTGAGGGTGTGACAGGCGCACAATGCCGCCCATGATCGAAGCCAGCGACGTCGAACAGGCCGCCCGCCGCTTGCAGGGGCAGGTGCAGGACACGCCCTGCCTGCCTTCGCGCACGCTGTCGCAGATCACCGGCGCCGAGGTGTTCCTGAAGTTCGAGAACCACCAGTTCACGGCCTCCTTCAAGGAGCGTGGGGCCTGCAACAAACTGGTGCAGCTGTCCGACGCGGAGCGCGCCCGCGGCGTGGTGGCCATGAGCGCGGGCAACCACGCGCAGGGCGTGGCCTACCACGCGCAGCGGCTGGGCATGCGGGCGGTGATCGTGATGCCGCGCTTCACGCCCGGCGTGAAGGTGGAGCGCACGCGCGGCTTCGGTGCCGAGATCGTGCTGCACGGCGACACGCTGGACGCCGCCCGCGCCCACGCGCTGGCGCTGGCCGAGCAGCAAGGCCTGACCTTCGTCCACCCCTACGACGACGAAGCCATCATGGCCGGCCAGGGCACGGTGGCGCTGGAAATGCTGCGCGCCGTGCCCGATCTGGATGCGCTGGTGGTCTCGGTGGGCGGCGGCGGGCTGATCGGCGGCATGGCCACGGCGGCCAAGGCGCTGTCGCCGCGCATCCGCGTGACGGGCGTGCAGGTGGCGCGCTTCGCCGGCATGGTGAACGCCGTGCAGGGCACGCAGCACCCCATGGGCGCCAGCACCATCGCCGAGGGCATCGCCGTGGCCACACCCGGCAGGCTGTGCGCCGAGGTCGTGCGCCAGCGCGTGGATGACCTGCTGCTGGTGGACGAGGGCGATATCGAGCAGGCCATCGTGCTGCTGCTGGAGATCGAGAAGACCCTGGCCGAAGGCGCGGGCGCGGCCGGGCTGGCGGCGCTGCTGCGGTATCCGGAGCGCTTTCGCGGGCAGAAGGTCGGGCTGGTGCTGTCGGGCGGCAACATCGACCCGCAGCTGCTGGCGCAGATCATCGGCCGCGGGCTGGTGCGATCGGGCCGGCTGGTGCGGGTGGCCGTGAGCGCGCGCGACGTGCCGGGCACGCTGGCGCGCATCACCGCCATCGTGGCCGAAGCCGGCGCCAACATCGACGAGGTGCACCATCAGCGCGCCTTCACCCTGCTGGCGGCGCAGAGCGTGGAGATCGAGATGGTGCTGCAGACGCGCGGCCCCCAGCACGTTGAGGAAGTGCTGCAGGCGCTGGCCGCGCAGGGCATCGAGGCGCGGCGCATCAGCTAGGGATTTTCAAGGCCAAACTGGCCTCCGGCCGGCTCCAGGCGGGCGCAGGCAGCTCCTGATTTCAGAGCTGTTGAGGGTATTCTGCTGCGCGCCGCCCGGCTTCGTAAAATAGCGCCTGTCTCTCCAAGGAGCGTTGCAGCGGCGGCCCGTGCGGCCCGGCCAGGCTTGGAGGGGCTGCTTTCCACTATGCAACGACGCTCATCCCCGCAGATCCCCGTGATGAGCCAGGACACCGCCTCTTCCGCCCAGCCCGCGCCGCTGCGCCTTGCCGGCCTCGAGCCGCTGCTCGTGACCGCCGGCAGCCTGTTCGTCAACATCGGCGAGCGCACCAACGTCACCGGCTCCAAGGCCTTTGCCCGCCTGATCCTGAACAACCAGTTCGAGGAGGCGTTGGCCGTGGCGCGCCAGCAGGTGGAAAACGGCGCCCAGGTGGTCGACGTGAACATGGACGAGGCCATGCTCGACAGCCAGGCCGCCATGGTGCGCTTTCTTCAGCTCATGGCCAGCGAGCCCGACATCGCCCGCGTGCCGGTGATGATCGACAGCTCCAAGTGGAGCGTGATCGAGGCCGGCCTGCAGTGCCTGCAGGGGAAGGGCATCGTCAACTCCATCAGCATGAAGGAAGGGGTCGATGAATTCAAGCGCCAGGCGCGGCTGATCCGCCGCTACGGTGCCGCCGCCGTGGTGATGGCCTTCGACGAGCAGGGCCAGGCCGACACCTTCGCGCGCAAGACGCAAATCTGCGAGCGCGCCTACCGCATCCTGGTGGATGAGGTGGGCTTCCCGCCCGAAGACATCATCTTCGACCCCAACATCTTCGCCATCGCCACCGGCATCGAGGAGCACGACAACTACGCGGTCGATTTCATCGAGGCCACGCGCTGGATCAAGCAGCATCTGCCGGGCGCCAAGGTGTCGGGCGGCGTCAGCAACGTGAGCTTCAGCTTCCGTGGCAACGACCCGGTGCGCGAGGCCATTCACACCGTGTTCCTCTACCACGCCATCCGGGCGGGCATGGACATGGGCATCGTCAACGCCGGCATGGTGGGCGTGTACGACGATCTGGAGCCCGATCTGCGCGAGCGCGTGGAAGACGTGGTGCTGAACCGGCGCTCGGACGCCGCCGAGCGCCTGCTGGAAATCGCCGAAAGCGCCAAGGGCGCTGCCAGGGACGACAGCAGGAAGCTGGAATGGCGCCACGCCGACGTGGGCGCGCGCCTGTCGCACGCGCTGGTGCACGGCATCACCGACTTCATCACCGAAGACACTGAAGAGGCCTACCAGCAGACCATCGCCAGGGGCGGCCGCCCGCTGCACGTGATCGAAGGCGCCTTGATGGACGGCATGAACGTGGTCGGAGACCTGTTCGGCGCCGGCAAGATGTTCCTGCCCCAGGTGGTCAAGAGCGCCCGCGTGATGAAGCAGGCCGTGGCGCACCTGCTGCCCTACATCGAGGCCGAGAAGCAGGCGCTGCAGGCCGCGGGCGGCGACGTGCGCAGCAAGGGCAAGATCGTCATCGCCACCGTCAAGGGCGACGTGCACGACATCGGCAAGAACATCGTCACCGTGGTTCTGCAGTGCAACAACTTCGAGGTGGTGAACATGGGCGTGATGGTGCCGGCCCATGAGATCCTGAAGAAGGCGCGCGAAGAGGGCGCCGACATCGTCGGCCTCTCGGGCCTGATCACGCCCAGCCTGGAAGAGATGCAATACGTGGCTGGCGAGATGCAGAAGGACGCGTACTTCCGCGACCGGCAGGTGCCGCTGCTGATCGGCGGCGCCACCACCAGCCGCGTGCATACGGCGGTCAAGATCGCCCCGCATTACGAAGGCCCGGTGGTCTACGTGCCTGATGCCTCGCGCAGCGTGGGCGTGGCCCAGGGCCTGCTGGGCGAACAGGCGGCGCAGTTCATCGCCGACACGCAGGCCGACTACGAGCAGGTGCGCCAGCGCCACGCCGGCCGCAAGCAGCAGGTGCTGTGGCCGCTGGCCAAGGCGCGCGCCAACAGGACGCGCATCGACTGGGCCGGCTACCAGCCGCCCGTGCCGCGCTTTACCGGCCGGCGCGTGGTGCGCAACATCGACCTGGCCGAGCTGCTGCCCTTCATCGACTGGACGCCCTTCTTCCAGACCTGGGATCTGGCTGGCAAGTACCCCGCCATCCTGCAGGACGAGGTGGTAGGCGCCGAGGCGCAGCGCGTGCTGGCCGACGCCCAGGCCATGCTGAAGAAAATCGTCGACGGCCGCTGGCTCACCGCCAACGCCGTGGTCGGCTTCTGGCCCGCCAACAGCGTGCAGGACGACGACATCGCCCTCTACGCCGACGAGTCGCGCCGCGAGGTGCTGCTCACCTGGCACGGCCTGCGCCAGCAGACCGAAAAGCAGGAAGACGCCGAAGGGCGCCTGCGCCCCAGCCGCTGCCTGGCCGACTTCATCGCGCCGCGCGAAGCGGGGCAGAATGCTCCTGAATCAGGAGCTGGCGGCGCCCGCCACGAAAGGGCTGCAGCCCCAAAACATGCTGAAGCCGCGCCCGTGGCGGCCGACTATATCGGCGCCTTCGCCTGCACCGCCGGGCTGGGCGTGGATGCCAAGGAAGCCGAGTTCCTCGGCCAGCACGACGACTACAGCGCCATCATGCTCAAGGCCCTGGCCGACCGCCTGGCCGAAGCCTGCGCCGAATGGCTGCACCGGCGCGTGCGCACCGACTGGTGGGGCTACGCCGCCGGCGAGCAGCTGGGCAACGACGAGCTGATCGCCGAGAAATACCAGGGCATCCGCCCCGCCCCCGGCTACCCCGCCTGCCCGGACCACCGCGTGAAGAAGCCGCTGTTCGAGCTGCTGGGCGCGCACGACATCGGCATGCACCTGAGCGAGCACTACGCCATGCTCCCAGCCGCCAGCGTGAGCGGCTTCTACTTCAGCCACCCCGAGGCGCGCTACTTCAACGTCGGCAAGATCGCCCCCGACCAGGCGCTCGACATGGCCGAGCGCAGCGGCGTCGAGCCCGACGAGGTGGAGCGGGCGCTGGCGCCGAATCTGGGGCTCTGAGAACCTAGCGCCGCGCCGCCCAGAACGCCCGGTGCACCGCGGCGATCCCGGCTTCCACCTCGGGCACGGGGCCGATGACCTCGATGGGCTTCTGGCCGTGGGCGAAGACTTCGCGGCAGGGCAGGTCCATGGTGGGGTTCTCGCCGTGGTTACCGGTGAGCTCGAGCAGGCGCCGCTCGGTCATGCCGTAGACCACGCGGCCGATGTGCGCCCAGTACTGCGTGCCGGCGCACATGGCGCAGGGCTCCACGGTGGTCACCAGGGTGCACTGCCACAGGTAGTCGGCCGGCCAGCGCAGGGCGGCGGCGCGCGCCAGCTCGCTTTCTGCGTGGCGCACGGTGTCGACGTTGCCCTGCTCCAGCAGCACGGTGTCGCCATCCGGCGCCAGCAGCAGGGCGCCGAACGGGTGGTGGCCGGCGGCCTGCGCCTGCTCCGCCACGGCGATGGCCCGGCGCAGCGCGGCCAGCACCTGCGCGGGCGCCAGGGCCGGCCGCACGCTCAATGGTTCTGCGAGCCGCGGTGGGCCCAGGCCGTGGTGTGCTTCTCGACGAAGCTGAACAGCTCGTACATCGCCATCGCCATCGCACCCACCACCAGCAGGCCGGCGAAGGCCAGGCCCATCTGCATGGAGGAGCCGGCGGAGATCAGCAGGTAGCCGATGCCCTCGTTGGCGGCCGTCATCTCCGACACCGTGGTGCCCACGAAGGCCAGCGTGATGGCCACCTTGAGCGAACCCCAGAAGTAGGGCATGGAGCGCGGCAGGCCGACCTTGGTGAGCACGTCCCAGCGCTTGGCGCCCAGCACGCGCAGCACGTCTTCCAGCTCCGGCTCCAGCGTGGCCAGGCCGGTGGCGATGTTCACCGTGATGGGGAAGAACGAGATCAAGAAGGCCGTCAGCACCGCCGGGCCCACGCCGATGCCGAACCACACCACCAGGATCGGGATGAAGGCCGCCTTGGGCAGCGCGTTGAAGGCCGTCATCAGCGGGTAGATGGCGGTGTAGGCCAGGCGCGAGGAGCCGATCAGGAAACCCAGCAGCACGCCCACCACGATGGAGATGGCAAAACCCACCATCGTCACCCAGAAGGTGCGCCAGGCGTGCTGGGCGATCACGCTGTGGAACTCCAGCAGCTTGGTCCAGATGGCGGAAGGCGAAGGGAAGATGAACTCCGACACATTGAAGGCGCGGCAGATCAGCTCCCACAGCAGCACGATCAGCACCAGCAGCACCAGCGGCGACAGCCGCTCCAGCCATTTGCGGTTCATTGAGGTGCCCTCCGCGCTGCGCGCTGCGGGGTTCGCGCTTGGGAACGGCCCGGCGCGCTCATTGCGCCACCTCCGCGCCTTCCTTGCGCATGGCCCCGATGTGGCCGCGCAGCTCATGGACGACGGCGGTGAACTCCGGCGTGTAGGTGATCTCCAGGTCGCGCGGGCGCGGCAGGTCGATCTCGCGGCGCACCACGAAGCGGCCGGGGCTCTTGCTCATCACGTACACCGTATCTGCCAGGAACACGCTCTCGCGCAGGTCGTGCGTGACCAGGATCACGTTGAAGCGCTGTGCCTCCCACAGGTCGCGCAGGGTGCACCACAGCTCTTCGCGGGTGAAGGCATCCAGCGCGCCGAAGGGCTCGTCCAGCAGCAGCATCTTGGGCTCGTGGATCAGCGCGCGGCAGATGCTGGCGCGCTGCTGCATGCCGCCGGAGAGCTGCCACGGAAACTTGTCCTCATAGCCGCCCAGGCCGACCTGGCGCAGCAGCATGCGGGCGCGCTCGGCGTATTCGGCGCGCTTCTGGCGGAACTGCGAACGGTAGGGCTCGACGATTTCCAGCGGCAGCAGCACGTTGTCGAGCGTGGTGCGCCACGGCAGCAGCGAAGGCGCCTGGAAGGCCATGCCCGAGATCTTGAGCGGCCCGGTGACCTCGCGCCCGTCGATGATCACCTGACCGCGCGACGGCCGGCGCAGCCCGGTGGCCAGCTTCATGAAGGTGGATTTGCCGCAGCCCGAAGGCCCGACGATGGCGATGAACTCGCCCTGCCGCACCTTCAGGTCGATGGCCTCGACGGCGAACTGCTCCTTGGCCAGCAACTCGTCGTTGTAGGCCAGCCAGACGTCGCGGAAGTCGATGAACAGCTGGTCGGCCCGCAGCGTGGGCTCGATGGCGCCGATGGGCCCGGCAGGGTAGGCCGCGCTCTCCGTCACGCTGGCGCTCACTTGCGCGCCGCGGGCAGCACGTTCAGCTCGGCCTTGGTCGGTAGCAGGCTGCCGTTCCACACGGCGGCCGGGTCGACGCGGGTCTTGGTGCCGTAGGCGTCCGACACCTGCGAGGCCATCAGCGACAGGCGCGCCGGCACCACCTGGCCGAAGCCTTCGGCGCGCGCGTCTGGGCTGTTGACCACGTCGTTGATGGCCATCTGCAGGCGGCGTGTTTCCAGCGGCACGTTGACGATGCCGTCGCGCTGCTTCACGTACTCGATGGCGGCGGCCGGGTTGGCCATGACGTCCTTGGCGCCCTTGGCAAAGGCCACCAGGAAGGCCTTCACCGCGGCCGGGTTCTCCTTGATGAGCTTGGGGCTGGCGATGATGGCGTTGCCGTACAGCTTGACGCCGTAGTCGGCGTAGTTCATCACGTTCACGTCCTGCGGCTTGACGCCGCGCGCCTCCAGGTTGAGCAGCGAGGTGAACGAGAAGCCGGTGATGGCGTCCACATCGCCGCGCACCAGCATGGTCTCGCGCAGCGGCGGGTCCATCGAGGTCCAGGCCACGTTGCCGATGCCGTTGGCCTTGGCGAAGATCGGGAAGGCGCGACGGCCGGCGTCGAACACCGGGGCGCCGAGCTTCTTGCCCGTCAGGTCGCCGGGCTTGGCGATGCCGGACTTCTTGAGCGCGAAGGCGGCGGCCGGCGTGTTGTTGTAGACCATCATCACGGCCACCGGCTTGTTGGGCGCGTCCGGGTTGTTGGCGTGGAATTCCATCAGCGCCGCCATGTCGGCGAAGCCCATGTCGTAGGAACCGGACGCGATGCGGGTGACGGTGCCGCCGGAGCCGTTGCCGGCGTCCACCGTCACGTCGAGCCCGGCCTGCTTGAAGTAGCCCTTGGCGGTCGGCAGCAGGAACAGGGCGGACGGGCCTTCGAAGCGCCAGTCGAGCTGGAACTTGATCGGCGTGGTCGTCTGCGCACCAGCGTAGGGCGTGGCCAGCGCGCCGATCAGGGCGGCACCGAGGGCGAGGCAATGGCGGCGGGTGGGGTTCATGCGGGGCTTCCTCCGTGGGTTCTGGGCGGCACCTGGCCGTGACCCCGGAGTCCTGCAAGAAAAGTGCCACGCGGCGCTGGCGGCGTGCAGGCGGAACGCGCGTGCCGGGTCGGGCGGCGCGCAGGGCGCTGGTGCTGGCGCTCCCCCGGTTGCCGGCATGCCGGCACTGGGCATATGGGCGGGCACCTGCGCGCCGCCCGTCAGGAGCCGCTTGAATGACTATCAAATGGATAGCTGTCTGCGCCCGTCACAAAAGGGCTGCGGGCCAAAAAGGTTCAATAAATCCAGGGTTGCTTCGTTCTTCATGACGCACCCGGGAAGCACGCGACACGCGCCATCGAACAGGAACCGAAGGCCGCGGGACAGGCCACGCGGGTGGTCGCGGAGGCCTGGCTTGCACTGGCCTCGGCGGTGTCTCCCGCCCGGAGCAAGCGGGCCTGAGGTCGGCGGCTCCAGACCTGCCCGCGCAGGTCTGGGGCGACCGAAGAGCCGGAGCCCCCGGCCGGGCATCGGTGCGCCGCAGGCGGCTCTGGGGCTACGTACTCACCAGCGCGCGCCGGTACTGCACCGCTTCGGCCAGGTGCGCAGCGGTGATGGCCTCGCTGCCCGCCAGGTCGGCCACGGTGCGGGCGACCTTGATGGCGCGGTGGGTGGCGCGTGCGCTCCAGCCCAGGCGCGCGGCGGCAGCGTGCAGGAACTTGCTGGCGGCATCGTCCAGCCGCGCATGCTCGTCCAGCGCACGGCCGGCCAGCGCCTGGTTGGGCTGACCCTGGCGTGCCAGCGCACGTTCGCGCGCGGCCTGGCAGCGCGCGCGGATGGCGGCGGTGGCTTCGCCCGGCGGGGCGGCCAGCAGCTCCTCGGGTGCGAGCTGGCCGACTTCCACATGCAGGTCGATGCGGTCCAGCAGCGGGCCGGACAGCTTGCCCTGGTAGCGCGCCACCTGGTCGGGCGTGCAGCGGCAGGCGCGCACGCGCGAGCCCAGGTAGCCGCATGGGCAGGGGTTCATGGCGGCCACCAGCTGGAAGCGCGCCGGGAACTCCGCCCGCTGCGCTGCCCGGCTGATGGTGATGTGGCCGGATTCCAGCGGCTCGCGCAGCGCCTCCAGCGCGGCCTTGGGGAATTCGGGCAGTTCGTCCAGGAACAGCACTCCCTCGTGGGCCAGCGAGATCTCGCCCGGCCGCGGCGGCGAGCCGCCACCCACCAGCGCCACCGCGCTGGCCGAATGGTGCGGCGCGCGTGTGGGCCGCTGGCCCCACTGGTCGAGCCGGAAGCGGCCGGCCAGGCTGGCCACGGCGGCGCTTTGCAGCGCTTCCTGCACGTCCATTGGCGGCAGCAGGCCGGCGAAGCGCTGCGCCAGCATCGACTTGCCGGTGCCCGGCGGGCCGATCATCAGCACCGAATGCGCGCCGGCGGCGGCGATCTCCAGCGCGCGGCGGGCGCCGGCCTGGCCTTTCACGTCGGCCAGGTCGGGGTAGGCGGGCTCGGGCGGGCGTGCCGGCGGCTGCACGCGGGCGAAGCCTTCGGCGGCTTCCGGCGCCGGCGTGCCGGGCGGCAGGAACTGCGCCACCACGTCGAGCAGATGCCGCGCCCGGTAAACGGCCAGGCCGGGCACCAGCGCGGCCTCATCCGCACTGCCGGGCGGCAGCACCAGGCTGGCGTCCACCCCGGCGCGGCGCAGCGCCACGCCCATGGCCAGGGCGCCGCGCACGTCGCGCAGATCGCCCGAGAGCGACAGTTCGCCGCCGAATTCCCACCCGGCCAGCCGACTGCCGTCGATCTGCCCGCTGGCGGCCAGGATGCCCAGGGCGATGGGCAGGTCGAAGCGGCCGGAATCCTTGGGCAGGTCGGCCGGCGCCAGGTTCACGGTGATGCGCTGGTTGTGGGGAAACTCCAGCCCGCTGTTCTGCAGCGCGCTGCGCACGCGCTCGCGTGCTTCCTTCACCTCCACCTCGGCCAGGCCCACCAGGGTGAAGCTGGGCAGGCCGTTGGCCAGATGCACTTCCACCGTCACGGCCGGCGCTTCAAGGCCCAGCAGCGCACGGCTTTGGACCAGGCTCAGTCCCAAGACAATCTCCCCAACTTGGTGCGAAGTGCCTGCACCAGCTTGGTCATCGGCGTGGTCGCTCCGTTTTGGTGCATTTTTACGTCCCGCATGGCTTTCATGGTGTGTGCCGGGGACTTGCAGGTGGCCTTGCCAGCATCAGAGGCGGTGCAGGGACACATCCTGATGCATGTCGAGCCCTTGGCACGCTCCATGCATAACGGGATGGCACACCTATTTCTTATCAAGGAACTGAGGAAGGAACGTATGGGCACGATCAGCAGCAGACTATATCGAAGCGCGGCCTTGATGGGCCTGGCGCTGGCCGGCAGCATGGCTGCCCAGGCGCAGACCGCCGCGCCGGCGGAGGCGCCCGCCGCGGCACCGGCCGCTGCGCCGACGCCCGACAACACCTATTCGTTCAACGTCGGCCTGATCAGCGACTACCGCTACCGCGGCATTTCGCAGAGCCGCCTCAAGCCGGCCATCAGCGGCGGCTTCGACTACAGCCACGTGAGCGGCTTCTATGCCGGCACCTGGCTGAGCTCGATCAAGTGGATCAAGGACGCGGGCGGCGGCTCCGATGCCGAATGGGACGTGTACGGCGGCTACAAGGGCACCGCCGGCCCGATCGGCTATGACGTCGGCCTGCTGCACTACCACTACCCCAGCCATCACCTGGCCGTCAGCCCCAACACCACCGAGGTCTACGGCGCGGTGACCTGGGAGATGGTGACGCTGAAGTATTCGCACGCCTTCACCAACCTGTTCGGCTTTGCCGACAGCAAGAACAGCGGCTACCTCGACCTGAGCGCCAACTTCGACCTCGGCAACGGCTGGTCGGTGGTGCCGCACGTCGGCCGCCAGGTGATCCGCCACAACAGCCCGTACTCGTACACCGACTACTCGGTCACGCTGAACAAGGACTTCGGCAACGGCCTGTCCGCCAGCGCCGCCATCGTCGGCACCAACGCCGACAAGACGCTGTACGTGACGCCCAGCGGGCGCTTCACCGGCAAGACCGCCGTGGTCGTCGGCGTGAAGTATTCGTTCTAAACAAAATCGGGCGCCAGCCCTTGCAGGGCGGGCGCAGGCAGCTATTGAAAGGAGAGCCAGATGAAAATGGTCAGTGCCGTCATCAAGCCCTTCAAGCTCGACGAGGTGCGTGAAGCCCTCTCGGCGCTGGGGGTCCAGGGCATCACCGTCACCGAAGTCAAGGGCTTCGGCCGCCAGAAGGGCCACACCGAGCTGTACCGCGGCGCGGAATACGTGGTCGACTTTCTGCCCAAAGTCAAGATCGAAGCCGCCGTGGACGACGGCATCGTGGAGCGCGTGATCGAGGCCATCGAGACCTCGGCGCGCACCGGCAAGATCGGCGACGGCAAGATTTTCGTCACGCCGATCGAACAGGTGGTGCGCATCCGCACGGGTGAAACCGGCAGCGAAGCGCTGTGAGGCCAGAGAGGACATCGAACATGAAGAAACTCATTGCCATCATCGCGCTGGGTCTGGGCCTCGGCCTGGGCAACGCCGCCTGGGCCCAGGCTCCGGCTGCTGACGCCTCGGCACCCGCCGCGGCTGCCGCTGCCGATGCCTCCGCGGCGGCACCTGCTGCTGCCGCCGCACCGGCTGCCGACGCCTCGGCGCCCGCTGCCGCGGCGCCGGCACCCAAGGTCGATTCCGGCGACACCGCCTGGATGTTGACCTCCACCATGCTGGTCATCCTGATGACCATTCCCGGCCTGGCGCTGTTCTACGGCGGCCTGGCGCGCAGCAAGAACATGCTGAGCGTGCTGATGCAGGTGTTCAGCATCTTCTCGATGTGCAGCCTGCTGTGGGCCATCTACGGCTACAGCATCGCCTTCACCGGCGACGGCAAGTTCTTCGGCGGCTTCAGCAAGCTGTTCCTGAAGGGCGTCACGCAGGAAACCTTCGGCGCGCTGACCACCATCCCGGAATACGCCTTCATCGCCTTCCAGGGCACGTTCGCGGCCATCACCGTGGCGCTGATCGTGGGTGCCTTCGCCGAGCGCATCAAGTTCGCCGCGGTGATGCTGTTCTCCGCCCTGTGGTTCACCTTCAGCTACCTGCCCATGGCCCACATCGTGTGGGGCGGCGGCCTGCTGGGTGCCGACGGCGCGCTGGACTTCGCCGGCGGTACCGTGGTGCACATCAACGCCGGCGTGGCCGGCCTGATCGGTGCCTACCTGGTGGGCAAGCGCATCGGCTTTGGCAAGGAAGCCTTCACCCCGCACAGCCTGACGCTGACCATGGTGGGTGCCTCGCTGCTGTGGGTGGGCTGGTTCGGCTTCAACGCCGGTTCCGCCGGTGCCGCCAACGCCAACGCCGCGCTGGCCTTCGTCAACACCGTGTTCGCCACGGCGGCCGCATCGCTGGCCTGGAGCCTGGGTGAATCGCTGCACAAGGGCAAGGCCTCGATGCTGGGTGCCGTGTCCGGCGCGGTGGCCGGCCTGGTGGCGGTGACGCCCGCTGCCGGCTTCGTCGGCCCGATGGGCTCGATCGTGATCGGCATCGTCGCGGGCTTCGTCTGCCTGTGGGGTGTGGGTGGCCTCAAGCGCATGCTGGGCGCGGACGACGCGTTCGACGTGTTCGGCGTGCACGGCGTGGGCGGTATCGTCGGCGCCATCCTGACCGGCGTGTTCGCGGCCCAGGGCCTGGGCGGCACCGGCGGCCTCACGCCCGACACCTTCAGCCTGGGCGGCCAGGTGTGGATCCAGATCAAGAGCGTGCTGTTCACCATCGTGTGGTCCGGCGTCGTCTCCTTCATCTGCTACAAGATCGTGGACATGGTCCTGGGTCTGCGCGTGCCGGAAGAGCAGGAGCGCGAAGGTCTGGACATCAGCAGCCACGGCGAGACCGCCTACAGCCGCTGATCCCGGTCGGGAAGGCGCGGGCCGTCGCGCCTTCCCCTGCAAGTTAGTTCTCCAGGGAAACCTTAGAACCCGCGCGCCGCGCGGGTCTTTTTTTGTCTGTCGGCACCCTGGATTGCTGCTGGATTGATAGCTGCCTGCGCCCTCCACATATGGCCTGAAGGCCGATTTGGCTGCCCAACCTTCGGAAACGCCCCACCACTCGGGCGGCGGTAACATCGGCACATGCCAGCGCAGCCCACCGAGCCTTCCCCTCTTGCCGCCGAGCCACCCGGTGCGCCGGGCACCGCCGCAGCCGACGCCCCGCCCGCCTGCGAGGCCGCCCTGCAGGCGCTGATCGACAGGGTGAAACTGGCGGCGTCGCGCGGCCGGCCGCAGCGCATCCGCGGCGGCGGCGGCAAGGATTTCTACGGCCAGCGCCTGCACGGCGAGCTGCTGGACGTGCGCCCCTACGCCGGCGTGGTGAGCTACGAGCCGAGCGAGCTGGTGGTCACCGTGCGCGCCGGCACCCGCCTGCGCGAGCTGGAAGCGCTGCTGGCCGACCACGGCCAGTGCATGCCGTTCGAGCCGCCGCAGTTCTCGGTCGGCAGCACGGTGGGCGGCATGGTGGCGGCCGGCCTGTCGGGGCCGGCGCGCGCCAGTGTCGGCGCGGTGCGCGACTACGTGCTGGGCGTGCAGATCGTCAACGGTCGGGGCGAGCTGCTCACCTTCGGCGGCCAGGTCATGAAGAACGTGGCCGGCTACGACGTCAGCCGCCTGATGGCCGGCTCCATGGGCACGCTGGCGGTGATCGCCGAGGTCAGCCTCAAGGTGCTGCCGGTCGCGCCGGCCGAGGCCACGCTGATGTTCGAGCTGTCGGAAACCAGCGCGCGCCAGCAGCTCAACCGCTGGGGCGGCCAGCCTTTGCCCATCAACGCCAGCTGCTGGGCCGACGGCCAGCTCGCCGTGCGCCTGCGCGGCGCCCGCGCCGCCGTGGCCGCGGCCTGCAAGAGCATGGGCGGCCAGCCGCTGGACAATGAACGCGGCCAGCGCCAGTGGACCGCGCTGCGCGACCAGGCGCTGCCGTTCTTCCGCCTCGCGCAGGGCGAGGCCCTGTGGCGCGTCAGCGTGCCCGACACCGCCACCCCGCTCAACCTGGGCCCGACGCTGGTCGAATGGCACGGCGCGCAGCGCTGGGTCAAGCTCGCGCCGCAGGACGCCGCCCATGTGCGCGCCGCGGCGGCGCGCGCCGGCGGCCACGCCACGCTGTTCCGCGGCGGCGACGGCCTGGCGGCCGTGTTCACCCCGCTTTCGGCGCCGCTGGCGCGCATCCACGCGGCGCTGAAGCGCGAGTTCGACCCGGCCGGCATCTTCGGCCCCGGGCGGATGGTCCCCGAGTTCTGAGAGGGCGAGAACGGATCGCCCATGCCCGCCTTCTGATGCAAACCACCCTCGCTCCCGAATTCCAGGACACGCCGCTCGGCCGCGAGGCCGAGGCGATCCTGCGCAAGTGCGTGCACTGCGGCTTCTGCACCGCCACCTGCCCCACCTACCAGCTGCTCGGCGACGAGCTGGACGGCCCGCGCGGCCGCATCTACCTGATCAAGCAGGTGCTCGAAGGCGTGCCGCCCACGCGCGAGACGCAGCTGCACCTCGACCGCTGCCTGACCTGCCGCAACTGCGAAAGCACCTGCCCCAGCGGCGTGCAGTACGGGCACCTGGTGGACATCGGCCGCCAGGTGGTCGAAGCCAAGGTGGAGCGTCCCGCCGCCGAGCGGCGCACGCGCTGGCTGCTGCGCGAAGGCCTGTCGTCGCCGCTGTTCGGCCCGGCCATGAAGCTGGGCCAGCAGGTGCGCGGCCTGTTGCCCGCCACGCTGCGCGCCAAGGTGCCGGCGCCGCGCAACCCCGGTGCCTGGCCGACCGCCAGCCACGCCCTCAAGGTGCTGATGCCGCTGGGCTGCGTGCAGCCGGCCATGAGCCCCGGCATCGACCGCGCCACCGCCCGCGTGCTGGACGCCGCCGGCCTCCAGGTGGTGCGGCCGCGCAGCGGCGGCGGTTGCTGCGGTGCCATGAAGTACCACCTGAACGATCCCGACGGCGCGCTGCGCCAGGTGCGCGCCAACATCGACGCCTGGTGGCCGCACATCGAGCCCAGGGGCGGCGGCGAAGGCGTGGCGGCCATCGTCAGCAACGCCTCCGGCTGCGGCGCCATGTTCAAGGACTACGGCCACCTGCTGAAGGACGACGCCCGCTACGCCGCCAGGGCCGAGCGCGTGAGCAGCCTGGCGCGCGACGTGAGCGAGCTGCTGCCCGACCTGGTGCCCGCCCTGCGCGGCCGCCTCAACAAGCCGGCCGGCCCGGTGGCGTACCACCCGCCCTGCACGCTGCAGCACGGCCAGAAGCTGCGCGGCGGCGTGGAGGCGCACCTGGCGGAGCTGGGCATCGAGCTGCGCCTGCCGCAGGAAGCCCACCTGTGCTGCGGCTCGGCCGGCGCCTATTCGGTGCTGAACCCCGGCATCGCGGGCACGCTGCGCGAGCGCAAGCTGGGCCACCTGCAGGAGAAATCGCCGGTCGACGGCACGCGGCCGGCGCGTATCGTCTCGGCCAACATCGGCTGCATCACGCACCTGCAGGCGGGCACCGAGACACCGGTCACGCACTGGATCGAGCTGGTCGACGAGTTGCTGCAAAAATAAGAGCTGCCTGCGCCCGCCATGAAAGGGCTGGAGGCGGATTTGATGCAGAAAATGCGGGGCGTCAGGCGGGCTGCGCCAGCGCGGCCTCGATGTCCTGCGCCAGGCTTTCCGGCTTGTCCTGCGGCGCGTAGCGGCGCACCGGCCGGCCGTCGCGGCCCACCAGGAACTTGGTGAAGTTCCACTTGATGGCCTGGCTGCCCAGCAGGCCCGGCGCGGCGGCCTTCAGCCACTGGAACAGCGGCTCGGCCTGCGCGCCGTTGACCTCCACCTTGGCCATCATCGGGAAGTCGACGCCGTAGTTCTGCTGGCAGAAGGCGCCGATCTCGGCGTTGCTGCCGCTGTCCTGGGCGCCGAACTGGTTGCAGGGAAAGCCGATCACCACCAGCCCCTGCGGCCCGTAGCGCTCATGCAGCTGCTGCAGCCCGGCGAACTGCGGCGTGAAGCCGCAGGCACTGGCGGTGTTGACCACCAGCAGCACCTGCCCGTGGTGCCGGGCCATCGGGTAGGGCTGGCCGTCGATGCGGGTGACGCTGAACTGGTCGATGGAGCCGGTTTCGGCCATGGCTGGACCTCCGTGCAAAGTTCACACCTCTGCACCGCCCGCGCAACGCAGGCAGGCAGGATTCTGACGATCAGCATAGCGCGTGGGGCCAAAGCGTGCAGCCACGGGCCAGGAGCACCCGCCTTGAGGCCAGAATGACCGTCAAGGCAGCTCGCGCCGCTTTCTGCCACAGCTTTTTCAGCCAACGACGTGCCCTTCCTCTACGCCCTCATCGGTCTGCCGCCCGCGGAACGGGCCCTGATCGAATCGGTGTTCCAGCTCGACACCCAGGACGCCGACCTCCTGGTGCAGACGCAGGAGACCGCCCGCGCGCAGCTGCTGATCGTCAACAGCGACGACGCGGCCAGCGTGCGCGCCCTGCGTGAACGGCATCGCGCCGCGCTGCTGCTGCTGGTGGGCCGGCGGGTGACCGGCGTCGACGCGCCGGCCATCGGCCGGCCGCTCACCGTGTCGGCCGTGATGCGGGTGCTGGGGGCCCTGCCCTGGACCGACGAGCTGGCCGCCAGCATGGACGCGTCGGCGCGGCGCTTCGGCAACCCGAGCAGCCTGCCCCTGGACAGCATGCCGCCGACCATGTCGCCGGCCGATTCCTCGGCTTTCGCGCCCACCACGCTGTCCGCGCCGCTTCACCCCACGCAGGCTCTGGCCGTCACCCGACCGCCCGACAGCCCCCCGCAGCCAGCCAGCCAGGTCACGGTGCCGTCCGGCGCCGGGGCGGACGAGGTCGATGGACCGACCGACCAGCTCGAATCCACGCAGCTCATGCCGGGGATGCAGCCGACCGTGGCCGCCGACCTGGACGCGCCCATCGTGGTGGTCGCCCGCATCGGCACGCGCACGCTGACCCTGCCGCGCGGCTTGCGCCGGCTCGGCTACCGGGTGCAGGTGGTGGACGGTGCCGACGCCGCCCTGGCGCGCATGGCCGAGCGACCCGCGCAGGTGGTGTTCCTCGACCACGCCTCCCTGCGCGACGAGCTGCTGCCGCTGGCCCGGGTGCTGGCGGCCGGGCGCGAGACGGAAGACGGCGCACCGCACGTCGCGGTGGTGTCGCGCGGCGGCTCGCCGCTGGAGCGCTTTCGCGCGCACGCCGCCGGCTGCGTCTGGATGAAGGTGCCGGTCGAGCGCGAACGCCTGCTGGCTTTTCTCGGCCAGCGCGGGCTCCGCCCGGACGCGGACCCCGGCTAACGCCGCGCCACGGCCAGCAGCGCCGCCCCTACGATCAGCAGGCCGCCGAGCAGCGTGGTCGCTTCCAGCCGGGCCGCGCCGAGCGCCACCGCCGCGGCGCTGGCGATCACCACCTCCGACAGCATGATCAGCGCCGTGGTCTGGGCCGGCAGGCGCGCGGCGCCGTACTGCAGCGCCAGGTTGCTGGCAAGAAAGCCGGCCATCAGCAGCGCCAGCCAGGGCAGCCAGGCCGAAGTGGGTGTGGGCACGGCACCTGTGAGGCCCAGCGCCGTGGCCCCCAGCGCCACCGCGCTCGCCGTGACGGCGCCACCGCCGAACATGGCCAGTGCCCGCGCGCCGCTCGGGGTATCGCGCCAGCGCCGCAGCAAGGCGTTGGTGAGGGCGAAACTGGCGCCAGCCGCCAGTGCCAGCCAGTCGGACAGGCTTTCGGGTACCGGCCAGGGCATGCCCGGCCGCCCCAGCACCAGCGCCACCCCCGCCAGCGCCAGCACCAGCCGCAGCAGCGCCATGCGTGTGGGCGCTTCGCCCAGCAGCCACCAGGCCAGCCCGACCGACCACACCGGCATCAGGTAGAACAGCAGCACCACGCGCACCACGTCGCCCACGGTGACGGCCCAGTTGAAACCGACGTTGGTGCAGCCGGCGGCCAGCGCCAGCCACCACAGCCGGCGGTCGGCCAGCGCCTGCCTGACGTGGCCGCGCTGCGTCCACAGCAACAGCGCCAGCGAAGCGGTGAACACGGCCGCGGTGGTCCACAGCGGGTGCAGGCCGCGCGCCGCCAGTGCCTTGAAGGGCAGCCACGACAGGCCCCACACCGTGGCATTGAGCAGCAGCGCGAGCACCGCCGGCGCGGCGGAGGCGTTCTGGCGCACCGCGCCTACCCGTGCGTGCGGTCGCTGCGCGCCAGGGTCAGCAACTGCTCGACCTCCACCGGGTAGCGGCGCAGGTTGTGCCGGTGCCAGGCCATGATGGCCAGCATCGACAGCACCACCACGCCGCCGAACAGCAGGATGGCGGTGAAGGCGTGCAGGCCGACACCCATCATCAGGCTGTACAGCGCGCCCAGCCCCAGGATGCAGGCCTGCTCGTTGAAGTTCTGCACGGCGATGGAGCGGCCGGCGCCCATCAGGTTGTGGCCGCGGTGCTGCAGCAGCGCGTTCATGGGCACCACGATGTAGCCGCCCAGCGCCCCGAGCGCGACGAGGAAGGGCACCGCCAGCCACAGGTGGTGGATGAGGACCATGGCCGTCAGCAGCAGGCCCATCAGCACGCCCAGCGGCAGCACGCCGATGGCGCGGTCGAGCCGCACCTTCATCGACGCCCACACCGCGCCGGCGGCGGTGCCCAGCGCCACCACGCCCACCAGGCTGGCCGCCTGCGTGGTGCCGTAGCCCAGCGCCGCCGCCGCCCAGGCCAGCACGATGAAACGCATGTTGCCCGACACGCCCCAGAACAGCGTGGTGGTGGCCAGCGAGATCTGGCCCAGCCGGTCGCGCCACAGGCGCGAGTTGCAGCGCCAGAAGTCGGCCAGCAGCGTCATCTTGTTGACCGGCATCGGCCGCATCTCGACCCCGGTGTGCGGGATGCGCAGGTTGAACGCGGCGGCGATGGCGTACACCAGGATCAGCGTGGCGATGGCGGCTTCGGGCGGGGTGTCGATGCCGGTGTCGACGCCCGGCAGGTCGAACGACAGCAGCCAGGGCGCCAGCCGCTGGCCGAGCAGCTGGCCGCCCAGCACCACGCCCAGGATGATGGAGCCGATGGTCAGCCCCTCGATCCAGCCGTTGGCCTTGACCAGCTGCGACGGCGGCAGCAGCTCGGTCAGGATGCCGTACTTGGCCGGCGAGTAGGCCGCCGCGCCCAGCCCCACCACGGCGTAGGCCAGAATCGGGTGGCCGCCGAACAGCATCAGCACGCAGCCGACGATCTTGATGGCGTTGCTGATGAACATGACCCGGCCCTTGGGGCGCGAATCGGCGAAGGCCCCCACCCAGGGTGCCAGGATCACGTAGAAGAGCGCGAACATCGGCACCAGCGCGGCTCCCTGCCAGCGCGGCGCGCCGCCGGAACGCAGCAACTCGACGGCGGCGACGAACAGCGCGTTGTCGGCCAGCGAGCTGAAGAACTGCGCGGCCATGATGGTGTAGAAGCCGCGCTTCATCGACATTGGCGGCCTGTGGCCGGCGTAGCGTGCAAGAAGAAAGTTCCGCCCTGAACCGAGTAGCGGCGTTATATCACGCGGTCATGGCGGCAGACATTGGTGGCAACGCGCAGAGCCGGTGCCAGAATCGGCACTTCTGCACGCCCCGCCGGCCACCCACCGCCCGCCCATGCCACGCCCGATCCAGGCCACCATCCACACCGGCGCGCTGCGCCACAACATCGCGCGGCTGCGCGCCGCCGCCGGCGACGCGCGCGTCTGGGCCATCGTCAAGGCCAACGCCTACGGCCACGGCATCGAGCGCGCCTTCGAGGGGCTGCGCGGCGCCGACGGCTTCGCCCTGCTTGACCTGGCCGAGGCCGAGCGCGTGCGCCAGCTCGGCTGGCGCGGGCCGGTGCTGCTGCTGGAGGGCGTGTTCGAGCCACGCGACCTGGAGCTGTGCTCGCGCCTGAACCTGTGGCACGCCGTGCACAGCGACGCGCAGATCGACTGGTTGGCCATGCACAAGACCCACCAGCCGCACCATGTGTTCCTGAAGCTCAACTCCGGCATGAACCGCCTTGGCTTCACGCCGGCGCGCTACCGCGCTGCGTACGCGCGGCTGGCGGCGCTGCCGCAGGTCGAGGAGATCGGCCACATGACGCACTTCGCCGACGCCGACGGCCCGCGCGGCGTCGAGGCGCAGCTGGCCGCCTTCAGCGCCGCCACCGAAGGCCTGCCGGGCGAACGCAGCGTGGCCAACAGCGCCGCGCTGCTGCGCCACGGGCCGGAAGCCGGCGTGCGCGCCGACTGGGTGCGCCCAGGCATCGCCGCCTACGGGTCCTCGCCCGATTTCCCCGAGCACGACGCTGCGCACTGGGGCCTGCAGCCGACCATGACCCTGGCCTCGCGCCTGCTGGCGGTGCAGGAACTCGCGCCCGGCCAGAGCACCGGCTACGGCTCGCGCTTCACGGCCGAGGCGCCCACGCGCATCGGCATCGTCGCCTGCGGCTACGCCGACGGCTACCCGCGCGTGGCGCCCACCGGCACGCCGGTGCTGGTGGATGGCCAGCGCACGCGCACCGTGGGACGGGTGAGCATGGACATGCTGGCGGTCGACCTGGGGCCGGTACCCCAGGCAGGCCCGGGCAGCGCCGTCACCCTGTGGGGTCGCGCCGCACCCGAGCACGGGGGCGCCATCCTGCCCATCGACGAAGTCGCGCAATCGGCCGGCACACTGGGCTACGAGCTGATGTGCGCGCTGGCGCCACGGGTGCCGGTGGTGGTGCAGGATTGATGGTCAAATCGGCCTCCAGGCCAGGATTGACGGGCGCAGGCAGCTCCAGTTTCAGGAGCATCCGTGCCGAGCGGGCGGCGCTCACGCGGCACCTCCGCAGCCGCCACACCCTGTGGCTGCACGGCTGGCTGATGGGGCTGGTCACGCTGGCTGTCACCTGGGCCGGCTCGGCGCTGCTGCGGCATGCCGGCGTCGAGGCGCTGGCCTTGCGCTATGCGCTGGCGCTCGGCGTCGGCTATCTGGCGTACCTTCTGCTGCTGCGCCTCTGGGCGGGGCTGCTGGTGCGCGAGGAAGAGCGCGACATCCCGGACCCGGGCGACCTGCTCGATCTGCCCTGGCCAGATGGCGGTCACGGCGGCATGGCCAGCGGCGGAGGCGATTTCGGCGGTGGTGGCGCCGACGCACTGTTCGATGCCCCGGTACAGGCCCTGACCGAGGGCGCTGGCGACGCCGCCGGCTCGGTGCTGGGCGACGTGGCTTCCGGCGCGCTGGACGCTGCAGGCGCGGCCGACGAAGGCGCGATCGTCGTGATTCCGGTGCTGGCGGTGTTTGCCGCCGTGCTGGCCGCCGCGCTGGGTGCGGGTGCCTTGCTGCTCCTGTAATTCGGCTCGGAAACCCTGCTGGTGGCCGCGGTGGAGCTGGCGTTCGCCTACACCGCCGCGCGCACCGCCGTGCGGATGGAGCGCGAAGGCTGGCTGCTGGCCGCCATCCGCCTGAGCTGGAAGCCGCTGCTCGGTGCGCTGATCAGCGCCGTGGTGCTGGGTGCCCTCATCGACCACTTCGTGCCGCAGGCCGACACCCTGGCCGAGGCGTTGCGGGTGCTGCGGCGCCACTGAGGCCGGGCGCTGCGACGCCCGAGTCCGGAAGGCGCCGGCCGACGGCCAACGCGGGCCGGTGCGCGCGGTGGCGTCTACAGATGCGGGTGGTACCCGCCCGACACGGCGAGGACTTCGCCGGTGAGAAAGCGCGCCTCGTCGCTGGCCAGGAAGGCCACCGCATTGGCCACCTCGCGCGGCTGGCCGGCGCGCTTGTGGAAGCTGCGGCCGGTGAGCTCGTCGCGATCGGCCTGCGACAGCCGGTCGGTCACGCTGGTCTGGATCAGCCCCGGCGCCACGCAGTTGACGTTGACCTGCGGCGCCAGCTCCTGCGCCAGGCTGCGCGTGAAGGCCGCCACCGCGGCCTTGGCGGCGGCGTAATCCGCCTGGCCGCCTTCGCCGCCCAGCACGATGGAGGCGAAGTTCACGATGCGGCCCCAGCCGCGCCGCACCATGCCGGGCGCCAGCGCCTGGATCAGGTGGAAACCGGGTTTGAGGTTGAGCGCCAGCGTGCTGTCCCACTGCGCCTCGTCCATCTCGACGAAGGGCGTGTACAGCCGCGGCGACCTGATGCCGCCCACCACGTTGACCAGGATGTCGATGCGGCCGAAGGCCGCTTCGCCGCAGGCCACTACCGCCAGCGCCTCCGCGCGCTGCGTGACGTCGGCGCGCAGTGCAGCCACCGCGGTCTGCCGGGCCAGCGCCTGCCGCGCCGTTTCGAGGCGCGTGCCGGAGATGTCGGTCAGCACCAGGCTGGCGCCGTCGTCTGCGAGCCGCTGCGCCACGGCCTGGCCCATCGGGCCGCCGGCGCCGGTGACCAGCGCGACCTTGCCGGTCAACCGGTTCATGCCTGTGCGGCGCGCAGGGCTTCGCGCAGCTTGAACTTCTGGATCTTGCCGGACGGCGTGGCCGGCATGGCGTCGCGCAGTTCCAGCCGCTCGGGGATGTACTGCTGGGCGATCTTCTGCTCCTTCAGGAAGGCCACCAGTCCCGCCATGTCGAGCGTCTGCCCCGGTTTGGGCACGACCACCGCGCAGGCGCGCTCGCCCAGCCGCTCGTCCGGGTAGGCCACGATGGCCACCTGCTGTACCGCCGGGTGCCTGTAGAGCAGGGCCTCGATCTCCACCACCGGGATGTTCTCGCCGCCGCGGATGATCACGTCCTTGCTGCGGCCGGTGATGCGGACGTAGCCGCGCTCGTCCAGCCGTGCCAGGTCGCCGGTGTCGAACCAGCCCTCGGCGTCGGTGTTGTTCCACTGCGGGCGCTTGAGGTAGCCGCCGAAGTTGGAGCAGGCGCGCAGCAGCAGGCGGCCGCTCTCGCCGGCCGGCAGCGCGCTGCCGTCGACATCGGCCACCTTGAGCTCGACACCCGGCAGCGGGCAGCCGTCGGAGTGGACGGCGCGCTCGGGGTCGTCGCCCGGCAGCGTGGTGGTGACGGCGCCGTTCTCGGTCATGCCCCAGGCGGAGATGACGGTGGCGCCCAGCGCCGCGCGCGCCTGCTCGACCAGCGGGCCCGGAATGGGCGCGCCGGCGCACAGGAAGCTGCGCAGCGTCGGCACGGCCAGGCCACTGTCGGCCACGTTGCGCGCCAGATCGGTGAGGAACGGCGTGGACGCCATGGTGAAGGTGCAGCCTTCGGCGCGGATCAGCTCGATCGCCTTGCGCGGCTCCCACACGTCCAGCAGCACCGCGCCGGCGCGCAGGATCACGGGCATCATCAGGCCGTACATGAAGCCGGTCTGGTGCGCCATCGGCGATGCCATCAGCACCACGTCGCTTTCGCCCAGGCCCAGGCGTTCGGCATAGGGCAGGATGTTGGAGAACAGCGTGTTGGCCGAATGCATGGCGCCCTTGGGCTCGCCGGTGGTGCCCGAGGTGTAGATGAGCTGCGTCACGTCGTCCGGGCCCGGGCGGTGGCGCGTGAGGATGGTTTGGGCATCGGCTTCCTGCTCCCAGGCGGGCCCGGAAAGCAGCCGCTCGAAACTGTTGTCGCCTGCGCCGTCGACCGCGATCACGTGCTCGAGCAGCGGCAGCTGGGCCTGCAGGCCCAGCGCCATCTGCTCGTGGTCGAAGCCGCGGAACAGTCTGGGCACGACGAACACCTTGGCTTCACCGTGCGCCAGCATGAAGCCGAGTTCGCGCTCGCGGAAGATCGGCATCAGCGGGTTCATCACCGCACCGATGCGCGAGCACGCCAGGTACATCACGGTGAACTGCCACCAGTTCGGCAGCTGGCAGGCCACCACGTCGCCCGCGCCCACGCCCAGCCGCGCCAGCCCCACGCCCACGCGGTCGGCCATGCGGGCCAGTTCCCGGTAGGTGAAGCGGGTGAGCGAGCCGTCTTCGGCGCGCATGGCGGTGAGGGCCAGCTTGTCTGGGGCGTGGCGGGCGCCGTCGTCCAGCGCATCGTTGATGGTGCGGTCCGGCCAGAAGCCGGCCGCCACGGCGGCTGCGCGCCGTGGCGGGATCAGGACTGCATCGAACTTCATGGCATCGTCTCCTTGATTGACAGCGACTGCGCGCCGTTTCGACTATGAAACCATCGTGCTTCAGACGCCCACCGCCGCGCGCCCCGCCTGCGTGCGCGCGATGATGGTCTTCATGATCTGGGCGGTGCCGTCGCCGATCTGGAAGCCCAGTACGTCGCGCAGCCGCTGCTCCATCACGCCGCGGTCGTAGCCGCCGTGGCCAAACATCAGCAGGCACTGGTGCACGCAGTCGTAGGCCAGCTTCGGCCCCCACCACTTGCACATGGCGGCCTCGGCGGTGTGCGGCAGCCCCCGGTCCTTGAGCCAGAGCGTCTGCAGGCACAGCAGGCGCGCCGCCGCCACCTGCGTTTCGTAATCGGCCAGCGGGTGCGACACGCCCTGGAACGCGGCCAGCGGCCGGTTGAAGGCCTGCCGCTCGGCCACGTAGGCCCAGGTTTCCTCCAGCGCCACCTTGGCCACGGCCAGCACCTGCAGCCCGATCAGAGCCCGCGAGAAGTCGAAGCCCTGCATCACCTGCACGAAACCCTGGTTCTCCTCGCCGAGCCGGTGGTCCAGCGGGACGCGCACGTTTTCGAAGAACAGCGAGCCGCGGCCGATGGCGCGCTGGCCGTGGCAATCGAAGCGGCTGCGCGTGACGCCGGGCGCATCCATGGGCACCAGCAGGGCGGTCACGCCGTGCGCGCCCGATTCCACGCCGCCGGTGCGGCCGAACACCACCGCCGCATCGGCCTGGTCGGCCGCCGAGATGGAGGTCTTTTCGCCGTTGACGACGTAGCTGTCGCCCACGCGCTCCACGCGCAGCCGCAGGTTGGCGGCGTCGGAGCCGCCGCGCGGCTCAGTCAGGGCGATGGCCAGCAGCGCCTCGCCCCGGGTCAACCGTTCCAGCCAGGGTCGCGCCACCGACGGCTGGCCATGCTCGGACAGGATCTGCCCGTTCAGCGAGGCCAGCAGGTTGATGTAGCTGATGGACAGGTCGGCGCGCGCGATCTGCTCGTGGATCACCCCCGCCGCCAGGCAACCCATGCCCTGGCCGCCCACGGCCTCGGGCAGCTCGGGGGCGATGAAGCCGAGCTCGCCCATCGCGCGCATCAGCCCGCGGTCGAGCACCCGGGTGCGGTCGCGCTCCAGGAAGCCCGGCGCCACCTGTTGGGTGGCGAAGCGCCGGGCGTGCTCGGCAATGGCCTGCAGGTCTTCGTCGATGTAGGGGTTGTGCATGGCGGCGGTCTTCAGGCAGCGCGCGGGGCGCGCCTCATTTCCACAGGGGGCATCGGCTTTCCGCCTTGGTGGTGAAGGCCTCTTCGCCCGGCACGGTGGCGATGCGCTTGACGTAGTCCCAGGGTTGGGTCGATTCGGCCGGCGCCTTGACCTGCATCAGGTACATGTCGTGCACGTAGCGGCCGTCGGGGCGCACCGTGCCCTGGGAATAGAAGTCCTTCAGCGGCGTGCTTCTGAACCAGGCCATGATCCTGTCGCCGTCGGTGGTCCTGGTGGCCTGTACCGCCTTGAGGTAGTTCATGGTGGCCGAGTAGTTGGCGGCCTGCACCTCGGTCGGCATGCGCTTGGCCTTCTCGAAGAAGCGGCGGCCGAAGGCCCGGGTCTGGTCGTTCAGGTTCCAGTCCCAGCTGGTGGTGAAGGTCAGGCCCTGGGCCGCCGGCAGGCCGAGGCTGTGCACGTCGGAGATGAACAGCACCAGGCTGGCGATCTTGGCGGTCTTGTCGACGCCGAATTCGCGCGCCGACTTGATGGCGTTGATGGTGTCGGCGCCGCCGTTGGCCAGCCCGATGGCCTGTGCCTTGGAGGTCTGCGCCTGCAGCAGGAACGAGGAGAAGTCGGTGGTGTTGATCGGGTGCCTGACGGAGCCGATCACGCGGCCGCCGTTGGCCTTGATGACCTTGCTGGCGTCGCCCTCCAGTGCCTGGCCGAAGGCGTAGTCGGCCGTCAGGAAGAACCAGTCCTTGAGGCCCTGGCGGGTCAGCGCGGCGCCGGCCACCTTGGCGTAGGCCACCGAATCCCAGGCGTAGTGGATGGTGTAGGGCGAGCACTGCTCGTTGGTCAGCGCCGACGAGCCCGAGCCGTTAACGATGAACACCCGCTTGCGCTCGGCCGAGAGCTTGGACAGCGCCAGCGCGGCCGCGGAGTTGGTGCCGCCCACCAACATCGCCATGTTCTGCGTGTCGTACCACTCGCGCGCCTTGGCGGCGGCGATGTCGGCCTTGTTCTGGTTGTCGGCGACGAGCAGCTCGACCGGCTGGCCGTTGACCTTGCCGCCGAAATCGTCGATGGCCATCTGGATCGCCATGGCGCCGTTCTTGCCGTCCAGGTCGCCGTAGGGGCCGGCGATGTCGGTCAGGAAGCCGATCACGACCTTGCCGGTCTGGGCATGGGCGTACGGCAGCCCAAGGGCCGATGCCGCCGCCAGGGCGATGGCCGCCGCGCGGCCGGAAATGCGTTGCATGGTGGGGTCTCCTCGTTCCTTCGTTATGGGCTTGGCGCTTGCGGAAAAAGGCGGTGCGGCGCGCCGGGCCGCCCCACCGTCAACACACCGGCACGTCGGTCACTTGGCGTACTTGCGGAAGTCGGGCGGGCGCTTTTCCTTCAGCGCCGCCACGCCTTCGCGCGATTCCTCCGTGTCGTAATAGAGCTTGAGCGCGTACATGCCCATGCCGGCGATGCCCGCCTGGTGCGCCGTGTCCATGTTGAAGCTGCGCTTGGCGATGGCGATGGCGGTGGGGCTGCGCTCGCAAATGGTCTCGGCCCACTCCTGCACCGTCTCGTCCAGCTTCTCGGGCGGCACGCAGACGTTGGCCAGGCCCATGGCCACGGCCTCCGGGCCCGAGTAGCGCTTGTTCAGGTACCAGATTTCGCGCGCCTTCTTTTCGCCCACCACGCGGGCCAGGAAAGCGGTGCCGTAGCCCGGATCGACCGAGCCCATCTTGGGCCCCACCTGGCCGAAGACGGCCTTTTCGGAGCAGATGGTCAGGTCGCAGATCGTGCACAGCACGTTGCCGCCGCCGATGGCGTAGCCCTGCACACGGGCGATGACGGGCTTGGGCACGTCGCGGATGGCGGTGTGCAGCTCTTCCATCGGCAGGCCGATGGTGCCGCGGCCGTCGTAATTGCCGTCGTGGGCGGACTGGTCGCCGCCGGTGCAGAAGGCCTTGTCGCCGGCGCCGGCCAGCACGATGCAGCCGACCTCGCGGTCGTAACCAGCCTTGTTCAGCGCCTTGATGAGTTCGTCGCAGGTGGTGCCGCGAAAGGCGTTCATCTTGTCCGGCCGGTTGATCGTGATCCACGCGACGCGGTTGCGGACTTCGTAGAGGATGTCTTCAAATTTCATAGCTGGCTGCGCCCGTCGTTAAAGGGCTGGAGGGTGATTTGGTTAAGAAAAAGCGGATTCGGGATCAGCCGTTCATCGTCAGGCCGCCGGAGACGCTCAGCACCTGGCCAGTGACGTAGCCGGCGTCGCGGCTGGCGAAGAACAGGATGGCGCCGGGCAGGTCGTCCGGCTGGCCGATGCGGCCGAGCGGGATGGAGCGGCGGAAGGCTTCTTCCAGCTTCTCGGGGTTGCCCGCGCCTTCCTTGTAGTCGGCGAACAGCGCCGTGTCGGTGGGGCCGGGGCAGACCACATTGACGGTGATGCCGTGGCGCGCGTGCTCACGCGCCAGCGTCTTGCTGAGGGCCACCAGCCCGCCCTTGCAGGCGGCGTACACCGCCTCGCCCGACGAGCCCACGCGCGCGGCGTCGGAGGCGATGTTGACCACGCGGGCACCGGCCCAGCCGGCCTCCTTGCTGCGAGCCGCCATGCGCGGCAGCACCGCGTGGTGCATGTGCAGCGCGCCGGTGAGGTTGATGGCGATCAGCTTCGCCCATTCGTCCGGCGTGGTCTTGGTGAAGGGCTTGAACACGTCCCAGCCGGCGTTGTTGACCAGCACGTCGATGGGGCCGAGCTGCTGCTCGGTCGCCAGCAGGGCGGCGTCGACCGAGGCGCGGTCGGTAATGTCGCACTGGAAGGCGGCGGCCTGCCCGCCGGCGCCGGTGACGCTGTCGGCCACCTTCTGCGCTGCGGCAAGGTCGCGGTCAAGCACCGCGACCTTGCCGCCGGCGGCGCCGAAGCGCCGGCAGGTAGCCCCGCCGATGCCGCCGCCGCCGCCCGTCACCACGACGACCTGGTTGTCGAATGCTTTCATGCTTGCTTGTCTCCTGTGGATGCGGGGTATGCTTGCGAGAGGGTCCATCGTGGCCGCATTAATGTCAATATATTGACGAAATTGGGTGGGGCTGTCAACAAGGGTTGACGCGCGCCTTCGCCCAAGGAGCAAGAAAATATGAATGAATCAGGCAACGAAACGCGACTGGCTTTGGCCAATCGTCTGTTCTTCCGCCTGTACCAATGTGCCAATATGTTGCACAAAACGGGTACACGTGCCGTGGAGGAAGAGGGACTGACGACGCAGCAGTGGGCGGTGCTGGGGGCGCTGTCGCGCCCGGCGGCCGAGCGCGGCATGGGGGTGGGCGAGCTGGCGCGCTACCTGATGGTGAGCCGGCAGAACCTGTCCGGCGTGGTCAGCCGCATGGAGGCTGCGGGCTACGTGGGCAGCGCGCCCGACGGCAGCGACCGCCGTGCCCGCCTGGTGCGCATGACCGATACGGGCCGGCGCGTATGGGCCGAGCAGGCGCAGCCCAAGATCGCCGCCTACTACGAGCAGGCGCTGGAAGGCTTTTCCGTGAACGACATGGCCCACGCCTTGCATTACCTGCTCAAGATGCTGGACAACATGCAGCGCATCGACACCCAGCGCACCGCGGTGGACGAAGGCGACGGGCAGGGCGGCCACGAAGGCTGAGGCCGATACACGTTCTGCACCATCCCTGAGCTGCCCTGTCCCGCCAGGGGCTCGCCGCGCAGCAGGCAAAAAAAAGCACCCTTGCGGGTGCTTTCACCATGACTCGGAGGCCATGAGGTTTTGATGCTGTTCTGACGCTTGGGTGGTCTTGCTAAGTCTCCTCGGGCCCTTCAGCAACCTTTGCCGGCGGATCTGGCTGCGCCGCGGTCGCTCAAGTGGGGCAACTGTAACGCGCCCGCCCGCGCCCCGCATCGGGGCTTGCCCGTACGAATTTGGTGCGACGCAGCAAATTGTCGCACAGGCGTCACCTGTTGGAGCTAATAAGTATTAGTTTTGATTTTGCAGTGCAGCAAGCTGCGCCGATTCAGCGCTTGCTGCCCGTGCCGTCGTGCCCGATCTGCGGCAGCACCGAGCCTTCGCCCAGCTGCAGCAGGCCACTCTTGGTGTAGATGCCCAGCTTGCCACGCGTGTCGGTGATGTCCAGGTTGCGCATGGTCAGCTGGCCGATGCGGTCCATGGGCGAGAACGGCGCGTTTTCCACCTTCTCCATCGACAGCCGCTCGGGCGCGTAGGTGAGGTTGGGTGATTCGGTGTTGAGGATGCTGTAGTCGTTGCCGCGGCGCAGCTCCAGCGTCACTTCGCCGGTCACGGCGCGGGCGACCCAGCGCTGGGCGGTCTCGCGCAGCATGATGGCCTGCGGGTCGAACCAGCGGCCCTGGTAGAGCAGGCGGCCCAGGCGCAGGCCGTTGATGCGGTACTGCTCGATGGTGTCCTCGTTGTGGATGCCGGTCACCAGCCGCTCGTAGGCCACGTACAGCAGCGCCATGCCGGGCGCCTCGTAGATGCCGCGGCTCTTGGCCTCGATGATGCGGTTCTCGATCTGGTCGCTCATGCCCAGGCCATGGCGGCCGCCGATGCGGTTGGCTTCCAGGAACAGCTCGACCGGGTCGTCGAAGCTCTTGCCGTTCAGCGCCACTGGCTGGCCTTCCTCGAAGCGCACGCGCACTTCCTCGGGCTTGACCTCAACCTCCGGCTTCCAGAAGGCCACGCCCATGATGGGGTTGACGATGCGGATGCCGCTGGACAGTTCCTCCAGATCCTTGGCCTCGTGGGTGGCGCCGAGCATGTTGGAATCGGTCGAATACGCCTTTTCCGTGCTCATCTTGTAGTCAAAACCAGCCTTCTGCATGAATTCGGACATTTCCTTGCGGCCGCCGAGTTCGTCGATGAAGCGCTGGTCCAGCCAGGGTTTGTAGATCTTCAGGCCCGGGTTCGCCAGCAGGCCGTAGCGGTAGAAGCGCTCAATGTCATTGCCCTTGAACGTGCTGCCATCGCCCCAGATATTGACGTCATCTTCCTTCATCGCATTCACCAGCATGGTGCCGGTCACGGCCCGGCCCAGCGGCGTGGTGTTGAAGTAGGTGATGCCACCGGTGCTGATGTGGAAGGCGCCGCACTGCAGCGCGGCGATGCCTTCGTGCGCCAGTTGCAGGCGGCAGTCGATCAGCCGCGCCAGTTCGGCGCCGTATTCCATGGCCTTGCGCGGGATCGCGTCGTAGTCCGATTCGTCTGGCTGGCCCAGGTTGGCGGTGTAGGCGTAGGGGATGGCGCCCTTCTGGCGCATCCACAGCAGCGCGGCGCTGGTGTCCAGGCCGCCGGAAAAGGCAATGCCGACCTTCTGGCCGACGGGAAGCGATTGCAGGATGGTGTTGGACATGGCGAGGCGAAAAGTGGCTTGGGCGCCCGCACCCGCGGGCAAACCCCGTATTGTCGCGGCAATCGCGCGGATTGCGTCGCGGGGTGGGCGGCAGACCGCGGCAAATGGGCGCTGAGGATAGCCGCGGACCGTGGAGCCGAACCCGCACGGTTGCAGCGATGGCGCCCGCCGTGCTGGTTGGTCCACACGAAACTGAGGCGGAAACGCTACTGAATCAAGAGCAGCCTGCGCCCGTCAATATTGGGCTGAAAGCATTTTTTGCATTCAATCGACGGCTGGCTCCTTGCAAGAAGCTACCGAGGCGCCTGGCAACTGGCGATGCGCCGCTCCCTGCCTGGCACAGGGCTAACGCGCGCGTCACCGCGCCAGCACCTCAGAGCTGCGCCTGCAGGTTGCTTCGGGCGGCCGCTTCCAGGTGCTCGAACGCGGGATGGCCGTACAACCGCGGCCGCGCGGCCAGTTCGCGCAGAAAGGCCCGTCGCCGCTCGGCGAACACCGGCTCCGACACGAAGGCGTATTCGGCGCGCACCTGCCGCTCGTACTCGGCAAAACGCGGCACCGGGGCGGCCAGGATCGCCAGGTCGATGTCGAGCAGCGCCTGCAGGTCGCGCTCGGCCGGCGCGGGCGCGTGGGAGCGCGTGGCCTCGATCCAGCGGGTCAGCCTGTCCAGCCGCCCGGATGGCAAGGCTTCTTGCAGCCAGGCCCTTGCCAGGCGGGCGCTGGCAGCTTCATTGTCGATAGCGCCCGGCGCATACACCACGTCGTGCAGCCAGAGCGCCAGTTCCACCAGCGGCGCGTCGGCCAGCTGTGGCGCCACGCCGTCCAGCAGCGCCAGGCATTCGCCGATGTGCTGGGCCGTGTGGTAGTGGCGTTGCGGCTCGGAGTAGGCGCGCTCGAGGTCAGGGAAGCGCTGGCGCACGCCGCTGCTGGCGGCCAGGCCGAGCTGGTCGCACAGGGCCTGCCAGCGTTCGGCGCTCACGCCTGAGGTGTTCATTTCACCGGCAAAAAGGCCAGCAGCGGCGCGGCCACCACGCCCTGCAGGTACGAGATGGCGGCGCGGCGGTAGCGCTCGGTCATGGTGGTGGCCAGCAGATCGAGCCGGCCGATGATCTTGCCGAACTCGCGTTCGAAGCTCAGGTTGCGCGTTTCCGGGCCGATCTCGTTGGCCAGCAGCAGCGGCCGGCCGGCGGCGTCGCGCCGCGTGTTCAGGATCCACAGCGCGGTTTCCATGTTGCGCGCGGCGTTGTAGAGGTGCTGGGGGTCGATGCTGTCGAGGTAATAGAAGTCGCGCTTGCCGCCGTGCGCGGTGACGATGGTGTCGGAGCAGGCGAAGATGAAGGCGGCCACCCGGTCGCCGGCGAAGTCGGGTGCCAGCGCGGCCGACAGGGCGGCCACGTCGCGCCGCCCGCCCAGGGGCGGCCAGGGCTGGCCGTTGATCATCGCGGCTTCGAGCTGCGCCAGCGCGGCCTCGCGCGAGGCCGCGCCGTTCTTGCGCCATTCCAGCGGGTTGCGGCGGTACAGCTTGTCCGCCAGCAGCATCAGGCTCAGGTGGTTGGCGCGCAGTTCCGCGCCGGTGAGGCGGTTGCCCTCGCTCTGCAGCAGTTCGGGGCCGCTGAAGCCGTCGCCGCGGACCTCGCCGCGATCGGCCGGGGCGCTGCCGCAGCCCGCCAGGGCGAGCGCGAGCAGCAGCGCGGAGGACGCGCAGCGCCGCCGATTGCCGGCGGCGCGGGGTTCAGGCGGGAATGGCGGCCTGATCGCCCTTGGCGGAGCTGGTGCTGGAAGAGGCTCCGCCGCCGCTGCCCTTGCCCGTGCCGAACGTGATCTCACCGGAGAGTTGTCCCCCTTCTTCGATCACGATCTTGCCATAGCGGATCTTGCCGGTCACCTTGCCGGTGGAGAAGATCACCAGTTTCTGGCGCACGGTGAGCGTGCCGTCGAACACGCCACGCACTTCGGCGATGTCGATCTCGGCCGAGCCCTTGAAGGCGCCCTGCTCGGCGATCTGGATCACGCGCGAGTTCATGGTGGCTTCCACCGTGCCTTCGACCACCAGCGTGTCGCAGTCGGTGATCTCGACGCCCTTGAGCTTGATGTTGGGGCCGACGGTGAGCTTGGCGCCACCGGCTTCCGGCTCCGCGGGCGTGGCGGGCGCGACGCGCGAAGCGGCGGGCGTCACCGGCGCCGAAAACGGCTGCGCGCCGGCGTTGGCGCCAGCCGACCCGAGCGAACTGGTGCCGCCCAGGCCAGAAGCCGCGGGCGGACGGGCCGGGGTGGCCGGGGGAGTGGGCTCAGCGTCGCGCTTGCCGAAAAAAGGTCCGTTCAGTGCCATCGTTTCTCCTTGCAGACAACTCGGGCATCCTAACCGCCCATGTGACATTTCACACGAAACATGCGCAAAAGCTCGTAACCGATACGCATAGAAGCATTCGCTTGCCGGTGCGGCCGCGAGTGGCTCGCCGGCTTGCGCCCTGTGCCGGATGCGGCGCGCGAATTGCTACCATGCTCGTATCGAACGACCGCCCCCACCGGCACTTCCAACCTACCTCCACGTGTCCGCCGCCGCCGAGCCCGAGCGCCTGCCGCGCCTAGGCCCGCCCGAAACCGCGGGCGGCGCCGCGCTGGCCGTGCCCGAAGGCGACTGGACCGCCGCCCAGCTCAGCCTGCCGGCGGTGTGGCGCCAGGTGGCGGCGGCCCTGGCCGGCACGGGGGGCGGTGCCACGGCTGGCTGGGACCTGCGGCGCATCGGCGCCATCGATTACCTGGGCGCGCTCACCTTCTGGGAGCACTGGGGCCGTCAGTGGCCGGCGCACCTGGAAGCCAGCGACGAGCAGCGCGCCATGCTGGAGCGCGTGGCGGCCCTGCCGCAGACCCCGCCCGCCCGCGGACCGCGCGGCTTTCTGGGCCAGATGGACGACTTCGGCGTCGGCGTGCTGGGGGCCATGGCGCAGGTGCGCGACTTCCTGCGCCTCATGGGCCAGCTGCTGCTGGACTTTCTGCGTCTGTTGCGCGCGCCGCAGGCCGGGCCCTGGCGTGATTTCTCCGGCAGCCTGTACCGCATCGGCGCGCAGGCGCTGCCGATCACGGCGCTGGTGGGCTTTCTGATCGGCGTGGTGCTGGCCTACCTGATGAGCCAGGTGCTGCGCCAGTTCGGCGCCGAGGCCTTCATCGTCAACATCCTGGGGCTTGCGCTGATCCGCGAACTGGGGCCGCTGCTGGGCGCGGTGCTGATCGCCGGCCGCTCCGGTTCGGCCATCACGGCGCAGATCGGCGTGATGCGCGTGACCGAGGAGCTGGACGCCATGCGCGTGCTGGGCATCGCGCCGGGCTTCCGGCTGGTGATGCCGCGCGCGCTGGCGCTGGGCATCGCCATGCCGCTGATCGCCGCGTGGACCACGCTGGCGGCGCTGCTGGGCGGCATGCTGGCGGCGGATATCACGCTCGGCATCACGCCGGCCTTCTTCCTGGAGGCGCTGCCCAAGGTGGTGCGGGTGTCCAACCTGACGCTGGCCATGGGCAAGTCGGTGCTGTTCGGCGTCTCGATCGCGCTGATCGCCTGCCACTTCGGCCTGCGCGTCAAGCCCAACACCGAAAGCCTGGGCCAGGGCACCACGGCGTCGGTGGTGGCCTCGATCACGGCGGTGATCCTGATCGACGCGCTGATCGCCGTGCTGTTCAAGTCGGTGGGCCTGTGACCGCAGACCAGCCCGTGACCGACCCCGCCGCGCCGCCCGCCGCCGAGGCCCCCGCGGCCATCGAGGTGCGCGGCCTGTGGAGCGTGTTCCCCCGGCCCGGCGGCGGCGAGGTGGTGGTGCACAAGGATCTGGATCTCACCGTGCGGCGCGGCGAGGTGCTGACGCTGGTGGGCGGCTCGGGCACCGGCAAGACCGTGCTGCTGCGCACCATGCTGGGCCTCAACGTGCCGGCACGCGGCTCGGTCTCGGTGCTGGGCCGCCCGGCGGCCGAGCTGACACGCCCCGGCGCCGCCGCGCGCGTGGGCATGCTGTTCCAGCAGGGGGCGCTGTTCTCGGCCTTCGACGTGCTGGAGAACATCGCCTTCCCGCTGCGCGAATCGCGCGCGCTGCCGGATGCGCTGGTGCGCGAGGCCGCACTGCTGAAGCTGCAGATGGTGGGCCTCAAGCCCGACGACGCACGCAAGATGCCTTCCGAGCTGTCGGGCGGCATGATCAAGCGCGTGGCGCTGGCGCGCGCGCTGGCCATGGACCCGCCGCTGCTGATGCTCGACGAGCCCACCGCCGGGCTCGACCCGAACGCCTCCGACGCCTTCTGCGCGCTGCTGCGATCGCTGCACCAGGAGCTGGGCCTGACGGTGGTGATGGTCACGCACGACCTGGACACGCTGTTCGAGCTGTCCGACCGCGTGGCCGTGCTGGCCGACCAGCACGTCATCGTCACCGCGCCGGTGCCCGAGGTGCTGGCCTTCAAGCACCCCTTCATCGAGCATTTCTTCCTGGGCGAGCGCGGCCAGCGCGCGATGGAGCTGCTCAAGAGCCGCCATCCGCAGGCGCCGGCCCTCCACGAACCGGCCGGTTGAAAGGACAATACCCCGATGGAAAACAAGTCGCACGCCCTGGCCGCCGGCATCTTCGTGCTGGTGGTCACGGCCTTGCTGATCGGGCTGGCCTCCTGGCTGATGCGCGATACCGTCAGCACCACGACCTACCAGATGACCACCGACGAGGCCGTCTCCGGCCTGCAGCCGCAGGCCACGGTGCGCTACAAGGGCGTCTCGGTGGGCAAGGTCACCGACATCGGCTTCGATCCCGAGAAGCGCGGCAACGTGCTGGTGACGCTGGCCGTCGACAAGGATGCCCCCATCACCCGCACCACCTACGCGCAGCTGGCCTACCAGGGCGTCACCGGCCTGTCGTTCGTGCAGCTCGACGACGACGGCAACTCCAACGAGCCGCCCGAGCGCTACGAAGGCGGGCCGCCCCGCATCCCGCTCAAGCCCAACCTGTTCGGCCAGCTGAGCGACCGCGCGCAGGAGCTGGTGGGCAAGCTCGACGAAACCGTGGACCGCGTGAACCACCTGCTGGGCGACCAGAACCAGGCGGCGCTGTCGCAGGCGATCCAGCAGGTGGCCGTGGCCGCGCAGGAAACCGCCGGCGCGGCCAAGAGCATCAACGCCCTGGCGGCCGACACCAACCGCACCATCGAGGCCCAGTTCGGCCCGCGCCACAGCAGCATCCCGCAGCTGGTCAATCAGACCACCGCGGCGCTCAAGACCGTGCAGGAAGCCGCCGCGCAGACCCGGCAGACGGTGGCCAGCCTGGACGGCGTGGCCGGCGACCTGAAGAAGGGCATGGGCGAGCTCACCGGCAAGGGCGGCGTGGTCGACCGCCTGGGCGAAAGCGTCAACACCTTCGGCTCCACCACGCTGCCGCGCATCCAGACGCTCACCGACGACGCCAGCCGCACCATCCGCCGCCTCGACCGCGTGGCCAACACCATCGGCGAGAACCCGCAATCGCTGCTGTACGGCAACGGCGCCATTCCGCCGGGGCCGGGGGAGCATGGATTTGAGCCACCCCCCTGAAAGGGTCATGGGACACCCCCCTCAGTCGCCTTCGGCGCCTCGGTGCTCGCCGCCAGAGGCGGCGGCCCTTCGGCCCGTCCAGACCTGCGCAGGCAGGTCTGGAGCCGCGAGCCTCAGCCTCCTCTGCTGCGCGAGGGGGGACACCGCCAGTGGCCGGTGCAAGCCCGGCCACGGCGGTCGCTGGGTTGGCCTGCTCCGCGGCCGCTTGGGCCTGACTGGGGCGCCGGCCGAGTCTGTTGCTTTACTGGGCGTGGAATCGTGAGATGAACGATATGAAAACCATAGCTGCCTGCGCCCGTCAAACCTGGGCTGGAAGCGTTTTTTGTCTTGGATTGCTGGCCCTGGGCGGTTGCGCGCTGCCGCTGCCGGACAAGCCCACGCGGCCGGAGCCTTACGACCTCGGGCCGCCGCTGGCTGCGGCGGCCGCGCCCGCCAGCGCCTCGCCACTGGCGCTGCAGCGGGTGGAGGCGTCCGCCGCCATCGACGGCACCGCCATCGTCTACCGCCTGCTCTACGCGGCCGACGGCGCGCAGCAGCCGCGGCCCTACGCGCAGGCGCGCTGGGTCATGTCGCCGCCGCAACTGGTCACCCAGCGGCTGCGCGAAGCCCTGACGGCCACGCGGCCGGTGGTGGAGCCGGGGCTGGGGCTGGCCGGCGTGGCGCTCGGCGCCGAACTGCAGGAGTTTGCGCAGAACTTCAGCGCCCCCGGCACCAGCGAAGGCGTGGTGCAGCTGCGCGTCACGGTCACGGCGCCCAGCGCCGCCAGCGAGCGGCTGCTTGGCCAGCGCAGCTTCGTGGCGCGCAAGCCCGCGCCCAGCGCCGACGCCGCCGGCGGCGCGCAGGCACTGCGCCAGGCCACCGACGAGGTGGTCGCCCAGGTGGTGGCCTGGGTCAACGGCCTGCCCGCGCCGCGCTGAGCCGCCGCCGCCGTCGCGGCTCCATCACGGCGGCACCGCGCCGCGCCTTCAGGCAACATGGCGGCCTTGCAGGCTTGCGTGGAGCGGCTCCATGTTTCAACTCAGCGTCCCGTGGTGGGAATTCGTCGTGCGCGGCGTGGTCGTGTACCTGTTCCTGCTGGTGTTCCTGCGCCTCACGGGCCGGCGCCAGATCGGCCAGTACGACCCGTTTGACCTGATCCTGCTGCTGATCCTGTCCAACGCGGTGCAGAACTCGATGAACGCGGGCGACAACTCGCTCATCGGCGGCCTCATCAGCGCGCTCACGCTGATCGGCTGCCACGTGCTGATGGCCCGTCTGACCTGGATGAGCCCGCGGCTGGCGCGCTGGATGGACGGCAAGCCGCGGGTGCTGATTCAGGCGGGCCAACTGGATGCCGGTGCGATGCGCGACGAGCGCCTCACGCCCGATGACGTGCACGCCGCGCTGCGCGCCGCCGGCTGCCTGCACACGCACGAGGTGGAGCGCGCCACCATCGAGAACAACGGCCAGATCACGGTGGTGCTGCGCAACCGCGATTCGGCCGAGGGGCTGAAGGGGGACGACGTGTCCTGAGCCGGCCCGCGCGGCCGGCTGCACAGAGTCTTCATTGCTCCTGAATCAGGAGCTGCCTGCGCCTGCCACGCGTGGGCTGGTGGCCTGAAAGGCCTTGAATTCCGTCGGGCCACCGGCGCCCTGCGCAGGCGCTGCCGTCGCGCTCAGCCCGCGCAGGCCTTGCCGTGCGAGGGGTGGAAGCCCTTGGCCTTGGCGTCGGCCTCGCTCATGTACTCGCCGTGCTTGGTCTTCCCGTAGTAGCGGTCGCCGCTGCAGTGGTAGACCTTGGTGCTGTCGTTGGCCCAGACCTTGCCGTCGCCGCCGCCGGCGGCCATCGGCATGGCGGGCTTGGCCGGCGTCGCGGGTGCGGCGGCCGTGGTGGCGGCCGCGGCCGGCGCGGCGGCGGTGCCGGCGCCAGCCTTCTTGTCCACGCCGTGGTGGCCGCGGCAGGCGCCCTTCATGGTGGTGCCGGTGTAGGTGGTGCCGTCCTTGCAGGTCGCGGTGACGGTGGCCGCGTTGCCGGCGGCCGGCGCGGGTGTCTGCGCGAAGGCGGGAGCGGCCAGCAGGGCGGCCAGGGAGAGGGCAATAGTGCCGAGTTTCATGGTGAGACCTCGTGGGAAAAAGCCTGGAACCCAGGCGGGGTGGAACAAGCGGTGGCGGCGCGGACGGCAGGGTGCCGGCGCCGGGTGTCGGGGAAAGGCCGGGCGCGTGGCATCACGGCGTCCAGCGGAAGTCGAGGTCCTGCCCCTCGGGGCCGACGCGGACCTCGCGCGTCTGCGCGTGGCCGTGGTAGCTGGCCGTCACGCGGTAGTCGCCGGCCGCCAGCATCACAAAAGTCATCGGACCGCCGTGCGCCAGCCGCAGCAGCGTGTGGCCGCGTGCGTCGGCCACGGCCAGATGCACACCGGCAACGGGGCCCGGCGCGCCCTGGAAGGCGATGCGCAGCGGCCAGTGGGCCGCGTCCCGGCGCATGGCCTCGGCCTCAGGGCGGCCGGCGCCGCCGTTCAGGTAGACCACGCTGGCGGCGGGCTTGAGCAGCACCACGTCGCCCGCGGTGCCGGGTGCGGATGCGGCGGCATCGGCGTGCGCCAGGGCGGGGGCGGTCAGGGCCAGGCCCAGCAGGGGCAGCGCGGCCAGCAAGCGCCGCGCCTGGCCGCCCGGCCTGCGATCTTCCTGCGTGACGGGCACGTCCATGCAGCTGCTGCTCCAGGCCACGCGGTGATGCCACGCGTGGCGCGCCGGGTATCGCGGGCAGGGCCCGTGAGGCATGGCGGAACCTTAGGGCCCAGGGTCGCGCGGCGGCAGTGCCGGTGGTCACGACCGGCAGTGACGAAAGTCACTTTCGGTGCTTGGCCCAGCCGTTGAATTTAGGCATCAAATCGGCCTCCAGGCCATAAATGACGCGCGCAGGCAGCTATTGTTCAAATAGCAATCCGGAGGTCGAGGGCCTCCCCCGGCCGGCGCCCCTCAGGCCGTGAAACGCAGCCGCAGGCGGCAGCCCTGGCCGGGCGCGCTGTCGATGGCCAGCACCGCGCCCAGCTGCTCGGCCTGTTCGTGCAGGCCGGTCAGGCCGTAGTGGCCGTGGCGCTCGGCGCCGGGGTCGAAGCCGGTGCCGTCGTCGTCCAGAGCCAGCAGCCAGGGCGCTGGCGCGCCGCCTTCCATGGGCTGCGCAGGCGCTTCGGGCGCCAGCGTCAGCGTGACCCGGCTCGCACCGGCATGGCGCTCGACATTGCGCAGCGCCTCGCGGGCGATGGCCAGCACGGTGGCGGCGCGCGCGTCCGCCAGGCCGGCGGCGGCCGGGTCGATGCGGGCCTGCACCTGCACGCCGCTGCGTTCGGCCAGGCGCTGGAGCAGCTGTTCCAGCTCGGCGCCCAGGCCGCTGTTGCGCAGCCCGCCCTCGCGCATCTGGCCGATGGCGGCGCGCGCCTCGGCCAGCCCGGTGGCGCAGACGCGCTCGGCGCTGGCCAGCTCGGCGTCGAGCTGCGCCTGCTCCCAGCGGCCGCCCAGCTTGCGCACCAGCCGGATCTGCGTGAGCAGCGCCATCAGCGAATGCGCCAGCGTGTCGTGCACCTCGCGCGCCAGCCGCAGGCGCTCGCGCGTGACGGCGGCGTGGCGTGCGTCCTCGGCCAGGCGCTGGATGCGCTCGGTGCGCTCGGCCACGCGCGTGTCGAGCTCGGCGTTCAGCGCGGCCAGCGCCGCCTTTTCCTCCTGCAGCCGTGCCACCAGCTGTGCCAGCGTGGCGCCGATGGCACTGACCTCGTCGCGGCCCGGCGGCACGTCGAGGCCGGCGCGCGTGCCGCTTGCCAGCTCGCGCGCCTGCAGCGCCAGGCCGTCCAGCCGGCGCAGCAGCCGCAGTGCCACCGCCACCGCCGCCAGCGCCGCCAGCAGGCCGACCGCCAGCACGCCCAGCAGCACCACGCGCCGGGTATGGCGCGCGCGGGCCATGGCGCGCCCGGTGTCCTCGCGCACCACCACCTGCCAGCCGGCGCCGGAGGGCAGTGCGCCGGTGGCGCTGCCCTGCGGCGGGCGGCCGACCAGGTAACGCCCGCCGTCGGTCAGGTCGGCGCCCGGGGCCAGGTCGCGCGCACCGGGCGGGCCGGCCAGCACTTCGCCGGCGGGGCCGAGCAGCAGCAGTTCCATCGGCACGCCGCCGGCCATGGCGCGCAGGCGCGCGTCCAGTTGCGCCTGCAGCCAGAGCCAGGGCAGCAGTCCCAGCAGCGAGCCGGCGGGCGCGTCGCCTTCGGCGGCCAGCGGCACCGCCAGCACCAGGGCGTCGGCCATGCTGGCGTCCTGGCTGCGGTGCAGGGCCACCACCGGCGCGCGCGCCGCCTGCGCCAGCCAGGGCTGGCCGGCCAGCGCGGCGGCGGCATCGCGGCTGTCGGTGGCGGCCTGCAGGCTGCCCTGGGCATCCAGCACGCCGATCCAGCCGAGCTCCGGCTGCTGCCGCTGCAGGGCGAACAGCCCGTCGGCCGGCACCACGCCGGCGGCGGCGCCGGCGCGCCACTGCGCGGCCGTGGCCTGCATGGCGGCCAGCGGCACCTGCAGCTGGGCCATCAGCGCGTCGGCGGTCTGGCCAGCGGTCTGGCCGAGCTGCGCCTCGGTGTCGGCGACCACGTGGCGCTCGGCCTCGCTGGCGGCCAGCTCGGCGGCCAGCAGCGCGCCGGCCACCACCAGCGCGAACACCGGCCAGCCCAGCGCGGCGGCGAAGTGGCGCCGCGGATCGAGGCGCTGCCAGGCCGGCTCGTGGGTCGCTGCACCCTCCGGCGCGTCCGGCTGCGATAAGCTGCGGTTCATGCGATGCAAGGACACATTTCCGCGTGCATTGTGCGCGTGCATGGAGGCCGCGCCGTGAGCGAGGGCATGCCCAACACCACCCCTCTGCGCCTGCTGGTGGCGGATGACCAGGCCATCATCCGGCGCGGCCTGGCGCTGATGCTGGACGCCGAGCCCGACATCGAGGTGGTCGGCCAGGCGGCCGACGGCCAGGAAGCCCTGGAGATGGCCGAGGCGCTGCGGCCCGACGTGGTGGTGATGGATCTGCAGATGCCGCGCCTCAGCGGCGTGGCCGCCACGCGCCTGCTGGCCGGGCGGCTGCCGCGCACGCGGGTGGTGGTGCTGACCACCTTCGACGACGACGAGCGCGTGTTCGAGGCGGTGCAGGCTGGCGCGCACGCGTACCTGCTCAAGGACGCCGCCGAGGACGAGGTGCTGGACACCGTGCGCGCCGTGCACCGCGGCGAGTCGCGGCTGGCGCCATCGGTGGCGCGCAAGGTGCTGGACCAGTTCCGCGCCCTGGCGGGCGGCGCGGCGCCGGGCGAGCCGCCCGGCGAGGCCGCTGCGCCAACCGCGGCGGCGCCGGACGAGCCGCTGTCCGACAAGGAGGAGCGCGTGCTGGCCCTGCTGGCCGACGGCCTGTCGAACAAGCAGATCGCCGCCACCGTGTTCCTGGCCGAAGGCACGGTGAAGAACTACGTCAGCCGGATCATGGAAAAGCTCCATGCGCGCAACCGCACGGAGCTGGCGGTCAAGGCGGCCACGCGGCGCGGCTGACCGCGGTCGGTGGGCGCGACCGCCGGGGAAGGCTCAGGCGGCGGCGGTGCGCGCATCGGCCGGTGCGGGCGCCAGCCCGTGGCTTTCGACCGCGGCACCGCCGGCCTGGGTGAGCAGCTGCCGGATGCGCGCCACCTCGGCTTCGCTGGCGTGCACGGAAACCAGGAACTGGTCGGCCTTGATGGCGGTCTCGTAGCGCACCACGGAATCCCTGGGCACGCCCAGGGTGGTGAGCGCACCCACCAGGGCCGAGGCGCCGCCGCCCAGTGCCGCGCCTTCCAGGCCGCTCACCAGCGTGGAAGCCAGCGGGCCCAGCACCACCAGGTGGCCGACCACCGGGATGAACATGAAGGCCGAACCGAGCAGGATGCCGGCCAGGCCGCCCCAGAAGGCGCCCAGCTTGCCGAAGAACCTGGCCCGTTCGCCGGCGTTGAAGTAGCCGACGGCGTGTTCCTCGCTGTGGTAGTTGCGCCCGACGATGGAGATCGCGGGCAGCGGGACGCCCGCGCTGCCGAGCTGGCGCACGGCGGCCTCGGCGGCCTGGTGCGTGCCGAACAGCGCCAGCACGAGCTGGTCGCCCAGTGTGGCGGAGAGGTTGGACGCGGTGGTGGAAGCGGTGTTCATGGTGAATCTCCTGAGGTGAAAAAGAACGAAGGGCATCCCCGGCCGGCGCACCGCCGCACAGGGCGGGCGGCTGGCCGGGTGCCGGTCTGCTATGAAAAGAAAAGCTGGCTGCGCCAGCCGCACAAGGGCTGCAGGCCCAAAAGGCCTGAAATCCGGGCTACTGCATGAACCAGCCGTGGCTCACCACCAGCGACTGGCCGGTGAGCGCGTTGCTGGGAAAGGCGGCGAAGGTGAGGGCCACCTGGGCGACGTCGTCCACGGTGGTGAACTGGCCGTCCACGGTGTCCTTGAGCATCACGTTCTTCACCACGTCGGCCTCGCTGATGCCCAGCTCCTGCGCCTGCTCGGGGATCTGCTTTTCCACCAGCGGCGTGCGCACGAAGCCGGGGCAGATGACGTTGCTGCGGATGTTGTGCGCCGCGCCTTCCTTGGCGATCACCTTGGCCAGGCCTTCCAGCCCGTGCTTGGCGGTGACGTAGGGGCTCTTGAGCTTTGAAGCCTCCTTGGAGTGCACCGAGCCCATGAACAGGACGCAGCCGCCGCGGCCGGAGGCGATCATCTGCCGCACGGCGGCGCGCGAGGTGAGGAAGCCGCCGTCCAGGTGCACGGCCAGCAGCTTCTTCCAGTCGCTGAACCTGAAGTCCTCGATCGGCGCGACGATCTGGATGCCGGCGTTGCTGACCAGCACGTCGACCGCGCCCAGTTCTTTTTGCACCTGCGCGAAGCCGGCGTCCACCGCGGCCTCGTCGGTCACGTCCATCTGCACGGCCAGGGTCTTGACGCCTTTTTTGGCGATTTCGTCGGCGGTGGCCTGGGCGTCGGCCAGCTTCAGGTCGGCGATGACGAGGTTGGCGCCGGCATCGGCGAAGACCTCGGCGATGCGCTTGCCGATGCCGCTGGCCGAGCCGGTGACCAGGGCCGTCTTGCCTTTCAGGCTGAGCGTGGTGCTGGCGTGGACGTCGGGCGTGGTGTTGCGGGTGGTCATGGGAAGGTCCTTTCGGAATTTTTGAGTCAAATCGGGCTGCAGCCCTTTCGTGGCGGGCGCAGACAGCTATGAAATTGATATTGGTTGGGGCTGCGGGGCCTCAGGCGCGACGCCGCAGCGCGACCGTGCCGCTGTCGGCCAGGTAGTCGTGCACCACCTCGCCCAGGCCCAGCGTGAGGTCGGTGAGGATGTGCACCGCACCCAGCACTTCGCGCACCGGCAGGCGGGCCACCGGGGCCAGCGCGTGCTCGAACAGCTGCAGCGCGGCCGGGCCCTGCCAGGCGCCGTGCAGGGTCACGTCCTCGCAGCGGTAGCGCACCAGCTCGCACACGCGCGGCGTGCAATCCACGTGCGGGATGATCTTGAGCAGGTAGTTCTCGCCGGTGACGGCGGCCAGCGCCTTGTCATGGTCGAACGGGCGGTGCTTGTAGCCCATGGTGCCGGTGGCCACGCGCAGGTCGCCGTAGTCCAGCGTGCCGACCAGCACGTCCTTGTCGACGTGCAGCGAGGGGTTGGCGAGCTTCTTGGGGAAGCCCCAGATCTCGCGCCCGCCGGCGATCGGCGCGTCGTCGTTCAGGAACATGTTGTGCGAGTAGGTGCCGGGCCGGCCCTCAAAGCTGACGGGGATCACCTGGCCGGATTCGGTGTAGTCGCCGAAGCCGGTGGAATCGGGCATGCGGATGAACTCCATCTTCACCACGCCATCGCCGGCCGGCTTGAGCGGCGCGGGCACCACGGCTTCCAGCAGCGCCGGGTCGGTGCGGTAGCTGATGACCAGGAACTCGCGGTTCACGAAGCGGTAGGGGCCGCGCGGGTAGATCGGGCTGGTCAGCGGCATGGCCCAGGCCTGCTCGCGGACGTCGTTCAGTTTCATGGCTGTTGCTCCAGGGATTCGGGGGTGTTGATGGCGGCGCGCCCGCCAGGCGCGATGTCGGCGCGGTAGTCGAGCACGCGGAACTCGCCTGGCCGGGGCGCCGGCTGGCGCCGCAGCAGCGCGAACGAGGCGGCCATGTCGGCCAGGCCGGCCTGCCAGTGCTCGGTCATCGACAGGCGCGAGAACTCGTAGTCCTTGGTCTGCGTCTCGTAGGCCTTGCGGCGGTGGATCACGTGGACCAGGGTGATGGTCGGGTCGGCCAGGCCGGCCAGCAGGTCCTGCACGGCGGCGCTGTGGCGGCGCTCGGGGGGCAGCAACTCGGCCAGCCGGCGCAGGCGCTGGTGCAGCTGGTGGCGGTCGCGCACCAGGTCGCTCACCATGCGGGTGCGGCTGGAAAAGCGGATGTCCTTCTCGCGCTCGGCGGCGTCGGCCAGCGTGCGCGGCAGCCTGCCGCGGGCGCTGAAGAGGTCGATCTGGAACACTGTCACCGGTGTGCCGGCCTCGGCGTCGAGCTCGTCCATCACATAGGCCAGCGGGGTGTTGGAGACCAGCCCGCCGTCCCAGTACCAGCGCTCGCCGATCTGCACCGCGCCGAAGCCCGGCGGCAGCGCGCCGCTGGCCAGCACGTGCTCGGGGCCGATGCGTTCGTGCCGGTTGTCGAAGTAGGCGAAGTTGCCGCTCTGCACGTCCACCGCGCCGATGGAAAGGCGCACCGGACCGTCGTTCAGCAGGTCGAAGTCGACCAGTTCGCCCAGCGTGGCGCGCAGCGGCGCCGTGTCGTACAGGCTGGCCGGCGGCTGCGGCCACCAGGCCCACCAGGGGCGGGGCTGGAAGAAGCCGGGCACGCCGCGCCACGCGCCCCACAGGGCCATGGCGTCGTCCCACCAGCCGCGCACCGGTTCCAGCACCGTGCCGCTGGCGCTTACCGGCAGGGCCAGGCTGACCTGCTCCCAGAAGGCGCGCAGGCGCTCCAGCCGCCGCGCCGGCGGGTTGCCGGCGATCAGCGCGGCGTTGATGGCGCCGATCGAGATGCCAGCCACCCAGCCGACCTCGTGCGCCCGCGTGGCCAGCGCCTCGTAGGCGCCGGCCTGGTAGGCGCCGAGCGCGCCACCGCCCTGAAGGACCAGGGCGGTCAGGGGGGCGCCGGCGGCGCGGCGGGGTTCAGGGCGGGGCATGGCGGATCTCCGGAGGCGTTGGCTGAGGCGTGGCTGGATGCGTGCTCAGACCAGCCAGTGGAAGTTGGCGTCCACGCCCTTCGGGCCGACGTGGACCATGCGCGTGAGCAGCTGGTCCTTGTAGCTGGCGGTGACGCGGTATTCGCCCTGCGGCAGCTGCACGTAGGTCATGGGGCCGGCGCTGCGCAGGCGCAGCACGGCGTGGCCGCCTTGGTCGAACACCTTCAGCTTCACGTTGGCGACGAATTCGTCGCTCGACTTGTCGGAGAAGGTCATGCGCAGCGGCCAGTTGGGCGCGTCCTTGCGCATCTGCTGCTGCTCGGTCTGGCCGATGCCGCCGTTCAGGTACACCGTGCCGGGCACGGGGTCGAACAGCAGTATGTCTTCCTGCACCACCACCGGCCGGTCCTGCTGGCCCCTGGCGGCGGCGGTGGCGGCCCAGGTGGGCGTGGCCATGGCGCCGCCCAGGGTCAGCGCGGCCAGCAGCACGGCGGTGCGCAGGTGGGTGGGGCGGAAGTTCAGCGTGTTCATGTGAGGCTCCTGATCGATGGCCCTCGGGGGATGCCTGCGGAGGGTCGATGGCGGGTGGTGAAGCACCACCAGGCATGGGAACAACGATAGGCAGCGCAGCCGCGCGATGACAGTGCCAGCCGTCACGATCTGCCGTGACGGGCGTCACTTTCCGGCCCGTCACCGCCGGCGCGTCGGAAGCGAATCTGATGGCCGGAAGAGGCGGAAAGCCATGCGGGTCCGCCGCTGGCAGCTATGAACAAGATAGCGTCTGACGAAGGATTGCGGCGCGTCAGATGGGTGCCGGGCGGCGTCTCCCGCAACCGAGGTGCGGCCCCGCCATCCTCCACATGACCTATGGCTTTTGGCCTATGGCGCGACATGGTCCGCGACGCCATCATGCGTCTGGGAGTAACAGTTTCTTACGGAGGCAGGAATGAAACGATGGCTCAAATTGGCGGCAGCGGGTGCCGCGCTGGCAGCTTGCGGCATGGCGATGGCGGCGGGACCGTACGACGGGGTCTACCGCATCAAATACAGCGACACCAGCTGGGGGGATTTCATCTCCGTGCACTCCAACGGCGTCGGCCACATGCAGATCTGGAAGTACCGCGCGCCCGATCCCTCGTCGGGGGCCTACTTCGAGGTGCGTGACGGCGCCAACACGGTCGCCAAGATGTGGAAGTTCGGCAACTTCGACCTGTTCGGCGGGCCGATCACCGGCAACACGGCCACGCTGACGGGCTGGTCCCAGTTCGGGGCGTGCAACTCCACGGTGACGGCGGTGTTCAGCGGCGGGGTGACCGGCAACACCATCCAGACGGTGCACACCGGCGCGTCCGCGTTCGGCGCCAGCATCTCGGCCCTGTGCCTCAATTTCATACCGCTCCTGGGAGGGTCCGTTCTCCGGTTCGACCAGCCCGTCGCCATGGAGCGCCAGTACCCCTGAGCGCGGGTCGCGCCGGCTCACCGGCGGCCGCTTGAGATCGCCCCAAGGGTGGTCACGGGCCGCTCGGCCGGACCGGGCCCGCTCGCGCTGCGCTCGGCGCGTCCCGGCGCGCTGGCCAGGCGCCGCCTCAACCGGCTTTTTCGGCAGATGCCGCGGGGGCCGCTGCCGCCGGGGCGCGGCGGCGGAACATGCCCCAGCCGTCCATCAGCAGCACCTGCTCGCCGTGCTGGTTGAACATCTCCCACAGCGTGCGGGTGAGGCCCACGTCGGGGCGCGAGTTCATGGGGCGGCGGTCCTGGATGACCTGGAACAGCGTCAGCGTGTCGCCCGGGTAGACGGGCTTGAGCCACTTGATCTTCTCCAGCCCCGGCGAGCCCAGGCTGGACGATTCGTGGAGGAAGTTGCGCACCATCAGCCCCATGGCCATCGAGCAGGTGTGCCAGCCGCTGGCCGACAGCCGCCCGAATATCGATTTGGCGGCGGCCTCGTCGCTCAGGTGGAAGGGCTGCGGGTCGTACTTGCTGGCAAACGCGATCACCTCGTCGTGATCGACCGTGATGCTGCCCATCTCGATGCGCTTGCCCAGCTCCAGGTCTTCCCAGAAGTATTTGATGTTCTTTTGCGGGTGGTCGCTCATGGTGATCGTTTCAGGCAAAGTTTCTTAAAAAGCCGAGGCGCTCGCAGCCCGTCTGAAGAACGGAAGCCCTTGTGCGACGCGTTTCAGGCAACGACGACTAAAGCTGGCGCGCCCAGAAGGCCGCGGAGCAGGCCATGCCAGCAACCGCCGTGGCCGGGCTTGTACCGGACACTGGCGGTGCCCCCTCGAGGGGGGTGGCGCAACAGCGCGCAGCGCGTGGAGCCTGGGGGTGGGCCTATCTCGCTCCTGAGACATCCAGCAGGCTCATGGTGGTGTAGCTTGCCTTGTCCGACAGCAGCCAGACAATCGCCTCGGCGACTTCATCCGCCGTGCCGCCGCGCTTCATGGGCACGCCGGCCTGCAGCTCGCGCACACGGTCGGGGCGGCCGCCGCTGGCGTGGATTTCGGTCTCGATCAGCCCCGGCCGCACCGCGTTCACGCGGATGCCTTCGCCGCCCACCTCCTTCGCCAGGCCAATGGTGAAGGTGTCGATGGCAGCCTTGCTGGCGGCGTAGTCCACGTACTCGCCCGGCGAGCCCAGCCGCGCCGCCGCGCTGGACAGGTTGACGATGCTGCCGCCCGCGCCGCCGTAGCGCGTGCTCATGCGGCGTACCGCCTCGCGCGCGCACAGGAAGCTGCCGATCACGTTGATCTCGAACATGCGGCGCCAGCGCGCCACACTGTGCTCGGCCACGGGCTGGCCGGCGTCCACCAAGCCGGCGTTGTTGACCAGGCCCGTCAGGCGGCCGAGCCTGGCGTCGACCTGCTCGAACATGCGCAGCACCTGGGCCTCGTTCGCCACGTCGGCCTGCACCGTCATGGCGGTGCCGCCGGCGGCGCGGATGGCGCGCACCACCTCGTCGGCGGCCAGCGAGTTGGCGCTGTAGTTCACGGCCACGGCCCAGCCCTGGGCCGCGGCCAGCCGCGCGGTGGCGGCGCCGATGCCGCGGCTGCCGCCGGTGACGAGAAGGATCCTGTCGCTCATGGCCCGGTTTCCGGTAAGGTTGATGGCCCATCGGTTATACCCCGGACTTCCCCGCCGATGCACAGGGCCGCGCTGCGGCCGTTCCACGTTCCCAAGGAGACACCCCGTGAGTGCCACCGTCGACTACTACTTCGCGCCGCAGAGCCCCTGGACCTTCCTGGGCCACGAGCGCTTCGTGCAGATGCTGCGCATGACCGGCAGCAGTGCGCGCGTGCTGCCGGCGGATTTCGGCCGCATCTTCGCGGTCTCCGGCGGGCTGCCGCTGGGCAAGCGCGCGCCGCAGCGCCAGGCCTACCGGCTGGTGGAACTGCAGCGCTTTTCCAGCCACCTGGGGGTGCCGATGAACATCGAGCCGCAGTACTTCCCGGTGGCGGCCGATCCCTCCGCGCGGCTGATCGTGGCCTGCGCCCTGCAGGCCGGCGACGACGCGGCGCTGGCGCTGGCCGGCGCGGTGTTCGCCGCCTGCTGGCAGCAGCAGCGCGACATCGCGAGCGACGCCACGCTGGCCGAGCTGCTGGCCGAGCAGGGCCTGCCGGCCGCGCTGCTGGAGCGCTCCAAGGAGGCCGAGGTGCAGGCGCGCTACGACGCCAACACCCAGCAGGCGATCGACGCCGGCGTGTTCGGCGCGCCGACCTACGTGGTCGATGGCGAGCCGTTCTGGGGCCAGGACCGGCTGGAGTTCCTGGCCAGGCGGCTCAGCCTGTGAGCGTCACGGATCAAAAATTCTGAATCAAATCGGCCGCCAGCCCTTGTGTGGCGGGTACGGCCAGCTATTGTTAAAGGAGCACTCCGAATGGGTCAGATGATCGAGCTCACCAGCGCCGACGGCGCGCGCATTCCCGCCTACCTGGCCGAGCCGGCCGGCAAGCCCAGGGGCGCGGTGGTGGTGGTGCAGGAGATCTTCGGCATCAACCGCCACATCCGCGAGGTGGCCGACGGCTACGCGGCCGACGGCTATCTGGCCGTAGCGCCCGCCACCTTCCACCGCGTCAAGCCCGGCGTCGAGCTGGACTACAGCGAAGCCGGCATGACCGAGGGCATCGCGCTCAAGCAGGCCGCGGAAGCGCTGCCCGCGCCCGGCGTGCAGGCCGACCTGCAGGCGGCGGTGGACGAAGCGGCCCGGCGCAGCGGCGGCAAGGTGGGCATTGTCGGCTACTGCTGGGGCGGCCTGCTGGCCTGGCGCGCCGCCTGCCAGCTGAATGGTCTGTCGGCCGCGGTGCCGTACTACGGCGGTGGCATGACCACGCCGGCCGAGATTGCGCGCCAGCCCGGGGTGCCGGTACTGGCGCACTTCGCCGAGACCGACCGCTCCATCCCGCTCGAGGGCGTGGAGGCCTTCCGCAAGGCGCATCCGGAAGTGGAGGTGCACCTCTACCCGGCGCACCACGGCTTCAACTGCAACCACCGCGGCGCCTGGGACGAGCCCTCCGCCAAACTGGCACGCGAGCGCACGCTGGCGTTCTTCGGCACGCATCTGGGCTGAGCGGCGGGGCGTCGGTTTGCTATTGATGTGATAGCTTTCTGCGCCCGTCAGGAAAGGGCTGCAGTCAGATTTGTCTTGAAAATCGTCAGGGGCAGCCCGCCTTGGCCCTGCGCCCGAGGAACTCGGGCAATTCCGTCTCCAGGAACGACAGCAGGGCCAGCAGGGCCGCGCTGTTGTGGCGGCGCTGGGTGTAGGCGGCGTAGATCCAGAAGTTGTCGGGCATGAAGTCCTGCAGCACCGGCACCAGCGCGCCGCTGGCCAGTTCGGTGCGCACCGAGGCGCGCGCCACGTAGATCACGCCCAGGTCGTGCAGCGCCAGGGTCGGCAGCGGCGCCGGGTCGTTGCAGGCCACGTACGGCTGCAGGTGCAGCTCCAGCGGCTTGCCGCCGTCGACGAAGGGCCAGCGGGGCGCGGCGCCCGTCGGGCTCACGGTGAGGGTGCGGTGCGCCACCAGCTCGCGCGGGTGCGCGGGCATGCCCTGCTCGCGCCAGTAGGCCGGCGTGGCCACCACCACCCGCTCCAGCTGCACCAGCCGCCGTACGATCAGGTTCTGGTCGCTGATAGGGCCTACGCGCAGGGCGAGGTCCACGCCTTCCTCCACCAAATCGACGGCGCGGTTGCCCAGGTCCAGGTCCATCGTCACGTCGGGGTAGCGCGTCAGAAAACGCCCGAGCAACTCCGGCAACCCGGCCTGGACGAGCGCGTGCGGGGCTGTCACGCGCAGGCGCCCGCCGGGCCGGGTGGCGCGCTCGGCCAGGTCGCTGGCGGTCATCTGCACCATCTCCAGCACCGGGCCGGAGCGGTCGTACAGCAGCTGGCCGGCGTCGGTGAGCGTGACCTTGCGCGTGGTGCGGTGGAACAGCCGCACGCCGAAGCGCGTTTCCAGCGCGGCGACGTACTTGCTCACGTTGGCGGGCGACATGTCCATGGCCCGGGCGGCGGCCGAGAAGCTGCCGCGCCGCGCCACTTCGCGGAAGGTCTGGATCAGTTCGAGCGAGTCCATTTATTCCAATCAGGAAACAGTGTTGTTCATTGTGGCTGCTTTTTTAAACCCATGCCCAGGCGCAAAGTACGCCTCACGGTGCTGCTGACAAGCCCTCAGGCCAAACCAGACAGCACCGCGGCGAGCCCGGGCCAGACCTGACACGGACTCTGAACCCCAAGAAGCCTTATCCATTGAGTGGCTTCGCTGCATTGAAAAGGAAACCAGATCATGAACACCAAGAACATCGCCCTCGCCACCGTGCTCGGCGCCCTGCTGTCGGCCAACGCCTTTGCCGCCGGCCCGCAACCCACGGCCGGTGAAGGCCCGCTGTTCACCGCCGAGCCGGTGATGGCCTCCATGGTGACGCGCGCCGAGGTGCAGGCCGAGGCCACGCAAGCGGCTCAGGCCGCGCTGGTGCCCCACCGCGATGCGTCCGACGCACGCACCTGGATGAACCCCAAGTCGCCCACCGCCGTGACGCGTGCCGAAGCACGTGAGCAGACGCGTGAAGCGCTGGCCAGCGGCTGGCACGTGAAGACCGGCGAGCAGAGCTGACCGGCACGGGCCGCGAGCAGCGCGGCCAACACAAAAGGGACGGCTTGCCGTCCCTTTTTTCGTGGGCGGCGCACGGGACCAGCACGCGTGAAGGGCTTCGTTACACTGCCGTGGCGGCGGCAGGGGGCTGCCGCTCCCTCCTTCGAAGAAGACCGCGTTGCCGACCTTGTTCCTGGTGCTGGGCACTGCTGCCCGCTGGCTGCAGGCCTGCTGGCGTGTGGCGCTGCCTTGCGCCTTGCTCGCCTGGGCCGCCGTGGCCCAGGCCGCCGCGCCCGGCACCGGCTTCGTCGACAAGCTGGAGGTGCGCCCGGAGCAGCGCCAACTGGTGGTCACGGGCTGGGCGGCGCCGGCCAACCCGGGTGTGTTCACCACCAACGCCATCGTGCGGGTCGGTGGCGAGGAGATCTACCGCGGCCGCATGCAGCGCATGGACCGCCCGGACGTGGTCAGCGCCACCGGCCACCCCGAATGGCTGGGCAGCGGCTTCCAGGTGACGGCGCAGCTGCCGCGCGGCCTGCACGGCGAGGCGTTGCCGGTCGAGGTGGCCATCCGCCTGGGCAGCGGCGAGGAGTTCACGCTCGAAGCCCTGCCGGAGGCGCGTCAGGTGGCCGTGCCGGCGGTGCCGCGCATCGGCACGGCCGTCGGCCTGGCGCTCGTGCTGGCTCTGGTGTTGCCGCTGGGCGTGCTGCTGGCGCCGCGCTGGCGCGGTGCGGGCGAGGGCGGCGGTACGCGCTGGGGTGGGCCGATGGGCGCCTTCGCGCTGGCGCTCGGGGCCTCGTTCGTGCTGCTGGTGGGCGCGGGCGTGACCGGCTCGTCGGTGGCGCTGCTGCTCGGCCAGCCCTCGGTAACGGTGAGCGACGAGGCCGTGCTGCTGGGCGAGCCGCGGGCCATCCGCAGCGATGAGTGGCAGGTGTTCACGCCGCTGGCACTGGCGCAGCGCGCGCACCAGCCGGCCTTCCCCGTGCACAACACCCTGCTGGGTGCCGATGGCCAGAACATGCTGGTGGCGGGCATGACCGGCCTGCCGGTGGCGCATGTGTCGGCGCTGGCCCGGCCGGCCACCTGGGGCTTCTTCTTCCTGGACTTGCGGCGCGCACTGGCCTGGGCCTGGTGGCTGCCGATCCTGGGCGCGCTGGCGGCCTGGACCTGGCTGCTGCAGCGCCTGCTGCGCCTGCCGGTGCCGCTGGCGGCGGCGCTGGGCGCCAGCGGTGCGCTGGCGGCGTATTCGACCGGCTTCTCCGGCTGGCCGGCCTACGCTGCGCTGGGCCCGGCGCTGGCGCTGTGCCTGGCCGACGTGGCGCTGCGCGCGCAGGGCCTGTTGCGCGCTTTGCTCAGCGGCGCCGGCGCCGGCCTGGCGGCGGCCGGCTTCGCGCTGCTGCTTTATCCGGCGTGGCAGGTGCCGCTGGCCACGCTGTTCGTGCCGCTGGCGCTGGCCTGGTGGTGGCGCGATGCGGCGCAGTGGCGCTGGCGCGGCCCGCAGTGGCTGGCGCTGCTGGCGGCCGTGCTGGTGGGCAGCGGCGTGCTGCTGGCCTGGTGGCTGGATGCGCGCGACGCCGTGGCCCTGATGCGCCAGACCGTGTACCCCGGCCAGCGCGTGCACGAGTTGGGCGGCGACATCGACCGCTGGTTCCTGCTCAAGGGCTGGCTGGCGCCGGTGAGCATGTACCAGGGCCTGCCGCATCTGGTGGCCAGCGACGCCGCTTCGTACCTGTTCCTGCCGCTGGCAACGCTGGCCGGCTTCGCGCTGACGGGGCTGCGCCAGCGGCGCATCGACCCGCCGGCGCTGGTGGCGCTGGGCTTTGCCGCGTTCGCGCTGGCCTTCATGTTCGCAGGCTTTCCGGCCTGGCTGGCGGACGCCACGCTGTGGGGCTCGGTCACGGCCTACCGGCTCGATCTGCCGCTGGGCATGGCGCAGATCCTGCTCGTCGGCTGGCTGCTCGGGCAGGCGGGCGAAAGCGGCGAGGCCGGCGGCGCGCAGCGGGTGCTGGCCTTGCTGGTGGCAGTGGCTTCCGGCGCCTTTGTCGGCTGGCAGTGGGGCCGCATGCCGGCTGATCTGGCGGCGGCGCTGCCAGCGGGCTTCGTGGTGCTGGTGATGCTGCTGGTGGCGTGGCTGGCGGCCCAGCTGCTGCTGGGCCACCGCCGGCGCTTCGCGGCCGCGTGGCTGGGCTGGACGCTGGCGGCCACGCTGCCTTTCCACCCGCTGGGGCTGGGCCCTTCCACACTGCAGCTGCAGCCTGACATGGCGCGCCTGCCGCTGGCCGAGCCCGGTGCCGGCGGCGCGCGCGGGGTGGCGGTGATCGGCGAGCGCAACTGGGCCATGACGCTGCCCGCCGCGGGCGTGCCGGTGGCCAATGGTCTTTTCTACACGCCGGAGCCCGGCCTGTGGCGGTCGCTGGACCCTGAGGGCCGCCTGCGCCAGCTCACCAACCGCTACCAGCGCCTGTTGTTCGAGCTGGTGCCGATCTATGGCGAGGACACGTTCCGCATCGTGTCCCCCCGGCTGGACGAGGTGCGCGTGAGCTTCGATCCGGGCCGCTTCGACTTCCGGCGGCTGGGCGCGCGCTACCTGCTGGTGCCCACCGCGCAGGCCGCGGGGCTGGAAGCCAACGCCTCGGTGCGGCGCGTGCCGGCTGTCGATGGCGAGGGCGGTTACCTGCTGTTCGAGCTGACCGGGCGACCGGCCTGACACCGGTCGGCGCTGGCAGCGGCCCCGGCGCTAGCGGCTGCGGTCGATGTAGCGCTTGCGCAGGAACACCGCCACCACCACGACCACCAGCAGCACCATGGCGCCGAAGGTGAACCACATGCCGGCAGAGCTGTGGATCAGCGGCAGGTGCTCGAAGTTCATGCCGAAGAAGCCGGTGAACAGGTTCAGCGGCAGGAACACGGCGGTGACGGCCGTGAGCGTGCGCATGATGTCGTTGGTGCGGTGGCCCTGGGCCGAGAAGTGGATCTGCACCGCCGTCTCGGCCGCCTGTTCCAGCCGGCGGGCGTGGTGGATCACGCGGTCGATGTGCTCCTGCACGTCGCGCGCGCGCACCACCAGCGCGTCGCGCCGTGCGTTGGCCTGCCGCGGGTCGCCGGCCAGGCCGGCCAGCGGCAGCTCGCGCAGGGTGTCGATCCATTCCTGCATGGCGTCCTGCTGCTCCTCGCACAGGTCTTCCAGCAGCGCGAGCTGGCGGCGCGCGTCCATCAGCTGGCCCCAGGCGACGAAGCGGGGGTTGGGCTTGAGCAGCTCGGCCTGCAACTGCTCCAGGTAGCTGGAGAGCTCGCGCCGCAGGTCGAGGTAACTGTCGACCATGGTGTTGATCATGCGCAGCGCCAGGTCGGCCGGGCTGGACGGCAGACGCGAGCGCGAGCCGTTGGCCTCCACGGCCACCTTGGCGTCGGCCAGGTAGCGCTGCAGGAACGTGTTGGCGGTGGCGCAGCCGGAAGGGTGCACGCTGATGAGCAGCCGGTCGAACACGGCAAAGCCCACGGCGCGCGAGTTGATGCGCCGCAGCGATTCGGGCATGGGGTGGCGCTCGCGCCAGGGCGTGCCGCCCTGACCGTGGTAGGCGCTGACGGCGGCATCGCGCTCGCTATCCCGCTTCACCTCGGCGAGCGAAGCCAGGCGGCGGAAGATGACGATGTCGTACACCGACGTGCCGTCGTAGTGCGAGGGGTGGACGTCACTGCCCAGGTCGTTCCAGTGCAGCTCCAGCAACGGCGACCCGCCCAGGCGCTGGGCCGCGGCCTGCAGCGCCGGCTGCTCGCGCGACAGGTCGGCGCGGTCGAGGAAGGCCCAGACGAAGCCGCCCTCCGTGGTCGCTTCAGGAAACGCGTCCAGAAAGCGCAGGCTGTCCCCGGTGAACTCGACGATCTGCATCGCTGCCTTTTTTAAGGTTTTTGGGGCTCTGGCCCTTGTGTGGCGGGCGCAGGCAGCTATCGATTCAAGAGCATTCTGGCGGCGTCACGGGCGAAGTAGGTGAGCACGCCATCGGCGCCGGCGCGCTTGAAGGCGAGCAGGCTTTCCATCATCACCGCGTCGTGGTCCAGCCAGCCGTTCTGTGCCGCGGCCTTGAGCATGGCGTATTCGCCGCTCACCTGGTAGGCGAAGGTCGGCACGCGGAATTCGTCCTTCACGCGGCGCACGATGTCCAGGTACGGCATGCCGGGCTTGACCATCACCATGTCGGCGCCCTCGGCAATGTCGATGGCCACCTCGTGCAGCGCCTCGTGGGTGTTACCGGGGTCCATTTGGTAGACCTTCTTGTTACTCTTGCCGAGGTTGGCGGCCGAGCCCACGGCATCACGGAACGGGCCGTAGAAAGCGCTGGCGTACTTGGCGCTGTACGCCATGATGCGGGTGAGGGTATGGCCCTTCTTTTCCAGCGCCGTGCGGATGGCGCCGATGCGCCCGTCCATCATGTCGCTGGGCGCCACGATGTCCACGCCAGCGGCTGCTTGTGTGAGCGCTTGCTTGACCAGCCCCTCAACGGTTTCGTCGTTCAGGATGTAGCCGGCCTTGTCCAGCAGACCGTCCTGGCCATGGCTGGTGTACGGGTCCAGCGCCACGTCGGTCATCACACCGAGGTCTGGGAATCGCTTCTTCAGTTCGCGCACCACGGTCGGGATCAGGCCGCGCGGGTTGGCGGATTCGCTGCCGCGCTCGTCCTTGCGTTTGGCGTCGATCACGGGGAACAGGGCCATCACCGGGATGCCCAGGCGCACGCAATCCTCAGCCACCGGCAGCAGCAGATCCAGCGACACGCGCTCGACCCCCGGCATGGAGGCCACGGCCTCGCGCCGCTTCTTGCCTTCCAGCACAAAAACGGGATAGATCAGGTCGTCCGGCGTCAGTGTGTGCTCACGCACCAGACGGCGGGTGAAGTCGTCGACACGGAGCCGGCGCGGGCGGCCGGCGGGATAGGGTGCGTGCAGAAAGGTCATGCTGAAAATTGTGCCTCAAGCGATGTTGCTTCCGGCACATTTCTATGAACCCCCTGATTGAAGGGGAATGAAGCTTTTGTTATAGTTAATTCGGGCGGTTCGCTGTCCCCCGCTTTTCCTCCCTGAGCGGGAGCCTTGATGTGTGACAGCAGATAGGCTTTGACCCCGGTCCTGACTATGGGCCGGGGTTTTTTTGTGCCTGCCGCCAGGGCGCGCAGGCAGGCCGGCGCTACACTCGATGCCATGCTGTGGGTCAAGGCGCTGCACATTGTCTTCGTGACCAGTTGGTTTGCAGGCCTGTTCTACCTGCCGCGCATCTTCGTCAACCTGGCGATGGTGCCGCCGGGCTCGGTGGCCGAGCGCGAACGCCTGCTGCTCATGGCGGGCAAGCTCTACCGTTTCATGACCGGTCTGGCGGTGCTGGCCCTGGCGCTGGGCCTGTGGCTGTGGCTGGGCTACGGCATCGGATCGGGCCCGGGCAACGGCTGGCTGCACGCCAAGCTGGCCATCGTGGTGCTGCTGATCGGCTATCACCACGGCTGCGGGCGGCTGCTGAAGCGCTTCCGGGCCGGCGAGGCCACGCACGGGCACCGCTGGTTCCGCTGGTTCAACGAGGCGCCGGTGCTGATGCTGCTGGTGGTGGTGATCCTGGTGGTGGTCAAGCCGTTCTGACCAGCCAGCGCCAGGCGCCTCCGCTCCCATGCACAGCCACAAATCCGCCGCCCGGCCGCTGGCGCTGCTGTACGCGGCGCTGATCGTCTACGCCAGCCTGTACCCGTTCACCGGCTGGCGCACGCAGGGGCTGTCGCCCTTCGCCTTCCTGCAGGCACCGTTTCCGCAGTACTGGACGAAGTTCGACCTGATCGCCAACTTCGTCGGCTACGCGCCGCTCGGCTTCCTGCTCACGCTGGCGCTGCTGCGCGCGCGCTGGCGCTGGCCGGCGATCATCGCGGCGTCCGTGCTGGCGGCCTTGCTGTCGCTCACCATGGAAAGCCTGCAGAGCTACCTGCCGTTGCGCGTGGCTTCCAACCTGGATCTGGCGCTCAACGCCGGCGGCGGCGTGGCCGGTGCGCTGACGGCCTTCGTGCTGGAGCGGCTGGGCGCCGTCGACCTCTGGCGGCGGTGGCGCGCGCGCTGGTTCGTGCGCGAATCGCGCGGCGCGCTGGTGCTGCTGGGCCTGTGGCCGGTGGGCTTGCTGTTTCCGCCGCCGGTGGCCTTCGGCATGGGTCAGGTCTACGAGCGCCTGTACGGCTGGCTGGCGGCGCTGGTGGAGGACACGCCCTTCGTGCAATGGCTGCCGGAGCGCCTGCAGCTGACGCCGCTGCGGCCCTGGCAGGAACTGCTGTGCGTGGCACTGGGCGTGCTGGCGCCGTGCCTGCTGGGCAACACCATCATCCGGCCGCCGGGCCGCAAGCTGGTGTTCAGCGCCATGGTGTTCGTGGCTGCCTTCGGGGTGGCGGGCCTGTCGGCCGCGCTCACCTGGGGGCCACCGCACGCCTGGGCCTGGCTGTCCGATACGGTGGAGCTGGCGCTGGTGATCGGCGCGCTGGCCGCGCTGGCGGCGGTGTTTCTGCCGCCGCGCGTGAACGCGGCCCTGCTGGCGCTGGCGCTGCTGACGCAGCTGGCGCTGCTCAACACCGCACCGCAGAACGCCTACGCCGCCGCCACCCTGCAGGAGTGGGAGCAGGGCCGTTTCATCCACTTCCACGGGCTCGCGCAGTGGGTGGGCTGGCTGTGGCCCTACCTGACGCTGGCCTGGCTGCTCACGCGCCTGGGCCGCGCTGACGCCGGCCTCAGCGCGCCAGCGCCGTTGTCGCGCGATACCCGGGCCGGCAGCGCGCCCAATGCCCGACCCCTAGAATTTGGCCCATGAGTTCTGCTGCACCATCGCCGCCCTATTTCAAGCGGCACATCTTCTTCTGCCTCAACCAGCGCGACAACGGCGAGGCCTGCTGTGCAGACCACGACGCGCAGGGTGCGTTCGACCACTGCAAGTCGCTGGTCAAGAAGGCCGGGCTGGCCGGGCCGGGCCAGGTGCGCGTCAACAAGGCCGGCTGCCTGGACCGCTGCGCCGGCGGCCCGGTGGCGGTGGTCTACCCGGAGGCCACCTGGTACACCTACGTGGACCGCGCCGACATCGAGGAGATCGTCGAGTCGCACCTGAAGAACGGCCAGGTGGTCGAGCGCCTGCTGGTGCCCCCGGGTGTCGGTCGCTGAATCTGGATTTGGAACATTTTGAGCCGTTGGCCCGCCTGCAGCGGGCGCAGACAGCTATACTTTAAGTAGCTGATGAATGCTTCTGTCTCCTCCTTCACGGTGCGCGGTCCGGCTGGCGGCCTGGAGGCCGTGCTTGACGTGCCGGCGCCCGACCTGTTCGCCCAGCCGCTCGGCACGGTGGTGATCGCCCATCCGCACCCGCAGTTTGGCGGCACCATGCACAACAAGGTGGTGCACACCATGGCGCGCGCCTTCGTGCGCCGCGGCTGGCGCGCGGTGCGCTTCAACTTTCGCGGCGTGGGCGCAAGCGAGGGGGGCTGGGACGAAGGCCGTGGCGAGGTGGACGACCTGCTGGCCGTGGTCGGTGCTGCCGCTCCGGCGGGCGAGGCGCTGGCGCTGGCCGGCTTTTCCTTCGGCGCCTTCGTGGTGGCGCAGGCGGTGGCCCGGCTGCATCCGGGCGCCGAGCCCCCGCATGCGCTGGCGCGCGAGATCGCGCACCTGGTGCTGGCCGGCATCGCCGTCACCCGCTTCGACGCCGCGCCGATTCCGGCCGACCTGCACGAGCGCACGCTGGTCGTGCACGGCGAACTCGACGAAACCGTGCCGCTGGCCGGTGTGCTCGACTGGGCGCGACCGCAGTCACTACCCGTTACCGTGCTGCCCGGTGGCGAGCATTTCTTTCACGGACAATTGCCCCTGCTGAAGACGCTCGTGGAACGCCACGTGCGCGACTGACTCCAACCCCCGCTTTCCCGCTCGGCGCCACCGCGGCGCCATGTCCTGCCATTTCCCCCGGTTCTCCCCATGCACCTGACTTCCCGGTTCCTCAAGTCGGCCTTCGTAGCCGTGTCCCTTTGCGTCGCGACCATCGCCGGCGCGCAGCAGGCGCCCCAGCCGCCCGACGTGGCCGCCAAGGCCTGGCTGCTGATGGACGTGACGGCCGGCCAGGTGCTGGCGTCCAAGGACATCGACGCGCCGGTGGAACCGGCGTCGCTCACCAAGCTGATGTCGGCCTACCTGGTGTTCGACGCCCTGCGCACCAAGAAGATCACGCTGGAGCAGACGCTGCCGGTGTCCGTGCACGCCTGGAAAATGCCCGGCTCGCGCATGTTCATCGACCCCAAGATGCAGGTGCCGGTGGAAGACCTGATCAAAGGCATGATCGTGCAGTCTGGCAACGACGCCACCATGGCGCTGGCCGAGGGCGTGGGCGGCACGGAAGAGCGCTTCGTGCAGCTCATGAACGAGCAGGCCAAGGCCCTGGGCCTGAAGAACACCAGCTACAAGAACCCCGACGGCCTGACCGAGGCCGGCCACACCACCACCGCGCGCGACCTGGCCACGCTGGCCACGCGCCTGATGCGCGACTTTCCCGAGTACGTGCATTACTACAGCATGAAGAAGTACCGCTACCCCGGTACTCCCGCCAGCAACGACACCAACCGCAACACCCTGTTGTTCCGTGATCCGACGGTGGACGGCCTGAAGACCGGCCACACCGAAGCCGCCGGCTACTGCCTGGTGGCCACCGCGCAACGCGATTTCCCCAACGTCGGCAAACGCCGGCTGCTCTCGGTGGTGCTCGGCGCCAGCAGCGAGAGCGCCCGCGCCAACGAATCGCAGAAGCTGCTGAACTGGGGCTACACCGCCTTCGAGGACGTCAAGCTGTTCGACGCCAACCAGCCGGTGGTCACCCCGCGCGTCTGGAAGGGCAAGGCCAGCGAGCTGAAGCTGGGCAGCACCCAGCCGGTGGTCGTGGCCGTGCCCAGCGGCAGCGCCTCCCAGGTGAAGACCGAGGTGGCGCGCCCCGAGCCGCTGGTGGCCCCCTTCAAGAAGGGCCAGGCGGTGGCCACGCTGAAGATCAAGGTGGGCGAGCAGCAACTGGCCGAGGTGCCCCTGGTGGCGCTGGAGGGTGTGGAAGAAGCCGGCTTCTTCGGCCGCGCCTGGGACGCCATGCGCCTCTGGATCAAGTAAGCCCCCGGCGGCCCCGGCCGCCCGGCTTGCCTGCCGCAGGCGGGTTTGGCTATAATCATGGGCTTTTCCCGGTTTTCGGACAAGCCAGCGCGCGGTGCGTGGGAGCACGGCGCGCCTTTTGGTTTTTGGGGAAATCATGCCCGGAGGCGTCCGGGCACCATGCCCGGGTCACGTCCGGGCATGCGTTTGTAGTCACGTTTGTCGTCACGTTTAGGGACATTTCATGCCAACCATCAATCAACTGGTGCGTCACGGGCGGACGGTCGAGAAGATCAAGTCCAAGAGCCCGGCGATGCAGAACTCGCCGCAACGCCGCGGCGTTTGCACGCGTGTGTACACCACCACGCCCAAGAAGCCGAACTCGGCCCTGCGGAAAGTCGCCAAGGTGCGCCTGACCAACGGTTTCGAGGTCATTTCCTACATCGGCGGTGAAGGCCACAACCTGCAGGAGCACAGTGTGGTGCTGGTGCGCGGCGGCCGTGTCAAGGATCTGCCCGGCGTGCGCTACCACATCGTGCGCGGCTCGCTCGACCTGCAAGGCGTGAAAGACCGCAAGCAGTCGCGCTCCAAGTACGGCGCCAAGCGCCCCAAGAAGGCCTGATCGGCTTTTGCTCTTAGAAAGGCTTGCCCTTTCTGTCGTTTTTCAATGGTGCCTGAGCCGGTGCAGACGGCCCCGGATCAGGCGTAGTGGCCTTGAACAAAGGTCGAGTAAGTGCAGGTTCTCGATGGGCCTGCCGGGCGAGTGGAGCAACAACGACAGCTCCGGCCGCCAACTGAAGCAATCAAGAGGTGAAACATGCCACGTCGTCGCGAAGTCCCCAAACGTGAAATCCTGCCGGATCCCAAGTACGGCAATGTCGAGCTGTCCAAGTTCATGAACGTGATCATGGAAGGCGGCAAGAAGGCGGTGGCCGAGCGCATCATCTACGGTGCGCTGGAGCAGATGGAGAAGAAGAGCGGCAAGGATCCGCTGGAACTCTTCACCACCGCCATCAACAACGTCAAGCCGATGGTCGAGGTGAAATCCCGTCGCGTCGGTGGCGCCAACTACCAGGTTCCGGTGGAAGTGCGCCCGGTGCGCCGCCTGGCGCTGTCGATGCGCTGGATCAAGGAAGCCGCCCGCAAGCGCGGCGAGAAATCCATGGCCCAACGCCTGGCCAACGAGCTGCTGGAGGCCACCGAAGGCCGCGGCGGCGCGATGAAGAAGCGCGACGAAGTGCACCGCATGGCCGAGGCCAACAAGGCCTTCAGCCACTTCCGCTTCTAAGCTCAGCCGTTTTTCGTTCCCTCCCTGGAATGCGGCCCGCCATGAGCGGGCCTGTCCGTTTCAAGAAAGAGTTTCATCATGGCTCGCAAGACCCCCATCGAGCGCTATCGCAATATCGGCATCTCGGCGCACATCGACGCCGGCAAGACCACGACCACCGAGCGCATCCTGTTCTACACCGGTGTGAACCACAAGATCGGTGAAGTGCACGACGGCGCGGCCACCATGGACTGGATGGAGCAGGAGCAGGAGCGCGGCATCACCATCACGTCCGCGGCCACCACCTGCTTCTGGAAGGGCATGGACCTGTCCTACCCCGAGCACCGCTTCAACATCATCGACACCCCCGGCCACGTGGACTTCACCATCGAGGTGGAGCGCTCCATGCGCGTGCTGGACGGTGCCTGCATGGTGTACTGCGCCGTGGGCGGCGTGCAGCCGCAGTCGGAAACCGTGTGGCGCCAGGCCAACAAGTACAAGGTGCCACGCCTCGCGTTCGTCAACAAGATGGACCGCACCGGCGCCAACTTCTTCAAGGTCCATGACCAGATGAAGGCGCGCCTGAAGGCCAACCCCGTGCCCATCGTGATCCCGATCGGCGCCGAGGACAACTTCAAGGGCGTGGTCGACCTGCTCAAGATGAAAGCCATCATCTGGGACGAGGCCTCGCAGGGCATGAAGTTCGATTACGTCGACATCCCGGCCGAGCTGGTGGAGTCCGCCAAGGAATGGCGCGAGAAGATGGTCGAGGCCGCTGCCGAGGCCAGCGAAGAGCTGATGAACAAGTACCTCGAGGAAGGCGAACTTTCCGAGGACGAGATCAAGCTCGGCCTGCGCACGCGCACCATCGCCACGGAAATCCAGCCGATGCTGTGCGGCACCGCCTTCAAGAACAAGGGCGTGCAGCGCATGCTCGACGCGGTGATCGACTTCCTGCCCTCGCCGGTGGACATTCCCCCGGTGGCCGGCACGGACGAGGACGAGAACCCCATCACCCGCAAGGCCGACGACAGCGAGAAATTCTCGGCGCTGGCGTTCAAGCTGATGACCGACCCCTTCGTCGGCCAGCTCACCTTTGTGCGCGTCTATTCCGGCGTGCTGAAGAAGGGCGACACGGTGCTCAACACCGTGAAGGGCAAGAAGGAGCGCATCGGTCGTATCGTGCAGATGCACGCCAACGAGCGCCAGGAGATCGAAGAGATCGTGGCCGGCGACATCGCCGCCTGCGTGGGCCTGAAGGAAGTCACTACCGGTGAAACCCTGAGCGACCCGAACTCCGCCGTGATCCTGGAACGCATGGTGTTCCCCGAGCCCGTGATCGCGCAGGCCGTGGAACCCAAGTCCAAGTCCGACCAGGAGAAGATGGGCCTGGCCCTGTCGCGCCTGGCGGCGGAAGACCCGTCGTTCCGCGTGCGCACCGACGAGGAATCCGGCCAGACCATCATCGCCGGCATGGGCGAGCTGCACCTGGAAATCATCGTCGACCGCATGAAGCGCGAGTTCGGCGTGGAAGCCAACGTGGGCAAGCCGCAGGTGGCGTACCGCGAGACCGTGCGCAAGACGGTCACCGAGGTGGAAGGCAAGTTCGTGCGCCAGTCGGGCGGCAAGGGCCAGTACGGTCACGTCGTGTTCACGCTCGAGCCGCAGGAAGCCGGCAAGGGCTTCGAGTTCGTCGACGAGATCAAGGGCGGCGTGGTGCCGCGCGAATACATCCCCGCCGTGCAAAAGGGCGTGGAAGAAGCGCTCACCAGCGGCGTGCTGGCCGGCTATCCGGTGGTGGACGTCAAGGTGCGCCTCACCTTCGGCTCGTACCACGACGTGGACTCGAGCGAACAGGCGTTCAAGATGGCCGCCATCTTCGGCTTCAAGGAAGCCGCCAAGAAGGCCAGCCCTGTCATCCTCGAGCCCATGATGGCCGTGGAAGTCGAGACGCCCGAGGACTACGCCGGCAACGTCATGGGCGATCTGTCCAGCCGTCGCGGCATGGTGCAGGGCATGGAAGACATGGCCGGCGGTGGCAAGGCCATCAAGGCCGAGGTGCCGCTGTCCGAGATGTTCGGTTACTCGACCACGCTGCGCTCGATGTCGCAGGGTCGTGCCACCTACACCATGGAGTTCAAGCACTACGCCGAAGCGCCGAAGAACGTGGCGGAAGCCATCGTCGCCGCACGCGCCAAGTAAGTGCCGGCGTGTCCAGCCAGAACCTGCTCGGCAAGTTCTGACGGGGCACCTGGGATTCAACAAGAAAAATGGCCGCCAGCCCAGATATGACGGGCGCAGGCAGCTATTTTTAAGGTAGCAATCGGTGGGGCTGCATGGCCTTGCCGGTCTGCGATCCGGGGCGCACCGCGTGCCCGTGCGAGGTGAATCAAGCACCCGGATGCAGACCTAAAACCCGTCCACGGGCATTTGTTCTTTACCGGAGTTCATCCAAATGGCAAAAGAGAAATTCGAACGCACGAAGCCGCACGTGAACGTGGGCACGATTGGGCACGTTGACCACGGCAAGACCACGCTGACGGCGGCCATCGCCACCGTGCTGGCGGCCAAGTTTGGCGGCCAGGCCAAGAAATACGACGAAATCGACGCGGCGCCCGAAGAAAAAGCGCGCGGCATCACCATCAACACCGCCCACGTCGAGTACGAGACGGCCAACCGCCACTACGCGCACGTCGACTGCCCGGGCCACGCCGACTACGTCAAGAACATGATCACCGGCGCTGCCCAGATGGACGGCGCCATCCTGGTCGTGTCGGCCGCCGACGGCCCCATGCCCCAGACCCGCGAGCACATCCTGCTGAGCCGCCAGGTCGGCGTGCCCTACATCATCGTCTTCCTGAACAAGGCCGACATGGTCGATGATGCCGAACTGCTCGAACTCGTCGAAATGGAAGTGCGCGAGCTGCTCTCCAAGTACGAATTCCCCGGCGACGACACCCCCATCATCAAGGGCTCGGCCAAACTCGCCCTCGAAGGCGACAAGGGCGAACTCGGTGAAGAAGCCATCCTCAAGCTCGCCGACGCGCTGGACAGCTACATCCCCACCCCCGAGCGCGCCGTCGACGGCACCTTCCTGATGCCCGTCGAAGACGTCTTCTCCATCTCCGGCCGCGGCACCGTCGTGACCGGCCGTGTCGAGCGCGGCGTCATCAAGGTCGGCGAAGAAATCGAAATCGTCGGCATCAAGCCTACGCAAAAGACCATCTGCACCGGCGTGGAAATGTTCCGCAAGCTGCTGGACCAGGGCCAGGCAGGCGACAACGTCGGCATCCTGCTGCGCGGCACCAAGCGCGAAGAAGTCGAGCGCGGCCAGGTGCTGTGCAAGCCCGGCTCCATCAAGCCGCACACCCACTTCACCGGTGAGGTGTACGTGCTCAGCAAGGACGAGGGTGGCCGTCACACGCCGTTCTTCAACAACTACCGTCCGCAGTTCTACTTCCGCACCACCGACGTCACCGGCAGCATCGAGCTGCCCCAGGACAAGGAAATGGTGATGCCTGGCGACAACGTGTCGATCACCGTCAAGCTGATCGCGCCGATCGCCATGGAAGAAGGCCTGCGTTTCGCCATCCGCGAAGGCGGCCGCACGGTCGGCGCCGGCGTGGTGGCCAAGATCATCGAGTAAGGAGCGGAACCATGGCAACCAAGCAGAAAATCCGCATCCGCCTGAAGGCGTTCGACTACAAGCTGATCGACCAGTCGGCCGCCGAGATCGTGGACACCGCCAAGCGCACCGGCGCCGTGGTCAAGGGCCCCGTGCCCCTGCCCACCCGTATGAAGCGCTTCGACATCCTGCGTTCGCCGCACGTCAACAAGGCCAGCCGCGACCAGTTCGAGATTCGCACGCACCAGCGCCTGATGGACATCGTCGACCCGACCGACAAGACCGTGGACGCGCTGATGAAGCTCGACCTGCCGGCCGGCGTGGACGTGGAAATCAAGCTGCAGTAAACCATTTGGTGCGGCGCTCCGGGGCGCCGCCAGCTGAGCGTTTGACGCGGGCTTGCCAGATCCGGAAAGCCCGCGTTATAATTTAAGGCTTGCCCTTTTTGGGTGAGCTTATCAACTCTCTTTCGCACACCAAACGCACCGGCCAATTGAAGCTCGGCGCGGCGGAAGTTTCGGAGCAACAAATGAGTCAAAGCAACCGATTGGGGTTGTTGGGGCGCAAGGTGGGCATGATGCGTCTGTTCACCGATGACGGCGAAGCAGTGCCTGTCACGGTGGTCGATGTGTCGAACAACCGCGTCACCCAGGTCAAGACCCAAGAGAACGACGGCTACGTGGCCCTGCAGGTGACCTTCGGGTCCCGCCGCGCCTCCCGCGTGACCAAGCCGCAGGCGGGCCACCTGGCCAAGGCCGGCGTCGAAGCCGGCGAAATCACCCGTGAATTCCGTGTCGACGGCGACGTGGCCGGCAAATACGCCGCCGGTACCGCCGTGCCCGTGACCGACGTGTTCGCCGTCGGCCAGAAGGTGGACGTGCAGGGCACCTCCATCGGCAAGGGCTATGCCGGCACCATCAAGCGCCACAACTTCAGCTCGCAGCGCGCGTCGCACGGTAACAGCCGTTCGCACAACGTGCCGGGTTCGATCTCCATGGCGCAGGATCCGGGCCGCGTGTTCCCGGGCAAGAAGATGACCGGCCACATGGGCGACGAGACCGTCACCACCCAGAACCTGGACGTCATCCGTATCGACGAAGCGCGCCAGCTGCTGCTGATCAAGGGCGCGGTGCCCGGTTCGCGCGGCGGCTTCGTGACCGTGAGCCCGGCCGTCAAGGCCAAGGCCGAAGCGAAAGGAGCCCAGTGATGCAACTAGAGCTCCTGAACGAGCAAGGCCAGGCCGCGTCCAAGGTGGACGCGCCCGAGACCGTGTTCGGTCGTGAATACAACGAGGCGCTGGTGCACCAGATCGTGGTGGCCTACCGCGCCAACGCACGCCAGGGCACCCGTGCCCAGAAGGACCGTGCGGCCGTCAAGCACTCGACCAAGAAGCCGTTCCGCCAGAAGGGCACGGGCAACGCCCGCGCCGGCATGACCTCGTCGCCGCTGTGGCGCGGGGGCGGCCGCATCTTCCCGAACAGCCCGGAAGAGAACTTCTCTCAGAAGGTCAACAAGAAGATGTACCGCGCCGGCATGGCGTCGATCCTGTCGCAGCTCGCGCGCGACGGTCGCCTGGCCGTCATCGATTCGATCAAGGTCGATTCGCCCAAGACCAAGCAGCTGGCTGCCAAGTTCAAGGCCATGAACCTGGACTCGGTGCTGGTGATCGCCGACGAGGTCGACGAGAACCTGTACCTGGCCTCGCGCAACCTGGGCAACGTGCTGGTGGTCGAGCCTCGCTACGCCGATCCGGTGTCGCTGGTGTACTACAAGAAAGTGCTGGTCACCAAGGGCGCCATCGACAAGCTCAAGGAGATGTTCGCATGAGCCGCGTCAATCCCACGCCCGCCGAGCGCCAGTTCGACGAAGGCCGCCTGATGCAAGTGCTGGTGGCGCCCGTCATTTCCGAGAAGGCCACCATGGTGGCCGAGAAGTCCAACGCCGTGACGTTCAAGGTCCTGCGCAACGCCACCAAGCCTGAAATCAAGGCTGCGGTCGAGCTGTTGTTCAAGGTCGAGGTCAAGGCGGTTTCCGTCCTCAACGTCAAGGGCAAGACCAAGCGCTTTGGTCGCACCGTCGGTCGTCGTGACCACGTGCGCAAGGCCTACGTCGTGCTCAAGGAAGGCCAGGAGCTGAACCTGTCCGGGGAGGCTGCGTAAATCATGGCTGTCATCAAGCTGAAACCGACCTCCGCCGGCCGTCGTGGTCAGGTCAAGGTCACGCGCGATCACCTGCACAAGGGTGAGGCGTACGCGCCGCTGCTGGAGCCCCAGCACCAGAAGGCCGGCCGCAACAACAACGGTCACATCACCACGCGCCACAAGGGCGGCGGTCACCGCCACCACTATCGCCTGGTCGATTTCCGCCGCACCAAGGACGGCATCCCGGCCAAGGTCGAGCGCATCGAGTACGACCCGAACCGTTCGGCCCACATCGCGCTGGTGTGCTACGCCGACGGCGAGCGCCGCTACATCATCGCGCCGCGCGGCGTCGAGGTGGGCAGCCAGCTCATGAGCGGCGCCGAGGCGCCGATCCGTGCCGGCAACACGCTGCCGATCCGCAACATCCCGGTGGGTTCGACCATCCACTGCATCGAGCTCAAGCCGGGTGCCGGCGCGCAGATCGCCCGCTCGGCCGGTACCTCCGCCACGCTGCTGGCGCGCGAAGGTACCTACGCCCAGGTGCGCATGCGCTCGGGCGAGGTGCGCAAGGTGCACATTGAATGCCGCGCCACCATCGGTGAGGTGGCCAACGAAGAGCACAGCCTGCGCCGCTACGGCAAGGCCGGCGTCAAGCGCTGGATGGGCATCCGCCCGACGGTGCGTGGCGTGGCCATGAACCCGATCGACCACCCGCACGGTGGCGGTGAAGGCCGCACCGGCGAAGGCCGCGCGCCGGTCGATCCGTGGGGCAACCTGACCAAGGGCTATCGCACCCGCAACAACAAGCGCACGCAGAACATGATCGTGTCGCGTCGCAAGAAGTAAGGGGTTGACGAAATGACTCGTTCTCTCAAAAAAGGTCCGTTCGTTGACCACCACCTGCTGACCAAGGTCGACAAGGCCGTGGCCACCAAGGACAAGAAGCCGATCAAGACCTGGTCGCGCCGCTCGATGATCCTGCCCGAATTCATCGGCCTGACGATTGCCGTGCACAACGGCAAGCAGCACGTGCCGGTGTACGTGACCGACCAGATGGTCGGCCACAAGCTGGGTGAGTTTGCCCTGACGCGGACCTTCAAGGGCCACGCGGCGGACAAGAAAGCCAAGAAGTAAGGACCCGACTCATGGAAACACGTGCAGTCCTCCGCGGCGTGCGCCTCTCGGCCGACAAGGGCCGTCTGGTGGCCGACCTGATCCGCGGCAAGAAGGTCGATCAGGCCCTCAACATCCTCAACTTCACGCAGAAGAAAGCCGCTCCCATCGTGCGCAAGGTGCTCGAGTCGGCGATTGCCAACGCCGAGCACAACGACGGTGCCGACATCGACGAGCTTCGCGTCAAGACCATCTACATCGAGCAGGGCATGACGCTCAAGCGCTCGGCCGCCCGTGCCAAGGGCCGTGGTGCACGCCTGTGCAAGCCCACGTGCCATGTGTACTTGACGGTCGGCGACTGAACGGAGGCTTGAAGGAACACTATGGGACAGAAAATCCATCCTACCGGCTTCCGCCTGCCCGTCACGCGCGACTGGTCGAGCCGTTGGTACGCCAACAACCGTGACTTCGCCGGCATGCTGGCCGAGGACATCAAGGTGCGCGAGTACCTGAAGTCCAAGCTGAAGAACGCCGCCGTCTCGCGCGTGCTGATCGAGCGCCCCGCCAAGAGCGCCCGCATCACCATCTACTCGGCCCGTCCGGGCGTGGTGATCGGCAAGAAGGGCGAGGACATCGAGAAGCTGAAGAAGGACCTGGCCGACCAGTTGGGCGTGCCGGTGGCCGTGAACATCGAAGAAGTTCGCAAGCCCGAGGTCAACGCGCAGCTGATCGCCGACAACATCACCCAGCAGCTCGAGAAGCGCATCATGTTCCGCCGCGCCATGAAGCGCGCCATGCAGAACGCGATGCGCCTGGGCGCCCAGGGCATCAAGATCATGTCGGCCGGTCGCCTGAACGGCATCGAGATCGCCCGTACCGAGTGGTACCGCGAAGGCCGTGTGCCGCTGCACACCCTGCGCGCCGACATCGACTACGGCTTCTCCGAAGCCAAGACCACCTACGGCGTCATCGGCGTCAAGGTGTGGGTGTACAAGGGTGACAACCTGGGCCGCAACGACGCGCCCTCGCTGGATTCCACGCCGCGCCCCGAAGGCGAAGAGCGCCGCCCGCGCGGCCCGCGCCGTCCCGCCGGCGACCGCCCGGCGCGCGGTGGCCGCCGTGCCGCCGGCAGCAACGCCGCCCCGAGCGACGGCAGTGACAAACCCGCCGAGGCCACTGGCGACGCCAAGCCCGCCGCGCGCCGCGTGCGCAAGGTGGCTGGCGATGCCGCCGGCGCCGAGGGCGCCAAAGGAGAATAACGATGCTGCAACCCGCACGTCGCAAATACCGCAAGGAACAGAAGGGCCGCAACACCGGCATCGCCACCCGTGGCAACACGGTGGCGTTTGGCGAGTACGGCCTGAAGTCCACCGACCGCGGCCGCCTCACGGCCCGCCAGATCGAAGCCGCCCGTCGCGCGATTTCGCGCCACGTCAAGCGCGGTGGCCGCATCTGGATCCGCGTGTTCCCGGACAAGCCCATTTCCACCAAGCCGGCCGAGGTCCGCATGGGCAACGGCAAGGGCAACCCCGAGTACTACGTGGCCGAAATCCAGCCCGGCAAGGTGCTGTACGAGATCGTCGGTGTGCCCGAGGAACTGGCGCGCGAAGCGTTCCAGCTGGCGGCTGCCAAGCTGCCGCTGCGCACCACCTTCGTCAGCCGCATGATCGGCCAGTAACGAGGTACCCAAGATGAAAGCATCCGAACTGCGCGAGAAAGACGTGGCCGGTCTGCAGGCCGAGGTGAAGGAGCTGCAAAAGGCTCACTTCAACCTGCGCATGCAGAAAGCCACGCAGCAACTCGCCAATACCAACCAGCTGCGCAGCACGCGCCGTGCCATTGCGCGCGCCAAGACGGTGCTGGCCCAGAAACAGGCCGCCGCCAAGTAAGGAACCGACATGACGGAAGCCAAACCCTCCCTCAAGCGCACGCTGGTCGGCACCGTGGTCAGCGACAAGCGCGCCAAGACCGTGACCGTGATGATCGAGCGCCGCGTTAAGCACCCGATCTACGGCAAGATCGTGATCCGCTCCAGCAAGTACCACGCCCACGACGAAAACGGCGAATACAAGCTGGGCGACACCATCGAGATCACCGAAAGCCGCCCGCTTTCGAAGACCAAGAACTGGGTGGCCACGCGCCTGGTGCAGAAGGCCGCCCAGGTCTGATGCACGGGGTGCGCGCCCGGCTCCGGCCGGGCCGCGCCAAGACCCACCGGCAGGCGGGGCCTCTCATGGCCGCGCTGGCGATGCCGGCATGAAGCGACTCACAATGTGGGTCGCTTTTTTTGTTTCCGGCGTCCCTTGCCCGGGCGCGCCGCACCTGAACCCCCTGAGAGGAGCCGCCGTGATCCAAGTTGGAGATTCCCTGCCCGCCGTGACGCTGATGGAGTATTCCGAGGTCGAGGGCAATGGCTGCAGCATCGGCCCGAACCCGGTCGACGTGCGCCAGGCCACGGCCGGCAAGACCATCGCGCTGTTCGCACTGCCGGGCGCGTTCACGCCCACCTGCTCGGCCAAGCACGTGCCGGGCTACGTGGCGCAGCACGACGCCCTGAAGGCCGCGGGCGTGGACGAGATCTGGTGCGTTTCGGTCAACGATGCCTTCGTGATGGGCGCCTGGGCGCGCGACCAGAAGACCGACGGCAAGGTGCGCATGCTGGGCGACGGCAGTGCCGACTTCGCCAAGGCCACCGGCCTGACGCTGGACCTCACCGGCCGCGGCATGGGCTTGCGCAGCAACCGGTACTCGATGCTGGTGAAGGACGGCAAGGTGGCCGCGCTGAACATCGAGGCGCCGGGCAAGTTCGAGGTCAGCGACGCCGACACGCTGCTGGCCCAGGCCAAGGCTTGAACCGGAGATCCGGCTGCGCCGGATTGCTTCTGATTCTATAGCTGTCTGCGACCGCTGCATATGGGCTGCGGGCCGATTTGGCTCAAAAAATCACCCCCGCCGCAGCGGCGCTTCAACGCAGGTCGACCTTGAGGTAGTGCGCACCCGCCAGCGGGTTGTGGTAGTAGGGCGGCACTTCCTCGAAGCCCAGGTCCTCGTACAGCGCGCGGGCCGATTCCATCTCGTCCAGCGTGTCGAGCAGCACGCAGTCGTAGTCCAGCTGCCGCGCCGATTCGAGGATCGCCTCGCTCAGCCGGCGCCCCAGGCCGAAGCCGCGGAAGGCCTTGCGCACGTACAGGCGCTTCATCTCGGCGGCGTTGGCGTAGTCCACGTCGTCCAGCGGCCGCAGCGCGCAGCAGCCGGCCACGGCGCCGTCCACCAGGGCCAGCAGCAGCGCGCCGCGCGGAGCCACGTAGTCGCCGGGCAGCGCGGCGAGTTCGGCCTCGAAGCCCTGGAAACGCAGGTCGATGCCCAGCTGGTCGGCGTATTCCTGGAACAGGGTTCGGGCGGCCTCGATCTGGCCGGGCTCCAGCGCTTCGAGGATGTCGATCGGGGGGATGCTGTCCACTTCAGGCGGTCGGCGCGCGCGTGCGGAAGAAGAAGTCGGGCAGGCCAGTGTAGCGCGCGGCTCAGCCGCCCAGCTTCACCACCCAGGTGACCACGCCCGCGGCCAGCGCGATCAGCACCAGCGCCAGCGCGCGGCGGCGGAAGCCGTCGGTGGCGGCGGTCACGCCACCCACCTCGGCGCGCGTCTTGTCGCCGGTGACCATCGGCCGCACCAGGTTCTTGCGTTTGGCGAAGAAGTAGAACGCGATGGCCAGCAGGTGCAACGCCACCAGGCCGATCACCAGCAGCTGCCCCACGTCCTTGTGGTAGCTGCTGGCAGCGCGCACCGTGGAGCCGGCCACCAGGCCGGTCAGCGGGCCGGCGAAGGCGATGTCGTCGTCGCTGAACAGGCCCGTGCCCACCTGGGCCGCCAGCACCAGCAGCATGGCCAGCACCGAGAACGCGCCCAGCGGGTTGTGGCCGGCGTGGTCCTCCGGCCGTGCCTGGCCGCGCAGATAACGGCCCAGACGCGCGGGGGTCGGGAAGAAGCTGGCAAAGCGCGACCAGCGCCCGCCCACGAAGCCCCACATCAGCCGGAACAGCAACAGCGCGAACACCACATAACCGAGCCGGAAATGCCAGTTCATGGCGTCGCCGCCCACCTTGGCGGTGACGATCAGGCCGATCACGCTTACAGCCAGTAACCAATGAAAGAGGCGCGTGGGAAGATCCCAGATGCGAACGGTGTTCATAGTCGGGTGGGGCAAGCCACGGTCACACGATCGTGGCATTCTCCCATGACGGTCCCCGGATCGAATCGCGGGTACAGTCCCTACTTCCCACGTCAGCCCAGGAGTTTGTTGCATGAAAAAACTGCTTGCCACCGCCCTCGTCGTCACCGCCGCTGCCACGGCGCTGCCTGCCGCCGCGCAGTTCGCCAAGCCCGAGGACGCCATCAAGTACCGCCAGGCCGCGTTCACGCTGATGGGTCGCCACTTCGGCAGCCTGGGTGCCATGGCCAATGGCAAGGCGCCTTACAACGCCGCCACAGCCGCTTCTGATGCCGACGTGCTGGCCGCCGTGCACATGCTGCCCTTCCGCGCCTTCGGCGAGGGCACCGATCTGGGCAAGACCGACGCCAAGCCCGAGATCTGGAAGGAACAGGCCAAGTTCAAGCAGGCCTCCGAGAACATGGATGGCGAGATGACCAAGCTGGTGGCGGCCGCCAAGTCCGGCAGCCTGGACCAGCTCAAGGCCGCCTTCGGCCCCACGGCCAAGACCTGCAAGGCCTGCCACGACCACTTCAGGAAGGATTGACAGGGGCGGCGCCCCCGAGACGCAGGCATCGGGGAATGGCTGGACTCAGCCGTCAAGGCCTGCGACAGGGCGCGGCAACCCAATCCTCGGACAATCCAAATTGCTCCTGAATCCGGAGCTGGCGGCGTCCGCCCTGCATGGGCTGGTGCCGTTTTTCATGCCCGAAACCGCAATGGGCCGGCGCTGGCCCGCGGTGTGCGCAGGCGCCCTCAGGCCTCGGCCAGCAGCTTCTCGATCAGCTGGTGCAGCTCGGCAAAGTCGGGCTGGCCGACGTAGCGCTTGACGATCTCGCCCTTCTTGTTCAGCAGGTACGAGGTGGGGGTGAGCTGCACGTCGCCCCAGGCCTTGGCCACGGCGCCGGTGTTGTCGATGGCTACCTTGAAGGGCAGCTTGCGGGTTTCGGCGTAGTTGACCACGTAGGCCGGCGGGTCGTAGCTCATGGCCACGGCCAGGGTGTCGTAGCCCTTGCCCTTGTACTGGTTGTATGTGGCGACGATCTGCGGCATCTCGGCCACGCAGGTGGTGCAGCTGGTGGCCCAGAAGTTGACCAGCGTGACCTTGCCCTTCAGGTCGGCGGTGCTCTGCCTGGCGCCGTCGAGCAGCACGAAGGTGCTCTCGGGCGCCGGGTCCTTGGCGCAGCCTGCCAGGCCCAGCGTGGCGGCGGCGGCCAGCAGGCCCATCAGCAGGGCTTGGCGGCGGGGGGTGTTCATCGGGTTCACGACAAGATCCAGCAACTGCCCTGTGGGATGCCGGCGGCGCCGCAAGGTTCCCTGCGGCTTGTCGTCAGCGCCCACCTTGCTGCAAAATCAATAGCTGATTGCGCAAGACAGGCAAGGGCGAAGCTCTGATTTTACGACTGGCCCGTGCGCTTGCCCAGCGCCAGCAGAATGGCCATGAATTCGGCGGGGGCGCTGAGCATCGGGTCGTGGCCGGTGGCTAGGGTGACCACGCTGGAGCCGGGCAGCCAGGCGCCGCCCCAGAAGCCGGGGTCGCGCACGCGCTGGCGAATGGCGTCGATGGTGGGCAGCTTGGGATCGGTGCAATCGATGAAGGTGCGCGGCACGCTGGCCACCCGCGCCGCGTCGAAGTCCAGCGGGTGCTCGTAGGTGTGGCCGGGGTGCGGCGTCTGCCGGCGCCTGACCCATTCGTAGGCATCGCCCTCCAGGCCGAAGACCGACGGGTCGGGCGGCGGAAAGCTGAAGTCGGCGCTGGCCTGTGCGGCGCCGAGGCGCTGCTGGCGCGTGGCGCTGGCGTGCGTGGCGGCCCAGCTTTCGCCCGGCCTGGGGATCATGGCGTCGACGTAGACCAGGTGGCGCAGCCAGTCGGTACGGCGGTCGGCCACGGCCGTGCCCAGCATGCCGGCGTAGGAGTGCACGACCAGGATGCAATCCTGCAGTTCCTCGGTTTCCAGTGCGGCGATCACGTCCTGGATGTGGGTTTCCAGGTCGATGGCGGGCGACATCAGGTGCGCGCGCTCGCCCAGCCCCGTCAGGGTGACGGCGTGGGCGCGGTGGCCGGCGCGGATCAGCGCGGACAGCGTGTCACGCCAATACCAGGCGCCGCCCCAGGCGCCGTGAACGAGCAGGTAGTTGGCCATGCGGCGGATCTCCTACGGGGTGTGAATTTCAGAACAAAATCGGGCTCCAACCCTTGTATGGCGGTCGCAGGCAGCTACAACATCAGGAGCTTTTCCGCGCGCACGATCGACGCTCAGATGGCGCCGGCCGCCCGCGCGCCGGCCACGCGGGCCGCGTCCCAGCCCAGCACCTCTTGCAGCACCTCGTCGGTGTGCTGGCCGAGCAGCGGTGGTGGCGTGCCGCCGTTGGCCGGGCCGCGCACCGGCGTCTTGCCGAGCTTGAGCGGGCTGGCGACCAGCTGCAGATCGGCCTTCAGCGGGTGCTGCCAGTGCGCCACCATCTGGCGCGCGGCGATCTGTGGATCGGCGAACACCTCGTCCAGCGCGTTGATGGCGCCGCAGGGCACCTTGGCGGCTTCCAGCGCGGCCAGCCAGTCGGCCTTGGGGCGCGACTTCATCACGGCTTCCAGCTGGGGCACGAGCTCGGCGCGGTGCTTCACCCGGTCGCGGTTCTTCACGTAGCGCGGGTCGGCGGCCAGGTCGGGCCGGCCGGCCACCTCGCAGAACTTGGCGTACTGGCCGTCGTTGCCCACGGCCAGGATGAGGTAGTCGCGGCTGCCGTCGGGGCGCGGCGCGACCTCGAACACCTGGTAGGGCACGATGTTCTGGTGTGCGTTGCCCATGCGCCCCGGCACCTTGCCGCTCACCAGGTAGTTGGCGCCCAGGTTGGCCAGCATGGCGGTCTGGGCGTCGAGCAGCGCCATGTCCAGGTGCTGGCCCTCGCCCGTGCGTTCGGCGTGGCGCAGTGCGGCCAGGATGCCCACGGTGGCGTACATGCCGGTGAACAGGTCGGCCACGGCCACGCCCACCTTCTGCGGGCCGCCGCCGAGGTCGTCGCGTTCGCCGGTCACGCTCATCAGCCCGCCCATGCCCTGGATGATGTAGTCGTAGCCGGCGCGCGGCGCGTACGGCCCGGTCTGGCCGAAGCCGGTGAGGCTGCAGTACACCAGCTTCGGGTTGATGGCGGACAGCGCGGCGTAATCCAGCCCGTAGCGCGCCATGTCGCCAACCTTGAAGTTCTCGATGAACACGTCGCAGCGCGCCACCAGCTCGCGGATCAGCGCCTGCCCCTCGGGCCGGGCGATGTCGCAGGTGATGGAGCGCTTGTTGCGGTTGGCGCCCAGGTAGTAGGCGGCCTCGTGCGATTCGGTGCCGTCGTCGCCCACCAGGAAGGGCGGGCCCCAGCTGCGCGTGTCGTCGCCGCTGCCGGGGCGTTCGATCTTGATCACGTCGGCCCCCAGGTCGGCCAGGGTCTGGGTGCACCAGGGCCCGGCCAGCACGCGGGAGAGGTCGAGGATGCGGATGCCGTCGAGTGCGTTCATGGCGCCGATTGTGGCGCAGCCGCCGTGTCGCCCGCGGCACGCCGGCACGCCAGGGGCGACGGCGGCGCTACGCATAATCGGCCGATGCCCCGCTGGTTCGTTCTCGCCGCCCTGCTGCTGGCCGCCTGCAGCCCCACGCTCAACTGGCGCGAGGTGCCGCTGGCGCCCGGCACAAGCGTGGCCCTGCTGCCCTGCAAGCCCGACCACGCCACGCGCAGCGTGCCGCTGGGCGGCGTGCCGACCGAACTCGACGTCGCCGGCTGCGAAGCCGGCGGCGCCACCTTCGCCGTCATGGTGGCCACCTTGCCCGAAGGCCGCGCGCCCGACGAGGTGCTGGCCGGCTGGCAGCAGGCCACGCTGGCCAACATGCAGGCCGCGGCCGCCAGCGCGCGCACGCCGTTCCGCCCGCCCGGCGGCCTGCCGCTGGCGCACGCCGAGCGGCTGGTGGCGCAGGGGCAGGGCACCGACGGCAAGGCCGTGGCGGCCGAGGCGGTCTGGACAGCCCACGCGGTGGAGGGCGGCGGCACCGAGCTGCTGCATGCCGTGATGTACGCGCCCAGGCCCCAACCCGAGGTGGCCGATGCCTTCTTCGCCGGCCTGAAGCTGCGGTGAACCGCCTCGGCCGTGGCGCCGCGGTGCGCGTGTTCCTGGCGTTCGCGCTGGCGTACTTCGTCTCGGCGCTGCTGCGGGCGGTGACGGCTACGCTGTCGCCGGTGCTCACGGCCGAGTTCAGCCTGCACGCGGGCGACCTGGGCCTGCTGGCCGGCGGCTACTTCCTGGGCTTTGCCGCCATGCAGCTGCCGCTCGGCCACTGGCTGGACCGTTACGGGCCGCGCAAGGTCAACACTGCGCTGCTGGCGGCCGCAGTGCTGGGCTGCGCGGTGTTCGCGCTGGCGCAGGGCTTCACGGCACTGATGCTGGCGCGGCTGCTGATGGGCATGGGCGTATCGGCCGGGCTGATGGCGCCGCTCACCGGTTACCGCCGCTGGTTCGACGCCAGCACCCAGCTGCGCGCCAACGCCTGGATGCTGATGAGCGGCTCGCTGGGCATGATCGCCTCCACGCTGCCGGTGCAGTGGCTGGAGCCGCTGTGGGGCTGGCGGGCGCTGTTCTGGGCCGTTGCCGTGCTGGTGCTGGTGGCCATGGCGGCGCTGTGGCTGATCGTGCCGCACTGGCAGAATGCTACAAAAGATGAAGCTGCCTGCGCCCGTCCTGAAACGGCTGGAGGCCCAAAAGGCTCTTATTCGACGATCTGGCGCAACGCCTATTTCCGGCGCGCGGCGCCGCTCGGGCTGGTGAGCTTCGGCGGCATGGTGGCGATCCAGTCGCTGTGGGCCGGGCCGTGGATGACGCGCGTGGGCGGCAGCTCGCCGCTGCAGTCGGCCACCGGGCTGTTCTGGATCAACGTGTCCATGCTGGCCACCTTCTGGATCTGGGGCCTGCTGATGCCGCGGCTGGCCGCGCGCGGCGTCACCGTGGACAGGCTGGTGGCCTGGGGCCTGCCGGCCAGCTTCGCGCCGCTGGTGCTGCTGGTGGTGGGCGGCCCGGCCTGGGGCGAGGCCAGCTTCGTGCTGCTGGCGCTCTACTGCGTGCTGACCACGCCCGCCGCCCAGGTGCAGCCGGTGGTGGGCATGACCTTCCCGCCCGAACTGGCAGGACGGGCGCTGTCGGCCTACAACCTGGTGGTTTTTGTCGGCATCTTCTTGGTGCAGTGGGGCATCGGGCTGGCGGTGGACGGCCTGCGCGCCCTGGGCTTGGGCCAGGCGGCGGCGTTCCAGGGCGCGATGGGCGTCTTCGGTGCGCTTTCCGTGTTGAGCTACCTGGTTTTCGTGTGGCCGCGCAGCCGATAATGCACGGATGAACGGCGTCCTCCTCATCGCCCACGCACCGCTGGCGCATGCACTGCGCCAGTGCGCGCTGCATGTGTTCCCGGACGCCGCCGAGCACGTGGCCGCGCTCGACGTCCACCCCAACGCCCCGCCCGAGGAAACCCTGGCCGCCGCCAGGATCGTGCTCGACCAGTTGCCCGTCCAGGGCGTGCTGGTGCTGACCGACCTGTTCGGCGCCACGCCCTGCAATGTGGCGCAGCGCCTGGTCGACGGCGTGAGCACCCGGCTGATCGCCGGTGTCAACCTGCCCATGCTGCTGCGCGCCGTGACCTACCGCCACGAGCCGCTGGAATCGCTGGTGCAGCGCGCGCTGGCGGGCGGCAGCCAGGGCGTGATGCCGGTGGCCGTGACCGCGCCGCAGAACCAGTACCGCCGAGCCATCCATGATCAAGAACGATACGACCATCAGCAATAAGCTGGGCCTGCATGCCCGGGCCTCGGCCAAGCTGACCAAGCTGGCCGGCAGCTTCCCGTGCGACGTCTGGATCGCCCGTGGCGAGCGGCGCGTGAACGCCAAGAGCATCATGGGCGTGATGATGCTGGCCGCCGGCATCGGCAGCCAGGTCACGGTGGAAACCGACGGCGACCGCGAGCAGGAAGCCATGGATGCCATCCTGGCCCTGATCGACGACAAGTTCGGGGAAGGCGAGTGAAACTGGTGCCGATGCAGACCGCTGCCGGAGCCAGGCCATGACCTTCGCCATCCACGGCCTGGCGGTGGCCCGTGGCATTGCCATCGGGCGGGCGGTGCTGATCGCCTCCAGCCGGGTGGAGGTGGCGCACTACTTCATCAAGCCGGATCAGATCCGCAGCGAGCTGACGCGGCTGGGCGAGGCGCGCGACGCGGTGATCCAGGAACTGCAGCGCCTGCAGCAGGACTTGCCCAAGGACGCGCCGCCCGAGCTGGGCGCGCTGCTCGACGTGCACCTGATGCTGCTGCAGGACGACCAGCTCGGCGCCGGCGTGCGCCACTGGATCAAGGAGCGCCTCTACAACGCCGAATGGGCGCTGACCACCCAGCTCGAGCAGGTGTCGCGCCAGTTCGACGAGATGGAGGACGAGTACCTGCGCGAGCGCAAGGCCGATCTGGAACAGGTGGTCGAACGCGTGCTGCGCCACCTGAAGGGCGCCGCCGTGCCCGTGGCGCCGCCGCCGCCGCGCGCGCCACGCCAGTCGGAGCTGCTGCTGGAGGACACGCAGGACGTGCCGCTGGTGCTGGTGGCGCACGACCTGTCGCCGGCCGACATGCTGCAGTTCAAGAAGAGCGTGTTCGCCGGCTTCGTGACCGACGTGGGCGGCAAGACCAGCCACACCGCCATCGTGGCGCGCAGCATGGACATCCCGGCCGTGGTGGGCGCGCGTTCCGCCAGCCAGCTGGTGCGGCAGGACGACTGGGTGGTGATCGACGGCGATGCGGGGGTGATGATCGTCAACCCCTCGCCCATCATCCTGGCCGACTACGCCTTCAAGCAGCGCCAGGGCGAGCTCGAGCGCGGCCGCCTGGCGCGCCTGCGCAACACGCCCGCGGTGACGCTGGATGGACAGCGGATCGACTTGCTGGCCAACATCGAGCAGCCAGGCGACACCGAGGCCGCGCTGGCGGTGAGTGCCGTGGGCGTGGGCCTGTTCCGCACCGAGTTCCTGTTCATGGGCCGCGAGGGCAAGCTGCCCGACGAGGAGGAGCAGTACCACGCCTACCGCCGGGCGGTGGAAGGCATGCACGGCATGCCGGTGACCATCCGCACCATCGACGTCGGCGCCGACAAGCCGCTGGACGACCGGCACGACGACGCCCACCTCAACCCCGCGCTCGGCCTGCGCGCGATCCGCTGGAGCCTGTCGGAGCCGGCCATGTTCATGACGCAGCTGCGCGCCATCCTGCGCGCCGCCGCGCACGGCAAGGTGTACCTGCTGATCCCCATGCTGGCGCACGCGCGCGAGATCCGCCAGACGCTGGAGCTGATCGACAAGGCGCGCGCCCAGCTCGATCAGAAGGGGGTGCCCTACGGCCCGGTGAAGCTGGGCGCGATGATCGAGGTGCCGGCCGCGGCCATGACGCTGCCGCTGTTCCTGAAGTACTTCGACTATCTCTCGATCGGCACCAACGACCTGATCCAGTACACCCTGGCGATCGACCGCGCCGACGAATCCGTGGCGCACCTGTACGACCAGCTGCACCCGGCCGTGCTGAAGATGGTGGCCGACACCATCGCGCAGGCCAAGGCGGCGGGCAAGGAGGTGAGCGTGTGCGGCGAGATGGCGGGCGACCCCAGCATGACGCGCCTGCTGCTGGGTCTGGGCCTGCGCAGCTTTTCCATGCACCCTTCGCAGATCCTGCCGGTCAAGCAGGAGATCCTGCGCGCCGACGCCGACAAGCTTGCGCCCTGGGCGCAGTCGGTGCTGGAAAGCGAGGAGCCGGCGGCGCTGCTGCAGGCTTAGCGGCTGCCCGGCGCCGCCCCATGCGGACCGGCGGGCGCCGGCCGGTCTGCCGGATCTTCAGAGCGATTTCTTCAGCAGGTTGCCGATCTCGCCCACGATGCCGCGGCGGAACAGCAGCACGCACAGCACGAAGATCACGCCCTGCACCACCGTCACCCAGGCGCCCAGCTCGGCCAGGTAGTTCTGCATGGTGACGATCACGGCGGCACCCACCACCGGACCGAAGATGGTGCCCATGCCACCCACCAGCGTCATCAGCACGACTTCACCCGACATGCTCCAGTGCACATCGGTCAGCGAGGCCAGCTGGAACACGATGGCCTTGGTGGCGCCGGCCATGCCCGCCAGCGCGGCCGACAGCACGAAGGCGCGGTGCTTGAACTTGTCGGCGTCGTAGCCGAGCGAGACGGTGCGCGGCTCGTTCTCGCGGATCGCCTTCAGCACCTGGCCGAAGGGCGAGTGGACGATGCGGTAGATCAGCAGGAAGCCGCCCAGGAACACCACCAGCACCACGGCGTACATGGCCATCGGCTGCGACAGGTCGATCAGGCCGAACAGCTTGCCGCGCGGCACGGCCTGGATACCGTCCTCGCCGCCGGTGAACGGCGCCTGCAGGCTGAAGAAGAACACCATCTGGGCCAGCGCCAGTGTGATCATCGCGAAGTAGATGCCCTGCCGGCGGATGGCCAGCAGGCCCGCCACCCAGCCCAGCGCCGCCGCGCAGAGCGTGGCCACGAGGATCGCCAGCTCGGGTGTCAGCCCCCAGACCTTGGCCGCGTGCGCCGACACGTAGCCCGCCATGCCCAGGAACATGGCGTGCCCGAACGACAGCAGGCCGCCGAAGCCCAGCAGCAGGTTGAAGGCGCAGGCGAACAGCGCGAAGCACATCACCTTCATCATGAACACCGGGTAGATGCCGACGAAGGGGGCGGCCACCAGCACGGCGACCATCAGCAGGAACACGTTGCGGTGCAGCCGGCCTTCGGCGCGCGCGCGCTCGGCCGGCGTCATGGTGGTGCCAGGGCGCGCGGAAGGGGCGGCCGGTGCGCCGGAGCCTGTGGAAGCGGAGGTGCTCATGGTTTATTTCTGCGTGCCGAACAGGCCGGCTGGCCGGATCAGCAGGACGATGGCCATGATGACGAAGATCACGGTGGTCGAGGCCTCGGGGTAGAACACCTTGGTCAGGCCTTCGATCAGGCCCAGGCCGAAGCCGGTGACGATGGCACCCAGGATCGAGCCCATGCCGCCGATCACCACCACGGCGAACACGACGATGATCAGGTCCGAGCCCATCTGCGGGCTCACCTGGTAGATCGGGGCGGCCATCACGCCGGCCAGCGCGGCCAGCGCCACGCCGAAGCCGTAGGTCAGCGTGATCATGCGTGGCACGTTGATGCCGAAGGCCTGCACCAGCTGCGGGTTCTCGGTGGCGGCGCGCAGGTAGCCGCCGAGTTTGGTGCGTTCGATCACGAACCAGGTGCCCAGGCACACCACCGCCGAGGCCACGATGACCCAGGCGCGGTAGTTGGGCAGGAACATGAAGCCCAGGTTCTTGCCGCCGGAAAGCTGCGGCGGAATGGAGTAGGGCAGGCCGGTGGATCCGTACTCGTTGCGGAAGATGCCCTGGATGATCAGCGCCAGCCCGAAGGTGAGCAGCAGGCCGTACAGGTGGTCCAGCTTGTAGAGCCGCGCCAGCATGGTGCGCTCGATGACCACGCCGGTGGCACCCACCACGATCGGCACGATCAGCAGCGACCACCAGTAGCTCAGGCCGAGCTTGTTGAGCAGCAGGTAGGCGCCGAAGGCACCCAGCATGTACTGGGCGCCATGGGCGAAGTTGATGATGTTGAGCAGGCCGAAGATCACGGCCAGGCCCAGCGACAGCAAGGCGTAGAAAGACCCGTTGATCAGCCCGATGAGGAGCTGCCCCATCAGGGCCTGGATCGGAATGTCGAACATCGTGCGCTGTTCCTACGCCTTGCTGCCGGGCCGGGGCCGGCTTACTTCACCAGCGGGCAGTTGCCCTCGTTCAGGGGCCGGAATGCCTTGTCGGCCGGGATGGTCTGCAGCACCTTGTAATAGTCGTACGGGCCCTTGGACTCGGACGGCTTCTTGACCTCGACCAGGTACACCGGGTGCAGCTTGCGGCCGTCGGCGCGGATCATGCCCTTGCCGAACAGGATGTCGTCGGTCGGCAGCTTCTTCATCTCGGCCACCACCTTGGTACCGTCGTCCGATTTCAGCGAATCGACCGCCTTCAGGTAGTGCAGGATTTCGGCGTACACGCCGGCGTGGTCCATGGTCGGGTACTTGCCGCCGTTGGCCGCTGCGAAGCGCTTGGCCCAGGCGCGGGTGTTGTCGTTCAGGTCCCAGTAGAAGGCGGTGGTCACCTGCAGGCCTTGTGCCTTCTGCAGGCCCAGGCCGTGCACATCGGACAGGAACACCAGCAGGCCGGCCAGCTTCTGGCCGCCCTGGACGATGCCGAACTCCGACGCCTGCTTGATGGAGTTGATGGTGTCGCCGCCGGCGTTGGCCAGGCCGATCACCTTGGCCTTGGAGGCCTGCGCCTGCAGCAGGAAGGAGGAGAAGTCCTGCGTGTTGAGCGGCACCTTCACGCTGCCCAGCACCTTGCCGCCGGCGGCCTTGATGACCTCGGTGGTGTCGCGCTCGAGTGCATGGCCGAAGGCGTAGTCGGCGGTCAGGAAGAACCAGCTGTCGCCGCCCTGCTTCACCACCGCGCTGCCGGTGCCGTGGGCCAGCATCCAGGTGTCGTACAGCCAGTGCACGGTGTTGGGCGAGCAGTCCTTGCCCGTCAGGTCGGAGGTGGCCGCGCCGGTGTCCAGGAAGGCCTTGCCCTTCTCGCGCGTGACCTGGTTGATGGCCAGCGCCACCGACGACGTGGGCACGTCGACGATCACGTCCACGCCTTCGGAGTCGAACCACTTGCGGGCGATGCTGGAGCCGACGTCCGGCTTGTTCTGGTGGTCGGCCGAGACGACTTCCACCTTCAGCTTGGAGCCGCTGGCCTTCAGGTAGTCTTCCACGGCCATCTTGGCGGCGACCACCGAGCCGGGGCCGCCCACGTCGGAGTACAGGCCCGACATGTCGTTCATCACGCCGATCTTGACGACGTTGCCGGAAACCTGGGCGTGGCCCAGGCTGGCGGCCAGCAGGCCGGCGGCGGCCAGCAGGGTGGACAGCAGTTTGCGCTTCATGAATGTCTCCTTGGATGGGTGCACTGCGAAAAAGAGAACGCTAGACGCCGAGGTATTCCTGCAGCATGGACATGTTGTCCTGCAGCTGGTCGGCGGTGAACGTCTGGACGATCAGGCCGCGCTCCATGATGTAGAAGCGGTCGGCCAGCGGGGCGGCGAAGCGGAAGTTCTGCTCCACCATCAGCACCGTGAAGCCGCGCTGGCGCAGCTGCAGGATCATGCGCGCGAGCGCCTGCACGATCACCGGTGCCAGACCTTCGGAGATCTCGTCCAGCAGCAGGATCTTGGCGCCGGTGCGCAGGATGCGCGCCACCGCCAGCATCTGCTGCTCGCCACCCGAAAGCCGGCCGCCGGGGCTGCCCCGACGCGCCTTCAGGTTGGGGAACATCTCGTAGATCTCGTCGATGCTCATGCCGCCTTCGGCCACCTTGGGCGGCAGCATCAGGTTTTCCTGGCAGCTGAGCGAAGCCATGATGCCGCGCTCTTCCGGGCAGTAACCCACGCCCAGGCGGGCGATGCGGTGCGGCGGCATCTGCACGGTCTCGACGCCGTTGATGGTGATCGAGCCCGTTCGCTTGCCCACCAGGCCCATGATGGCGCGCATGGCGGTGGTGCGGCCGGCGCCGTTGCGGCCCAGCAGCGACACCACCTCGCCCGGCTGCACATGCAGGCTCACACCGTGCAGGATGTGCGATTCGCCGTACCAGGTGTGGACGTCCTTGAATTCGATCGCCGGCGTGCCGGCGCCCTGGCCGGCCGCGCGGGCCGGCATTGCCGCGGCTTCAGCCATGGGCACCCTCCAGTTCGGCTTCCGAGCTGCCCATGTAGGCTTCCAGCACCTGCGGGTTGCGCGAGACTTCCGCGTACGGCCCTTCGGCGATCAGCTGGCCGAACTGCAGCACGGAAATGGTGTCGGCGATGCTGCCGACCACGCCCATGTTGTGCTCCACCATGAGCACGGTGCGGTTGGCGGCCACCTTCTTGATCAGCTGCGTGACCATGTCCACGTCTTCGTGGCCCATGCCCTGCGTGGGCTCGTCAAGCAGCATCAGCTTGGGCTCCATGGCCAGCGTGGTGGCGATCTCCAGCGCGCGCTTGCGGCCGTAGGGCAGCTCCACCGCCGTGAGGTTGGCGAAGCCCGACAGCCCCACGGTGTCGAGCAGCTCGAGGCAGCGCTCGTTCAGCGCGTCCAGCGAGCGCTCGGACTTCCAGAACGAGAACGCCGTGCCCAGGTTCTGCTGCAGCGCCACGCGCACGTTCTCCAGCACCGTCATGTGCGGGAAGGTGGACGAGATCTGGAACGAGCGCACCACGCCGCGGCGCGCGATCTGGGCGGGCTTTTCGCGGGTGATGTCGTGCCCGTCGAACAGGATCTGCCCGCGCGTGGGCTCCAGGAACTTGGTGAGCAGGTTGAAGCAGGTGGTCTTGCCGGCGCCGTTGGGGCCGATCAGGGCATGGATGGTGCCGCGCCTAACCTGCAGGTTGACGTCGTTGACGGCCACAAAGCCCTTGAACTCCTTGACGAGTCCGCGCGTTTCCAGAAGGATGTCCGAAGCCATGCAGCTCGCCAGCGTCCCTGTTACTACAACAATTCATTATGCGGACGGGGCTGGGGTGTGCCGATAGGGGTTTCTACCCGCTGAAGGAGCCGTGCCGGCGCAGGGCGGCGCGTGGCGTCACGAGGGTGACAAGTCGTTCAGAAAACTCGAGGCGACGTGCCCGATTAGCTCGCCCCGCAGCGCCTGCGCGATGGCTTGGCTCGACAGCTTCACGGTCGGTGGACCGGCGACGCCAACCATCAGAAATTCAGAATCGAATTGTCGTTTTGCCCAGAATTGACGGGCGCAACCGGCTATTTATAAGATAGCAATTGACGAGCCCGGCCAGGCGCGCAACAGCGGCTCAGCCGCCACCGGCTGCCGGCGGCCCGTCCGCCTTGTCCGAGCCCGACCAGCCCGGCGGCACCTCGGTGGCCGATTCCGGCGCGGCCGCGGGCGCGTCGGCCTGGCTGGGCTGCACGGCGCTTTTCGGCGCCGCCGCCGGCGTGGCGGGCGGGCGCAGCTGGCGCGCCACTTCCCAGGCCGAGGCTGGCGCGTTGTTGCCGCGGCCAGCCGGCGGCGTGCCGCGCAGGTCGGCCACCACCTCGCCCTCGCGCGGCTCCTGCGGCGCGAAGCTGTCGGCGCTGGCGATCGGCCAGTAGAGGCGGAACACGTTGGGCAGCCGCGCCAGGTCGTTCAGGATCGCGCCCTCGGCCACCGTGGGCATCAGGCTGGAGAGCTGGCGCACTTCGGCGTCGTCGATGCGGCGCACGATGTGGTGCGGCGTGAGCTGGTCCGGGTGGCTCAGGCCCGCAGCCTGCAGCAGCTCTTTCAGCGCATGCAGCGTGTTGGCGTGGAACTGCGCCACGCGCGGCGCCTTGTCGCCCACCACCAGCGCCTTCTGGCGCTGCGCGTCCTGCGTGGTCACGCCGGTGGGGCAGCGGCCGGTGTGGCAGGTCTGGGCCTGGATGCAGCCCAGCGCCATCATGAAGCCGCGCCCGCAGTTGCACCAGTCGGCGCCCAGCGCCAGCGCGCGGGCGATGTCGAAGGCGGTGATCACCTTGCCCGCGCAGCCGATCTTGATGCGCTGGCGCAGGCCGGTGCCCACCAGCGTGTTGTGCACCAGGCGCAGGCCTTCCTGCATGGGCGTGCCCACGTGATCGGAAAACTCCACCGGTGCCGCGCCGGTGCCGCCCTCGGCGCCGTCCACCACGATGAAGTCCGGCGTGATGCCGGTGGCCAGCATGGCCTTGACCATGGCGAACCATTCCCACGGGTGGCCGATGCAGAGCTTGAAGCCAGTGGGCTTGCCGCCCGACAGCTCGCGCAGGCGGCCGATGAAGCGCATGAGCTCCACCGGCGTGGAGAACGCGCTGTGCGAGGCCGGCGACACGCAGGCCACGCCCACCGGCACGCCGCGCGCGGCGGCGATCTCCGGCGTCACCTTGGCGGCCGGCAGCACGCCGCCGTGACCCGGCTTGGCGCCCTGGCTCAGCTTGATCTCCACCATCTTCACCTGCGGCTCGCGTGCCTGCGCGGCGAAGCGTTCGGCGCTGAAACTGCCGTCGTCGTTGCGGCAGCCGAAGTAGCCGGAGCCGATCTCCCAGATCAGATCGCCCCCGTGCACGCGGTGGTAGCTGGAGATCGAGCCCTCGCCCGTGTCGTGCGCGAAGCCGCCGGTCTTCGCGCCCTGGTTGAGCGCCAGCACCGCCTGCCCCGACAGCGCGCCGAAGCTCATCGCCGAGATGTTGAACACGCTGGCGCTGTAGGGCTGCGTGCAGGCTTGGGCCGATGGCGACGGCGCATCCGGCGAGCCGCCGATCCAGATGCGGAAATCGTGCGAATCGATGCTGGTGGTGTGCAGCGAATGGTTGATCCACTCGTAGCCCTCGGCGCCCACGTCGAGCTGCGTGCCCAGCGGCCGCGCGTCGGGCTCGCCCTTGGCGCGCTGGTACACCACGGTGCGCTGGGCGCGCGAGAACGGCTGCGCTTCGGTGTCGCTTTCGATGAAGTACTGGCGGATCTCCGGCCGGATGAACTCCAGCGCAAAGCGCAGGTGTCCCAGGATCGGGTAGTTGCGCAGCACCGCGTGGTGCGGCTGCAGCAGGTCGTACACGCCCAGCGCCACCAGCGCGCCCGAGCCCAGGAACCAGAGAAAGCCGCGCCCGAAGCCGATCATGGTGAACAGGCTGAGCAGCAGCACCACCACGCAGAGGGCCAGCGTGCTGTAGCGCAGCGGGCTGTTGGGCGGGACGGAGTAGGAGGCCATGGGCAGGCTCGGTGAGGGGATGGGGCGCACGCGGACGGCGCGCGCAGGGCGGCGCGGCCCATGTTAGCGAATGCGGGCTGCGGGCGCGGTGCAGCCGCCCGCGCGCCCGGGCTTGGCGGGCCTGGTCAGCCAGTCGCGCCCAGCCGCGCCAGCAGCCCCTGCAGCGCGTGCGCCACGGTCTGCTCGCGCACGGCCGCGCGGTCGCCGTCGAAACGCTGGCGCTCGGCGCTCACCTGGCCGTTCACGCACCAGCCGAACCACACGGTGCCCACCGGCTTGTCGGCACTGCCACCACTGGGGCCGGCGATGCCGGTCACCGCCACGCTGGCCTGCACCGGCGCGTGCGCGCAGGCGCCGCCGGCCATGGCGCGGGCCACCGGCTCGCTCACCGCGCCGTGCGCGCTGATCAGCGCCGCCGGCACGCCCAGCAGCTCGGTCTTGGCGGCGTTGCTGTAGGTGACGAAGCCGCGCTCGAACCAGTCGCTGCTGCCGGCCAGGCCCGTGCAGGTGCCGGCGATCAGGCCGCCGGTGCAGCTTTCGGCCGTGGCCATCATCCAGCGGCGCGCCAGCAGCGCGCGGGCCAGGGCTTCGACGAGGGGCTGGTCATGCATGGCGATGGCTTGCTTCGGAAGTATGAGAAAAACAGGCCTTTGGCCCTTGACTGGCGGGCGCAGGCAGCTATCAAAATAAAAGCAAACCGACGGTGGTCACCGTTCTGCTCAGGCCCACACGCGCAGCCACAGCGCCATCACCAGCAGCGTCAGCGCAGCGGCCACCAGGTCGTCGATCATGATCCCGAAGGCGCCGCGCCAGCCATCGCCGTGGAAAGCCTGGTCGGCCCAGCGCACGGGGCCGGGCTTCCAGGCGTCGAACAGGCGGAACAGCGCAAAGGCCACGAACTGCGTCCACAGCCCCGCCGGCAGCAGCAGCCACAGCACCAACCAGAAGGCCACGATCTCGTCGATCACGATGCAGCCCGGGTCGCCCCCGCCCAGGGCGCGCGCGGTCACGCGGCTGGCCCACCAGCCCACCGGCAGCGCCGCCAGCAGCAGCCAGCCCAGCGCCGCGGGCGACAGCCACAGACCCAGTGCCCACCACGCCAGCCAGGCCCACAGCGTGCCCATGGTGCCGGGTGCCACGCGCGACAGGCCGGCGCCGCAGCCGAGCGCGATCAGGTGCGCCACGTGGGTGAACATAAACACTGGCATCGGCCGCCCACGCGGTGCGGCAGCCGCCGGCACGGGCACCGGTTGCGGCGCGGGAGCCTGGCGCGCCTCGTGCACCTCGCGCACTTCACGCTTGGCCTGCACGTCGGTCACGTCGTCGGGGGCATCGTCCATGGCGGCGATGCTAGCAGCGCCGGTCGGTGCAGTTCAGCCGTGGGCCCGGGCCACCTCGATGGCGCCCTGTATGGCCGCGCGCGCCTGCGGGCTGTTCTTCCAGCAGCTCGATCCGCTGAGCCTGGCGCCGCGCGCCAGCAGCTCACCCGCGTTGGCCTTGGCAAGGTGCCCGAGCGATTCGATACCCATCTGCTCCAGCCGGGCGATCACCGTGGGCCCGACGCCCCTGACGCCCAGCAGCAAGCGCCGCTCATCGTGCGCGAACGGCACATTTACTCCTCTTCCGGGGCCGCCGCGGCCTTCATGCGCACGCCGTCGGCGTCGTCCAGCGCGTTCGACAGCAGGCAGGCCTGGCGGTGGACGATGGGGCCGCAGTAGTCCTCGAACGCGGCGCGCCGCTCGATGGTGTTGAACTGCATGCCCCAGTTGAGCTGCGCACCCAGGTACAGGTCGGCCGCGGTGAAGCGGCCGCCCACCAGGTACCCGCCGCCCTGCGTCACGGCGTGTTTGGCGGCACCCTCCAGCGTGTTCATCACATCGTCGTAGGTGCCGTAGCCGGCGCTGGTGCGCCGCTCGATGGGCGCCAGCAGCCCCAGGGACTTGGCGGTCACGGCGGCTTCCAGCGGGCCGGCGCCGAAGAACATCCAGCGGTAGAAGCTGCCGCGCTCGGGGGTGCCCTCGGGCGGCACCAGTTCCTTCTCGGGCACCAGGTCGGCCAGGTAGGTGCAGATGGCGGCCACTTCCGTCACCACGGTGTCGCCGTGCAGGATGGAGGGCACCTTGCCCATGGGGTTGAGCTGGGTGTAGCTCGGGTCCTTCATGCTGGTGCCGTAGTCGAGCAGCCTGACGTGGTAGGGCAGGCCGGTTTCCTCCAGCATCCAGCGCGCCATGCGGCCGCGCGACCAGGGGTTGGTGAACAGCACGATGGATGTCGACATGGGAACTCCCTTTTTTCGGCTCCGGGCCGGAGCGGCTGGACGCCGTCAGTGTGGCCGATGCCGCAGGCGCCTACCAGCCCACCCGCTCGTCGCTGCCGCCAAAGGCCGGCGGAAAACCCTTGAAGTGCGGCAGCTCGTCCACCACCGGCAGCACCGCGTGCTGGCATTGCACGTGGAACTGCGGCTGGAAGGCGCCTTCTGGCAGCAGCCAGGCGTTGACGCTGCGCAGGCCGACGCTGGCGACTTCCGAGAACAGGTGCGTGCCGCAGGCCGCGCAGCTCAGCCGCGGCGTGCGGCGCACCGCGTGTTCGGCCAGCGCGCCGCCGCTGGCCTGCACGGCGGCGGCCGGGTAGATGGACGCGGCCACGTAGGCGGCATCGTGCGCGGCGCGGCAGTCGTCGCAATGGCAATAGAGCTGCACGGCCGGCTCGCCCTGGATCGTCAGGTGTACGGCGCCGCAGCGGCAGGAGGTTTCGATAGTGCTCATGGGTAAGGCTCCTTCAGGCTGAATGGGTTGCGGCGGCCACGGGCCAGCCGAATTCGGAATAGGCGTTGCCGCCGGCGATCTGCGCCAGCGCGTGGCGCACGTAGGGCACCATGGGCTCGGGCAGCGCATCGCGCGCCAACCAGCGCAGCTCGCTGCACTTGTGGGGCTCGCGGTTCACCGGCTCGCCCTGCCAGCGCGTGGCGCGGAAGAACATCGACATGCGTTCGCCGTCGCTCAGGCGGTGGATCAGGCGCACCAAGGTCAGGTCTTCAGGCGCGATGGTCAGGCCCGCCTCTTCCCAGGCCTCGCGGCACAGGGCGGCGCGGGCGGTCTCGTGGCCATCCACGTGACCGGCCACCAGGCTGTACTTGCCGTCCTCGTAGCCGGTGTTGGCGCGGCGCAGCAGCAGCACCTGGCCGGCGCGCTCGAGCACGAGGTGGACTTCCGGGATCAAGGTGAAGCGCGGCATGGTTCGCAGGGCGTGTTGAGCGAGTCCGCCACCTTACCGCGCTGGGGCCCCTGCCTCCGCCAGCCGTTTCAGCGCGGCCAGCACGTCGGGAAAATCCGCCGACACGCCGGCGCCGATCTCGGCCGCGCCCGGGCCTTCGACCTCGGTGCGGTAGGTCACCCGCACACCGCCTTCGGACTGGGGCGCGATGGCGTGCGTCACGCGCACCACCACGCCGTGGAAGGCCGTGACGTCGGTGAAATACCGGCCGGGCTGCACGTCGGCCAGTTCGCTCTGCAGCAGCGGGCCGCCGTCCGGCAGCTGCATCTCGAAGCGGCTGCCGGTGGCGAAGGGGCCGAGCAGCCGCGCCGCGGCCACGCCGGCGTTCCAGCGCGGCCAGCCGGCCACGTCGGCCAGCAGCTGCCACACGCGTCCGGGTGATGCGGCGATGTCGGTCTGGGCTTCGGTGTTCCACATGGCGGGCTCCTCAGGCGGGTTGGCTCGGGCGCTGCTCGGCCCACTGCATCACGTAGCAGGGGTGGCCGTCGGCGTCGTCGATGCTGAAGATGCGGCCGAAAGGCAGGCTCCTGAGCGGCATGCGCACGCGCGCCTGGTCCTTCAGCGTCTGCCAGGCGTCGTCGATGTCGGCCACCAGCCAGCACAGCTCGGCCGCGCGGTCGTCGCCCAGCGGCGCGTCGCTGGCCAGCGCGAAGTGGTCGAACTGGATGAAGGCGGCGTGCTCGCGCTCGGGCTTGAGGCCCAGCACGTTGACATAGAAGTGGCGCGCGGCCGGCATGTCGTGCACATAGCGCACGGCGAGGGCGAACTGCGCGGAAGAAGGGGTAGGCATGGTGATCTCCTGCTGGACAAGCGGCCCAAGACGGACCGTGCAGGCAGTGTGTGCCCCGGCGCTGCCAGTTTCTGTCAGCAGCGTGGAGCGGCCACGAAAGCCCGGTGCAGCGACCGGGCCGCGCACCGTGCCGGAGGTGGAGCGCTAAGCCGATCGATGGGTGCGTCAGGGGCGCGGCTTAGGAGGCGTCGCGGTTCTCGCAAATGGAGATGGGGTGAGCTCGGCCGATTCCAGCGTCAGCAATGCGCGCTTCTCGCCCAGAAAATCAATCAGCGCCCGAATCTTGGCCGGCATCTGCGCACGCGAGGGCACATACAGGTAAAAGCCCGGAATCGGCCGGCACCAGGCGCCGAGCACGCGCACCAGCGAGCCATCGGCCAGATGCTGGCGCACGCACAGGTCGATATGTTGCACCAGCCCCACGCCCTGCAGCGCAGCGCGCAACATGCTGTCATCGTCGTTGAACACCGCGCTGCCCTTGGGCTCCAGCACCACCGTGCGGCCCTCGGCGCCGGGCGAGGTGAAGGACCAGCGGTCGATGGTGCCGCTGGAGGTGAAGCGGTAGGCCAGGCAGTTGTGGCGGACCAGATCCGCGGGCGTGTCGGGCACGCCGTGCCGCTCGAAGTACGCGGGTGATGCGACGATGGCCATCGTCAGCGGCGGCGTGACGGGCACGGCCACCACGTGCTCATCCAGGCTTTCGCCCAGCCGGATGCCGGCGTCCGCGCCCTCGGCCACGATGTTGGACAACCCGTCGTCCATCACCAGGTCCAGCCGCAGCCGCGGGTAGCGCGCCAGCAACTCCCCCAGGTGCGGCTCGATCAACAGGCGTGCCGCCACGCGTGAGGCGTTCATGCGGATCAGCCCCGCAGGCTCGGCCTGCGCCACCCCCACCTCGGCCACGGCCCGCTCGATGGCCGACAGCGCGGGCTGCAGCACCTCCAGCAGGCGCTGGCCTTCCTCCGTCAGCGACATGTCCCGCGTCGTGCGGTTGAGCAGGCGCACGTTCAGCTGCCGCTCCAGCCCCTTGAGGTGCTGCGACAGGGCCGCACGCGTCACCTCCATCTCGGTCGCCGCCTTGGTGAAGCTGCGGTGCCGGGCAATGTGGGCGAACCAGGTCAGGGTCGCCACCAGAGAGGGCTCGATGGGCATTTGTTAAGTTTAACTAATCAGTCATGTTGGTTGGCGCCTATATATCAAATCCAATCGCCTGCCTACGATGCACCCATCGGCCACCAACACCGATGGATTCAGACCCCGCTGTTCAACCTATCCGGAGTGCACACCATGCCCAACATCACGTTCAAGAACCTCAACGGCCAAGGCATCACCATGGCCGCCGTCATCAACTTCCCGCCCGGCTTTGACGAAGGCAAGAAGTACCCGGCCGTGGTCGTCTCGCACCCCGGCGGCGGCGTGAAGGAGCAGACCGCCGGCCTGTACGCCAGGAAGCTGGCTGAAACCGGCCTCATCACCATCGCCTTCGACCGCTCCTACCAGGGAGAGAGCACGGGCGAGCCGCGCCAGCTGGAGAACCCCTACATCAGCACCGAAGACGTGAGCGCAGTCATCGACTACCTGACCACGCTGGCCTACGTGGATCAGAACAGGATCGGTGCGATGGGCATCTGCGCCGGCGCCGGCTACAGCGCCAACGCCGCCATCAACGACCGCCGCATCAAGGCGCTGGGCACCGTCAGCGCGGTGAACATCGGCCAGATGTTCCGCAACGGCTGGGAAAACACCGTCAAGGATGCCGACGCGGTGGGTCTGGTCGAGTTCGGCTCCAACGCGCGCACCACCGACGCCAGGAACCAGGGCAACCAGGACGAGACCATGCCGCTGGCGCCCCTGCGCGAGGAAGACGCCCCCAACGCCGAGCTGCGCGGCGCCTGGGAGTACTACCACACGCCGCGCTGCCAGCACCCCAATGCGCCGGGCTTCACGCTGGCGCGCTGCCTGACGCAGATCATCACCTACGACGCCTACCACAAGGCCGAGGCTTTCCTGACCCAGCCTGTCCTGTCTATCGCCGGCAGCAAGGCGGGCAGCAAGTGGATGAGCGACGACCTGATCGCGCGAGCCGCGAGTAAGGACAAGAAGATGTACGTCGTCGAAGGTGCCGATCACATGGATCTGTACGACGGGATGAAGTTCGTCGATGAGGCCGTGTCGCAGCTGGCGCCGTTCTTTCAGGCCAAGCTGAAGTAATCACCTGTGCTACCCATCTTTCAATCCGGGAGCCAACCATGAGCAACCCCAAGACCGTCAGCATCAAGACCCCCTATTGGGACATCGCGGCCGATCTGTACTTCCCGCCCAATTTCGACGACAAGAAAACCTACCCTGCGGTCATCACCGCGCACCCGATCGGCAGTTGCAAGGAGCAGACCTCGGGCAATGTGTACGGCAAGGCGCTGGCCGAAGCCGGCTTCGTGGCGATTGCCTTCGACCGCAGCACGCAGGGCTCCAGCGGCGGTGCACCGCGCTACGTCGAAGACCCGGTGCTGGCCGTGGAAGACATACGCTGCGTGGTGGACTACGCGGTCACGCTGCCGTTCGTGGATGCCGAGCGCATCGGCATCCTCGGCATCTGCGGGGGTGGCGGCTACGTGCTCAACGCCGTCATGACAGAGCGCCGCCTCAAGGCCGTGGCCAGCATCACCGGCGTCAACTACGGCCGCCTGTGCCGCGAAGCCTTCACCGGTTTCGACCCCATCGGCCAGATGGAGGCGATGGGCAAACAACGGACTGCCGAAGCACGTGGCGAGGCCGGCAGGGTGGACCTTTTCGTGCCGCCGTCGCTCGAAGCGGCCGCCGAGTCGGGCACCAAGGACGTGGACGTGCTGGGTGCTACCGACTACTACCGCCGGCGCTGCGTCAACGACCACGCCGGCACGCGCGCGCTGTATTCACACCGCGCCGCCTCGGTCGGCTGGGACGCCTTCCACCTGGCCGAAACTTTGCTCACCGTGCCGATGATCGTGGTCGTCGGCGACAAGCCGGGCGGCTTCGGTGCCTACCGCGATGGCCTGGAGATCTACGCGCGCGCGGCATCCAAGGTCAAGGAGCTGGTGGTCGTCGAAGGCGCCACGCACTACGAGCTGTACGACCAGCCCGAGCCGGTGGGCCAGGCGCTGGCCAAGCTGGTGCCCTTCTTCCAAGCCAATCTCTGATCCGCGGCGACACCATGACCAAAGTATTGATCCTGGGCGCCAGCGGCCAGATTGCCCGTTGGGCCGTGCAGATGCTGGGCGAGCACGCGGACATCGAGCAGACCCTGCTGGTGCGCGACCCCAAGAAGCTGAGCGGCCACGAGCCGAGCAACGCCAAGGTCGTGATCGGCAACGTGCTGGACAAGAAGCTGCTCAAGGACGCCATGACGGGCCAGGACATCGTCTATGCCAACCTCACGGGTGAAGATCTGGACAAGCAAGCCCAGGCCGTCATCGCCGCGATGCAGGCGGCCGGCGTCAAACGCCTGGTCTTCGTGCTGTCGCTGGGCATCTACGACGAGGTGCCGGGCAAGTTCGGCGCGTGGAACAACGCCACCATTGGCGAAGACCTGAAGCCCTTTCGCCGCACCGCGGACGCCATCGAGGCTTCAGGACTCGACTACACCATCGTGCGTCCGGCCTGGTTGATGGACGAGGACGAGGTGGATTACGAACTGACGCGCAAAGGCGAACCCTTCAAGGGCACGGTGGTTTCGCGCAGGAGCGTGGCGGACCTGATCACCAGGATCATCGCCCACCCCGGGCTGCACGTGGGTGAGAGCCTGGGCGTGAACAAACCGCGCAGCCAGGGCGACAAGCCGTACTTCATGTGATGGCCGGAAGCGGCGGCTCAGCCTGCGGGATCAACCATCCGACCGCACGGTTGTGGCCGGCGGCTGGCCGACCGGCATGCGCGCCGACACCTGCGTCCGCCAGCGCGCCAGCAGCGCGTGGCGCCGCTCGGGGTAGCGCCAGCCGGTGTCGGTGAGCTGCACCACGCGGTCGGCGCGGAAGTGGCGGAAGTCCTGCCGCAGCTCGCACCAGGCGGCGATCAGGCGCACCTGGTCGAAGAAGGCCATGGCGAAGGGCCAGATGCGCCGCTGCGTCACGCTGCCGGCCTCGTCGCGGTAGTCCAGCAGCAGGGCGTGCTCGTCGCGGATGGCGTGGCGCAGCGCCGGCAGCCAGGGCGCGGGCGGCTGGCCCTGCGGGCGCGGCGCGGGCACGAACAGGCCGGACGTTTCCACCGCCAGCCGCAGCCCAGCCGGCAGCGTGGCGCCGATGCGGTTCAGCGCGCTGCGCGCGGCGGCGGCCAGCTCCGGGTCGGCCGCGTGGCCGGCCACCCAGCGCGCGCCCAGCACCAGCACTTCCAGCTCGTCCTCGCCGAACATCAGCGGCGGCAGCGTGAAGCCGGGCTTGAGCACATAGCCCACGCCCGGATCGCCCTCGATCAGCGCGCCCTGCTCGCGCAGCGTGCCGATGTCGCGGTACAGCGTGCGCAGGCTCACGCCCAGTTCCTGCGCCAGCGCCGCACCCGCCGCCGGCTGGCGGTGCAGGCGCAGGTGCTCCAGCAGTTGCAGCAGGCGGGCGGCGCGGGACATGGCGCGAGTGTAGGGGCCGGCGCCGCGCGGCGTGGCGCTGCCGGGCGCTTGCGGCCTCCACGGGCCATCTCCTCAGGATTTCAGAAAAAAGTGCCTCAAGACCAGGCGCAGCGGGCGCAGGCAGCTATGAATTCAGGTGCATTCTGGCGTGCCCAGGGCGGCGTTGGCCGCCCTGGGCCGACCGGCCGCGCTCAACCGAAATGGTCGAAGGCCCTGGCCGCGAGCGGGCTGCGCTGGCCGTCCGCGCCGGCGAGCCAGAGGCCTGGGCTGGCTTCAATGCGGCCGATGCGGGTGACGGGGGTTTGCGCGGCCCGGGCGGCGGCGAGCACGGCCTGGTGGTGCGCGGGCGGGGCGGTGAAGGCGAGTTCGTAGTCGTCGCCGCCGGTGAGGGCCAGGCGCCGCCGGGTTTCTGAGTCAAATTGGCCTTCAGGCCATGCGTGACGGGCGCAGGCAGCTATCAGGTTGGAAGCAATTTCAGTGTCGATAACGGCGCCGGTGCCGCTGGCTTTCAGGATGTGGCCCAGATCGCCCGCAAGCCCGTCGCTGACGTCGATGGCGCTGCTGGCGATGCCGCGCAGCACCAGGCCCAGGGCGACGCGGGGTGTGGGGCACTCCAGCCGCTGGCGGGCGGCGGCCAGCACGCCGGGCGGCAGCGGCCATTCGCCGCGCAGCGCGCCGAGGGCCAGGCGGGCGTCGCCCAGGCTGCCGCTGACCCAGAGTTCGTCGCCGGGCCGGGCGCCGTCGCGCCGCAGGGCCTGGCCGGCGGGCACCTCGCCGAACACGGTGAGGCACAGGTTGAGCGGGCCGGCGGTGGTGTCGCCGCCCACCAGCGGGCAGCCATGCGCGTCGGCCAGCGCGAACAGGCCGCCGGCCAGGGCGGCGAGCCAGGCTTCATCCCGCGCGCGCTCGGGCGGCAGGGCCAGGGCCAGGGTGAAGGCGAGCGGGCGCGCGCCCATGGCGGCCAGGTCGCTCAGGTTGACGGCCAGCGCCTTGTGGCCGAGCGCGGCCGGGTCGACGCTGGGCAAGAAATGCCGGCCTTCGACCAGCATGTCGGTGCTGATGGCCAGCTGCTGGCCGGACGCGGGCTGCAGCAGCGCGCAGTCGTCGCCGATGCCGAGCACGACGCGGCCTGCGTCCGTGCCTTGATTTGCTTCTGAATCTGTAGCTGCCTGCGCCCGCTGTGCCTGGGCTGGAGGCGGATTTCGCTTGAAAAAGCGCTCGATCAGCTCGAATTCGCCCATGAGAGGTTTGGGCTGCCGCTCAGGTCTGCGGCGCGCCCCGCGCGGCGGCAGCGTTGGGGGCTGGCGCGGCGGCCCGGGCGCGCTCGCGCACCTGGGACACGCCGTGGGCCAGCCGGCGCAGGCGGCCGGCGCGGCGCAGCGCGGCTTTCAAAAAGGCCATCATCAGCGGGCCGCTGTCCATGGCCACCAGCGGTTCGGCGCCGGGGCCGGGCAGGTGGAATTCGGGGTGCCACTGCACGCCCACCACGAAGGGGTGGCCGGGGTGGCGGATGGCTTCGGGCACGCCATCCTGCGGGCAGCGCGCCTCGATCACCAGGCCCTTGCCCAGCTCGCCCACGCACTGGTGGTGGATGCTGACCACCGGGTGCGGCCCGGGGCCGTAGAGGCTGTCGAGCAGGCTGCCGGGCAGAAAGCGCACATCGTGCGTGAGGTGGTCGTAGCGGGCTTCGTCCCAGTGCGTGGCGGGGGTGGCGGGGGCGGCCGTGCCGTTGATCGCGCCGTTCGCCATGCCATTCACCCACTGGCTGGGAATGTCCTGCAGCAGCGTGCCGCCGTGGTAGACGTTGAGCAGCTGCGCGCCGCGGCAGATGCCGAGCACCGGCTTGCCGGCCTCGATGAAGCCGCGCAGCAGCTCCAGCTCGTAGTCGTCGCGGATCGGGTCGGTGTCCATGCCGGCCTGCCAGGGGGCGGCGCGGTAGGTGGCCGGGTCGATGTCGACGCCGCCCTGCAGCACCAGGCCGTCGAGGTGGCGCACCAGATCCTGGATGGGCGGGCGCTTGCGCTGGCTGGGCATGGCGTGGTCGATGAAGGGGATCATCAGCGCCACCACGCCGTGGCTCATGATCCAGTGCGCCATGGTGCTTTCCAGGTACTGCAGGCGCTTGAGTGGCAGGCCCAGGCCAGGGGGCGGGCGGTGCAGCAGGCGGGCGGAGATGCCGATGCGCAGGGTCATGAGCGGGCAGGGCGGAAAGCTGTAACAACGGCCCGCCGACAGGCACGCGGCGCGGCGGGCACAATGGCCCGCATTGTCGCGCATTTCCAGCCCTGGAGCGCCGGCAATTTTTCAGGCTTTTCTGGCCTCCAGACCATGCGCAGCAAGCGCAGGCAGCTACTTTATTGGAAGCAAACAGGTGTCGGCGCCCGCAGGGCCCGCGCCACGAAATCCCAACACCGTTCGGGCTGAGCCTGTCGAAGCCCTTCGACAGGCTCAGCCCGAACGGTTCAAAAAGGCCTCGTGCCGTATCGACAAGGCCGCGCCGCTTTTCCTCACCCCATGCCCAACGACGTTTTCTACCCCACCCAGCTGCCCGAGCTGAACCTGCTGACCACCTTTGGCCTGCTGCTGGCCGTGGGCGTGCTGGGCGGGCTGCTGGCCAAGCGGCTGGCCTGGCTGCCCACCATCACCGGCTTCATGGCGGTGGGCCTGGCCATCGGCCCGCAGGGGCTGGGCCTGCTGAAGGTGCACGACCTGGTCACCGCCGCGCCGCTGGTGGACGTGGCGCTGGGTCTGATCCTGTTCCGCCTGGGCGCCTCGCTGCACCCGCTGGCGCTGGTCAAGAGCCGGCCGCTGGTGGTGTCGGGGCTGACGGAAAGCCTGCTGACCTTCGGCACCATCGTGGCGCTGATGCTGTGGCTGGGCACCTCGCCGGTGGTGGCGGTGCTGGCGGCGGCGATCGCGGTGTCGTCCTCGCCGGCGGTGCTGATCCACGTGTCGCACGAGCTGCACGCCCGGGGACCCACGCTGTCGGCGGCGATGTCGATGGTCACGCTGAACAACGTGCTGTCGTTCCTGCTCTACACGGCGGCGCTGCCGTTCGCGCTGAAGGAGCTGTCGGCCGACTGGTTCACCATCCTCGGCCTGCCGGCCTACCAGATGCTGGGCGCGGTGCTGCTGGGGGTGGTGGTGGCCTTCGTCATCACCCGCATCGGCGCGCTCACCCAGGCCGACGACGGCCACTACCGCTTCGCGCTGGTGGTGGGCGGCGTGATGCTGTGCGTGGGGCTGTCGGCTGCGCTGCAGGTGTCGCTGCTGTTCTCGTCGCTCACGCTGGGGCTGGCCAGCCGCGGCATGCAGCGGCGCGCGCGGCTGGCGCACGTGGAGCTGGGCGCGGGGGCGGACGTGTTCTTCATCGTGCTGTTCGTGTTCGCGGGCGCCAACCTGCACCTGAAGGACCTGTGGCTGTTCGCCCCGGCGGCGCTGGCCTTCGTGGGCGCGCGCGTACTGGCCAAGCTGCTGGCGGTGTACGGCTGCGGGCGCGCCTTCGGCTACCGGCCGCGCCAGTCGCTGGCGGCGGGCCTGATGCTGGTGCCCATGGCGGGCCTGGCCATCGGCCTGGTGCAGCAGACCATCAAGCTGGCGCCACAGGCCGGGCACGAGGTCGGCGTGGTGGTGCTGGCCGCCGTGGCGGTGTTCGAAACCCTGGGCCCGCCGCTGGTGGCGTTTGCGCTGCGCTTCGCGCGCGAAGTGCCGGGCTCGCCGTCGGTCCTGGTCGGCGATGGCGATGCCGACAGCGCGCCCCCAGTCTGAGCTGAGCACCGAAGGGCGGCTGGCCGGGTTGGCGCGCGTCCATTGATGTGACAAAATGCACACAACTACAGATTTCGTGAACTTTTTGCCAACTTCAGAGGGAGGGAAACCCATGTCTTTGAGCCACAGCATTCGCACGCTGCGCCATGGTTTGGTGGCGGCAACCTTGGCTGGCGTGGCCTGGGGCGCTTCGGCGCAGGTCGTGAACGGCGGATTTGAATCGGGCGCACTGGCGCCTTTTGCCGCCACCGTTTCTGGCAGCAGCGGTACTGGCGTGACCACGTCCGATGGTGGCGTGACACCTCACAGCGGCACCTACTTCGCTTATGGATACGACAACGCGGGCGAAGGCTATTTGAGTCAAACCCTGAGCACCGTGCCGGGGGCGACCTATTCGGTATCGGTCTGGGTTGCCACGTCGCAGACGCCGCCGCCCAACGCAGCGCGCATCGGTTTGGGCGCGAGCACGCCCGTGTCGTGCACCCTGGCAGCCACCCCTGCATGGACACAGTGCACGGCCAACTTCACGGCCACGACTGCGTCGGACGACGTGCGCCTGTACTTCCAGACCCAAGGCGGCTCTGGTGTTCTGGCGTTTGACGACGTGGCGGTCACCTTGGGCGGCGGTGGTGCGGTCCAGCAGGTGCCGACGCTGGCGCAATGGGCACTGGCCGCGCTGGCGCTGATGCTGGGTGGGCTCAGCTGGCGTCGCATTCGGCGCGGCTGAAGCTGCGCGCCGCGCAGCTTCAGTGCAGCACCCGCGCCGTGCCGCCCGCCGCGCCGCCGGCGTCCAGCACGAACATGGGGATCTCGACGTCGAAGCGTTCGCCGTCCTCGGCCACGAAGAAGTAGCTGCCGCGCATGGTGCCGCTGGCGGTGCGCAGGCGACAGCCGCTGGTGTACTGGAAGGCCTCGCCGGGCGCCAGCAGCGGCTGCTGGCCGACCACGCCCAGGCCCTTGACCTCCTCGGCGCCGCCGTGCGCGTCGTTGATGTGCCAGTGGCGCGCGATCAGCTGCGCCGGCACCTCGCCCACGTTGGTGACGGTGATGGTGTACGCAAAGGCGAACACGCCGCGCCCGGGCTCGGACTGGTCCGGCAGGTAGGCGGGTTCGACCTCGATCTCGATGGCATGGCGCGGCATGGGCGCGATGGTACGGGAAAGCCGGCGCCGCCGCGCGCTGCGACAATGCCCGCATGAGCACCACGCCCGCCCGCACCTACCGCATTGCCCCGTCCATCCTCTCGGCCGACTTCGCCCGTCTGGGCGAGGAGGTGAGGAACGTGATCGCTGCCGGGGCCGACTGGATCCATTTCGACGTGATGGACAACCATTACGTGCCCAACCTGACCTTCGGGCCGATGGTGTGCCAGGCGCTCAAGCCCCACGCCGTCACACCCGCCGGCCAGCCGGTGCCGGTCGACGTGCACCTGATGGTGCAGCCGGTCGACGCGCTGGCCCAGGCCTTCGCGCAGGCGGGGGCGGATCTGATCAGCTTCCACCCCGACGCCAGCGCCCACGCGCACCGCAGCGTGCAGGCCATCAGGGCGGCCGGCTGCCAGGCCGGGGTGGTGTTCAACCCGGCGGCGCCGCTGGATGTGCTGGACTGGCTGATCGAGGAGATCGACCTGGTGCTGATCATGAGCGTCAACCCCGGCTTCGGCGGCCAGAGCTTCATCGACAGCGCGTTGCGCAAGGTGGAGCAGGCCAGGAAGCGCATCGACGCCAGCGGCCGCGACATCCGGCTGGAGGTGGACGGCGGCATCAAGGCCGGCAACATCCGCCAGGTGGCCGACGCCGGCGCCGACACCTTTGTGGCCGGCAGCGCCATCTTCGGCCAGAAAGACTACGCCGCCGTCATCGCCGACATGCGGCGAGAGCTACAAAAATAAGAGCTGGTTGCGCCCGTCATATAAGGGCTGGAGGTCGATTTGGCTTGAAAATAGGCGCTGCGCAGCGGGTGTGTACCAAGCCCGCCAGACGATCGCCACGTGAGTTGAAGCGGGCCATTCCGTCAAGCATTCGATGGCCGCGGAGCAGGCCAGACCAGCGAACGCCGTGCTCGGGCTTGTACCGAGCACTGGCGTTGTCCCCCTTCCACCGGAAAGGGGGAAGCCGCGCCAGCGGCTCAGGGGGTTAAGGCTTGATGTACGCGTAGTGATCCCGCTGCTGCAACTGCGTGATCCGCACCACGCCGGAGGGCGTGAAATCAGCGTCCATGATGAACTGGTCCTTCTTCAGGCCGCGGTTCTTCAGCGTGATCTCGCACACCTCGAACTTCACGCCGCGCGCCTTCAGGGCGCTCACCAGCGACGCGTAGTCGATGTTGGGGTTCTTCTTGTCCTTGGCGTCGTTCATCAGGAAGTCCACCCCGTTGGCATGGGCGACGACGATGATCTTGGTGTCGGGCGCGGTGTCCAGGTGGTTGCGGATGTTGCGCAGCGCCTTGGTGGCCTGGGCTTCGGCGTCGTCGATGTGGTAAACCACCTTGTCCTGAGCCAGCGCGGTGCCGGCCATGAACAGCGCGGCCAGCGCCAGCAGCCAGCGCGAGAAGTTGCGGGTGAGCCATTGCGGCATGGTTTGTCTCCTGGGAACGGTTGGGAAATATAAGGATTCACGAAACTAACACAAAGCAAGCCGCCGCGCGTACAGGTTTTGCCCGGCCCTACCCGTGCCGGCGCGCCCAGGCGGTCAGCCCCACGCCGCCGACGATCAGCGCCAGCCCCAGCCAGACCTGCGGCGGGTAGCGCTCGCCGAAGGCCGCCGCGCCGATGGCCACCGCCACCCCGGCGCCCACCACGCCGATCTGGCTCAGCGTCACCGGCCCGCCCACCGCCTGCAGCCGGAAGTACAGCACCACGAAGCAGCAGCCCGCCGCCACCTGCGCCAGCACCACCCAGCCGATGCCGCCCAGCGTGGCCACGCCCGCCGCGCCGCCGCCGCCGGCCAGGACCATCAGCGCCAGCATGGCGGCGGCGGCCACCTGGGTGCCGATCGACAGCCAGGTGGGCTCGGCGCCCGGCGGCCAGTCCAGCGTGCGGTAGACGTTGCCCAGCGCCAGCGCGCACGGGATCAGCAGCCCCAGGGCCAGCCAGAGCGGCGCGGCCGGGCGGCCCACCTCGCCGCGCGCGGCGGCCACCAGCAGCGCGCCGACCATGCCGATGGCGATGCCCGCCCATTCCGGCCGGGACGGCCGGCGCAGCCCCAGCGCCGTGGCCAGCAGCGCGGTGAGCAGGGGCGAGAGCGCGAACAGCATGGCCGTGAGCCCGCTGCCCAGGTGGCCGATCACCGTCATCACCAGCGCGCCCGGCACCGCGGCCGAGAGCAGCGCGTTGACGGCGAAGTAGCGCAGGTGCCGCCCGTCCAGCACCACCGCGCGGCGCCGCGCCAGCCACCAGCCGCCCAGAATCAGCGCCGAGCCGGTGGGCAGCACGGCGGCCCACACCGCCACGGGCACGCCCGCCTGCTGCGCCAGACGCGCCAGCGGAAAGTTCAGGCCCAGCAGCGCGCCCACGGTGATCAGCAGGCCGGCCGGTGTGTTCAGCCAGGACATGGCGACAGCATAGGGCCGGGGGCTGGTTGCCGCGGGCGGGTGGGGTCTCCGCGGCTGCCACCCGGCGCCTGGCCGTTCCGTCACGGCGGCCCGGCACAATCCCCGCATGCCCGCTGCCACCCCGCCAACCCCGCTGCCCGCGCCCGCCGCGCTGATGATCGACCTTGACGGCACCCTGGTCGACACCGTGGGCGATTTCACCGTCGCCCTGAACACCATGCTGGCCGAGCTGGGCCGTCAAGGCGTAACCCGCGAGCAGGTGGTGCGGCTGGTGGGCAAGGGCTCGGAACACCTGTTGAAATCGGTGCTGGCCCTTGAAGGGTGGGCGCAGTCAGCTATGGATTCGGAAGCAATCGAGGCGCTGTTTCCCACCGCCTGGGCGTACTACCAGCGCGCCTACCTGGCCATCAACGGGCGGCACAGCGCGCTGTTCCCGGGCGTGCGCGAAGGGCTGGCGGCGCTGGCTGCGCGTGGGCTGCCGCTGGCCTGCCTGACCAACAAGCCGCAGGCCTTTGCGGTGCCGCTGCTGGAGCAGCTGGGCATTGCCCACCACTTCCGCCACGTGTTCGGCGGCGACAGCTTCGCGCGCAAGAAGCCCGATCCGCTGCCGCTGCTGGAAACCTGCCGCGCCCTGGGCAGCGCGCCGGCGCGTACCTGGATGGTGGGCGACTCCAGCAACGACGCCCAGGCCGCCCGCGCCGCCGGCTGCCCGGTGGTGCTGATGACCTACGGCTACAACCACGGCGAGCCGGTGCAGTCGGCCGGCGCCGACGCGCTGCTGGACGCGCTCACCGGCCTGCCGGCGCTGATCGACGCCGCCGGGGGCAGAATGGCGGCATGAGCGGCGACAGCGATTCCCCCTTCCGCGCCGGCCCCAGCCCCGCCACCGAAGCCTGGCTGGCGCACGCCACCGGCAACCCCGAGGTGCTCACCTGGCGCAGCTGGGCGGCGCTCACGCCCGGCCCGTCGCTGGTAGTGGTGGGCGCGGTGCACGGCAACGAGGTCTGCGGCGCCCACGCGCTGGCCCGCGCCATCGACGACCTGCAGCACGGCCGGCTGGTGCTCAGGCGCGGCCGGCTGACGCTGGTGCCGGTGGCCAACCCGTTGGCCTGGCGGCAATGCACGCGCGAGGGCGAGCGCAACCTGAACCGCCGCTTCGTGCCGCGCCAGGACCCGCGCGACTATGAGGACCGCGTCACGCGCCAGCTGGCGCCGGTGCTGGCCGCGCACGAGGCGCTGCTGGACCTGCACTCCTTCCACACGCCGGGTGCGCCCTTCGCCATGGTCGGGCCGCGCAACAACCGCGGCCAGCGCGAGCCCTTCATGCGCGCCGACGAGGAGATGGCGCTGGCCCGCGCGCTGGGCGTGGACCGCATCGTCGAAGGCTGGCTGGAGGTGTACGACCGCGCCGCCCGCGCGCGCGGCGAAACGCCGGACGAGGAAGGCATCGGCACCAACGAGTACATGCGCAGTCAGGGCGGCTACGCCGTGACCATCGAATGCGGGCAGCACGACGACCCGCAGGCCATCGCCGTGGCCGAATGCGCGCTGTACGGCGCGCTGGCGCTGCTGGGCCTGGCCGACGTGCCGGCGCCGCCGCGCTACACCGGCGCCGCCGCGCGCCTGCGCGACGTGGTGCTGCGCGAGGCCCCGGGCGACACGCTGGCGCAGGACTGGCACAGCTTCGACGAGGTGCGCGCGGGCGAGGTGATCGCCGTGCGCGCCGGCGGCGAGGAACTGCGCGCGCCCTACCACGGGCGGGTGCTGTTCCCGCACCCCGAGGCCGATGTGGGCCAGGAGCTGTACTACCTGGCCGAGCCGGGCGGTTGAGTCAGGCCGCCTTCCTGCCCGGCAGTGGCCGCTGCGGGGGGCTCGCGGCGTTCGCGCCAGGCCTGCACCGAGGCCCAGACGGAGGCGCGATCGAACTCCGGGTGCCAGCGGTAGCGCAGCACATGCTCGCCCAGGAAGAACGCGCCCAGCGCCAGCGGCGAGCCTATGTTGGCGTACAGCGCCCACCAGCCGAACGGCAGCAGATCGAACAGCAGCAGCGACAGCAGCGCCATGCCGGCGAAGTACAGCGCCCAGGCGCGCGTGAGCCTGACGGTGTAGCGCTCCATGTCCGGCGTCAGCCGGTGCACCGAGCGCGCCAGCCGCGTGATCAGCGGCGTGCCGCGCAGGCTGCGCCAGAACAGCCAGGCCATGGCACCGTAGACGGTCACGTACTCGGCCACGTAGAGCGGCGTGATGTCCGGCAGGCCGCGCCAGGCCAGCCAGCCCAGCCCGCCGCCGGCAGCCGCTAGCAGCAGCAGCGCCAGCGCGCGCCGGCCGCTGGTCCACAGCCCCGTGGCCACGCCCAGCACCACCGGGCCGAGCACGAAGGCCACGGTGGCCGGGCTGTGCGGCGCGTGCAGCATCAGCCACTGCGCACCCAGGCTGTAGCCGGCCACCAGCACGAAGGGCGCGGCCAGCGCCAGGAGCATCGTCATCCGCATGCCGCCATCGTGCCCGCGAGGCGCTGCTGCTGCGCGCACAGGGCGGCCAGCCGGGCGTGGTGCGCGGCTTCCGGCGCGTGCTCGGCCGGGCCGAAGCGCTGCAGCGCCTGCTGCGCCAGCGTGGCCATCACCTGCGGCGCCTCGTGCATCTGCCGCGCCACGTCGGCGCGCGCGGCCGGCTGGGTGAGGCGCGTGTTCAGGGTGCGGAACCAGTGGATCTGCGTGTGGTCCTGGAACGCAGGTGCGCGCGGCAGCCGCTCGCCGCGCTGCTCGGCGGCCGCGCGCAGCCAGTCCTGCATGCCCTGGTTGAGCTGGGCGCAGGCCTGCATCGGCGCCGCGCATTCGGCCAGCAGGGCGGTGTCGGCCAGCCGGCCGTGGAAGAACAGCGGCGCCAGCACGCTCCAGTAGTAGGTGTAGTCCCAGACCACCTTGTGCGACATCGCGGCGGCGTTGCCGAACAGCGCGTACTGGTTTTCGTAGAGCGGCAGCATGTTGTCGTAGAAACTGCGGAACACGGCGTCGAACAGGCGCGCCGCGGGCCGCAGGTCGCCGCCGCCGAGGTCGATGCCGACCAGCTCGGTGACGTAGGTGTTGCCGATGGCGATGAAGTCGCTGCCCGGCGAGTAGAACGGGTCCAGGAAGCGCCCGGCCTCGCCCACCAGGGCCCAGCGCTGGTGCGAGAACAGCTGCCGCGCGTCGTGCGAGAAGCTGCGCAGGAAGCCGAAGTCCAGCGGCGGCTCGGCGCTGGCGGCCAGGGCGGCATGCAGCTGCGGCTGGTGCCGCGCCAGCCAGCGCATGGCGCCAGCGTGGGTCTTCATGGCCTCGAAATCGTGCTGCGCCGGATCGGCGACGATGCCGACCGAGTGGCAGCCGGAGGCCAGCGGGATCAGCCACACCCAGTAGCCCGGCCCGCACAGGTGGTTGGTGGACAGCCAGCGCTGGCCTACGCCGCAGCGCGTGCGCCAGGCGGCCGGATCGCCCGCGCCCACCTGGCCCCAGTCGTCCGGGCGCACATGCCCGCGCACGCGGAACCAGACCGAGAACGCCGCGTGCCCGTTGCCGCGCGCCAGACCGAGCTGGCGTTTGAGCAGGCCGGCGCGCCCGCTGGCATCCACCAGCCAGCGGCAGCCGAGCTGCTGCTCGGTGCCAGCCGCGTCGCGCCAGCGCACCCGGTGCGGCCCGCCTCCGGCATCGAGCGCGCAGCCGAGCACGCGCGCGCCAGGCATCACCTGGATGCCGCGGCGCGCGGCCTCGTCCGCCAGGTGGTTCTCGAACACGCCGCGGTCGATCTGGTAAGTGGGCACGCTCAGGTACTGGCTGGGGCCGAGTTCCGGGCACAGCGCCAGGTTGTCAGCGCCGTCGTTGAAGAAGAAGCGGAAGCCGAACTTCTTGAGGTGCGCGCTTTCCAGGTGCTGGCGCAGGCCCAGCACCTGGGCGAAGTAGTGCGCGCCGATCTCCACCGTCGATTCGCCAACCTTGTGCGCCGCCTCCGGCGCCGGGCCGTTGCGCCGCTCGAGCACGCGGATGCGCAGCGCGGGGTGCGCCTGGCGCAGCTGCAGCGCCAGCGTCAACCCGGCCAGGCCGCCGCCGACGATGCCGACGTCGCAATCGGTTGCCTCTGCAGGTGCGCTCGCGGGTTCAGCCATCGAAGGCCACCGCCAGGTCCAGCTGGCCGCCCAGGCTCATGCGCAGCTCCGCGCCGGGGGGCGCGCGGCCGGGTGCAGAGAAAGGGGTTGCGATGCCATCGGGGTCATTATCGTCCAGCCGCGCCAGGGCGCACAGGAAGCGCGCCAAGTCGGGCTGGTAGCTGCCGTCCAGCCAGGCGGGCAACGGCACTGGTGTCGCCGCCGAGGCAGGAGTCACGGCGAGCGTGAGCTGCTGCCGGCCGGTGCCGGCAGGCCCCAGTACCAGCGCCGCGCCGAGCGCCTGGCGCGCCGGCGCCAGGGCCTGCATCAGGGGCGGCGGGCACAGATCCAGGCTGACCAGCAGCACCGGCGTGCCGAGCTGCCGCACCCGTAGCGCGGCTTCCAGCAGGCCCCCGGCGAAGCTGTGCTCGTGCCCTGCCAGCGCGGTGGTGGCGCGGGTGTTGCCGGTGGCGATGCTCCAGTAGCCTGCCACCGCGTTGTGTACCGAATGGTGGAAGCGCAGCGGCGAGAGCAGGGCCGGGTCCTGCGCCAGCGTGCGGCAGATTTCGTCCGTCACCATGACGTCGCCGTGCGATGAGGTGAAGACGGCTTCCACCGCCTGAGCGTCGACGCCAGCTTCAGCCAGCGCCAGCCGCGCCAGTTCCAGCCCCAGCGCCACCGCGGGCGAGGCCCGGCGGCGCTCGGCGCCCTGCAGCATCTGCGGTGGCGGCGGGCGCAGCGGCTCGCCTTCGGCGGGTGCGTTGCCGCTGCGCAGCAGTTGCCGCGCGGTCTGCCAGTCGGGCACGCGGTCGCTCCAGAACGCGACAGCCTGGAGGCCCAGCGCGAAAGTGGGTGCCGGTGACAAGGCCTCAGCCACGGCCGAACACCAGTGACACGTTGCTGCCGCCGAAGCCGAAGGCGTTGGCCAGCGCGTGGCGGGTGGGGGCGGTGGCCGGCGCGCACCGCAGGGCCAGCACGAGCGGCAGCGCCGGATCGACCGCCGCCGTGTTCGCCGTGCCGGCGCGCAGGCCCTGCTCGAGTGCCAGCCAGCAGGCGGCGGCGCCCAGGATGCCGGCCGCGCCCAGCGTGTGGCCGGTGCAGCCCTTGGTGGCGGCGGCATGCGGCGCGTGCGGCAGCAGGCCGGCCACGGCGGCGGCCTCGGTGGCGTCGTTGAGGCGGGTGCCGGTGCCGTGCAAGTGCACGAAGTCGATCGCGTCCGGCGCCAGCCCGCTGTCCTCCAGAGCGACGTGCATGGCCGTCCGGGCGCCACGACCTTCGGGGTGCGGCGCCGACATGTGGTGCGCGTCGCTCGACTCGCCGATGCCCAGCAGGCGCGCGCCAGGGCCGTCGTCACGTTCGAGCAGCGCGAAGCCCGCCGCCTCGCCGATGCTGATGCCCTGGCGATCGGCACCGAACGGCCGACAAGGGTTGGGCGCCAGCAGCTGCAGCGCGCCGAAGCCGTGCAGCGTGCTTTCGCACAGGCTGTCGACGCCGCCGACCACCACGGCGTCGGCCAGGCCGGCCTGCAGCCAGCCGCGCGCCACCGCGAAGGCCTTGGCGCTGGAGGCGCAGGCGGTGGAGACGGTGAGCGAGAGCCCGTCCAGGCCCAGCGCCTGCTGCACGAAGGCGGCGGGGGCGTGCAGGTGGTGCAGGTCGGGGCGCAGGTCCTGCGGAGAGAAGCCGCCGGTCGCCGCGTGCCGGCGGTACGCCGCTTCCGATTCCGCGATGCTGGAGGTGGAGGTGCCCAGCACCACGCCCACGCGCTGGCTGCCCACGCGCGCGGCGGCACGTCGCACGGCTTCGGCGAAGCCGTCGGCCTGCAGCGCCAGCCAGGCCAGGCGGGTGACGCGCGCGTCCAGCGCCTGCAGCGCGGGGGGCAGATGCACCGTGTCCACGGCCTCGACACGGCCGATCCAGGTGTCCAGCCCGGCGCGGCTGAAGTCGTCGCGCCGAAGCGCGCCGGCGTTGGCGGCCAGTGCGCGCGCGAACGCGTCGCGGCCGGTGCCGGCGGCGGTGGTGACAGTCCAGTGGGCAATGCGCATGCGTGGGCGGGGTGGGCCGCGCAGGGGCACGCGACGCTGGCTCCAATGTAGCAAGCCAGGTCAGGGCGTCAGCTCGTCCGTCACGACCTTGAAGCGGTCCAGCCGGCTCCAGCCGAACACCATGGTGATGGGCACGTCGGCGGCGTCGAGCCCGCGCGCCATCGGCACCCGGCCGATGCGCGGCGTGTTGTGGCGCGCGTCGAAGGTGTGCCAGCGCTCCCCCAGGTAGGCCTCGAACCAGGCGGAAAAATCCATCGGGTAGGGCACGGGCGGGATGCCGATGTCGCCCAGGTACCCGGTGACGTAGCGCGCCGGGATGTTCATGCAGCGGCACAGCGTGACGGCCAGGTGCGCGAAGTCTCGGCAGACCCCCACGCCTTCCCGCCAGGTCTGCAGGGCGGTGCGGTTGGCGCGCGCCTGCTGGTAGTCGAAGCGCAGATGCTGGTGCACGTAGTCGCAGATCGCCTGCACGCGCGGCCAGCCTTCAGGGGTGGTGCCGAAGCGGTTCCAGGCGAAGGCCAGCAGCCCGGAATCCAGCTCGCAATAGCGGCTGGGCAGCAGAAAGCGGAACAGATCCGACGGCAGCTCATGCAGGGCGTGCTGGCGGGCCTGGGGCAGCACCAGGTCGGGCTGTCCGCTGTCCTCGATCACCGTGCTGTTGTGCAGGCGGATGCTGCCGGTGCCGGCCGGAATGTCGATGCGGGTGAACAGGTTGCCGAAGGCGTCGTGGTAATGCTTCAGGGGCAGCGGGGGCTCGATGCGGAACGCCTCGGGCGTCTGCAGGTCTTCGGCGCGCGAAGGGTGCACATGCAGCGCGCCCAGCAGCGTGGTGGGCGCGTTCAGCGCCATCTCGATGTCGTAGCCCAGCCGTATCCGCATGTCCGCCCGCCTTTCCGGGGGGCGTGCCGACACTCTGTGCGTGGGGCCCGCCCATCGGACCACGACGGCTTGAGCGCCCCTAGGCTTATTGCAGCGCAGCATGGGGCCGGGTCGTGCAGGACGGAGGCGAACCTCCGTGCAGGACAGCGCCCATGCACGCGGAATCGCCAGCGTGGCGTGGCCGCGCTGGCGGCTCAGTTGCCGGCTTTGCCCAGCAACGCATCCTTGAGCTGCCAGTCGGCCGGCTTGTTGCCCAGCCAGATGCGCATCAGGGCCTGGAAGAAGGCCGCTTCGGGGAAAGGAGCGCCGGCTTTCTGGCCCTGGATGGTCAATATCGTGCCGGTACCGGGGATCCAGTCGAGCTGGCATTCGTCGCCCGCGCGCAGCACCTTGCGCTCGCTGAACAGCTGGCTCATGCGCAGGATGCCGGGCACCAGCTTGGAGAATTCGGCGCGGCTGGTCATGTTGTCCTCGATGCCGCGCGAGAACATCTTGCCGAACTCGTCGGACTCGATGTCGCGCAGCATGGTGAACACGAAGCGCCTGGGGGTGTTGGTGGCGATCAGCTCGTCCACCGCCGTGGACTTGGCGGGCACATACAGCGCTGCGGCATACACCTTGAACACCGCCTTGTAGCGCACCCCGGCGCCATTGAGCACCAGGGGGTGTCCGGCGACGGTGACCTTGTCGGGAAACTGCACGCCGGCCACGGTGGCGGCATGCGCCCGGCCGGGTGCCGCGCCCAGGGCGCAGCCCAGCAACAACGCTGCGCCACCCAGGCGCAGGGCCCGGCGGCGATTGAAAGCATCGGAAAAGGCAAGATACGGCATGGGGTAAATTGATATGAAAGGGTTCAAAAAAGTCAGAATGAATGCGTCATTTAATAATTTATCAGTAGTGATCCGCAGGCATCCGGCAAAACCCGGATTCGTGGCCGCAGGCCGGAACAAGTTGGCGTCTGCCGGGGTTTTGCTACACTCGCTCCCATGTTCGCTTCCCGCACTGTCCGTTCACCGCTGGGCGCCGCCGCCCAGGGGGCATGGCCCTGGCGCAAGCCAGCGCGCTGACATGTGACCGCGCCCGCAACGGGCGCACGCGCGGCCCCGGCAACGCCCGGCGCCGCTAGGGGAAGAAATCTCGGCAGCGATGCGCCCGTGGTGCGCCCAGCCTGCCGGAGCGCAACGGAGAATCGACGCTCATCATGATCACCGAACTGGAATTCAAGAGCCTGGCCAGCCAGGGCTACAACCGCATCCCGCTGATGACCGAGGCGTTTGCCGATCTGGAAACGCCGCTGTCGCTCTACCTCAAACTCGCCTGTGCGCAAGGCGGCGGGCGCCACAGCTTCCTGCTGGAATCGGTGGTGGGGGGCGAGCGCTTCGGGCGCTACAGTTTCATCGGCCTGCCGGCGCGCACCGTGGTGCGGGCCAGCGGCTTTGGCGATGCCGCGCGCACCGAGGTCGTGACCGACGGCCAGGTGGTGGAGCAGCTGCCCGGCAACCCGCTGGACGCCATCGATGCGTACCAGAAGCGCTTCAAAGTGGCGCTGCTGCCGGGCCTGCCGCGCTTCTGCGGCGGGCTGGCGGGCTACTTCGGCTACGACACGGTGCGCCACATCGAGAAGAAGCTGCAGGCCAGCTGCCCGCCCGATCCGCTGGGTTTGCCCGACATCCTGCTGATGCACACTGAGGAGGTGGCCGTCATCGACAACCTGGCCGGGCGCCTGTACCTGATCGTCTACGCCGACCCGGCCGCGCCCGAGGCCTACGCCAAGGCCAAGAAGCGCCTGAAGGGCCTGCGCGAGCAGCTGCGCTACTCGGTGGCGGCGCCGCAGGTCAAGGCCAGCACCGCCTACCCGGCCGAGCGCGAATTCGCCAAGGCCGACTACCTGAAGGCGGTGGAGCGCGCCAAGGAGCTGATCGCCGCCGGCGACTTCATGCAGGTGCAGGTGGGCCAGCGCATCCACAAGCGCTTCACCGAATCGCCGCTGTCGCTGTACCGCGCGCTGCGCTCGCTCAACCCGTCGCCGTACATGATCTATTACGACTTCGGCGAGTTCCAGGTGGTGAGCGCCAGCCCCGAGATCCTGGTGCGCCAGGAGCACACGCCCGAGGGTGAGAAGATCACCATCCGCCCGCTGGCCGGCACCCGCCCGCGCGGCGCCACGCCCGAGCTCGACAAGGCCACCGAGATCGAGCTGGTGAACGACCCGAAGGAGCGCGCCGAGCACGTGATGCTGATCGACCTGGCGCGCAACGACATCGGCCGCATCGCCAAGACCGGCAGCGTGAAGGTGACCGAGGCCTTCGCCGTGGAGCGCTACAGCCACGTGATGCACATCGTCAGCAACGTCGAGGGCATCCTGAAAGGCGACATGAGCAACATGGACGTGCTCAAGGCCACCTTCCCGGCCGGCACGCTCACCGGCGCGCCCAAGGTGCATGCCATGGAGCTGATCGACCAGCTCGAGCCCACCAAGCGCGGCATTTACGGCGGCGCCTGCGGCTACCTCAGCTACGCCGGCGACATGGACGTGGCCATCGCCATCCGCACCGCCGTGGTCAAGGATCAGCAGCTCTACGTGCAGGCGGCGGCCGGCGTGGTGGCCGACAGCGTGCCCGAGCTGGAATGGAAGGAAACCGAGCACAAGGCGCGCGCCATCCTGCGCGCCAGCGAGCTGGTGGAAGAGGGGCTGGAGTAAGCGCCATGACGAACCAGAATTCCAAGCCAAAAACGGCTCCAGCCCAGATGCAGCAGGCGCAGCCAGCTATTGATTCAGGAGTGGTCGAGGCGCTGCGCCAGCGCCTGCCGCAGGGCGTGAAGGTGCTGATGATCGACAACTACGACAGCTTCACCTACAACATCGTGCAGTACTTCGGCGAGCTGGGCGCCGAAGTCACCACGCTGCGCAACGACGAGGTCACGCTGGACGAGCTGGACGCCATGTTCCAGCGCGGCGCCTTCGAGCGCCTGTGCATCAGCCCCGGCCCCTGCTCGCCCGCCGAGGCCGGTGTGTCGGTGGCGGCCATCCGCCACTTCGCCGGCAAGCTGCCGATCCTGGGCGTGTGCCTGGGCCACCAGGCCATCGGCGCGGCCTTCGGCGGCACCATCGTGCGGGCGCAGCAGCTGATGCACGGCAAGACCAGCGTCATCACCACCACGCGGCAGGGCGTGTTCGCCGGCCTGCCGGAGCGCTTCACCGTCAACCGCTACCACTCGCTGGCGATCCGCAAGGACGACTGCCCGGCCGACCTGCAGGTCACCGCCTGGACCGACGACGGCGAGATCCAGGGCGTGAAGCACCAGACGCTGGACATCGAAGGCGTGCAGTTCCACCCCGAAAGCATCCTGACCGAGCACGGCCACGCGATGCTGGCCAACTTCCTGGCGGCACGATGAGCACCGCCGCCCCACCCCTGGTCGACCTGCGCAGCGACACCGTCACGCGGCCCACGCCCGCCATGCGCCAGGCCATGATGGACGCGCCGCTGGGCGACGACGTGTTCGGCGACGACCCGACGGTGAACGCCCTGCAGGCGCGCATCGCCGCCATCACCGGCAAGGAGGCGGCGCTGTTCATGCCCTCGGGCACGCAGAGCAATTTCTGCGGCATCCTGGCGCACTGCGGGCGCGGCGACGAGTACATCGTCGGCCAGCTGGCGCACACCTACCGGTATGAAGGCGGCGGCGCCGCCGTGCTGGGCAGCGTGCAGCCGCAGCCGCTGGCGCAAGATGCGGTCGGCCGCATGCAGCTGGCGGACATCGCCCCCGCCATCAAGCCGGACGACCCGCACTTCGCCCGCACCCGCCTGCTGTGCCTGGAAAACACCTGGAACGGCCACGTCATGCCCGACGACTACCTGCAGGGCGCGGTGGCGCTGGCGCGCGAACGCGGCCTGGCCACGCACCTGGACGGCGCGCGCCTGTTCAACGCCGCTGTCGCCTCGGCCCGGCCGGGGCAGGGCGCACTGGCACGGGCCGGCGAGATCGCCGCGCTGTTCGACAGCGTCTCCATCTGCTTCAGCAAGGGGCTGGGCGCGCCCGTGGGCTCGGCCCTGTGCGGGTCCACCGAGCTGATCGCCCGCGCCCGCCGCATCCGCAAGATGGCCGGCGGGGCGATGCGCCAGGCCGGCCTGCTGGCGGCGGCGGCGCTGCACGCGCTGGAGCACCACGTCGAGCGGCTGGCGGACGACCACGCGCTGGCCCAGCGGCTGGCGGGGGGCCTGCGCGGCGCGGAAGGCATCAGCGTGCGCTCGGCCCACACCAATATCGTCTTCGCCGACGTGGCGGGCGAGCGCGGCCCGGCGCTGCTGGCCCACCTGCAGGCGCAGAACATCCTGGCCACCGGGCTGATCGGCCTGCGCTTCGTCACCCACCTCGACGTGGATGCCGCCGGCATCGACCGCACCGTGGCGGCCATCCGAGCCTTCTTCGGCGCGCCGGCGGCGGCGGGCGCGGCGGGTGCCGCGCCGTCAGGCCCGTACTGACGGCCTTTGCGCCAGCCGCCATGCCCGACGCTCACCACCTGCTGCTCTTCGTCGCCGCCGGCCTGGTGCTGAACCTGACGCCGGGGCCGGACGTGATGTTCATCGTCGCCCACGCGGTGCGGCGCGGCGCGCGCCTGGGCGTGGTGGCGGCGCTGGGCATCTCGGCCGGCTGCTGCGTGCACGTGGCGGCGGCGGCGCTGGGCGTGTCGGCGCTGCTGGCGGCCAGCGGCACGGCGTTCGGGCTGCTCAAGTGGCTGGGCGCGGCCTACCTGGTGTGGGTGGGCGTGCAGATGCTGCGTGCGGCGCTGCGCCAGAACGCTCCTGATGTGATAGCTGTCGGCACCCGTCACGAAAGGGCTGGAGGCCGATTGGATGCTGAAATTACGCCGGGCGCCGTGTTCCGCCGCGGTTTCCTGACCAACGTGCTGAACCCCAAGGTGGCGCTGTTCTTCCTGGCCTTCGTGCCGCAGTTCATCGCGCCCGGCACGGCGCACCCGGCCTGGGTGTTCCTGGCGCTGGGGCTGCTGTTCACCGTCAACGGCCTGCTGGTGTGCGCCGGCTGGGCGCTGGCGGCGGCCTGGGTGGCGCGCCGTGCCGGCGTGCTGCAGCGCACGCTGCGCTGGCTGGACGGCGTGGCCGGCGGCCTGTTCGTCGCCTTCGGGGTGCGGCTGGCGCTGGCCCGGGCGCCCGGCGCGGCCTGAGGGTTTATCGTTCCATCTTTCCGCAAGCGAAGAAGACCATGTCCATCACCCCCCAGGAGGCGCTGCAGCGCACCATCGAGCACCGCGAGATCTTCCACGACGAGATGCTGCACCTGATGCGCCTCATCATGAACGGCGAGATCTCGCCGCTGATGGTGGCGGCCATCACCACCGGCCTGCGGGTGAAGAAGGAAACCATCGGCGAGATCACCGCCGCCGCGCAGGTGATGCGCGAGCTGTCCACCAAGGTGCACGTGGCCGACCGCACCCACCTGGTGGACGTGGTGGGCACCGGCGGCGACGGCTCGCACACCTTCAACATCAGCACCTGCTCGATGTTCGTGGCCGCGGCGGCGGGCGCCAAGGTGGCCAAGCACGGCGGGCGCAGCGTGTCCAGCAAGTCGGGCAGCGCCGACGTGCTGGAGGCACTGGGCCTGCCGTTGAACCTCAAGCCCGAGCAGATCGCCCGCTGTGTGGCGGAGACCGGCGTGGGCTTCATGTTCGCGCCCAACCACCACCCGGCCATGAAGAACGTGGCGCCGATCCGCAAGGAGATGGGCGTGAAGACCATCTTCAACATCCTGGGGCCGCTCACCAACCCGGCCGGCGCGCCCAACATCCTGATGGGCGTGTTCCACCCGGATCTGGTGGGCATCCAGGTGCGCGCGCTGCAACGCCTGGGCGCCGAGCACGCGGTGGTGGTGTACGGCCGCGACGGCATGGACGAGGTCAGCCTGGGCGCCGCCACCCTGGTGGGCGAGCTGAAGAACGGCGAGATCACCGAGTACGAGATCCACCCCGAGGATTTCGGCCTGCAGATGATGAGCAACCGCAGCATCCGGGTGGAGACGCCCGAGCAGTCGCTGGCCATGCTGCGCGGCGTGCTGGCGGGCGATGAAGGCCCGGCCAAGGACATCGTCGTGCTGAACGCCGGCGCCACCCTGTACGCCGCCGGCGTGGCGCCGGACCTGCCGGACGGCCTCGCCCGCGCGCGCCAGGCCATCGAATCCGGTTCCGCCCAGGCCAAGTTGGAGCAGGTGGTGGCGCTGGCGCAGCAGCTCGCCAGGGCCGCCTGAGCCGGCATCGGCCATGTCCGCCATCTGGCACGATTCCGGCACCTGGATCGCCCTGGGCGTGACGCTGGTGACCCTGGTGGCGGCCGTGGCGATGCACCGGATTTTCGTCAAGATACTGAAGGAGCCCGCGCCCGAAGAGCGCGAGCAGCTACAAAAAGATGAGTAACGTCCTGGACAAGATCGTCGCCGTCAAGCGCGAGGAAGTGGCGGCGGCGCAGAAGAAGCTGCCGCTGGCCGAGGTGCGCGCCGACGCCGAGAGCCGCGTGCTCACGCGCGACTTCGTGGGCGCGCTGCGCGCCAAGGTGGCCGCGGGGCAAGCCGCGGTGATTGCCGAGGTCAAGAAGGCCAGCCCGAGCAAGGGCGTGATCCGGGCTGATTTCGTGCCGGCCGACATCGCCCAGAGCTACGCCATCGGCAACACCGATGCCGGCGGCAAGGTGAGCGCGGCCTGCCTGTCGGTGCTGACCGACCGGCAGTTCTTCCAGGGCAGCCCGGATTACCTGAAGCAGGCGCGCGCCAGCTGCAACCTGCCGGTGCTGCGCAAGGACTTCATGGTCGATCCCTACCAGATCTACGAATCGCGCGCCATGGGGGCCGACTGCATCCTGCTCATCGCCGCCTGCCTGTCCGATGCCCAGATGGCCGAGCTCGAGGCCATTGCCCTCGGCCTCGATATGGCCGTGCTGGTGGAAGTGCACGACGGCGCCGAGCTGCAGCGCGCGCTCAAGCTCAAGACCCCGCTGGTGGGCATCAACAACCGTGACCTGCGCAGCTTCGACGTGCGCCTGGAAACCACGCTGGACCTGCTGCCCGAGGTGCCTGCCGAGCGCCTGCTGGTCACCGAAAGCGGCATCGCCACCCGCGCCGACGTGCAGCGCCTGCGCGCCGCCGGCGTGCACGCCTTCCTGGTCGGCGAAACCTTCATGCGCGCGCCCGAGCCCGGCGAGGCGCTGGCGGCGCTGTTTGCCTGACGACGGTAGTCGAATTGCTATTGATGGTGTAGCTGTCTGCGGCCGTCCTGCATGGGCTGGAGGCCGATTTGGTGCTGAAAATCCCGCTCCTGCAGCGCTGACACCTTGCTCTTGGCTGGGTGGCCCGGATCGCTTCTTTATTCATAGCTGCCTGCGCCCGTCAGATAAGGGCTGGAGACCGATTTGATGCTTGAAACTGGTGCGCCGCAGCCAGCGGCGCTGCACGACTGGCCCGGCGACCTGGCGCCGCTGGCGGGCGGCTGGGGGCCGGTGGTCGGCGCCTTCCTGGCCTCGCCGGCCGGCCAGGCGCTGGATCGGCAGTTGCGCGCCCGGCTGGCGGCTGGCGCCACCGTCTACCCGCCCCAACCCTGGCGCGCGCTGGCGCTCACACCGCCGCAGCGGGTGAAGGTGGTGATCCTGGGTCAGGACCCGTACCACGGGCCCGGCCAGGCCACGGGCCTGGCGTTCGACGTGCCGCCCGGCGTGCGCACGCCGCCGAGCCTGCGCAACATCTTCAAGGAGCTGGCGCGCAGCTGCGGCCGCCCGCCGGTCACGGGCGCCGGCCTGCTGGCGCACTGGGCCCGCCAGGGCGTGCTGCTGCTCAACACCAGCCTGACGGTGGAGGCGGGCCAGGCCGCCAGCCACGCCCGGCTGGGCTGGCAGACGCTCACCGACGCCGTGCTGGCGCACCTGGCCGCCCACCCGGCACCGCGCGCCTACCTGCTGTGGGGCGCGCACGCCCAGGCTCGCGCGCCCAGGGCGCAGCCAGGCGTGCCGCAACTGGTGCTCACGGCCAACCACCCCTCGCCGCTGTCCGCGCTGCGGCCGCCCGAGCCCTTCATCGGCTGCGACCATTTCCGCAAGGCCAACGCCTTCCTGGTGGCCCAGGGGCAGACGCCGGTTGACTGGCTGGGCGAGCACCTGGAGGACAGGCCGGCGCAGGGCGCCGCGGCCTGAGGGCTGCCGGCTTGCCGGGAGCCCTCATTTGGTGGCATAATCCAAGGTTCTCTGCCGGAGAGGTGGCCGAGTGGTTAATGGCAGCAGACTGTAAATCTGCCGGTTTACACCTACGCTGGTTCGAATCCAGCCCTCTCCACCAGCAGATAAGTTGTCGAAGCGTACCGGTCGGTGGCTGCGGGCAACGGGAGCGCTCCAGCTGGGCGGCCCGGCGCCGGCAATCCAGGCGGTGGGACGGCTTGGTTCGCGGGAGTAGTTCAATGGTAGAACCTTAGCCTTCCAAGCTAATGACGCGGGTTCGATTCCCGTCTCCCGCTCCAGCTTCGCGGTAGACAACGAACGGTTTATCGCCCTTGTGGCTCAGTGGTAGAGCACTCCCTTGGTAAGGGAGAGGTCGCGGGTCCGATTCCCGCCAAGGGCACCAGATTGGCGCAGCGCTCCGGGTGGGGCGTCTGCGCCGTTGACATGTGATTTAGGTTGATTTTTTCGGAGTCGAAGAAATGGCAAAAGAGAAATTCGAACGCACGAAGCCGCACGTGAACGTGGGCACGATTGGGCACGTTGACCACGGCAAGACCACGCTGACGGCGGCCATCGCCACCGTGCTGGCGGCCAAGTTTGGCGGCCAGGCCAAGAAATACGACGAAATCGACGCGGCGCCCGAAGAAAAAGCGCGCGGCATCACCATCAACACCGCCCACGTCGAGTACGAGACGGCCAACCGCCACTACGCGCACGTCGACTGCCCGGGCCACGCCGACTACGTCAAGAACATGATCACCGGCGCTGCCCAGATGGACGGCGCCATCCTGGTCGTGTCGGCCGCCGACGGCCCCATGCCCCAGACCCGCGAGCACATCCTGCTGAGCCGCCAGGTCGGCGTGCCCTACATCATCGTCTTCCTGAACAAGGCCGACATGGTCGATGATGCCGAACTGCTCGAACTCGTCGAAATGGAAGTGCGCGAGCTGCTCTCCAAGTACGAATTCCCCGGCGACGACACCCCCATCATCAAGGGCTCGGCCAAACTCGCCCTCGAAGGCGACAAGGGCGAACTCGGTGAAGAAGCCATCCTCAAGCTCGCCGACGCGCTGGACAGCTACATCCCCACCCCCGAGCGCGCCGTCGACGGCACCTTCCTGATGCCCGTCGAAGACGTCTTCTCCATCTCCGGCCGCGGCACCGTCGTGACCGGCCGTGTCGAGCGCGGCGTCATCAAGGTCGGCGAAGAAATCGAAATCGTCGGCATCAAGCCTACGCAAAAGACCATCTGCACCGGCGTGGAAATGTTCCGCAAGCTGCTGGACCAGGGCCAGGCAGGCGACAACGTCGGCATCCTGCTGCGCGGCACCAAGCGCGAAGAAGTCGAGCGCGGCCAGGTGCTGTGCAAGCCCGGCTCCATCAAGCCGCACACCCACTTCACCGGTGAGGTGTACGTGCTCAGCAAGGACGAGGGTGGCCGTCACACGCCGTTCTTCAACAACTACCGTCCGCAGTTCTACTTCCGCACCACCGACGTCACCGGCAGCATCGAGCTGCCCCAGGACAAGGAAATGGTGATGCCTGGCGACAACGTGTCGATCACCGTCAAGCTGATCGCGCCGATCGCCATGGAAGAAGGCCTGCGTTTCGCCATCCGCGAAGGCGGCCGCACGGTCGGCGCCGGCGTGGTGGCCAAGATCATCGAGTAATCGCTGATCGCAAGGGATTGGCCGAAGGGGTATAGCTCAATTGGCAGAGCGTCGGTCTCCAAAACCGAAGGTTGGGGGTTCGATTCCCTCTGCCCCTGCCACCTGAATCCAGGTGTCCGGCTCCCCGCAAAAGCCCGCCAAAATCGCTTGGCGGGCTTGCGCGTCTGAATGGATTTGATTTTTCGTCGCCTCTGGCGGCGACATGGAACAACGCCGTTATGGCAAGCACGCAAGTTGAAACCGTAAGCTCGGGCGCCGACAAGGTGCGGCTGGTCCTGGTGGGCCTGCTGGTCATCGGCGCCCTGGCGGCTTTCTACCTTCTGTCCAAGGAAGGCCCGGTCGCCCAGTGGGGTGGCCTGGTGGCGGGCCTGGTGCTGGCAGCGGTCGTATTCTTCACCGCCGAAACCGGCAAGCGGCTGATCGGCTTCGGCCGCGATTCCTGGCGCGAAGTCAAGAAGGTGGTGTGGCCGACCCGCAAGGAGGCCATGCAGACCACCGCCTTCGTGTTCGCCTTCGCGGTGGTGATGGCGCTGTTCCTGTGGATGACCGACAAGACGCTCGAATGGGTCTTCTATGACCTGATTCTGGGCTGGAGAAAGTGAACATGTCCGACGTGGCGAGCGAAGCGGCCGTGCCCGCATCGAACAACCCCGACATGAAGTGGTATGTCGTGCACGCCTACTCCGGCATGGAGAAGGCGGTGGAGCGCAACATCCTCGAGCGCATCAACCGCGCCGGCATGCAGGGCAAGTTCGGTCGCATCATGGTGCCGACGGAAGAGGTGGTCGAGGTCAAGAATGGCCAGAAGCGCACCACCGAGCGCAAGTTCTTCCCGGGCTATGTGCTGGTCGAGATGGTGATGGACGACGAGACCTGGCACCTGGTGAAGCACACCAACAAGGTGACGGGCTTCGTGGGCGGTGCCAAGAACCGTCCGGCGCCCATCTCCGAGGACGATGTGATGAAGATCGTCCACCAGATGCAGGAAGGCACGGACAAGCCGCGCCACAAGGTCGAGTTCGAGGTGGGCGAGTACGTCCGCGTCAAGGAAGGCCCGTTCACCGACTTCAACGGTACCGTGGAAGAGGTGAACTACGAGAAGAGCAAGCTGCGCGTGTCGGTGACCATCTTCGGTCGTGCCACGCCGGTGGAACTGGAGTTCGGCCAGGTCGAGAAGGCCTGATTCCGGCGCAGCAAGTTTTGGCGCTTTCGCGACTCGGCGCCCACTAAGCAGAGTCGCACCAACCCCGGGGAGCCTGGCACAGCGTCCAGGCGTTAGTACCCGCAAGGAGAAACGAAGATGGCGAAGAAAATCGTCGGCTTCATCAAGCTGCAAGTGCCAGCTGGTAAGGCCAACCCGTCGCCGCCGATTGGCCCTGCACTGGGTCAGCGCGGTCTGAACATCATGGAGTTCTGCAAGGCGTTCAACGCCCAGACCCAGGGCGTCGAGCCTGGTCTGCCGCTGCCGGTGGTGATCACCGCGTTCGCGGACAAGAGCTTCACGTTCATCATCAAGACGCCGCCGGCGACCACGCTGATCAAGAAGGCGATCAAGCTGGACAAGGGCTCCAGCAAGCCGCACACCGACAAGGTGGGCAAGATCACCCGAGCCCAGCTCGAGGAGATCGCCAAGACCAAGATGAAGGACATGACGGCCGCCGACCTGGACGCTGCCGTGCGCACCATCGCCGGCTCGGCCCGTTCGATGGGCGTGACCGTGGAGGGCGTGTGACATGGCCAAGCTGACCAAGAAACAGAAAGCGCAACAGGGCAAGATCGACAGCACCAAGCTGTACGCGCTGGCCGACGCCCTGACGCTGGTGAAAGAGAGCGCCACCGCCAAGTTCGACGAGTCGATCGACGTCGCCGTGCAGCTGGGCGTGGACGCCAAGAAGTCCGACCAGGTGGTGCGTGGCGCCGTGGTGCTGCCCAACGGCACCGGCAAGACCAAGCGTGTCGCGGTGTTCGCCCAGGGCGCCAAGGCCGAGGAAGCCAAGGCCGCTGGTGCCGACATTGTCGGCATGGACGATCTGGCTGCTCAGGTGAAGGCCGGCGACATGCCGTTCGATGTGGTGATCGCCGCGCCCGACGCGATGCGCGTGGTGGGTACGCTGGGCCAGATCCTGGGGCCGCGCGGCCTGATGCCGAACCCCAAGGTCGGCACCGTGACGCCCGACGTGGCCACCGCGGTGAAGAACGCCAAGGCTGGTCAGGTGCAGTTCCGCGTCGACAAGGCCGGCATCGTGCACGGCACCATCGGCCGCCGTTCGTTCGACAACGACAAGCTGCAGGGCAACCTGGCGGCACTGGTCGATGCGCTGAACAAGGCCAAGCCGGCCACCAGCAAGGGTGTGTACCTGCGCAAGGTGGCGGTGTCCAGCACCATGGGTGTCGGCGTGCGCGTCGACACGCAGACGATTACGGCCTGACGGCCGTCGTGAGATTCAGCGCTTGCCGCAAGGTGGGCGCCGATGTGGTGGGCCAGGGCGTCTCTCGCGAGTCGCACTGGGTCATCCAAGACCGCTGGCGCACGGTGTGCCGTGTTTAATTGCTATCGCATAGATAGCTGCCAGCGCAGATGGCGAGCCCGCTGCAAGGGAATTTGATCCTGAACAGTAGGTCGCTGCAAGAGGCGCGCCGAAGCCGATCCCCGGCTGAGGCGCATTTTGAAGGAGTAGACCTTGAGTCTGAATCGCAGTGAGAAAGAAGCGGTCATTTCCGATGTGACCAGCCTCGCCGCTAAAGCTCAAACGCTCGTGATGGCGGAATACCGTGGCATCACGGTCGCCGACATGACCCAACTGCGCACCAATGCCCGCAGCAGCGGCGTCACGCTCAGTGTGTTGAAGAACACGCTGGCGCGCCGTGCGCTGGCAGGCAGTGCCTTCGAGGTGGTGTCCGACCAGATGACCGGCCCGCTGATCTATGGCTTCTCCGAAGATGCCGTGGCCGCCGCCAAGGTGGTGGCCGATTTCGCGAAAACCAACGACAAGCTGGTCATTCGCGGTGGCGTCTACGGTGGCAAGGCCCTGGATGTGAGCGGTGTGAAGAAGCTCGCCAGCATTCCTACCAAGGAAGTGCTGCTGGCCCAGCTGTGCGGCTTGCTCAAGTCGCCGATCTCCCGCACGGCCATCGTGCTGGGTGCGCTGGCGGCCAAAAAGGGCGAAGGCGAAGCTGCCGCGGCCTGATGGCGCGTGGCCCGATGCAACCATTAACTGTTTTAGGAAATCAACATGGCATTCGATAAAGACGCATTCCTGACCGCGCTGGACAGCATGACGGTCATGGAACTCAACGACCTGGTTTCGGCCATCGAAGAGAAGTTCGGTGTGAGCGCTGCCGCCATGGCGGCACCTGCCGCTGGCGGCGCTGCCGGCGGTGGCGCGGCTGCGGCCGAAGAGAAGACCGAGTTCACCGTGGTGCTGGCTGAAGCCGGTGGCAACAAGGTGTCGGTCATCAAGGCTGTGCGCGAGATCACCGGCCTGGGCCTCAAGGAAGCCAAGGACCTGGTGGACGGCGCTCCGAAGCCCATCAAGGAAGGCATTGCCAAGGCCGATGCCGAAGCTGCCAAGAAGAAGCTGGAAGAAGCCGGCGCCAAGGTCGAGCTCAAGTAAGTCGGCTCCAGCCTGCCGCTCGCGGCGGCTGGTACCCGATGGATGGGCTGGTGACCAACCAGCCCGTGCGCTTTCAGAGCGCACCTGAAAGCTCGCCCCGTGGGGCGGCTTTCAGGTGTCTTCTGATTTACCGACTGCAGAGGACCACTTGGTTCGGGTCGCGTGCAACGCGCGGCCGTCCGCCATCGGCTGGTAGTGGCCAGCCACCAAGGATCGCAGGCTTCGCCTGCCGCCCAGTCGCCAGAAATCCTGGATGTTCCGTCTACCGCCCGGAGATTACATGGCCTACACATTCACCGAACGCAAACGTATCCGCAAGAGCTTTGGCACCCGCGAGAGTGTGCTGGAGGTTCCTTACCTGCTGCAGATGCAGAAGGATGCCTACACCGCCTTCCTGCAGGCTGACGTTCCACCCAAAAAGCGTACCCACGAGGGTCTGCAGGCGGCGTTTGAATCGGCGTTCCCCATCGTCTCGCACAACGGCTTCGTCGAGATGAAGTTCGTCGAGTACAACCTGGCCAAGCCCGCCTTCGACGTGCGCGAATGCCAGACGCGCGGCCTGACCTTCGCGTCGGCCGTGCGTGCGCGCGTGCAGCTCATCATCTACGACCGCGAGTCGTCCACGCCCCAGTCCAAGGTGGTCAAGGAGGTGAAGGAGCAAGAGGTCTACATGGGCGAAGTGCCCCTGATGACCGACAAGGGCTCGTTCATCGTCAACGGCACCGAGCGCGTGATCGTCTCCCAGCTGCACCGCTCGCCGGGCGTGTTCTTCGAGCACGACAAGGGCAAGACGCATTCTTCGGGCAAGCTGCTGTTCAGCGCCCGCATCATTCCCTACCGCGGCTCGTGGCTGGACTTCGAATTCGACCCGAAGGACGTGCTGTATTTCCGCGTCGACCGCCGTCGCAAGATGCCGGTCACGATCCTCCTGAAGGCCATTGGCCTGACGCCGGAAGCCATCCTGGCCAACTTCTTCGTCAACGACCACTTCCGCCTGATGGACAGCGGCGCCCAGATGGAGTTCGTGGCCGACCGCCTGCGCGGCGAGGTGGCGCGCTTCGACATCACCGACAAATCGGGCAAGGTCGTGGTGGCCAAGGACAAGCGCATCACCGCGCGCCACACGCGCGAGCTGGAGCAGTCCGGTACCACGCACATCAGCGTGCCTGAGGACTTCCTGATCGGCCGTGTGGTGGCCAACGACATCGTCGATCCGGATTCCGGTGAGGTGGTGGCCAAGGCCAACGACGAGCTGACCGAAGCCCTGCTGAAGAAGCTGCGCGAGGCTGGCATCAGCGAGATCAATTGCATCTACACCAACGAGCTGGACCAGGGTGCCTACATCTCCCAGACGCTGCGTGCGGACGAGACGGTCGACGAACTGGCTGCCCGCGTGGCCATCTACCGCATGATGCGCCCCGGCGAGCCCCCCACCGAGGACGCCGTGCAGGCCCTGTTCCAGCGCCTGTTCTACAACCCGGACACGTACGACCTGTCGCGCGTGGGCCGCATGAAGTTCAACGCCAAGGTCGGTCGCGAGGAAACCACCGGGCCCATGGTGCTGACCAACGACGACATCCTGGCCGTGGTGAAGATTCTGGTGGATCTGCGCAACGGCCGTGGTGAGGTCGACGACATCGACCATCTGGGCAACCGCCGCGTTCGCTGCGTGGGCGAACTGGCCGAGAACCAGTACCGCACCGGCCTGGCACGCATCGAAAAGGCCGTGAAGGAGCGTCTGGGTCAAGCCGAACAAGACCCGCTGATGCCGCACGACCTGATCAACTCCAAGCCGATTTCCGCGGCGCTCAAGGAGTTCTTCGGTGCATCACAGCTGTCGCAGTTCATGGACCAGACCAACCCTCTGGCCGAGATCACGCACAAGCGTCGTGTCTCCGCGTTGGGCCCGGGCGGTCTGACCCGTGAGCGCGCCGGCTTCGAGGTGCGCGACGTGCACGTCACGCACTACGGCCGCGTATGCCCGATCGAAACGCCGGAAGGCCCGAACATCGGCCTGATCAACTCGCTGGCCCTCTATGCCCGCCTGAACGAATACGGCTTCATCGAAACGCCGTACCGCCGAGTGGTGGACAGCAAGGTGACGAACGACATCGACTACCTGTCGGCCATCGAGGAAGGCAAGTACATCATCGCGCAGGCCAACGCCACACTCGACGAGCAGGGCCGCCTGACCGGTGACCTGGTGTCGGCCCGTGAGCGCGGTGAATCGGTGCTGGTGAGCGCCGACCGCGTACAGTACATGGACGTGTCCCCGGCGCAGATCGTGTCGGTGGCGGCCTCGCTGGTGCCGTTCCTGGAGCACGACGATGCGAACCGCGCGCTGATGGGCGCCAACATGTCGCGCCAGGCCGTGCCCGTGCTGCGCCCGGAGAAGCCGTTCGTCGGCACCGGTATCGAGCGCGTTGCCGCGGTCGACTCCGGCACCGTGGTGACGGCCAAGCGCGGCGGTGTGGTGGACTACGTCGATGCCACCCGCATCGTGATCCGTGTCAACGACTCCGAAGCCGTGGCCGGTGAAGTGGGTGTGGACATCTACAACCTGATCAAGTATCAGCGCTCCAACCAGAACACCAACATCCACCAGCGCCCCATCGTCAAGCGTGGCGACAAGCTGGCCAAGGGTGACGTGATTGCCGATGGCGCTTCCACCGATCTGGGCGAGATCGCCATCGGTCAGAACATGCTGATCGCGTTCATGCCCTGGAACGGCTACAACTTCGAGGATTCGATCCTGATCAGCGAACGTGTGGTGGCCGACGACCGCTACACCAGCATCCACATCGAGGAGCTGGTGGTGATGGCGCGCGACACCAAGCTGGGCGCCGAGGAAATCACCCGCGACATCCCGAACCTGTCCGAGCAACAGCTGAATCGCCTGGACGAGTCCGGCATCATCTACGTGGGTGCCGAGGTGCAACCGGGCGACACGCTCGTGGGCAAGGTCACGCCCAAGGGTGAGACCACGCTCACGCCGGAAGAGAAGCTGCTGCGCGCCATCTTCGGCGAGAAGGCTTCCGATGTGAAGGACACCTCGCTGCGCGTGGACCAGGGCTCGTCGGGCACCGTGATCGATGTGCAGGTCTTCACGCGCGAGGGCATCCAGCGCGACAAGCGCGCCCAGCAGATCATCGACGACGAGCTGAAGCGCTACCGCCTGGACCTGAACGACCAGCTGCGCATCGTCGAGGCCGACGCCTTCGACCGGATCGAGAAGCTGCTGAGCGGCAAGGTCGCGAACGGTGGCCCGAACCGCATCGCCAAAGGCACCAAGATCGACAAGGCCTACCTGGCCTCCGTCGATAAGTACCACTGGTTCGACATCCGCCCGGCGGATGAGGATGTGGCCACGCAGCTCGAGAGCATCAAGCTGTCGATCGAGCAGCAGCGCCACAACTTCGACCTGGCGTTCGAGGAAAAGCGCAAGAAGCTCACGCAGGGTGATGAGCTGCCGGCTGGCGTGCTCAAGATGGTCAAGGTCTACCTGGCCGTCAAGCGCCGCCTGCAGCCGGGCGACAAGATGGCTGGCCGCCATGGCAACAAGGGTGTTGTGTCCAAGATCGTTCCGGTCGAAGACATGCCCTACATGGCCGACGGCACGCCTGCCGACATCGTGCTCAACCCGCTGGGCGTGCCTTCGCGCATGAACGTGGGCCAGGTGCTCGAGGTGCACCTGGGGTGGGCCGCCAAGGGCATCGGCGCGCGCATCAACCACATGCTGCAGGTCGAGGGCCGGGTGGCCAAACTGCGTCAGTTCATGGAGACGCTCTACAACAGCACCGGTCGTGCCGAGGAGCTGGGCAAGCTGTCCGACGAGCAGGTGCTGGAAATGGCCGGCAACCTGGTGGGCGGCGTGCCGTTCGCCACGCCGGTGTTCGATGGCGCTTCCGAGAAGGAAATCCACGCCATGCTGGAGCTGGCTTACCCGCAGGACGTGGCCACCGCCAAGGGTCTGACCCCGACGCGCACCCAGGCCTACCTGCACGATGGCCGCACCGGCGATGCTTTCGAGCGTCCGACGACCATCGGCTACATGCACTTCCTGAAGCTGCACCACCTGGTCGACGACAAGATGCACGCCCGTTCCACCGGCCCGTACTCGCTGGTGACGCAGCAGCCTCTGGGCGGCAAGGCCCAGTTCGGTGGTCAGCGCTTCGGTGAGATGGAGGTGTGGGCGCTGGAAGCCTACGGTGCCTCCTACACACTGCAGGAGATGCTGACCGTGAAGTCCGACGACGTGCAGGGCCGCACCAAGGTCTACGAAAGCATCGTCAAGGGCGACCATTCGATCGACGCCGGCATGCCCGAGTCGTTCAACGTGCTGGTCAAGGAAATCCGCTCGCTGGGTCTCGACATGGAACTCGAGCGCTCTTAATTTGATAGGGAAAGAGTCACATGAAATCGCTACTCGACCTGTTCAAGCAATTCACGCCGGATGAGCATTTCGATGCCATCCGGATCGGTCTGGCTTCGCCCGAGAAGATCCGTTCCTGGTCCTTCGGCGAGGTGAAGAAGCCCGAGACCATCAACTACCGCACCTTCAAGCCGGAGCGTGACGGTCTGTTCTGCGCCAAGATCTTCGGCCCCATCAAGGACTATGAGTGCCTGTGCGGCAAGTACAAGCGCCTCAAGCACCGCGGTGTGATCTGCGAGAAGTGCGGCGTTGAAGTCACACAGACCAAGGTGCGCCGTGAGCGCATGGGTCACATTGATCTGGCGGCGCCCTGTGCCCACATCTGGTTCCTGAAGTCGCTGCCGTCGCGTCTGGGCCTCGTGCTCGACATGACGCTCCGTGATATCGAGCGCGTGCTCTATTTCGAAGCTTACGTGGTCACTGACCCGGGCATGACGCCGCTGAAGAAGTTCGGCATCATGAGCGAGGACGACTACGACGCCAAGCGCAAGGAATACGGCGATGAGTTCGTCGCGCGCATGGGCGCCGAGGGCATCAAGGAGCTGCTGCAGCAGATTGATCTGGATATCGAGATCGAAAAGCTGCGCGGCGACCTCACTGGATCCGAGGTCAAGGTCAAGAAGAACGCCAAGCGCCTGAAAGTGCTGGAGGCGTTCAAGAAGTCCGGCATCAAGCCTGAATGGATGGTGCTGGACGTGCTGCCCGTGCTGCCGCCGGACCTGCGTCCGCTGGTGCCGCTGGACGGCGGCCGCTTCGCGACCTCCGACCTGAACGACCTGTACCGCCGAGTCATCAACCGCAACTCGCGCCTGCGCCGTCTGCTGGAGCTGAAGGCCCCGGAAATCATCGCGCGCAACGAAAAGCGCATGCTGCAGGAGGCCGTGGACAGCCTGCTGGACAACGGCCGTCGCGGCAAGGCCATGACGGGTGCGAACAAGCGCGCCCTGAAGTCGCTGGCCGACATGATCAAGGGCAAGGGTGGCCGGTTCCGTCAGAACCTGTTGGGCAAGCGCGTCGACTACTCGGGCCGCTCGGTCATCACCGTGGGCCCGACGCTCAAGCTGCACCAGTGCGGCCTGCCCAAGCTGATGGCCCTGGAGCTGTTCAAGCCGTTCATCTTCGCGCGCCTGGAGGCGATGGGTATCGCCACCACCATCAAGGCCGCCAAGAAAGAGGTCGAGGCCGGCACGCCGGTGGTGTGGGACATCCTGGAAGAGGTCATCACCGAGCATCCGGTGCTGCTCAACCGCGCGCCAACGCTGCACCGTCTGGGTATCCAGGCCTTCGAGCCGATCCTGATCGAAGGCAAGGCGATCCAGCTGCATCCGCTGGTGTGCGCGGCGTTCAACGCCGACTTCGACGGCGACCAGATGGCCGTTCACGTGCCGCTGTCGGTCGAGGCGCAGATGGAAGCACGCACGCTGATGCTGGCTTCCAACAACGTGCTGTTCCCGGCTTCCGGCGAACCGTCCATCGTGCCCTCGCAGGACGTGGTGCTGGGCCTCTACTACACGACCCGCGAAAAGATCAACGGCAAGGGTGAGGGCATGATCCTCACCGACGTGGGTGAGGTGCTGCGCGCACTCGATTCGGGCATGCTGGAATTGACCGCCAGGATCAGTGTGCGCCTCACCGAGTGGGTCAAGGACAAGACGAGCGGCGAACTGACCCCGGTCACGCAGCTGGTGGAGACGACCGCCGGTCGCGCGTTGCTGTCCGAGATCCTTCCCAAGGGGCTGCCGTTCTCGCTGATGAACAAGGCGCTGAAGAAGAAGGAGATCTCGCGTCTCATCAACGCCTCGTTCCGCAAGTGCGGCCTCAAGGACACCGTGGTGTTCGCCGACAAGCTGCTGCAGAACGGCTTCCGTCTTGCCACGCGCGCTGGCATCTCGATCGCCATCGAGGACATGCTGGTGCCGAGCGAGAAGCACGCCATCATTGAGCGCGCCGAAGCGGAAGTGAAGGAGATCGAGCAGCAGTACGTCTCGGGTCTCGTGACCTCCGGCGAGCGCTACAACAAGGTGGTGGACATCTGGGGCAAGGCCGGTGACGAAGTCTCCAAGGTCATGATGGCCCAGCTGGCCAAGCAGAAGACCACCGACCGCAACGGCAAGGAAGTCGAGCAGGAGTCGTTCAACTCCATCTACATGATGGCCGACTCCGGCGCCCGCGGTTCCGCCGCGCAGATCCGTCAGCTGGCCGGCATGCGCGGCCTGATGGCCAAGCCGGATGGCTCCATCATCGAAACGCCCATCACGGCCAACTTCCGTGAAGGCCTGAACGTGCTGCAGTACTTCATCTCCACGCACGGTGCCCGTAAGGGTCTGGCCGACACGGCGCTGAAGACGGCCAACTCCGGCTACCTGACGCGTCGCCTGGTGGACGTGACGCAGGATCTGGTGGTCACCGAAGATGACTGCGGCACCACCGATGGCTCGCTCATGCGTGCCATCGTCGAGGGCGGTGAAGTGATCGAGTCGCTGCGTGAGCGCGTGCTCGGCCGTACCGCGGCGGAAGATGTCGTCAACCCCGAGACGCAGGAAGTGCTGTTGAGCGCCGGCCAGATGCTTGACGAAGACGCCGTCGACGAACTCGAGCAGGCCGGCATCGACGAGGTCAAGGTACGCACCGCGCTGACCTGCGACACCCGTTTCGGTATCTGCGCGCGCTGCTACGGTCGCGACCTGGGTCGTGGCGGGCTGGTGAACGTCGGTGAAGCCGTTGGCGTGATTGCCGCGCAGTCGATCGGTGAGCCCGGCACCCAGCTGACGATGCGGACCTTCCACATCGGTGGTGCGGCGTCGCGTGCCGCCGTGGCGTCGAGCGTCGAGGCGAAGTCGAACGGTTTCATCGGCTTCAACGCGACCATGCGCTACGTCACCAACAGCAAAGGCGAGTTGGTCGTGATTTCCCGCTCCGGCGAGATCGTCGTGCACGACGAGCACGGGCGCGAGCGCGAGCGTCACAAGGTGCCGTACGGTGCCACGCTGTCGGTGAAGGCCGACCAGCAGATCAAGGCAGGCACCGTGCTGGCCAACTGGGATCCGCTGACCCGCCCGATCATCACGGAATTCGCGGGCAGCGTGAAATTCGAGAACGTGGAAGAAGGCCTTACCGTCGCCAAGCAGGTGGACGAGGTCACGGGCCTGTCGACGCTGGTGGTCATCGATCCCAAGCGTCGCGGCTCGGCCAAGGTCATGCGTCCCCAGGTCAAACTGATCGACGCAGAGGGGAACGAGGTCAAGATTCCCGGCACCGACCACTCCGTGACGATCGGCTTCCAGGTTGGCGCGCTGATCCAGGTGCGTGACGGCCAGGAAGTAGGCCCGGGCGAAGTGCTGGCCCGCATTCCGGTCGAGGGCCAGAAGACCCGTGACATCACGGGTGGTCTGCCGCGCGTGGCTGAGCTGTTCGAGGCGCGTTCGCCCAAGGACAAGGGCACGCTGGCCGAGATGACTGGCACCGTGTCCTTCGGCAAGGAGACCAAAGGCAAGATTCGTCTGCAGATCACCGACCCGGAAGGCAACGTCTGGGAAGAGCTCATCCCCAAGGAGAAGAACATCCTGGTGCACGAAGGCCAGGTGGTCAACAAGGGCGAGTCCATCGTGGACGGCCCGGCCGATCCGCAGGACATCCTGCGCCTGCTGGGGATGGAAGAGCTGGCCCGCTATATCGTTGACGAGGTGCAGGATGTTTACCGCCTGCAGGGTGTGAAGATCAACGACAAGCACATTGAGGTGATCGTTCGCCAGATGCTGCGCCGCGTGGTGGTGGAGAACCCGGGCGATTCCGGCTACATCGCCGGCGAGCAGGTCGAGCGCAGCGAGATCCTGGACACCAACGACGCCCTGCGCGCCGAAGGCAAGCTGCCCGCTACTTACACCAACCTGCTGCTGGGCATCACCAAGGCCTCACTGTCGACCGACTCCTTCATTTCTGCGGCTTCCTTCCAGGAAACCACCCGCGTGCTCACCGAAGCTGCCATCATGGGCAAGCGCGACGAGCTGCGTGGCCTGAAGGAAAACGTCATCGTCGGACGCCTGATTCCGGCGGGGACCGGCCTTGCCTACCACCAGGCGCGCAAGGTCAAGGACCAGATGGACGAGGCCGAGCGCCGTGCCATCGCCGAAGCCGAAGCTGCCGAGCTTGCGGAGGCGACTGGTGGTGGCGAGGCGGGTGGCGAAGGCCAGGCCCTGGCGGACATGGGCGACGCTGCCGACGCTAGCTGATAGCCACTGACAGCCGTTGATCCGGCGAGCGCCCGTGTCCCTTTCACAGGGTACGGGCGCTTTTTTTGGGGCGTATAGTCGTGACGATGTTCGAATGGGGCGTGGCGCTGGCAGCCTTGCTCGGCGTGTTCTGGGTGATCGGCGCCTACAACCGGCTGACCCGGCTTCGCGCTGCGGTGGTGGACCGCTATGGCGTGCTCGACGAGATCCTGACGCGCTACGTGCTCTGGATCCAGGGGTGTCTGCCGGACGACATCCGTACCGATTTTTCCACTCAGCCTGCTCCGCTGGAGCCGACAGCGCCACCTGACCAGGCTGGTCCTTGGTTGCGACTCAAGGCTTCGTTGGATCAATACCTCCAGGCCATCGCGCAAGCCAGACGCCGACCGCTGGACGGTGAGGCCATGGCCGCGCTGGTGCTGGCGCATGCCACACTTGCCGCCGCATGGGCGGGTGCGATGCAGGATCAGCAGCAGAGCGAGGCCGAACTGACGGAGCGCCAGCAACTTCGTCGCGCGCGCCTGCTGAGCCAGTGCGTTCCGCTGCGCGATGCCTACAACGAAGCGGTCAAGACCTACAACGCCGCCATCACCCAGTTTCCCGCGTGGCTGCTGGCACGGATGCTGCGCTTTCGGCCGGCCGGCAATCTCGTTCGGCTGGCGCTGGAGTCTTGATGGGTGCGCCGATCCCGGGGCGCGAGTCCCGCGCAGCCCCTCCGTTGTGGCGGCAACTGACGCACGTGGCTGCAGCCGTCGGCCAAATGTGCTCCGGCCGGTCTCTGACCGATGCCCTGGCAGCTGTGGCACCGGAGTTGCGGCCGGGGGTCCAGGCCTTGAGTTTCCACGTCGCTCGCCACCTTGGTAGTGCGCAGGCTTTGCGCCGCGAGCTGGTTTCCCGGCATCTGCAGCGTGAGGTGGATGCTTTGCTGTGCACGGCGCTGGCGCTGCTCGCGGGCGAAAAAGCACCCTTGTATTCGGCTTTCACGGTGGTCGATCAGGCCGTCGAGGCCGCCAAGCGAAGCCCCAGAACCCGCGCCGCTGCGGGCCTGATCAATGCCTGCCTGCGCAGATACCTGCGGGAAGGCCACCGGTTGTTGGCCGCCGTCCAGGACGATCCGGTGGCCCACTGGAACCATCCCGCGTGGTGGATCGAAAGGTTGAGAGGCGACTATCCGGAGCGCTGGCAGGTTCCGCTGCAGGCGGCGCAGCAGCCAGCCCCCATGGTCCTGCGCGTCAACCGGCAGCGCGCAGACGTCCACGGTGCGCTGGAGAGCTTCAGTGCTGCAGGCCTGACGGCCACAGCGCTCGGCGGGAATGCCGTCGAACTGCTGTCGCCCTTGCCGGTTGAAGCGATCCCTGGCTTCGCGGCAGGTCATGTCTCGGTACAGGGCGCGACGGCGCAGCGGGCGGCGCCCTTGTTGCTGGACGGGCTGGAAGATGACGCCCCTCGCGTGCTGGATGCCTGCGCGGCACCGGGCGGCAAGACCGCGCACCTGCTGGAAATCCGGCCTGCGGCCCAAGTGACCGCGATCGATGTCGATGCGGTCCGATTGCGACGTGTGACGGACAACCTGAGCCGCCTTGGCCTGAAGGCGGACTGCCGAGTGGCCGATGCGGCTGCAACAGCAGGCTGGTGGGACGGTCGGCTCTTTGACGCCATCCTGCTGGACGCTCCCTGCAGCGGCTCGGGCATCGTTCGGCGCCATCCGGATATCCGCTGGCTGCGCCGCGCCACCGACATCGACCAGCTTGCGGCCCGGCAGGACACGCTGCTTCAGGCCCTATGGCCGCTGCTGAGGCCTGGTGGCAGGCTGTTGTTCTGCACCTGTTCGGTGTTCCATTCCGAAGGCTCGGAACGGGTGGAATCGTTTCTTCGACGCAACAACGATGCCACGCCGTTGCCCGCTCCCGGGCACCTCCTGCCGGTTCTCCGGGCCCGGGGTGAGTCTGTTGGGGACAATGGCGTCTGTGATGACGACGGTTTTTTCTACGCATTGCTTGAAAAGCGCCGGCGCTAGCCTCGTACTGGTGCTCGGGCTGTGGCTGGCGCTGGCGGCCGGGGTTGGGGCTGCGCAAGGGGTACAGCTTTCGGAGTTGCGGGTACAACGTGACGACGACGGTCTGTACCTGTCGGCCCAGGTGCATCTGGAACTGGGTCCGGTGGTGGAGGAGGCGATGGACAAGGCCATCCCTGTCCATTTCGTCGCAGACGCCCAGATCGTGCGCGAGCGCTGGTACTGGTCCGACGAGAAGCTGTCGGATGAAAAGCGCTACTTCCGGGTCGCGTTCCAGCCATTGACGCGGCGCTGGCGCCTCAACACATCCAATCAGCCCATCCTCGATTCCGGTCTTGGCGTGAGCTACAGCCAGTTCTACGATTCGTTGGGTGAAGCGTTGAGCGCCGTCGGGCGGATATCGCGCTGGAAGATCGCCGATGCCGCCGAACTCGAACCAGGATCGCGGCAGATGCTGCGCTTCAGGTTCCGTCTTGATGCCAGCCAGCTGCCGCGGGCGCTGCAGATTGGGGCTTCCGGCCAGTCGGACTGGTCCATGGGCGTGGAACGCAAGATCGATCTCACGCACGAGGTAGGTCGGTGAGCTTGTCCAGCGGCCCGGGTGCGCAGCCGGCACCCCTGCAGGTGCAGGAACGGCGCCGCCGGCTGGGGCGCATCCTGCTGCGCGTGGGCGTTGGTGCCCTGGTGCTGGTCGGTCTGCTGCTGGTCTTTCTGCTGATCCAGGCCACCAACAACCGGCAACTCTACGAGCGCTATTACGCCCCGTTGTACGCGGTCAACCTCACGGTGGCCGGAACGTTGGCGCTGGTCATCCTGTGGGGCATTTACCGCCTCGTCCGGCGGTTGCGCAGCGGCAAGTTCGGCAGCCGGCTTCTGATCAAGCTGGCTGCGGTGTTCGGGCTCGTGGGGGTGCTGCCTGGGTTGCTGATCTACGGCGTGTCGTACCAGTTCGTGTCGCGCTCCATCGAGTCGTGGTTCGACGTGCGCGTCGAGGGGGCGCTGGATTCGGGTCTCAACCTGGCACGCACCTCCCTGGAAGCCCAGGCACGCGAATTCGGCAACCAGTTGCGCACCGCTGCTGCCGGTCTGGCGGAAACGCCAGACGCCGTGGCAGCCGTGCCGCTGGAGCGACTGCGGCTGCAGCTGGGCGCCACGGACGCCACGCTCTGGAGCGCAGGCAACGGCCGGCTGATCGCCAGTGCCGGCAGCTCCCGCTTCGAGCTCAACCCCGAGCGACCCTCCACCCAGGCCTGGCGCAACGTGCGCCTGCAGGGCATCGTCACGCAGATCGAGGGGCTGGACGAAGCTGTGGCCGGGGTGCGGCCCGGCACGCCCGGACCGCGGGTGAAGGCGCTGGCGCTCATCGGAGGCCGCTCGCTGGGCCTGCTGGACGAGCAGCGGGTGATCCAGGCGGTGCAGCCGCTGCCGGTCGACCTGGTGGCCAACGCCCTGGCCGTGCAGCAGGCCAACCGCGAATACCAAGAACGCGCGCTGGGGCGGGAAGGCCTGCGCCGCATGTACATCGGCACCTTGACGCTGAGCCTGTTCCTGGCGGTGTTCGGTGCCGTGCTGCTGGCGGTGATGATGGGCAAGCAATTGGCCACGCCACTGCTCACGCTGGCCGATGGCGTGCGCCAGGTGGCGGCCGGTGACCTGACCCCCAAGCTGGTGCTGCCGGGTCGCGACGAGATCGTCAGCCTCACACGCTCCTTTGCCGACATGACGCAGCAGCTGGCCGATGCCCGCACGGCGCTGAACCAGAGCATGAGCGAAACGGAGTCCGCGCGCGCCAACCTGCAGACCATCCTCGACAACCTGACTGCCGGCGTCATCGTGCTCGAGCCCGGCGGCACCATCGTTTCCGCCAATCCTGGCGCGACGCGCATCCTGCGCGTGCCGCTGGCCGCACGCCACAGACAGAGGCTTGATTCGCTGGAACCCATCGAGGCCTTCGCGCACGACGTTGAAGATCAGTTCGCCGAATTCGAGGGCCTGCACGCCGAGCGCGGGCTCGATCACTGGCAGCGCACCTTCGAGCTCTACAGCAACGGTGGCGCTGGTGTTGACAGCACCTCGCTCACGCTGGTGGCCCGCGGCGCGCTGCTGCCCGGCGGCCAGCGTCTGCTGGTGTTCGACGATATCTCCGAGGTCGTGTCCGCGCAGCGCGCGCGCGCCTGGGGCGAAGTGGCGCGGCGCCTGGCGCACGAGATCAAGAACCCGCTCACCCCCATCCAGCTCTCCGCCGAGAGGCTGGAGCGCAAGCTCGCCGGCAAGCTCGTCGATGAGGGCGACCGTGCCGTGCTGGCCAAATCGGTCAGGACCATCGTCGAGCAGGTGGATGCGATGAAGCGCCTGGTCAACGAGTTCCGCGACTACGCGCGCCTGCCGTCCGCAGAACTCAAGCCACTGGATCTGAACGCACTCATCGAAGAGGTGCTGCTCATGTATGGCCACGGCGGCTCCCACGACGAAGCAGCCGGGGGAGAGACCGCGACGCGGGTGCAGGCCGAGCTCGACCGCACTTGTCCGTGGATTCGCGGCGACGCCGCACAACTGCGGCAGATCATCCACAACCTGGTTCAGAACGCGCTCGATGCCTCCGAGCCGGCCGCAGACGCGCGGCCCGGGCCTGCTGCACGCGACGTGATCGTGCGCACGCAGTGGCACGCGGGCACTGGCCGCGTGCGGCTCGCGGTACTGGATCAGGGCCACGGTTTCCCCGAGGAAATACTGGCCCGTGCCTTCGAACCCTACGTCACCACCAAGGTCAAGGGCACTGGCCTGGGCCTGGCGGTAGTGAAGAAAATTGCCGAGGATCACGGCGCCCGAATCGATGTATCCAATCGTGTCCAGGACGGTCGTGTGATCGGTGCGCAAGTGTCGCTATCATTTGAGCCCGCGGAGCCCTTGGCGGCAGTGGCTCCCAACCCATAACAAGAGGGCCTTCTTCCGACATGGCGAACATCCTGGTGGTCGATGATGAACTCGGTATTCGCGATCTCCTTTTCGAGATCCTGAACGACGAGGGCCACACCGTCGAACTGGCCGAGAACGCCGCACAGGCGCGCGCAGCGCGCCAGCGCCACGAACCCGACTTGGTGTTGCTGGACATCTGGATGCCCGACACCGATGGCGTCACCCTGCTCAAGGAGTGGCGCGGCGCCGGCACGCTCACCATGCCGGTGATTATGATGAGCGGGCACGCCACCATCGACACCGCGGTCGAGGCCACCCGCATCGGCGCGCAGTCGTTCCTCGAAAAACCCATCACCCTGCAGAAGCTGCTCAAGGCGGTGGAGCAGGCGCTGTCCAAGGACACCGGCGGGCGCAAGCCGGCATCGGCAACCGAGCCCGCGCGCGCCGCCATCGCGCCGCCGCCCGCAACCGACCTCACCGTCGAATCGGCCATGACCGGCGGCCAGTCGCTGCCGCAGGCAATGGATCTCGGCCCGCAGGGCCAGCAACTGTTCGATCTCGACAAACCGCTGCGCGACGCGCGCGACGCGTTCGAGAAGGCCTACTTCGAATACCACCTCTCGCAGGAAGGCGGCTCCATGACCCGCGTCGCAGAAAAGACCGGGCTCGAGCGCACCCACCTGTACCGCAAGCTCAAGCAACTCGGCGTCGATCTTGCCCGCGGCCGCCGCGGCGGCTCCGGCAGCTGACAGGGCCTGCGGGATGCTACAATCCCGCTCCTTGGCCCGGTAGCTCAGTTGGTAGAGCAGCGGATTGAAAATCCGCGTGTCGGTGGTTCGATTCCGCCCCAGGCCACCAATCAAATGACGCAGTTAGGCCAACCCTTCAGGGTTGGCCTTTTGTTTGCGTATTGCTGTGTAGGCACCATGTGGGCATCCGGCGTCAACTCCGACTCCAGACCGACACGATGCCCGATCTGCTGGCGGCCTGACGGGCGTCGATCAGGCAAAGAAAAACCGCGCAGGGCGCGGGCCTTGCGCGGCTTCTTTTGTTGGGCGTGTGATCGATCAGTCGAGGCGGAGCACCAGAACCGCGAGCAGGAATGGCAGCAGCAACCACCGGCAAAGCCCAACGAGCGCTACCAGCACCGGCACGCCCAGCAGCAGAGCTATCGCTTGGTCAGGCCAGAGTTGGAGCGCCGCCATTGTCAGCAGGTAGCCGGCCACGCAGAGGCCCGGCACGCCCAGGGTGCGCCGCGTGGGACTCATCAGCAAGGCTGCTGCCGCGACCGACACGACTCCGAAGGCAAACAGAAAGGCCTCATGCATGGGCGGATCTTAGGATACCCGTGCCGGCGTCGGGGCAGCTCGCCGCGTCTGTTGACAATATCAAAACAATAGCTGCCTGCGCCCTCCAGATAAGGGCTGGAAGCCCAAAAGACTTCCAATATCAGATCAAGACAATATGACCCAGACGCAACCGGCCTCACCGCGCTGGTTGCGCCGCCAACCAGCTCAGACCAGCAGCGCGTTCACGCGCCGCACATAGGCGGCAGGGTCGTCGGGGAGGCCGCCTTCGGCCAGCAGGGCCTGATCGAACAGGATGTGGGCCAGGTCGTCGAAGTGGGCGCTGCCCTCCAGCTTCTTGACCAGCGGGTGCTCGGGGTTGATTTCCAGCACGGGCCTGGTCTGCGGCACGTCCTGGCCGGCCTGCTTGAGCATGCGGGCCAGCTGCATGCTCATGCCGGCGTCCTTGACGACCAGGCAGGCCGGTGAATCCACCAGGCGGGTGGTCACGCGCACGTCTTCCACCTGGTCCTTCAGCGCTTCCTTGAGCCTGTCGAGCACGGGCTTGACGGCTTCGGCAGCCTCCTCGGCGGCTTTCTTCTCGGCCTCGTCCTGCAAATCGCCCAGGTCCACGGCGCCCTTGGCCACCGATTGCAGCGGCGTGCCGTCGAACTCGCGCACGAAGCCCAGCGACCATTCGTCCACGCGGTCGGTCATCAGCAGCACCTCGATGCCCTTCTTGCGGAAGATCTCGAGTTGCGGGCTGTTTTTGGCGGCGGCCAGCGTGTCGGCGGTGATGTAGTAGATCGCCTTCTGGCCTTCCTTCATGCGCGCCTTGTAGTCGGCCAGACCCACCGTGGGCGTGTCGGACTCGGTGGAGGCGTAGCGCACCAGCTTGAGCAGGCGCTCGCGGTTACCCGTGTCTTCGCCCAGGCCCTCCTTGAGCACGGCGCCGAACTCGCGCCAGAAGGTGGCGTATTTGTCGGCGGGGGCCTGTTCGCCGTCTGCCTTGGCTTCGGCGTCGGCCGGCGCCTTGGCCAGGTCTTCCAGCAGGGCGAGCACGCGGCGCGTGTTGCCTTCGCGGATGGTCTTCACGTCGCGGCTTTCCTGCAGCAGCTCGCGGCTCACGTTGAGCGGCAGGTCGGCCGAATCGACCACGCCCTTCACAAAGCGCAGGTAGCGCGGCAGCAGCTGCTCGGCGTCGTCCATGATGAACACGCGCTTCACGTAGAGCTTCACGCCGGCCTTGCGGTCGCGGTCCCACATGTCCATGGGCGCGTGGCTGGGCAGGTAGAGCAGTTGCGTGTATTCGGTGCTGCCTTCGACGCGGTTGTGCGTCCAGGCCAGCGGCGGCTGCCAGTCGTGGGCCAGCTGCTCGTAGAACTGCACGTACTGCTCGTCGGTGACGTCTTTCCTGGGCCGGGTCCAGAGAGCGGTGGCCTGGTTCACGGTTTCCCATTCGCCGGTCTTCACCATGCGGCCGGGCTGGCCTTCCTGCTCGGCCTCTTCCCACTTCTCGCCTTCCATCCTGATGGGCAGGCTGATGTGGTCGGAGTACTTGCCGATCAGCTCCTTCAGGCGCCAGCCGTCGGCGAACTCCAGCGCATCGTCGCGCAGGTGCAGGATCACGCTGGTGCCGCGCGCCGCGCGGGTGATGGCTTCCACCTCGAAGTCGCCGCTGCCGTCGCTCACCCAGCGCACGCCCTGCTCGGGCGGCAGGCCGGCGCGGCGCGATTCCACGGTGATTTTGTCGGCCACGATGAAGCCGGCGTAGAAGCCCACGCCGAACTGGCCGATGAGCTGCGAATCGGCCTTGTCGTCGCCCGACAGCCTGGCCGCGAAGGCGCGCGTGCCGCTCTTGGCGATGGTGCCCAGGTTGTCGATGGCCTCCTGCTCGCTCATGCCGATGCCGGTGTCGGTCACGGTGAGGGTGCGCGCCTCCTTGTCGAAGCTGATGCGCACCTCCAGCTCGGGCTGGTCGCCGTACAGGGCCGGGTCGTGCAGTGCCTCGAAGCGCAGCTTGTCGCAGGCGTCGGAGGCGTTGGAGACCAGTTCGCGCAGGAAGATCTCGGGGTGGGAATACAGGGAGTGCGTGACCAGGTGCAGCACCTGCGCCACTTCGGCCTGGAAGCTGTGTTTTTGCTTGTTGCTCATGGACTCGGATCGGTCGAAAGGTTGGATGAAGGGGTGCGGCCGGGCCGCCATGCGGGCCAGATGGGGGCGGGCGGCGCCACTTCAAGCGCATTCAGGCGAAGGCCACACGGTGCCTCATCGATCAATGCCGATGCGCGCCTGGGCAGGAGTGAGGTCGACATCCCGCTTGGCGCACCGGTCCCAGGCACTCCTGCCGACGCCGCATGGTGGCCGGATCATTCTTGGCAGACTTCACGAGCCCGGTGCGTCTTCGGGGACATAGCACAGCAGGTCGCCTGGCTGGCAGTCCAGGTATGCGCAGATCTTCTCAAGCGTCTCGAACCGCACACCGCGAATCTTGCCTTGCTTGAGCAGCGACATGTTGGCCTCCGTGATGCCTACAAATTCCGCCAGATCACGCGACTTGACCTTGCGCCGCGCAAGCATGAGATCCAGCCGGACGACGATGGGCATCAGACGAAGCCCTCATTGTCTTCGGCCAACGAGTGCCCCTGGGTGATCACGGAGGCCATCAGCCACACCATGCCTGCGAAGAACAGCAAAAGCACCTGCTCCGAGCCAATGGCCACAGACAGGTGCCGCTGCCCCGGTGGATTGCCCAGCGTCAGCAGAGACGAAATCGCGCTGTCGGCCAGCAGCGACGCCAGAGCAGCCCAAGCCACCCAGGCTGCAAAGCTCCCGAGCAGACGGGCCGCTTGCAGAGTGAAGACCTGTCCGCGGGAAAACATCTGGAAGCAAGACCCTGCCTGCCTCAGGCCCACTAGCAGCAAGGCCAGTGGCACGGCGGCGATGAGTGCCGCGACGATGCGCTGCCAATCGGCAAGCGGTTGCGCCACGGCGTGCGTGGGAAGGTGAGCACCCGAGACGAGCGCAGCGTCACTGGCCGAGAGCCAGTACGTGGCCAGCGCCACCGGCAGCGCCAGCAGCAAGAGCCGGCACCCCCACATCATCGCGCAGCTGGCCAGCTGAAGCCGCGTTTTCAAGGGGGAATAGAGGGTTTTATGGGTGTCGATCATGGGGCAGCTCTGAGCGTAGCGGTTGATTAAAATTATTGTCTTGCAATAATTATTATCTGTAAAACAACCATTGTCAACTTCGATGAGCCCTGCCCCTTCTCTCTTCCCTCGACGCAGTTTCCTGGCTGCAGTCTGCGCAGCGCTTGGCGCCTGCGGTGGCATTCCCTTGACCGCCCTTCCTCGGCTGAGCCGCCTGTCCGGCCAGTTGCTGGAGGCCGATCCTGCCGAACTCATGGTGGCCGTCCAGGTGGATGCGCGCGTATCGCCGCCCCCTGGCAGCGCGCCCATCCTGACGATCCGGCTGACCCCCAAGGTCGAAGGCGCGTTTGCGCCCGTTGACCTTCGTGTGCCGCTGATGCTCGCCACAGCGGCCACCACGACCGGCCTGGAGCCGCCAGGCGCGGGCCGGCGCTGGTGGATCTACGGCTTGTCCCAGGCCAACCAGGCGGAACTTCGCAAGGTACAGGACATGGTTCGCCATGCACAGGCGCAGCCCGGCTACCAGCGCGGTGGCACGCTGGTGATTGCCATGGAGCAGCGCGAACTGGCGGTCACGCCGCCGTCGCTGGACCATACCCGCTGGACCACCTGGATGCAGGTCAGCCGTCGCGAAGGTTTCTTCGAGATATGGACCGGCACGCCGCGAGAGGTGCGCGAGCTGGCTGGCACAAGACGATAGGGCCACGGCGGGGCAGCCCCGGCGAGCGCCTGGGGAGCGATCGTTGCCCAGGCTTTGCCGAGTTCAAAAGCGCTCCTGCTCGCCCAGGTAGCGCCACTGCCCCACCGGCAGATGCCCCAGCGCAATCTGGCCGATGCGCACGCGCTTCAGGCCCGTCACCGTCAGGCCTACGGCCTCGCACATGCGGCGGATCTGGCGCTTCTTGCCTTCCTTGAGCACGAAGCGCAACTGCTCCGGGTTCTGCCAGCTCACCTGCGCGGGCTTGAGCGGCTGACCGTCCAGCGACAGGCCGTGACGCAGGCGCGCCAGCTGCGCGGGCGGGAAAGCGGCCTGCACGTTGATCGCCACCTGGCCCATCTGTACGCGCACCAGGTATTCCTTTTCGACGTCGGAATCCTCGCCGATCAGCTGGCGGGCCACGCGGCCGTCCTGTGTGAGCACGAGCAGGCCGGTGGAATCGATGTCCAGCCGCCCGGCCGGCGCCAGGCCCTTGCGCTGCGCCGGCGTGAAGCGGGTGCGGCTGGCGTCGCCGCGCCAGTGGTGGCGCGGCTCCACCAGCACCACGGCGGGTTCGTAGCCGTCTTCCGCCTGGCCGCTCACGTAGCCCACGGGCTTGTGCAGCAGGATGGTCACGCGCTGCGCCTGCGCGTGGGCGGCCTCGCGCTGGACCGTTACGTGGTCCTGCGGCAGCACCTTGGTACCCATGGCGGCCACCTCGCCGTTCACGCGCACCCAGCCGCGCTCGATCCATTCGTCCGCCTCGCGGCGCGAGCACAGCCCCATGTCGGCCAGCCGCTTGTTCAGCCGCACCGTGCCGCCACCGGCCGGCGCACCGGCAACGGATAGCGCGCCATCGGGGCGTGGGGCGCGGCGAAAGCCTGAGGATGTCATGAAAGGATTATGGATTGCTATCAAATTGATGGCTGCCTGCGCCTGCCAGTATTGGGCAAAAGGCCGGTTTGACTTCAAAAATACTGAAACCATTGCAATGCGTCTTGGCCACCCCCAAAGGCCGCGGAGCAGGCCCATCCAGCGAACGCCGTGCCCGGACCCGCGCCGGGCACCGGCGTTGTCTCCCCTCAGGGGGGAAGGCGCGCCAGCGACTCAGGGGGGGACCTCAGCGCGCCAAGATCCAGAATCCGCAACCCCCCGTACTCGATGCGCAGCAGCCCTTGCGCCGCCAGCGCCTGCAGCGCCTCGTTCACGCGCTGGCGCGACAGGCCCACCAGATAGGCCAGCTCCTGCTGCGTGATGCGCAGCACCTCGCCCACGCCGGGGAACAGCACCGGATTCACCAGCGCCGCCAGGCTGCGGGCCACGCGCTGCTCGGGGTTGGGGGTGCGGTCGGCCTCGATGGCGCCGATGAACTGCGCCAGCCGCTCGTTCAGCTGGTTCATCACGAAACGGTTGAAGCCGATCGAATGGTCCAGCAGCCAGTGGAAGGTGTCCACCGGCAGCCCGGCCACCAGGCTCTTGCGCAGCGCCTGCACGTTGTAGCGGTAGGGCTCGCGCTTCATCGTCGTGCCCTCGCCGAACCAGCCGCCGGGCGTGAGGCCGGAGTAGGTGATGGTCTGGCCGCCGGCGGTGTCGGTGCTCATCTTCAGCAGGCCCTCGACCACGCCGAACCAGTAGGTCGCCGGCCGGCCTACGCGGCAGATTAGGTCGCCCGGCGCGGCTTCGCCGATGCGCAGCTCCGCCTCCACGCGCCCCCGCACGCCGCGCTCCAGATGCGCGAGCCAGGGCACGCCGGCCAGCTCGTCGTCGTTGAGCAGGCGGCGGCGGTCGTGCAGGCTGGGGGATGGCATGGCTTAGGGAAATACCTAGGCGGATCGGGGTTCAATTGTCGTCCAAACGACAACATGGCGTCAAAGTCTGGGCCTACCATGCGAAGCATTAAACGGCCCGCCCCGCGCCGGGCGGCCCCACAAGATCAGGAGACACCTCGCCCATGGCGACCACCTTCCCGCGCCTTCTGCAAAAGCACGCCAGCGAGCGCCCAAGCGCGCCCGCGCTGCGCGAGAAGGAATACGGCATCTGGCAGACCTGGAGCTGGCAGCGCGCGCTGGATGAAGTGCGCTGGATGGCGATGGGCCTGTCCGCGCTCGGCTTCGCGCCCGGGCAGAACCTGGCCATCGTGGGCGACAACCGCCCGCACCTGTACCTGATGTTCCTGGCCGCGCAAAGCCTGCGCGGCGTGCCGGTGCCCATGTACCAGGACGCCGTGGCCGCCGAGATGGCCTTCGTGCTGCGCGATGCCGAGGTGCACTTCGCCTTCGCCGAAGACCAGGAGCAGGTCGACAAGCTGCTGGAGCTGCGCGCCGCCGAGGGCGAGGAGGCCGTGCCCGGCCTCACCCACATCATCTACGACGACCCGCGCGGCCTGCGCAACTACACCGACGCGGGCCTGATCAGCGTCGACGAGCTGATGGCCCTGGGCCGCAAGCACGATGAGCTGCACCCGCAGCTGTTCGGGCAAGGGGTCGCGCAGGGGCAGCCGGACGACGTGTCGGTGATCCTCTACACCTCCGGCACCACCGGCCGGCCCAAGGGTGTGTGCCAGACGCACGCCAGCTTCATCGGCGCGGCCGAGGGTGGCGTGACCACCGACGGACTGAACGGCAAGGACAACGTGCTCTCCTACCTGCCTCCGGCCTGGGTGGGCGACCACCTGTTCTCCCTGGCGCAGTGGCTGGTGGCGGGCTTCACCATCAATTGTCCGGAATCCAGCGACACGGTGGCCATCGACATGCGCGAGATCGGCCCCACCTACTACTTCGCGCCGCCGCGGGTGTTCGAGGGCATGCTGACATCGGTGTCGATCCGCATGGAAGATGCGGCCAGGATCAAGCAGCGCATGCACGCCGTCTTCATGGACGTGGCGCGCCGCGTGGGCGCCGACATCCTCGATGGCAAGCCGGTGGGCGCGCTGGACCGCCTGAAGTACGCCCTGGGCAACGTGCTGGTGTACGGGCCGCTGAAGAACGCCATGGGGCTGACGCGCATCCGCGTGGCCTACACGGCGGGCGCGGCCATCGGACCGGACCTGTTCCGCTTCTTCCGTTCCATCGGCGTCAACCTCAAGCAGCTGTACGGTCAGACCGAAACCTGCGCCTACGTCTGCATCCAGAAGAACGGCCGCGTCAAGTTCAGCAGCGTGGGCGAGGTGGCGCCGGGCATCGAGCTGAAGATCGCCGACAACGGCGAGGTGCTGGTCAAGGGCGTGTCGGTGCTCAAGGAATACTACAAGCGCCCGGACGCCACCGCCGAGGTGATGGACGCCGAGGGCTACTTCCACACCGGCGACGCCGGTGTGCTCGACCACGATGGCCACCTGCGCATCATCGACCGCGCCAAGGACGTCGGCAAGATGGCCGGCGGCGCCATGTTCGCGCCCAACTACATCGAGAACAAGCTCAAGTTCTTCCCGCAGGTGAAGGAAGCGGTGTGTTTCGGCACCGGCCGGGAGCAGGTCTGCGCCTTCCTCAACATCGACTTCGACGCCGTGGGCAACTGGGCCGAGCGCCAGGGCCTGCCCTACGCCGGCTACGTGGACCTGGCCGGCAAGCCCGAGGTGCTGGCCATGATGAAGGAGTGCGTCGAGAAGGTGAACGCCGACCTGGCGGCCGAGGAGGGCATGGAAGACACCCAGATCGCCCGCTTCCTGGTGCTGCACAAGGAACTCGACCCCGACGACGACGAACTCACCCGCACACGCAAGGTGCGGCGCAACTTCATCGGCGACAAGTACGGCGTGCTGATCGACGCGCTGTATTCTGATCGCAGCGAGCAGTTCATCGAAACCGCGGTGAAGTTCGAGGACGGCCGCACCGGCAAGGTCAGCGCCACCCTGCAGATCCTGGAGGCCAAGCGCTTCCCGCCCGTCAGGGAGGCCGCATGAACGCCGTGGCAACTCCTGAAACGATAGCTGCCGGCGCCAGCCAGATGCCGGCTGCAGCCGAAAATGGCCGGAAGATCGGCGACGTGGCGCTGGACATCCAGAACATCAGCCTGCGCTTCGGCGGCGTGAAGGCGCTCACCGACATCAGCTTCGACGTGCGCGAGCACGAGATCCGCTCGATCATCGGCCCCAACGGCGCCGGCAAGAGCTCGATGCTCAACTGCATCAACGGCGTGTACACGCCTACCGAAGGCAGCATCACCTTCCGCGGCAAGACCTTCAGCCACATGAACAGCCGCCAGGTGGCCGAGATGGGCGTGGCGCGCACCTTCCAGAACCTGGCCCTGTTCAAGGGCATGAGCGTGCTGGACAACATCATGACCGGCCGCAACCTCAAGATCAAAAGCAACCTGCTGCTGCAGGCGCTGCGCTGGGGCCCGGCCGAGCGCGAGGAAATCCGCCACCGCGAGTTCGTCGAACGCATCATCGATTTCCTGGAGATCCAGGCGCACCGCAAGACACCGGTGGGCCAGCTGCCCTATGGCCTGCAGAAGCGCGTGGACCTGGGCCGCGCGCTGGCGATGGAGCCGCAGGTGCTGCTGCTGGACGAGCCCATGGCCGGCATGAACGTCGAGGAAAAGCAGGACATGAGCCGCTTCATCCTGGACGTGAACGACGAGTTCGGCACCACCATCGTGCTGATCGAGCACGACATGGGCGTGGTGATGGACATCTCCGACCGCGTGGTCGTGCTCGACTACGGCAAGAAGATCGGCGACGGCACCCCCGAAGAGGTGCGCAACAACGAGGACGTGATCAGCGCGTACCTCGGGACGAGTCATTGAAATGGGACACCCCCCTGAGTCGCTGCGCGCCTTCCCCCCTCTTGCTTCGCGAGGGGGGACACCGCTGGTGGCCGGGGAGACCCCGGCCACGGCGGTCGCTGGCTGGGCCTGCTCCGCGGCCGTCGGATGCCTGCGGCGCCAGACTGCACTGAGAGACTGAACATGGGATTCTTTCTGGAAACACTGCTCGGCGGCCTGATGACGGGCATGCTGTACGCGCTGGTGGCGCTGGGCTTCGTGCTGATCTTCAAGGCCTCGGGCGTGTTCAACTTCGCCCAGGGCGCGATGGTGCTGTTCGCCGCGCTGGCGATGGCGCGCTTTTCCGAATGGTTCCCGGGCTGGCTGGGGCTGGACAACAAGATCGTCGCCAACCTGCTGGCCTTCGTGGCCGCCGGGGCGCTGATGTTCGTGGTGGCCTGGCTGGTGGAGCACCTGGTGCTGCGCCACCTGGTGAACCAGGAAGGCGCCACGCTGCTGATGGCCACGCTGGGCATCACCTATTTCCTGGAAGGCATGGGCCAGTCGCTGTTCGGCAGCGACATCTACAGCATCGACATCGGCATGCCCAAGGATCCGATGTTCCTGTTCGAGAACACCTTCCAGGGCGGCATCCTGGTGAACAAGGAAGACCTGATCGCCGCGCTGATCGCCGCGGCGCTGGTGGCGGCGCTGTCGGTGTTCTTCCAGAAGACCAAGACCGGCCGGGCGCTGCGCGCCGTGGCCGACGACCACCAGGCCGCGCAGTCGATCGGCATTCCGCTGTCGCGCATCTGGGTGATCGTCTGGACGGTGGCCGGCGTGGTGGCACTGGTGGCCGGGATGATCTGGGGCAGCAAGCTGGGCGTGCAGTTCTCGCTGGCCACGGTGGCGCTGCGCGCGCTGCCGGTGGTGATCCTGGGTGGCCTGACCAGCGTGCCGGGCGCCATCATCGGCGGGCTGATCATCGGCGTGGGCGAGAAGCTGTCGGAGGTGTACCTCGGCCCCTATGTGGGCGGCGGCATCGAGATCTGGTTCGCCTACGTGCTGGCGCTGGTGTTCCTGCTGTTCCGCCCACAGGGCCTGTTCGGCGAGAAGATCATCGATCGCGTATGAGCTATCAATTCAATAGCTGCCTGCGCCCGTCACTCAAGGGCCAAAGGCCGATTTGATTCATAAAAGCCATGTTCTACCGAGAAAACGGCCAGTTCAAGACCAGCTACCAGGCGGACCAGCAGATCTTCCCGATCGCGCAGGACCGCTGGGGTGTGTTGCTGATCGTCGCCTTCGCCTTCCTGGTCGTGCCCTTCCTGGCCAGCGAGTACTTCTTTCTTTCCATCCTGATCCCGTTCCTGATCATGGCGCTGGCCGCGCTGGGCGTGAACGTGCTGGTGGGTTACTGCGGGCAGATCTCGCTCGGCTCCGGCGCCTTCATGGCGGTGGGGGCCTACGGCGCCTACAACTTCTTCGTGCGTTTCGACGGCATGCCGGTGGTGCCGGCCATCCTGCTGGGCGGCCTTTGCGCCACGGTGTTCGGCGTGCTGTTCGGCCTGCCCAGCCTGCGCGTCAAGGGTCTGTACCTGGCGGTGGCCACGCTGGCGGCGCAGTTCTTCTCCGACTGGATGTTCCTGCGCATCAAGTGGCTGACCAACGACTCGGCGTCCGGCTCGGTGTCGGTGGCGCACCTGCAGGTGTTCGGCCTGCCGATCGAGAGCCCGGAGTCCAAGTACCTGTTCTGCCTGGCGTTCCTGGCGGTGATGGCGCTGCTGGTGAAGAACCTCACGCGCAGCGCCATCGGTCGCGAGTGGATGGCCATTCGCGACATGGACGTGGCCGCCGCCGTGATCGGCATCCGCCCCATGTACGCCAAGCTCACGGCGTTTGCCGTCAGCAGCTTCATCGTCGGTGTGGCCGGCGCGCTGTGGGCCTTCGTCTACCTGGGCGCATGGGAGCCGGGCGCCTTCAACGTCGACCTGTCGTTCAAGCTGCTGTTCATGGTGATCATCGGCGGGCTGGGTTCGGTCATGGGCAGCCTGTTCGGCGCCGGCTTCATCGTGGTGCTGCCGATCTTCCTGAACCAGTTCCTGCCCTGGCTGGGCGGCCTGTTCGGCGTGAGCTTCTCCACCGCCACCGCCTCGCATGTGGAGCTGATGATCTTCGGCGCGCTGATCGTCTGGTTCCTGATCGTCGAGCCGCACGGGCTGGCCAGGCTGTGGTCGGTCGGCAAGCAGAAATTGCGCTTGTGGCCCTTCCCGCATTGATTTCCCATCGCTTCAACCACCACCAAGAGGAGACAACCATGAAGCTATCCCGCACCCTGATCGCCGCCGCCGTGGTCGCGGCTTCGTCGATCGCCACCAGCGCGTTCGCGCAGGCCGAGCAGTTCTTCCCGCTGCTGTCCTACCGCACCGGCCCCTACGCGCCCAACGGCACGCCCTGGGCCAACGGCAAGCAGGACTACCTGAAGATGATCAATGCGCGCGACGGCGGCATCAACGGCGTCAAACTGACCTGGGAGGAGTGCGAGACCGGTTACGCCACCGACCGCGGCGTGGAGTGCTACGAGCGCCTGAAGAGCAAGCCCGGCGTGACCTACATCGACCCGCAGTCCACCGGCATCACCTTCGCGCTGACCGAGAAGGCGCCCACCGACAAGATCCCGCTGATGACGCTGGGCTACGGCCTGTCGGTGTCGCAGGACGGCATGGCCTTCAAGTGGAACTTCCCGATGATGGGCAGCTACTGGACCGGCGCCGACATCCTGATCCAGGACATCGCCAAGTCGCTGGGCGGGCTGGACAAGCTCAAGGGCAAGAAGATCGCGCTGGTCTACCACGACAGCCCGTTCGGCAAGGAGCCGATCCCGCTGCTTCAGGAGCGCGCCAAGATGCACGGCTTTGACCTGTCGCTGCTGCCGGTCACCGCGCCGGGCGTCGAGCAGAAGGCCACCTGGCTGCAGGTGCGCCAGCAGCGTCCCGACTACGTGCTGCTGTGGGGCTGGGGCGTGATGAACTCCACCGCCCTCAAGGAGGCCCAGGCCACCGGCTATCCGCGCGACAAGATGTACGGCGTGTGGTGGGCCGGTGCCGAGCCTGACGTGCGCGACGTGGGCGCCGGTGCCAAGGGCTACCACGCGCTGGCGCTGAACGGCTCCGGCACGCAGTACAAGGTGATCCAGGACATCATGAAGTACGTCCACGACAAGGGCCAGGGCACGGGTCCCAAGGACGAGGTGGGCCAGGTGCTGTACACGCGCGGCGTGATCATCCAGATGCTGGGCGTAGAGGCCGTGCGCAAGGCGCAGGAGCGCTTCGGCAAGGGCAAGGTGATGACCGCCGAGCAGGTGCGCTGGGGCCTGGAGAACCTCAACCTCGACCAGAAGCGGCTCGACGCGCTGGGCTTCACGGGCGTGATGCGGCCGCTGCAGACCACCTGCGCCGACCACATGGGCTCCACCTGGGCGCGCGTGCAGACCTGGGACGGCGGCAAGTGGACCATCGGCGACACCTGGTACCAGGCCGACGACGCCATCCTCAAGCCGATGGTCAAGTCCGGCGCCGAGAAGTACCTGGCCGACAAGAAGCTGCAACGCCGCGCCGCGGGCGACTGCAACTCCTGACCGGCCCCCTGGGCAGCGCGGGCTTCATCCCGCGCTGCCGCTCCTGTGGCCGGGCTGCCCCGGCCTCAGGAGTCACGAATCCTCTTGTTGATGTTCGAAAGCAGGCCTGTTGCCATGTCTACCGAAGCGACGCCCAAGACCATCCTCACCGTCAACGGGATCGAGGTCATCTACAACCACGTGATCCTGGTGCTCAAGGGCGTGTCGCTCACGGTGCCGGAAGGCGGCATCGTGGCCATCCTGGGCGGCAACGGCGCCGGCAAGACGACCACGCTGCGCGCGGTGTCCAACCTGCTCAAGGGTGAGCGGGGCGAGGTCACCAAGGGCAGCATCGACTATCGCGGCGAGCGCATCGAGAACCTGAGCCCGGCCGAGCTGGTCAAGCGCGGCGTGGTGCAGGTGATGGAAGGGCGCCACTGCTTCGCGCACCTGACGATCGAGGAAAACCTGCTCACCGGCGCCTACACGCGCAAGGACAAGGGCGAGATCGCGGCCAACCTGGACAAGGTCTACACCTACTTCCCGCGCCTGAAGACGCGGCGCACCAGCCAGGCGGCCTACACCTCCGGCGGCGAGCAGCAGATGTGCGCCATTGGCCGCGCGCTGATGTGCAACCCCACCATGGTGCTGCTGGACGAGCCCTCCATGGGCCTGGCGCCGCAGATCGTCGACGAGGTCTTCCACATCGTCAAGGACCTGAACGGCAAGGAGCGCACGACCTTCCTGTTGGCCGAGCAGAACACCAACATGGCCCTCAAGTACGCCGACTACGGCTACATCATGGAAAGCGGCCGCGTGGTGATGGACGGCACCGCCGCCGAGCTGGCCAGCAACGAGGACGTGAAGGAGTTCTACCTTGGCGTGGGCGGCGGCGAGCGCAAGAGCTTCCGCGACGTCAAGAGCTACAAGCGGCGCAAGCGGTGGCTGGCTTGACGGCAAGGCTCCCCCTGAGTCGCCTGCGGCGCCTCCCCTCCCAGGGGGACAACGCCACTGGCCGGTACAGGCCCGGCCACGGCGTCCGCTGGCTTGGCCTGCTCCGCGGCCATGGGTTCCGCGCCTGATGGGCCATTGGGCGAGGTGATGGTTGGGGTTTGGTCTTTATTGAGTGAAATTGGATGTCAGCCCTTATTTGGCGAGCGCAGGCAGCTATCAAAGAAGTAGTGTTTGGGACCATGTGATGAGTGATTTCTTCGATGCCCTGGAAACGCGTTCGCCGGCCGAGCGTGAGGCGGCGCTGATGGCGGCGCTGCCGCGGCAGGTGGCGCACGCGCAGGCGGCCAGTGCGGCCATGGGCGAGATCCTGGCGGGCGTGGATGCGGCGGCCGTCAACTCGCGCGCCGCGCTGGCGCGCCTGCCGGTCACGCGCAAGAGCGAGCTGCTGGCGCGCCAGCAGGCCAGCCGCGCGGCCGGCAAGGATGCCTTCGGCGGCTTTGCCGCCATCCGCTACGGCGCCGCCATGCCGCGCCTGTACGCCAGCCCCGGCCCGATCTATGAGCCGGAGGGCACGACGCGCGACTACTGGCGCGCCGCCCGTGCCCTGTTCGCGGCAGGCTTTCGCGCCGGCGACCTGGTGCACAACGCCTTCAGCTACCACATGACGCCCGGCGCGTTCATCATGGAATCGGGCGCGCACGCCGTCGGCTGCACGGTGTTCCCGGCCGGCACCGGCCAGACCGAGCAGCAGCTGCAGGCCATCGCCGAACTGCGCCCGCAGGGCTACCTGGGTACCCCGAGCTTCCTGCGCATCCTGGTCGAGAAGGCGCAGGAAAGCGGCACCGACATGCGCAGTCTGGTCAAGGGCCTGGTCGGCGGCGAGGCCTTTCCGCCCAGCCTGCGCGACTGGTTCGCCGAACGCGGCATGGCGGTCTACCAGAGCTACGCCACGGCCGATGTCGGCCTGATTGCCTACGAGACCCGCGCGCGCGAGGGCCTGGTGATCGACGAAGGCGTGATCGTCGAGATCGTGCGGCCGGGCACCGGCGATCCGGTGGCCGAAGGCGAGGTGGGCGAGGTGGTGGTCACGGTGCTGAACCCCGACTACCCGCTGATCCGCTTCGGCACCGGGGACCTGTCGGCGCTGCTGCCCGGCGCCTGCCCCACGGGCCGCACCAACGCGCGCATCAAGGGCTGGCTGGGCCGCGCCGACCAGACCACCAAGATCCGCGGCATGTTCGTGCACCCCGGCCAGGTGGCGGAGATCGTCAAGCGCTTTCCCGAGATCGCCCGCGCCCGCCTGGTGGTGAGCGGCGCCATGGCCAACGACCAGATGAAGCTGCTGGTGGAAAGCGCCGGCGCCGAGGGTCTGGCCCAGCGCGTGGCCGACGCCGTGCGCGACGTGACCAAGCTGCGCGGCGACGTCGAAGTGGTGGCCCCCGGCAGCCTGCCCAACGACGGCAAGGTGATCGAGGACGCGCGCAGCTACGAGTAGCCGCAGGCGTCGCGCAGGCGACCCTCAACGCGCTCTACCGCTGGCAAACCCCGATGACGGGGCATCGGTGCCTGCCTACCATCTGCACGCGCCGCCCGGCCACCGTGCGCGGCGCCGTTGTTCATGCAAGCCTCTCTGCGCATCGTCGATTCCATCACCCAGCTCGGCGCGTCCGATGCCGGCTGTGTGGCTGTGAGCGGCTCGCACGGCGGCATGAGCTCTGCACGCTATGCGCTGGCCGCGCGGCCGCTGCTTTCGGTGTTCAACGACGCCGGGGTCGGCAGGGATGGCGCGGGCATCGCCGCGCTCGCATTCCTGCAGGGCCACGGGCTGGCGGCCTGCACCGTGGCGCACGACAGCGCCCGCATCGGCGAGGCGAGCAGCACCTATGATCAAGGCGTCCTCAGCCACTGCAACGCGGCGGCCGGGGCGCTGGGCTTTGTGCCCGGGCAGCCGTTGAAGCAAGCCCTGGGCAACCTGATTCACAGCAGAGAGGAGACCTCATGACATCCATCAAGTTCAAGATGAACCGGCGCCTGGCCCTGGCCGCATCGGCGGTAGCAGCTTCGATTTTCGTAGCGGCGCCGGCCTGGTCGCAAAGCCACTGGCCCGACAAGACGGTGAAGATCGTCGTGCCCTTCGCGGCCGGCGGCACCACCGACATCCTGGCGCGCGCCATCGCACCGGAGCTGTCCAAGGCGTTCGGCCAGCAGTTCATCGTGGACAACCGCTCGGGTGCCGGCGGCAACGTGGGCGCGGACATCGTCGCCAAGTCGGCGCCCGACGGCTACACGCTGCTGATGGGCACGGTGGGCACGCACGGCATCAACCGCGCGCTCTACAGCAAGCTGCCGTACGACCCGATCAAGGACTTCGCGCCCATCACCCTGGTGGCCGGTGTGCCGAACGTGATGGAGATGAACGCCGCCAAGGCCAAGGAGCTGGGCATCACCGACGTGGCCAGCTTCATCAAGTACGCCAAGGCGCATCCCGGCAAGCTCAACATGGCTTCCAGCGGCAACGGCACGTCGATCCACATGGCCGGCGAGCTGTTCAAGAGCATGGCAGGTGTCTACATGCTGCACGTGCCCTACCGCGGCTCCGGCCCGGCGCTGCTCGACATGGTGGCCGGCAACATGGACGTGATGTTCGACAACCTGCCGTCGTCGATGCAGCAGATCAAGGGCGGCAAGCTGCTGCCGCTGGCCGTCACCAGCGCCAAGCGCTCGCCCGCGCTGCCCGATGTGCCCACCGTGGAAGAGGTCGGTGGCCCGGCCCTCAAGGGCTATGAGGCCAGCAGCTGGTTCGGCCTGCTGGCACCGGCCGGCACGCCGGCGGACATCGTCAACCGCATCCAGCAGGAAACCGCCAAGGCGCTGGCCTCACCCGCCGTGCGCGACAAGCTGCTGGCCCAGGGCGCCGCCCCCGGCGGCAACACGCCGGCCGAATTCGCCAGGATGATCGACGCCGAACACGTCAAGTGGGCCAAGGTCGTCAAGGCCTCCGGCGCCAAGGTGGACTGAGGCTGGATGCCCGCCGCCCGAGGGTGGGTGCCCGCGATGGCGCGGCGATCATCTTGCCTCAGGGGGCGCTCCTGAACCGCTGGCGCCAAGCGGTGAGGTGCCGATCCGTCAGGGTCTCAAATCCCTGGTCCAACCCTCCACCTGGGGAGGGCGAGTCAAGCCATCAGAAGGCCGCGGAGCAGGCCAAGCCGGTGATCGCCGGGCCGGGCTTGTACCGGCCGCTGGCGGTGTTCCCCCTAGCGCAGCGAGAGAGGCTGAGGCCTGCGGCTCCTGACCTGCCTGCGCAGACCCGGGCAAGCCGAAGAGCCGCCGTCTCTGGCGGCGAGCACGCGGCGCCTCAGTGACTCAGGGAGTCTCTAAACTCCCCAGACCACATCCTTGCCCGCCGCCGCGCTCTTTTCCAGCAACTCGATGAACGGGCCGGCGCGGCTGCGCAGCGACACGCCGCCGCTGGTGTCGGTTTCGTCGTCGCTCTTGTCGGCCGCCGGTGCGTTGGCGGCAGCCTCCTGCGCCTCGATCGCCTTGTGGAGGGCGGCCACCGCGGCCGGCACCTGATCCACCGTGACGATGCCCTGCGGCGCGGGTGACTTGCCGATGATCTTGAGCAGGGTCTCCGCGTCCGGCTGCAACATGATGACTTCGGCGGCGGCCTGGGACTTGAATTTGTAGAGCATGGTTTTTCTCCGGCGAATGGCTTGACGCACGGTTGCGTCGAGAACAAAGGCGTTACACCGCCATTGTGCCCGTTCACGCCGGCCCGTTTTGTCGGACGGCTGCGCATCGGGAGCGCGGTGGCGCGGAGCGCCTTCGGCGACAACATCCCCTGGGTGGGACAACCCACGGCGGCCCGCCAGTTCCGGGGGCTTGACAATGATTGTTCAAGCTTAAACAATATCGACATGAACAACCTGTCCTGCGTCCTGTGCATCGGCGGCGGCCCTGCGGGCCTGTACTTCGGCCTGCTGCTGAAGAAACAGCGGCCCGGCTGCCGGGTGGTGGTGGTCGAGCGCAACCGGCCCGACGACACCTTTGGCTGGGGCGTGGTGCTGTCGGACCAGACGCTGGAGAACCTGCGCGTGGCCGACGCCGAGAGCGCGCGCCTGATCGGCGACGCCTTCAACCACTGGGACGACATCGAGGTCTTCTACAAGGGCCGCAGCGTGCGCTCCACCGGCCACGGCTTCTGCGGCATCGGGCGCATGCACCTGCTGGGCATCCTGCAGGACCGCTGCCGCGCCCTGGGGGTCGAACTGGTGTTCGAAACCGACGTCGCCGACGAGCGCGCGCTGGCCGCCCAGTACGGCGCCGACCTGGTGATCGCCAGCGACGGCCTCAACAGCCGCATCCGCGCGCGCTACGAAGACGTGTTCCAGCCCGACATCGACACGCGCCGCTGCCGCTTCGTCTGGCTCGGCACCAAAAAGACCTTCGACGCGTTCACCTTCGCCTTCGAACAGACCGAGCACGGCTGGTTCCAGGCCCATGCCTACAAGTTCGACGACGACACCTCCACCTTCATCGTCGAGACGCCCGAGGCGGTCTGGAAGGCCCACGGCCTCGACCAGATGAGCCAGGAAGAGGGCATTGCGTTCTGCGAGAAGCTGTTCGCCAGATACCTGGACGGCCATCGCCTGATCAGCAACGCCAAACACCTCCGCGGCGCGGCCATCTGGATCCGCTTCCCGCGCGTGATCTGCAACACCTGGGTGCACCACGAAACCATCCAGGGCCGGCGCGTGCCCATCGTGCTGATGGGCGACGCGGCGCACACGGCGCATTTCTCCATCGGCAGCGGCACCAAGCTGGCGATGGAAGACGCCATCGACCTGGCGCGCGAATTCCGCCAGGCCGAGGCTACGGGCGCCGGCATGGACGAAGCGCTCGCCGACTACCAGGCGCACCGCAGCGTCGAGGTGCTGAAGATCCAGAACGCCGCGCGCAACTCCACCGAATGGTTCGAGAACGTGGACCGCTACACCGGGATGGCGATCGAGCAGTTCGCCTACTCGCTGCTCACGCGCAGCCAGCGCATCAGCCACGAGAACCTGCGGCTGCGCGACGCCGGCTGGCTGCAGGGCTACGAGGCGTGGTTTGCCAGCCACCATCCTGGGCCGCGCGACGCAGCAGCCGCGGACGGCGCGGCGCGCACCGGCGCACCGCCGCTGCCCATGTTCACGCCCTTCACCGTACGCGGCTTGACATTGAAGAACCGCGTGGTCGTCTCGCCCATGGCGCAGTACAGCGCGGCGGACGGCGTGGTGGGCGACTACCATCTGGTGCACCTGGGCGCGCGCGCCCAGGGCGGTGCCGCGCTGGTGATGGTCGAGATGACCAGCCCCACGCCCGAAGGCCGCATCACGCCCGGCTGCCCGGGTTTGTGGAACGACGCGCAGCAGGCCGCGTTCCGGCGCATTGTCGATTTCGTGCACCGCGAGACCGGCGCCGCCATCGGCCTGCAGCTGGGCCACAGCGGTCCCAAGGGCTCGACCCAGCTCGGCTGGGAAGCCATCGACGAGCCGCTGCCCGAAGGCAATTGGCCGCTGCTGGCCGCCAGCGCCATCCCCTACGGCCCGCAGAACCAGACGCCACGGGCCATCACGCATGCGGAGATGGCGGCGCTGAAAGACGCCTTCGTCGACTCCACCCGCCGCGCCGCCGCGGCCGGTTTCGACTGGCTGGAGCTGCACGCCGCGCACGGCTACCTGCTGTCGTCGTTCATCAGCCCGCTCACCAACCACCGCACCGACGTCTACGGCGGCACGCTGGAGAACCGCTGCCGCTGGCCGCTGGAAGTGTTCACCGCCATGCGTGCGGCCTGGCCGGCGGATCGGCCGATGAGCGTGCGCATCTCCGCCCATGACTGGGTCGAAGGCGGCATCACGCCGGACGACGCAGTGGCCATCGCGCGCCTGTTCAAGGCGGCGGGCTGCGACATGATCGACGTCTCGTCCGGCCAGACCACGCGCCGCGCGCGGCCGGTCTACGGCCGCATGTACCAGACACCGTTCGCCGACCGCGTCCGCAACGAGGCGGGCATCGCTACCATCGCCGTCGGCGCCATCACCGAGGCCGACCAGGCCAACGGCATCATCGCCGCCGGCCGGGCCGACCTGTGCGCCATCGCCCGCCCGCACCTGGCCGATCCGGCCTGGACGTTGCATGAAGCCGCCAGGCTGCAGAGCCACGACGTCGCCTGGCCGCGCCAGTACCTCAGCGGGCGCGACCAGCTCTACCGCGAACTCGAGAAGCAAAAAGTGCTTCTGGCCCAGGCGGGGCTGGCGCAGACAGCTATCAATAGCGAAGCGGAAGGGGCCTGAGATGGACCTGGAGGCCCGCGCCCATGCCGAGCACCCGCAGGAGCTGCGCCTGTGGCTGCGCATGCTCACCTGCACGCAGCTGATCGAAAAGCAGGTGCGCAGCCAGCTGCGCGAGCAGTTCGATACGACGCTGCCGCGCTTCGACCTGATGGCGCAGCTCGAGCGCGCGCCCGAGGGCCTGCGCATGAACGAGCTGTCGCGCCGCCTGATGGTCACCGGCGGCAACGTCACCACCATCACCGACCAGCTGGAGCGCGAAGCCCTGGTGGAGCGCGTCGAGGTGCCGGGCGACCGGCGCGCCTACCTCGTGCGCCTCACCGCCAAGGGCCGGCGCCAGTTCAACGCCATGGCGCTGGCGCACGAGGCCTGGATCGTGCAGGCCTTCCACGGCCTGTCCGAGGCCGAGGCGCGCCAGCTCCACGCCTTGCTCGGCAAGGTCAAGCAACTGCAACAGGAGACCGTGTGAAGCACTACATCGGCAGCGCCAACCCCATGCGCCCGCAATTCGGCGCGCGTGCGGGCTACGAGGCGCAGCATTTCAGCTGGGCCTGCGACGCCGCCGGCGTGGCCACCGTCACGCTCAACCGCCCGGAGCGCAAGAACCCGCTCACCTTCGACAGCTACGCCGAGCTGCGCGATCTGTTCCACGGCCTGCGCTACGCCACCGACGTGAAGGTGGTGGTGCTGGCGGGCGAGGGTGGCAACTTCTGCTCCGGCGGCGACGTGCACGACATCATCGGCCCGCTGACGAAGATGAGCATGCCCGAGCTGCTGGAGTTCACCCGCATGACGGGCGATCTGGTCAAGGCCATGCGCGGCTGTCCGCAGCCCGTCGTCGGCGCCATCGACGGCGTCTGCGCCGGCGCCGGCGCCATGATGGCGCTGGCCTGCGATCTGCGCTACGGCACCGCCGCCACCAGGACCGCCTTCCTGTTCACCCGCGTCGGCCTGGCCGGTGCCGACATGGGTGCCTGCGCCTTGCTGCCACGTGTGATCGGCCAGGGCCGCGCCAGCGAGCTGCTGTTCACCGGCCGTGCCATGAGCGCGCAGGAAGGGCTGGCCTGGGGCTTCTTCAACGCCTTGCATGAGCCTGGCGACCTGCTGGTCAGGGCGCAAGGCATGGCTGCCGAACTGGCGGCAGGCCCGACCTTCGCCCACGGCATGACCAAGACCATGCTCAGCCAGGAGTGGGCCATGACCATCGAGCAGGCCATCGAGGCCGAGGCGCAGGCCCAGGCCATCTGCATGCAGACGCAGGACTTCCGCCGCGCGTACGAGGCTTTCGCCGCACGGCAAAAGCCCGTGTTCGGAGGCGATTGATGAGCAGCAGCGGCATCCTGCAAGCCACCACGCTGCGGCCCGACACCGCGCATCTGGCGCTGCCCTTCTTCGACGCCGCGCACCGGCGCATCGCCGAAACGCTGCCCGACTGGGCCAACGAACAGCGTGTGGATGAAGCCGACGACCGCGCCGCCTGCCGCGACTGGGTGCACGGCCTGGCCGAGGGCGGCTGGCTGCGCTACTGCGTGGCCGCGGCGCACGGCGGCGCACTGCCGGCGCTCGATTCGCGCGCGCTGGTGCTGCTGCGCGAAACCCTGGCCTTTTATTCGCCGCTGGCCGACTTCGCCTTCGCCATGCAGGGCCTGGGCAGCGGTGCCATCTCGCTGGCCGGCACGCCGGCGCAGCAGGCGGCCTACCTGCCGGCGGTGGCGCAAGGCAGCAAGATCGCCGCCTTCGCGCTCAGCGAGCCGGACGCGGGTTCCGATGTGGCTGCTATAAAAACAGAAGCTAAAGGCGTCAATGGGATGAGGTCTGACGGCTCAAAAGATGTTGAAACCACGGCCTGGCGTCTAAACGGCAGCAAGACCTGGATCAGCAACGGTGGGCTGGCCGATTTCTACTGCGTGTTCGCCAGGACCGAGCCCGGCGTCGGCAGCCGCGGCATCAGCGCCTTCATCGTCGACAAGGATGCGCCGGGCCTGGACGACAGCGCCGCCATTCAGGTGATGGCCCCGCACCCGCTGGCCACGCTGCGCTTCACCGATTGCGCGCTGCCCGCGCACGCGCTGCTGGGCGAGCCGGGTGGCGGCTTCAAGCTGGCCATGCAGACGCTGGACATCTTCCGCGCCAGCGTGGCCGGCGCCGCGCTGGGCATGGCACGGCGCGCGCTGGCCGAAGCCGTGCAGCACGCCCGCCAGCGCCGCATGTTCGGTCAGACCCTGGCCGACTTCCAGCTCACCCAGGCCAAGCTCGGCGAGATGGCGGCGCTGGTCGATGCCGGCGCGCTGCTCACCTACCGCGCTGCCTGGATGCGCGACACCGGCCAGGGCGATCAGAAAGCGCGCAGCGTGGCCGCCGCCATGGCCAAGATGACCGCCACCGAGAACGCCCAGCGCGTGATCGACATGGCGCTGCAGATGCACGGCGGCCTGGGCGTGATGGTGGGCAGCAAGGTGGAAAGCCTGTACCGCGACATCCGCGCGCTGCGCATCTACGAGGGCGCGACGGAAGTGCAGCAGCTGATCATCGGCAAGGGGGTTCTCGGATGACCCCCCTGAGCCGCTGCGCGTCTTCCCCCCTTTGCTTCGCAGGGGGGACAACGCCAGTGGCCGGCACAGGTCCGGCCACGGCGTTCGCTGGCATGGCCTGCTCCGCGGCCTCCCGACCTGATGCCGGCCTGGTGGGTGACAGCGGTTGCCGCGCACAGGAGTTTTGAGATGAGCCCACCCAGCGCCCAGACCGACCGCTTCGTCCACGACCGGCTGCCGCCGCGCGCGCAGTGGCCCGAGCTGCGCTACGACCTGCCGGAGCTGCGCGTGCCGGACCAGGTGAACCTGGTGCACGAGCTGCTCGGCCGCGCCGGCGAGCGCGGCTGGGCCGGGCGGCAGCTGTTCATCGCGCCCGGCCGCACGCTGACCTACGGGCAGGCGCAGCGCGAGGTCAATCGCATCGCCCGAGTGCTGACGGATGAGCTGAAGCTGCAGCCCGGCAACCGCGTGCTGCTGCGCGGCGGCAATTCCATCGCCATGGCACTGGCCTGGCTGGCGGTGGTCAAGGCCGGGCTGATCGCCGTCGCCACCATGCCGTTGCTGCGCGCCGCCGAGCTGCGCCAGGTGATCGACAAGGCGCAACCCGCCGCCGCGTTGTGCGACGCCGGTCTGCTATCGGAACTGGAGCTGGCTGCGCCCGCTGCGTCTGGGCCGATGCCCATTCTGGCTTTCAATGCGGCGGACACGCCGGGCTCTCTGGAGCAGCGCGCCGCCGCCGCGCCGGAGGCCTTCGAGGCCTGCCCCACGGCGGCCGACGACATCGCCCTGCTGGCCTTCACCAGCGGCACCACCGGCGCGCCCAAGGCCGTGGTGCACACGCACCGCGACGTGCTGGCCGCCTGCAACGCCTGGCCGCGCCATGTGCTGAAGGCCACGCCCGACGACGTGGTCACCGGCTCGCCGCCGCTGGCCTTCACCTTCGGCCTGGGCGGCCTGCTGGTGTTTCCCATGGCCGCCGGCAGCGCCATCTACTTTCCGGACGCGCGCTACACGCCCGAAGGCATGGTGCGCGAGATGGGCGCGCACGGCGTGACCATCTGCTACACCTCGCCCACCTTCTACCGCCAGATGGCGCCGCACGCCCGGGCCATCGGCATCCCCGGCCTGCGCATCTGCGTGAGCGCCGGCGAGGCGCTGCCCGACGCCACGCGCCAGCTCTGGAAAGAGGCCACGGGCATCGAGATGCTCGACGGCATCGGCGCCACCGAGATGTTCCACATCTTCATCTCGTCGGCCGGCGGCGAGGTGCGGCGCGGCGCCATCGGCAAGGCGGTGCCCGGCTACCAGGCCAAGGTGGTGGACGAGCAGGGCCGGGAAGTGCCGCGCGGCACGGTCGGCCGGCTGGCGGTGATCGGCCCCACCGGCTGCCGCTACATGGACGACGCGCGCCAGACCAGGTATGTGCGGCAAGGCTGGAACCACCCGGGCGACGCCTTCGTGCAGGACGAGGACGGCTACTTCCACTACCAGGCGCGCGACGACGACATGATCATCACCTCCGGCTACAACGTCGGCGGCCCCGAGGTGGAGGATTGCCTGCTCGCGCACCCGGCGGTGGCCGAATGCGGCGTGGTCGGCAAGCCGGACGATGAACGCGGCATGCTCATCAAGGCCTTCGTCGTGCTCAAGCCCGGGCAGGAACCCGGCGCCGCGATGGTCAAGACCCTGCAGGACCACGTGAAGCACAGCATCGCACCCTACAAGTACCCGCGCGAGATCGAATTCGTGCAGGCGCTGCCGCGCACCGAGACCGGCAAGCTGCAGCGCTTCAGACTGAGGCAAGGCTCATGACGCATCAAGTACTCCAACCGGAAGGCTGGGCGACGCCCAGGGGCTACGCCAACGGCATCGCCGCACGCGGCACGCAGGTGTTCGTGGGCGGCCAGATCGGCTGGAACGCCGCGCAGCAGTTCGAGAGCGACGACTTCATCGACCAGTGCCGCCAGACCCTGCGCAACGTGCTGGCCGTGCTGCGCGAAGCCGGTGCCGGCCCGGAGCACATGGCGCGCATGACCTGGTACGTGGTCAGCCGCGACGAGTACAACAGCCGCCTGAAGGAACTCGGCGCCGTCTACCGCGAGGTGATCGGCAGGCACTTCCCGGCTATGACCTGCGTGCAGGTGGCGGCCCTGATGGAGGCGAGCGCCAGGGTGGAGATCGAGGTCACGGCGGTGGTGCCCGACGCGGCCTGAGCGCTGCCGTCGCGCCCGCTGAAGCGCGCGCGTCACCCGGCCGGGCCGGCGCCGTCCGCCCGCGGCGGAAATCGTGTACCTTGGCGGGCAAGGAGACCGCCCATGCCCGTGAAAGCCCCCGCCGCCGACCTGGTGGACCGCCTGGTCCTGGCCAACCGCATCCTCTACGACCAGGGCGTGGTCGACGGCCTGGGCCATGCCAGCGTGCGCCACGACAGCGAGCCCGGCGTGTTCCTGCTCTCGTGCAACCGCGCGCCCGGCATGGTGCGCCGGCGCGACATCACCTGCTACGACTACGACGGCAACGCCGTTTCGCCGGATGCCGAGCGGCCGTACCTGGAGCGCTTCATCCACGGCGAGATCTACCGCGCCCGGCCCGACGTGGTGGCGGTGGTGCACAGCCATTCACCCAGCGTGATCCCGTTCGCCATCACGCGCCACCGGCTGCGGCCGGTCTACCACATGGCCGGTTTCCTGGGCCGTGGCGCCGCGCACTTCGAGATCCGCGACGCCGGCGGCGACACCGACATGTTGATCCGCAACCCGGCGCTCGGCAAGGCGCTGGCCGATTCGCTGGGCGGCTGCAGCTGCGTGCTGATGCGCGGCCACGGCTCCACGGTGGTCGGTGCCTCGCTGGAGCAGGCGGTGTACCGCGCCATCTACGCGGAGATGAACGCGCGCCTGCAGCTGGCCGCGCAGCCGCTGGGCGAGATCGAGTTCCTGAACGAGGCCGAGGCCCGGCTCTCGTCGGACATGAACGATGGCCAGATCCCCCGCTCCTGGAATCTCTGGGTGCAGCGGCTGGGCACCATCGACCTGGATCACTGACCCCCAAGGAGACCACCCATGCGAGCCCTTTTTCTGGCCGGCCTGTGCGCGCTGGCCGCCGGCGCCACCCCCGCGCTGGCGCAGACCGACAACTACCCCAGCCGCCCGGTGCGCATCGTGGTGCCGTACGCCACCGGCGGTGGCTCCGACATCCTGGCCCGCCACATCGGCGCCGGGCTGCAGCAGGCCTGGGGCCAGGGCGTGACGGTGGAGAACAAGGCCGGCGCGTCCGGCAACATCGGCTCGCAGGAGGTGGTGCGCGCCAGGCCCGACGGCTACACCCTGCTGCTGCAGAACTCCACCATGGTCACCAACCTGGGCGTGATGGGCAAGCTGCCCTACGACCCGGAGAAAGACCTCACGCCCATCATGCTGCTGGGCGTGACGCCCATCGCGCTGGCAGCCAACCCCGGCGCCCAGATCGGCAGCGTGAAGGACCTGGTGGCGGTGGGCAAGGCCAGGCCCGACACGCTGTCCTACGGCTCCTGCGGCATCGGCACGCCACAGCACTTCGTGATGGAACTGGTCAAGCAGAAGACCGGCGTGACCGCCACCCACGCCGGCTACAAGGGCTGCTCGCCGGCGCTGAACGACGTGGTGGGCGGCCAGATCCCGCTGGCCATCGTCAGCGCCAACCTGGTGGCGCCCTACGTCAAGGACCAGCGCCTGAAGGTGGTCGGCGTGTCGTCGGCCAAACGCTACGCGCTGCTGCCCGATGCGCCCACCTTCGAGGAGCAGGGCATCAAGCCGCTCGACATCTCGATCTGGTACGCGCTGATGGGCCCGGCCAACCTGCCGCCGGCGGTGGCGAAGAAGATCGCCGCCGATGTCGGCAGGATCATGGCCGATCCGGCGGTGCAGGCCGGCCTGTCCAAGGTCGGCGTGGAGCCGCAGCCGGGCAGTGCGCAGGAACTCGCCAGGGTGATCCACGACGACGCGGCGCGCTACACGCAACTCGCCAAGTCGGCCGGCATCAAGGCGGAATGACAGCGGGGCGGGCAGGTGTGACGCCTGCGCGCCAGCCCGCGTGCAGCAGCGCCCCGAACAGCACCAGGGCCAGGACGGTGGCGCTCACGCGGCCCTGGCCAGCGTATCCCGCACCTGCTCGAAGCGGCGCCAGAAGGTCGCTTCCTGCGTGCTGGCGAAGTTGATGCGCATCAGCGTGCTGGGTGTGCGGCTGGCGTGGAACAGTGCGCCCGGAGCGAGCAGGTAGCCGTCGTCGAGCATGCGCAGCGCGAGCTGGTCGGTGTCGACCCCGGTGTCGATCCAGCCGAACAGCCCGGCCGGCTCGGCGGCGAAGCGGCAGCCGGCCTGCAGCGCCAGCTTGGCGCTGCGGCTGCGCGCGGCGTCCAGCCGGCCGCGGATGCGTTCCACGTGGCGGCGCAGCTGGCCCTGCTCGATGCAGTGCGCCAGCGCGCGCTCCAGCAGGCTGGGGGTGGTCAGGGTGGAGAGCAGCTTGGTGTCGAGCAGCGGCTCCAGCAGCGCCGGCGGCGCGGCCAGGAAGCCGATGCGCCAGTTGGGCGCCAGGATCTTGGCGAAGCCGCCCACGTAGATGGTGCGCGCCAGGCCGTCGAGCTGCGCCAGCCGCGTGGCGTGCTGCGGCGCCAGGTGGCCGTAGCTGTCGTCCTCGGCGATGAAGAAGCCGTGCTGCTGCGCCAGCTGCAGCATGCGGTGCGCGCTGGCTGGGGTGAGGCTGCCGCCGGTGGGGTTGTGCAGCACGCTCACGCTGACGAACAAGCGCGGCGCGGCCGGCGTGCCGGCATGGGCCTCGCAGTAGCGCGCGATGACGTCCAGGTCGGGCCCGTCGGCGCGGCGCGGCACCGGCAGGATGCGCATGCCCAGCGCCGTCAGCCGGGCGAATTCCACCGCCCAGCCGGGCTCTTCCACCATCACCGTGTCGCCGGCCTTGAGCAGGGTGCGGCTGATGATGTCCAGCGCCTGCGTGGCCCCTACGGTGGTGATGATCTGGTCGTCCGCGGCGTCGATGCCCATGTCCTGCAGCCGCGCGGAGAGCACGCGGCGCAGGTGCGCGTCGCCGATGGGCTCGCCGTAGCGCACGGCGGTGTCGCGCAGGTTGGCCACGCCCGACACCTTGCGCAGCGAGGCGGCGATGGGGTCGGTGGCGATCCATTCCGGCGGCAGCACGCCCATGCCCGGCTGCGGCTTGCCGCTGATGGGCTGGAACATGCCGCGCATCAGCGTCGCCGCGCTCACCGGCGCGCCCAGCCGGCGCGCCCGCTGCGGATCCGACAATGCTTCTGATTTGATAGCTGCCTGCGCCTGCTGCGAGCCGGCTGGAGCCACTTTTTGTGCCCGATCGCGGACGAAGAAGCCGCGGTTGCGCCGCGCCTCCACCAGCCCCTGCGCCAGCAGCTGGTCGTAGGCGGCAACCACGGTGGACGGGCTCACGCCGTGCTGCGCCGCGCACTGGCGCACGCTGGGCAGGCGCGAACCGGGGGCCAGCAGGCGGTCGCGGATGCGCTCGGCAAAGCGCGCGGCGATCTGCTCGTTCAGGGACTGGGCGGCGGTGCGCAGCAGCATGGTGTGTGGGCCGGGCGATCAATACAGTTCATGGACTGAGCACATCGACTGTATTGGCTGTGTATTGCTCGAAGTGGCTAGAGTGTGGCACATGCTGCCCCTACCGTCACCCCCGACACCATGACCAGCGCCGAATTCTGGACGCTGCTGATGCTGGCCACTGCCGTCAGCTTCACGCCTGGGCCCAACACCACGCTGTCCACCGCCATCGCCGCCAACCGCGGCCTGCGGCCGGCGCTGCGCTTCGTGCTGGCCGTGCCCGTGGGCTGGTCGCTGCTGCTGGTGCTGAGCGCGCTGGGCGTGGGCGCGCTGATCCTCGCGGTGCCGGCGCTGCGCTGGGGCGTGCTGGGCCTGGGCGTGGCCTACATGCTGTGGCTGGCCTGGCGGCTGTCGGGCAGCGGCGCGCTGGCCTCGGCCGAGGGCGGCCGGCTGGACGTGGGCTTCTGGCAGGGCGTGCTGCTGCAGTTCGTCAACATCAAGGCCTGGATGCTGGCGCTGTCCATCGTCGCCGGCTGGATCGGCGGCCAGCCGGACTGGCCGCACCGCCTGGCGCTGGTGCTGCCGGTGATGCTGGCCTTCGCGCTGGCCAGCAACTTTGTCTATGCGCTGGTGGGTTCCGCGCTGCGCCACTGGCTGGCGCGGGGGCGGCGGCTGCTGTGGTTCAACCGCGTCATGGCGTTGGCACTGGCGGTGACGGCATTTTGGATGGCCTGGAACGCGGTCGGCAGCGCCGCCGGCGTGCGCCCGCCCTGGCATGTGGGTCAGGCCGCGCCGGTGGAGGTGGCGTTGTGAGCACCCGTGCCCTGCAGGGCGACGCGCGCCTCATGGCCGGCTTCTGGCTCGGCGTGGTGGGCGTGACCTGCTTCGCCATCACGCTGCCGGCCACGCGCCTGGCCACCGGCAGCGCGGCCGATCCGCAGCTGACGCCGGCCTTCGTGACCCTGGGGCGCGCGGCGCTGGCGGGGCTGCTGTCGGTGCTTTTCTTGCTTGTCACGCGCTCACGTTGGCCGGCGCGGCGGCACTGGGGGCCGCTGCTGGGCGCGGTATGCGGCAACGTGATCGGCTACCCGCTCCTGCTGGCGCTGGCCCTGCGCAGCGTGACGGCGGTGCACGCGGCGGTGATCACCGCGCTGCTGCCGCTGGTCACCGCGGTGGCGGCGGCGCTGATCCTGGGCCAGCGCGCGCGGCCCGCGTTCTGGGCCTGCGCCGTCTTGGGCAGTGCGCTGGTGGTGGTGTTCGCCTGGCTGCGCACGCACGGGCAGGGCGGCTTCGGCCTGGCGCCGGCCGATCTGCTGCTCCTCGGCGCGGTGGTCGCGGCCTCGGTCGGCTACGTGTACGGCGCCCAGGTCACGCCGGAGCTGGGCGCCGAGCGCGTGATCTGCTGGATGTGCGTGCTGGCGCTGCCCCTCACGCTGCCGGCCGCGCTATGGCTGTGGCCGGACACGGCGGCGCAGCCGGTGCGCACGGCCAGCTGGCTGGCCTTCGTCTATGTGGGCACGGTGTCGATGTGGGCCGGTTTCTTTGCCTGGTTCCGCGGGCTGGACTGGGGCGGCGCGCTGCGCGTGAGCCAGGTGCAGCTGCTGCAGCCCTTTCTGTCGATGCTGTTCGCCGTGCCGCTGCTGGGCGAGCGGCTGGACGCGCTGTCGCTCGGCTTCGCGCTGGCGGTGGTGGCCACGGTGTTCGTGGGCCGTCGCCTGTCGCGCCCGGCCGCGCAGGAGCCAGCCGCATGAAGGCCGCCCTGATGGACACACTGGCGCGCCTGCCTGCTGCGCCCACGCCCGCCTACCCGGAGGGCACGCCCTTCGTGCCAGCGCTGGCGCACGGCAGCATGAGCGTGGAGCTGTACGCGCCCGGCAGCAACGCCGACGGGCGCGACCGCCAGCAGCCGCACGCGCAGGACGAGCTCTACGTGGTGCAGCGCGGCCGGGCCACGCTGCGCATCGACACGCCCGCGGGCAAGCAGACCTTCGACACCGCAGCGGGCGACCTGCTGTTCGTGCCCGCCGGCGCCGCGCACCGTTTTGACACCTTCACACCCGATTTCACAACCTGGGTCATCTTCTGGGGCCCGGACGGAGGCGAACGAGCATGAACCCGACCGACATGAAAACCACCACCCCCTGGCACCTGGCGCGCCGCGCCGAAGGCATGAACCCCTCGGCCATCCGCGAGATCCTCAAGATCACCGAGCGGCCAGGCATCCTCAACTTCGCCGGCGGCCTGCCGTCGCCCGACACCTTTCCGGTCGAGGCCATGCGCGCCGCCTGCGCCACCGTGCTGGGCGAGGGCAGCGCCATCGCCCGCCCGGCGCTGCAGTACGCGGCCAGCGAAGGCCTGGCCGAGCTGCGCCAGTGGGTGGCAGCCGAGATGGCCGCGCACGGCGCGCAGGTGTCGCCGGACCAGGTGCTGATCACCACCGGCAGCCAGCAGGGGCTGGACCTGATCGCCAAGGTGCTGATCGACGAAGGCGCGCCGGTGCTGGTGGAAACGCCGACCTACCTGGGCGCGCTGCAGGCTTTCATGCCCATGCAGCCGGCCATCGCCAGCGTGGCCAGCGACGACCAGGGCGTGCAGCCCGATGCGCTGCGCGCGCAGCTGGAAAGCATGTCCGAGCCACCGCGCTTCATGTACCTGCTGCCCAACTTCCAGAACCCCACCGGCCGCACCATGCCCGAGGCGCGGCGCCAGGCCGTGCTGGCCGTGTGCCGCGAAAAGGGCCTGCCCATCGTCGAGGACAACCCCTACGGCGAGCTGTGGTTCGACCAGCCCACGCCCACGCCGCTGCTGGCGCGCTGGCCGGAGGGCGTGATCTACCTCGGCTCGTTCAGCAAGATCCTGGCGCCCGGCCTGCGCCTGGGCTACGTGATCGCGCCGCCCGAGCTCTACCCCAAGCTGCTGCAGGCCAAGCAGGCGGCCGACCTGCACACGCCCGGCTTCAACCAGCGCGTGGTGGTCGAGGTGCTGAAGAACGACTTCCTGCTGCGCCACGTACCCGGCATCCGCGCGCTCTACAAGAGCCAGCGCGACGCCATGATGGACGCGCTCGAGCAGCACATGGCCGGGCTCGACGTGCAGTGGACGCAGCCGCAGGGCGGCATGTTCGTCTGGCTGCGCCTGCCCGAAGGCCTGGATGCGCAGACGCTGCTGCCGCAGGCCGTGGAGGCCGGCATGGCCTACGTGCCCGGCGCACCGTTCTACGCGCACGAGCCCGACCGCCGCACGCTGCGCCTGTCCTTCGTCACCAGCACCACGGCGCAGATCGAGCAGGGCATGGCCGCGCTGGCGCGCGTGGTGCGGCAAGCCGTTTCGTGAACAAAAAGTGCCTGTAGCCCATGTTCAGCGGGTGCAGGCAGCTATCAATAAAGTAGTAAACCAGGCCATGTCCAGCCCTCGCCCCTTCGCCCAGATCGACGTCTTCAGCGCCGTGCCCGGCTTCGGCAACCCGGTGGCCGTAGTGCTCGACGGTGCCGGCCTGGATGACGCCGCCATGCAGCGTTTCGCGCGCTGGACCAACCTGTCGGAAACCACCTTCGTGCTGCCGCCGACCGATGCCGCGGCCGATTACCGGCTGCGCATCTTCACGCCGGGCGGCGAGCTGCCCTTTGCCGGCCACCCCACGCTGGGCTCCTGCTTCGCCTGGCTGGCGGCAGGCGGCCAGCCCAGGGCGGTCGGCCGCATCGTGCAGCAATGCGCCAAGGGGCTGGTGGCAATCCGGCAGGACGGCGGCGGTCGCCTGGCCTTCGCCGCGCCCGCCATGCAGGCCACGAGCCCAAGCCCGACCCTGCTCGCGCAGGTGGCTGCGGCGCTGGGCCTGCAGGCGGAGCAGGTGCGCCGCGCGCAGCTGCTCGACAACGGCCCGCAGTGGCTGACCCTGCTGCTCGACAGCGCCGACACCGTGCTGGCCCTGGAGCCGGACCATGCGCGCCTGGCCGCCTTGGGGCAAAAAGTGGGTGTGGCCGGCTTCCACCGGGCGGAGTCAGCTACGGTGTTGATAGCGAAGTCGAGCCGCGAGGCGCGTGCCTTCGGCGCCGCGCAGGAGGCGCCGCTGATCGAGGTGCGGGCCTTCGCCGCGCCCATCGGCGTGCCGGAAGACCCGGTCACCGGCAGCCTCAACGCCAGCCTGGCGCAATGGCTGATCGGCGCCGGCGAGCTGCCCGCCCGCTACGTGGCCGCGCAGGGCACGGCGCTGGGCCGCGACGGGCGCGTGCATGTCGCGTGCGATGCCGACGGCCAGGTCTGGGTGGGCGGCGACTGCGTGGCCGTGGTGCGTGGCGAGGTGACGCTGTGAGCGCGCCGCCGCTGCCGCCAGCACAGCCCGACGCCACGCCGCGCCTCGATCATCTGGTGGTGCTGGCCGACACGCTGGAGGCCGGCGCCGCCTGGTGCGAGGCCACGCTGGGCGTGGTACCCGGCCCGGGCGGCGAGCACCCGCTGTTCGGCACCCACAACCGGCTGCTGGCGCTGGGCGGTGAGGCATTTCCTCTGGCCTACCTGGAAATCATCGCGCCCAAGCCCGGGGCCGAACCCGCCGCCGGTGCCGACGGCAAGCCGCGCCGGCGCTGGTTCGACATGGACGACGAAGCCCTGCGCGCCACCTTGCGCACCCACGGCCCGCGCCTGGCCCACTGGGTGGCGCGTGTGCCCGACGTGGAGCTTGCCACCACCCGGCTGGCGGCCCAGGGCATCGACCGCGGCGACGTGCTGCGCGCCAGCCGCATGACGCCGGCCGGCCTGCTCGAATGGCAGATCACCGTGCGGCCCGATGGCCGCCGGCTGATGGACGGCTGCCTGCCCACGCTGATCGAATGGGGCGCGGTGCACCCGGCTGCCGGCATGCCGGGCAGCGGCCTGGCGCTGCAGGCGCTGACGCTGCGGCATCCGCGCGCCGAGACCCTGCGCGCCGCGCTGGCCGCGGCGGGGCTGGAAGGCGTGCACGTGGTGCCCGCGCCCGAGCCCGCCATCGAGGCCCGGCTGGCCACGCCGCGCGGCAGCGTCACCCTGTCGTCGGCGGGGGTGTGACGGTGTTCAGCCTGCAGGAACTGCTGCTGTTCGCGCTGGCGGCGTTGCTGCTGGTGCTCACGCCCGGTCCCAACATGGTCTATTGCGTCTCGCGCAGCCTCACGCAGGGGCCGCGCGCGGGGCTGCTGTCGCTGGTGGGCGTGGTGCTGGGTTTTCTGGTGCACCTGCTGGCGGCGGCGTTAGGGCTTACGGCGCTGCTGCTGGCCGTGCCGATGGCCTTCGATGCCATCCGCGTCGCCGGCGCGGCCTACCTGCTGTGGCTGGCCTGGCAGGCCGTGAAGCCGGGCGGCGCGGCGCCGTTCGAGCCGCGCGCGCTGCCGCCAGCGGGGCGCCGCCGCCTGCTGGCCATGGGCTTCATGACCAACCTGCTGAACCCCAAGGTGGCCATGTTCTACCTCTCGTTCTTTCCGCAGTTCCTGCACCCGGAACGCGGCCACTGGCTGCTGCAATGCCTGCTGCTGGGCGCGGTGCAGATCGCCGTCAGCGCGGCGGTGAACGCGCTGCTGGTGCTGTTCGCTGGGCGCGTGGCCCTCTTCCTCAACCGCAGCCCGCGCTGGATCGCCGCGCAGCGCTGGCTGATGGGCAGCGTGCTGGCCCTGCTGGCGCTGCGCATCCTGACCGACCGGAAGCCCGCATGAGTTCAGATAACCTGCCCACCCTGGCCGAGATCGAAGCCGCCGCCCAGGTGGTGTACCGCGAATTCCAGCCCACGCCGCAATACCGCTGGGCGCTGCTGTCCGAGCGGCTCGGCACCGACTGCTGGGTCAAGCACGAGAACCACACGCCGGTGGGCGCCTTCAAGATCCGCGGCGGTCTGGCCTTTTTCGACCAGCTCAAGGCGCGGGGCCAACTGCCGCGCGAGGTGGTCAGCGCCACGCGCGGCAACCACGGCCAGAGCATCGGCTGGGCGGCGCGGGCCCACGGCGTGCGCTGCACCATCGTCGTGCCGCGCGGCAACTCGGTGGAAAAGAACGCCGCCATGCGGGCGCTGGGCGTGGAACTCATCGAGCACGGCGACGACTTCACCGAAAGCGCCGACCACGCGCGCCAGCTGGCCGCCGAGCGCGGTGCTTTCATGGTGCCCAGCTTCCACCGCGACCTGGTGCGCGGGGTGGCCACCTACTGGCTGGAGTTCCTGCGCGCCGTGCCGCAGCTGGATGTGGCCTACGTGCCCATCGGCCTCGGCTCGGGCGCAAGCGCGGCCATCGCCGCCAGGCGGGCGCTGGGCCATGCGGTGCGCATCGTCGGCGTGGTCAGCAGCCACGCCACCACCTACGCCGATTCGCTGGCCGCCGGGCGCGTGGTGGAGGCGCCGGTGGGCACCCGCATCGCCGACGGCATGGCCGTGCGCCGGGCCGACCCGCAGGCGCTGGCCGTGCTGGCCGAGGGGCTGGACCACGTGGTGCAGGTGAGCGACGCCGAGGTGGCCGCCGCCATGCGCGCGCTCTACGCCGACACCCACAACCTGGCCGAAGGCGCCGGAGCCGCCGCCCTGGCCGCCGCGCTGCAGGAACGCGCCGCGTTGCGCGGCCGCTGCGTGGGCCTGGCGCTCACGGGCGCCAATGTGGATGCCGGCGTGTTTGCCGAAACACTCCTGAATCAATAGCTGCCTGCGCCCGTCATTCCTGGGCCAAAGCCATATTTGGCTTGAAAATCAGGCGCCGTGCGCGTTGCCGATCAGCGTGTGCAGCGCCTGCAGCAGCGCCTCGGGCTGCACCGGCTTGAACATCACCGTCAGGCCGCTGGAGTAGGCAGCGCGCACGCGCGCCGGGTCGGTGTCGCCCGTGACTAGAATGGTGGGCACGCTGCGGCCGGCCAGCGCGCGCAGCTCGGCCGTGGCCTCGATGCCGTTCTGCGCGTCGGCCAGGCGCAGGTCGACGATGAAGGCGTCGAAGCCCTCCGGGCTGGCCTGCACCAGCGCGCGCGCCGCCGCCACCGACTGCGTGATGGCGATGCGCTCGCAGTGCGGCGCCAGCCACAGGCGGATGGCTTCGCCCACCGAGGCTTCGTCGTCCAGCAGCAGCACGCGCGGCGTGCGGCCGGTGCCGGCGCCCGGCGGCAGTTCGGCGGCGGCCGCCCCGCCCGTCGCACGGGCCAGCGGCGCTGGCGCGTGCCGCGGCAGGTCCAGCCAGAACACGCTGCCGCGCCCGGTGACGGAGCGCACGCCCACCTCGCCACCCAGCAGCCGCGCCAGGCGCTTGACGATGGCCAGGCCGATGCCCAGCCCGTGCGACACGTCGCGCTGCGGGTTGTCGACCTGGTAGAACTCGTCGAACACGTGCTCCAGGTGCTCGGCGGCGATGCCGCGCCCGGAATCCCACACCGCCAGGCGCACGCGGTCGTTGCGCACGCGGGCGCTGACCAGGATGCGGCCGCGCCCTGAATACTTGATGGCGTTGTCCAGGAAGTTGGAGAGGATGCGCAGCACCAGCTCGGTGTCGGTGGTGACCAGTTCGGGGCCGGTGTGGAAGCGCAGCTCGATGCCGGCCTCGTTGGCACGAGGCTCGAACATCTGCGCCAGGCGCAGGAAGATCTGGTCGACCGCCACCTCGGACGGCTGGGGCTGCACGGCGCCGGCGTCGATGCGCGAGATGTCGAGCATGGCGTTCAGCAGCCGGCTCACGGCGTCGGTGGCCTGGACGACGCGCCCGGCCACCGGCTGCAGCGGGTGGCCGGCCAGGTCGCGCTGCAGCGAGCGCGAGAACAGCGCCAGCGCGTGCACGGGCTGGCGCAGGTCGTGGCTGGCGGAGGCGAAGAAGCGGCTGCGCTCCTGGTTCAGGCGCTGCAGGTCGCGGGTGCGCACCATCAGCTCGTGGGTCAGGGTTTCCTTCTCGAGCTGCGCGCGCAGCGAGGCCACCTGCAGCCGGTGCTGCGCCATCGCGAAGCGCCCCATGGTGGCGCCAAACAGCAGCGTGCAGGTGCCCATGATCCAGCCCTGCGCGCCGCCCATCCAGGCAAAACGGGCCGCCAGCAGCAGCGTGATCGGCGCCAGCCAGGCCAGCACCGCGCGCGGCTGCGGCATGATGGCCGGGATGGAAGCGGCCATCATGCCGAACAGCACCACCACCAGGATCGGGGCCTGCGCGTCGTGCGCGCCGCCGGGCGGGATCAGCAGCCAGGCCGACAGGCCCCAGGCCACCGCGGTGGCCGCCAGCACCGGCACCACGTGCGCCACCGCGCGCGAAGGCTGGGTGTCGGGGAAGCGGCTGGGCGGGTAGTCGCGGGCGTTGCGCCAGAACATCCAGGAGCGGCAGGCCTGGGCGCTGTGCACCAGCGCGGCCCAGGCGAACACCAGCGCTTCGCGGGTCAGCAGGAAGAAGATGCTCCACAGCAGCACCGCCGCCAGGAAGGCGCCCATCTGCGTGGTGCGGCCCATCGCGAAGAGCTGGAAGTTGAGCCGCTCGCGGATGAATCGGTTGCGCGTCGCCGCGTCGTCGGTGACGAACGGGTCGGGCGGCGGCGGCAGGGTGCTGGTCACGGACGGGCGGCAGGGGCGGGGGAAGCGACAGGCGGTGGGCGATCCAGTGTAGGGGCAGTTGTCGCCGGCTTGACGCCCGTCATGGCGCCCGCAAGCACAATGCCGGCATGGGAACGCTTTACCTTGTGCGCCACGGCCAGGCCAGCTTCGGTGCCGACGACTACGACCGGCTCAGCGACCTGGGCCGCCGCCAGAGCCTGCGCCTGGGCCAATACCTGCGCCAGCGCTTCGGCGACCGGCTGGCCTTCGACACCGTGCTCACCGGCACGCTGCGGCGCCAGATCCACACCTGGGAGGCCCTGGCCGAAGGCGCCGGCCTGACCACGCCGCGCACGCCCTGGCCGGGGCTGAACGAATACGACAGCCACGCCGTGCTGGAGGCCATCCACCCCGAGCCGCTGCCCAGGCCCGACACGCCCGAGCTGTACCGCCACCACTTCCGCCTGCTGCGCGAGGGCCTGGCCGCCTGGATGGAGGGGCGCGTCGCGCCGCGCGGCATGCCGTCTTACGCCGACTTCGTGCGCGGCGTGACCGGCGCGCTCGACCACGTGCGCGAGCACAGTGGCGGCAACGCGCTGATCGTCTCCAGCGGCGGCCCCATCGCCACCGCGGTGGGCCAGGTGCTGGGCACGGCCGCCGAAACCACCATCGAGCTGAACCTGCGCATCCGCAACACCTCGATCACCGAGTTCGCCTTCACGCCCAAGCGGCACATGCTGGTCACCTACAACACGCTTCCGCACCTGGACGGCGCCGAGTTCGACGACTGGATCACCTACGCCTGAGGCAGGCGGGCGCTGCCTGTTGCCAGACGGGCGCCGCGCCATCGGATGCGCCGCACCGCTCGGCTGCGGGTTGGCGGTCGGCGGGGGGGCTTCAGTACTGCTTGTAGGGCAGGAACTTGCCTGACAGCACGATATGGACGCGGTCCCCCTTCGGGTCTGGCTGGCGCTGGATGTCCATCGAAAAGTCGATGGCGCTCATGATGCCGTCACCGAACTCCTCGTGGATCAGCGCCTTGATGGTGGTGCCGTACACGTTGATCAGTTCGTAGAAGCGGTAGATCAGCGGATCGGCCGGCACGGCCGTGGGCAGCGAGCCCTTGTACGGCACTTCCTGCAGCCATTTCTGATCCTCTGCGCTAAGGCCGAAGATCCTGCCGATGACCTTGGCCTGGCCGGCGTCGAACGCCATCTGGCCCAGGCAAGCGGCGGTGGTCCATTCCTTGGACAGACCGACCTTCTTGGCCACGTCTTCCCACTTGATGCCCTTGGTGACTTTGGTGGCGATGATCTTCTCGGTAACGTCGTTGCGGCTCATGCTGGAGACTCCTTGGGTTGGGAAAGGGGTTGCGGGCGGCCCGGAGGGCGGCGTGGTGCGCACGACCACCAGGTAGGCGACGCGGCAGCGCGGTCAATGGTTGGCATGCGGGGGTGCGGCCCGCCTGGCAAGCCGCTCGTTCTGCGTGCCGTGCACCGTTTTGGAGGGATGTCAGGACGGTGAAGCCGGAGCTGATGGCGTCTCGGCACAGTGGGTTCGGGCGACCGGCACGGCCGTGCGGACGCCAAGAACCCGGACGCTGACGGAGAAGTCGCGCTTGCCATGCACCAGGCAACGCAATCGGCGTGCCAGCCGCGATCAAGGGTGGCTCGCGCCGGTCAGACCGGCATGGCGGGTGGGTGGAGTTGGCGCAGGCCAGGTCGCCGGCGCCGGGGCGCGGCGCTCAGTCTTCCGCGTCGGTGCTGGCTTCGGGCTCGTGCTCCGGCTCGGCTTCGGAGGCCGGCACGGGCATGAGGCCGACCGCGCGCAGCGTGTCGGGCGGCAGACGGTCGATCTCGACCAGCATGGCGGCCAGGGCACGGCCGGCGGCGTCCAGCAGCTCGAAGCCGTCTTCCACCCTGGCGGCGGCGGCGTTGCCGGCCACGCCTTCGGGGTTGAGGTCCTGCGCGGCCCAGGCGAACTTGGCGCTCCTGCCGTTGCCCAGGATGTTGAAGGTGCGCGAGCGCATGCGCGAGGTGGATTCGAACATGGCGGCCCGGTTCATGCGCACCAGCCGGGGCTTGAGCGCCAGCATCATGGCTGTTTCCATCTGCCCGCCGTGCACGCCGAAGCGGTGCTCTTCCGGCGGGAAGCGCTCGTTTACGTCCTTGCCCTTCTGGTCGACCAGCGGCAGGTTGAACCAGCTGGCGCTGTAGACCAGCATGCCCAGGCGCTGGCGCAGGTCGCGCGCGACCACGTCCATCAGGCTCACATTGCCGCCGTGTGTGTTGAACAGCACCAGCTTGTTCACGCCGGTGGCGGCCACGCTTTCGGCGATGTCGGTCCACAGGCGGATCACGGTTTCCGCCTTGAGCGTGAGCGTGCCGGGAAAATCGGCGTGCTCCGGGCTGTAGCCGACACGCTGCACTGGCAGCATCAGGGCCGGCAGGTAGCTGGGCAGGTGCTTGACGGCCGCCTGCAGGATGCCGTGCGCGAGGTTGCCGTCCACCGACAGCGGCAGGTGCGGGCCGTGCTGTTCGGTCGCGGCCAGGGGCAGTACGGCGATCGCGCGCCCGAGGTCAAGCTGGGCGAAATCCGCGGTCGACAGGTCGGACCACTGGCGCGTGCGGTGCGTCGCGGGCAGGTTCATCAAACCATCTTAAGGGCGCTGGCTATCATCTGCCTATGAACAATGCCACGACCGGGGAGCTCTTTCGCCAGGATGCAACACGCACCGAATGCCAGGCCACGGTGCTGGCGACGGGCGAGGGCGGCGTCGTGCTCGACCGCACGGTGTTCTACCCGCTGGGTGGCGGCCAGGCCGGTGACAGCGGCTGGCTGGTGCTGGAGGGCGGCACCGAGATCGCCATCGCCGACACCCGCAAGGAGAAGGCCGACGACGGCAGCTTCACAGGCCGCATCAGCCATCTGCCAGCGCCGGATCAGGGCGATGTGCTATCAAAAGTGAAGAGCGGCGACACCGTGACGGCGCGCATCGATGCCCCGCGCCGGCAGCGGCTGATGCGCTTTCACACCACCAGCCACCTGCTGTGCCACCTGGTCGGCAAGCCGGTCAACGGCTGCTCCATCACGCCGGAATACGCGCGGGTGGACTTCCACATGACCGAGCCGCTGGATAAGGAAGCGCTCACTGACGGCATTGCGCGCCTGGTGGCGGCTGCATTGCCCGTCACCGTGGGCAGCGTGACGGACGCCGAGCTGGACGCCAACCCGCAGCTCATCAAGAGCATGAGCGTGCAGCCGCCGCGCGGCAGCGGCACGGTGCGCACCATCCGCGTCGGCGGCGATGGCGATGCGGCGCCGATCGACCTGCAGCCCTGCGGTGGCACCCACGTGGCCAACACGGCCGAGATCGGCGCCGTGGTGGTCACCAAGATCGAGAAGAAGAGCGCCACGACACGGCGCGTGGTGCTGGGGTTCGGCGCGACGCCAGGCTGAGGCGCCTCGGGTGCCCCGCATGGTCTGCTCCGCGGCCTTCTGATCGTCGGGCCCGGCTCATGGGGGTGCGGTACGTGGGCCAGATGAGCCTGTGGGGCATGGCGCCGAATTTCAAGGAAAAATGGCCTCCGGCCCTTTGTTGACGGGCGCAGGCAGCTCTTGTTTCAGGAGCAATTCGATGGCCCTTCGGGGCAGATCCATGATCCTTCGGCAGCTTGCGCAAGCGGCATCGACGGCTGGACAGGGCTGGCGTTTTCAGTCCAGCGGCGGCTCGGTGCGCGGTGGGGCGGCAGCGGGTGGCGGCGCATTGGCGCGGCGCAGCACCAGGGTGAAGGCGATGCCGCAGGCCAGCGTGGCCAGCAGCACGTAGGCGGCCAGGGTGAGGCCCAGGCTGGTGAGGAAGGCGTCCTGCGCGCTGGTTTCCACCGCCATCACCACCGACAGCGGCGCCGCGCCGCTGAGCTGCGTCTGCATGGGCACGGCGCTGCCGCGCCACAGGTGACGGCCGTCGCGCCAGGTGGCCAGTGGCACCGGCCCGTGCACGCCGCCGGGCGCGGCGGCCGCCAGCACCTGGGGCGAGGCGCCCTGCTGGTACAGCACCTGGCCGTAGGCGCCCTGCACCAGCACGGCCAGCCGCGGATCGGCGGCGAAGGCAGCCTGGAAGTGCAGCGGCAGATCGGCCAGGCTGCCGGCGCCGTCCACCCGCACCAGCAGCCTGCGCGCCAGCTCCAGCCGTTGCTGCACCTGGCGCCGGTCCTGCTCTTCCAGCTGGATCGACAGCGTGAGCCAGGTCACGGCGGCCAGCAAGGCCAGCGCCAGCGCGGCAATGGCGGTGAGCAGGGCGGGGAGGTGACGTGGCGGCGGCATGGCGGGTGTGGCAGGCCCGCCTATGCTACACAAGATGTAGCTGCCTGCGGCAGCCAGCTATGGGCCTGGGCCCGATTTCATGCCGGATTCGGGTACATCCAGCGGCGCGACCAGGGTTGCGCGTCGGGCGTCTGGCCGGCGCGGCGGCACAGCACCTGGAACAGCGAGATCTCGTCCTGCTCGAAGGCCCACTGGCAGCCGATCAGGTAAACGCGCCAGATGCGCCAGCGCCGCTCGTCCACCAGCGGCTTGATCTGCGCGGTGTGCGCCTCGAAGGCCTCGCTCCAGAAGCTCAGGGTGCGGGCGTAGTGGCGGCGCAGGCCTTCCACGTCGACCGCCTCCAGGCCGCCCTGCTGCATCGTGGTGAGCACGGTGCCGATGTGCGGCAGCTCGCCCTGCGGGAACACGTAACGGTCGATGAAGCGGCCGCCGCCGTAAGAGGTCTCGGCGTTGTCGGGGTCGGTGGAGGTGATGCCGTGGTTGAGCGCCCAGCCGCCCGGGGCCAGAAGGTCGTGGACGATGCGGAAGTAGCCCGGCAGGTTCTTCAGCCCCACGTGCTCGAACATGCCGACGCTGCTGATGCGGTCAAACGGGCCTTTCACGTCGCGGTAATCCTGCAGGCGGATCTCGATGCGGTCCTGCAGGCCGGCGGCGCGCACGCGCTCCACCGCCAGGTCGTGCTGGTTCTGCGACAGCGTGATGCCCACGCAGCGCGCGCCGAACTTTTCTGCCGCGCGCAGCACCAGCGCGCCCCAGCCACAACCGATGTCCAGCAGCGTCTGGCCCGGCTCCAGGCGCAGCTTGGTCAGGATGTGGTCGATCTTCCTGGTCTGCGCCTCGGCCAGCGTCTCTTGCCCGGTCTCGAAATAGGCGCAGGAATAGACCATGGCCGGGTCCAGCCACTGGGCGTAGAACTCGTTGGAGACGTCGTAGTGGTACTGGATCGCCTCCCTGTCGCTCTGCTTGCTGTGCGACACGGCCTGGCCCAGGTGGCGCGCGATGCGCCCGAGCAGCCCGCCACCCTTCTGCTCGGACTGGGCCTGCTCGCCGGCTTCCGACAGCCTCCAGGCCACGTCCATGATGTCGGGCACGGCGCCGTCGAGGTCGATCTGGCCTTCCACGTAAGCCTGGCCCAGGGTGTCGAAGCTTGGCGCCAGCAGCGCGGCCACGGCGGCCGGCTGGCGCAGGCGCACGCGCACGCGGGGCTCGGTGCGGCCCAGGCGCAGCTGCTGTTCGGGGGCGTCGCCCCAGGCGATGGCCAGGGGCAGGTCGGCGCGCTCGCGCATGCGTTCGGCCCAGCTGTGCAGGGCGCTCTGCACGGGGGAAGGCAGGGAGATGGCGGTCATGGCAACGGTCGGAAGTCAGCGGAACAACACCCGCGAACCCGCGTTCGCGGCACCTTGAAATTACAGCAAACTGCGTGCCAATGCACGTGTCACCGGCGTGCTGCCTTCTCGTGCCGGACAATCGACGGAACCTGGCGGGGGCTTGCCGCCTCTGTATCCAGGCGCCCCAGCCCGACGACCATGCCCCGAAGCCTCTCGCACCGACTCCTGATTGCTATCTTCTGGATAGCTGCCTGCGCCCTCTGCAAGCCGGCTGCAGCCCAGAATGCCCCAAAATCCGTGGTCGAGACCGAGCAGGTGCGCGCCGAGCTGATGGCCTTTGCGCCGCAGGGCGTGCCGCTTGGCAAGGACCCGGCCCAGTCGGGCGACCAGCCGGTCTGGGTGGGCCTGCAGATCACCCACCAGCCGCACTGGCACACCTACTGGAAGAACTCCGGCGACTCCGGCCTGCCCACCGAACTCGAGTTCACCCTGCCGCCGGGCGTGATGACGGGCGACATCGCCTGGCCGCTGCCCAGGAAGATTCCCATCGGCCACCTGGCCAACTACGGCTACGAAGACACGGTGCTGCTGCCGGTGCCGCTGATCGTCACGCCGGGCTACAAGCCGTCGGTGCTCGACGACAGCCTGGACGTGCGGCTCAAGGCCAGCTGGCTGGTGTGCCGTGTCGAATGCATCCCGCAGGAAGGTGAGTTCTCACTCAAGCTGCCGCTGCGCAGCTCCACCGCGCTGAACGGCCCGGCGTTCGAGGCGGCCCTCAAGGCGCAGCCCAAGCCGCTGGCCGGCGAACAAAGCGTGACGTTGGCCGACGGCGGCCAGCGCCTGCACGTGCGGGTGAACGGACTGCCGGCGGCGCTGCGCGGCCAGAACCTGGAGCTGTTCCCGGAAACACCGGGCGTGATCCTCACCGCCGCCCAGCCGGGCGACACCGCCGGTCCGCGCACCTGGACCCAGCGTTGGGACGAAGGCGCCTGGACGGCCGACCTGCCCGTGTCGCCCGAGCGCAGCGAAAGCCCGTCGCACATGCCGCTGGTGCTGGTGGCCGGTGGCCAGGGCTGGCGCGCCGACGCCCAGGTGCAGGGCGCCTGGCCGGCGCTGGCACCGGTGGCGGGCGTGTCCCCCGCGCTGGAGGCGGCGCTCAGGTCCAACGCCGCGCCGGTCGGCGCGGCACCGGCGCCCATGGCCGCGCGGCTGGCGGTGCCGGCTGGCGCCTTCGCGCTGGCGTTGCTCGGTGCGCTGCTGGGCGGCATGGTGCTGAACCTGATGCCCTGCGTGTTCCCGGTGCTGGCGATCAAGGTGCTCGGCTTCGCCCGCCACGCCGACGACCGGCGCGCGCACCGCGTCAGCGGCGTGGCCTACAGCGCCGGCGTGGTGCTGTCGTTCCTGGCGCTGGGCGCGCTGATGCTGGCGCTGCGCGCGGCCGGCGAGCAGTTGGGCTGGGGCTTCCAGCTGCAGTCGCCCTGGGTGGTGGCGGCCCTGGCCACGCTGTTCACCGTGATCGGCCTCAACCTGGCGGGCGTGTTCGAGTTCGGCCAGTTCGTGCCCAGCAGCGTGGCCAGCCTGGAAGCGAAGCACCCGGTGGTCAACGCCTTCCTGTCCGGCGTGCTGGCGGTGGCCGTGGCCTCGCCCTGCACGGCACCGTTCATGGGCGCCTCGCTCGGCCTCGCGGTGGCGCTGCCGGAGGCGCAGGCGCTGGCCATCTTCGCCGCGCTGGGCGCGGGCATGGCGCTGCCCTACCTGCTGGCGAGCTGGCTGCCGCAGGTGGCGCGCCTGCTGCCGCGGCCCGGCGCCTGGATGCAGGTGTTCAGGCAGTTCATGGCCTTCCCCATGTTCGCCACCGTGGCCTGGCTGCTGTGGGTGCTGGGCCAGCAGAGCGGCATCGACGGTGCGGCCGCGCTGCTGGTGCTGCTGGTGCTGCTGGCCATGCTGCTCTGGGCGCTCGGCCTGGCGGGCCGCACGCGGCTCTGGGTTGCTTCTTTTTCCATAGCTGCCTTCGCCCTTCTGGCGGGGGCCATCGGCCAGAATGTCGTCAAGCCGTTGGAAGGCAGCGGTGCCGTGGCGGCCGCTCCCGGCCAGCCGGTGCGCTGGCAGCCCTGGACGCCGCAGGCGGTGCAGGCCGCGCTGGCAGAGGGCAAGCCGGTGTTCGTGGATTTCACCGCCGCCTGGTGCGTGACCTGCCAGTACAACAAGAAGACCACGCTGGCCAGCGCCGAGGTGCTGCAGGCGCTTGACGCGCGCGGCGTCCAGACCTTCCGCGCCGACTGGACGCGGCGCGACCCGGTCATCTCGGCCGAACTCGGCCGCCTGGGCCGCAGCGGCGTGCCGGTGTACCTGGTGCAGGCGCCCGGTGGCCAGCCGCAGCTGCTGAGCGAGGTGCTGAGCGTGGACGAGGTCACGGCCGCGCTGGCAAAGTTGTAGCGCCAGCCGCAGGCTGCTGGCGGATAATGGCTGCATGAGCCAAAGAAGAAGGCTGATCCGGCTGCGCCGCCGGCACATCGCCCGGCGCGGGTTGTTGTATTCGCTCGTGCTGGTGGCGGCCATCCTGCTGCTGGGCGGCATCGGCTTCTGGGTGCTCGACCCCAAGGTGCAGAGCTTCTCCGACGGCCTGTGGCTGGCCTTCACCACGGCCGCCACCGTGGGCTATGGCGACATGGTGCCTTCCACCCACCTGTCGCGCGCCTTCGCGGTGGTCGTCGTGCTGCTCGGGCTGGCGGTGCTGTCGCTGGTCACCGCCTCGCTGGCGGCGATCTTCGTCGAGCAGGATGTGGAAGACGAGGAGCGCCACGCCGAACTGGAGTTGCTGCGCGGCCTGCGCGCGCTGCGCCACGACGTCAGCGTGCTGCGCGCCGAGGTGGAGCACATGGTGGAAGTGCAGGCCGAAGCGGTGGCCCGGCTCGATGCGGTGACCCGGCAACGGGACGAGGCCGCGGAGCGCCCGAGCCCGGTCAACTGAGCCTCTGCCCGCCCGCGCCGCGCCGTGGTCGCGGGCAACATTTGGTAGCGTTTGCCCCTGCATGGCTGCTGTAAGGTCGTCCGCAGTGACCTTGGGTCCTTACCTTCCACCTCACCGCAGAATCAGTTCACCATGGCCATGATCCATTGCCCCGAATGCCAACGCCAGGTCTCGGACCAGGCGCAAAGTTGCCCCGGCTGCGGCCACCCGCTGAAGGCGGCGCAACCGGTCAGCCGCGCCGGCGGCGTCGCCCAGACCGTCGCCCCGGTGGTGGGCAAGGTGGCCAGCACCTACCTCATCGTGCTGGGCGTGGTGGCGGCGGTGCTGTTCCTCGGCTTCTTCCTGCTGATGGGGAAGGTGGCCGGGGGCTGACCGCAGTGGCGAGGCAGCCTGCATGCGGGCTGACTTCGCAATTTCTCACGCGCATCGTGCTCACCTGAGGGGTTGAGCGGGCACGCGTCGCGCTCCGGGCCTGCAGGCTTCCCGGCGATCGAGCCGAGGCGTGGCAGGCCCTTTTTTGCGGTAGCCGTTGTGGTTCTCCATTCTTGCCATCTCCGGACCCCTGGCTTTCCTGCTTCCTGCACTGCTGCCGCAGCGCTGGCATCAGGCCGATGACAGCCTCTCTCAGACAACCCCCTACCTTGCCGGGCATGGCTTCCAATCCGCGTCTTCCTTCCATGTAGTGCGCGGCGGTCACGCAGTTTTCATGGTGGTTGGAAACACTTGTCAGTTGTAAGGGAGTGTTGACGACTTACCGGTGGGAGCATGGGCATGCGGCGGGGCGGACGGCCTGGCGGCCGGGACGCCCGGGCCATGGTGCCGCCATGCCGTGCGGCGTGTCTCCACGCGGTCTTGGGCGGCTTATTTGCAGTGCTCGGGAAGCAGTTGCGGAGGTGGCATTCGCGCGAAGCGAGGTTGGCCTGGCCGCTACACAAAACTTTACGAACGGGGCGCGGCTCCCCCGCACGATGCAACGCAGCAACTCGCGGAGTTGCATTACCGATGAGGGATTCATGATGAAGAAACTTGCTGTGTTGGGCGCTGCGGTTCTGGCGCTGTCTTGCGGTTCGGCTTTCGCCCAGTCGGGTGAGATTTCGATTCCGGGCCTGGGCTCCGGCAAGGGCTCGATGGGATCGGATGTGACCAACTCCACGATCACGGTGGCCAACAACAAGGCGTCGGACATCACCGTGGGTGGTGGCTCGCTGGGCATCACCGGCCTGGGCTCGGTGTCCATGGCGGGGGTCGCCAATGTCAACAGCGTCAACATCACCGGCTCGCGCGTCAAGGACTCGACCATCAGCGTCACCGGCAACGAGGCCACGGGCGTGAGGGCGATCGGCGGCGTTGCCAACGTCAACAGCGTCAACATCAACTGATCGACGCGGCCGTCGCGGCGGTACCGGCCATGGAATCGGTTTGCCGCGCGGTCGCGCAGGGAGTTCCATCATGCGTGGGTTCAGACGGCTGCTGGCCGTGGCACTGCTTTCCGGGACCGGCCTGGCTGGCGCCCAGACCATCGACATCTCGATTCCGGGCGTCGCCAGCGCGAAAGGCTCGATGGGATCGACCGTCACCAATTCGCAGCTGACTTCAGCCAACAACAAGGCCAGCGACATCACGGTGGGCGGCGGTTCCGCCGGCATCAACGTCAAGGCGACCACCGTGTCGCTCAACATGGCCGGCGTGGCCAACGTCAACGGCATCAACGTCACCGGTTCCCGGGTCACCGACTCCCATGTCAGCGTGACCACCAACACCGCCGACACGGTGAAGGCGATCGGTGGCGTGGGCAACGTGAACAACGTCAACATCAACTGACGGCGTGACGCGGTGGCTGCAGTCCCCTTGGGCTCGCTGGTCGTCGCGTGCGCATGCAATTCCGACGGGGAGGTGCTTGCCCTGGTTGGAGATCTGTTCGATGCACTGGCGCCCGCGCGCTGGCGCAAAAAAGGGGGAGCAGGTGGCTGAAGCGATGACGTCGACGCAGAAGCGAGAGGCGAGGCAGGTTGTGCTGGTTCCACGGGTTCCGCGCGCGAGGCCGGGCCGCATCGCCTTGGCCAGCGCGCTCGCCATGGCCTTCGCGCAGGGCGCCCCCGCGCAGGAAGTCCATCTGAACGGCCTCGGCTGGATCAAGGCGAATCCGGGCTCCGTCATTGACGGCGAAACGCGGGTCGTCGTGGACGGCAACCGTGCGGAGGCGGTGGTCAGGGCCACCGGCGGCAAGGCCGGCGTCGTGGGCAACCTGGCGGGGCGTTTGCAGCTGATTTCGGTGGCCCAGGCCAACAGCGCCGGGCTGGGCGCGGTGGACGCCCACAACACCCTCCTGACCGTGCTGCGCAACCAGCTCACCGGCCCGGTGGAGTCCGTGGGCGGAGCGGCCACGGCCAACGTGGCGCTGGTGTCCGGGGGCGATGTGCGGCATCTGCTGGACGCCACGCGCGTCGACGTGCTGGGCAACAGCGCCGGCAACGTCAGGGCGATCGGGGGCGAGGGCGACGTGCTGCTGGGGGCCATCGGTTCGTTCCAGCTGCCCGGGCGGGCCAGCGCCAACAGCGCGCTGGTTTCCGAAAGCGACGTCCGCAACCTCTATGCCGTGCTGAACGCCAACGTGGCCGACCGCGTGACTTCGGTGGGTGGCGCGGCCCTGGCCAACGCGCTGACCGTGGCGCAGTCCGACGTCCGGGACGCGACGGTCATTCTCGACCACAACCAGGCCGATCGCGTGAGCGCCAGCGGCGGCGCGGCCTACGTGGGCGGCGGGCTGCTCGCCAGTGCCGAACTGACCGGTGTCTCGCTCGCCAACGCGGTGGCGGTGGCGCAGAGCAAGCTGCGCGTCGGCCAGTTCCTGGCCACGAACAACCAGGCCAGTGAAGTGGGCAGCGTGGGCGGCTCAGCCTTTGCCAACAGCGTCAACGTGGTGGGCAGCGACAGCGTGGGCTTCAACACCCGGCAGGTGGGCAACCGCGCGTCGCAGGTCAGCGCCTCCGGGGGGCAGGGCTCGGTGCTGGCCGGCGGCCTGGCGGAAGTCGACAAATCGGCCGCGGCACTGGCCAACAGCATTTCGGTCTCGTCGCCGACGGCCGGCAGCGGCCATGCGCATCTGCTGGTCAACAACCAGGCCGACCGTGTGCTGGCCGAAGGCGGCGGCGCGGCTGCCAACAGCGTGTGGGTGCAGCAGGCGACGATGCGCGGGAGCGACGCAACGCTGCTTGCCAACAAGGCCAGCAACGTGACGGTGGACGGCGGGTCGGCCAGCGTGGGCGCCGGCGTTGTGGCGGAATTTGCGAAGCTGGGGCGTGCGCTGGCCAACAGCCTGGTCCTGGACCAAGGTGCCGAGGTGGTCGACGCGCCGCCCACCCTCAGCGCCAACGAGGCGACCGGCGTGCACGGCATGGGTGGCCTGGCCGCGGGCAACAGCGTGCTGGTGGGCACGGCATCGCGTGTGTCCGGGGCGCCGGTCATCGTGCAGGACAACCACGCGCAGGACGTGAGCGCCACAGGGTTCAGCGGCAGCGCCGGCGCCGGGCTGATCGCGTCCATCGCGCAGAAATCGCTGGCCCTGGCCAACACGCTGGCCGTGTTCGCCTCCAACGTCACGGGCACGGTGACGTTGCTGGGCAACCGCGTGATCGCGCTGGTGAGCAACGGCGGCACGGCGCAGGCCAACAGCGCCAGCATCGAACGCGGAGAGGGCGACGCGTCCCGGCTGGCCGGCACCGTGGCCATCACCGACAACCGGGCCAGCAACGTGTCCAGCGGCGCGCGTTCTTCGTCCGGCGCGGGCCATGCCTTCAGCACCGAGATGGACGCACGTGCCGCGGCCAACGCCCTGGTGCTCAAGGACGGCGCCAGGCTGGACAGCGCAGGTACCTTGTCCATCGCCGGCAACCAGGCATCGTTCCTGGAAGCAGTGGGCGGCACCGTGCTGGTCAACTCACTGGCGGCCTACCGGGGCGCGACCGTGGCCGCGCCGGTCAGCTTGCGGGACAACGTCGCCTCGAATGTGAGCGCCGGCGGCGGCTCCAGCCAGGTGGTCGGCGTGGGCCGCAACCGCAACGGTGTGGTCGCGGTCAACGGCCTGTACCTCGACGGCGGCGATGCGGGCGCTGTGTCGCTGCGCAACACCCCGGCCACCCTGATCGGCAACACCGCCCAGCAGATCAACGCCAACGGCGGGCGCATCAATACCAATGCGCTGGCCATCAACGGCACGGGGTCGGTCAGCGGCGGCTCGTTCTTCGCCCAGGGCAACAGTGCACTGCGCGTCTCCAGCGAGGGCAGCGAGGGCACGGTGCTCGGCTATGCCGCCATCGACCGCGGTGTGGGGTCCGCCAACGCCAACGCCCTGCAGGTGCTGGGCAGGCTCACCGACAGCACCGTTGGCCTGATGCGCAACCAGGCCACCGACGTGCGCGCCGAAAAGGGGCTGGCTGCCGCCAACAGCGTGGTCATTGACAAGGACGGCAGCATGGCGAATGCGCCGGTCGGCCTCGCCAGCAACGAGGCCAACGGCGTGCAGGCCAGCGGCGGCAAGACCGCGTTGGCCAACAGCGTGCTGGCAGAAGGCCGCATCGAGGGCGGCAGCGTGGCGGTGACGGCCAACATCACCCCCAAGGCCGCCGCCGGCAGCGAGGACACGCAGGCCAGCAGCCTTCGCGTGCGCGGCGGCGCCAACCAGGGGCGCACCACCGCGGTCGTCATGGGCAATGGCGCCGATGTGAACGATGGCGGCACGGCCAACAGCATCGACAACGGCGGCGGCGCCGAGAACACGCGACTGAGCGTCGCCAGCAACCACGCCACCATCCGCGGCGGCGGCACCGCCAACAGCGTCGTGCTGGAGCGCGGTGGCTCCGTTCAGGGCGGGCAGGTCGACGTGCTCGGCAACCACGCCACCGTCAACGGCGGCGGCCTGGCCAACAGCGTGCGCAGCAGGGGCGCAATCGCCAGCTCCCAGATCACCATCCTCGGCAATCAGGCCACCGTCAACGGCGGCGGCACCGTCAACAGCGTGGACAACCGCGGCCGGATCGACAGCGCGCGCATCGTGATCGCGTCCAACACCGGCGAGGCGCGCGGCGGCGGCACCGTCAACAGCGTGGACAACCGCGGGCAGCTGTCCGGCCGCATCTCGATCATCGGCAACCGCGGCACGGCCACGGGCGGCGGCACCGTCAACTCGGTGGTGAACCACGGCGTGCTGACCGGCGACGTGACCATTGCCGGCAACACCGGCTCGGCGGTCATGGGCGGCACGGCCAATTCGCTGATCAACCATGGCGTGGTCAGCGGCAAGGTGTCCATCGTCGGCAACGGCTCGGTGGTGAGCGCCGGCATGACCGCCGGCAGCGTGCGCAACATGAGCGCGCTGGTGGGCAGCGCCGGTGTTTCGGCCGGCGTCCCCACCGTGGCCAACCCGGGGTACGACGTCAAGCTGCCCTCCACCGGGCTGATCAGCAACACCGTCACCGTGCTGCCCGGCGTCAACGTGAGGAATATGTAATGCCTTCGATCATGGTTCCGGCGCGCCGGAACGACAACCAGGAGAGTTCCATGCAGGCAAGACTCCATGCCCATCGCCATGCATCGTGCCGATGGGTCGCCGCAGCGGCGCTGCCGTTGCTGCTGTTTGGCTGGGGCGCCGCGCAGGCGCAGATGGTCCAGTACAACGAGCAGCTCGGCGCCTACAAGGACCAGCGGGACGGCGGCGTGAAGCTGCAGGACGGCACCTTTCCGGCGGTGAGCGCCAAGTCGGCCGTGGCGCTGGCGCTGGCCAAGAACAAGGTGATCGACCAGAGCGCGCTGATGCAGCCCGACGGCACGCTCAAGCTGCCGTCCGGCCAGCAGAGCGTGGTGATCCGCACCGACTACACCAACGTTACGCAGGACGCCAACGGCGTGATCCGCGTGGCCAGCCCGACCATCGAAGGCAACGTGAGCGGCAACGTCACGCTGTATGTCGAGGGTAAGGGCGTGCAGAACATCACCGTGTTGAACAACCCGCGCTGACCGACCCGGTCTGTCGCTTTCGCGAGGCCTCGGGGAGGGGCCGTTTCCATGCCAGTCGATTCCGTGAACAACAAGGCCGGCTTCCGGCTTGCCGCCATCACCCTGGCCGCCACCCTGCTGGGCGGCTGCGCCACCACCGAGAACGCGCTCAAGGATGCCGACGAGCTGCTGGCGAAGCAGGAGGCCAGCAAGAAGCTGCCCGAGGCCAACCTGAGCGAGTACGCGTTGTCGCTCAACCGTTTCGGCCAGATGCTCGACATCTACAAGGATGGCGATCCCGTCATCTACATGCAGACGCGCAACATCACCGACGCCACCAACCTGTCGAACCCGCTGGTCGGCTCCGAGATCCCCGGCGACATCACGGAGATGGTGCGCACGGCGGTCAACCGCATCGGTGCGCGCATCGTCTACGTGCCCTACCACCCGGACTACCTGATCGCGCAGGCGCAGCTGGGCGCCAAGTTCGGCGTCACCATGCCCGATTACCTGATCACCGGCGCGCTGACCGAGTTCGACCGCGCGCTGTCGGGCGCCGGGCGCTCCAACTCCGCCACCATCGAATTCGGCGGCGGCAAGGGCACGGTGACCCTGGGGGGCGACCTCAAGCGCACGGCCATCTACTCGTCGCTGGCGCTGGACCTGAACCTGGTGAGCTTCCAGACCCAGCAGATGGTGCCGCGCATCCAGGCCTCCAACGTGATCCGGGTGCTTAACCTGAGCACCGAGACCGGCGCCAGCCTGGGCTTCTACGGCGACGCCTTCGGCTTCAAGCTGGAAGGCAAGTACCTGCAGGGCCGCCATTCGGCGATCCGCACGCTGGTCGACCTGAGCGTGCTGGAACTGGTCGGCAAGGCCACCAACACCCCGTACTGGCGCTGCATTCCCAATGGCAAGCCGGACCCGGTGGTGATCGCCAACATGCGCAGGTCCTACGAGTCGCTGCCGCTGGAGCTGAAGGTCGGCCTGATCCAGGTGATGCTGCGCAAGTACGGCCAGCCGCTGATCGTCAACCAGCAGCTCGACGACGCCACCCGCGAGGCCCTGGCCCGCGTGTACCGCCAGCGCTTCCCCGACCAGATCAACGCCGACGTCGCCACCTGGAACGGCTTCGAGCCCCTGTTCTTCAACGTGCCCATGCCGTGGGACGGCCCGCAGCCGGCGGCCGATCCGCTGCCGCAGCAGCAGCCCATGGTGGTCAAGCCGCCGGCACCCGCGCCTCACGCCAGATCGGGTGGGCGCGCAGCGCCGCGCAGGGCGCCGGGAGCGAAACGGTGAGCCCAGGCACACGCGGTCTGGCCGCGGCAGGCCTCCTGGCCCTGGCCGCCTGGCCGGGGCTGGCCGGGGCGCAGACGGCTTCGTCGTCCGCGACTTCCGCTTCCACCGCCACGACGGCCCAGGCCACCACCGATGCCGCGCGCTTCCTGGCCTCGTGCCACCAGTCGCTGAACAGCGGCCGGCTCGACCCGGCCTGCCAGGGTGCCACCTACCGTGGCGACCTTGAGCGCCTGCGCGTCGAGGCCTTGCGCACGCAGAACCCCTCGCTCATCACGCTGGTGGGGGATGCCTATTCCAGCGCGCTGGCGCCGGTGTCCGATTCCGGTGAGGCCTACCAGTGGTACCTCATGGCTGCGGTGCGCGGCGACCCCCGCGCCATGGAGCGCCTGGCCGACATGTACCGCAACGGCCGCGGCGTGCCGCGCGACCGTGTCAAGGCCTTCGGCTATGCGCGCGCCACGGCGCGGCTGGCCGTGCCGGGCAGCGCCGCCGCCAACCAGGCCGAGCGCGCCCTGGCGGAGCTGAGCCAGGAAATGAGCGCGCAGGAGATCGCCCTGGCCGAGCGCTTTGCCAACCAGATGCAGGCCAATGCCTCGCGCACGCCCGGCCTGGGGCCGGTGCAGGACGCCGCGCGCGATGCCGCCGGGCCTGCTGCGCCCAGCGCAGGCCCGGGCACGGCTCCGCGCGACCGGGCCGCGCCGGACGGGGGCTGGACCGGTCCCCTCATGAGCCCCGTGCCGCGCGGCGCTTCCACCGGCAACGCGCTGCCCGGGGTGGGCAACCTGCGTGCCGAGCCGCCCGCGCCGGCCATGCCCGGCACCGCCGCCGAGCCATCCGCCGCCATCGGCAACGCCGGGGGCACGCTGCCCGGCGTGGCGCAGATACCGGCCGTGGCGCCGCAGGCCGCGGCCTCGGCACCGTCCGCCGAGATGGCGCCCGCAGCACCCGCAGCGCCCGCCCAGGACGGTGGTGCCTCGAAGCCCTGAACCGGTGGTTTCATGCATGAAATCCTTGTTGGGCCCAGGCATGACGGGCGCAGGCAGCTATGAATGTTGCAGCAAACCCGGATGCCCGGCCGGCCTGCCACTTGACTTGGGAGAGCGCCGATGAAACCAGACAACTCCACCCGCCAGCGTGGCGCCGGTGCTGCGGTGCTGCTGGCGCTGGCCCTGCCGGCGGTCGCCATGGCCGCCGGTGAACGCCCCTCGGCCGCCGGCAATGGCGACGCCGCCAAGGGCAACCGCATCGTGGTCACGGGCAACACCGCCCGCAATGTCGAGGTGCGCTGCGGGCCCGACGGCACGCGCCCCACGGTCAACGTCAACAGCGTCAATGTGGAAGCCGGCGCGCTGCGCGGCAAGACCGTGATCGTCACCGGCCGCAACACGCAGGATGTGCGCGTGCAGGACTGCCCCAAGGCACCGCCCGGTCAGCTGGACGGCGTGAACGTCAACAGCGTGAACATCCGCTGAGCCGTCTGTGGGCCCAGGACAGGCCCTTCGACAGGCTCGGCCCGAACGGTTCCTGCAGCCGGCGCGCGACCCGCTCAGGCGTAGCTGTAGACGCCGTGCTTGGTCTTGCGGCCCAGGCGGCCGGCGGCCACGTATTCGCGCAGCAGGGGGCAGGGGCGGTACTTGCTGTCGCCGAACTCGTCGAGGTACACCTCCATCACGGCCAGGCACACGTCCAGCCCGATCATGTCGGCCAGCGCCAGCGGGCCGATCGGGTGGTTGCAGCCCAGCTTCATGCCGGCGTCGATGTCTTCCGGCGTGGCCAGGCCCTCGGCCAGCACGAAGAAGGCCTCGTTGATCATCGGCACCAGGATGCGGTTGACCACGAAGCCGGGCGCGTTCTTCACCGTGATGGGCGACTTGCCCAGCCGCTCGGCCAGCGCCTTCACGGCGTCGTGCGTGGCGTCGCTGGTCTGCAGGCCGCGGATGATCTCCACCAGCGCCATCATCGGCACCGGGTTGAAGAAGTGCATGCCCACAAAGCGGTCGGCCCGCCCCGTCACCGCGCCCAGCTGCGTGATGGAGATCGACGAGGTGTTGGTGGCGATGATCACCTCGGGCGGCAGCAGGTCGTCGAGCTGCTTCAGGATCTTGTTCTTCAGCTCGTGGTTCTCGGTGGCGGCCTCGATCACCAGCTGCGCGGCCTTGAGGTCGTCGTAGCTCGTGCTGCCCTTGATGCGGCCCAGCGCGGCGGCCTTGTCGGCCTCGGTGATCTTTTCCTTTGACAGCAGGCGGTCCAGGCTCTTGTCCACGGTGGCCAGGCCGCGGTCCACGGCCTGCTGCGAAATGTCGACCATGACGACATTGATGCCCGAAACCGCGCAGGCCTGCGCGATGCCGTTGCCCATGGTGCCGGCGCCCACGATGCCGACGGTGTTGATGCTCATGCCAGTTCTCCGTTGAAACAGGAAGGAATGGCGAGACACCCGCGCGGCGCCCGCCTTGATGTCAATCGTAGCCGGTCAGAGCGTCACGCCGACGACGGCCCGGCCACGTGTCACCCTGGCGCCGGCAGGGGCTTGCAGCGGCGGGCGCGGGCGCATAAACTACTATGCATACATAGTAAATGGCCGCTGCGTCCCGGAAGCCCGCCGTTCCACGCGCCCCGCAGCCATCAGGAGACAAAGCCATGAACCCGCACGACGCGCTGAACCCGCTCGGCCATGCCGAATCGCTGGGCCGGCTGGAAGACCTGCCGGCCGACTACGTCAAGGCCATCCACGATCTCTCCGTGGCGCCGCTGTGGCCGCAGCTGCGCGGCCTGCTGCCACGCGGAAAGCCGGCGCGCAACACGCAACCCTTCATGTGGCGCTACCAGGATGTGCGCCCGCACCTGCTGCGCGCCGGCGAGCTGACGCCCATCGAGAAGGCCGAGCGCCGCGTGCTGGTGCTGTGCAACCCCGGTCACGGGCTCGACAGGCTGGTGGCCACGCCCACCATCTACGTCGGCCTGCAGCTGATCCTGCCGGGCGAGGTGGCGCCCAACCACCGCCACACGCCCACGGCGGTGCGCTTCGTCATCGAAGGCAGCGGCGGCTACACCACCGTGAACGGCGAGAAATGCCCGATGGAGAAGGGCGACCTGATCCTCACCCCCGCGCTCAACTGGCACGAGCATGGGCACGAAGGCAGCGGCCCTGTGGTCTGGCTCGACGCGCTGGACCTGCCCATGATCTACGCCATGGAGGCCTCCTACGCCATCGAGGGGCCCAGCCAGCAGGTGCGCCCCGCGCTCGACGCCTCGCAGAACAAATACCGCCGTGCCGGCCTGCTGCCCTACGCCTCGCTCGGCCAGGCGCTGCGTCCGCAGTACCCGCAGATCCGCTTCCCGTGGAAGGAAGTGCGCGAGGCGCTGGGTGCGCTGGCCGGTGCCACGGCCAAGGACGAAGCCGTGCAGCTCGCCTACGTCAACCCCGAAACCGGCCGCCCCTGCCTGCCCACGCTGGGCTTTTCGGCGCAGCTGCTGCGAGCGGGGCAGGACATCAGCCCGCGCCGGCGCTCGGCCAGCAGCGTGATCCACGTGATCGAGGGGCAGGGCGAATCGCAGATCGACGGCACCGTGCTGAAATGGTCGGAAGGTGACACACTGGCGATCCCGACGCACGCCGACGTCACGCACCGCGCCCACGGCAGCCATGCCTACCTGTTCCATGTGGACGACGCGCCGATGCAGCGCGCGCTCGGTTTTTACGAAGATTTCTGACCGCCAACCGGCGTCCAGCGGGCGCAGGCAGCTATTTTTATTGAAGCAACCACCATGACCCAGTACGTCTTCCAGCCCGCCCCGCAAGCCGCCGTGCCGGTGCGCGGCTCCAGCCAGCTCTACGCCGTGACCCGCATCTTCTGCGTGGGCCGCAACTACGCCGCCCACGCGCGCGAGATGGGCGCCGACCCTGACCGCGAGCCGCCCTTCTACTTCAACAAGACCCCGTCCGACCTGGTCGCCACCGGCAGCACCATCCCCTACCCGCTGGGCACCAAGGACTACCACTACGAGATGGAGCTGGTCATCGCCATCGGCAAGCCGGCCTTCCGCGTCAAGTCTGAAGCCGCGCTGGACTGCGTGTGGGGCTACGCCTGCGGCCTCGACATGACCCGGCGCGACCTGCAGAACACCGCCAAGAAGATGGGTCGCCCGTGGGACTTCGGCAAGGATTTCGAGAACGCCGCCGTCATCACCCCGCTGGTGCCCGCCAGCGAGATCGGCCACCCGGCCAGCGGCCGCATCGAGCTGGCCGTGAATGGCCAGACCAAACAGGACAGCGACATCAAGGAGCTGATCTGGAGCGTGCCCGAGATCGTGGCCAACCTCTCCGAGTACTACCACCTGCAACCCGGCGACCTGATCTACACCGGCACCCCCGAAGGCGTGGGCGCCGTGCAGCCGGGCGACAGGATCACCGGCAGCGTCGCCGGCGTGGGCGAGATCGCGCTGAACGTCGGCCAACCCGAGTAATTCAGAGCCAAAACAGCTTCCGGGCCTTTGGTAGCGGTCGCAGGCAGCTACATAAACAGAAGCAAATCAAGGGCCCGCAAGCGCTGATTCCTGCAGCCGTCGGCGGGTGGCGCCCGTGTCCGGCGCGGCTGCGGCCCGCCGGCGCTCGCTCTTTCTGACATCCCCCGCGGCCGGCGTGGCAAGCCGGCCGTTTTTTTGCGCCAGGACCACCATCACCCAGGAGACCGCCATGCCGCTGGCCCGACGCACCCTCATCACCGCCGCCATCGCCGCGGCCACGCTGGGCGCCGCCCCGTGGGCCCACGCGCAGGCCGATTTCCCCACCCGCGCCGTCAACATCGTCACCCCGTTCCCGCCCGGCAGCGGGCCCGACGCGCTGCTGCGCGTCATCACCGAAAAGCTCGGCCAGCTCTGGAAGCAGCCGGTGGTGGTGCAGAACAAGCCGGGCGCCGGCGGCATCGTCGCCATCGAGGCCACGCGCCGCCTGCCGGCCGACGGCTACACCCTGGTGCAGTTCGACAGCGAGCAACTGGTGGCGCTGCCGCTGCTCTACATATCGCGGGCGCGCGACATCAGCGTGCTGGACCACTTCGACATGGTCGCCCCCATCTTCAGCACGCCCTTCCTGGTGGTGGTGCCCACCGGCTCGCCGTGGAAGAACCTGGATGACCTGATCAAGGCCGCCAAGGCCGCGCCCGGCAAGATCACCTACGGCTCCTGGGGCGTCGGCAGCCCGGGCCACCTGGGCGGTGAGCAGCTGGAGCTGGCCACCGGCATCCAGATGCAGCACATCCCCTTCAAGGGCCAGGGCGACATGTTCACCGCGCTGGCCACGGGCGAGATCGCCTGGTCGCTGGGCAGCATCCCCTCCAGCAACGCCATGTACAAGGCCGGCAAGGTGCGCTACCTGGCCGTGGCCGGGCCCAGACGGATTCTTCCGCAGATGGCCGACGTGCCCACTTCGGCCGAAGCGGGCGGCCGCAGGGATTTCGTGCAAAGTTCCTTCGTCGTGCTGGCCGCACCCAAGGGCGCACCCGCCGCCGTGCGCCAGAAGATCGCCCAGGACATGGCCAAGGTCATGCAGGACCCGGAACTCAAGGCCCGCATGGAAACCTTCGCCTTCGAGCGCATCGACTGGAGCCCGGAAGAGATCGTCAAACAGGCCCGTGCCAAGGGCCAGATGTACGACACGCTGATCCAGCGCAAGCACATCACGCTGGAATAGGAAGGTTGCGGAAAGCGGGTGGCGCCCTCAGTCAGCGCCGCTCACGCCGATCTGGCCAAAGCTCCAAGCAGGGCTTCGTCAAGCCAGTCCTGAAGGTCAAGCACGGCGGCTGATCCCCCGCGGCCGCGAAGCAGGCCGCCCCAACATCCAATGGCCGCGGAGCAGGCCAACCAAGGGGCCGCCGCGCCCGGCCGCTCCGAAGCGGCCGGCCCGCCCCCCAGTGGGGGGAGGAGCGCAGCGACTCGGGGGGCGTCCAATTCAGCCGCCGCGCCCGGCCGCTCCGAAGCGGTCGGCCCGCCCCCCAGTGGGGGGAGCGCCGTCAGGCGCACGGGGGGCGTCCAATTCAGCCGCCGCGCCCGGCCGCTCCGAAGCGGCCGGCCCGCCCCCCAGTGGGGGGAGCGCCGTCAGGCGCCCGGGGGGCGTCCTAGTGCCTTGCTTCCTTGCGCGCCGCAAAGCTGGCGCGGCGCTGCTCCATCTCCTGGTCGGCCTTGGTCAGCGCGTCGGCGTCGATCTGGGCGCGCGCCTCGGGGTAGGCGAGCGATTCTTCCAGCATCAGGTGGTCCAGACACAGCTGGCTGAACACCTGCACCATCTGCTGCACCAGCTCCGGCTCGATCCAGTGGTTGCCGTTCACCACGGCTGAAAGGTGCGGGCCCAGCTCCAGCCAGTTCTGCTCGATCCAGCCGTGGTCCTGGCGCAGGCGCTCGGTCACCTCGACCACGTGCGCGTCGCTGCTGGCCAGCAGCGGCGGGAACACATGCTTTTCTTCGTCCAGGTGGTGCTGGCGCGCCACCGTGTCGAACCACTCGATGGTCCGGGCCAGCTGCTCGCGGTCGTGCGGCTCCATCTGGTCTTCCGCAAACGCTTCCACCACGCGGTTCAGGTGGATCAGCTCCAGCTGCAGGCGCTGGTGCGTTTCGTCCAGGAACTGGAACAACGCGCCCTCGGGGGCCCGGGCGGTACGGGGTGTGTCAGCCTTGGGGGACATGGCATGCTCCTTTCCGTGCATCGAGCGGCGCGACGCCGGATGGCATCGCTGCCCAAACCATTATGTTGCGTCGCAACAGCTTTGTCGATGCAGGCCAGCGCCCTGCTCGGGTATTGCCGCGCGCGCCGTCAGCGGGGTGTCAGACGCACGCCTTGTTTCAATGCCAAATGTGGCTGCAGCCGGCAATTGGCGGGCGCAGGCAGCTATCTTGTTGATAGCTTTTCCGGTGCTGAGACAATCACTGCATCGAGACGATGCAGCCCATGCCCAGCACCACCCCGCCCACAGCCGAACGCCTGGCCGTGCTCGCGCAGCACCTGCTGCCCAAGCGCGCGCTCACGCAGCTGGCCGGCGCCTTTGCGCGCGCCGAGCTGGGCGGCATCACGCACGCCGCCATCCGCCGCTTCATCGCCCGCTACGGCGTCGACATGGCCGAAGCCGCCGACCCGCACGTAGAAAGCTACGCCAGCTTCAACGACTTCTTCACCCGCGCGCTGCGCCAAGGCGTGCGCCCGCTGGCCGATGCCGACTATGTATGCCCGGTGGACGGCGCCATCAGCCAGTTTGGCGCCATCGAGCGCGGGCAGATCTTCCAGGCCAAGGGCCACAGCTACAGCGCCACCGCCCTGCTGGCCGGCGACGCGCCGCTGGCCGCCGAGTTCGAGAACGGCCAGTTCGCCACCCTGTACCTCAGCCCGCGCGACTACCACCGCATCCACATGCCCTGCGCCGGCCGCCTGCAGCGCATGGTCTACGTGCCGGGCGAGCTGTTCAGCGTCAATCCCGCCACCGCGCGCGGCGTGCCGGGGCTGTTTGCCCGCAACGAGCGCGTGGTCTGTGTGTTCGACACCGCGCGCGGCCCCATGGTGCTGGTGCTGGTGGGCGCCACCATCGTCGGCAGCATGGCCACCGTATGGCACGGCGTGGTCAACCCGCCGCGGCCCGGCGCCATCCGCCGGTTTGACTACGCCAACCAGCCAATCGATCTGGCCCGCGGCGCCGAGATGGGGCGCTTTCTGCTCGGCTCCACCGTGGTGCTGCTGTGGCCGCACGGCACGCTCAAATTCAACCCTGCCTGGGCGCCCGGCGGCGCCGTGCGCATGGGCCAGGCCATGGGCAAGGCGCTGGGGTGATCTGCCTGCCGATGAGCGCCCAGTTCACACCAACCGTTCGGGCTGAGCCCGTCGAAGCCCCGCGCCGCGCCGCGCTTCGACAGGCTCAGCGCGAACGGGCTTCCACACCGGCCCAACCGGCGCCACAGAAATCATGAATGAAATCGCCCTCCAGACCAGGCATGGCGGGCGCAGCCAGCTATTGATTTTGTAGAAAACGGAGCTTTCAACCATGACCACTCTGGGAACGCCCCTCAGCCCTTCGGCCACCCGCGTCATGCTGCTCGGCAGCGGCGAGCTGGGCAAGGAAGTGCTCATCGCCCTGCAGCGCCTGGGCGTCGAGACCATCGCGGTGGACCGCTACGACAACGCCCCTGGCCAGCAGGTGGCGCACCACGCGCACACCATCGCCATGAGCGACCCGCAGGCCCTGCGCGCGCTGATCGAGCGCGAGAAACCCATGCTCGTCGTGCCCGAGATCGAGGCCATCGCCACCCCCGAGCTGCAGGCGCTGGAGGCCGAAGGCGTGGTCAGGGTCATCCCCACCGCCCGCGCCGCGCGCCTGACCATGGACCGCGAAGGCATCCGCCGCCTCGCCGCCGAAACCCTGGGCCTGCCCACCAGCCCCTACCAGTTCTGCGATTCGCTGGCCGAGCTGCAGGCCGCGATAGACGGGGGCATCGGCTACCCCTGCATCGTCAAACCCGTGATGAGCAGCAGCGGCAAGGGCCAGAGCAAGATCGACGGCCCCGCGGATGTGCAGAAGGCGTGGGATTACGCCATGGCCGGCGGCCGCGTCAGCCACGGCCGCGTCATCGTCGAAGGCTTCATCGATTTCGACTACGAGATCACCCTGCTCACCGTGCGCGCCATGGGTGCCGGCGGCCAGGTGCAGACCCACTTCTGCGAGCCCATCGGCCACATCCAGGTCAGCGGCGACTACGTGGAAAGCTGGCAACCCCACCCCATGAGCCCCGCCGCGCTGGCCGAGGCGCAACGCATCGCCAAGGCCGTGACGGATGACCTGGGCATGGGGCTGGACGGCACCCCCAGCGGCATGGGCCTGTTCGGCGTGGAGCTGTTCGTCAAGGGCGACAAGGTCTGGTTCAGCGAAGTCAGCCCCCGCCCGCACGATACCGGCATGGTCACCATGATCACCCAGTGGCAGAGCGAGTTCGAGCTGCACGCCCGCGCCATCCTCGGCCTGCCCGTGGACACCACCCTCAAAACCCCCGGCGCCAGCGCCGTCATCTACGGCGGCGTGGACGCGCAAGGCATCGTTTTCGAAGGCGTTGAGCAGGCCCTGGCCGTGCCCGGCACCGACCTGCGCCTCTTCGGCAAACCCGAAAGCTTCACCAAACGCCGCATGGGCGTGGCGCTGGCGCGGGATGGGGATGTGGAGAAGGCGAGGGAAAAGGCGAGGGAGGCGGCTTCGAGGGTTAAGCCAGGGTGGGCGGCAGGATAGGCCAAGCGGTAATGGTCGGCTGCGACCCGTAATGGCCCTTCGGGCCACTGAGAACGCAATGACCTGCCGATCAACAAGGTTGCCGGGTTTCGCGGGTTACATATACCTGTATAAATATCAGGCGTTCACGCGCAAATGGTTGATCTGATTGCACTTTCGGAGGAATGACGTGACCAGAATATCCCGCACCGTCCAGCTTATCCCGCAGGTTTTGCGGGATACATTACGTTAGACCTCACGAAGCGCCATGGATCTTCAAGCGACCATCAGTACGTCTTGCCGTGAGCTGGAGGCTACCGCGGCGATGATGGGGGTGAACTTGAAGGTCGATCCAGACTCGGTGGGCGACCTGGAAGAGGTACTTCTTGCACTGCGTGAGCTGCAGCCCGACGAGAGTGCGATGACTGGAGCCACCTTCATGGTCGGCGCTTACCTCGGGGAGATTCTCCGCACCATGAGAGGTGGCGTTTGGCGCCGCTCCGCTGAGGGCGACCTCCTGTTGGAAATCGCTGGTACGACGTATGCTCCGGTGGAGAAGGTGCGGAAATTCGCTGCTAATCCAGATGGAGGGGACGGTCTTGGCTTCTATGTGTCTGCCGCTCTGGCCCGGTGAGGTCTAACAGGTCGTTCGACGCGGACACGCAGCGGCAAGGCGCCGCAAGCCGTGCGCGTGAGCATACGTCTTGCGGCGCCTTGCCGCTGCGTGCCGGTCAACTCCGACGTTAGGCTGCACAAGCCCGCCGAATGCCCATGCAACGCGCTACTGTCCCGGTATTTCTGCTCTCGCTACTTCTTTGCCAGTCGGCACTCGCAGGTGCTTGGGGACAGCTTTCTGGCAAGAGCGCCTCTGGTGCGCTCGTCGTTATCACCGACGAAACCCGAAGTGGGCTGCCCGCCATCGTCGTCTCTACAGCCAATGGCGATATTGAGTTCCCATTCAAGGGGGCTTGCTCCTTCGAGCTTGAAGCCACCTCTAGGCCGCCCACGACGTTCTCCTGTTCGCCCACAGGGAAGTCTCCACTTGCCGGCACCACTTACCGACTTCAACGCACAAGCGGGAAGTGCAATGCCATGCATTTCCATTGCGTCCAAGGGTGCTCCAATGGACTTGCTCCTACCAGCCTTGTCTATCAGCCATGGGAATGCTGAGGGTGCAGCCTAACCCTTCGTATATGGACTCCCCCTCAACGGCAAGGGACTGACCGATTGGGGACCATTGGGTAGAGCACCTGCAGTCGTATATCCGGCATCTGATGTGGGATCGTCAATGTCCCGTGCCGACATGGAATCTGCGTTACCGCGTCGCCACACGCTGCAAGCGGCTGCTGAAGAGCCGCAAGAGTTATCGGCGTAGCGCGGTATGGGAGCAACCCGGTTGGCCATGATGGTCGATCAAACCCGTCGCAAGGTGAGATGGGGTGGGTCAAGAGATCAGCTGAGACGAGATCAGGCCGGCAGGGCGAAGCTCTGCCGGCTTTGTTTTTTGGTTAGCCGGGCTGCCTCGTCGAACGGGGCGTGGTCGCGCAGCGCGGCATAGCAGATGCGCGCGAGCTTGTTGGCCAGCGCGCAGGTGGCCTTGTTGTGGTTGGAGCGGCCCTGCACCTCCAGCGCCCAGCGGCGGATGCCGCAGACCTCCTTGCCGGCGCCCTCGGCCACCTTGGCCGCTCGCAGCACACTGCGCGCGCCGTGGGTGAGCAGCATGCGCAGGTAGCGGTCGCCCTTCTTGGAGATGCGGCCCAGGTACCGGCTGGAGCCGGAGCTGTATTCGCGCGGCGTCAGACCGAACCAGCTGGAGAAGTGGCGCGCATCCTGGAAGTGCGTCACGTCGCCCGAAGTGGCGGCCACCAGGGCGGTGGCGGTGAGCAACCCGATGCCGGGCACCGACAGCAGCAATGTGCAGGCCGGGCTGTGGCGGGCCACACTGGCGAGTTCGCGCTCGAGCTGGGCGATACGCGCTTCGAGCAGGCGAATCTCTTCCAGCAGCATGCCGGCGGTGTGGCGGATCAGATCGGGCACGGCCGAGCGCGGGTCGGCCAGCACGCGGCCGATCGTCTCCACGCCGATACGCGCGCCTTGCGGGATGGTGATGCCGAACTCGCGGCAGAAGCCGCGCAAGGCGTTGATGCGCGAGGTGCGCGTGCCCATCCAGAGCGAGCGGATGCGGTGCAGACCTTGCAAGGCTTGTTGCTCGACCGACTTCACGCGCACGGGGCGGATGTCGGCAGCGCGGGCGGCTTCGAGCAACGCGGCAGCGTCGGTGGCGTCCGTCTTGTTGCGCCGCACGTAAGCGCGCACGTACTGGGCGGGCAGCAGGCGAACGGAGATGCCCAGGCCACCCAGCCAGCGCGCCCAGTGGTGGGCCGAGCCGCAGGCTTCCATGACGACCAGGTCAACAGAGCGATTGGCGAACAAGCGCTCGAACTGCGTGCGCGTCAGGCGCTGGGATTCAACGATGCGCCAATGCTCGTCGGCGACGGCGATCTGGAAAACCGATTTGGCCAGGTCGACGGCCACGGTAGTAGCATGCATCTCGGACTCCTTTCGTTTGATGAAGACCTGATCCCCACGCCAATGAAGACCAGAGCGCGTTTCTCGCGCAAACAAACGGGGGAGTCCATCCCATCATTCGACACGGACGCCCAGCGGCGACCCTTCGCTTCGCTGAGGTCTTCTTCGCCGGTCGCCGGTCAACTTCGACGTTGAGCGCCCGCTCTTGGCCGAAAGGCGTTGTTCGGCAGCTGGACTGGAATTGGCTGCGCTCAACCTGAGGTTCTGGTTGGCCAAGTTCTGAATGCCTGATGAGCGAAGGCGTTCGGCGTAGTGCTTGAATTTTGCCAAGCAATCGCTTGGCAAAATTCCAATGGCGCGCTATGCTGCGCCCCATGCCCCCCGCCGCAGCCCTTCCCGCCACACCGCCGCCCGCCCGCCGTGGCCGGCCGCCCAAGACGGCGGCGGAGCGGGATGAGGGGAACCGGCGGCAGGCGCTGATCACGGCGGCGGCGCGGCTGTTCCGCAGCAAGGGGTTCAACGGCACCAGCACGCGCGACATTGCGGCGGCGGCGGACATGCAGAGCGGCTCGCCGTTCTACTTTTTCCAGAGCAAGCAGGCCTTGCTGCACGCGGTGATGCAGGAAGGCATGGCCAGCGCGGTGGCCAGCCAGGCGCAGGCGCTGGCGGCTTTGGGCGCGCGCGCGCCGGCGCAGGAGAAGCTGCGCACGCTGGTGCGCCACCACTTCGAGGTGCTGCTGGGGCCGGGCAGCGATTTCATTCCGGTGATGCTGTACGAATGGCGCTCACTCACGCCGGACGAGCGCGTGAGCATCGGCGCGCAGAAGGATGCGTATGAAGCGGTCTGGATGCCGGTGCTGCGCGCGCTGCACCGCGCCGGCCGGCTGAAGGCGCGGCCCGAGGTGGCGCGCCTGTTTGTCTTTGGCGCGCTCAACTGGTCGGTGCAGTGGTTCTCGGACCGCGGCACGCTGTCGCTCGATGAGCTGACGGCGCAGGCGCTGCTGCTGTTCACGGGGGACGAGTGACTTACCAGTCCGTTTTCGCGCCCGGGCTGCTGGCCGGGCAGGTGGTGGTGGTCACGGGCGGTGGCTCGGGCATCGGCCGCTGCACGGCGCACGAGCTGGCGGCGCTGGGCGCGCAGGTGGTGCTGGTGGGCCGCAACGCCGACAAGCTGGAAGCGGTGCAGGACGAGATCGCGGCCGACGGCGGCCAGGCCAGCCACGCGGTGTGCGACATCCGCCAGGAAGAGGCGGTGCGCCAGGCGGTGGCCGGCGTGGTGCAGCGCCACGGCGCCATCGACGCGCTGGTGAACAACGCGGGCGGCCAGTACCTCACGCCGGCCGAGAAGATCAGCGCCAAGGGCTGGCAGGCGGTGATCGACACCAACCTGACCGGTGGCTTCCTGATGGCGCGCGAATGCTTTGTGCAGAGCATGCAGGCGCGCGGCGGCGCGGTGGTGAACATCGTGGCCGACATCTGGGGCTCCATGCCGGGCATGGCGCACAGCGGTGCGGCGCGCGCGGGCATGGTGAGCTTCACCGAGACGGCGGCGCTGGAATGGGCGCGGCACGGCGTGCGCGTGAACGCGGTGGCGCCGGGTTACATCGCCAGCAGCGGCATGGACCATTACCCGCCCGAGGCGGCGCCCATGCTGCGCCAGATGCGCCACACGGTGCCGGCCGGGCGCTTCGGCAACGAGGCGGAGGTGTCGGCGGCCATCGTCTTTCTGCTCAGCCCGGCGGCCAGCTTCATCAGCGGCACGGTGCTGCGCGTGGACGGCGCCCGCCCGCAGGTGCGCATGGGCTGGGGCGACGTGGCGGCGCCGGCCGATGTGCAGCAGCGCCCGGCCGTGCGGCCCTTTGGCGGGTTTCACCGCTACGTGCCACCCAAGGTTTTCGACGAAGCATCATGAGCATCCATTTCCAATCTGGCTGGAACCCGGCCTCGCCGCAGGCGCAGGGGCGGCGCGCGGCCATGCTGGCGCGCATTGACGCCTGGCGTGCGCTGGAAGAGCGGGCGGCGCAGGCATCGGGCGCCGCCAAGCCGCTGTTCGACAAGCGCGGCCAGCTGCTGCCGCGCGAGCGTGTGGCGCTGCTGCTGGACCGCGGCGCGCCCTGGCTGCCGCTGTCCACGCTGGCAGGCTACCTGCAAGACCACAATGACCCGGCCAAGTCCGTGCCCGGCGGCGGCATGCTTGCCGGCATCGGCTTCATCGAAGGCGTGCGCTGCATGGTGGTGGCCAGCGACTCGGGCATCGAGGCCGGTGCCATCCAGGCCATGGGGCTGGACAAGATCCTGCGTGCGCAGGAGATCGCGCTGCAAAACCGCCTGCCCTTCATCCACCTGGTGGAAAGCGCGGGCGCCAACCTGATGCGCTACCGGGTCGAGGGCTTTGTGCACGGCGGCGCGCTGTTCCGCAACCTGGCGCGGCTGTCGGCGGCGGGGCTGCCGGTGGTGACGGTGCAGCATGGCTCGGGCACGGCGGGCGGGGCGTACATGCCGGGGCTGTCGGACATCGTGATCATGGTGCGCGGGCGTTCGCGCGCCTTCCTGGCCGGGCCACCCTTGCTCAAGGCCGCCACCGGCGAGGTGGCCACCGAAGAAGAACTGGGCGGCGCCGAGATGCACACCGGCATCTCCGGCCTGGGAGAATACCTGGCCGAGGACGACCGCCACGCGCTGGGCATCGCGCGCCAGGTGATTGCCGCGTTTCATGAGCAAAATCGGTCTCCAGCCCAGTATTGGCGGTCGCAGGCAGCTATCGATAGTGAAGCATCCGGATCACCCTTCAGCACCGACGAGCTGCTGGCGCTGATGCCCGCCCACCACCGCGAGCCGGTGGACATGCGCGAGGTGGCAGTGCGGCTGGTGGACGGCGGCGCGCTGCTGGAATTCAAGCCGCTGTACGGCGCGGCCACGGTGTGCGCGCAGGGCCGCATCGGCGGCCACCGCGTGGGGCTGATCACCAACAACGGCCCCATCGACGTGGCGGGCGCCAACAAGGCCACGCACTTCATCCAGTGGATGTGCCAGCTGGGCCACCCCATCATCTACCTGCAGAACACCACCGGCTACATGGTGGGCAAGGACAGCGAGCAGGGCGGCATGATCAAGCACGGCAGCAAGATGATCCAGGCGGTGACCAACGCCACCGTGCCGCAGCTCACCATCCAGTGCGGCGCCAGCTTTGGCGCTGGCAACTACGGCATGTGCGGGCGGGGCTACGCGCCGCGCTTTTTGTTCAGCTGGCCCAGCGCCCGCACGGCGGTGATGGGCGGCGAGCAGGCCGCGCGCACCATGCAGATCGTCACCGAGGCGGCGCTGGCGCGCAAGGGCATCACGCCGGACGCCGGGCAGTCGCAAAAGCAGTTCGACCAGATCGTGGCCGTGTTCGATGCGCAGGCCGACGCCTTCTACACCAGCGGCCTGCTGCTGGACGACGGCGTGATCGACCCGCGCGACACCCGCGCCGTGCTGGCCTTCTGCCTGGACACCATCGCGGAAGGCGCGGCGCGCCAGACTCGCCCCATGCAATTTGGCGTTGCACGCATGTGACGTTCAAGAACATCCGAGGAGACAAACCATCATGCAATGGACCCACGAGCACGAGGAAATCCGCAAGACCCTCAAGCGCTACATCGACGAGCACATCAACCCCCACGTGGATGAATGGGAGGCGGCGGAGATCTTTCCCGCCCACCAGGTGTTCAAGGACCTGGGCAATCTGGGCCTGCTGGGGCTGACCAAGCCGGAGGAATACGGCGGCATGGGGCTGGACTATTCCTACTCGGTGCTGATGGCCGAGACGCTGGGCCACATCCACTGCGGCGGCGTGCCCATGGCCATCGGCGTGCAGACCGACATGTGCACGCCCGCGCTGGCGCGCTACGGCAGCGACGAACTCAAGCGCGACTTCCTGGCCCCGGCCATCGCGGGCGACATGGTGGGCTGCATCGGCGTGAGCGAGCCCGGCGCCGGCAGCGATGTGGCCGGCATCAGGAGCCATGCGCGCAAGGACGGTGACGACTATGTGATCAGCGGCCAGAAGATGTGGATCACCAACAGCCTGCAGGCCGACTGGATGTGCATGCTGGTCAACACCGGCGAAGGCCCGGTGCACAAGAACAAGAGTCTGGTGATGGTGCCCATGCGCGACGGCCCGGGCGGCAAGCTCACCAAGGGCATCGAGATCGCCGGCAAGATCAAGAAGATCGGCATGAACGCCAGCGACACCGGCCTGATCTACTTTGACGAAGTGCGCGTGCCGCAGCGCTACCGCATCGGCGCCGAAGGCCAGGGCTTCATCTACCAGATGCAGCAGTTCCAGGAAGAGCGCCTGTGGGGCGCGGCCAGCTGCGTGCAGGGCTTTCTGAACGCCATCGACTGGACGGTGGAATGGGCGCAGCAGCGCCAGCTGTTTGGCGCCACGCTGGCCGACCAGCAGTGGGTGCAGTTCAAGCTGGCCGAGGCCAAGACCGAGGTCGAATGCCTGCGCGCGCTGATCTACCAGGCCTGCGAGCAATACGTGGCCGGCCACGACGTGCTGGAGCTGGCCAGCATGGCCAAGCTCAAGGCCGGCCGGCTGGGCCGCCTGGTGCCCGACACCTGCATGCAGTTCTGGGGGGGCATGGGCTACACGTGGGAAAACAAGGTGGCGCGCATGTACCGCGACAGCCGCCTCACCGGCATCGCCGGCGGCGCCGACGAGGTAATGATGGGCATCATCGCCAAGATCATGGGCGTGGCCAAGCGGCAGGTGCGATGAGGCGCGTCCTGGAAATGAGGCACCCCCCTGAGTCGCTGACGCGCCTTTCCCTCTCTCTCTTCGCGCTGCGCGCTTCGGGAGGGGGGGCAACGCCAGTTCCCGGCGCAGGTCCGGGAACGGCGTTCGCTGGCTTGGCCTGCTCCGCGGCCATTCGATGGAATGGGTGGTTGCGATGAAAAGGATTCTGATCGCCAACCGCGGTGAGATTGCGCGCCGCGTGATCGCCACGGCGCGGCGCATGGGGATCGAGACGGTGGCCGTGTATTCGGAGCCCGACGCCGGTGCGCTGCACGTGCGCGAGGCCACGCTGGCGTTCGCGCTGGGCGGCAGCACCTCGGCCGAGAGCTACCTGCGCGTGGACCGTCTGCTGGAAGCCGCGCGGGCCACCGGCGCCGACGCGGTGCACCCGGGCTACGGCTTCTTGAGCGAGGACGCCGGCTTTGCCCAGGCGGTGCAGGATGCCGGCCTGACCTGGATCGGCCCGCCACCGGCGGCGATCCGCGCGCTGGGCAGCAAGGCGGCGGCCAAGGCGCTGGCGGCGCAGCACGGCGTGCCCTGCCTGCCCGGCTACGCGGGCGACGACCAGACCGAGGCGCGCTTCGCCGCCGAGGCCCAGCGCATCGGCTACCCGGTGATGGTGAAGGCGGTGGCCGGCGGCGGCGGGCGCGGCATGCGGCTGGTGCAGCAGGCCGCGCAATTGCCGGCGGCGCTGGCCAGCGCGCGCGCCGAGGCACTGGCCGGCTTCGGCCATGGCGACCTGTTGATCGAGCGCGCGCTGCTCGATCCGCGCCACGTGGAGGTGCAGGTGTTCGCCGACGCGCACGGCCAGGTCATCCACCTGGGCGAGCGCGATTGCTCGGTGCAGCGCCGGCACCAGAAGATCATCGAGGAAGCGCCCAGCCCGGCGGTGGACGCCGCCCTGCGCGAGCGCCTGGGCCAGTGCGCCGTGGCGCTGGCGCGAGCGGCCGGCTACGTGGGCGCGGGCACGGTGGAGTTCCTGCTGGACGGGTCGGACTTCTATCTGATGGAGATGAACACCCGGCTGCAGGTCGAGCACCCGGTGACCGAGGCGCTGACCGGGCTGGACCTGGTCGAGTGGCAGATCCGCGTGGCGCGTGGCGAGCCGCTGCCGCTGACGCAGGATCAGGTCAGGCTGCAGGGCCACGCCATCGAGGTGCGCCTGTGCGCGGAAGACGAGCAGTTCCACCCCCACACCGGCCGTGTGCGGCACTGGTCGTCGCCGGCGGCTGCGGCCGCTTTCACCCGCGCACCGCTGCGCTTCGACCATGCGGTGGAGGCGGGCAGCGAGGTTTCGCCCCATTACGACGCCATGCTGGGCAAGCTGATCGTCCACGCCGCCACGCGCGCCGAGGCGATCGACCAGCTCACGGTCGCGCTGGGCGAGCTGGAGGTGCTGGGCCTGCCGACCAACCGCGCCTTTCTGATCGAATGCCTGCAGAGCGAAGGCTTCCGGGCCGGCGCGGCGACGATTCCCTTTCTCGCACAGCAGGGCGGGCAACTGCGTGAATCGCTACAAAACAAGGAGCTGTCTGCGGCTGCTGCGCTTGGGCCAGCGCCTGTTTTTTCTCAGGAAGTCGCCGCGCTGGCCTGCCGCTTCCCGCTGCCGCTGCGGCTGCGCCACCGAGAGCGCACGCTGGATTGGCAGGTGCGCGGCGCTGGCGGCGGCAGCCTGCAGGTGACGGACGCGGCGGGTGCGTTGCAAGCGCTGAGTTTGCATCCGCTCACCGATGGCGCGGTGCGCGTCGGCACCGGCGGCGTGAGCCGGCGCCTGCGCGCCGTGCCGGTGCCGCGGGTGGGCGGCGGCACGCGCTGGCATGCGCAGAGCGGCGCGGTCGACTGGTGGCTGGACGACCTGTCCTTCGAGCCCGCCGCGGGCGATGGTGGTGCGCAGGCCGCCAGCGAGCTGCGCGCGCCCTTCAACGGGAAGGTGGTGCGCATTGCCGCCCAGCCGGGGCAGGCGCTGGAGGCTGGCGAGACGGCGCTGGTGATCGAATCGATGAAGCTGGAGCACAGCCTGTCGCCCCGTGCCGGCGCCACGGTGGCCGAGGTGCTGGTGAGCGAGGGGCAGCAGGTGGCGCCGGGCCAGGTACTGTTGCGCTTCGCGGCGCAGGCGGTAGAGTCGCCCGCATGACGCATCCGGACGAACTGCAGATGGCGCGCCAGGCGCTGGCCGACACGGTGGCGCGTTTCGCGCGCCAGGAGATCGCACCCCACGTCACCGCCTGGGACGCGGCCGGCGAGTTCCCGCGCGGGCTGTACGCCAAGGCGGCGGCGCTGGGCCTGCTGGGGCTGGGTTACCCGGAAGAATATGGCGGTACGCCGGCGCCGCACGCGCTGCGGCTGGCGATGTGGGTCAACCTGTGCCGCTTTGGCGTCAGCGGCGGCGTGCTGGCCAGCCTGCTGTCGCACAACATCGGTCTGCCGCCGGTGCTGGCGCTGGGCAGCGAAGACATCAGGCGCGAGGTGATTCCGCCCGTGCTGGCCGGCGAGCGGATCGCCGCGCTGGCCATCACCGAGCCGGGTGGCGGCTCCGACGTGGCGGCGCTTGCCACGCGCGCGCGGCGCGAGGGCGACGAGTACGTGGTGGATGGCGAGAAGGTGTTCATCACCTCCGGCATGCGTGCCGACTGGATCACGCTGGCGGTGCGCACCGGCGAGCCGGGCGAGCGCAACGCCGCCGGCATCTCGCTGCTGCTGGTGCCGGGCGACAGTGCCGGCCTGTCGCGCACCCGGCTCGACAAGATGGGCTGGCTGTGCTCCGACACGGCGCACCTGCGCTTTGACGGCGTGCGCGTGCCGGCGCGCTACCTGCTGGGTGAGGAAGGCGTGGGCTTCAAGGCCATCATGGGCAACTTCAACGGCGAGCGCTTCGGCATCGCCTGCGGGGCGCTGGGGTTTGCGCAGGCCTGCCACGACGAGGCATTGGCCTGGGCGCAGCAGCGCCAGGCTTTCGGCCGCCCGCTGGTCGACCAGCAGGTGGTGCGCCACCGGCTGGTGGACATGCAGCAGCGCATCCGCTCCACCGCCGCGTGGCTGGAGCAGGTGGCCGCCCGTGCCGACGCTGGCGACACTGGCGCCGACTGGATAGGCGAGGTCTGCGTGCTGAAGAACCATGCCACCCAGACCATGGCCTTCTGCGCAGATGCGGGCGTGCAGATCCTGGGCGGCATGGGTTACATGCGCGGCACGGTGTGCGAACGTCTGTACCGCGAGGTCAAGGTGCTGACCATCGGCGGCGGCACCGAGGAAATCATGAAGGAGCTGGCGGCCCGGCAGTGGTCGCTGGTGTGACGCGGCGGTACGGCCGCGCCGGATGAATTGAGGCGCTCGCGCCGCAGGGTGAAGCGTGGGTCGTTGAGAAGAAGTGTGTTGCCGGGCTGGCCCATCGGAGGCTTGTTGGTGCGTGCGCGCCAACGGACGTCGTAACGCAGCGCATGTTGCCGCTGGCTGGCGCGGCCCGGAACCGGACCCGCGCAGAAACTGGAGAAGGAGACAAACCATGATCGAAATGCCCCCGTCGGAAGCTTCACGCCGCATTCGCCGTGTGGCGCTGGGCGACATCCTGTACCGCAGCGCGCGCCAGCACGGCACGCGCTGCGCCGTGGTCGATGGCGACCAGCGCATCGGCTACGCCGAGCTGGATGCGCGCAGCTCGCGCTTCGGCCACTGGCTGCTGGCCCAGGTGGGCGCTGGGCGTCAGGTGGGCATGCTGTGCGCCAATTCCATCGACATGGTGGTGGCCACCAACGGCATCCACAAGGCCGGGCAGGTGTGGGTGCCGGTGAACATCAAGCTCGACACGGCGGCCATCGCGTACATCCTGCGGCATGCCGAGGTGTCGGCGGTGGTGGTGGACGAGGCGCTGCTGGCCCAGCCGGAACTGGCGCAGGTGCTGCGCGAGCTGGGCGTGCCACTGGTCGTCACCATGGCTTCTGCCGGGGCAGGCGGCACCACGCTGGCGGCGGCCGAGGCGGGCCAGCCCGACACGCTGCCCGAGGTGCCGATTGACCAGGACCAGCCTGCGCTGCTCATGTACACCAGCGGCACCACCGGCCACCCCAAGGGCGTGGTGCATTCGCACCTGTCCGTCACCACGGCGGTGCTGGGCGACATGGCCGCGTTCGCCTACACCGAGCAGGACGTGGTGAGCGGCTGGCTCCCGCTGTTCCACTGCGCGCAGCACGTGCTGGCGGCCACGGCCTGCGCGGCCGGCGCCTGCCTGGTGCTGTCGCGCACCTTCGTGCCGGCCGAGATCGCCCAGCTGGTGCTGAAGGAAGGCATCACCGTGTTCGTGGGCCTGCCGATGATGTACGCGGCGGTGCTGGCCGACCCGGCGTTCAGGCCCGCCAGCGTGCGCCAGTGCGTGTACGCGATGGCGCCCATCCCGGCGCCGCTGATCGCCCAGATCGCCGCGCGCATGAGCGACAACATCCTGCTGGCCACCGGCCAGACCGAGATCTACCCGGCGACCATGAGCTTCCGGCCGCTGCAGCATCCGGGGCGCGACGCTAACTACTGGGGCACCTCGCTGGTGACCTGCGAGACCGCCGTGATGGACGACGAAGGCCGCCTGCTGGGGCCGGGCCAGGTGGGCGAGATCGTGCACCGCGGCCCCAACGTGATGCTGGGCTACTTCAAGGACCCGCAGGCCACGGCCGAGGCGCAGAAGTTCGGCTGGCACCACACGGGCGATCTGGGCATGTGGGACGAGGGCGGGCAGATGCTGTTCCTCGACCGCAAGAAGGACATGATCAAGACCGGCGGCGAGAACGTGGCCAGCGTGAAGGTGGAGGCGGCCGTGCTGGCCCATCCCGGCGTGGCGGGCGCGGCGGTGCTCGGCCTGCCGCACCCGCACTGGGGCGAGGCGGTGTGCGCCTTCGTGGTGGCCAAGCCCGGCACCGCCCAGGACGAGGCGGCGCTGCTGGCGCACTGCCGCGAGCGTCTGGGCGGTTTCGAGGTGCCCAAGCTGGTCCGGTTCGTCGACGCGCTGCCGGCCACGGCCACCGGCAAGGTGCAGAAGCACGTGCTGCGCCGCCAGTTCGAGCAGCTGGCGGCCGAGGCCTGGGCGGAGGCCGGCACGGCTTCATAGACCGCGGCCCGCCTGCGCGGCCGGAGACCGCCAGTCGCGCAGCTGGCGTCCGCAGGCATGAAAAAGGCCGCCAGGGCGGCGGCCTTTCTTCAGGAACCCGGTGCGGCTACTTCATGTAGTCGGACACCACCTTCCACTTGCCGTCCTGGATCTGCGACAGGCGCGACGATTCGTTGCCCAGCCGCCTGGTGGGGCTGAAGGTCATCTCGGCCGAGCCGAAGATGTCGGGCGGGATGGTCATGCTGTCCATGGCCTTGATGAAGCTGTCGGTGGTCAGGTTGGCACCCGCCTTCTGCGCGCCGCGGATGAAGGCGTCCATCAGGCCGTAGCCGTAGACCGAGAACACCGTCGGGTCCTCGTTGAACTTGGTCTTGTACTTGGTGGCCCAGAAGCGGATCGGCTGGGAGGCTTCGTCCAGGTAGGGGTTCTGCACCGTCATGGTGGCGTAGAGCCCGTCCATCGCCTTGCCGCCGAGCTTGTGGATCAGGTCGGTGTAGGAGGCGCTGGAGCCGAGGAAGGTGGGATTGAAGCCGGTCTTGCGCGATTCGCCGATGGTGCCGATGGTCTCGCGAATGATGGTGCCCAGCACCACGAAGTCACAGCCGGCGGCCTTCATCTTGGCCACCTGAGAGGAGAAGTCGGTGGCGCCGCGCTTGAAGCTGGTCTTCTCGGTCATCTCCATGCCGGCAGCCTTCAGGCCGGCCTCGGCACCGCGCAGCACTTCCAGGCCGAACTCGTCGTCCTGGTAGATCGCGCAGACCTTCTTGGCGCCCTTTTCCTTCACCAGCCTGGGCGCGGCCAGGCGCATCTGGTCGAAATAGGTGGCCGCGAACGAGTACTTCAGCCGGTTGAAGGGCTCGTACATCTCGCGCGCGGCGGTGACCGGGAAGAAGTTGATGATGTTCTTGTCGAACAGCACCGGGAAGGTGGCCACGTTCTGGGCCGTGCCGATGTGGCCGACCATGGCGAAGATCTTGTCCTGGTTGACCAGCTTCTGCGCCGCCAGCACGGCGCGTTTGGGGTCGTAGCCGGAATCCTCGATCTTCAGCACGATCTTGCGGCCGTTGACGCCGCCCTGCTCGTTGATCTCGTCCACGCGCAACTGCATGCCCGAGCGCACCTGCTTGCCGAAGCCGGCCAGCGGGCCGGACAGATCCTGGATGGAGCCGAGCGTGATCTGGTCCTTGCTGACGCCCTGCGACTGGGCGAACACCGGGCCGGCCAGGCCGAGCGAGCCGGCCAGCAGCACGGTACCGAGTTGAAACTTCATGGTCTTGTCTCCTTGCGTTGTTGGCGGTCGGGCGGATGCTTCTTGTTCCGGGCGCAGCCCACGCGCTCCGGAGATTGTGCGTTCAGGCCCGGCGCGGGGCCGCAGTGATTACCCTCACCGGGCGGTGGCTCCGTCGCGGTACATGGCCTCGATCTGTGGCGCGTACTTGGTCTGCACCAGCTTGCGCTTGAGCTTCATGGTGGGGGTGAGTTCCTCGTCTTCGGCGGTGAGCTGGGTGTCGAGCAGGAAGAACTTCTTGATCTGCTCCACCCGGGCGAACTTGCGGTTCACGCCGTCGATCACGTCCTGGATCAGCTGCTGCACCTCAGGCGCGCGGGTGAGGCTGGCGTAGTTGGAGAAGGGCACGTCGTGGTCCTGGGCGAACTTCTCGACGTTCTCCTGGTCGATCATGATGATCACCGTCAGGTACGGCAGCTTGTCGCCGATCACCACCGCGTCGGTGACGTAGGGGCTGAACTTGAGCTCGTTCTCCAGCTCGCTCGGGGTGATGTTCTTGCCACCCGCCGTGATGATGATGTCCTTCATCCGGTCGGTGATGCGGAAATAGCCCTCGCCGTCCACCGCGCCCACGTCGCCGGTGCGCAGCCAGCCGTCGGCGGTGAAGGTCTCGGCGGTTTTCTCGGGCAGGTTCAGGTAGCCGGCGAACACGTTGGGGCCCTTGACCTGGATCTCGCCGGTGTCCGGATCGATGCGCACCTGGTTGTATTGCGCGGCCGGCCCGATGGAGCCCGGCCTGATGCGGTCCGCCGGCACCCCGGTGGAAGCGCCGCAGGTCTCGGTCATGCCCCAGACCTCGAGCATGGGCACGCCGAGCGACAGGTACCACCTGACGAGTTCAGGCGAGATGGGCGCCGCGCCGGTGACCAGAAAGCGCGAGCGGTGGATGCCGATCAGCTTGCGCACGTTGTCCAGCGCCAGCCAGCGCGCCACGCGGAACTGCGCCTTGAGCGCGGCGGGCACCGGCTGGCCGGCCAGCACGCGTTCGGCGATGCGCTGGCCCACGCCGATGCCCCAGGCGTACACCGCCTGCTGTAGCCGCGTACCTTCCTTGAGCGCGATGGTCACGCCGGAATAGAACTTCTCCCACACGCGGGGCACGGCGGTGAATACGGTGGGCGCGATCTCGCGCACGTTCTCGGGCACGGTGTCGGGGTTCTCGACGAAGTTCAGTCTGGCCCCGGTGTAGAGCGAGAAATACTCGCCGCCCATGCGCTCGGCAATGTGGCACAGCGGCAGGAAGCACATGCACTCGTCGGCCTCGCTGCGCGCGATCAGCGTGTTGTAGCCGCGCACGGTGTAGGTGAGCCCGCCGTGCGTGTGCATGGCGCCCTTGGGCTTGCCCGTGGTGCCGGAGGTGTAGACCAGGATCGCCAGGTCGTCCGGCCGGCAATCGGCCACGTGCTGCAGCAACTCGTCAGGATGGGTGTCGTTGTAGGCGCGGCCCAGTTCGCGCAGCGCGTCCAGGCTGATGACGCCGGGGTCGTCCAGGTCGCGCAGGCCCTCCATGTCGAACACGACGATCTTGCGCAGAAGCGGCAGCTGCTCGCGCACTTCCAGCGCCTTGTCGAGCTGCTCGTCGTCCTCGACGAACAGGACGCTGGTGCGCGAGTCCTCGCACAGGTAATGCACTTGGGCCGCCGCGTCGGTGGGATAGATGCCGTTGGCCACGCCGCGGCAGGAGAGCACGGCCAGGTCGGCCAGCACCCATTCGAGCACCGTATTGGAGAGGATGGATGCGGTGTCGCTAGGCGCGAAGCCCAGGCTCATCAGCCCGCCGGCGACCTCGCGCACCGCCTCGCCGACATCGGTCCAGCTCCAGCTGCGCCAGATGCCCAGATGCTTCTCGCGCAGCCAGACCATGTCGCCGCGCTGCGCCACGGCATTCCAGAACATGGCCGGAATGGTGTCGCCGTCGAGCACGCTCTCCGGTCGGGGCTGGATGGCGGAAAGGTCCCAAAGATTGCTCATGCCTATCTCCAGGTCTTCTTCTTTTTCCAGCGTCGCTCGCCGCGCACGCCTTCGTCCTTCATGCCCAGGTAGAACTCCTTGATGTCTTCCTTTTCGCGCAGGCGCGCGCAGGTGTCTTCCATCACGATGCGGCCGTTCTCCAGCACGTAGCCGTAGTCGGCGGCGTTGAGCGCCATGTTGGCGTTCTGTTCAACCAGCAGGATGGTGGTGCCGCGCTCGCGGTTGATGCGCACCACGATCTCGAAGATCTCCTTGGTGAGCTTGGGCGACAGGCCGAGGCTGGGTTCGTCCAGCAGGATCAGGTCGGGCTTGGCCATCAGCGCGCGGCTGATGGCCAGCATCTGCTGCTGGCCGCCGGAGAGCAGGCCGGCGTCCTGCGCGGCGCGTTCCCGCAGGATGGGGAAGTAGCCAAACACCTGCTCCATGTCGCGCGCCACGCCGTCGCGATCGGCGCGGGTGTAGGCGCCCATCAGCAGGTTGTCGCGCACCGAGAGCAGCGGGAACACCTCGCGCCCCTCCGGCACGTGCGACAGGCCCTGCTGCACGATGAAGGCCGGGTCGCGCGCGGTGATGTCGCGCCCCTTTAATTCGACCGTGCCCTTGCGCGGGTCGATGATGCCGGAGATGGTCTTCAGGATGGTGCTCTTGCCGGCGCCGTTGCTGCCCAGCACGGTGGCGATCCGGCCCGGCTCCACCTGCAGGCTGACGCCGCGGATGGCCTTGATGGGGCCGTAGGCGCTTTCGACGTTGAGCAGCTTCAGGATGGGGTCGGTCATTTGGCGCCCCCACGCTCTGCGGCTGTGTTGGCGGCGCTCATGCAGCCCTCCGCAGCGACGAGACGTCGTCCACCGTGCCCAGGTAGGCTTCCACCACCGCAGGGTCGGTCTGCACCTCGCGCGGCGAACCCATGGCCAGCACCTGGCCCTGGTTCATGGCGACCACGCGGTCCGACACACGCGACACCAGCGACATGTCGTGCTCCACCATCAGCACGGTCACACCCAGCTCGTGCACCACGTCCTGGATCCAGAACGCCATGTCGTCGGTCTCTTCCACGTTCAGGCCGGAAGAGGGTTCGTCCAGCAGCAGCAGCTTGGGTTCGGCGCACAGGGCGCGCGCCATCTCCACCACCTTGCGCACGCCATAGGGCAGGCCGGCCACCATCGAATCGCGGTGGTGCTGCAGGTCGAGCAGGTCGATCACGCGCTCGACCTGCTCGCGGGCGCGGATCTCGGCTGCGCGCGTGGCGCGGGTGAAGAAGACTTCGCTCCAGAAGCCGGTCTCGCGGTGCGTGTGCCGGCCCACCAGCAGGTTGTGCAGCACGGTGGCGTGCTCGAACAGCTCGATGTTCTGGAAAGTGCGCGCGATGCCCAGCGAGGCCACGCGGTGGGGTGGCTGCGCGGTGAGCCTGATCAGGCCTTCGGGGCCGGCGAAGTCGATCACGCCGCTGGTCGGGTTGTAGATGCGGCTGATCAGGTTGAACACCGTGGTCTTGCCGGCACCGTTGGGGCCGATCAGCGTGAACACCTCGCCGCGCCGCACGTCGAAGCTCACGTCGTCCACGGCCAGCACGCCGCCGAAGCGGACGCTGAGGTTGCGGGCCGAGAGCAGGACGTCGTCGCTCACGTCATCAACTCCTGCTGCAATGCTTTTAATTTAATAGCTGTCTGCGCCTGCTGCGCCTGGGCTGGAGGTCGATTTTTCTCAAAACTCCCTGCCCGGCATCCAGCGTTCGGGCTGAGCTTGTCGAAGCCCCGCGGGGCGCGCATTTGATTGCCCGCCGCTGCGTCCTGTAGGCACGCCGCAGGCCGGGATGCGCGCCCGGCGGCGCTGCGGAACTCGCTGCGCGCTTGTGGCGCTCCGCTGAAACAGCCGCGGCGAGTCAGAGCACGAAGCGCGGCCATCCTTCGGTGTCCGTGCCCGCCCCACGCCCTGCGCGTCTCGGCACGGCCAGAGGGGCGAAGGAGAGGGGACGGGCTATCGCTTCGCTCGGCCCCGGAGCGAACAACAGGCTGCGCGGGCAGTTCTGGCGTCCCCCGATGGCCGCGGAGCAGGCCATGCGCGTGAACGCCGTGCCCGGGCTTGTACCGGGCACTGGCGTTGTCCCAGGCGAGGATCAACGGCACGCCCATGAAACCGGAACCGTGCCCGGGCTTGTACCGAGCACTGGCGTTGTCCGCCCTCACGAAGTAAGAGGGGGGAAGGCGCGTCAGCGACTCAGGGAGATGCCTCGTCATTTCAACCTGTCGGACTTCTGGAACGACTTCTGCCGCTTGAACATGCCCTTGCGGTAGAACGGGAACAGCTGGAACCAGGTGCGGATCTTCAGCCAGCGGCCGTACAGGCCCAGCGGCTCGAACAGCACGAAGCCGATCAGCACCGCCCCGTACACCACCGCCTGCAGGCCTGGGGCCTGGCCGATGCTGTCGGGCAGGTAGTCCTTGACCATGGAGATGACCTGCGGCATGGCGATCAGGAAGATGGCGCCCAGGAAGGCGCCGTGCACCGAGCCCAGGCCACCGATCACCACTAGCAGCAGCAGGTCGATCGACTGCAGGATGCCGAACTGGTCGGGCGAGATGAACTGCAGCTTGTGCGCGTACAGCGCGCCACCCAGGCCGGCCAGTGCGGCCGACAGCGCAAACGACAGCGTCTTGTAGCGCGCCAGGTTGACGCCCATGCTCTGGGCCGAGATCTCCGAATCGCGGATGGCGACGAAGGCGCGGCCGGTGGAGGAGCGCAGCAGGTTCAGGATCGCCAGGGTGGACAGCACCGCAGTGACCAGGCAGATGAAATAGAAGCCCTCGCCCGAGGTGATGCGCCAGTCGAAGATCGCCGGTGAGCGCAGGCTCATGCCGGAGTTGCCGCCGGTCACCGATTCCCAGCGTGCGAACCCTTCTTCCACGATGAAGCCGAAGGCCAGCGTGGCGATGCCCAGGTAGATGCCCTTCACGCGCAGCGCGGGCAGGCCCACCACCACGCCCACCACGGCTGCCAGCAAAGCCGCGCAGGCCATGGCCAGCGGGAACGGCACGCCCAGGTTGGTGAGCACGCCCTGGGCGTAGGCGCCCACGCCCAGGAAGGCCGCGTGGCCGATGGAGAACTGGCCCGTGTAGCCGGCCAGCAGCATCAGCCCGAGCCCGACGATGCCGTAGATCAGCACGAAGGTGAGCTGCGCCAGCCAGTACTCGGGCAGCAGCCAGGGCGCGGCCAGCAGGAACAGCACCAGCACCGCGTACCAGAACACGTGGCCGCCATGTTTGGCCAGGCGGATGTCCTGCTCATAGCTGGTCTTGAAGATGAAGCGCATCGCGGGTGGGTTCTCTCAGACCTTCTTGCGGAGCTTCTCGCCGAACAGCCCGTTGGGCCGGACCATCAGCATGATCAGCACGACGATGTAGGCGGCGATGTCCTTGAAACCCTCGGGCAGGTAGAAGCCCGACAGCGACTCGACGATGCCGATGATCAGCCCGCCCACGATGGCGCCCGGCAGGCTGCCGAAACCGCCCACCACCGCCGCCGGGAAGGCCTTGAGCCCGATGAAGCCCATGTTGGCGTACACGAAGGTGATGGGCGCCAGCAGCAGGCCGGCCACCGCGGCCACCGCCGCCGCCAGCCCCCACACCAGGCCGTTGAGGCGTTTGACCGGAATGCCCATGTAGTAGGCCGCCAGCTGGTTCTGCGACGAGGCCTGCATGGCGATGCCGAGCTTGCTGTAGCGGAACATCGCGAACAGCGCGGCGCACAGCACGGCGGTGACGGCGATCACCACCATCTGTTCGGCACTCAGCACCAGCGAGCCGAGGTTCCAGGTGACGTTGCGGTAGGGCACTTCCAGCGCGTGGGTTTCGGTGCCGATGCCGGGGATCATGGTCACCAGACCGCGCGCCACGTAGCCGATGCCGATGGTCAGCATGACGATGGAGAACGCGGGCTGACCGAGGATCGGCCGGATCACCAGCCGCTCCAGCACCACGCCGAACACCGCCATGGCTGCGATGGCCGACAGCACCGCCAGCCAGAACGGGAAGCCGAGCATGCTCATGGCCGCCAGTCCGCAGAAGGCGCCCAGCATCATCAGCTCGCCCTGGGCGAAGCTGACGGTCTCGGTGGCTTTGTAGATCAGCACGAAGCCCAGTGCGATCAGGCCGTAGATACAGCCTTGGGCAATCCCGCTGATCACGAGTTGCAGGAACTGCATGTGTCTCCATAAGTGCCATCTGGCGTGGCATCTTTGCTGCCCGACTCTATCGATCCCGCGCTGGCGCGCATCCCCCGAAAAACCCTAAGCTGTCGCCAGGGTTACTCATCGGGTGTTTCGGCGCCCGAAGATGGGGCGGCTTGCCACCAAGGAGATTGCATGGACGTGAATCTGGAGAAGCAGGGCGCCGTCACCGTGGTCACGCTGGCACGGCCCGACGTGCGCAACGCGGTCGACAGCGCCACCGCCCGGGCCCTGCACGCGGCTTTCATCGAATTCGAGCGCGACGACACCGCACGGGTGGCGGTGCTGCACGGCGCGCACGGCCATTTCTGCGCCGGCTGGGATCTGAAATCCGGGGCCGAGATGGCGACTTCGCAGTCGTCCAGCGTCGAGGGCTTGCTATCGAACCTGAACTACACGCCCGAGGCGGCCGAGCCGCTCGGCCCCATGGGCCCCAGCCGCCTGCTGCTGTCCAAGCCGGTGATCGCCGCCGTGGCCGGCGCGGCGGTGGCGGGCGGCATGGAGCTGGCGCTGTGGTGCGACCTGCGGGTGATGGAGGCCGATGCCTACTTCGGCATCTTCTGTCGGCGCTTCGGCGTGCCGCTGATCGACGGCGGCACCGTGCGCTTGCCGCGGCTGATCGGCCAGAGCCGGGCGCTGGACCTGATCCTCACCGGCCGCCGGGTCGACGCCGACGAGGCGCTGGCCATCGGCCTGGCCAACCGCGTGGTGCTGACCGGCCAGGCGCGCGCCGCTGCCGTCGAACTGGCGCAGCAGATCGCCGCCTTTCCGCAGGCGACGATGCGGGCTGACCGGCTAAGTGTGCTGCGCCAGTGGGACTGGCCGCTGCCCGAGGCCATGCACCAGGAATGGGCGGCCGGGCGCGAACGCCTGCAGGACGCACTGGAAGGCGCCACCCGCTTCGCCGCTGGCGACGGGCGCCACGGCCGCTTCTGATGCGCCGGTCAGGCGCCCGGCTGTCGTTCAGCGGACAGCTGGCCACAATTTTTACCAAGCAATCGCTCGGCAAAATGCCTATACTCACGGTTCCCCGTCCCATGCAAGGAGACATCCCATGACCGAAGCCTATGTGTTCGACGCCGTGCGCACCCCCCGCGGCAAGGGCAAGAAGGACGGCAGCCTGCACGAGGTCAAGCCCGTCGATCTGCTGGCCGGCACCCTGGAGGCGCTGCGCACCCGTAACGATTTCGACACCGCCACCGTGGATGACGTGGTGATGGGCGTGGTCTCGCCCATCGGCGAGCAGGGCTCGGTGATCGCCAAGGTGGCGGCGCTCAAGGCCGGCTGGGACTGGCAGTGCGCCGGCGTGCAGCTCAACCGCTTCTGCGCTTCCGGCCTGGAAGCGGTCAACATGGCGGCGCAGAAGGTGCGGAGCGGCTGGGAAGACCTGGTGGTGGCCGGTGGCGTGGAGAGCATGAGCCGCGTGCCGATCGGCTCCGACGGCGGCGCCTGGGCACAGGACCCGGCCACCAACAGCGCCACCGATTTCGTGCCCCAGGGCGTGGGCGCAGACCTGATCGCCACGCTGGAAGGCTTTGCGCGCGAAGACGTGGACGGCTTCGCGGTCGAATCGCAGAAGCGCGCCGCCCGGGCGCGCGAGGGCGGTTTCTTCGCCGGCTCCGTGGTGCCGGTGAAGGACTTCCTGGGCCAGGCCATCTTGGAAGAAGACGAGTTCATCAAGCCGCGCACCACGCTGGAGGCGTTGGCGGGGCTGCGGCCTTCGTTCGAGCAGCTGGGCGCCATGGGCTTCGACGCCGTGGCCATCGGCCGCTACCCGCAGGTGGAGCGCATCCACCACGTGCACCACGCGGGCAACTCGTCCGGCATCGTGGATGGCGCGGCGGCGGTGCTGGTGGGCAACGAGGCGGCGGCCAAGGCGCACGGCTTCACGCCGCGCGCGCGCATCGTGGCCACGGCGCTGTCGGGAGCGGACCCGACCATCATGCTCACCGGCCCCATGCCCGCCACGCGCAAGGCGCTGGCCAAGGCCGGCCTGACGATCGACCAGATCGACCTGTTCGAGGTCAACGAAGCCTTCGCCGCCGTGCCGATGAAGTTCATGAAGGAATTTGGCGTGCCGCACGAGAAGGTCAACGTCAACGGCGGTGCCATCGCCATGGGGCACCCGCTGGGGGCCACCGGCGCCATGATCCTGGGCACGCTGATCGACGAGCTGCACCGCCGCCAGCTGCGCTACGGCCTGGCCACGCTGTGCGTGGGCGGGGGCATGGGGATCGCGACGATCGTGGAGAGGGTGTGACTCCCCCTGAGTCGCCTGCGGCGCCTTCCCCCTCTCCGACGGGAGGGGGCAACGCCAATGCCCGGTGCAAGCCCGTGCATGACGTTCGCTGGTGTGGCTTGCTCCGCAGCCATTTGTTTTATTGACCAAATCGGCCTCTAGCCCTTGATGGACGGGCGCAGGCAGCTATCAGAACAATAGAAACCATGCAACTCAAGACCTTGCGTTATGACGTCGCTGACGAGCCCGTGGGGCGCGTCGCCACCATCACCTTCGACGAGCAGGGCTCGCCCGTCAACACCATGTGCCTGCAATGGCAGGACGACCTGCAGGCCGTGACCGAGCAGGTGCTGAAGGACAAGGACCAGCTCAAGGGCCTGATCCTGGCTTCGGCCAAGAAGACCTTCTTCGCCGGCGCCGACCTGAAGGGCGTGATGCGGATGACCGAGGCCGACGCGCCGCGCGTCTACGCCGAGATCGAGCGCATCAAGAAGAACTTCCGCACGCTGGAGACGCTGGGCATCCCGGTGGTCAGCTGCATCAATGGCAGCGCCCTGGGCGGTGGCATGGAGACGGCGCTGGTGGGCCACCACCGCATCGCGGTCGACGATCCCAGGCTGCAGCTCGGGCTGCCAGAGCTGACGCTGGGGCTGATCCCCGGCGGCACCGGTATCACCAAGTTCACCCGCCTGCTGGGCCTGATGGGCGCGCAGCCCTACATCATGGAAAGCCGGCTGTTCGGCCCCCACGAGGCGCTGAAGATCGGCGTGGTGCACGAGCTGGTGGGCAGCGAGGGTGACCTGCGCCCGCGCGCCTTGGCCTGGATCGCCGAGCACCCGCAGGCTCAGCATTTGTGGGATGCCAAGGATTACAGGATGCCCGGCGGCACGCCGGCCAACCCGAAGATCGCCGGTGCGCTGACCGTGGCGCCGGCCATGCTGAAGATGAAGACGCGCGGGCGCTACCCGGCCCCCGAGGCCGCGCTGGCCGCCATGGCGGAAGGCGCGCAGGTGGACTACGACACCGCCACGCGCATCGAAAGCCGTTACCTCGCCAGCCTGATGGCCGGGCCGGTGGCGAAGAACATGGTCAACACCTTCTTCTTCAACCTGAACGCCATCAAGGCCGGCCAGTCGCGGCCCAGGGACGTCCCGCGCTTCAAGCCGCAGAAGGTGGGCATCCTGGGCGCCGGCATGATGGGTGCCGGCATCGCCTACGCGCAGGCCAGCCGCGGCATCGCCACGGTGCTGAAGGATGTGTCGCCGGACAAGGCCGAGCACGGCAAGGCCTACAGCCGCAAGATCACGCAGCCGCGGGTCGAAAAGGGCCGCATGAACCCGCACGACCAGCAGGCGCTGCTGAACCGCATCACGCCCACCGCCGACGCGGCCGCACTGAAGGGGTGCGATCTCATCATCGAGGCCGTGTTCGAGCAGCGTGACCTGAAGGCGCAGGTCACGAAGGAAGCCGAACCCATGCTGGCCGAGGGCGGCTTCTTTGCCAGCAACACCTCCACCCTGCCCATCAGCGGGCTGGCTCAGGCCAGCGGCCGGCCTGAGAAGTTCGTCGGTATCCACTTCTTCAGCCCGGTGGACAAAATGAAGCTGGTGGAGATCATCCGCGGCCGGCAGACCGACGACGAGACCGTGGCACGCGCCTACGACTACGTGCAGGCGCTGGGCAAGCTCCCGATCGTGGTGAACGATGCGCGCGGCTTCTACACCAGCCGCACCTTCGGCACCTACGTGATGGAAGGCGCGGCCATGCTGGGCGAGGGCATTCCGGCGGCGGTGATCGAGAACGCCGCCGTACAGATCGGTCTACCGGTGGGCCCGCTGGCGGTGCTGGACGAGACCGCGCTGTCGCTGTCCGTCCACGTGCTGGACCAGACCCGTGCCGACTTCGCCGCCGAAGGCAAGACCTACCAGGCCACGCCGGGCGAGTTGCTGGTCGAGCGCATGGTCAAGGAGCTCAAGCGCTACGGCCGCGCGGCCGGTGGCGGCTTCTACGACTACCCGGCCGGCGAGAAGAAACACCTGTGGCCCGAGCTCAAGACGCTGTTCGAGAAGCCGGGCGTCAGCTGGACCGTGCAGGACATCCAGGACCGCCTGCTCTACCGGCAGTCGGTCGAGACCGCGCGCTGCCTGGCCGAGAACGTGCTCACCAGCGTGCACGACGCCAACATCGGCAGCATCTTCGGCATCGGCTTTCCGGCCTGGACGGGCGGTGCCATGCAGTTCGTGTACGGCCAGGGCATCGACAAGTTCGAGCAGCGCTGCGCCGAGCTGGCAGCAAAGTTTGGCGCGGGCTTTGCGCTGACGGATGAGGTGAAGGCCGCCATCCGCAAGCACCAGCCGCGTTATTGAGCACCGCGGGCGCTGCCGCGCTGCGTCACTCGTGGCGCAGCGCCTCGATCGGGTCCAGACGCGCCGCGCGGCGCGCCGGAAAGTAGCCGAACAGCACGCCGATACCGGCCGAGAACACGAAGGACAGCAGGTTGGTGCCGGGCTGGAACACATAGGGCACCTGCATCAGCCGCGCCAGGCCGATGGAGGCGCCGGTGGCCAGCACGATGCCGATCAGCCCGCCCAGGCTGGCCAGCACCACGGCCTCGATCAGGAACTGCATCAGCACCTCGCGTTCCAGCGCGCCGATGGCCAGGCGCAGGCCGATCTCGCGCGTGCGCTCGGTCACGCTCACCAGCATGATGTTCATCACCCCGATGCCGCCCACCAGCAGGCTGACGGCCGCCACCGCGCCCAGCAGCATGGTCATCACCTTGGTGGTGCCCGACAGCGTGTCGGCCAATTGCTTGGTATCGAGCACGTTGAAGTTGTCGTCGTCGCTGCTGGAGAGCTTGCGCAGCTCGCGCAGCAGCTGGGTCAGCGCGGATTTGATGCGGTTGGTGTCGCTGGCCGGATCGACCGAGACCAGCAAGGTGTTGACGTTGGTGTTGCCCGTCACCCGGCGCTGCAGGGTCTTGAGCGGCATCAGCACCACTTCGTCCTGGTCGTTGCCGAACGAGCCCTGGCCCTTGCTCTTGAACAGCCCGATGACCTGACACGGCATCTGCTTGACGCGCAGCTGCTGGCCGATCGGATCGCCGCCGCCGTAGAGCTGGCGCTGGATGGTGGTGCCGATGATGCACACCGCCGCACCGGCACGCAGTTCGGCGTCGGTGAAGGTGCGGCCGGCGGCCAGCTCCCAGTTGCCGGTCTCCAGCCAGGCGTTGGTGGAGCCGACCACGCTGCTGCTCCAGTTCTGCCCGCCCGCCACCAGGGTGACGGAGGAACGCGCTTCCGGCGCCACGGCGGTAATGCCGGAGATCTGCGTGGCGATCAGGTCGGCATCGGTGTCCTTGAACGAAGGCGCCGTGCTGCCGCCGCTGCCGGGCCCCATGCGCTGGCCGGGCCGGATCATCAGCAGGTTCGTGCCCAGGCTGGAAATCTGGTTCTGCACCGCCTGCGTGGCCCCGCTGCCCAGGGTGACCATGGTGATCACGGCCGATACGCCGATCACGATGCCCAGGACCGTGAGGAAGGAGCGCAGCAGGTTGCGCCGGATGGAGCGCAGCGCCAGGATCAGCGTGTTCCAGAGCATCAGCGCGCCTTCGTCCCGGTGACTGCGGCGGCAGGCGCCGGCCGGAAGCTGCCCGGCTGCGCCGGGTTCGGGTTGCGCTCGTCGCTGGCCACCAGGCCGTCGACGAAGCGCACGATGCGGTGCGCGTAGGCCGCCATGTCGGGCTCGTGCGTCACCATGAGCACGGTGATGCCCTGCTCGCTGTTCAGTCGGGCCAGCAACTCCATGATCTCGTGGCTGCGCTGGGTGTCCAGGTTGCCGGTGGGCTCGTCGGCCAGCAGCACGGCCGGCTCGGTGACGATGGCGCGCGCAATCGCCACGCGCTGCTGCTGCCCGCCGGAAAGCTCGGCCGGCGTGTGGTGCTCCCAGCCCTTCAGACCCACGGCTTCCAGCGCCCGGGCGGCTGCGGCGTGGCGCCGGGCGGCCGGCTCGCCGCGGTACAGCAGCGGCAGCTCCACGTTCTCCTGCGCACTGGTGCGGGCCAGCAGGTTGAAGCCCTGGAACACGAAACCGAAGTACCGGCGCCTCAGCCGCGCACGCTCGTCGCGCGACAGCGCTTCCACGTGCGCACCCATGAAAAGGTACTGCCCGCCGGTCGGCCGGTCCAGGCAGCCCAGCAGGTTCATGGCCGTGGACTTGCCCGAGCCGCTGGGCCCCATGATGGCGACGAACTCGCCGCGCCCGATGGCCAGGTCAACGCCCTTGAGCGCGAGGAAGGCGGTGGCGCCTTCCCCGTACGCCTTGGTGATGCCGCGCAGCTGGATCAGCGGCACGGGTTGCTGCGTGGCGTTGGTGTTCATTGGCCCTGGTTGCTGGCGCGCTGGTCGGTGATGACCGCCATGCCCTCGCTGAGCCCGGCGCCGCTCACCTCGGTCTGGCGGCCGTTGGTGATGCCGGTCTGCACGGTGAGGGCCGCCGGTTGCCGGTCCTTCAGCACCCAGACCTTGCCCGCCTGGCCCGAAGCCTGTGCACCTTGCGTGCCAGCGTCGCGCGGGCGTCGTGGTGTTGCGCTCGGGGGTCTGGGCATCATGCGCGACACCAGGCTGCCGCCGCTTTCCGCCGCCTGTGGTTGATCGGCCTGGGTGCTGGCCGGGGTGAAGCGCAAGGCCGTGTTGGGCACCAGCAGCACGCTTTTGCGTTCGGTGGCGGTGATGGTGGCGGTGGCCGTCATGCCAGGGCGCAGGCTGAGGTCGGCGTTGTCCACGTTCAGGTTGGTGGTGTAGGTGACGACGTTGTTGGTGGTGGTCGAGCCATAGGACACGCGATCGACCTGCGCCGGGTAGTGGCGCGACGGGTAGGCGCTGACGGTGAAGCTCGCGACCTGCCCCTTCTGCACGGAGCCGACGTCGGCCTCGTCCACGCTGGCTTCCAGCGTGAGGTGGTGCAGGTCCTCGCCCACGGTGAACAGCGTGACCGCCTGCAGCGACGCGGCCACCGCATTGCCCGGATCGACCGAGCGCGCCAGCACTACGCCGTCGATGGGCGCGCGGATCGAGGCCTTGGACAGGTTGGTTTCGTCGGTGGACAGGGTGGCCCGCGCCTGCGTCACCTGGGCGCGCGTGTTGTCCGCGTTGGCAATGGCGCGCGCCAGCGTGGCGCGGGCCGTGTCCAGCTCGGTGGCGGAAGGCACCCGCCCGCCGGACAGGCGTGCCACTTCTTCGTAGCGGCCGAGCGTGGCCCGCGCCTCGCGCACCGTGGCCTCGTTCTGCGTCAGCGCGGCCTGCGCCGCCACCAGCGCGGCGCGCGAGCGGTTCACCGTGTCCTGGAACTTGGAGCGATCCAGCTCGACCATCACCTGGCCCTTGGTCACCTGGTCGTTCACGTCCACCAGCACGCGGTTCACGGTGCCCGACAGTTCGCTGCCCACCGCCACCGAGCGCGTTGGCTTGAGCGTGCCGTTGGCTGTCACGGTCAGCGTGATGTCGCCGCGCTCGACCGGCGTCGTCACGTAGACCGGCGCCTGGCGTTCGGCCTGGCGGCCACTCCACCACCACAGTGCCGCGCCGCCCGCCAGCAGCAGTGCCAGGATGATCCATGGCGTGGGGCGCCGCCACCACGCGGGCGGACGGTCGGCGCCCAGCAATTGGCCGATGTCGGCCGGCGGTGGGGTGGACGGGGCGTTGACGGGTTCGGTCATGGCGGTCTCAGCGCGCGGTCTGGGCCGGCGACGGGGAAACGGTGTCGGAGGGTGTGGCGGATTGGGCTTCGGCAGTGGGTGGTTCGGGCGTCCAGCCGCCGCCCAGCGCCTTGTACAGGGCCACGTGGTCGGCCGCCAGGCTGGCGCGCACGCCGGCCGCGCTGTCCTGGGCCGAGAGCAGGGTGCGCTGCGTCTCCAGCACGGTGCGGAAATCGATCAGCCCGGCCTGGTACTGCTGGCGCGCCAGCGTGTCGGCGCGGGCAGCGGCGGCAGCTGCCGACTGCAGACTGTCGACGCGGCGGCGATCGCCCTGCAGCGCCACCAGCGCATCTTCCACATCCTGCAGGGCCGTGAGCACACTGCTGCGGTAGCTGGCGCGCGCCTGATCCAACGCCGCCTGCTGCGCACGCACCTGTCCGGCAATGGCACCGCCGTCGAAGATGGGCAACGACAACCCGGCCAGCAGCGAGCCCACCACGCTGCTCCCGCTGGTGAGCGAGCCTAGCGTGAGCGCCTGCAGACCGAGCGTGCCGCTGAGCTTGAGCGAGGGGTAGCGCGCCGCGTCGGCCTGCGCCACGCGCGCGGCCGCGGCCTGCGCCAGAGCCTCGGCCTGGCGCACGTCGGGGCGCTGGCGCAGGGTGTCGGCGGGGAAGGCCAGCACCAGGTCGTCCGGCGGCAGGGGCACGGGTGCGGTACCCAGGTCGGCCAGATCGCCCGGCGTACGGCCGGTCAGCACGGCCAGCCGGTGGCGCGCCTGGGCCAGCGTGCTCTGCAGCAGCGGCACCTGGGCGCGCGTTTGATCGGCCAGTGCAGCAGCCTGCTCCACGTCGAGCGATGACACCAGCCCTGCCTGGTTGCGCCAGCGGGCGATCTGCAGCGTGTCCTCCTGAGAGGCCAGGTTGCCCTGCGCGATGGCCAGGCGCGCCTCGGCGTTGCGCAGGTCGATGTAGGCCAGTGCCACCTCGGCCGCCAGCGACACCTGCACGTTGGCCAGCGCCATCCGGGCCGCGCGTGCGTCGGCCTGGGCAGCGTCCACGCCAGATCGGGTGCCACCGAACAGGTCGGGCTCCCAGCTAGCGTCCACGCCCAGGCCGAAGCTGTTGCTGCCGCCTTGCGCCTTGCTGTAGCTGCGCTGCGCCGAAGCCGACGCGCCCACGCTGGGCACCAGCCCGGCGGCGGCCACGTCGACCAGCGCGCGCGACTGCCGCAGGGCGGCGATGGCCGATTGCACCGTGGGGCTGGCGCGTAGCGCTTCATCCACCAGCGCGCTCAGCCGGGCGTCGCCCAGACGCTGCCACCAGCCGGCCAGCGACGTGGCCGGGGCGTCAGGTTGATCCGCTGCCTCACTCCAGTGGGTGGGGATCGACACGGCGGTTGGCGAGCCGCTCTCAGGGTACGGCTGGTGTGCGCAACCGGCCACGGCGACAGTCAAGCCCAGCAGCAGACCCAAGGCCTTGCTGCGCCGGCTTTCTGCGCCGGCCCCAACCGTTGCCCGGTGGCCGGGCTGGCAATGCTTCCCTCTCATGGTTCCGGAGTGTGCCGGCGCCTCGTAGACGCAGGGTGACCTGCGTGTAAACCTGCGGTAAATCGCAGATCACAGGAAGCCGAACGGCGCGATTCACACGCGGCTGGAAAGCGCGGGATTCGCGGGGCCTCCTGCGCCTTGGTCACATGACGGCTCGGGGCGGATTTCATCGCGCTGCCTTTTCCGCGTGGCGCTTCATGATGGGGTGCTCGAAGTAGTGCCAGGTGAACATCGATATCAAGAGCGTCAGCGCCGCGGCCCAGACCGCGGCCTTGCTGGGCTGGGATCCCAGGCCAGCCCGAACCAGGGAAACGATCACCAGCATGTGCCAGAGGTAGATGCCGTAGCTGATCTTGCCGATGTAGTTGACGGGCCTCAGCAGGGCCAGCAGCCGAGGAACGGCGGGGAGGGTGATGGCCGCCCAAAGCCAGCACAGGAATGTCAGCCCCAGAAGAACCCGAAAGCCGATCACCATGGCCGGGAAGTTCCAGTAGGTCGCGCGCGGCCAGAAGATGTGCCAGCTGATCGTGCTGAGCACCAGCGCTGCGCTGGCCGATACCGCGAAGTTGCGCCACGAGGCAAGGGTCAGGTGATGAGCCCAATGGTTGGGGGTCCGGGCAATGAGCGCCAGCATGCAGCCGAGGCCGAAGGCGTCGAACGTGCCGGGCAGTTGCTGGGTCCGGTTGATCAGCACCTGGATGTCGAGCGCCGGGTCGAAGCTGAAGAGCATCAGGGCGCGCCAGAGCACGCCGGCCAGCACGGCCAGGGCGGCCAGCAGCACCGGCCGGCGCGTCGGCAACCAGGCGAACACCAGGGCCATGAAGACGTAGAACTGCATCTCCACGCCGATCGACCAGGCCGGCCCGTTGAGCGCGCCGGCGTAGATCGGCGAAAGGTTGTGGAGGAAGCTCGCATGCAGCAGGATGTTGGTCCAGAGGAGCTGGCGTGGCCCCGCGAACCACGCCGGGTCCACCAGTGCGATGTAGCACCAGGAAGTCAGCGCATAGAGTGGCACGATGCGCACGAGACGGCTTCCCATGAAAGGGGAACGGTACCCGCGTGCACCATATGCCTCGATGTTGCGGGCGCAGCTCAGGGTGATGACGAAGCCGCTGATGACAAAGAACAGTTCGACACCCACCCAGCCGGCCCGAAAGCCCAGGAGAAGGCCCGATGTCGGGAAATTGGCCCACTTGAACAGCTCGATCAGGTGGTAGACCAGGACCATGACGACGGCTGCGGCGCGCAAAACGTCGACAAAGGGAAAGAAGCCTCGGCGTACCTGGGGTGCGTCCGCGCGCGTTTCCCCGTTGCTGGCAGGGCGTTCCGTCACTGAAACGCCACCTCCGCAAAGCTGCGCAGCTTGCGGCTGTGCAGCCGGTCGAGGCCGTTTTCGCGCAGGCGTTCGATGGCGCGCAGGCCGATCTGCAGGTGCTGGCTCACGCGTTCACGGTAGAACTGGTTGGCCATGCCGGGCAGCTTGATCTCGCCGTGCAGCGGCTTGTCGCTCACGCACAGCAGGGTGCCATAGGGCACGCGGAAGCGGAAGCCGTTGGCGGCGATGGTGGCGCTTTCCATGTCCAGCGCCACGGCGCGCGACTGCGAAAAGCGCCGCTGCGGCGCGTGCTCGCCGAGCAGCTCCCAGTTGCGGTTGTCGGTGGTGGCCACGGTGCCGGTGCGCAGCACGCGCTTGAGATCGGCGCCGGCCAGCCGGGTGACGTCGGCCACGGCGTCCTGCAGGGCGATCTGCACCTCGGCCAGCGCGGGCACGGGAATCCACAGCGGCAGGTCTTCGTCGAGCACGTGGTCTTCGCGCACGTAGCCGTGGGCCAGCACGTAGTCGCCGAGCTGCTGGCTGTTGCGCAGGCCGGCGCAGTGGCCGACCATGATCCAGGCATGCGGGCGCAGCACGGCGATGTGGTCGGTGATGGTCTTGGCGTTGCTGGGGCCGACGCCGATGTTGACAAAAGTGATGCCGCTGCGGTCTTCGCGCACCAGGTGGTAGGCCGGCATCTGCGGCAGGCGCGGCGGCGGCGTGCCCCGGTCGTCACCCGGCTGCGCGGGCAGGCCGGTGCGGCGCGTGATCACGTTGCCGGGTTGCACGAAGGCGCTGTAGCCGCTGCCCGCGTCCTGCATGGCCTGCTGCCCCAGGGCGATGAACTCGTCGATGTAGAACTGGTAGTTGGTGAAGAGCACGAAGTTCTGGAAGTGCTCGGGCGAGGTGCCGGTGTAGTGGCGCAGCCGGTGCAGCGAGTAGTCGACGCGCGGCGCGGTGAACAGGGCCAGCGGCTCGGGTTCGCCGGGCGCGCTTTGCCAGGTGCCGTTGGCGATGCGGTCGTCCATGGCATGCAGGTCGGGCAGATCGAACACGTCGGCCAGGCGCTGGCGCTGCTCGGGCGCGAGTTCGCCCTCGAAGTTGACGTCGTCCGCGAAGCTGAAGGGCAGCGGAACGGTCTGGTGGCTGGTGCCCACTTCCAGCGCCGTGCCGTGGTTGGCCAGCAGCAGGCGGAACTGCTCCAGGTAGTAGTCGGCGAACAGGTCGGGCCGGGTGAGCGTGGTCTCATAGCGCCCGGCACGCGCCACGAAGCCGTAGGCCAGCCCGGTGGCCGGGTGGTGGCCGTTGGCGGTGGTCATGCGCACGAAAGGGTAATGCGCCCGCACCCGGTCGCCGGCCGGCCAGGCGCTGGCGGGCGTGTCGAGGTAGCGGCGCAGACCCTGGCGCAGGTGCGCCAGGCTGGTGGCATAGATGCGCTGGGCGTGCGCCAGTGCCTGCTGGGGGTCGGTGAAGGCCGTGGGCGGCTCGAAAGGGGGCTGGGCAATCATGCTTGGCGGTCGTCAGGTCGAGGAGCGCGCAGGGTGCTGGCGGCACGCCCTGCAGCTCGTGGTTGAGGTGAAATGAAGAGAGAAACGTGGCTCCATACGTTGCTGGGCGGGCGCCGGCAGCTGCAAAAAAAAGAGCAGTTCATGAGCCGACGGTGAGCAGGCCTGCCGCCATGGCCACGCCATGCACCACGCAGGCGGTAATGGTCAGCACCAGCGCGGGCTTCAGCTGCGCCGGTGTGGCGGCGCGGCGCAGGATCAGCAACGTGGCCGCCAGGCTGAGCGGGGCCGAGACCAGCGCCCACAGCGCCGCCTGGGGCAGCACGACCAGAGCCACGCCGGCCGCGACCCAGGCGTGGGCCAGCAGCGCCAGCCACGCGTACAGCAGCGCCGCACCGCGCGGCCCCAGCCGCACCGCCAGCGTGCGTTTGCCCACGGCGGCATCGCCGGCGGCATCGGGCAGGCCATTGGCCAGCAGGATGTTGGCCACCAGCAGCGCGTAGGGCAGGCCCACGGCGGCGGGCATCCAGAAGAAATGGCGGCGCTGCACGTAGTCGGCGCCGATCACCACCAGCCACCAGGCCAGCGCCACCGCCAGCTCGCCCAGGCCGCGCGCCATCAGCTGCAGCGGCGGCGACGAATAGGCCCAGCCCAGCAGCACCCCGGCCAGGCCGATGAGCAGCAGCCCGCCGCCAGCCTGCGCCGCCAGCACCAGGCCGGCGCCCACCAGCACCACGCCCAGCAGCCGCGCCAGCGTGCGGGTCTGCAACGGGCTGGCCTCGCCGCGCTGGATGAAGCCGGCGCCGCCGGTGAACGGCGCAATGGCGCCACGGTTGACCGTGTCGGCGCCGGTCACGGCGTCTTCGTAGTCGTTCAGCACGTTGGCGGCCGCGTGCGCCAGCGTGGCCAGCAGCACGGTGGCGACGGCCAGCGTGGCGTTGAAGCCGCAGCCGCAGGTGGTGGCCGCGGCCAGCCCGATGGCACAGGCCACCGGCGTGATGACCAGAAAGCCCGGCCGCGTCATGCGCCAGGCCCGCGCCGCGCGGGCGGGCCAGGGCAGGGCATGCAGCGGCACGATGGGGGTGGCAGCGGAAGCGGGCGAGGCGGACATGTCGGGCATGGTAACGGGCCAGGGCCTGCCAACGCTGCTTTCGGGTCGCAACCCGGAGGGAACAGGCTTGAAACGGCGCCTGTCGCCCTTGCGCTCCTGGTGCAGACACCAGGTCTGCATGGCGCCTGGCGGCTCGATTGGCACCGCTTCAAACCTGTTGGCACGCCCAAAAGCAGCGCTGGCAGGCCCTTACGCGCCCTGCGCCGACAAGGCCCAGGCATCGGTGCCGGCATACTGGACGTGGCCCATGAACCAACCCTTGGACGACACCTCCTACCCCAGCGAAGCACGCGTGGTGGTGCGCCGGCGCCTGGCGTTGCTGCTGTGGCGCGTCGTGACCGTGGTGGCCGTGGCGCTGGCCATGCTGGGCGCGGCGCTGCCGGTGCTGCCCACGGTGCCCTTCCTGCTGGTGGCCGCGTGGTCGGCCAGCAAGGGCTGGCCGGCGTTCGAGCGCTGGTTGCTGGAGCACCGCCACTTCGGTCCGCCCATCGTGCGCTGGCGCGAACGCGGCGCGGTGCCGCGCCGGGCCAAGTGGATCAGCTCGCTGATGATGGCCAGCAGCGGCATCGGCCTGCAGTTCTTCGATCAGATCCCGCTGTGGCTGCGCATCGCCACCCCGGCCGTGATGCTGGCCGTGGCCGTGTGGATCTGGCGACGGCCGGACGATTGACGCTGCAGATCGCCTGAATTTCAAGCCAAATTGGCCTTCAGCCCTTTTGTGAAGGGCGCAGGCAGCTATTTAATCAGGAGCATTGAAGAGGGGCTGCACCCACCCCCTCTCCAACCCTCTGCCGCTGGAGGAGTGCATCAAGAGGCCGCGGAGCAGGCCATTCCAGCGGACGCCGTCGCCGGGGTTGTGCTGGCCACTGGCGTTGTCCCGCTGGGGGGGGGGCGCCAGCGCCCCAGGGCGAGTCAATACCCCAGCGTCAACCCATCCGGATTGCGCGGATCGGAGTAGCCCCACAGCTCGTCGCCGTGCACCTGGATGGTCTGCGTGCGGCCCATGCTCGCCTTGACCACCACGTTCTGGCCCTTCTGGCGCAGCAGGTTGAGGGTGTCCACGGGGAAGCCCTTCTCCACCCGCAGCTCATCGGGCGTCCACTGGTGGTGGAAGCGCAGCTGCGAGGCGGCTTCGGCCGGGTTCATGCCGAAGTCGATGCCGTTGACGATCTGCTGCAGCACCGTGGTGATGATGCGCGCGCCGCCGGGGCTGCCGGTGGCCAGCCAGGGCTTGCCGTCCTTGAGCACGAAGGTGGGCGTCATGGACGACAGCGGGCGCTTGCCGGCCGCCACGGCGTTGGCGTCGCCGCCGATCAGGCCATAGGCGTTGGGCACACCGGGCTTGGCGGAGAAGTCGTCCATCTCGTTGTTCAGCATGATGCCGGTGCCCGGGGCGACGATGCCGCTGCCGAAGTTGGTGTTCAGCGTGTAGGTCACGGCGACCATGTTGCCGGCCTTGTCCACCACCGAGAAGTGGGTGGTCTGGTTGCTTTCATAGGGCTGCGGCTTGCCGGGCTTGATCTCCTTGGCGCTGCGGGCGCGGTCGGGGCTGATCTGCGCGGCCAGCTCGTCGGCGTACTTCTTGGAGGTGAGGCCGGCCAGCGGGATCTTCACGAAGTCCGGGTCGCCCAGGTACTCGGAGCGGTCGGCGTAGGCCAGCTTCATGGCCTCGGCCATGTGGTGCACCGTCCGCGCGCTGTTGTGGCCCCAGTCCCTGATCGGCCAGCGCTCCATGATGTTCAGGATCTGCACCAGATGCGCGCCGCCGGAGGAGGGCGGTGGCATGGTCACCACCTCGTAGCCGCGGTAGGTGCCGCGCACCGGCTCGCGCTCCACCACCTTGTAGTTGCGCAGGTCCTGCAGCGTCATGGCGTTGCCGCTCTTCGCCATGTCGGCGGCGATCTTGTGGGCGATCTCGCCCTCGTAGAAGGCCTTGGCGCCATCGCGCGCGATCAGCCGCAGCGAGTGCGCCAGATCCTTCTGCACCAGCAGGTCGCCCGGCTTCATGGGCGCGCCGTTCTTCCAGAAGATGGCCTTGGTGGCTTCCCATTTGCCCATGTTCCTGGTTTCCTGGCGCAGCACCTTGGCCAGCGTCTCGCTCACCGGGTAGCCCTTGTCGGCCAGCTCGATGGAAGGCTGCATCACGCGCGCGAGCGGCATGCTGCCCCACTTCTGCAGGGCATGCGCGAGGCCGGCCACGGTGCCGGGCACGCCGATGGCGTAGTGGGTGTAGAGCGACTTGCCGTCGATCACCTTGCCGGTGGTGGCATCGACATACATGTTGCGGCTGGCAGCGGCCGGCGCCATCTCGCGGAAATCCACCGCCACGGCCTTGGTGGTCTTGGCGTCGTACACCATCATGAAGCCGCCGCCGCCCACGTTGCCGGCGTTGGGCAGGGCCACCGCCAGCGCGAAGCCGATGGCCACGGCCGCATCCACCGCGTTGCCGCCGGCCTTGAGCACGTTCAGGCCGATGTTGGAGGCCAGTTCCTGCTCGGTGGCGACCATGCCGTGGCGCCCCACCACCGGGTGGAACACGTCCATGTCGAAGTCGTAGGCGGCCGCCGCGGCCTGCGCGGCACTGGTGGCCTGGGGCGCCGCAGCCGGCGGCGGAGGCGCGCCGGGCGTGCCGCAGGCGGCGAGCACGGCCAGTGCCAGGCCGGCCAGCATCAGCTTGGGTGTGGGTTGGGGCATGGGCGTTTCCTCCTCGGTGTGGAACGGACCCATGCTAGCGTTGCGGCGCGCGCTTGGCAGCGCCTGAACACGGATCGCCCCGCCCTTCGGGCAGGCTCAAGGTAACCAGCTGTGTCGCCCCGTGCGGGCAGCAGGCCGGGATGCCCTGCTGCCGCGGGCCGGCGCGCCCTACATGCTGCGCCGGTACTGGCCGCCCACTTCGAACAGCGCACTGGTGATCTGGCCGAGCGAGCACACGCGCACCGCGTCCATCAGCACCTCGAACACGTTGGCGTTGGCGATCACGGCCTGCTGGAGCCGTTCGATCATCGCCGGCGCCTCGGCCGCATGGCGGGCGTGGAAGTCGTTCAGGCGTTCCAGCTGGCTCTGCTTTTCTTCCTCGGTGGAGCGGGCCAGTTCGATGTGTTCGGGCACCGGGTCGCCGTGCGGGTTGCGGAAGGTGTTGACGCCGATGATGGGGTATTCGCCGGTGTGCTTGAGCATCTCGTAATGCATGCTCTCTTCCTGGATCTTGCCGCGCTGGTAACCGGTTTCCATGGCGCCCAGCACGCCGCCGCGCTCGCTGATGCGCTCGAACTCGCCCAGCACCGCTTCCTCCACCAGTTCGGTCAGCTCCTCGATCACGAAGGCGCCCTGGTTCGGGTTCTCGTTCTTGGCCAGGCCCCATTCGCGGTTGATGATGAGCTGGATCGCCATCGCGCGGCGCACCGAGTCTTCGGTGGGCGTGGTGATGGCCTCGTCGAAGGCGTTGGTGTGCAGGCTGTTGCAGTTGTCGTAAATGGCGATCAGAGCCTGCAGCGTGGTGCGGATGTCGTTGAACTGGATCTCCTGCGCGTGCAGGCTGCGGCCGGAGGTCTGGATGTGGTACTTGAGCTTCTGGCTGCGTTCGTTGGCGCCGTACTTCTCTTTCATCGCCACCGCCCAGATGCGGCGCGCCACGCGGCCCATGACCGTGTATTCCGGGTCCATGCCGTTGCTGAAGAAGAAGCTCAGGTTGGGCGCGAAGTCGTCGATGTGCATGCCGCGCGCCAGGTACGCCTCCACCAGCGTGAAGCCGTTGGAGAGCGTGAAGGCGAGCTGGCTGATCGGGTTGGCGCCGGCTTCGGCGATGTGGTAGCCGGAGATGCTCACCGAGTAGAAGTTGCGCACGTTGTGGTGCACAAAATACTCGGCGATGTCGCCCATCACCTTCAGGCTGAACTCGGTGGAGAAGATGCAGGTGTTCTGGCCCTGGTCTTCCTTCAGGATGTCGGCCTGCACGGTGCCGCGCACGTTGGCCAGCACCCATTCGCGGATCTTGGCGGCCTCGGTGTCGGTCGGCTCGCGGCCGTTCTCCTGCTGGAATTTCTCGATGTTCTGGTCGACGGCCGCGTTCATGAACATGGCCAGGATGCTGGGCGCCGGGCCGTTGATGGTCATGCTGACGCTGGTGGCCGGATCGCACAGATCGAACCCGCCGTACAGCACCTTCAGGTCGTCCAGCGTGGCGATGGACACGCCCGAGTTGCCGACCTTGCCGTAGATATCGGGCCGCGGGTCCGGGTCGTTGCCGTACAGCGTGACCGAATCGAAGGCGGTGGACAGACGCTTGGCCGGCATGCCTTCGGACAGCAGCTTGAAGCGGCGGTTGGTGCGGAAGGCATCGCCCTCGCCCGCGAACATGCGGGTCGGGTCTTCGTTCTCGCGCTTGAACGCGAAGGTGCCGGCGGTGTAGGGGTAGCTGCCTGGCACGTTGTCCAGCATCAGCCACTTGAGCAGTTCGCCGTGGTCCTCGAAGCCGGGCAGCACCACCTTGCGGACGACGGTGCCGGAGAGCGACCTGGTGGTGAGCGCGGTGCGGATCTCGCGGTCGCGGATCTTCACCACGTACTCGTCGCCGGCGTAGGCCTTCTGCATGGCCGGCCACTGCTCGATCAGCTTGGCGGCGTCGCGGTCCACCCGGGCGGCTCGCGCATCGGCCAGCGCCAGCACCGTGGCGCGGGCGCCATGTCCGCCGGTTTTCTGGGGGTTGTCCTCGGCCAGCATGCGCGCGCTCTCGCGCAGCTGCTGCACCTCGCGCACCAGCTTCGCCTGCTGGCGCACGCGCGCCTTGTAGCCGCGCACGCCATCGGCGATCTCGGCCAGGTAGCGCGTGCGCTGCGGCGGCACGATGGGCGTCTGGTTGGTGCTGTGGCGCACGTTCACCGTGGGCAGCCGGCCCTCCTGCAGCGGCAGGCCAAGCCCGGCCAGGCGCGCCTTCAACGCCTGGTAGAGCGCGGTGACGCCGTCGTCGTTGAAGCGCGCGGCCATGGTGCCGAACACCGGCATCTCTTCCGCCCGCTTGCCGAAGGCTTCCCTGTTGCGCTGCACCTGCTTGGCCACGTCGCGCAGGGCATCGGCGGCCCCTTTGCGGTCGAACTTGTTGATGGCCACGAACTCGGCGAAATCGAGCATGTCGATCTTCTCGAGCTGGCTGGCGGCGCCGTACTCGGGCGTCATCACGTACATGGGCACGTCGACCATGGGCACGATGGCGGCGTCGCCCTGGCCGATGCCGGAGGTCTCGACGATCACCAGATCAAAGCCCGCGGCCTTGCAGGCGGCGATCACCCCGGGCAGGGCTGCGCTGACCTCACTGCCGGTGTCGCGCGTGGCCAGGCTGCGCATGAAGACGCGGCTCTGCCCGTTCCACGGAGCGATGGCGTTCATGCGGATGCGATCGCCCAGCAGCGCGCCGCCGCTCTTGCGCCGGCTCGGGTCGATGGAGACCACGGCCACGCGCAGGCGATCGTCCTGGTCCAGCCGCAGGCGGCGGATCAGCTCGTCGGTCAGGCTCGACTTGCCGGCACCGCCGGTGCCGGTGATGCCCAGCACGGGTATCTTTTTTGTAGCTGCCTGCGCCTGCACCGCCTCGACCAGCGCCGGATCGGCCTTGTCATTTTCGAGCGCGGTGATGAGCTGCGCCAGCGCGCGCCAGGCGGCCTCGCCATGGCCCTGGATGGCTTCGACGGCCTTCGGTGCGTAACCCGAGATGTCCCGGTCGCAGCGCATGACCATCTCGCCGATCATGCCCTGCAGGCCCATGCGCTGACCGTCTTCCGGGCTGTAGATGCGGCCGACGCCGTACGCCTGCAGTTCGCGAATCTCGGCCGGCACGATCACGCCGCCGCCGCCGCCGAACACCTGCACGTGCTCGCCGCCGCGCTGGCGCAGCAGGTCGACCATGTACTTGAAGTACTCCACGTGCCCGCCCTGGTAGCTGCTGATGGCGATGCCCTGCACATCTTCCTGCAGCGCCGCGGTCACTACCTCGTCCACGCTGCGGTTGTGGCCCAGGTGAATCACTTCCGCGCCCATGCCCTGCAGGATGCGGCGCATGATGTTGATGGCCGCGTCGTGGCCGTCGAACAGCGAGGCGGCGGTGACGAAGCGCACCTTGTTCGTCGGACGGTACTCGGCCAGGGCCTTGAACTCGGCGGACAGGTCGGTCATGGTGGGTCTCCTATTGATTTGATAGCTGGCGGCGCCCGCCGTTACTGGACAATCAGGCCCTTGAGCTGTGGATCGTCGGGCGGGTAGCGGAGCTTGAGGGCCTTCAGCCGGTCGCGCACCAGCGTGGCGATCATCAGGTTGCGGTGGGTCTTGCTGTCGGCCGGCACCACCGTCCAGGGCGCCCAGGCGGTGGAGGTGGCGCGCAGCAGGTTCTCGTAGGCCTGCTGGTAGGGCTGCCACTGCTTGCGCACGTCCAGATCGCCCATGCTGAACTTCCAGTGCTTGGTCGGGTCGTCCACGCGCTCCTGCAGGCGCTTGCGCTGCTCCTCGGGGCCGATGTGCAGCATGAACTTCATGATCACCGTGCCGTTCTCGCTCAGCAGGCGCTCGAAGTCGTTGATCTGGGCGTAGCGCTGGCGGGTCGTGGCAGCGTCGATCCAGCCGTTGACCACCGGCACCAGCACGTCTTCGTAGTGGCTGCGGTTGAACACCATGAACTCGCTCTTGCGCGGCATCTGCTGGTGGATACGCCACAGGTAGTCGTGCGCGCGCTCGATGTCGCTGGGGGCCTTCCAGCCCACGGTGCGCACGCCCAGCGGGCTGGTTTCCTTGAACACGGCGCGGATGGTGCCGTCCTTGCCGGCGGCGTCCATGCCCTGCAGCACCACCAGCAGGGCGAAGCGGCCGTCGGCGTAGAAGATGTCCTGCAGGCGGTCGATCTCGCTCGCCAGTTCGGCCACGCGCGCCTTGCCGTCGTCCTTGTCGGCGTAGGCCATCGGCTTGGCCGAAGGGTCGCAGCGCGACAGCGCAAAGCCTTTGCCGCCCGCGGGGACCTGCCAGCGCGCCAGATCGGTGGCCGTCTTGCCCTGCTTGCCGTTGTCTTTCCTGCTGCCCACGCGTTGTCTCCGGTCGGTTTGAGGTTGACGTTTACGTAAACGTCACATTATGGCGGGTTCGGCCATCCGGCGCCACTTTGCCGCATTCCAGGGCCTGTTGGCACGCTCAAAGCAACGTGAGCAGGCCCTGATTGGTGCTTGCGGAAGTGCTACCCAAAATGGGGTAGTCCGTCAGGTATCTGGCATTGCGTCGTACTTCGTTCTACCATCAAATGGTGCCTGCAGTGCAGCCACGCAGCCGCACTGGAGCGCGCCATGATGACAGGGAGACACATCATGAATCAGCTGAACGACAGCGCCGACAAGAGGGCCATCGCGGCACGTCTGGCGCGCATCGAGGGACAGCTGCGAGGCGTGCAGCGCCTGATCGACGAAGAGGTCGATGTCGAGCAGATCGCGCAGCAGCTCACCGCTGCGCGTCGCGCACTGGACAAGGCCTTCTTTGCCCTGGTGGGCAGTCTGGTGCGCCAGGGCAAGGTCTCACCCGACGAGCTGGCGGGCCTGCTGACGCGCTTCGGCTGATCCGGTGTCTGCTCGCACGCCCCGAGCGGCGTGACCGGGCCTGGGCTGCGCCTCCCGCGCGGGTGGGCGAGAATGGGCCACTCGATCCGCAATGGCCGCCGCGGCCATGAACCCGCATGAACCCGACCCAGCTCTTCGACCCCGACTCCTCCACCTACACCTACGTGCTGTACGACGAGCGCACGCGCGAGGCGCTGATCATCGACCCGGTCGACACGCAGCTCGAGCGCGATCTGGACACGCTCCAACGCCTGAACCTCAAGCTCGTCTGGACGGTGGAAACCCATGCCCACGCCGACCACATCACCAGCGCCGCCCGGCTGGCCGAGCTCACCGGCGCCCGCATGGCGGCGCCCGCCGGCTGCGACATCGGCACCGTGGCGGTGCAGCTGAAGGACGGCGACACCCTGCGCTTCGGCGCCGAGCAGGTGCGGGTGCTGCACACCCCTGGCCACACGGCCGGCAGCGTCTGCTACCACTGGGAGCGCCGCCTGGGCCGCCAGGACGAGGGCGAGGTGCCGAGCGGGACGGAGGCGGTCGAACTCGGCCACGAGATGCGGCCCGACCTGCGCACCGACCTGCACCACGTGTTCACCGGCGACACGCTGCTGATCGGCGGCTGCGGCCGCACCGACTTCCAGTCCGGCTCGGCCGAGCAGCTCTGGCACAGCATCACCGAAGTGCTCTTCAAGCTGCCGGGCGACACCATCGTCTGGCCGGGGCATGACTACAAGGGGCGCACGCAGTCCACCATCGCGCTGGAGCGTTCCACCAACCCGCGCCTGGCCGGCAAGACCGAGGCCGAGTTCGTCCAGCTGATGAATGAGCTGGGCCTGCCCAAGCCGCGCCGCATCGACGAAGCCGTGCCGGCCAACCGGCGCTCCGGCATCCGCCAGGATGCCGGCGGCAGCCCCGGCACGTCCGGCACGGTGGGCGAGGTGCTGCCCGCGGCGGGCTACGCTGGCGACGTTTCACCCGAAACCGCCTGGGCCTGGGCTCAGGAAGGGCGCGGCGTGGTGGTGGATGTGCGCACCGGGGCCGAGCGCGAATGGGTCGGCTTCGTGCCGGATTCCGTGCCCGTGCCCTGGAAGCAGTGGCCGGGCATGGCGATGAACGACGCGTTCGACGCCGGCGTGCGCGGCGCGGCAGAAGGGGGCCGGCCGCTGCTGATGCTGTGCCGAAGCGGCGGCCGCTCGGCGGCGGCGGCGCGGCGCGCCACCGAGTTGGGGCTCACCGCCTACAACATCGCGACCGGCTTCGAGGGCGATCTGGACGAGCACGCCCAGCGCGGCCACCGCAACGGCTGGCGGCAGGCCGGGCTGCCCTGGAAGCAGAATTAGAGACACCCCCCTGAGCGGCTGACGCCGCTTCCCCCCTCTTACTGCGTGAGGGGGGACACCGCCAGTGGCCGGTACAAGCCCGGCCACGGCGTCCACCCGCATGGCCTGCTCCGCGGCCTTTTGCCGTGCCTGTGCGGTGCGGTGCGGCCCGCTCGGCTGCTGGCGGATTTAGCTCTATTTTTTGGGTGATAGGTGAGCGTCGCGCCGAAGTGTCCCGCGGCTTCCGCCAATGGTCAGATCACTCACGCGCCCGGCAGCACACCCAGCCAGTCGCCGATCAGGGTTTCGTAGGCGGCCGCCAGGGCCAGCACGCCGGCGTCGTCCTGCGGCTTGCCGATGAGCTGCAGGCCCATGGGCAGGCCGGTGTCGCCGAAGCCGGCGGGCACGCTGATGCAGGGCAGGCCGGCGAAGGTGGCGTAGATCACCACCTCCATCCAGCGGTGGTAGGTGTCCATGGCGCGGCCGGTGATCTCGCCGGGCCAGCGCTCGCGGGCGTCGAAGGGCCAGACCTGCGCCGTGGGCAGGGCCAGGAAATCGTGCGTCTCGAACAGCTTCAGCATCTGCTCGTGGAAGGCCGTGCGGGTCACGCTGGCCGACAGGAACTCGGCGCCGCTGGTCTGCTGGGCCTGGTCGTGCTCCCACAGCGCCTCGGGCTTGACCTGGGCGCGGTTGCCGCTCTTGAGCAGGAAAGGCGCGATGCGCGTGGCCACCAGCACCCGGCGCCAGACCAGCCAGGCCTCCCACACGCGCTCGGGCGGCATGCCCAGGCGGGCCGGCGCCACCTGCGCGCCGGCGCCCGCCAGTCGGGCCAGCGCAGCCTCGCACAGGGGCACGATGCCCGGCTCCATGGGCAGGTAGCCCTGCAGGTCGCCCAGCCAGCCGATGTGGCACTTCTTCAGGTCCATGGAGCCGACAGCCCTTGTGGCATCGGCGCTGGCAGCTATCGAAAGAGGAGAATGCGGCGACCAGCCGGCCTGGGTGTCGAGCAGGTGCGCCACGTCGCGCACGCTGCGGCCCATGGGGCCTTCGGTGCCGAGCTGGCTGATCCACACGTCCTGCGCCGGCCACATGGGCACGCGGCCCTGGCTGGGGCGGAAGCCGAAGATGTTGTTCCAGGCGGCCGGGTTGCGCAGGCTGCCCATGAAGTCGGAGCCGTCGGCCACCGGCAGCAGGCGCAGCGCCAGCGCCACCGCCGCGCCGCCGCTGGAGCCGCCGGCGGCACGGGCCGGGTCGTAGGCGTTCACGGTGGTGCCGAACACCTCGTTGAAGCTGTGCGAGCCCAGGCCGAACTCCGGCGTGTTGGTCTTGCCGATGACGATGCAGCCGGCCGCCTTCATGCGCGCGGTCATCAGCCCGTCTTCGCTGGCCACGAAGTGCTTCATCAGCGGCGAGCCCAGCGTGGTCGGCAGGCCGGCGGCGTTGGCCAGGTCCTTGATGGCCTGCGGCATGCCGTGCATCCAGCCGCGCGACCGGCCGCGCGCCAGCTCGGCGTCGCAGGCGCCGGCCTCGGCCAGCAGCTCGGCCTCGGGCCGCAGCGAGACGATGGCGTTGTACCCCGGGTTGAGCGCCGCGATGCGGGCCAGGTAGGCCTGCATCACCTCGCGGCAAGAAAGCCGGCGCGCGTGGATGGCCTCGGACAGCGCGCCAGCGTCCAGCGCGGTGATGGCGCACGGCGGCGCAGGGCGGGTGGTGGCGGTGCTCGGCGTCATGCGCGCACTCTACGCCAGCCGGCGTACCCGGTGCATCCGGGCAAGCCATGAAAAATGGCCCCCACGCTCCCCCGCTTCGCGTGGTGTGCTGCCCCCAGAGGGGGCGTTTTCATCTTGGGGCGGCCCGGCGATGAAAAATGGCCCCCACGCTCCCCCGCTGCGCGTGGTGCGCTGCCCCCGGAGGGAGCGTTTTCATCTTGAGGCGGCCCGGCGATGAAAAAAGACGTCCGAAGACGCCTTTGGAGTTTTGCCACGAAATTGCCCGTCAGACCAGGCACAGCGGGTGCAGCCAGCTCTTTTTTTAAGAGCGTTGTCGAGCGCCGCGCCCCTGTCCTGGCAACCAGACCTGATGGCCGCGGAGCAGGCCAAACCAGCAACCGCCGTGGCCGGGCTTGCCCCGGCCACTGGCGGTGCCCCCTTGAGGGGGGTGGGTCAAACCACCGGAATGCGCAGCTTCTGGCCAGGGTAGATCTTGTCCGGGTCGCTCAGCATGGGCTTGTTGGCCTCGAAGATCACCATGTACTTGTTGGCGTCGCCGTAGTACTTCTTGGCGATGGCCGACAGCGTGTCGCCGCGCACCACATCGTGGTACTGCGAAGCCGTGCCGGCCGGGAAGTCGAGGTTGTTGTCCACGTCGGACACGCTGGAGACGTTACCGGCGGCCAGACCGGCCTTCTCGGCCGCTTCCTGGCTGGGCGCCTGGCCGCCCAGCGTGACCTTGCCGCTGGCGCCATCAAACGTCACCGCCAGGCCCGACAGGCCCAGGTTCTGCTTCTCGATGTAGACCTTGATGGCATCCGCCGCCTTGGCGTTGAGATCGGCCACGTTGGGGGCGTTGGAAGCCGCTGCCTCCTGCACTTCCTTGCCGCCGAAAAGCTTTTCGCCGGCTTCCTTGATGAAGCTGAACAGTCCCATGCATCTTCTCCTTGGTTGGGTGGAACGGGACGCCCACTCTAGCGCGATTGCAAGACAGCCCGCCCGCGGCGGCCCTGTAATTGCTGTAGGACAAAGCCGCTTATCATCCCGCTCATGACCTTTTTGGCAGTGGACGTTGGCAACACGCGCCTGAAGTGGACGCTCTACGAACACGCCGCGCCCGGTGCCAGGGTGCTGGCGCACGGGGCCGAATTCCTGGAGCAGATCGACCGCCTGGCCGAAGGCGCCTGGGCCGATCTGCCGCCGCCGCAGAGCATGCTGGGCTGCATCGTGGCGGGGCAGGCCGTCAAGCACCGCGTGCAGGAGCAGATGGAGATCTGGGACGTCGAGCCGCGCTGGGTGGTGGCCACCGACGCCGAGGCCGGCCTGACCAACGGCTACGACTTCCCCTCGCGCCTGGGCGCGGACCGCTGGGTGGCCATGATCGGCGGCCGCCACCGCCTGCTGTCGCGCGGCCATGCGCGGCCGATGCTGCTGGTGATGGTGGGCACCGCCGTGACGGTGGAGGCGGTGAGCACCGAGGGGCGCTTCCTGGGCGGTCTGATCCTGCCCGGCCACGGCATCATGCTGCGCGCGCTGGAATCGGGCACCGCCGGCCTGCACGTGCCCACCGGCGACGTGTGCGACTTTCCCACCAACACCAGCGACGGCCTCACCTCCGGTGGCACCTACGCCATCGCCGGCGCCTGCGAGCGCATGTACCAGAGCCTGTTCCGCCAGTGCAGCGCCGAGCCGCTGTGCCTGATGACGGGCGGCGCCGGCTGGAAGATGCTGCCGGCCATGACGCGCCCCTTCGAACTGGTGGAAAGCCTGATCTTCGACGGCCTGCTGGTGATCGCCGAGCAGCGGCAGGCGTTCATGGACAGCGCTCTTTGAATCGCTGGCGCCGGGGTGGCGGTGCCTTGTTTGCTACTTGATTGATAGCTGGCTGCGGCCGCTGCGCAAGGGGCGGAGGCCTTTTTTGCTCAATAATTTCGCCCCTGCCTGAACAACAGCTACCGCTCAGTCTGAGCTTGTGGGAAGCCTTGCTGGCCGTCAGCGCGCTTTCTGCCGTTTTCTCATGAAATCGATGATTTGCCCAGCCGTGGCGGGCGCAGCCAGCTATTGAAAACGTAGTTCCTCTGGTGGCGCCGCAGGCCGGGATGTGCGCCCGGCGGCGCACCTACTTTCTTTTGCTTCGCCAAAAGAAAGTAGGCAAAGAAAAGGCGACCCCACTGGCCGTGTCCCTCCGCTTCGCTGCGGGCAGCCTGCGATGCTCGGTCGTGGGGCGGCGCTGCGGAACTCGCTGCGCGCTTGCAGCGCTCCGCTCGGACAGCCGCAGCGAGTCAGAGCACGAAGCGCGGCCATCCTTCGGTGTCCGCGCCCGCCCCACGCCCTGCGCTTCTCGGCACGGCCAAAGGGGACGAGAGAGAACACGGGCCATCGCCTCGCTCGGCCCCGGAGCGAATACAGGCCGCGAGGCAAGAACTGGCGCCCCCAGAAGGCCGCGGAGCAGGCCATGCGCGTGACCGCCGTGGCCGGGGTCCCCCCGGCCACTGGCGGTGCCCCCTTGAGGGGGGTGGCGGAACAAGCCGAAGGCTGTGGAGCCTGGGGGTGGTCAACAACTCCCCAGGCCATCCACGGCCTGGAACATGGCCTGGCGGGCCTGGCTGACGATCTGGCCTTTCCAGAGGTCGGTGTCGGTGTAGAAGGCGCGCTTCATGCGGGCCTTGATCGATGCGGCCAGTTCGGCGGGCGCTTCCGGGTGCTGGGCCAGCCAGTGGTCGCCGCGCAGGGCGTCGAGCACTTCGGTGATGGACTCGGTGCCGTATTCCATGGCGATGCCGGTGTATTCGGCCTTCGGCGCAGCGTCGTGGATGGATTCCCACATCAGGCCGGTGAGCAGGGCGCTGGTGGAGGTGCCGTCGTAGATCGAGGTCACCTTGTCGCCCCACCAGCGGCGCGCGCGCGCCTCGGTTTCGCGGTGGTTGGCGCCGGCGTAGATGCGCTCGCCCACGCCCTGCGGGCCGAGGCCGGTGTGCAGGTCGATCCAGGCCACGAAGCGGGTGTGGCCCACGTACTTGCCCAGCACCTTGCGCACCGTCTGGTTGCTCCAGGTGGGCGCCTGGCCGCCGAAGAACAGGCCATCGGGGAACTCGTACTGCCCGGCCGAGATGGCGGCCTGCCAGGCGGGCAGGCCTTCCCTGGCGACGAATTCCTGGATGGCCTGCTGGTTGTCGGCGTCGGGCGGCCAGCTGTCCGGCAGCAGCAGCGGCTGCACGCGGCGGTAACCTTCGTTGACCGGCAGCGGCCTGGAGAAATCCTGGAAGTTGCGGTTCAGGTCCACGTTTTCCTGCGTCACGCGCCGGATGTGGGAGAAGCCGTAGGGGTTGAGGGCGTGGATGTAAAGCACCGCCACGCCAGCGTCGCGCGCCTTCTGGCGCCAGTCGGCGTCGTGCAGCGCGAACACCTGCACGCCCGAGCCGCAGAAGCCTTCCACGCCGTGGCAGGCGCTGCTGACGATGAGCATGCGCTCACTTTTGGCGTCGCCGCCCAGCGCCACGTCCATGGCCAGCGTCTCGCCGTCGCGGCCCTTGAGCGGGTGGTTCAGCGATTCGATGGCGCAGCCGGCTGCGGCGGCCGCTTCCAGGAACTTGATGCGGGCGCGCTCGTAGCTGGGGGAGAAGGCGTCGGGAACGGGGATCATGGTGATGCGACTTCTGAAGGGAAGCGCCATTGTCGCCGCAGGTGGCGGCGAAGCGCTTCAACAAAAGATGGGGTGCCGCAGGCGCGCGGAGGTGGACACGCTTCGGGCAGCCGGGCAGCCGGGCAGCCGGGCGGCCTGGGCTGGCCGCCGGCGCATGGGCGAATTACCGGGCCGGCGGTTGGTGCGCCATCCAGGCCTCGGCCAGGCGCACCCAGTAGGTGGCGCCCAGGGGGATCAGCTCGTCGTTGAAGTCGTAGTGCGGGTTGTGCAGCGTGCAGGGGCCGGCATCGTGGCCGCCACCCGCGTAGGTGCCGCGGTGCGTGCCCGTGCCGTTGGCGATGAAGCAGTAGGCGCCCGGCTTGGCCTGCAGCATGTAGGCGAAGTCCTCGGCGCCCATGGTGGGCTCCTGCTCGGTCGCGTTGTCCGGGCCCACGATCTCGCCCATCACCTTGCGGCAGAACGCGGCTTCGTAGGCGCTGTTGATGGTGGGCGGGTAGTTGCGGTGGAAGTGGAACTCGCAGCGCGCGCCCATGGCGGCGCTCACGCCTTCCGCGATTTCCTTCATGCGCTGCTCGATCAGGTCGAGCACCTCGAAGGTGAAGGTGCGCACCGTGCCCTGGATCTCGCACGAATCGGGGATCACGTTGGTGGCTTCGCCGGCATGGATCATGGTGACGGAGATCACGCCCGCGTCCACCGGCTTCTTGTTGCGCGTGAGGATGGTCTGGAAGGCCTGCACGATCTGGCAGGCGATCGGCACCGGGTCGCACCCCATGTGCGGCAGCGCCGCGTGGCCGCCCTTGCCGCTGATGGTTATCCTGAACTCGTTGCTGGAGGCCATCACCGGGCCGGGGCTGACGGCGAAGGTGCCCACCTGCGGGCCGGGCCAGTTGTGCATGCCGAACACGGCTTCCATGGGGAACTGCTCGAACAGGCCGTCCTTGATCATCTCGCGCGCGCCGCCGCCGCCTTCTTCGGCCGGCTGGAAGATCAGGTAGACGGTGCCGTCGAAGTTGCGGTTCTTGGAAAAGTGCAGCGCCGCGGCCATCAGCATGGCGGTGTGGCCGTCGTGCCCGCAGGCGTGCATCTTGCCGTGGTGCTGGCTGGCGTGCTGGAAGGTGTTGAACTCGGTCATCGGCAGCGCGTCCATGTCGGCTCGCAGGCCGATGGCGCGGCCGCTCTTGCCGCCGTCGCGCCCGTGCACGATGCCCACCACGCCGGTGGTGCCCATGCCGCGGTGCACGGGGATGCCCCATTCCGTCAGCTTTTCCGCCACCAGGTCGGCGGTGCGCTTTTCCTCGAAGCAGAGTTCGGGATGCGCGTGGATGTCGCGCCGCAGTTGGGTGATGGCCGCGGCCTGCGCCAGGATGGGTTCGATCAGGTTCATGGGCACAGTCTAGCGCTGGCCGGGCTGGATTGCATGCGCCGGGCTGCAGACGGCGGCAGGGCTTGTCTTTCGGTCACGAGGTGCTATCGATTCCGCTGCGATGGCGGTGGCCGATGAGCGGGGGCGGCAGTTGCCGTTGGGCGGCCGGCGCTGGAAGTGCAGGTCTATGAGCTGAAGATGTTTGCTGCTTAATTAATAGCTGTCTGCGCCTGCTGTGATTGGGCTATAGGCTGGTTTCGCTAATATTTTTCGAGTAGGCCCGGGCGTTGCCTGCCGTTCGGGCTGAGCCCTTCGGCAGGCTCAGGACAGGCCTGTCGAAGCTTTGGCGCGTGCTGGCGCATCGGCTGCCATTTTCTCAATGAAATCGGCGCTTTGCCCTGGCGTGGCGGGCGCAGGCAGCTATTGAAAGCGTAGTGTTTCTGGTTGCGCTGGAGGCCGGGATATGCGCCCGGCGGCGCACCTACTTTTCTTTGCTTCGCCAAAGAAAAGTAGGCAAAAGAAAGGCGACCCCACTTGCCGTGTCCCTTCGCTTCGCTGCGGGCAACCTGCGATGCTCGGGCGAGGGGCGGCGCTGCGGAACTCGCTGCGCGCTTGCAGCGCTCCGCTCGGACAGCCGCAGCGAGTCAGAGCACGAAGCGCGGCCATCCTTCGGTGTCCACGCCCGCCCCACGCCCTGCGCTTCTCGGCACGGCCAGAGGGGAGTGGGGAGAACACGGGCCATCGCTGCGCTCGGCCCCGAAGCGAATACAGGCCGCGAGGCAAGAACTGGCATCCCCAGAAGGCCGCGGAGCAGGCCATGCCAGCGAACGCCGTGGCCGGGCTTGTACCGGCCAGTGGCGTTGTCCCCCCTCCGGAACGAGAGGGGGGAAGGCGCGTCAGCGACTCAGGGGGGTGTTACGTTCTTACCCGGCCGTCGCCAGACAGCATGGACAGCTCGACGAAGTTGGAGGCCACGTGGTCGTTCGGGCCGAAGCTCACGCGGTAGCCACCGAAGTCTTCGTCGATGCTTTCCAGCCCGGCGATCAGGCCGTCGCGGGTGAGTTTGCCGCTGGCGCGGCGCATGCCTTCGGCGATCATCTTGGCGGCCAGGTAGCCTTCCATGCTGGAGTAGTTGATGTGGGCGTTGACCTTCTTGGCCGCGGCGGTGAATTCGCGCGTGATGGGGCGGGAGGCGTTGTAGGGTGAAGGCATGACCTGCGACACCACCACGCCGGCGCCGTCCTTGCCCAGCTCGTCGGCCAGCGCCTGCGTGCCGACGAAGGACACGTTGAAGAACTGGCCGCCGAAGCCGGCCTTGCGGGCTTCGCGGATGAAGGCCGCGCACGACTTGTAGGCGCTGATCTGCACGATGGCGTTGGCGCCCGACTTGGCCAGCTTGCCCACGGCTTCGGCCACGTCCACCGAGTTGCGCTTCACCGTGGCTTCGGCCACCGTTTTGGCGCCCTTGGCCGTCAGGGCCTTGGTCACGCCTGAGAGGCCGGCCTTGCCGTAGGCATCGTCCTGGTAAAACACCGCCACCTTGGTGAGGCCCAGGTTGAACAGCTGGTTGACGATCAGCGCGGTTTCGTCGTCGTACGAGGCGCGCAGGTGGAAGGCCTCGCGCTTGAGCGGCTCGCGCAGGCCCATGGCGCCGGTAAAGGGCGCGACGAAGGGCATCTTGGCCTGCACCGCCATCGGCAGGGCCACCACGCTGGTGGGCGTGCCGATGTAGCCGAACAGGCTGAACACGTCTTCCTTGATCAGCTTCTCGGTGTTGGCGGCGCAGCGGTCGGGCTCGTAGCCGTCGTCCAGGTTGTGGATGGCCACCTGCCGGCCGTTGACGCCGCCCTTGGCGTTGAGCTGGTCAAAATAGACCTTGGCACCCACGAGGAACTCGGTGCCCAGGGCCGCGGCAGGCCCGGTGAAGGCGGCCGACTGGCCCAGCACGATCCTGTTGTCCTGGGCGCGCAGCACGGGTGCGGCGACCAGGGCGCCGGCCCCAAGGGCCATGCGGTTGAACTGACGGCGGGTTGGCGTGAACAAAGTGCTCATGGTGCAATGCGACGAATGGGGCTGAATCACCAAAAGGGGCAGCCCCGAAAGCCTGCCCCTTCATCGTGCGGCTACTTTAATGCTTTTTGAATATTCCTGACAACGATGGATGCTTCTGTCCAAGCCCCTGAAAAAGCCTCAAACCGACAAATAGTTGGCGCTTGCCCACACGATTGTCCCGACACCTGCAGTTTCGTGACCACCGTGGAAGACGGCCGGGCGGTGCGTGTGCGCGGCAACCCCGCCCACGGCCCCACCGACGGCGTGCTGTGCGCCAAGGTGTCGCGTTACACCGAACGTACCTATCACCCGCAGCGTGTGCTCACCCCGCTGAGGCGCACCGGCCCCAAGGGCAGCGGCCGCTTCGAGCCCGTGGGCTGGGACGAGGCGCTAGCCGACATCGCCGCCCGCCTGGCGGCCATCGCCGGGCGCGATGCCCAGGCCATCCTGCCCTACAGCTACGCCGGCACCATGGGCCTGGTGCAGGGCGAATCGATGGACCGGCGCTTCTTCCACCGCCTCGGCGCCAGCCTGCTGGACCGCACCATCTGCTCCACCGCCGGCGGCACCGCACTGGCCTATACGCTGGGCGGCAAGCTGGGCATGAAGGTGGAGTTCTTCGCCGAGGCCCGGCTGATCCTGATCTGGGGCAGCAATTCGATTGCCAGCAACCTGCATTTCTGGCGGCTGGCCCAGCAGGCCCGGCGCGAGGGTGCGCGGCTGGTGTGCATCGACCCGCGCCGCACCGACACCGCCGACAAGTGCGACGAGCACATCCAGCTGCTGCCCGGCACCGACGCCGCGCTGGCGCTGGCCCTGATGCACGAGCTGATCGCCCACGACTGGCTGGACCACGATTACATCGAGCGCCATACGCTGGGCTGGCCGGCGCTGAAAGAGCGCGCCCAGCTATGGAATCCGGAGCGCGCCGCGGCCGTCTGCGGCGTGCCGGCGCAGCAGATCCGCGATCTGGCGCGGGCGTACGGCACCACGCGGCCGGCCGCCATTCGCCTGAACTACGGCATGCAGCGCGTGCACGGCGGCGGCAACGCGGTGCGCGCCATCGCCTGCCTGCCGGCGCTCACCGGCGCCTGGCGGCACCGTGCCGGTGGCGTGCTGCTTTCCAGCGGCGGGCATTTCCCGGTGGACCGCGCCACGCTGCAGCGGCCGGACCTGCTGGCCGGCCGCGCGCCGCGCACCATCAACATGGTGCAGATTGGCGACGCGCTGCTGCACCCGGGCGGCGGTGACTTCGGCCCCAGGCTGGAGGCGCTGGTGGTCTACAACAGCAACCCGGTGGCGGTGGCGCCGGAGTCCGGCAAGGTGGTGCAGGGCTTCGCGCGCGAGGATCTGTTCACCGTGGTGCTGGAGCACTTCATGACCGACACCGCCGACCACGCCGACTACGTGCTGCCCGCCACCACCCAGCTCGAGCACTGGGACATCCACGCCGCCTACGGCCACACCGACGTGCTGCTCAACCGCCCGGCCATCGAGCCGCCGGGCCAGGCGCGCTCCAACGCCGCCGTCTTCCGCGAGCTGGCGGCGCGCATGGGCTTCGACGAACCTTGTTTCGCCGACAGCGACGAAGCGCTCTGCCGCCAGGCCTACGGCGACGCCGTGAAGTGGGACGAGCTGCTGGCCCACGGTTTCGCCAGCCTGCCGGTGCCGGACGCGCCTTTCGCCGAAGGCGGCTTTCCAACGCCCAGCGGCCGCTGCGAGTTCCACAGCGCCGCCCTGGCCGCCCAAGGCCAGGACGGCCTGCCCGACCACGTGCCCAATTACGAGCTGCCAGTGCCGGGCGGCCGCTACCCGCTGGCCATGATCTCGCCGCCGGCGCGCAACTTCCTCAACAGCAGCTTCGTCAATGTGCAGAGCCTGCGCGACATGGAGGGCGAGCCGCTGCTGGAAATCCACCCGCAGGACGCCGCGGCTCGCGGCATCGCCAGCGGCGACGTGGTGCGCGTGTTCAACGACCGCGGCAGCTACCGCGTGAAGGCCGAGGTCTGCACCCGCGCCCGCCCCGGCGTCGTCAACGGCCTGGGCATCTGGTGGCGCAAGTTCGGACTGGCCGGCACCAACGTCAACGAACTCACCAGCCAGAAGCTGACCGACATGGGCCGCGGGCCGGTGTTCTACGACTGCGTGGTGGAGGTGGCGGCGGCGTGAGCGGGGGATGGTTCGCGGCCCGGCCGCGCGCGAGGGTGGTGGCGCGCCTGGGCGTGCTGGTGCTGGGCTCGGGGCTGATGGCCGGCGGGCTCACGGGCTGTTCCACCGCCGCGTACTACTGGCAGTCCGCCATCGGCCACCTGAACCTGATGGCTGCGGCGCGGCCGGTCGACGACTGGCTGGCCGACCCGGCCACGCCGGCGCCGCTGCGCGAGCGGCTGGCGCTGGCGCGGCGCATCCGTGACTTCGCGGTGAGCGAGCTGCACGAGCCCGACAACGCCAGCTACCACCGCTACGCCGACCTGCACCGCCGCGCGGCGGTGTGGAGCGTGACGGCGGCGCCGGCCGATTCGCTCAAGCTCAAGACCTGGTGCTACCCGGTGATCGGCTGCGCCGGCTACCGCGGCTACTACGACGAGCAGGCGGCCGACCGCTTCGCCGCCGGCCTGCGCAGCGAGGACGGGCTGGAGACCTACGTCTACGGCGTGCCCGCCTATTCCACGCTGGGCTGGATGAACTGGGCCGGGGGCGATCCGCTGCTGTCCACCTTCATCCGCTACCCGGAGGGCGAACTGGCGCGCATGGTTTTCCACGAACTGGCGCACCAGATCGTCTACGTGAAGGACGACACCCAGTTCAACGAATCCTTCGCCACCGCCGTCGAACGCCTGGGCGTGGCGCGCTGGCTGGCCGAGAAGGCCGACGCCAGGGCACGTGCCGACTACGCCGCCTTCGACGCCCGCCGTCGCGCGTTCCGCCAGCTCACCCTGCAGACGCGCCGCGAGCTGGAGGCGGTTTATGAAGGAAATCAGGCTACAGCCCTTTATGGACGGGCGCAGACAGCTACAAAATCAGAAGTGATGCAGCGCTTCCGGGAGCGTTACGACCAGCTCAAGGCGCGCTGGGCGGCCGAGGGCACGCCCTTCAACGGCTACGACCGCTGGGTCGCACAGGCCAACAATGCCAGCTTCGGCATCCAGGCTGCCTACGACGAGTGGGTGCCGGCCTTCGAAGATCTGTTCCGCCAGGAAGGCGGGAACTGGCCCCGCTTCTACGCCACGGTGAAGGCGCTGGCCGGCCAGCCCAGGCCCGAGCGCGACGCGCGCCTGGGCGCGCTGCTTGCCGCCAGCCAGCAATCTGAAGGAGAATCGTTACACGTAACACAAAAGGATACGAATGAGCGGCGTTGACGATTTGCTCGATTCCAACAGCGCGGTGTACCGGACGCTGCTGGAATCCACCCTGGCGATCCCGTGGAAGATCGACTGGGCCACCATGAAGTTCGCCTACATCGGCCCGCAGATCGAACCACTGCTGGGCTGGGAGCGGGACAGCTGGATCTCCGCCGACGACTGGGCGACGCGCATCCACGCCGACGACCGCGAGCACGTGGTGAACTTCTGCATCTCGCAATCGAAGGCGGGCGTGGACCACGAGGCCGACTACCGCGCGCTCACCAGGGACAACGGCTACGTCTGGATTCGCGACGTGGTGCACGTGGTGCGCGACGACAAGGGCGAGGTGGAGGCGCTGGTCGGCTTCATGTTCGACATCAGCGAGCGCAAGAAGACCGAGGCGAGGCTGCTGAGCCTGCAGAAGGAACTGGAGGCGCTTTCCTTCAAGGACGGGCTCACCGGCGCCGCCAACCGCCGCATGTTCGACGCCCGGCTCGACCAGGAATGGAAGAACGCGGCGCGCAGCGGGCAGCCGCTGTCGGTGATCCTGCTGGACATCGACTACTTCAAGCAGTACAACGATTTCTACGGCCACATCCGCGCCGACGAGCGCCTGACGCAGGTGGCCCAGACGCTGATGCTCGCCACCGGGCGCCCCGGCGACCTGGTGGCGCGCTTCGGTGGCGAGGAGTTCGTGCTGCTGCTGCCCGAAACCGGTGCCGCCACCGCGCGCGAGATCGCCGAGTGTTGCCAGCGAATGATCGGCAACATGGGCATCCCGCATGAAAAATCGCCCATCTCGCCCTCGCTGACGGTGAGCATGGGCGTGGGCACCGCCACGCCGTTGGCGCAGACGGACGCCATGGATTTCATGCACAGCGTGGACCAGCTGCTGTACGCAGCCAAGCAGAACGGCCGCAACCGCATCGAAGCGATGCCGTGACCGCCGCCGGCAGCGCGGCGGGCGCGTGAGACTCAGCCGCGCAGCGATTCGATCAGGTCGATGTACTGCTGCATCGCCTCGTCCGCCGAGCTGCCTTCCAGCTTGTTCCAGGCGTCCCACTTGGCGCGCGCCACGATGTCGGTGAAGCCGGGCTTGTCGCCCTCGTTGTCGCCTTCGGTGGCCTGCTTGTAGAGCGCATAGATCTTCAGCAGCGTGGGGTTGTCGGGCCGCTCGCTCAGGGTCTTGGAGTTGGCGACGGCTTCTTCGAAGCGGGATTTCAGGTCGGACATGGGCTATTCCCGGAGGTTGGTAATGGGGCGCGGGCGGAGCTAGAGGGTCAGGCCGGCGCGGGCCAGCTCGATCCACAGGCGCTCGCTGGCGTCGCGCGGGGTCAGGGCGGCGGCCTGCTGGTAGAGGCGCTCGGCTTCTTCCACCCGCGTGGGGCCTTCCAGCATCAGCAGCGCGTGGGCGGTTTCCACCAGCACCACCGGCGCGCCGGGCGCCAGCTGGGCGGCTTCGTTGAGGTGGTTCAGGGCCAGGTCGGGCCGGGCGCTGTAGGTGATGGCGCCCACCAGCGTGCCGACCTTGTCGATGATCTCGGCGTGGAACCCGCCCAGTGCCAGGTGGCCGAAGGCGTGGCCGGGCTCCAGGGCCACGGTCTTTTCCAGCGCCTGCTGCACCTGCTGGCCCAGGCCCTGCGCCAGCGCGCGCGCCACGGTGATGCCCTGGCTGTAGCGGCTGAGCGCGTAACCGGTCCAGAACCAGGCGTTGGCCGATTCGGGCATGAGCGCGGCGTGCCGCTGCGCGCGTTCGTGGATGCGGCGGTACAGATCGAGCCGGACTTTCTCGTGCGGCTCGATCAGCGTGGCGTAGGCGGCGGTGGCGCGGTTGGCCACGGCCCAGCCCTCGGGGCCGGCGGCTTCACCCCCGGCGGCCGCACCGGCGAAGTCGCCGTTGTGGAAGCGTACCCAGGCATCGAGCACGCCTGCGTTGGCGGGCCAGGGCTCGGCATCCAGCGTGTGCAGCCCGGCCCAGGCGGCGCGCAGCGCGTCGGCGTCGAACGAGGGCGCCGGTGCGTAGGGAAATGGGAGCCAGTCGGTGGTCAAGCGATGCAATGCCTAAGTCGTGGTTACATCATAGGCCGCCAGCAAGGCCTGCAGGTGGGCGCGCGGCCCCGGGTCCAGGTAGGGGACCAGCAGTCCCAGCCCGTGCCAGGCACCGCGCAGCAGCGCGCCTTCGGCGTTCTGAGGCTCCAGCGCCTGGCGCGGGTTGAGCACGTACTCGTAGCTCAGCCACCAGGTCAGCAGCACCACCAGGTTGGCGGCCAGCGCATCGCGTGCGCGCTCGTCCGCGGGCGCCACGCCACTGCCGGCCGTGAGGTGGTCGACCAGCATGCCCAGCGCCTGCTTCTTGCGCCGCAGGATGGCGGGGAAGTGCGTTTCCAGCCTGCGGTTGCGCGACAGCAGGTGGTTCAGGTCGCGGTACAGGAATCGGTACTGCCAGATCAGTTCCAGCAGCGTGTGCAGGAAGAACCAGGCGTCTTCCACGTCGCGCACGTCGCCGGAGGCGGGCAGCAGCACGGACAGCGCGTTCTCGTAGCGGTCGAACAGCGCGTTGACCAGTTCGTCCTTGGACGGGTAGTGGTAGTACAGGTTGCCCGGGCTGATGTTCAGCTCGGCCGAGATCTGCGTGGTCGAGACGTTGGGCTCCCCGAAGCGGTTGAACAGCGCCAGCGTGGTTTCGGCGATGCGTTCGGCGGTGCGGCGGGGAGCCTTGCGGGTCATGGCTTGCCGTTCGGGGGCGGGGGGGCCGTGCGGTTGAGGTTGGCAGTATCCACCACCTGGTCGAGCACGTCACCATTGGGCCAGGTGAGGCGCATGCGCGCCGGCAGGTAGTCCAGCGCGGCGGCCAGCCAGAGTTCGATCTTGGGCGCGTTGCCGCTGTCCTCGCCCAGGGGCACGTGGGTCAGCTTGAGCGCCTGCACCGGCGTGCCGCGCAGCGTGCCGGCGGGTTCTTCGGCCTCGACGAACCAGCGCCACGGACGCACCGCGCCCGCGCTGGCCAAGGGCATTTCGAAGGTCTTGCCCGGCTGGAAGGCCTTGGGGTCGCCGGCCACCCAGGAACCCAGTTGCACCAGGGCGCTCAGGGCATCCTGCGTGCCGGCCTGCAGGGTCGCTGCCGGCGCCGGCGGCGCGAACTGCACGGTGCGCGCCGCGTAGTCGAAGCGGGCCGGACTCGCCCCGCCGGCGCGCGGACCGGCTTGCAACGGCACCAGTCCCTGGCTCGCCAGCAGGCCGGCGGAGCCCAGTCGCGCCGGCGCCAGCGCGGGCGCGGGGGAATCCCAGTCGGCTTCGTACTGCGTGTCGTTGCGGCGCCAGCTGAGCGTGGAGCCCGCCGCCACCGGCTTGCCCGCCAGGGTGCCGGTGGCGCGGTAGCCCAGGGTGGCGCCGCGCGGCACCGTGGCCGGCGGCGCGTCGCCCTTGAGGCCGAAGGCGCGCGCCTCTGTTGCGGCGGTGTCGTCCAGGAGCGGCTGGTCCGGGGTGCTGGCGCGGCCGCCGCCGAAGTCGGCGATCGGGGCTGCGTCCAGCAGCGAGGCGAAGGGGCTGGTAGAGCCGCCTTCGACGCCACGCGCGGTCTGGGGCGGTGCGCTGGGCGGGGTGGGATTGGCCTGCGACGGCGCGGGTTTGGCCGGCCTGGGCTTGGGTTTGGGCGTGGGCCGCGGGGCAGGCTTCGGCGGTGAGGGTGGTGCCGGGGTCTGGGGTTGCGCCTGGGTTTCGGGCGCGGCCGGCGCGGGCTGCGGCGCGGCGGCGATCAAACGGGTGCTCATCGAGCCGAGGGCCGATCCGGCGCGAAGCTGCTGGGTCAGGCCGTACCAGCCCAGCAGCAGCGCCGCGTGCAGCGCGACGGCCAGCACCACCGCCAGCGCGAGCGCACCCGGCCGGGCACGCTGTGCCGGCAGGCTTTCTGGCATGGGCAGGGAGGCGTTCGACATGTCGACGTGCGGGCGACCGCCAGCGAGCGCGGCTGTCGCCAGCGCCGGGCTGTGGTGACTCAGCCGCGTTTGGCGGCGGCGCGCGGACGGGCCTTGGCTGGCGCAGGTTCGTCGGCGCCGGTCTTGGCGGCCAGCGCCTGCTCCAGCGCGGCGACGCGCGCTTCCAGGCGCGCGACGGCGTCAGTGTCGGGCATGCCCAGGCTGGCGAGCGCGCGCGCCACCCGCTGCTCGAAGATGCCTTCCAGCGCGTTCCAGCGCCCCGCGGCAGCCGGCGCTGCGCTGGCGGCCAGGGCTTCGGCGCGCTGGGTGACTTCGGCGATCTGTTCGCGCGCCTGGCTCTGCCAGTCCAGGCCCTGTTTCACCAGCGCGTCGAAGGCCTTGCTGCCTTCGGCCTGCGCGCGCGCCATCGCGCCCAGACCAGCCAGCCAGATATTCTGGGACTGCTCGGCACCGGGCCCGGTCGCTGGCGGCTGCGAAGCGGTGGGTGCGGCGGTGGATGCCTCGGGGGTATTGCGTGATCGGGTGGCCATGGGCAGGGGTTCAGGGCACAGCGGGAAGGAGAAGGCATCATTGTCGCCGCTCGGAGGCGTGGCTCCAAGCGCGGGGACTCACAATCGGGTATCCCGGCCTCCCGACCATGGCCGCAACCCGACGAATGAAATAATCCGGGTTTTGTTGTCGGGGATGCGGCATCTTGGTCATAGCGGGCCTGGGCCGCATCCGATCCGCCGGCTGCCTTTTCGTTCTTTCGTTCGTTTTTTATCTCTCAGGCCCAACCCATGATCCTCGTCACCGGCGGCGCCGGCTTCATCGGCAGCAACTTCGTGCTCGACTGGCTGGCCGAAGGCGCAGAGCCCGTGGTCAACCTCGACAAGCTCACCTACGCCGGCAACCTGGCCAACCTGGCGCCGCTGAAGGGCGATGCGCGCCACGTGTTCGTGCAGGGCGACATCGGCGACGCCGCGCTGGTGGACCGCTTGCTGGCCGGGCACCGGCCGCGCGCCGTGGTCAACTTTGCCGCCGAGAGCCATGTGGACCGCTCCATTCATGGCGCCGAGGACTTCATCGCCACCAACGTGGTCGGCACCTTCCGCCTGTTGGAGGCTGTGCGGGGCTATTGGGGCGGCCTGCCCGAGGCCGAGCGGGCCGCGTTCCGCTTCCTGCATGTGTCCACCGACGAGGTCTACGGCTCGCTGGCGCCCGATGCGCCGGCCTTCACCGAGGACCATGTGTTCGAGCCCAACAGCCCCTACAGCGCCAGCAAGGCCGCCAGCGACCACCTGGTGCGCGCCTGGCACCACACGCACGGCCTGCCGGTGCTGACGACCAACTGTTCCAACAATTACGGGCCCTTGCACTTCCCCGAGAAGCTGATCCCGCTGATGATCGTCAACGCGCTGGCCGGCAAGCCGCTGCCGGTGTACGGCGACGGCCAGCAGGTGCGCGACTGGCTGTACGTGAAGGACCACTGCAGCGCCATCCGCCGCGTGCTGGCGGCCGGCCGTGTGGGCGAGACCTACAACGTTGGGGGCTGGAACGAGAAGACCAACCTGGCCATCGTCCACACCATCTGTGATCTGCTCGACGAGCTTTCACCGCGTACCGACGGCCAGAGCTACCGCAGCCAGATCACGCACGTGACGGATCGCCCGGGCCACGACCGCCGCTACGCCATCGACGCACGCAAGCTGGAGCGCGAGCTGGGCTGGCGCCCGGCCGAGACCTTCGAGACCGGCATTCGCAAGACGGTGGCCTGGTACCTTGCCAACCCCGATTGGGTGCAGGGCGTGCAGAGCGGCGCCTACCGCGACTGGGTGGCCGCGCAGTACGGCGCCACGTCCGCCGCATGAAGATCCTGCTGCTGGGCAAGAACGGCCAGGTCGGCTGGGAGCTGCAGCGCAGCCTGGCGCCGCTGGGCGAGCTGGTGGCGCTGGACCGGCAGGGCGCGCCCGGGCTGGTGGGCGATGTGTCCGACCTGGACGGCCTGGCGGCCACGGTGCGTGCGCTGCGGCCGCAGCTGATCGTCAACGCCGCGGCCCATACGGCTGTGGACAAGGCCGAATCCGAGCCCGATCTGGCGCGCCGCCTCAACGCCGAGGCGCCCGCGGTATTGGCGCGCGAGGCCGCGGCCTGCGGCGCGCTGCTGGTGCACTACAGCACCGACTATGTGTTCGACGGTTCCGGCGAGCGCCCCTGGCGCGAGGATGACGCCACTGGCCCTCTGGGCGTGTACGGCCGCACCAAGCTGGAGGGCGAGCAGGCCATCGCCGCCAGCGGCTGCCGGCACCTGATCCTGCGCACCAGCTGGGTGTACGCGGCGCGCGGCGGCAACTTCGCCAAGACCATGCTGCGGCTGGCCCGGGAGCGCGAGCGCCTGACGGTGATCGACGACCAGTGGGGCGCCCCCACGGGCGCCGAGCTGATCGCCGACGTCACCGCACAGGCCGTGGCACAGCTGCGTCAGGTACCCGGCAAGGGCGGCCTGTACCACCTGGCCGCGGCCGGTGCGACCACCTGGTTTGAGTATGCAAAATACGTTCTGGCCCAGGCGCAGCGGGCGCAGCCAGCTATCGAAATGAAAGTGACCGAGGTGGCGCCCATCGCCACCCGCGACTATCCCACGCCGGCGCGCCGGCCCCACAATTCCCGTCTGGACTGCACCCGCCTGCAGGCCGCGTTCGACCTGCGTCTGCCGCCCTGGCAGGACGGGGTGCGCCGCATGCTGGCCGAAACCCTCTGAACCCTGAACCCATGTCCGCACGCAAAGGCATCATCCTCGCCGGGGGCTCGGGCACCCGCCTGCACCCCGCCACCCTCGCGCTGAGCAAGCAGCTGCTGCCGGTGTACGACAAGCCGATGGTCTACTACCCGCTGGCCACGCTGATGCTCGCCGGCATGCGGGACATCCTGGTCATCAGCACGCCGCAGGACACGCCGCGCTTCCAGCAACTGCTGGGCGACGGCAGCCAGTGGGGCCTGAACCTGCAGTACGCCGTGCAGCCCAGCCCCGACGGGCTGGCGCAGGCCTTTCTGATCGGCGAAGACTTCATCGGCAACGACCCGAGCGCCCTGGTGCTGGGCGACAACATCTTCTACGGCCACGACTTCGAGCCCCTGCTGATGCAGGCCGATGCGCAAGAGCACGGTGCCACGGTGTTCGCCTACCACGTGCACGACCCGGAGCGTTACGGCGTGGTGGCCTTCGACGCACGGGGCAAGGCCATCAGCATCGAGGAAAAGCCGAAGCAGCCGCAGAGCAGCTTCGCCGTCACCGGCCTGTACTTCTACGACCGTGATGTGGTGGAGGTGGCCAAGGCCGTGAAGCCCAGCGCGCGCGGTGAACTGGAGATCACGGCCGTGAACGACGCCTACCTGCAAAAGGGTCAGCTCAATGTGCAGATCATGGGCCGCGGCTACGCCTGGCTCGACACCGGCACGCACGACAGCCTGCTGGACGCGGGCCAGTTCATCGCCACGCTGGAGCGCCGCCAGGGCCTGAAGATCGCCTGCCCGGAAGAGATCGCCTGGCGCAAGGGCTTCATTGGCGACGCGCAGCTCGAGCGTCTGGCCCAGCCGCTGGCCAAGAGCGGCTATGGCGCCTATCTGCTGCGCATGCTGCGCGAGAAAAGCGCCGGGGGTGGCGCATGAACGCCCAGTCCACCGCCATTGAAGGCGTGTTCGTGCTCGAGCCCAAGGTGTTCGGCGACGCGCGCGGCTTCTTCATGGAAAGCTACAACCGCCGCGCCTTCCGCGAGGCGACCGGCCTGGACATCGATTTCGTGCAGGACAACCACAGCCGCAGCCGCAAGGGCGTGCTGCGAGGCCTGCATTACCAGATCCAGCAGCCGCAGGGCAAGCTGGTGCGCGTGACCAGCGGCGCGGTGTTCGACGTGGCGGTGGACATCCGGCGCGGCTCGCCCACCTTCGGCCGCTGGGTGGGGGTGGAGCTGTCGGCCGACAACCACCGCCAGCTCTGGGTGCCACCAGGCATGGCCCACGGCTTCGTGGTGCTGAGCGAGAGCGCCGACTTCCTCTACAAGACCACCGACTACTACGCCCCGCAGTTCGAGCGCAGCATCGCCTGGAACGACCCGACCATCGGCATCGACTGGCCGCTGGCCGCCCACGGCATCACCGAGCCGCTGCTGTCCGACAAGGACCGCGCCGGCCTGCCGCTGGCGCAGGCTGAGGTGTTCGGCTGAGCGGCCGGCGGCGCAACGCGTTCGTGGGTATCACCGTTTCCATCGTCAGCCACGGCCATGGCGAAACCGTGGAGCATTTGCTGCAGCAAATGGCGGATCTGTCGGCGCCGCGGCCGGAGCGCGTCATCGTCACGCTCAACCAGCCCGAGCCGGTGCTGGCGCAGGGGCTGCGCGGGCGCAACTGGCCGTTCGACCTCGTGCTGACGGAGAACGCCGAGCCACTGGGCTTCGGCGCCAACCACAACCGGGCCTTCGCGCTCGACGCGGAACGCGGCAGCAACGAGCGTTTCGCGGTGGTGAACCCGGACATCCGGCTGCGCGGCAACCCTTTTGGTTCGTTGCTGGCGGCGCTGGGCAGCGTGCCGCACGCCGGGCTCGCGTACCCGGTTCAGGTTGACGAGGACGGCCGCCGCCAGGACCACGAGCGCCTGCTGCCCACGCCCAAACGCCTGGTGACGCGCCATCTGGGTCATGGCGCGGCCGAGGTGCCGACGGGGGCGACGCCGGACTGGGTGAACGCGGCGTTCCTGCTGCTGGTGCGCGAGGCCTTCGCCCAGGTGGGCGGGTTCGACGAACGCTTCCACATGTACTGCGAGGACGTGGACCTGTGCCTGCGCCTGCGTCTGGCGGGCTGGCAGCTGGCGCGCGCGGACGGTGCGGTGGTCGTTCACGCCGCGCAGCGCGCCAGCCGGCGCAGGTTGAGTCACCTGGGTTGGCACGTGCGCAGCCTGCTGCGGTTGTGGCGCTCCAGGTCCTGGCACGAGTTCCGTGCCGGCCAGGCCAACGGGCAGCGGGTTGGAGGCACGTCGTGAGCCAGGCCGCGCCACGCTACCAGCGCAACTTCGGGCTCGACGTGCTGCGCTCGCTGGCCATCAGCGCGGTGCTGATGAACCACGCCTACCTGGGCTTCTTCGTGGCCAACGGGCTGTCGAAATGGGAAGGCTGGCGCGCCGCGCTCAGCGCCTGCGCGGTGTTCTCGATCGAATGGCTGTTCGTGCTGAGTGGCTTCCTGATCGGCTCCATGATGATCCGCAGCTTCGAGACACGCGCCGGCTGGTGGGCCAGCGCGCGTGATTTCTGGTTGCGGCGCTGGTTCCGGACCATTCCCAACTACTACCTGTTCCTGGCCATCAACGCCGCGCTGGCGTGGTGGGGCATCGAGGAAGGGCGGTTTTCATGGTCGTTCGCGGCGTTTTCGCAGAATTTGCTGCGGGCGCAGGAAAAGCCGCTGTTCTTTGCCGAGGCCTGGTCGCTGGCGCTGGACGAATGGTTTTACGCGCTGATGCCGCTGCTGCTCGGCCTGATGGCGCTGCTCTGGCGGGCGCCGCGCCACTACCTGTTCTGGGCAGTGGCGCTGACGCTGATCGCCGTGCCCTCGGTGTTGCGCAGCCTGGGCGCGCCGCCGCAGCATTTCTTCCAGTGGGACGACGACATCCGTCGCGTCACCGTCATGCACCTCGACGCCACGGGCTGGGGCGTGGCTGCGGCCATTCTCAACCGTTGGCATACCGGCTGGTGGGGCCGCTGGCAGGGCGCCAAGGCGTTGTTGGGTGCGCTGCTGATGGCGGGCGCGGTGGCGGCGATGTTCTATTTCATGCGCGTCGACTGGCGCGGCGTTGCCGGCGGTCGCTTCAACGATCTGCCTTTGATCAGCGCGCCCTCACTGGCCGTGGTGCTGATGCTGCCCTGGTTGACCAATGTGCAGGCCGGCGCACAGGCCGTGCGCTGGCTGGCGGCGCGGATCGGCGACTATTCGTATTCGGTGTACCTGTGCCACTTTCCCATGCTGATGCTCATGGTGCATGCGGTGAAGGCGCGGGGCTGGGACATGGGCGCCGTGGTGGGCTGGGTGGTGCCGCTCTGGGTGGTGCTGGTGGTGAGTCTGTCGGCGCTGGTGTTCCACCTGTTCGAGAAGCCGGTGTCCGATCTGCGGGAGCGGTTCACGCGGCGCGTGCAGGCCGGGCCCTTCAGCGCCAAGGCCCAGGACGGGCCCTCGTCCGCGGGGCGCTGAGCGCGTGACCGTACCCCCTTAGAATTTGCTGCTTGCACTGCGCGCTGGCGCCTGAAGGCCGGGCGTGCGGCGCATGGGCCCGAGCTCACATGCCAGATACCCAGTTGAACCCTACCGCCGACCGTTCCACGCAGACCGACCTTCCGCTCTCTCCACCCGTCGTTCGCTGGCCGGACTATGGGGAACTGCTGGTGCGCGCCGGCAAACTGGCGCCGCGCGACCTGGAGCGGGCGCTCGCAGCTCAGCGTGAGATGGGCGGCGCGCTCGACAGCGTGCTGGTCAGTCTGGGCCTGGTGTCCGAACCCGATGCTGCGCATGCCCTGGCCGAGCACCTGGCATTGCCTTTCGTGCCGGCCGATGCCTTTCCGGAGACGCCGGCCGAGCCGGGCGGGTTGCTGCCCGACTTTCTGCGCGCCCACCGCGTACTGCCGCTCAGGGTGGAGGATGGCCAGTTGCACGTGGCCATGCGAGCCCCGCAGGACGCCTTCGTCGTCAAGGCGCTGCATCTCACCACGGGCCTGCGGGTGCACCCCGCGGTGGGGCTGGCTTCCGACATCGACAAGGCGCTGGAGCGCTACCTAAACGAGGGCGGTGACGAAGATGAGGCGGACGATGCGCAGGGCGTGGGTGAGGGCGACGCCGGCGATTTCGTCGAACATCTGCGCGATCTGGCGAGCGAAGCCCCGGTCATTCGCCTGGTCAACACCATCATCGGCCGCGTGATCGAACTGCGTGCTTCGGACATTCACCTGGAGCCGTTCGACGACGGCCTGCACGTGCGTTACCGCATCGATGGCGTGCTGCAGCCGGGCGAGGTCGTGCCGCCGCAGCAGGGCGCGGCCGTGAGTTCGCGGGTGAAGCTGCTGGCGCATCTGGACATTGCCGAGCGCCGCCTGCCGCAGGACGGGCGCATCAAGACCCGCGTCAAGGGCCGTGAACTGGATCTGCGCGTGTCGACGGCGCCCACAGTGCACGGCGAAAGCGTCGTGATGCGTGTGCTGGATCGTGCCAGCGTGCGCTTCGGCCTCGAGGACATGGGTTTCGAGAAAGACACGCTGGCGCGCTTCAACCAGCTGATCAGCCGGCCGCACGGCATCCTGCTGGTCACCGGGCCTACGGGTTCGGGCAAGACCACCACGCTGTACGCGGCCCTGGCCAAGCTCGATTCGACCACCCAGAAGATCATCACGGTGGAGGATCCGGTCGAATACCAGCTGGAAGGCATCAACCAGATCCAGGTCCACACGCAGATCAACCTGACCTTCGCCAATGCGCTGCGCTCCATCCTGCGTCAGGACCCGGACATCATCATGATCGGCGAGATGCGCGATGGCGAGACGGCGCAGATCGCCGTTCAGTCGTCGCTCACCGGCCACTTGGTGCTTTCGACCCTGCACACCAACACGGCGGCCAGTGCGGTGGTCCGCATGCAGGACATGGGTGTCGAGCGCTACCTGATCACTTCCACGGTGAACGGCGTGCTGTCGCAACGCCTGGTCCGGCGCCTGTGCCCGCACTGCCGCACACCTGTGCAACCACCGCCGGAACTGCTGCGCAGCTCCGGGCTGGAGCGGTTCGTGGCGCCAGGTGCGCCGATCTATGAACCCACGGGCTGCGACCATTGCCGGGGTTCCGGCTACCAGGGGCGTACCGGCATCCATGAGCTGCTGGTGGTGGACGAAGCCATGCGCAGCGCCATCCTGCAGGGGCAGGACGCGAGCAGCCTGCAGGCCGTTGCCATCAAGGCCGGGATGTACACGCTGTATGACGACGGCCTGCGCAAGGTGGCCGCGGGTGTGACCAGCCTGGACGAATTGCTGCGCGTGACGCAGGACCAGGGCGATGCCTGAATTCAGCTGGCGCGCGGCCCAGGCCGACGGGCAACTGGTGGAAGGTCGGCTCGAGGCCGCGGCCGCCGACGCCGTGCTGCGCCACCTGCGCGAGCGCGGGCTGACGCCGATCAAGGTGGAAGACGCGCTGGCGCAGGCTGCGGGCCCGGCGGGCGGGCTGCGCGGCACGCGTGGCAACCGCGCCCTGCGCGGCCCGGTCAACCGGGCGGACGTGCTGGCCTTCACGTCCGAGCTTTCGATCATGTTGCGCGCCGGCCTGGCGCTGGACAACGCGCTGCGCGTGCTGATCGAGATGAGCGCCAAACCCAGCGTCAAGACCTTGCTGGAGGGTGTGCTGGAGGACGTGAAGGGCGGCGCCCCGTTCAGCCGGGCACTGACGGCGCGGCGGGAGCTGTTCGGCGACTTCTACATCAACATGGTTCGCTCGGGCGAGGCCAGCGGCCAGATGTCGCAGGTGCTCGAGCGCCTGGTGGAGCACATGAACCGCCTGCGTGCGCTGCGCGAAAGCGTGATTTCCGCCACCCTGTACCCGGCCATCCTGCTCGGCGTGGCGGTGCTGTCGCTGGTGGGCATGCTGGGCTTCGTCGTGCCCCAGTTCGAGAAGCTGTTCAAGGACATGGGCGATGCGCTGCCACTCCCCACGCGGATCGTGATGTCGCTCGGTCACGGGTTCAAGGCCCACGGCCTGATGCTGGCCATCGCGGCCCTGCTGATCGGCTGGGTGGGCTGGCGCTGGCTGCGGTCGCCGGCGGGGCGCGGATGGTGGCAGAATCGCGCGCTTCGCCTGCCGGTGGTGGGTGCCTTGCTTTACAAATACGAGCTGACGCTGTTCACGCGTTCGCTGGGGACGCTGCTGGGCAACGGGGTGCCATTGCTGACCGCCTTGCACATCGCCACGGAAACGGTGGGCAATGCCAACCTGCGTGGGCCGCTTGCCACCATGGGGCCTCAGGTCAAGGAAGGTACACGCATGGTGCGCGCCATGGAGAACACCAGGGTGTTTGAACCATTGGCAGTCAACCTGGTCAGAGTCGGCGAGGAAACCGGCCGTATCGGCCCCATGATGCTGGAGCTTTCCAGCGTCCTGGACCGGGAGGTGGAAACCGGCATCAAGCGCGCGCTCACGCTGCTGGAGCCGGTGCTGATCCTGTTGCTGGGCGTTCTGATCGCGGCCATCATCGTCTCCATCCTGCTGGGCATTCTTTCCATCAACGACCTGGCGGGCTGACCCGTTCTTCTCAAGGGAAATCGACACATGAAGAGTTTCATCAGCCATCGCTGGCCGCACAGGGTCGCTCGTTCGGTGGGCGCCGGCTTCACGCTCATCGAGATGCTGGTCGTGATCGCGATCATCGCGCTGCTGGCCGGCCTGGTGGGGCCGGCGGTCATGGACCGGCTGGGCGGGGCCAAGTCGAAGACGGCGGCGATCCAGATCGCCGATCTCGACAAGTCGCTGGAACTGTTCAAGCTCGACGTCGGCCGCTACCCGACCAATGCAGAAGGTTTGCAGGCCCTGGTCACCCAGCCAGCTTCGGCCAATGGCTGGAATGGCCCGTACCTGAAGGGGGGCCTGCCGGCCGACCCGTGGGGCAACCCCTACCATTACGCCAACCCGGGCCCCAATGGCGGCCTGGAGATCCTCTCATTGGGTGCCGACAATGCCCCGGGTGGCGAGGGCGAGAACGCGGACGTCCGCAACAAGCACTGAGCCCGATGGTGCTGGAGCGCGCGCGGCGCCCGATGCCGGCGGGGCATCGCAGGCATCTGCGCGGCTTCACGCTGATCGAATTGCTGGTGGTGTTCGCCGTGCTGGCGCTTATCGTCGGCCTGGTGCCCATCGCGTTCGGCCGATTGAACGAGTCTGTCCAATACCGCGACACCGTGCGTGCCGTGGTGACGGCGATGCGCAGCGCGCGGCAAAGGGCGATGAGCGAGGGTGTTCCCGTGCGCTTCGTGGTCGATCTGGAGCAGCGTCGCTTCGGGGTCGAGCCTGGCCCCGTGCAACAAGTCCCTGAACCGCTTGAGATGCGCGCCGTCATGGCGCGCGAGGCGGGTACGGCCGACGGGCGCATGGCGATCCAGTTTCTTCCGCAGGGCGGCGCCAGCGGCGGCAGCGTGGACCTGATCCGCCCGTCCGGCGCTGGCGTCCGGATGCGCGTGGACTGGTTCTCGGGGCGCGTCGAGCAGGAGCCGATCGAGCGATGAGGCGCCCCATGCAGCGTCGCGACAAGGGCTTTTCGCTGCTGGAGGTGCTGGTGGCGTTCGCCATCATGGGCATGGCGCTGACCCTGATCTACCGGGTCATGGGGGGCAGTGCCCGGCACGTGGGTGCCATCGATGCCCAGGAGCGGGCCGTGTTGCTCGCGGCTTCCCTGCTGGAGGCGCAGCGCAGCGTGCCGCCTCGGGGGCTGGCCAGCCGCGCTCAGGCGGATGGCTATGCATGGCAGATCGAATCGCGGCCATACCCGACGCCGCTGAATTCGTCGCCCAACGCCGCGAGGTTGCACGAGGTCCGTGTCACGGTGGCCTGGAGCGATGGCGACGCGCCCAGGAGCTACACCTTGACGAGCCTGCGTCCCGAGTTCGTGCCGCCGGCACAGGTGCGGCGATGATGCGTCGCACCGTTTCGCTTGCCGCGGGGCGCCGGCGCCCCATGGGCGGTTTCACCCTGGTGGAGGTGCTGATCGCCATTTCGCTGCTGTCGCTGCTGATGCTGGTGCTGACCGGCGCGATGCGGGCCTTAGGGCAGACCGAGGTGCGCGTGGAACAACGCATCGACCAGGCCGACGAATACCGCATCGCCCGCCAGTTTCTCCGCGGCAGCTTCAGCCAGGTGTCGGCGCGAGGCTACGAGTCCCGATCGGTCGACCGGCCGGGGGAGTATCCGTTCTTCTCGGGCGACACCAGTTCTGTGGCCTGGGTCGGTGCCATGCCTGCACGTTTCGGCGGCGGCGGCCGCCATTACCTCCGCCTGGCGGTGGAGCCGGTTGACGGCCAGAACAGCCTCGTGCTGCGCTACGCGCCGTGGGACGGCAGCCCCGGGTTCTCGGCCTGGCAGGCTGCGAGCACGCAGGTCATTGCCCATTCGGTGCGTGCCATGCGGCTCAGCTACCGGCATCCTTTGACAGGCGAATGGCTGGACGCCTGGCCACCACCCGCGTCCATGCTGGTGGCCCTGCAGGTGAAATTGCCCGACGCGGTGCGGATCGACTACGACGTCGATGGGCCGCCGTGGCCGCCCATGGTGCTGCTTCTGACGCCCACGTTCATGAGCGATCCAAGTGCCAACATCGCGGTGTTTGGCGGATGAGGCGCGTGATGGACGGACGTTCATTCACTTCGTCGCGCGTGCGCGGCATGGCGCTGGTCGCCGTCCTCTGGATCGTGGCGGCGCTGAGCGTCATGGCGACCGGCCTGACGGCCACCGTGAAAGACCAGATCCAGGCGGTCAGCGCCGAACGGCAAGGCGTGGAGGCCGAGGCCATCGGCGACGCCGCGATCGACCTGGTGCTGCAGCAGTTGCTGGTGGGCAACACGACGGTCAGCAGCATCACCATTTCCAACGTCTCTTACGCCGGGCAGGAGGTGCGCGTTGAAGTGGCTCCGCTCAACGGGCTCATTTCGTTGAACGACGCGCCTGAGCCGCTGATGGCCGCGCTGTTACAGGTAGCCGGCGGGCTGTCGCAGGGCGAGGCGCAGGCACTGGCCCATGCCGCCGTGGAATGGCGCGACGGGATTCCGGCTGCTGCGGGGGGCGCCGGTTCGCAGCCTCGCATGTTCGAAACGGCCCAGGATTTGCTGCTCGTGCCGGGTTTCACCTATCTGCTGTACGAACGGTTGGCTCCTTTGGTATCCGCCGACCTACGCGGGGCCAGCCGCGTCAACCCGCTGGCGGCTCCGCCGGGTGTGCTGCGGGTGTTGGCCGGTGGCAACGCCGGCAGGGTGGACCAATTCCTGAGTCAGCGTGGCGGCGGCTCCGCAGCCCCTGATTTCAGCGGGCTGGCGCCGGCTTTCATGGATCTGTCCGGTTCCAACATGCTGCGCCTGCGGGCCTTTGTCGGCTCCGGAGCGGACAAAACTACAATCCTGACCCGCGACGTCGCCCTGGATCAGGGACACGCCTATGGTGTTCCCTGGCGCGATCTGCGCCGCTGGCGTCAAACCGCAGAGGCCGAGGGCTGAGCGGAATCAAGAGCTTCATGTCCAGTCAATCATCGAGTGCCACCAGCCTGTTCGGCCTGGATCTTGCCAAATGGCCTTCCCAATGGCGGGAGGCCGGGGAATTCCTGCTGGGATTGCCGCTGCTGCGGGGCTTGAACCCGGGCGTCTACGTGCGCCTGATCCAACCGGGCGCCGCGCCGAGCGACTGGCTGCTTCGTCACGGCCATGCACTGCGCGTCGCCGCGCTGCCCAAGGCCGTTTCGCCGGTAGAGGCTTTTGCCCTGAGCCGCGACAGCGTGCTGGAGCGGCGGCTGCGCCTGCCGCGTTTGGCGGCGGCGGATCTGCAGCACGCAGTGGAACTGGAGGTCGCGGGCATCAGTCCGTTCCCGGCCGATGACACCGTGTTCGGATTCGTGGCGCTTCCGGCGTCGGACGGTGCGGATCAGGTGGACGTGGTGATCGCGTCGCGCGCCCAGGTCACGGCCGCGATGCGCCAGGATGGTGCACTGGCGCCAGATCACGCGGAGGTCTGGGTGACCCCGGACGCCTCCCAAACTGCCGCAGGCGATTTCGCTCCGTTGATCTTGCGTGGCTTCGGCGAGAGTCGGCGCGAAGCCCTGGTGGCGCGCGGCCGCCGCCGCTCGCTGGGCTGGGTGCTGCTGGCGGTGCTGCTGCTGGCCGGCATTCTTCTGACGCCGACCCTGTTCGCGCGCCAGCGTGCCATCCAGGCCCAGACAGCTTTTGACGATCTGCAGCGCCGCGCCGCACCGCAGATGGCGCAGCGCCAGGCTGCGGTCGAGCGCGCCGACGTGTTGCGCAATGTGGGCGAGATCGTTCGTGAACAGCTGGCTCTGGCGCCGCTGCTGAACATGCTGACCACCGCCGTGCCGGACGGCGCCTGGCTGACTTCGCTGCGGCTGGAGGGGCGCAAGCTGGTTCTCAACGGCAATGCCGACGACGCCGCGGCGCTGGTGCAGCGCCTGGCGTCCCAACCTGGCGTCAGCGATGTGCGGCTGGCCTCGCCGGCCACCCGTGCACCCGGCGACAGCAAGGAGCGCTTCATCATCGAACTGACGGCCGACCCGGCGCGCTACGGCGTCGCCCTGGGCGCCAGCGCACAGCCGGCGGAGCGCCGCCCATGAAGCTCCAGAACCTTCGGCGGCCGGAGACGGCCTGGATCGCGCTGGCGGCTGCGGCGCTGCTCGCGCTGCTCGTCCTGGGGCTGGGATATGTTGGTTTGAAGCATCGCTGGGCCACGTCCACGGTCGATTCCATCGATCCCCGGTATGCAAGACTGACCGGATTGCTACAGAATGGGGAGCTGCTTGCGGGCGCCGACAAAAGGCTGCAGGACAATTTGGTGCTGTATGTCTACCCGGCGGATCGCGATGCCGCCCAGGTGGGCAACGTCGTCCTGCAACAGGTCCGGGACCTGGCGAACACGCGCGAGATGCGCGTGACCAGCAGCCAGGTGTCGCCCGTCAAGGACGAAAAAGGGTTTGACCGCATCGGTGTGAACATTCGACTCGAAGGATCATGGGACGCTCTCCAGTTGCTGGTGCACGACCTGGCCGACCTGCGGCCGATGGTCTACGCCGGCAGCATCCAGCTCGCCCCGCGCGGCATGAGCCGCACGGCTGCGGATGCGGTGATCACGGTGCAGCTTGACCTGTTCGTCCTGAGGCAGCACCGGTGATGCGGACCGTGGATTCGCGCCTGGCTGCCCTGTGCGCCATCCTGCTGGCCGCCCTGGTGGCCTTGTGGCTGTTGCCGGGGCCCGTGGCCCATTGGCGGCGATGGACGCCGCCCGAGGCCCAGGCGCCGAACCTGCGGGACCTGGAGTCCGCGTTGTTGCGCCCCAACACCGCGGCGTCCGTCCGTTACCCGCAGGTGCTGGAGCGGCCCTTGTTCAGCATGAACCGGCGGCCGGTGGCCGAGCCAGCTGCGGCACCGGCGAGCCCGCCACCCCGGGCGCCCATCGATGCGGCGAAGGTGCTCGGCATCGTGGCCGGGCCGTCGCTGAACGGCGCCATGATCGAATACGACGGCAAGGCGAGCTTCGTGCGCCGTGGCGAGGAGCTGGGCGGCTGGAAGCTGGTTCACGTGGCCGGTCGCACCGTCCGTTTCGAGCGCGGTACCGAATCCAGGGAACTGAAGTTGCCCATAGGGCTCATGCAAGGGGCTGCGACCGAGGCGCCCCAGAAGCCTGTCGCCGGCAGCACCCCGAAACCACCTCCTCCCCCCCCGGCCGCGCCGCCGGGCCTGCCCCGCCCTGGAGCCCAGTCCTCCAGCCCCCCAGCTCCGCCGCAGCCAGCGGCTGCAACTGGCGCCCACCAGCCCGCTTCGTCACCCGGCGTGGAAGCCCAGTTCGGAGGCTAGATCATGAAACCATACCCCCGGCTGCGGCCTCCCCGCTTCACCCCGTTGCCCACCATGCCCCGTCTCACGGCTTCCTTCTTTTTCGCCCTGACGGCCAGCCTGCTGGCCGGGTGCGCCTCGCAGACCCCTGGCGCGGGGCTGTCCGATGCCGGCCTGCCTTCCGCCGTGCCTGCCGCGTCGCGTGCCTTGCCTGCCGCGGCCGCGTTGGCCAGCGCCTCCGCGGCCGGTGTGCCGTCCGATGCGGCGAGCGCCGCTGCGCCTGCCGCCGACGCACGATCCGAGCCCATCGTCATCCGAGGTGACGACCGCGTGGTCGCCACCCACAAGGTTCCCGGCCCCCCCGCGAAGGGCATGGTCAGCAGCTTCAAGTTCGAGGACGCTCCCATTGGCGAAGTGGCCAACGTGATGCTCAACGACCTCCTGAAGGTGAGCTATGTGGTGCATCCGCCCCTCAACGGCAAGGTCACGCTGATCACACGCGGCCCGGTCGACGCCGACAAGGCCATGCTCCTGCTCGAGCAGGCGCTGCAGTCCAACGGCATCGTGCTGGCGCGGGATTCCCGCGGCACCTACCACGTGGGCTCGCCGGAGGCGCTGCGGGGGATCGTCAGCGCACCGCAGATGCTGGGGGCGGGCTCGATCCCGCCGGGCTACGGCACGGTCATCATTTCGCCGCAGTACGTGGGGGCTGCGGAAATCGCCAACATCCTGCGCCCGCTGGTGGCACCCGAGGCGATCGTCCGCGTGGACACGCTGCGCAACATCCTCGTGATGCGGGGCACGCGGGTCGAGGCCGAGGGCTGGCTGGAGCTGGTCAAGACGTTCGACGTGAACCTCCTGCGCGGCATGTCGGTGGGCGTGTTCCCGCTCAAGCACACCTCTGCCGCCGACGCAGAGGCGGCCCTGCGGCTGATTTCCGGTGGGGCTGCGGGCTCGACCGGGGCTCAGGCGGGGCGCGCCACCAATGTGCGTGCCCAGGGTGCAGCCGGGTCGCCAACGGGCCCCGGAGGCGTGTCCCCATTCGGTGCCGCCAGCGCGTCGCCTGCGGGCGCTGCGGGGCTTGGCGAAAGCAATCCGTTGTACGGGGCGCTGCGCATCATGCCGATCGAGCGCATCAACGCCCTGCTGGTGGTCACGCCGCGGGCCGCCTACCTGGACGAGGTGCGCTACTGGATCGAGCAGTTCGACCGCCCCAATCTCAACAGCGCCGAACCCCAGCTGTTCGTCTACAAGGTCCAGAATGGTTCGGCCGACCACCTGGCGGAACTGCTCAACGGGATCTACGGCGGGGGCGTGCTGACGCAACCCGGCGCCAACGGCGCCACGGGCGTTGCGCCCGGGCTCACCAGCCTTTCAGGCGCTACCAACGGGCTCAGCACCAACTTGAACGGCGGCTTTGCAAGCAACGTCAACACGCTGAACAGCAGCAGTGGCGGGACGAGCCGAATGGGCTTGAGTTCCTTCGGCGGTGGTGCGTCCACCACGGGTGCCACTGCGTTGGGCGGCACGGCTGGCAGCAGCAACGGCCAGCAGGGCCCGGGCGTCACCACCACCATGCTGGGTCAGTCGGTGCGCGTCATGGCCGACCGTATCAACAACACCCTGCTGGTCCACGCCACGCCAGCGGAATACGAGCGCATCGAGGGCACGCTCAAGCGGCTGGACATCCAGCGCGCCCAGGTGCTGATCGAGGCCACCATCGTCGAAGTCCAGCTGTCCGACGGCCTCCAGTACGGCCTGCAATGGGCCTTCAGCGGCGGCCTCGGCGGTGGACGTCGCGGCTCGGGTATCCTGAACAATGGCACGACGGGCCTGAGCTTTGCCGATGGCACGCGCAGCTACGATCTGGGCAGCGCCGCCGCCACCGGCTTCAGCTACGCCGTCAGCAACTCCGCCGGCGCGGTGACCGCCATGCTGAACACGCTGGCCAACAAGAACCTGGTCAAGGTGATTTCCAGCCCGTCGCTGATGGTGCTCGACAACCACACAGCCGCCATTTCCGTCGGCCAGCAGCAGCCGGTGCAGACGGGCTCCACCACCGTCAACACCAGCACCAACTACACCACCACCACGATCCAGTACAAGGACACCGGGGTCATGCTGGGTGTGACACCTTCGGTCAGCGCCGGCGATCTGGTGACGCTGGACATCAACCAGATCGTCACCGACGTGGTCAACCCTACAGCAGCCACGCCCACGTTCACGCAGCGGCAGATCGTCTCCAAGGTGGCGGTGCGCTCGGGCGAGACGCTGGTGCTCGGCGGCCTGATCAAGGACAACGCCTCGAACGGCAAATCCGGCTTGCCGCTGCTGTCGTCCATTCCGGTGGTGGGCGCCCTGTTCGGCCAGCACAAGCAGACGAACGACCGCACGGAGCTCCTGGTCGTCTTCACGCCGCGCGTGCTGCGCTCGGACGAAGATGCACGCGCCGTCAGCCGGGAACTTCGCGAACGCATGCGGGCTCTGGATCTGTCGTCGCCGCCGGCAGGTGTGCCGGCCAGCGCCAAGCCGTAATTGGTACTTTTGAAGTAAATTCTTACCGAGCCATTTCTCATGACCCATCATTTGTCATCTCAGCCCGCCTCATTGCCTCGCGGGACACCGGCGACGCAGCAAGCTTCGCGCCGCAATCTCGCCAAGGCGGTGCTGGGTGGGGCCCTGGCGCTGCTCATGCTCGCGTCCTGCGCCACGCTTTCTTCCGGTACACCCGAGGAGCAGGTCAAGGCGCGCGCCGAGCAGCGTTGGGCGAAGCTCATCAAGGGCGATTTCGACGGGGCCTATGCCTTTACCCAACCGGGTTACCGGGCACTGGTTTCGAAGGAGGAATACAAGAAGCGCTTCGGCAGTGGCGGCCAATGGAAGGAAGCCCAGGTCCACAGCGTCCAGTGCGAGGCCGAACGCTGCACCGTCCGCATTCGCCTGACTACCCTTAACATGGTGCCCCAGTTCTCTCGCACCCTGCCCACCATCACGGGCTTTTTCGACGAGACCTGGGTGCGCGACGAAGGCCAGTGGTGGTACTACCAGGCCCTCTAAATGGCCTCCGGCCCCTCGAAGGAGGTAAAGGCCGTCACAGAAATACAACACTCCCCTTTCGCAATCTCATACACGCCGTCTGTCCGATTGAAATGCCAAGCAACGGCGTGATAGCATCTGAGGGCATTTCCAAGATTCGCTTGGGTCTTGCAATCACTTTTTTCCTAACGGAGTCATGTCTATGAAAAAGAGCATTCTGGCGCTCGGTGCTGCAGCGGCCCTGGGTGGACTTGGTTTTGCCGGTTCGGCCCACGCCCTCGCGGTGTTCGCCGCTGGTACCACCCCCGCGTCGACCGCAACCACGCTCGAACTGAACCCCGGTGGCACCGGCCACTACCTGTTCACGCCGTACTTCTCGGCACAGGGCACCATCGGCTCCATGTGGTCGATCACCAACACCGACGCCACGAACGGCAAGGCGGTGAAGGTTCGCTTCCGCAGCGCCTCCAACTCGGACGACGTGCTGGACTTCACCGTGTTCCTGTCTCCGCTGGACGTGTGGACCGCCGGTATCAGCCAGGCTGCTGACGGCACCGCTCTGATCACCACGGCCGACAAGTCCTGCACGCTGCCGGTGTTCCCGGCTGCTGGCGTGTCGTTCAAGACCAACCGTCTGCCTTCCTACGCCACGGCTGACCAGCTGGCTTCGCTGACCCGCGAAGGCTACGCTGAAATGCTGAACATGGCCGACATTCCGCCCACGCTGCCGGGCGGCGCCGCCAACCCGGTCTACACGGCCATCAAGCACGTGAACGGCGTTGCGCCTTGCACGGGCACCGCGTTCAGCACGCTGCAGACCACCACCCTCGTGACCGCCGCCAGCGCTGAAGCTGCCGGTCTGGCCGCTCCCAGCGGTATGCTGATGGGCAGCTGGGCGGTGATGAACCAGGCCGAGCTGGCTGTGTACGGTGGCGCTCAAACCGCGGTGCAAGCCGTGGTGGCTCCGTCGACCTCCACCGTGCCCGCCGTGAACGGTCTGGGCCTGCTGGCCTACGCACCTCAGCTGGGTTCCGCTATTGGCAACCAGACCACGGTCATGGCTGCCACCGCCGACCCGCTGCTGCGCGGCGCCACGCCGAAGATCACCCCGCTGTGGTTCGACCTGCCCGACATGTCGACCCCGCTGGTGTCCACCTACGCCAGCAACCCGCTGGCCCAGGCTGACCTGCTGTCCGCCGTGCTGGCCAAGCCCAGCATCGTGAACGACTACGCCGCTGCCGGCGACGGCGCTGCCGTGCCGATGGAAACCGACTGGGTTGTGTCCCAGCCGACCCGTCGCTACCACGCTGCCATGGACTACTCCACGTCGTCCACCGCCGCTGCCGTGCTGTTCAACGTCGACATGACCAACTCCGCTTCCGCGGTGTCCACGGCTGCGACCAACAACCGCTACGCCGCCCTGACGAAGTCCGTGACGACCATGGGCCCGATGGCCTGCCTGACCGGCACCCTGGGCGCCGCCGACCGCGAAGAAGGTACGCCTGCTGGTATCAGCGCCGACTTCTCGCCTGGCACGATCACCACCGCCCAGTTCTGCGGCGAGGTGTTCACCCTGTCGTTCGCTCGCGCCACGTCGCAAGTCATGCAGGCTCAAGTGGCCAACACCGGTACCGGTGCCCTGCCGGGCGCCACGGGTTGGGCGCGCCTGGCCCTGGGTGGCGGCAGCCCGACGCTGCCGATCGTGGGCTTCGCTGCCACGTCGATCAAGAACGCCACGACGCGCGGCAACTTCGGCCTGACGCTGCCGCACCGCTGGTAATCCAACCAAGCGATCCGATCCGGCGCCACCGGATCGGGAAATTTCAAGGGCGGGAGCAATCCCGCCCTTTTTTCATTGGCGGCGCTGTTGCTTGTTCCATGGCGTTGTCACCTGCGGACACACCCCGCGCGCCCGGTGCGCCCCCTGGCGGCGGGTATGATGCGGGCCGGCGCCGGAATAGGCGGATGACGTGCCACGGTGGCGCGCCCGTACCGGCACGATCATGAGGTGATGCAACTGATGTTCAAATGGGTTCAACGCTGCCAGCCTGTATGGCTGGCGGCAGCATTTCTGGTGGTGGGCAACGGCGCGATGGCGCAGCCGAGTTCGCCTTCCGCGGTGGTGGTGAACGGCCCTGCCGGGCCCCTGACGGCGGGTGAGCTTGATTTCGTGGTGCGAGAGCGCATTCCGGCCGACAAGCGGGCCGAGTTCTGGTCCTCGCCCGAACAGGTGACGCGTCTGGCGACCGGCGTCTACGCCCAGCGCGTGATGGCAGCCGAGGCCGCCAAGGAAAAGCTCGACCAGAGCCCTCAAGGCCAGACCTACCTCAAGCTCAGCCGTGACCGCGCTATGGCGGAACTGCTGATGCAGGAGCGCGTGAAGGCCGCCGTGCCGAGCGAGGAGGCGCAAAAGGCCTTTGCCCAATCCGAGTACAAAGCCAAGCCTGAACGCTTCACCACGCCTGAAGAAGTGCATGTGCGGCACATCCTGCTGCCGGTGGCCAAGGACGGCTCTGACGCCGCCGCGGTCAAGGCCAAGGCCGAGGCATTGCTCGCAGAACTGCGCAAGGGCGCGAACTTCGAGGAACTGGCCAAGACGCGCTCGGGCGATCCCGGCAGCGCATCCAAGGGGGGCGATCTGGGCGTGTTCACCCGCGGCCGCATGGTGCCGGAATTCGAGAAAGCCGCCTTTGCCATGACCAAGCCGGGCCAGCTGAGCGAGCCGGTGAAGACCCAGTTCGGCTACCACATCCTCCAGCTGGTGGAGCACAAGCCGGCGCAACTCATGCCGTTCGACAAGGCCTTTCCGCTGCTGCGCGAGCAGATGCTGAACAAGCTGAACGGCGACGAGCGGATGCGCGTCTGGAACGCCGCCCAGGAGAAGGCCAAGCCGGACGAGGCCCAGATCAAGGCCCTGGCCGAGGCTGAGACCAAGAAGCGCTGACACCGCTGATGGGCGCGGCCGTCCCCAGCCTCGGGCCGATGGCCGTGTCGCCCCAGCTTGCCAAGTAAGCAGATGCCGGGTGCGAGCCTGATGGAGGAGCTGCGCCAGCTCTGGCGCATGCGTGCGCTGCTGGCGGTGATGACGCGGCGCGAACTCGCGGCGCGCACCGCCGGGGCTGCCGGAGGCCTGCTGTGGCTATGGGCGCCACCGGTGTTGACGGTGGCCGCCTATTTTTTGATCTTCGACGTTGTGTTCGGCATGCGCCTCGGCGCCCATGCGCCCACGGATCGCGTGGGGACCTTCCTGGTGGTCGGTGTGCTGGCCTGGAGTGCCTTTGCCGATGCGACGCAGCGCGCCATGATGAGCCTGGTGGATGCCGGGGGCATGCTGCAGAAGAACCCGCTGCCGCCGGTGCTGTTTCCGGCGCGCGCCGCGCTGGCGAGCGCGGCGGTGTTCGTCCCGCTGCTGGTGCTGCTGGTGCTCCTGTATGCGCCCATGCACCATTTCCGTCTGGCTGTACTCGGCGTGGCTGCCATGGCGGCGGCACAGCTGGTGCTGGGCTTCCTGCTGGGCTACCTGCTGGCCATCATGGCGGCGGCCCTGCGGGACGTGATTCAGCTGGTGGGCGTGCTGCTCAGTCTGGGGGTGTTTCTGTCGCCCATCCTGTTTCCACTGACCATGTTCCCGGAGCGCTGGCGTCCTCTGCTGTGGCTCAACCCCATGACCGCGCCCGTGCTGGGCTACCAGAGCGCGCTGCTGCGTGGCGAATGGCCGCCTCTGGCGGTCTGGGCGGTGATCGGCGTCTGGATGCTGCTGCTGACTCTGGCCCTGGGCGTGGCGGTGCAGCGCAGCCGGGACCAGTTGGTGGATTGGCTGTGAGCGCGACGGGTTCGACCACCGAGGCCGACAACGCCCCCTTGCGGCTGGAGGGTGTGGGCAAGGCCTACCGCCTTTACGACTCGCCCCGGGCTCGTCTGAAGTCATTGTTGACGGGGCGTGACCTGCACCACAGCCACTGGGCGCTGCGCGACGTCTCGCTGGAACTCAGGCGCGGGCAGTGTCTGGGGGTGGTCGGCCACAATGGTGCCGGCAAGAGCACCTTGCTCAAGCTGATCACCGGCACCCTGCAACCCAGCACGGGCAAGGTGCTGCGGCGTGGCCGCGTCACCGCCATCCTGGAGCTCGGCGCCGGCTTCCATCCAGACTTTACCGGCCGCGAGAACCTGTACTTCGGCGGCAACCTGATCGGCATCTCCCGCGAGGAGATGGCGCGGCTGGAGCCGCAGGTGCTGGCGTTCGCGGAGATCGGCGAAGCCATCGACCGGCCGGTGAAGACCTATTCGTCCGGCATGGTGGTGCGGCTGGCCTTCGCGCTGGTCACGGCGGTGGAGCCGGACCTGCTCATCATCGACGAGGCGCTGGCGGTGGGCGACCAGCGCTTCCAGAAGAAGTGCATCGAGCGCATCGAGGCGTTCCGTCGCAACGGTTGCACCATCCTGTTCTGTTCGCACAGCCCCTACCACGTCCGTCATCTGTGCGACGTGGCGCTGTGGCTGGATGGTGGCCAGGTCCAGCGGATTGGCCCCACCGAGGCGGTGCTGCTGGCCTACGAAACGCACACCCGGCTGAGCGCCGCGTCGGGGCATCAGGCTGCGGAAGCGTCGGCACAGGCATCGGAGGCGCTTATCGTGCCGACCGAGGATGTAGCTGCAACCCTCGACAGCGTGCCGAGGGACGTCTCGCATCCGCCAGTCTTGGCGGATGCGGGCTCCGCAGCCATCGTATCGGTGCAACTGGAATCCCTGCAAGATCCGGAGCCGGGCAGTCACGAGCCCGCGTTGCTGGCGGCGCCGGATCTGGTCGCCCAGATCGTGGTGCGCGGCGTGGGTGACGAGTGTCCCAACATCGGCTTCATGATCGAGCAGTCGAAAGGGGTGGGCATCACCTCGATCGCTTCCCACGAGGAGGGCGCAGCGCCACAACGCCAGCCGGATGGAACCTGGAAGTCGGTGCTGACTTTCCCAGACCTGCCCTTGCACAGCGGCGAGTACGTGGTGAGCGTCTACCTGTTCGACGCTTCCGGGCTGGTGGTCTACGACCAGTGGTACCAGTTCCTGCACTTCCGCTTCGTGGCGCCCACACGCATGCCCGGCCTGGTGCGGCTGCCGCACCAATGGTCCTGAACAGGCAACCCGGGCTTCGCGCACCCATACTGACACGGGAGCCGCTGCCATGAGCCAATTCAGCAGCTTCCGCCGGCGCTGGGCGCGTGAGGCACAGGATCTGCTGGAACTGGTGCTGCTGCCGGGTGCCGCGGCCTTGCTGCCCTGGCCGCTCGGCTATCGGGTGCTGAGGCGCTTGGCCCGCTGGCCGGCGCTTTTCCGCGAGTCCTGCGAACAGGCTCTGCGCGCTGCCCAGGCCCATGGGCTGGTGGGAGACGCCGACGCCTGGTTGCATGAGCATCGGCTGGTGATGCTCGTGGACCATGCCGACCTGTACCTGTCGCGCACCCGCTCCGACCGCTGGCTGCGCCGCTACCTTGACGTGCACGGCGAGTGGGCGGTTCAGGGGCAGGCGGCGGTGCTGGTCACCTTCCACTGGGCCTGTGGCATGTGGGCGCACCGGCACGCCAGGGCGAGCGGACTGCACCCGCACATGCTGCTGGCCAGACAGGACGGCGGCGGCTATGTGGCCCGGTGGGTGCTGCGCCGCTACGCCCGGGCCCGGGTGCGAACCGTGGCGCTGGCCGACGGGAAGCAGGTGCTTTTCGTGCCTGGGTCCATGCAGGGCTTGCGTGATGCGCTACAACAAAAAGAGCAAATCATCGTCGTCATCGACGTTCCGCCCGACCAGGTGAACCTGACCGCGCCGCAGCAGGTGCTTGGCCGCACCGTGCACATGCCCATTGCGTTGCCACGGCTGGCCGTCGAGCAGCGCTTGCCGGTCACGGTGTTCACGCTGGGGCTGGATCTGGCGACGGGCCGACGCGATCTCCGCCTCTACCCGCTGGGCGTGCAGGACGATGCGCAGGCGCTCAGCGAAAAGATCTTTGCCCATTTCGAGCGCGTCGTGCGCGAAAGGCCCGCCTGCTGGCATTTCTGGTCGGTGGCGGACCGCTTCTTTGCCGACCTCCCGGCCGGCGGGCAGCGTCAGCCCTGACGGCTGCCCTCAGCGCCGCAGCCAGGTCTTGACGCGCGTCTGCCAGCGCAGCGGGATGCGCCGGGCGATCGGGGCCAGCACCGGCAGCGCGCGCAGGCGCACCAGGGCCGACAGGGCCGCGCCCCGGGCGCCGGTGGCGAGGCTTTCCTCCGGCGTGGGCAGGTGCTCGGCCAACATGGCGCGCTCCGGCCCGCCGCCCGCAGGCGCATGAGCCGGCAGGCCGGCCAGGTAATCGGTGGCGTACCAATCGCGCGAGCGCTGCGGCTCGGCGAAATGGGCGTCCGAGCGCGCCACAGGTATCTGCGGCGCCGGGGACTGGCCGGTGGCGAAATTGCGTGAGCGGATGTCCTCGAAGAAGGCCAGCCAGTCGGGGGCGGCGTCGTTCCAGGGCCGCACCCAGGTCCAGCGTCGCCCCTCGAGGCGTTCCTGGAAGGCGCCCAGGTTGGGCGCCACGATGGGCCAGCCGCCCTGCAGGCAGGCGCTGAGGGTGTAGCTGTAGGTTTCCGGCCACTGGGCGGGGAACCACACCAGGTCAGGCTGCAGCCAGCCGAGCAGCGCCGGCAGGTCGCGGTCGTCGTAGCGGCCATGCACCGTCAGATGCGCCTGCGGCTGGGTGCGCAGCGAGCGGTAGGCGTAGCCGATCAGGTGGAACTCCACCGGCGCCTGCTGCTTGCGCGCCAGCACTGCCACTTCCTCCAGGACGTCGGCGCCCTTGATGGTGCTGAGAGCGCCGATCACGGCCACCTTCAGCCGCCGTGGTGCTTCCAGCCGCGGTGGGTTGGGTGCCGGCAGCGGTTGCGCCGGGTCAATGTCGGTGTGCGGCACAAGGCGCAGGGGGGCTCCCGGTACCAGGTGGGCGAGGCGCACCAGCGCATCCCTGCTGGGCGAGATGACGTAGCGCGCGCCGTCGAGGAACTCCGCGCTCTGCTGCCGCCAGGTGACGATGTTGAGCCCATCCGGTGCTGGTGAGCGCGCAAGGCATTCGGTGCACTGGGTGACACCCAGTTCCCCGCAATAGCCGTTGGTGTGGTCGGTGAGCGAGATCTGCGGGCAGATGGCGTAGAAGTCGTGCGCCGTGAAGTCGTAACTCACACCCAGCCGCGCGGCCAGGCGGCCGATGCGCTCTCCGTGGCCGAGCAGGTGGTGGTAGTGCACATGCGCCACCCCGAAGGCACGCAGCGCCGTCAGCAGGTCTTCGTAGCCCGCTTCGTCCAGGCCGAAGGCCAGTTCGAAGTCTTCCGCCGGGTCGGCCATCCGCAGGCTGACGCGTTCGCCCGGCAAGGGCCGCAGCACCAGCAGCACGGCCTTGCCGTTCAGCAACTCCGACAGTTCGCGCACATGCCGTTCGGTACCGCCCTGGCGGTCGTGCAGCACGCTGAGCACCACCGGCAGGCCAGGGGCCAGGATGCGGGCGGCATCGACGGCGGTGCGGGCCAGCCGGGCCGGGTCTTCGCGCACGAAGCGCAGCACGCGGGTTTCGTAATCGGGGTGCAGGCGCCGCAGCGTTTCCATGGCGGCGCGTTCGCGCGGGCTCTTGCTGTCGCCAAAACTGACGCCGCCGCTGTGGAGCACAAAAGTGTCCAGCAAATGCAGGTTGCGCCACCCTGCCTTGTGGGCCCGGATGCAGAAGTCGTTTTCCTCGCCGTAGCCCTTGCCGAAGTGCTCGACATCGAACAGGCCGACGTCGTTCAGCGCTGCGCGGCGGATGTACATGCAAAAGCCGACGCCGGTGGGCACGTCCACCACCTGGCCTGGGTTGACCTTGGCGAACAACGCGTCCAGTTCGGCCACCGGCCATCCCTCGGGCAGAGCGTTGTCCTGGCAGAAGCGCGGGTAGCTGCAGATGGTGGCGTTGTTGGAGAACGGGGTGACCGAGGCCACCTTCTGGTCACCATAGGCCGCCGCACGGATGCGGTCGAGCCAGTCGTTCGCGACCTCGGTGTCGCTGTTGAGCAGCAGCACGTCGCGCTCGGCCGCCAGGGCCATGCCCCGGTTCACGGTGCCGACGAAGCCCAGGTTCTGCTCGTTGCGCAGCAGTTCGATCCGGCTGTCGGTGGCGGCGACCTCCTGCAGCCAGGCGCTGACCTCGGGCTCAGGGCTGGCATCGTCGATGACCACCAGCCGCCACGGCGTGCGGCAGGTGCTGGCCAGCACCGACTCGATGCAGCGCCGGGTGTCGTCCAGCCCGCGGTACACCGGGACGATGACGTCGACGGGCTCGTCGCCCGGCGTCAGCGGCTGGGCTGGCATGGCTTCCGTGGATGGCTTGCGTGCCGAGCCGACGCCCAGCAGGCGGTCCACACGCATCTTGGCGTGGACGATGGGGCGCGTGGCGCGGAACACGGTGGAATTCTCGATGTCGTGCACCAGTTGAAGGGCTTCGTCGCGCTGGCGGCTGAGCTCGTTGTTGTGGGTCAGCAGCGTCTGCTTCTGCATCCGCAGGTGGGTGTTCTGCTCCGACAGGCTCTGGGCTTCCTGGCTGGTTTTCTGCCAGCGGGCCTGGAAGGCGTCGCGGTCGTCGCGCGCGGCCCTGGCGGACTGCTCGGCCGTCCAGATCTTCTGCTGCGCCACGCCGGACAGGGCCAGAAAATCGGCCGACATCGGCCACCCGGCGTCCACTTCCAGGCTACCGCCGGCGGCCTGGGCCAGCGCATCCTTGGGGATAGGCAGCTCGATCCACGGGTCGGTGCCATGCAGCAGCAGCATGAAGGGCCCGGAGGGCAGGGCAGGCGGCTGCAGCACGATGCCGCTTTGCGGCGCTTGGGCAAGGCGGTCGGCTTCGAGCGGCGTCCACTGCCAGAGCGTGGCCCCCGCAGCATCGGCGAGTCGCATTCCGTACAGGTGCATGAAGCCCGGTCGGTCGGCAGGGTCCAGCTTGAGGCCGCTGGGTTCGGGCTGCGCCGGTAGCCGGAACCGCAGGGTCTGCCGTTCGCTGCCGATGGTGCCGGTCGCCGTCAGCTTGTCGTCTTCGTTGAAGCTGCCACCTTGGCCAAGATAGAGCTCGCTGGTGTAGAGCGCTTCGGCCGGCAGGGCGGGTGCCGCGCTTTCCGGGGCGGGCAGTATTTCGTGCTCGCCGGCAGGGCGTGCCACCACGATGAACTGGTAGGTCAGCGCATTCGGCATGGCCAGCAGGTACCTGGCCACGGCGGGGGGCAGGGCATCGAAGGCGACCCGGAACTCGGATTGCGTCAACTGCCGCACGATGGTGGAAAAACTCTCGGCGACCCAGCGGTTCTCCTGCAGAAAGCGCGTCAGCGTGTTCTGGGTGAAAAAGCGCACATGGGTTTCGTCGAGCAGGCCTTCCTTGCGGTAGCGGAACTCGCCCGACATCAGTTCGGCCACCAGGCCGGCGTAGCCCGCGTTGGGAATGGAGAGCAGCAGTCGGCCGCCGGGCGCGAGCAGGCCGGTGCAGGCGCCCACCACGGCATCGGCGTTGCGCACGTGCTCCAGCACGTCGGCGCAGACGATGATGTCGTACTGTCCGCTGGCGAACAGCTCCGGCAGCACGCAGGTTTCCAGGTTGGCGACCTCGACCCGGCGGTAATGCGGGGCGGCCAGCGCGGCCTCGTCCTCGCTGATGGTCAGGCCGTCGATGGCCGCAACGGCACCGTCGCGCCGGTGCAGGAAGGCCCCGATGGCGCCGCTGCCGCAGCCGAGATCCAGCACGCGGGCACCGGCGGGAATGTGCTCGACCAGTTCAGAGAGCGAGTTGTGCGCGCCAGCCTCGATGTCCCGGGCGTAAACGTGCAGGCGGGAAGAGGGGGAATCAGGCGCCATCGGCAAGGGTTGGACGGACGTGCAAAGCGTGGAACCGGCGCGCCGTGGCACGCGGCGCGGGCGGCGTTGGATGCTACCATGCGCCGCTTTCCGTGCAGTCTTGAAAGACGGGCAGCGCCCCGTGTCCGAAACGGGTTGTTGCAACCCACGCCGGCACGCGCCAACCACGGGTTCTTCCGAAGCATGTTATCGCTCGCCACACTGGCGTTTCTCCTGTCGCTCTTCGGTACACTGTGGGTGCGCAGGCTGTTCTTCCGGGTTGGCCATGGCTACGCCAGCGACGCTCCGCAGCGTTTCCACCTGGGCCATGTGCCCCGACTGGGCGGCCTGGGGCTGGTATTGGGCTGGGCCGCGGCCCTGGCAGCGTTGCCGGCCCTGCAGGCCGCGCGCATGGCTGGCAACATCGATGTGGACAGCATCCGCCTGCCGGCCTGGCTGCTGATGATCGCTCCGGCGTTCCTGGGAGGCGTGGCGGAAGACGTGACCCAGCGTCTGCCGGTGCGCCGGCGCCTGCTGCTGACCGCCAGCTCCGGCGTGCTGGCCTGCTGGTTGCTGGGTCTGGCGGTGCCGCGACTGGGGCTGCCGTGGATCGACGCGGCCTGGGCCTCGTGGCCGTGGCTGGGCATCGGGCTGGCGCTGCTGGCGGTGACCGGCCTGCCGCACGCCTTCAACATCATCGATGGCTACAACGGCCTGGCCGGCGCCGTGGCCATGGTGGTGTGCCTGGCGCTGGCGCACGTGGCCATGCAGGTGGGCGACCGCGAGCTGGCCTCGGTGGCGGTGGCGCTGGCGGCGGCCACGGCGGGCTTTCTGGTCTGGAACTACCCGCGCGGCCTGATCTTCGCCGGCGACGCGGGTGCGTACCTGTGGGGCATCGTCATCGCGGTGGTCGGCATCCTGCTGGTGCAGCGGCACGACATCGTGTCGCCCTGGTTCCCGGTGCTGCTGCTGATCTACCCGGTGTGGGAGACGCTGTTTTCCATGTACCGCAAGCTGGCGCGCGGCGATTCGCCCGGCATGGCCGATGCGCTGCACCTGCACCAGCTGGTGTACCGCCGCATCGTGCGCAGCGTGCTGCACGAGGACGAGGCCGAAGGCATGCTCCAGCGCAACAACCGCACCACCGTGTACCTGGGCAGCTTCATGGTGCTCACGGTGGTGCCGGCGGTGCTGTTCTGGCGCTTCAGCGCGGTGCTGATGGGCTTTTGCGCGCTGTTCGCCGTGAGCTACGTGCTGGCCTACGTGAGCCTGGTGCGCTTCAAGGCGCAGCGGGTGTTCCGGCGTTCGCGCATGTGAGCTGCCGGCGCCGGCCGGTCTTATCATCAGCGCTTTGGAAGCACAGCCCGGCAAGCCCATGACGACCGAGACCCCAGCCATCAGCCCGCAAGCCAAGGCCCACATCCTGGCGCAGGCGTTGCCCTATATCCGCAAGTTCCATGGCAAGACCATGGTGATCAAGTACGGCGGCAACGCCATGACCGATCCGGCGCTGCAGGCCGCCTTCGCGGAAGACGTGGTGCTGCTCAAGCTGGTCGGCATCAACCCGGTGGTGGTGCACGGCGGCGGCCCGCAGATCGAGACCTTGCTCAAGCGCCTGGGCAAGCAGGGCCAGTTCGTGCAGGGCATGCGCGTGACCGATGCCGAGACCATGGAAGTGGTCGAATGGGTGCTGGGCGGCGAGGTGCAGCAGGACATCGTCGGCCTGATCAACGGCGCCGGCGGCAAGGCCGTGGGCCTGACGGGCCGCGACGGCGCCATGATCCGTGCCCGCAAGCTGCGCCTGGCCGACCAGCAGAACCCCGCCCTGGAGCACGACGTGGGCCAGGTGGGCGACATCGTCAGCATCGACCCGAGCGCCGTGAAGGCCTTGCAGGACGACCAGTTCATCCCCGTGGTCAGCCCCATCGGCTTCGGCGAGCAGAACGAGAGCTACAACATCAACGCCGACGTGGTGGCCGCCAAGCTGGCCACCGTGCTGCAGGCCGAGAAACTGTTGATGCTGACCAACATCCGCGGCGTGCTCGACAAGGAAGGCAACCTGCTGACCGAGCTGACGCCGCGCCGCATCGACGAGCTGTGCGAGGACGGCACCATCAGCGGCGGCATGATCCCCAAGATCGCCGGCGCGCTGGACGCGGCCAAGAGCGGCGTCAACGCCGTGCACATCATCGACGGCCGGGTGCCGCACGCGCTGCTGCTGGAGGTGCTGGGCGACCAGCCTTTCGGCACCATGATCCGAAGCCACTGAGCCCGCGGGCCGGCCGCGCAGGCCGGGTTCAGGGTTTGTTGGGGGGTGGGGATTGTTGCAATCCTCCGTGCATGTGCGAGAATCATTTGGATACAAATGGGTTACCGCATGCGTCCGTCCAACGATCCGTCAACCGAACCATCCACGGGGAAAGCCGCGCAGGCCGCGGAAGCGCCTGCGGCGCCTGCCCGCAAGCGCCCCAAGCCCGGCGAGCGGCGCCTGCAGATCCTGCAGGCCCTGGCGGCCATGCTGGAGCAACCCGCGGGTGAACGGGTGACCACCGCCGCGCTGGCCGCGCGGCTGGACGTGAGCGAGGCCGCGCTGTACCGTCACTTCGCCAGCAAGGCGCAGATGTTCGAGGCGCTGATCGAGTTCATCGAAGGCAGCGTGTTCGGCTTGGTCACCCAGATCGGCGAGCGTGAAACGGATGCGGCTGCCCGCGCCGCCCAGGTGGTGACCATGGTGCTGCAGTTCGGGGAGCGCAACCCCGGCATGGCGCGCGTGATGGTGGGCGATGCGCTGGTCGGCGAAAACGAAAGGTTGCAGCAGCGCATGACCCAGTTCTTCGACAAGCTGGAAGCCGCGCTGCGCCAGAACCTGCGCGGCGACGCGGCTGCCGCGGCCGGCGGTTCGCTCACGCCGGACGCCGACGCGCAGCTCACCGCCTCCATCCTGGCGGCCTACGTGGCGGGCCGGCTGCAGCGCTTCGTGCGCTCTGGCTTCCGGCGCGCGCCCACCGATCAGCTTGAGCCGGCGCTGCAACGTATGCTATCCAATGCATAGCTTCCTGCGCCCGCTGTAAGCCGGCCGGCGGCACTTTTTGATTGAAATCCAGCGGTTAGAATTGCCGCACGTCAAGAGGAGACACGTGCGATGAAATTGATGCGCTTCGGCCCCCCCGGCAAGGAACGTCCCGGCCTGCTCGACGAGGAAGGCGTGCTGCGCGACCTGTCCGCCGTGGTGCCCGACATCGGCCCGGCGCAGCTGTCCGACGCAATGCTGGCGCGCCTGCGGCGCCTCAAGCCCGCCAGCCTGCCGGCGGTGCGCGGCCGCCCGCGCCGCGGCTGCCCGGTGGCCGGTATCGGCAAATTCATCGCCATTGGCCTCAACTACGCCGACCACGCCGCCGAAGCCGGCATGCCGATCCCCAGGGAGCCGGTGATCTTCACCAAGGCCATCTCCTGCATCCAGGGCCCGCACGACGACGTGATGCTGCCCAAGGGCTCGAAAAAGACCGACTGGGAGGCCGAACTGGGCGTGGTGATTGGCAAGACCGCGCGCCACGTGACGCAGAAGGATGCGCTGTCCCACGTGGCGGGCTACTGCGCCGTCAACGACGTGAGCGAGCGCGAGTTCCAGATCGAGCGCGGCGGCACCTGGGACAAAGGCAAGGGCTGCGACACCTTCGGCCCCATCGGCCCCTGGCTGGTCACGCGGGACGAAATCCCCGACCCGCAGCGCCTGTTCATCTGGCTGGACGTGAACGGCGAGCGCATGCAGACCGGCAACACCCGCACCATGATCTTCCCGGTGGCCAAACTGGTGAGCTACGTCAGCCAGTTCATGACCCTCAACCCCGGCGACGTGATCACCACCGGCACCCCGCCCGGCGTGGGCATGGGCCGGCGCGACGCCCAGGGCCAGCCGGCCCCGCGCTTCCTGAAGAAGGGCGACGTGATGACCATGAGCATCCAGGGCCTGGGCGAGCAGCGCCAGCGCATCGTGCCCTTCCGCGCCTGAGGGCGCGGTATCCGCCGTGCCCGCGCCTGAGAGTGCGGTATGCGTCCTGCCAGCGCCTGAAGCCGCGGTATCCGCGCCCGCGCTTCAGGCGCCGCTGCGGGTGTCGACGCCCGGTCGGGCCCGCTGACCGGCTTTTTCAAGCCTTTTGAGTCTGCAGCCCAGGCAGGGCGGGCGCAGGCAGCTATTACCTGTGTAGCAGAACTGTGCGTTGCCGGTGACCGCAGGCGTAGGTGCGTGCATGGCCGGGTATGGCATACAAGGGTAAACCCTAGTCTCCAAGTCCTTGGCAAACCGCGGGGTTCCGGTTAAAAATAGAACGACCGTTCGTTTTATTCCATGGACACCATCCTTTCCAGCCGCAACCTCAGCCGGACCCGCCGCCCGGCGGACGGGCGGGCTGCGCCCAAGGGTCAGCAGACCAAGGCCGCCATCGTCGACAAGGCGTTGCAGATGGCGGCGCAGGTGGGGCTGGAGGGCATTTCCATCGGCGCCCTGGCTGAGGCCATGGGCATGAGCAAGTCGGGCGTGTTCGCGCACTTCGGCTCGCGCGACGAGCTGCAGATCTCCGTGGTGCGCGAGTACTACGCCCGCTTCGAGCGCGACGTGTTCGAGCCCGCCATGCAGCTGCCGCGCGGCCTGCCGCGCCTGCGCGCGCTGTTCGACCAGTGGATGCGCGTGACCACCACCGAGCTCGATTCCGGCTGCATCTTCATCAGCGGCGCGGTGGAGTTCGACGACCGGCCCGGCCCGGTGCGCGACGCGCTGGCCGAATCCGTGGGCGCCTGGATGGAAGCCATGGTCCGCGCCGTCGCCCAGGCCAAGGTCGAAGGGCACCTGCAGGGGGACGTGGACGAACGCCAGGTCACCTTCGAGATCCACGCGCTGATCCTCGCGCTGCACTACGAAGCCCGCTTCATGCAGCGTCCCGGCACGGTGGAGCGCGCCCAGCGCGGCTTCAACAACATCCTCGCGCGCTACGGCGCCGAGCTTCCCTCGCCAGCACCGGCCCCGGCCAGGCGCTGACCTTTTTCCTTCCTCCGAACGCCCCAACCCAGGAGCACCCGCCCATGCCCAGCTACACCCCACCTCTGCGCGACATGCAATTCGTGATGCACGAAGTGCTCGGCGTCGTCGATGAACTCAAGGCCATCCCCCAGCACGCCGATCTGGATGCCGACACGCTCAACGCCGTGCTGGAAGAGGGCGGCAAGTTCGCCGCCGAGGTGACCCAGCCCCTCAACCTGAGCGGCGACAGCGAGGGCTGCACGCTGAACAAGGAAACCCACGAGGTCACCACGCCCAAGGGCTTCAAGGAAGCCTATGCGCAGTACGTGGAAGGCGGCTGGGCCGCGCTGTCCTGCGACCCGGCCTATGGTGGCCAGGGCCTGCCCTTCGTGGCCAACCAGTGCCTGTACGAGATGCTGAACGGCGCCAACCAGGCCTGGACCATGTACCCCGGCCTGTCGCACGGCGCCTACGAGGCCCTGCACGCGCACGGCACCGACGAGCAGAAGAAGACCTTCCTGCCCAAGCTCACCAGCGGCGAATGGACCGGCACCATGTGCCTGACCGAGCCGCACTGCGGCACCGACCTCGGCCTGCTGCGCACCAAGGCCGAACCGCAGGCCGACGGCAGCTACAGGATCACCGGCAACAAGATCTTCATCAGCGCCGGCGAGCACGACATGGCCGAGAACATCGTCCACCTGGTGCTGGCCCGCCTGCCCGATGCGCCCAAGGGCAGCAAAGGCATCAGCCTGTTCCTGGTGCCCAAGTTCCTGGTCAAGGCCGACGGCAGCCTGGGCGATCGCAACCCCGTCTTCTGCACCGGCCTGGAGCACAAGATGGGCATCCACGGCAACGCCACCGCGCAGATCGCGCTCGACGGCGCCGTGGGCACCCTGGTGGGCGAGCCCAACAAGGGCCTGCAGGCCATGTTCGTGATGATGAACGCGGCGCGCCTGGGCGTGGGCAACCAGTCGCTCGGCCTCACCGAGGTGGCCTACCAGAACGCGCTGGCCTACGCCAAGGACCGCCTGCAGATGCGCAGCCTGTCCGGCCCCAAGGCCAAGGACCAGCCGGCCGACCCGATCATCGTGCACCCCGACGTGCGCAAGATGCTGCTCACCGCCAAGGCCTACGCCGAAGGCGGCCGCGCCATGTCGATCTACTGCTCCATGGTGCTCGACAAGGCCCTGCACCACCCCGACGAGAAGGTGCGCAAGGACAGCGAGGAAGTCGTGGCCCTGCTCACGCCCATCGTCAAGGCCTTCATCACCGACAACGGCTTCACCGCCACCAACGCCTGCATGCAGGTGTTCGGCGGCCACGGCTACATCCATGAGACCGGCGCGGAGCAGTTCGTGCGCGACGCGCGCATCAACATGATCTACGAAGGCACGAACACCGTGCAGTCGCTCGACCTGCTGGGCCGCAAGGTGCTGGCCAACCAGGGCGCCTCGCTGCGCAAGTTCGGCAAGCTGGTGGAGGCGCTGGTCAAGGAAGAGGGCGTGAACGAGAAGATGAGCGAGTTCATCAACCCGCTGGGCTACCTGGCGGACCAGATGACCAAGTTCACCACCGAGATCGGCTTCAAGGCCTTCGCCAACCCCGACGAGGTGGGCGGCGCCAGCGTGGATTACCTGCGCGTGGCCGGCCACCTGGTGTTCGCCTACTTCTTCGCGCGCATGGCCAGCGTGTCGCTGAAGAAGATTGCCGAAGGCAGCACCGACCCGTTCTACGCCGCCAAGCTGCAGACCGCGCGCTTCTACTTCGCGCGCCTGTTCCCCGAGACCGCCAGCCTGATGCGCACGGCGCGCTCGGGCGTGGCCAACCTGCTCGACACCGAGCAGGCGCTGGCATGAGGCATTTGATGCCAAAACGGCCTCTGGCCCTTTGGTGGCGGGCGCAGACAGCTATTGGTTTGATAGTTATCGGTGCCGCCGCTCAGGCCCAGACCACGCCCGTGGGCACCTGGCGCAGCATCGACGACGAGACCAAGCAGCCCAAGGCGCAGATCGTCATCAGCGACCGCGGCGGCGTGCTCAGCGGCCGCATCGAGCAGCTGCTGCGCCCCGGCGCCGACCCCAAGGCGGTGTGCGACCGCTGCACCGACGACCGCAAGGACCAGCCCATCCTCGGCATGGAAATCATCCGTGGCGTGAAGAAGGACGAGGACCGGGACGTATGGGAAGGCGGCCGCATCCTCGACCCCGAGAAGGGCAGCACCTACGCGCTGCGGCTGACGCCGGTCGACGGCGGCCACAGGCTCCAGGTGCGCGGCTCCATCGGCCCTTTCTGGCGCACGCAGACGTGGATTCGCGTCAAGTGAACTCTCTGCCGGAGCCCGCGCCGCTGCGCGCGGTGCGCCGGCATTTCTAGGAAAACGACATGTCCCGATTCAATGTGAGAAAAGTCGCCGTGCTCGGCGCGGGCGTGATGGGGGCGCAGATCGCGGCGCACCTGGTCAACTGCAAGATTCCGGTCATCCTGTTCGACCTGCCGGCCAAGACTGAGGCCCCCACGCTCCCCGCTTCGCGTGGTTCGCTGCCCCCCGAGGGGGCCGGCGCCGCCTTGGGGCGGCCCGGCGGCGGCGCGGGCCCCAAGAACGGCATCGTCCTGAAGGCCATCGACAACCTGAAGAAGCTCAAGCCGGCGCCGCTGGCGGTGGCGGATGACGCCGCGCTGATCGAGCCGGCCAACTACGAGGACGATCTGAAGAAGCTCAAGGGCTGCGACCTGGTGATCGAGGCCATCGCCGAGCGCATGGACTGGAAGAGCGACCTGTACCACAAGATCGCACCCTTCGTCGGCAAGAACGCCATCCTGGCCAGCAACACCTCCGGCCTGTCGATCACGCAGCTGAGCGAGGCGCTGCCCGAGGCGCTGCGTCCGCGCTTCTGCGGCATCCACTTCTTCAACCCGCCGCGCTACATGATCCTGGTGGAACTGATCGGCACGCCCACCACCCAGCCGGTGGTGCTCGACCAGCTGGAAGCCTTCGTCACCACCGGCCTGGGCAAGGGCGTGGTGCGCGCCAAGGACACGCCCAACTTCGTGGCCAACCGTGTCGGCATCGCCGGCATGCTGGGCACGCTGAAGGAGGTCGAGAAGTTCGGCCTGACCTTCGACGTGGTCGACGACCTCACCGGCAAGCGCCTGGGCCGCGCCAGCAGCGGCACCTTCCGCACCATCGACGTGGTGGGCCTGGACACGGTGGGCCACGTCATCAAGACGCTGCAGGACAACCTGAGCGACCAGACCGATTCCTTCTACGGCAGCTACGGCACGCCCGCGGTGCTGGCCAAGCTGCTGGAGCTGAAGAACCTGGGCCAGAAGACCGGCGCCGGCTTCTACAAGAAGGTGGGCCGCGACATCCTGCGCTTCGATCTCAAGGCGGGCGAGTACGTGCCCGCCGGCCAGAAGGCCGACGAGGTATACGGCCGCATGCTCAAGCGTCCGGCCGCCGAGCGCCTGAAGCTGCTGCGCAATGCCGAAGGGCCGCAGGGCCGGTTCCTCTGGGCCATCCTGCGCAACGGCTTCCACTACGCCGCCGTGCACCTGAAGGACATCGCCGAGACCGCGCGCGACGTGGACCTGGCCATGCGCTGGGGCTTCGGCATGAAGCAGGGCCCGTTCGAGCTGTGGCAGGAAGCCGGCTGGCTCGAGGTGGCGAAGATGGTGCAGGAAGACATCGACGCCGGCCACGCGCTCAGCAAGGAGCCGCTGCCCGAGTGGGTGTTCAAGGGCCCGGTGGCCGAAGCCGGCGGCGTGCACACGACCGAGGGCTCCTGGAGCGCCGCGACAGGCCGCTTCGAGCCGCGCCGCCAGCTCCCGGTCTACGAGCGTCAGCTGTTTCCCGAGCTGCTGCTGGGCGAAGCCGGCCCGCGCTTCCAGACGGCGGGCAAGACCCTGGCCGAAACCGATGCCGTGCGCGTCTGGACGCTGGATGACGAGGTGGTGATCGCCACCCTCAAGACCAAGATGCACATCATCAGCCCGCCCGCTGGCGAGGGTCTGATGCAGGCGCTGGAGATCGCCGAGGCCGGCTATCAGGGCCTGGTGATCTGGCCGGGCGAGGACCCGTTCAGCGTGGGGGCTGACCTGGAAACCATGCTCAAGGGCTTCGTGGCCGGCGGCGCCGACTTTGTCGATTCGCTGGAGAAGGAACTGCAGGACGGCATGCTGCGCCTGCGCTACGCCCAGGTGCCGGTGGTCGCGGCCATCCGCGGCATGGCGCTGGGCGGCGGCTGCGAGATGTCGGTCTACAGCGCGCGCCGCGTCGCGGCGATGGAAAGCTACATCGGCCTGGTGGAAGTGGGCGTGGGCCTGGTCCCCGGCGCCGGCGGTCTGACCTACATCGCCCGCCGCGCCGCCGAATGCGCGCAGGCCAGCACCGGCAAGGACCTGCTGCCGTTCCTGACCGAAGGCTTCACCGCCGCTGCCATGGCCAAGGTGGGCACCAGCGCGCTGGAATCGCGCCAGCTGGGCTACCTGCTGTGGAGCGACGTGGTGGTGCCGCACCGCGACGAATTGCTGCACGTGGCCATCGAGCAGGCCAGGGCCATGCACGCCGCGGGCTGGCGGCCGCCGATGAAGCGCCTGTTCCCCGTGGCCGGGCGCGACGGCAAGGCCACCATCACCGGCCAGCTGGTCAACATGCGCGACGGCGGCTTCATCAGCCAGCACGATTTCGACATCGCGCGCCACATCGCCCACGTGGTCACCGGCGGCGACGTGGACCCGGGCACGCTGGTGAGCGAGGAATACCTGATGGCGCTGGAGCGCCAGGCCTTCACCGCGCTGCTGTCGCACCCCAAGACGCAGGAGCGCATGCTGGGCATGCTCAGTACCGGCAAGCCGGTGCGCAATTGATCTGTCCTGCTCCTTCCCCCTCTGGGGGAAGGCAGGGATGGGGGCCAGCGCCACACCAACGCCATGCAGAACCAGAGCGCCTTCGCCGCCCGAGCCCATGCGCGCTTCCTGCGCGGCACCATGACGGATTCGGAGCGCCGCCTGTGGTCGCGTCTGCGCGGTGAGCAACTGGGCGCGAAGTTCCGCCGTCAGCACCCGCTGGGACCGTACATCGTGGACTTTGCCTGCCTGGCTCCAAAGCTGATCGTCGAGCTCGATGGCTCGCAGCACGCCAGCCAACTGGCCTATGACCGCGAGCGCGACGCATTCTTGCGCGGGCAGGGCTTCGCGGTACTGCGCTTTGCCTCGAACGAAGTTTTCATCAACCTTGAGGGTGTCCTGCAAGCCATCGTCAGCCGATTGGACGCGCTGACGTCGCGAGCGGGCCCCCATCCCAGCCTTCCCCCAGAGGGGGAAGGAGCCTGACACCCAGGAGCATCAGCATGAGCAAGCAAGTCCAGGACGCCTACATCGTCGCCGCCACGCGCACGCCCATCGGCAAGTCGCACAAGGGCTATTTCAGGAACACCCGGCCGGACGACCTGCTGGCCACCACGCTGCGCGCGGCGCTGGCGCAGGCGCCCGGGCTGGATCCGGTGGCCATCGAGGACATCATCTGCGGCTGCGCCATTCCCGAGGCGCAGCAGGGCCTGAACGTGGCGCGCGTGGCCGGTGTGCTGGCCGGGCTGCCCAAGAGCGTGGGCGGCATCACGGTGAACCGCTTCTGCGCCTCCGGCCTGTCGGCGGTGCAGATGGCGGCCGACCGCATCCGCGTGGGCGAGGCCGACGTGATGATCGCCGCCGGCGTGGAAAGCATGAGCATGGTGCCGATGATGGGCAACGCGCCCAGCCTGTCGCCCGCCATCTTTGCCGACACGAACAACGTGGACGAGTACGGCATCGCCTACGGCATGGGCCTGACGGCCGAGAAGGTGGCGCAGCAGTGGAAGGTGAGCCGCGAGGCGCAGGACGCCTTCGCCGTGCAGTCCAACCAGCGCGCGGCGGCGGCCATCGCGGCCGGCGAGTTCAAGGACGAGATCACGCCCATCACCGTGACCGAACGCAGCGTCGACCTGAAGACCACCAAAGTGGCCCTGGCCGAGCGCGTGGTCGACATCGACGAAGGCCCGCGTCCCGACACCTCGATGGAAGGCCTGGCCAGACTGCGCACCGTGTTCGCCGCGCGCGGCAGCGTGACGGCCGGCAACAGCAGCCAGACCAGCGACGGCGCTGGCGCGCTGGTCCTGGCCAGCGAGGCGGCCGTGAAGCGCTTCGGCCTCACGCCGCTGGCGCGCTTCGTCAGCTTTGCCGCCAAGGGCGTGCCGCCGCAGATCATGGGCATCGGACCGATCGAGGCCATTCCGGCGGCGCTGCGCTACGCCGGCCTGAAGCAGGACGACATGGACTGGATCGAGCTGAACGAGGCCTTCGCCGCCCAGTCGCTGGCGGTGATGAACACGCTGGGGCTGGATCCGGCCAAGGTCAACCCCATGGGCGGTGCCATCGCGCTCGGCCACCCTCTGGGCGCCACCGGGGCTATCCGTTCGGCGACAGTGGTGCACGCGCTGCGCCGCCACAATAAGAAGTACGGCATGGTCACCATGTGCGTGGGCATGGGGCAGGGCGCAGCGGGCATTTTCGAGCGCGTTTGAGGCGGCCCTGCGGCAGGCGCCGCGCGCAGATCTTTGGTGCCAAATTGGCCACCAGCCCAGGCGTGGCGGGCGCAGTCAGCTATTCAATCAGGAGCAATCATGGCGCAGCCTGCCGCCTCGACCGAGCACCCCTTCGACCAGGCCCTGGCGCTGACCGAGCAGGCGCCGGGCGTCTACGCCGGCCAGCCGCACCCTGCCTACGCCAACATGGTGGGGCCGTTCGGCGGCGTCACCGCGGCGCAGATGCTGCAGGCCGTGATGCAGCACCCCGAGCGGCAGGGCGAGCCGGTGGCGCTCACCGTCAATTTCGCCGCCGCGCTGCGCGATGCGCCGTTCCGCGTTCAGGCCCGGGCGGCGCGCACCAACCGTTCCACCCAGCACTGGACGGTGTCGCTGCTGCAGGCGGATGAGAGCGGCGCCGAATCGGCCATGGGCACGGCCACCGCGGTCACCGCCGTGCGCCGCAGCACCTGGAGCGCGGTCGACGCGCCCATGCCCGCCGTGCCGCGGCCGGCCGACATCCCGCGCCCCACCATGCCGCCGCGCCGCGTGCGCTGGATCGATCGCTACGACATGCGCCCCGTGGCCGGCCACATGCCCATGCAGTGGGACGGCACCGAGGCCGACAGCCTCACGCAGCTGTGGATGCGCGACGAGCCGCCGCGCCCGCTCGACTTCCCCGGCCTCACCGCCATGGCCGACGTGTTCTTCCCCCGCGTCTGGCGCCGCCGCGCCGTGATGACGCCGGTGGGCACGGTGTCGATGACGGTGTACTACCATGCCGGCGGCTGGGAGCTGGCCTCCACCGCGGACGGCTTCCTGCTGGGGCAGGCGCGCTCGCAGTCCTTCTTCAACGGCTTCTTCGACCAGAGCGCCGAGCTCTGGAACGAAGCCGGCCAGCTGCTGGCCACCACGCACCAGGTCGTCTACTACAAGGAATGAACGAGGAGCCCACCCCATGACCCAGGACATCCTGCAACACCAGGAAGGCGGCGTGCTCACGCTCACCTTCAACCGCGTCGAGCGCAAGAACAGTATCAACGTGGCCATGTACGAGGTGCTGGCTACCGCCTTCGAGCAGGGCGCGCAGGACAGCGCCACGCGCGTGGTCGTGCTGCAGGGGCACGAGACCGTGTTCTCGGCCGGCAACGATATCGACGACTTCCTGCGCAACAAGCCCGCCGGCAAGGATTCGCCGGTGTTCCGCTTCCTGCGCGGCATCGCCACCTTCCCCAAGCCCGTGATCGCGGCCGTCTGCGGCCCGGCGGTGGGCGTGGGCACCACCATGCTGTTCCATTGCGACCTGGTCTACGCCGGCGACAACGCGGCGTTCTCCATGCCCTTCGTCAACCTCGGCCTGTGCCCGGAGGCGGCTTCCAGCCTGCTGGTGCCGCGCATGTTCGGCATGCACCGCGCAGCCGAGGCGCTGCTGCTGGGCGAGCCCTTCTTCGCCGAGGCCGCGCTGGAAGTCGGCCTGGCCAACCGCGTGGTCGCGCCCGCCGAATGCAACGCGCTGGCGCGGGCCCAGGCGCTCAAGCTGGCCGCCAAGCCGCTGGCCAGCCTGATGACCACCAAGCAGCTCATGAAGGGCAGCCAACAGGAAGCCGTGCTGCGCCAGATGGACGAGGAGGGCGCGCACTTCGGCCGCATGCTCGGCGAACCCGCCGCCCGCGAAGCCATGACTGCCTTCATGGAAAAGCGCAAGCCGGACTTCAGCAACTGCTGAAGGCCGCCGCCGCGTCAGCGGCGGGACCGCGAAGCGGTGCGCCAAGCTTTCGCCAAAAGCGCAAGCCGGACTTCAAGGGCTTGTGACACCCCCCTGAGTCGCTGACGCGCCTTCCCCCCTCTCCTGCGGGAGGGGGGACACCGCCAGTGGCCGGTACAAGCCCGGCCACGGCGGTCGCTGGCTTGGCCTGCTCCGCGGCCAATTGATGCGCCTGGATATCTGCTCTGGCTGCTTCAGTTTGGCATGAAATAGGCCTGCAGCCTTTGTGCGATAGGCGCAGGCAGCTATTAAATTTGAAGCTTTCATGACTTCAGATGGCGGGCCGCCAAACCGGGCCACAGCACGCGCGACAATGCCTGCACCATGAGCAAGCACCCGCCCACGCCGCCCCAGCCCTTCGAAGCCGAGTTCGTCGACGGCGTCCGCCATATCTTCGAAGAGCGCATCGTCTTCAACAAGCTGCTGGGGCTGAAGCTGATCGATGTGGCGGCCGACCACGTGCTCGGCCGGGTGGACATGCGGCCCGAGCTAGTGGGCCACTTCAGCTACAACCGCATGCACGGCGGCGTGATCAGCGCCACGCTCGACGCCATGGGCGGCATCGCCGTCATGGCCGCCATCGGTGCCCGCCACATGGACGAGCCGCCGGCCAAACGGCTGGAGCGCTTCCTCAAGCTCGGCACCATCGACCTGCGCATCGACTACCTGCGCCCCGGCATCGGCGAGTACTTCACCGCCCACGCCGAAGTCATGCGCCTGGGCTCGCGCGTCGCCACCACCCGCATGGAATTCCGCGACGCCGAGGGCAAGCTGATTTCCACGGGATCCGGGGCGTATATCGTGTCGTGAACAGGCCCACCCCCAGGCTCCACTCGCTTCGCGATGTTTCGCCACTGGGATCGGGAACACCCCCCTGAGTCGCCTTCGGCGCCTTCCCCCCTCTCGTTCCGAAGGGGGGACAACGCCAGTGCTCGGTACAAGCCCGAGCACGGCGTTCACTTGCATGGCCTGCTCCGCGGCCTCTTGGGCGCGCCAGAACTGGCCGAGTCGCCATTCTTCAGGTCGGGGCCGAGCGAAGCGACGGCCCGTGTTCTCCTCATCCCCTCTGGCCGTGCCGAGAAGCGCAGGGCGTGGGGCGGGCATGGGCTGCGCAGCAAGCCCATGCTTCGTGCTCTGACTCGCTGCGGCTGTTTGAGCGGAGCGCCCTTTGGGGCGCGCAGCGAGTTCCGCAGCGCCGCCCCAGGGCCGAGCATCGCAGGTTGCCCGCAGCGAAGCGAAGGGACACGGCAAGTGGGGTCGCCTTTCTTTGGCGAGTCAAAGAAAGAAACTGCGCCGCCGGGCGCACATCCCGGCCTCCAGCGCCACCAAAGACACTACGCTTTCAATAGCTGCCTGCGCCCGCCACGCCTGGTCAAAACACTGATTTCATTCAAAAAACCAAGGGCCGGCCGCAACTGCGGACAGGCGCGTGCCCGCGCCAAAGGCGCCCCACAGGACAAGCCGGCTGGCGATTGAAAGGAGTGCCAGGCAGGCTTCCACAAGCCTGTCCTGAGCCTGCCGAAGGGCTCAGTCCGAATGTCGGGTGTCGTTCAGGCAGAAAAAGAAGCTACGAGAAAACAAGCCGCCAGCCCTTTCGTGGCGGGCGCAGGCAGCTCTCATTTGAAGAGCAAACGGAAGTCGCTTGACCGTTGGCTCGCGTCCGCCAGCACAGGCTGGCTCAGCCTTCCAGCTGCGCCTTCGGCACAGGCCGCGGCTTGCCCTCGTCGTCGATGGCGACGTAGGTCAGCGTGGCCTCGGTCACCTTGATGTAGCGCCCCTGGTTGTTGAAGCGCTCGGCGTACACGCCCACGTTCACCGTCATCGACGTGCGGCCGATGCGCTCCATCTTGGCGTAGAAGGACAGGATGTCACCCACCCGCACCGGCGCCTTGAAGATGAACTGGTTCACCGCCACCGTGGCCATGCGCCCCTGCGCGTAGCGGGCCGGCAGCACCGAGCCCGCCAGATCCACCTGCGCCATCACCCAGCCGCCGAAGATGTCGCCGTTGGCGTTGGCATCGCCCGGCAGCGGGATCACCTTGAGCACCAGCACGTGATCGTCGGGCACGGAGGCCTCGGGCGCGTCCACCGGCCTGGTGTTGGGCGCGCGCAGATGGCTGGTGACGGAGCTTGACAAGTGGGACATGGGCACAATCTGACAGAAAAACGCTGAAGGGATTTTCCACCATGCGCGGCTACGGCGAGCGCTCTGCCCAATTACCCCTGCCCGACGCGGCGGCCGGCCCGCGCTCGGACTGGCGCACGCTCGGGCGCCTGCTGCCCTACCTGTGGCAGTACAAGTGGCGCGTGGGCGCTGCGCTGGCCTTCGTGATCGGGGCCAAGGTGGCCAACGTGGGCGTGCCGGTGCTGCTGAAGCACCTGGTCGACGCCATGACCCTCAAGCCCGGTGAGCCGGCGTCGCTGCTGGTGGTGCCGGTGGGGCTGCTGCTGGCCTACGGGCTGCTGCGGCTGACGACCTCGCTGTTCACCGAACTGCGCGAACTGGTGTTCTCCAAGGCCACGCAGGGCGCCAGCCGGCAGATCGCGCTGCAGACCTTCGAGCACCTGCACGCGCTCAGCCTGCGCTTCCACCTGGAGCGGCAGACCGGCGGCATGACGCGCGACATCGAGCGCGGCGTGCGCGGCATCGAGTCGCTGGTGTCGTTCTCGCTGTACTCCATCGTGCCGACCATCGTCGAGGTGGTGATGGTGCTGACCATCCTGGCGGTGAAGTTCGACCCCGGTTTTGCCTGGATCACCGGCGCCGCGCTGGTGCTGTACATCGCCTTCACGGTGGTCGTGACCGAGTGGCGCACGCAGTTCCGGCGCCTGGCCAACGAGGCCGATTCCAGCGCGCACACCAAGGCCATCGATTCGCTGCTGAACTACGAGACCGTCAAGTACTTCAACAACGAGGCCTTCGAATCGCGCCGCTACGACGAGAGCCTGCAGCGGCTGCGCAGCGCGCGGCTGAAGAGCCAGAGCACGCTGTCCATGCTCAACACCGGGCAGCAGCTGATCATCGCCGTCGGCCTGGTGGCGATGCTGTGGCGCGCCACCCAGGGCGTGGCCGACGGCCGCATGACGCTGGGCGACCTGGTGATGGTCAACGCCTTCATGATCCAGCTCTACATCCCGCTCAACTTTCTGGGCGTGATCTACCGCGAGATCAAGCAGAACCTCACCGATCTCGACAAGATGTTCACGCTGATGGACCGCGCGCAGGAAGTGGCCGACGTGCCCGGCGCGAAGCCGCTGGCCACCGACGGGCCGGTGGACGTGCGCTTCGAGGACGTGCACTTCGGTTACGAGCCGGCGCGCGAGATCCTGCACGGCGTGAGCTTCCATATCCCGGCCGGCAAGACGGTGGCGGTGGTGGGGCCTTCCGGCGCGGGCAAGTCCACGCTGGCACGGCTGCTGTACCGCTTCTACGACGTGACGGGCGGCGACATCCGGATCGCAGGCCAGGACATCCGGCAGGTCACGCAGGCCAGCGTACGCGCGGCCATCGGCATCGTGCCGCAGGACACGGTGCTGTTCAACGACACCGTGGCCTACAACATCCGCTACGGCCGCCCCGGTGCCAGCGACGCCGAGGTGGAGCAGGCCGCGCGCGCCGCGCACATCCACGACTTCATCGCCGGCACGCCCAGGGGCTACGCCACCATGGTGGGCGAGCGGGGGCTGAAGCTGTCGGGCGGCGAGAAGCAGCGCGTGGCCATCGCCCGCACGCTGCTGAAGGACCCGCCGGTGCTGATCTTCGACGAGGCCACCAGCGCGCTGGATTCGCGCAACGAGCGCGCCATCCAGGCCGAGCTGCGCAGCGCCGCGCGCGGCAAGACCACGCTGGTGATCGCGCACCGCCTGTCCACGGTGGTGGACGCGCACGAGATCCTGGTCATGGAGGCCGGCCGCATCATCGAGCGCGGCACGCACGCCCAGTTGCTGGCTGCCCGCGGCCGCTACGCCGACATGTGGGCACTGCAACAGAGCGCGGAGCGCACCGATGACGGGCGCGCACCCAGCGAAGGGGCGGCCCTGGTGCATGGATGAGGAGCCGGTGCGCCAACTCCGGGCGCAGGGTGGCTGGCGCGCTTGATTTGCTGGTGGGCAAGATGCTGGGGCGTGGGAGCTTGTAGGATGGTCATGGTGATCCGGTCCGGGGTGCCTGGCCTCGACCGTTGACGCATCGCCATGCACGCAACCCCTCGAACGGGTGGCATGTTCCCTGCATGAACCCAGGGTTTCCCGGGTTAACCCTGAACGCGAGCACCCTACAATTTCGTTGAGTGGGTTCCATAAGCACCCACTTCTTTTCTAGCAAAGGAAACCATCCATGAAGAAGCACTTGCTGGCGCTCACCTTTTTCTCGCTGGCCGCCGCCGGCGCCATGGCGCAGACCCCCGACACGCTCGCCAAGATCAAGGAGCGCGGCGCCGTCAACCTGGGCGTGCGCGATTCCTCGGGCCTGGCCTTCACGGTGGGTGGCGGCAAATACGTTGGCTTCCACACCGAGATGGCCGAGCGCATCGTCGATGACATCGGCAAGCAGCTGGGCACCAAGCTGAAGATCAACTACCAGCCGATCACCTCGCAGAACCGCATTCCGCTGATCCAGAACGGCACCATCGACTTCGAGTGCGGATCCACCACCAACAACAAGGGCCGCCAGAAGGACGTGGACTTCGCCTACACCACCTATGTGGAAGAAGTGCGCATGGCCGTCAAGGCCAACTCCGGCATCAAGTCCATCAAGGACCTGAACGGCAAGACCGTGGCCACCACCACCGGCACCACCAGCGTGCAGACGCTGCGCAAGAACGAGCGCGCCAACGGCATCGACTTCAAGGAAGTCATGGGAAAGGACCACGCCGACAGCTTCCTGCTGCTGGAGTCCGGCCGTGCCGACGCCTTCGTGATGGACGGCTCGATCCTGGCCAAGAACATCGCCACCTCCAAGAACCCGAAGGACTTCGCCATCGTCGGCGAGACGCTGTCGGTGGAGCCTATCGCCTGCATGCTGCCCAAGGGCGACGCCAAGCTGAAGAAGGCCGTGGACGACAGCATCGTCCGCCAGATCAAGGATGGTTCGCTGGCCAAGCTGTACGACAAGTGGTTCATGCAGCCGATTCCGCCCAGCAACATGGCCCTGAACATGCCGGCCTCCGAAAGCACCAAGGCCGCCTGGGCCAACCCGAACGACAAGCCTATGGAAGACTACGGCAACAAGTGATCCTGCCCATGGCATGAGACCTGCAACGCCCACCCCCCAAGGGTGGGCGTTGTCGTTTGGGCAGACCGCTGGGGCACGGAAGGAGGACCGACATGGCGATGGATTGGGAGGTGTTCTGCAAGGACACCGTGACGGGTGACGTGATCAGCGGCTGCTTCGGGCATGGCCGCGATTACACCTACCTCAACTGGATCATTTCCGCCTGGGGCTGGACGGTGGCCGTATCCCTCACCGCGCTGGCGATCGCGCTGATCGTGGGCTCCATCATCGGTGTGATCCGCACGCTGCCCGACAGCCCGAAGCTGGTGCGCTTCGGCAATGCCTGGGTGGAGCTGTTCCGCAACATTCCGCTGCTGGTCCAGATCTTCCTCTGGTACTTCGTGGTGCCGGCGCTGGTGCCGCCCGCCAAGAATCTGCCGCCCTTCATCCTGGTGGTGTTCGCCCTGGGCTTCTTCACCTCCGCCCGCATTGCCGAGCAGGTGCGCGCCGGCATCCAGGCCCTACCCAAGGGCCAGCGCTACGCGGGCATGGCGCTGGGCTTCACCACGCCGCAGTACTACCGCTACGTGATCCTGCCAATGGCGTACCGCATCATCATCCCGCCGCTCACCAGCGAATCGATGAACATCTTCAAGAACTCGTCGGTGGCGTTCGCGGTGTCGATCCCCGAGCTGACGCAGTACGCGATGCAGGTCGGTGAAGAGACGGCCAGGCCGATCGAGGCCTACCTGGCCGTCACGGTGCTCTACGTCATCTCGGCGCTGGTGATCAACCGCATCATGGCGGTGGTCGAGAAGCGCTCGCGCGTGCCGGGCTTCGTGGCATCCGGTACCGGTGGGGGGCATTGAGCATGAACCTCGACCTTTCCATCTTCAACTGGGCGCTGGTCCAGAACTTCCTGCTCAAGGGCCTGTGGTTCAGCGTCACGCTCACGGTGGTGGCCACGCTGGGCGGCATCTTCTTCGGCACGCTGCTGGCGCTGATGCGGCTGTCCGGCAAGAAGTGGCTCGACGCGCCGGCCGCCATCTACGTCAACGGCATGCGCTCCATCCCGCTGGTGATGGTGATCCTGTGGTTCTTCCTGCTGGTGCCGCTGCTGATCGGGCGGCCCATCGGCGCGGAGTACTCGGCCTTCATCACCTTCATCGCGTTCGAGGCGGCGTACTTCTCGGAGATCATGCGCGCCGGCATCCAGTCGATCCCGCGCGGCCAGGTGTTCGCCGGCCAGGCGCTGGGCATGAGTTACAAGCAGAACATGACCCTGGTGATCCTGCCACAGGCGTTCCGCAACATGCTGCCGGTGCTGCTCACGCAGACCATCATCCTGTTCCAGGACACCTCGCTGGTCTACGCCATCGGCGCCTACGACCTGCTCAAGGGTTTCGACACCGCGGGCAAGAACCTCGGCCGCCCGATCGAGATGTATCTGGCCGCCGCGGTGCTGTACTTCATCATCTGCTATTCGCTGTCTTACCTGGTCAAGCGGTTGCACCGCAAGATCGCCATCATCCGATAGGAGCCCGCCATGTCCGAACACATGATCCAAATCAAGAACGTCTCCAAGTGGTACGGCCCGGTGCAGGTGCTGAACGACTGCTCGGTCAACATCGACAAGGGCGACGTGGTGGTGGTCTGCGGGCCTTCCGGCTCCGGCAAGTCCACGCTGATCAAGACCGTCAACGCGCTCGAGCCCTACCAGAAGGGCGAGATCATCGTCAACGGCATCCCGCTGTCCGATCCCAAGACCGACCTGCCCAAGCTGCGCAGCAAGGTCGGCATGGTGTTCCAGCATTTCGAGCTGTTCCCGCACCTTTCCGTCACCGAGAACCTGACCATCGCGCAGGTCAAGGTGCTGGGCCGCAAGCCCGATGAAGCCAGGGCGCGCGGCCTCAAGATGCTCGACCGCGTGGGCCTGATGGCGCACAAGGACAAGTTCCCCGGCCAGCTCTCCGGCGGCCAGCAGCAGCGCGTGGCGATCGCCCGCGCGCTCAGCATGGACCCGGTGGTGATGCTGTTCGACGAACCCACCTCCGCGCTCGACCCCGAGATGGTGGGTGAGGTGCTGGACGTGATGGTCACGCTGGCCAAGGAAGGCATGACCATGATGGTGGTCACGCACGAGATGGGCTTCGCGCGCAAGGTGGCCAACCGCGTGATCTTCATCGACGTGGGTGGCCACATCCTGGAAGACTGCAGCAAGGAGGAGTTCTTCGGCAACCCCGAGGCACGCCAGCCGCGCACCAAGGACTTCCTGAGCAAGATCCTGAACCACTGACCCCTGCGCAGCTGCGCGGCTTCCCTCCTGGGGGGCGCCGCCAGCGGCCGGGCGGAACCCGCTCCGCGACGGCCGCGCGGTTGGCCTGCTCCGCGGCGGCCATCTGGCGGATATCGATCAGCGCAGGCATCGGGTTTTCGCGCCGCTTCAGATCCGACATCGGATGCCCCACATCAAGTGGCGGCAGGGATGTTTTCGGAGTGAAATCGGCCTTCAGCCCATGAGCAGCAGGCGCAGGCAGCTATCGTTTGGATAGCGTTCTGGTACAAAAAAAGCCCCGCATCGCGGGGCTTTTTGGCTGGTGCTGCTGCGGTTTACTTCTTGCGCGCGGCGATGGCTTTTTCGGCCATGTTCACCAGGTCGGTGCCCACCTGGGGCTTCCACTTGTTGTAGACCGGGCGGGTGGTCTTGACGAAGGCCTCACGCTCGGCGGGCGTGAGGTGGACGATGTTCACGCCCAGCGCGGCGATGTCCTTCAGCAGCGGCTGGCCGGGCTCGGCCAGGCCCTTGCGGGCGATGGCGATCTCGTCCTTGCCGGCCTCGATGGCGGCCTGACGCACGATCTCGCGGTCGGCCGGCGTCCAGCTGTTCCAGATGTCCTTGTTGACCACGAAGATCAGCGGGTCGGCCACGTAGCCCCACATGGTCACGTTCTTCTGACCCACGTTCTGCAGCTTGGCGGCCGTGAAGATGCTCATCGGGTTTTCCTGGCCGTCCACCGCGCCGCTGGCGAAGGCGGGCTGCGCGTCGGCCCAGCTCATCTGCGTGGGGTTGGCGCCCAGGGCGGTGAAGGTGTCGATGAACAGCGGCGAGCCGACCACGCGGATTTTCAGGCCCTTCAGGTCTTCCGGCGTGCGCACCGGGTGCTTGGAGTTGGTCAGCTCGCGGTAGCCGTTTTCGCCCCAGGCCAGCGGCACCACGCCGGCCTTGTCCAGCGTCTTGAAGATTTCCTTGCCCACCTCGCCCTGCGTCAAGGCGTCGATGGCGGCGTAGTCGGGCATCAGGAAGGGCAGCGAGAACAGGTTCAGCTGCTTGACCTGCGGCGACCAGTTGATGGTCGAGCCCACGGCCAGGTCGATCACGCCCTGGCGCAGCGCGCTGAACTCGCGCGTCTGGTCGCCCTGGATCAGCGACACGCCGGGGTAGAGCTTGAAGTTGATGCGGCCGTTGGTGCGCTCGCGCACCTTGTTTGCCCAGATCTCGGCGCCCTTGCCCCAGGGGAACGCGGTGCCGACCACCAGCGAGACGCGGTATTCCGACTTGTAGTTCTGCGCCTGGGCGGCGGTGGGCAGGCCTAGCGCCAGGGCGGCGGAGGCGGCGGCGGTCCATGCCAGGACGTGGCGGCGAAGTTTCATCATGGTCTCCTTGTTGACGGTGAGAAAAGAAAACGCTTCAAAAAGAGGATCTGTCTGCGCCCGCCAGATATGGGCTGACGGCCTAAAAGGCTTTAAAAATCAATACCCCAGCAGCCCCGGCAGCCACATGGCCAGTTGCGGCCAGACGATCACGGCCAGCACCACCACGCCCATGGCGAACACCATCGGCAGCACCCAGCGCACGGTCTGTTCCATGCTCACGCCGGCGATGCGGCACGACACCATCAGGTTCACCGCCAGCGGCGGCGTGAACTGGCCCATGGCCACCATCAGCGTCAGCAGCACGCCGAACCAGACCACGTCCCAGTGGTAGTGCTGGATCAGCGGCCACATCAGCGGCACGAAGATCAGGAAGATCGAGATGCCGTCCAGGAACATGCCCAGCACCACCAGCAGCAGCACGATCAGCGTGAGCACGCCGTATTCGCCCAGCCCGGAGTTGACGATGGCCCGGGTGATCGGGTCGATCACGCCCAGCGTGGACAGCGAGAACGCGAAGATGCCGGCCAGCGACACCACCAGCAGGATCACCGCCGACAGCTCGCCCGATTCGCGCAGGATCTCGAACAGGTCGCGCACGCGGATCGTGCGGTGGATCACCATGCCGACGAACAGGCCGTAGAACACGGCCACTACCGCCGCCTCGGTGGGCGTGAAGAAGCCTGCGCGCATGCCGCCCAGGATCACCACCGGCGCCGCCAGGCCCCAGCTGGCTTCGCGCAGGCTGCGCCAGAAGGGCGGGCGGGGCATGTCGCGCTCCTGCTCGCCCATCTTGTGGCGGCGCGCCAGCCACACGGCGGGCACGATCAGCGCCAGCCCCACCAGCACGCCCGGGATCATGCCGGCGGCGAACAGCGCCGGCACCGAGGCGCCCGGCACCAGCACCGAATAGACGATGAACGCCACCGAGGGCGGGATCAAAATGTCGGTGGCCGCCGCCGCGCCCACCACGCTGGCCGAGTAGGCCGACGGATAGCCCGCCTTGGCCATGGCGGCGATCATCACGCCGCCCACCGCCGCCGCCGTGGCCGGCCCCGAGCCCGAGATGCCGCCCATGAACATGGCCACGGCGATGGCGATCAGCGGCAGCATGCCCGGCCCGCGCCCGACGATGGCGGTGGCAAAGTTCACCAGCCGCGCCGCCACGCCCGAGCGGTCGAAGATCGAGCCCACCAGCACGAACATCGGAATCGCCAGCAGCGGGTACTTGCCCAGGCCGGCGTAGAAGTTCTGAGGCACCGCCAGCAGGCCGAACCAGGGCGTCTCGGCGTTGGCCAACCCGATGGCCGCTGCACCGGCCAGGCCCAGCGCCGCGCCGATGGGCACGCCCATCAGCATGGTGATGATGAAGATCGCAAACAGGAGCGTGGCGATCATGAAATGTGGCCCCCACGCTTCGCGGCTGCGCCTGCTGCGCTGCCCCCCGGGGGGGCCTTCGCGCCTTCGGACGGCCGGGCGGCGCTCGGTCGCGCCCGTCCGGAGCGCAGGGCGCGGCTCATGGTGATCGACCTGCAAGACGCTGGCCTAGTTGCCCGCTCGTTCATGGCGCGCGCTCCTCGTCCCGCACCGCGGCCGAGGTGGGCAGATCGGGGTTGGCGGCGGCGGCGCGGCCGCCGCGCAGCATCAGGCCCACGGCGCGCAGCGTGATGGCGGCGCTGATGATGGGCAGCCACATCGTGTACCACCACTGTGGCACGCCGATGCCGGGCGAGGTCTCGCCGTAGCGCACGTCGTCCACCAGCAGGCGGGCCGACAGCACCGTGAGCAGCGTGAACAGCAGCGCCACCATGGCGGCGCCGAACACGGCCAGGCGCCGCTGCCGCTGGGGCGAGCCGCTGTCGGCGAAGTACTCGATGCGGATGTGCCGGTTGCGCGCCACCGCGCCCGAGCCGGCCACCATGGCCAGCACGATCATCAGGAACACCGAGACCTCTTCCGTCCAGGCGAAGGAGGCATCGGTGAAGTAGCGCACCAGCACGTTGGCGAAGGTGATCAGGGCCAGCAGGGCCATGATGATCACCGTGAGCCAGTCCTCGATGGCGAGCGGCACGCGGGTGGGAGCGCCCTGGTCGGCCGCGGGTGGCGGGGGCGTGGAATCGGAAGGGCGGGAATCGGACATGAAAGCTGGCTCGGAAGGCCCGCCACGCATGGCGGTCTCCCCTGACGCGAACCCGCTATCTTAAAACCGCCGGCACCCGCGCTCGCCTCCGTCGGGGTGGGCGACCGTCCACGTTAACCCTGAGGCATGGCCGCCAGCCGGTCGCCTGCGGGACAATCGTCCGGCCCGGCTGCGGGAAGACCCCTGCAACATCGGGCCACACGGCTGCTTGCCCTGAACTGCCCATGACCAAAGAAGCCTCCCCACCCGTTGCCATCGTCACCGGCGCCGCGCGCGGCATCGGCAAGGCGATCGCGCACTGGTTCCTGGCGCGCGGCCAGTGCGTCGCGCTGATCGACATCGACGAGCCCAAGCTCGCCGCCTGCGCCGCGGAGCTGGCGGCCGGGCACGGCGACCGCGTGCTGGCCATCCACGCCGACGTGTCCGACCGCGCGGCGGTGCAGCGCGCGGTGGCGCAGGTGGAACAGGCCTTCGGCAGCATCGACGCGCTGGTCAACAACGCCGGTGTGGCGGTGTTCAAGCCGGCGGCCGACACCAGCTTCGACGAGTGGCGTTTCGTCATGGCCACCAACCTCGACGGCGCTTTCATCTGCGCGCAGGCCGTGCTGCCCGCGCTGCGGCGCGCCGGCGGCGGCAGCATCGTCAACATCGCCTCCATCTCCGGCCTGCGCGCCAGCACGCTGCGCGTGGCGTATGGCACCAGCAAGGCGGCGCTGATCCAGCTCACCAAACAGCTGGCGGTGGAATGGGCCTCGTACGGCGTGCGCGTCAACGCCATCGCGCCCGGGCCGGTGGAAACCGCGATGGCCAAGGCCGTGCACTCGCCCGAGATCCGGGCCGACTACCACGCCAGCGTGCCGCTGGCCCGCTACGGCCTGGAAGAAGAGATCGCCGCCGCCGTGGGCTTTCTCTGCACGCGCGACGCCGGCTACGTGACGGGCCAGGTGCTGGCGGTGGACGGCGGCTTCGACGCCGCGGGCGTCGGCCTGCCAGCCTTCCGCACCGCGGTGGGCTGAGGCCGTCAGACCGACTGCGCCACGGCCCGGTATCATCGGCCGTATGGTGAACCCGCAAGTCATGCCCACGCGCGCCCGGTGGCGCGCCGCACCGGCCCACGTGGCCGGCGAGATGGCGTGTGCGTGCCTCACCCGTCGAACGCTTCAGCGGGCCGGCCTGGCCCACCGTGCGTGCCAGCTGGCCGCACTTGCCTGAGCCCGACGATCCCGCTGCCTGATTCCTCCCAGCGCACCCACTGATCGTCGGGCCTGTTCCCGCCGGGGCTGCCAGCCCCTTCATTCTTCATGCCTTGCCGCGGCACATGACGTTGCCGCGCAGCGCCTGCTTCTTCCTCGATTTTCAGGACACGACCATGACCACCGTCTTCAATCGCACCATCACCGAACTCGACCACGTGCGCATCTTCAACCTGCTGCGGCGCCAGCCCGGCGGCGCCGTGTCGGCCGTCGACCTGTCGGCGCTGATCGACGCCGCCGAGCTGGTGCCTTCGCAGACCATCGCCGCCGACGTCGTCACCATGCACTCGCGCCTCAGCGTGGCCGACCCGGCGGGCGGGCAGGCGCGCAGCCTCACGCTGTGCTACCCGCAGGAAGCGGATGCGGCCCGGGGCGCGATCTCGGTGCTGTCGCCGCTGGGCACCGCCTTGCTGGGCCTGCGCGCGGGCGAAGTGGCCAGCTGGCGCGGCGCCGACGGCCAGGAAAGCCAGCTGGTGGTGCATACCGTCGACTACCAGCCCGAAGCCAGCGGCGACTACCTGGCCTGAGCCGGGTGCGGCATCAATCCAGTACCAGCAGCACCGGCTGGTGGTCCGACACGCGCGTCTCGCCATCCACCCGCAGCGCGCGCACGCGGCCGGCCAGCGAGGCGCTGACGAAGCAGAAATCGCAGGCCACCGGGTCGGGTCCGTAGGTGCGGTCGAACAGCCGGAACGTGGGCGCGTGCGGCGCCTGGCCGTGCACCAGCGGCCAGGCATCGCAGAGCGGGTTTGCTTTTGTTTTTATAGCTGCCTGCGCCTGCTGCGAAACGGCTGCAGGCTGATTTGGCGCCTGAATCACCGCGTACTCCGGTTCGCTGGCTTCAAGGTTGAAGTCGCCGCACAGGATGGCGTGCGGCGCGTGCGCCTTGGTCTGGAAGGGCGAGCGGCTGTCGTCCTCGGCAGGCGGCGCGGCGGCGCGCTCGCAGGCTTCGGCGTGGAGCGCGTGCAGCGCACGCGCCTGCGCCATGCGCTGGCGCGGCGAGTAGTACTCGAGGTGGGTGGTCATCACACGCAGCGCGCCCAGCTGCGGGTCCCTCAGCGTCACCACCGTGCACAGGCGCGGCATGCTGCGCACGCCGGCATCCGCGGGCCAGGGCAGGCGGTGGTGCTCCACCTGCAGCACCGGCAGGCGCGTGGCGATCAGGTTGCCGAAGCGCTGGCGCCGTCCCTGTGCATCGAACTCGTCCACCGCGGCGCCGAAGAACACCCGGTAGCCGGGCAGCAGCGCCGCCAGCTCGGCCGGCTGGTCGCCCGGCGCGCCCGGCATGTCGGGGTAGCCCTGGGCGATCTCCTGCAGGCACAGCGCGTCGAGGCCGCCTTCGCCGGCCAGGCTGCGGGCACCGTCGACGATGCGTGCCGGGCTCACCACGCCGTCGAGGCCGCAGCACCATTGGGTGTTCCAGGTGACGAGTTTCATGGGGTGATTCTGCGGCGTGCGGCGTGCGGCGGGCTGCGCTACTTGATGCCGGCCCGCATGAAGCTCTGCACGAACTGGCGCTGGAACAGCAGGAAGGCGACCAGCAGCGGCCCGGAGGTCATCAGCGTGGCGGCGGTGATGACCGACCAGTCCACCCCCTGATCGACCGACGAGAACACCTGCAGCCCCACGGTGAGCGGCCGCGCGTTGGGGCTGTTGGTGATGATCAGCGGCCACAGGAAGTTGTTCCAGTGGTAGCTCACCGACACCAGCGCGAACGCGGTGTAGACCGGCTTGGCCAAGGGCACGTAGACGCGCCACAGCGTCTGCAGCGGGCCGGCGCCTTCCACCCGCGCGGCTTCGTCCAGCTCCTTGGGAATGCCCATGAAGGTCTGGCGCAGCAGGAAGATGGCGAAGGCCGAGGCGAAGTAGGGCAGGCCGATGGCCAGCAGCGTGTCCACCAGGCCGAGCCGGCTCATGGTCTTGTAGTTCTCGACCAGCAGGATGTCCGGCATGATGAGCAGCTGCACCAGCACCAGCGCGAAGGCGATGTCGCGGCCCGGAAAGCGGTAGCGCGCGAAGGCGTAGGCGGCCAGCGTGCTCAGCACCAGCTGCACCGCCAGGATCATCGCCACCAGCAGCATGGTGTTGACGAAGTAGCGCGCGAACGGCGCCGCCGCCCAGGCGCGGCGGAAGTTGTCGAGCGTGAGCGGCGCCAGCAGATCGAAGCGCGTCGCGTAGGCGGCGGGGTGGAAGGCCGTCCACACCGCGTAGGCCAGCGGCAGGATCCACAGCAGCGCCAGCACCCAGGCAGCCAGGGTGTCGAGCCAGCTGGGTTCGTTGAACGCCAGGTGCTGCGCGGCGCTGTTCATGGCGCTGCCGCCCTGCTGCCCTGGGTGCATGGCCGCTTCATTTGTAGTGCACCCGCCTGTCGAGCACGAAGAACTGGATGAGCGCGATGCCCGCCAGCACCACCAGCAGCACCACGGTGATGGCCGCGGCGTAGGCCGTGTCCCAGAAGCTGAAGCCGACCTCGTACAGGTGGTACAGCAGCAGCGTGGAGGCGTTGTTGGGCCCGCCACGCGTGAGTACGAACAAATGGTCCACCATGCGGAAGGCGTTGATGAAGGCGTTGATCAGCACGAACAGCGTGGTCGGCATCAACAGCGGCCACTGCACGCGGCGGAAGAACTGCCAGCGCGACGCGCCCTCGATGGCCGCGGCCTCGCGCAGGCTCGGGTTGAGCGTCTGCAGCGCGGCCAGGTAGAAGATCATGAAGAAGCCGGCCTCCTTCCAGATCGCCACCACCGTGACGGCGCCGAGCGCGGTGTGCGGGTTGCCGAGCCAGTTGACCGAAGGCATGCCGAGCAGGCTGGTGAACTTCTCCAGCAGGCCGTACTGCGGCGTGTAGAAGAACAGCCAGATGTTGGCCACGGCGATCATCGGCAGCACCGTGGGCGTGAAGTAGGCCATGCGCAGGAACGCACGCCCCGCGATGCGCTCGTTGACCCACAGCGCCATCAGCAGCGCCAGGCCGATGGAGCAGGGGATGGTGGCCGAGGCGAACCACAGGTTGTTGCGCACCGCGGTCCAGAACACCGGGTCATCCACCATCACCTGGTAGTTCTCCAGCCCCACCCACTCCGCCGGCCGGCTGCCCTTGGGTGTGGAGTGGAAGCTGTCGATCAGCGTCTGCACCGCCGGGTAGTGCGTGAACGCCACCAGCAGCAGCAGCGCTGGCAGCAGGAGCAGCCAGGCGTGGATGGCGCGGGTGCCGGGGTGGCCCGGGTCGGTCATCGGATTGCTATTCAATCAGGAGCTGTCTGCGCCCGTCACGAAAGGGCTGCAGGCCTAAAAATCTTGAAATCCGACGTGCAGCCCCGCGCGCATCACTTGTAGCCGCGCAGGATGCGGTTGGCCTCGGCCTGCGCGTCCTTCATGGCCTGCGCCGGGGTCTTGGTGCCGGTGAGCGCGGCCTGCAGGCCGTCGTTCAGCGCCTTGGTCACGCGCTGGTTGTCGTGGGTGGAGAACTCGGCCACCGACACCGGCAGCTGGTCGCGCGCCACCAGCGCGGGCGGGAAGTCGGCGGTGTATTTCTTGAGCGCCGGCGTGTCGTAGGCCGCGGGCGAGGTGGCCACGTAACCGGTGTCGATGCTCCACTGCGCGGCGCGCTCGGGCTGGGTGATCCACTTGACGAACTTGTACGCGGCTTCCTGCTGCGCCGGCGTGCTCTTCTTGAAGATGTAGAAGTTGCCGCCGCCGGTGGGCGAGCCCTTGCGCTTGTGGCCCGGGATCATGGCCACGCCGAAGTCGAACGGCGCGTTCTTGCGGATGTTGGTCAGGTTGCCGGTGGTGGTGTAGATGATGGCGGCCTTCTTCTCGAAGAAGTCCTTGGGCGTGGTGCCCCACTCGACCACGCCGGTCGGGTGCACGCCGGCCTTGCCGAGATCGACCCAGAATTGCAGCGCCTCGATCACCTTCGGGTTGTCGAAGGTGACCTTGTTGCCGGTCTCGTTGGCCAGCAGCACGTCGTTGGTGGTCGAGAGCGTCTGGAACAGCCAGTAGGGGAAGCCGCTGGAGGGAATCTGCACGCCGTACTGCGTGACCTTGCCGCTGGCGTCCTTCCTGGTCAGCTTGGCGGCCATGGTCTTCAGTTCCGCCCAGCTCGTCGGCGGCTTCTCGGGGTCCAGCCCGGCTTCCTTGAAGGCCTCCTTGTTCCAGTACATCACCACGGTGGAGCGCTGGAACGGAATGCCCCAGGTCTTGCCGCCGGTCTGGCTGTTGAGCATGAAGGCCTTGTAGAAGCCGCCCATCCAGGCCTTGTCTTCCGCCGACTTGGCGAAGTTGTCGAAGGGCACGATGGCGTCTTCGTCGATCAGCGTGAACATGTCGGTCGACAGCAGCACCGAGGTCACTGGCGGCGTGCCCGACTTGTGCGCGGTGAGCGCCTTGACGATGGTCTCCTGGTAGGTGCCGGCGTAGATCGGTGTCACCTTGATGCCGGGGTTCTCTTTCATGAAGCCTTCGGCGAAGCCGTCGATCACCTTGGCGATCGGGCCACCGACGGCCACCGGGTAATAGAACTGCACTTCGGTCGTGCCTTGCGCGTGGGCTGGTACACCGGCCGCCAGCAGCAGGGCGCCGGAGGCCAGCGCCGTGGCGGAGAGGCGCAGAAAGGTGTGTCGCAACATGGGAGCTCCTTGGTTGGGCAATCGGTTCAGTTGAGGGAAGGGTCGGAAAGGCGTCGCTCGTCGGCGCCGAAGGCATGGGTGGCGTCGGCCGGCCAGCCCAGGCCCACGGCGGCGCCGGACTCGGCCTGGACCTGGCCGCTGGTGCGCACCAGCAGCGTCTGGCTGCCGACCGCGCACTCCAGCACGCCGTCGGCGCCCAGGTATTCGCTGCCGCGCACGGTGGCGGGCAGCGTGTTGGCGCTGCCCGGCGGGTAGAGGGACACGGCCTCCGGCCGCACGCCGAGCCAGGCGGCGCCCTCCGGCAAGGCGACGGCGACGTCGCTGCCGGCGATGCGGCCCTGCTCCACGGCCAGCAGGTTCATCGGCGGCGTGCCGATGAAGCGCGCCGCAAAGGTGCTGGCCGGCCGCGCGTACAGCGTGCGCGCGCCGGCGGCCTGCTCCACCCGGCCCTTGTTCAGCAGCACCACCTGGTCGGCCATGCTCATGGCCTCGGCCTGGTCGTGCGTCACGTACACCACGGTGAGGCCGAGCTGGCGCTGCAGCTCGCGCAGCTCGCGCCGCATGTCCTGGCGCAGCTGGGCGTCGAGGTTGGACAGCGGCTCGTCCATCAGGCACACGCGGGTGCCGGCCACCAGCGCACGGCCCAGCGCCACGCGCTGCTGCTGGCCGCCGGAAAGCTGGCTGGGCTTGCGCTCCAGCAGGGCCGACAGGCCGAGCAGGGCGGCGGTCTCCTGCAGCCGGCGGGCGCGTTCGTCGGCGGGCACCTTGCGCACCTGCAGCCCGAAGCAGATGTTGTCGGCCACCGAGAGGTGCGGGAACAGCGCGTAGTTCTGGAACACCATTGCGATCTGGCGCTGCGAAGGTGGCAGCCGCGTGACATCGCGCCCGCCGATGGTGACGCTGCCGCTGGTGGGCTGCTCCAGCCCCGCGATGATGCGCAGCGTGGTCGATTTGCCGCAGCCCGAAGGGCCGAGGAGCACGCAGAAGCTGCCCTCGTCCACCTGAAGGTCGATGCCTTGCAGCGCATGCGTGGCACCCCACTGCTTGCCAATGTTCTCGAGCTCGATCGATGCCACGGCCGTGATTGTGTTGGTCTCCCGTGACGAATATATGACCGTTTCGTGTCGGTCATGCCCGGGGAACTACCGACGCGCGGCGCCGCTGGCCGCGGCCCCGGATGCGAAAATCCGCGCCATGAACGCCCCGCAGACCCTCACGATCACCCGCCCCGACGACTGGCACCTGCACGTGCGCGACGGCGCCGCCCTGGCCAGCGTGGTGCCGCACACGGCCGCGCAGTTCGGGCGCGCCATCATCATGCCCAACCTCAAGCCGCCGGTGACCACCACGGCGCTGGCGCTGGCCTACAGGCAGCGCATCCAGCAGGCGGTGCCGGCGGGCACGGCCTTCGAGCCGCTGATGACGCTCTACCTGACCGACAACACCCCGGCAGGCGAGATCGTCCGCGCGGCCGAGGCCGGCATCGTCGCCCTCAAGCTCTACCCGGCCGGCGCCACCACCAACAGCGACGCCGGCGTGACCGACATCCGCAAGACCTACGCCGCGCTGGAGGCCATGCAGCGCGCCGGTCTCAAGCTGCTGGTGCATGGCGAAGTGACCGACGCCGACATCGACCTGTTCGACCGCGAGGCGGTGTTCATCGACCGCGTGATGATCCCGCTGCGGCGCGATTTCCCGGAGCTGAAGGTGGTGTTCGAGCACATCACCACGAAGGAAGCCGCGCAGTATGTGACCGAAGCCGGCGCGTACACCGGCGCCACCATCACCGCGCACCACCTTCTGTACAACCGCAACGCCATCTTCCTGGGCGGCATCCGACCGCACTACTACTGCCTGCCGGTGCTCAAGCGCGAGGTGCATCGCCAGGCGCTGGTGCAGGCGGCCACCAGCGGCAACCCCAGATTCTTCCTTGGCACCGACAGCGCCCCGCATCCCGCCCATCTGAAGGAGCACGCCAGCGGCTGCGCCGGCTGCTACACCGCCCACGCCGCGCTGGAGCTGTACGCCGCCGCCTTCGAGGCCGCCGGCGCGCTCGACAAACTGGAAGGCTTTGCCGCGTTTTTTGGTGCCGATTTCTACGGTCTGCCCAGGAACAGCGGGCGCATCCAGCTACGAAAAGAAGAGTGGACGCCGCCCGAGAGCTACCCCTTCGGCGAGGCGGTGGTGAAGCCGCTGGCGGGGGGCGAGCCGCTGGCCTGGCGGGTAGCAACATGAGTTCGGCGCTGGTTGCATCGAATGGGGCTTCAGCGTCTGGAAACCTAGCGATATTTATCGACGCGGACAACCTCAACGATCCAACAGCGCTTGACCACGTGTTGACCAGCGTTCGCACCCTGGCGGACCGCATCGTCTACCGACGGGCCTATGGCCGGCCGGAGAGCCTTCGTGCGATAGAAGCGGTGCTTTGGCGGCACGGAGTGCGTCCAGTGGCCAACCTCATCGTTGACAAAACCACGACCGATAGCGCTCTGGTAATTGACGCAGTGGAAGCTGTATGCCGCAACGATATCAACGTCGTCGCGATCTGCTCAGGCGACGCCGATTTCGTTCCACTTGCGATGTGGCTGCGAGAGCGCCATTGCAAGGTACTGTGCTACAGCCTACCGAACAAAATTTTTGCCAATCCTGAGAGCTTCTATGACGAGGTGATTCTGATAGACGTGGTTGGCGAGTCAAGGCCGGCGTCCCTGGAGCCGCCCCTGAAGAATCCGGCGCTGCCAACTCGTAAAGTTACTTCGCCGCAAATGGTGGCTGAGCCCACCGCTGCGCCCCAACCGAACGTCGGGCCTTCCGTGAAGGCGATCCTCAAAGCACTGCCTGAGTTGGCTACGCGCGAGCCTCTGCATTTAAGCGTGGCGGCAAAGACCTTGCGAGACGCCGGACTGCTAGCAAAGACAGGCAGTTCGACCACGTTGTTTCGACGTTACCCGGCGCAATTCGAACTTGTGCCTACCAAGCAGCCGAATACGGTTCGCTACCGCGGCTGAGTTAGAGGCAGCGGCGCCTCCCGGCGCTCACCGCACCGCAAAACTCTCCGCGCAATGCACCCGCCCATGCCCGTGGTAGGCCACGGCGATGATGGGGCCCAGTGACAGCAGCAGCAGGCCCCAGGGCAGCGGCAGGCCCAGCGCCACGGCGGCGGGCGCGGCGGCGATGCAGGCCAGGCACACCAGGGTGAGCCACCCGTCGTGGTGCCGCGCGCGCGAGACCCAGCGGTACAGCGCCCACAGCGCGAGCACGTAGATGCCCTCGGCCAGCGCCACCATGCCGATGGCGTACAGGGCGGAGACGCCGTGCGCCGCTTCGTGCGCTCCCTCCACGGCACCGTGGGCCGCTTCGGCCACGCCCTGCGCGGCAGCCCCGTGCGTTGCGGCGGCGTCCTGGGCGTTCGTCAGCACGTCGGCCACCACCTCCAGCCCGGCGCCCACGGCGGACAGGGCGGCGAACACGGCGAAGTGGCCGTAGCCTCAGACGAAGGCGCGCTCGCGGTGGTGGTGCAGCGCGTCGGCCGACGGCACCAGGAAGTACATCCACCACAGGCTGAACACCAGCAGCGTGCCGGCAAAACCCACCAGTGCCAGGTCGAGGCTCCAGCCGTGCGCCTGCCACATGCCCGAAACCGCGTTGGTGGCGCCCAGGATGCCCTCGCCCAGCACGATGATCACCAGCAGGCCGTAGCGCTCGGCGATGTGGTGCGCGTGCCAGGGCGTATTGCCGGCGCCTTCGGCCCAGGGCGGCACCGCCAGTTCACACAGCCAGAGTGCCAGGATGGCGGCCACCAGACCGGCGCCGCTCAGCACGCCGCTTTCGGCCGCGAGCAGAAACAGCACCCAGCCGGCCTGCACCAGCGCGATGCCGGTGGCGTAGCGCCGGCAGGTGCGCCGCCGCGCCGGGTCGCCCCGGCCGGCACGCAGCCATTGCACGCCCAGCGCCAGCCGCATCAGCACGTAGCCCAGCACGGGCGCCAGGAACTGGCCCTCGAACATGCCCGGGATGCCGGTGGCCAGCAGCAGCACGCCGCTCATCTGCAGCAGCGTCAGCAGGCAGAAGGCGGTGCTGTCGTCGTCGTAGGCCGAGGCGAACCAGGTGTAGTTGATCCACGCCCACCAGATGGCGCCGAAGGCCAGCAGGTAGCCGCCCACCGCCTGCGCCGTGTGGTGCGCCAGCACGCCGTGGTCGAGTTGCGCCGCCGACTGCGCGATGGCGACCACGAACACCAGGTCGAACAGCAGCTCCAGCGGCGTGGCGACGCGGTGCGCCTCGTGGATGTCGCGCGCCTGGTTGCGGCGCGGCGGGCGCGGGCCGGAGGGAGCGGCGGGCGCTGGCGGCGGGGTGGTACTCATGCGGCTTTGATGGGTTGGGCGCGCAGGCGCGGTGCAGGCCAGTGTAGTGGGTCGCGGCGAGGACAGGTGTTCGGAATCCGGACCAAAACGGGCTGCAGCCCTTTGCTGACGGGCGCAGGCAGCTATTGAATTGGTACTGCTTGCCATGCCGCGGATGGGTGCGCGGCCGCCTGCGGACAGCCAGGCTGCGGGCCGGGGCGCTGTGGCACCATCGTCGCATGACGCGCGCCGCGCCGCTCACTCCACCCATTTCCGCCACACAGACCGCACCGACCATCGACTGGCAACAGCCCTGGTGGCAGCCCGTGCGCCGCTGGGGCGAGCCGGCGCTGGCGCGCTGGCAGGCGGGCGCTGGCGTGGCCGGGGCGCTGAACGCGGTGGCCCAAGGTGCGGCGCCGGTGCGCTTCGTGCCGCAGGCGGCGCTGCCGGCCGGCGTGGCGTATGAGCAGTTCGTGTTTGCCGAACGTGCCGTGCCCACGCGCGACCACCTGCACGATTTCCTCAACGGCCTGGCGTGGCTGGCCTTTCCGCAAGCCAAGCGGCGCCTGAACGCGCTGCAGGCGGCCGAGATCGCGCGCGACGGCGTGCGCGCCACGCGCGGCCCGGTGCGCGACGCCATCACCCTGCTCGACGAGAGCGGCGCCCTGCTGGCCGCGCCCGAGCCGCTGTGGCAGGCGCTGGCGGCGCGGCGCTGGGCCGAGCTGTTCGGCCCGCTGCGCCCGCTCTGGCGCGAGGCGCGGCTGTGGGTGCCCGGCCACGCCGCGCTGGAAAAGCTGGTGTCGCCCTACAAATCGATCACGGCCCACGTGCTGCAGGCGCCGGCAGCTCTTGAATCGGCAGCAGAGGCGGACGCCTGGCTGGCCGGCTGGCTGAGCGCCGAGCGGCTGGCGGCCAAGCCCTTCGCGCCGCTGCCGCTGCTGGGAGTGCCCGGCTGGTGGCCGGCGAACGGCGACGCGGCCTTCTACGACGACCCGCAGGTGTTCCGCGCCAGGCGCTGAGCCGGGTTGACGGATTTACAAGCCAAATTGGCCTGCAGCCCTTATCTGGCGGGCGCAGGCAGCTACGGATTCAGGAGTCTTCTGGCCCTGGACCGATGGGCGGCGGGCAGCTGGCCAGCAGGCGCGGCCAGTCGGGCGGCTGGCGGGCGTCGATGCGGACGGCGTGCGCGGCTTCTTCGGCGTTCAGCGGCTCGGCGTGGGCGAGCTGGCTTTCCAGCACCGCCAGCCCGGCTTCCGAGGCATCGCCGCCCTGCGCCTGGCGCCGGGCCACGCGTTCGCGCAGCAGCGCCGGCGGGGCCTCGAAGGCCAGCACGCACCAGGGCAGGCCCAGCTCCGCGGCCAGCGCGGCAAAGGGCGCGCGCCGCGCGCGGCGGATGAAGGTGGCGTCCACCAGCACCGGCCAGCCGTCCGTGAGCAGCTCGCGCGCCGTGGCCAGCAGGCCGGCGAACAGGCGGTCGCTGGTGGCTTCGGCGTAGATGCCGCCGGGCACGCCGGTGCTCGGGTCTTCGGGCGCCAGGCCGAACAGGCGCTTGCGCTCCACGTCGGCGCGCAGGCGCACCAGGCCGCGCTGCTCGATCAGCGGCTGCGTCTGGCTGCTCTTGCCGCTGCCGCTCACGCCCAGGGTCAGCGCCAGCCAGGGGTGGGGCGGCTCGGCCAGCTGGCGCGCCAGCCGCAGGTAGCGCGCCACGTCGGCCAGCGCGGCGGATCGCGTGGCCGATTCAGCCGTCTGGCCGGCGCGCAGGGCCGCCACCTTGGCGCGCACCAGGGCGCGGTAGACGGCGTCGTGGCGCAGGCGCTGCAGGGCGCCGAAGTCGCCGCTGCGCTCCAGCCACGCGTTCAGGAAGCGCCAGGCCAGTTGCGGCAGGCCGTGGGCGTGCAGGTCCATGGACAGGAAGGCGATGTCGCAGGCGGTGTCGATCCAGCGCAGGCGCGGGTCGAACTCGATGGCGTCGAACAGCCGCGCGCGGCCGTCCAGCCACAGCATGTTGCCCAGGTGCAGGTCGCCATGGCCTTCGCGCACGAAGCCGGCGGCGCGGCGCCGGGCCATCAGCGGTGCCAGGCGCGCGCCTTCGGCCTGCGTCCAGGCGCGCAGGTCTTCCAGCACCGGCGCCAGCGTGGTGCCGGCCACGGCGGCGGCGATGGGCGGCAGGTTGTCGGCCACCAGCCGCGCCAGGTCGGCGGCGTGGCCCCAGGGGCTGTCGGCGGTGGCGACGGCGGCGCCAGCCTGGAAGGTGGCCACCTCGCGCGCCAGGGCGTCGATCTCGGCCGGTCCGAGCAGGCCGTGGGCGGCGCGGGTGGCGAGCAGCGCATCGTCGGGAAAGCGGCGCAGGTGCACGGCCCAGTCGAAGGGCTCGCCCGTGCCGCCCAGGCGCGGCGCGGCGGGCGTGCCGGTCACGGGGACGACGCCCAGGTACAGATCCGGCGCGGTGCGGCGGTTGACGCGCAGTTCTTCCTCGCAGGCGGCGCGGCGGCGCGCCAGGGTGCCGAAGTCCACGAAGTCGGTCACCACCGGCTTCTTGAACTTGTAGACGTGCTCGCCCGCCAGCAGCAGCCAGGAGATGTGGGTTTCCAGCAGCCGCGCGCTGGCGGCGGGGTGCGGCAGCGTGTCGGGCCGGGCGGCCAGGCGCCGCACCCAGGCTTCGGTGGCGCTGCCCACCACTATCGGTCCGGGGCGCGCCTGATGGAGCCGTTCGCCCTGAGCCTGTCGAAGGGCTTCGACAGGCTCAGGGCGAACGGCGCCGGAGGTCTCACGTCGCCGGATCAGGCGAGCGAATGGGCCAGCTGGCGCAGGAAGCGCTCGCACTGCGCGAGCTGGTCGGCCTCGACGAACTCGTCCGGCTTGTGCGCCTGCTCGATCGAGCCCGGCCCGCAGACCACGGTGGGGATGCCGGCGCCCTGGAACAGCCCGGCCTCGGTGCCGTAGGCCACCTTGCGCACGCTGCTGTCGGCGGTGAGGGCGCGCACCAGCTGTGTGACGGCGGCCTGCTCGCTGGCGTCCAGCCCCGGCGCGGTTGCCAGGTTCTCGAGCTCGACGCTGGCGCCCGGGAACTCGCTGCGCATGCGCGGCAGCAGCTCGCCCTGGATGTAGGCGCTGATGCGGGCCTGGACTTCGGCCGGCGACAGCACCGGCAGGTTGCGGAATTCATAGGTGAACTCGCAGGCGTCGGCGATGGTGTTCATCGCGATGCCGCCGTGGATCATGTTGGTGGTGATGGTGCTGTAGGGCACGTCGTAGGCTTCGTCGAACGGGCCTTCGGCGCGCCAGGCCTCGGCCAGGTCGCGGATGGCGCAGATCAGCCGGGCGGCGTGCTCGACGGCGTTGCAGCCACGCGGCGTGAGCGACGAATGCGCGGCCTTGCCGTGCACGCGGCAGCGCCAGGCGTTGAGGCCCTTGTGCGCCACCACCGGCTTCATGGAAGTGGGCTCGCCGACCACGCAGCCATCGACCCGGATGCCGCGCTCGCGCAGCCCGGACAGCATCACCGGCGCGCCGATGCAGGCGACCTCTTCGTCGTACGAGAGCGCCAGGTGCATCGGCTTGGCGCGCGGCATGGCCAGGAACTCGGGCACCATGGCCACGGCGGTGGCGATGAAGCCCTTCATGTCGCAGGCGCCGCGGGCGTACAGGCGGCCCTCGCGCTCCGTCAGGCGGAACGGGTCGCTGGTCCAGGGCTGGCCGTCCACCGGCACGGTGTCGGTGTGGCCCGACAGGGCGATGCCCCCCTGCGTGCCGCCCGCCTGGTCGGGCAGGGTGCAGAACAGGTTGGCCTTGGTGCCTTCGGCGTTGGTGCTCAGCCAGGGCTGCAGCCCCTGGCGCTGCAGGTCGTCGCGCACCGTCTCGATCAGCCCCAGGTTGGAGAGGCGGCTGGTGGTGTCGATGGCCGTGAGGGTGCCGAGCCATTCCAGGGTGTTCATGGGTATCGAAAGGTCTTGTGGGACAAAGAGTCAGTGTAGGCCGAAGCGGCGCCGGGCGTGGGAACCCGGGTTCTTGAATGTGCTCCAATGAGCCGCATCTGGGAACCTGTTCTTGATCCGGCGCGCGCCGCCCGCCACACGGCGGCCTACCACTACCGAGGAACTCCATGAAACGTATCCTGCTCTTCGTGCTGACCAACATCGCCGTGATGGTGGTGGTGGGCCTGATCAGCAGCCTGTTCGGCCTGGGCCGCTACACCGGCACCAACACCACGCAGCTGATGGTGTTCTCGCTGGTGGTGGGTTTCTCCGGCTCCATCGTCTCGCTGCTGATGAGCAAGACCATGGCCAAGATGAGCATGGGCGTGCAGATCATCAACGAGCCCCGCAACGCCGACGAGGCCTGGATCGTCGACACCGTGCGCAGGCTGGCCGACAAGGCGGGCATCCAGATGCCCGAGGTCGGCATCTACGAGGGCGAGCCCAACGCCTTCGCCACCGGCGCGTTCAAGAACTCGGCCCTGGTGGCCGTCTCCACCGGCCTGCTGCGCGGCATGACGCGCGAGGAGATCGAGGCCGTGCTCGGCCACGAGATGGCCCACGTGGCCAACGGCGACATGGTCACCATGGCGCTGATCCAGGGCGTGATGAACACCTTCGTGGTGTTCGCCAGCCGCGTCATCGGCTCGCTGGTGGACGGCTTCCTGCGCCGCGGCAACGACAGCAGCGGCCCCGGCATCGGCTACTACGTGACCACCGTGGTGCTGGACATCCTGTTCGGCTTCCTGGCCGGCATCGTGGTGGCGTGGTTCTCGCGCCAGCGCGAGTTCCGCGCCGACCGCGGATCGGCCCAGCTGATGGGCCAGCCCAATTCCATGATCGCCGCGCTGGCCCGCCTGGGCGGCATGCACGCCGAAGGGCAGCAGATGCCCAAGAACCTGGCCGCCATGGGCATCGCCGGCAGCATCGGCAAGCTGTTCGCCACGCACCCGCCCATGGAAGAGCGGATTGCGGCGTTGCGGGCGTATAAGGGGTGACACCCCCCTGAGTCGCTGACGCGCCTTCCCCCCTCTGCTGCGCGAGGGGGGACAACGCCAGTGCTCGGTACAAGCCCGAGCACGGCGTTCGCTGGCATGGCCTGCTCCGCGGCCTTTGGGGGGTGCCAGAGTTTTCCTCGTGGCCTATGGGTCATTTGGGGCCGAGCGAAGCGATGGCCCGTCTTGTCCCTCACCCCCTCTGGCCGTGCCGAGAAGCGCAGGGCGTGGGGCGGGCATGGGCTGCGCAGCAAGACCATGCTTCGTGCTCTGACTCGCTGCGGCTGTTTGAGCGGAGCGCCCTTTGGGGCGCGCAGCGAGTTCCGCAGCGCCGCCCCACGACCGAGCATCGCAGGCTGCCCGCAGCGCAGCGCAGGGACACGGCAAGTGGGGTCGCCTTTTCTTTGCCTACTTTCTTTTGGCGAAGCAAAAGAAAGTAGGTGCGCCGCCGGGCGCACATCCCGGCCTGCTACGCTTCCAAAGCCACTACGTTTTCAATAGCTGCCTGCGCCCGCCAAACCTGGGCAAAACATTGATTTCACTGAAATGATGGCTGGCAATGCGCTGGCAACCCGCGGTGGCTTCAACAAGCCTGTCCTGAGCCCGCCGAGGGGCTCAGCCTGAACGGCGGGTGTTGTTCGGGCAGAAGGCGGGATGATGAGAAAAATCGGCCTCCAGGCCTTTGGTGGCGGGCGCAGGCAGCTATGAAAATAGAAGCTTCCGGCGACCTCTCCGGTGGCATCATGGTCGGCGGCTACACCGCGGCGAAGACCGCTGCGGAGGAACCACGGAACTGCTGTCGATCGCCGGCGGCGAGCTGCACGGCCACCGCGAGGGCGCCGCGCCCATTGCCATCGAGTCGCGGTTCGCGCGCGATCTGCTCGAGCGCGACGCCGCCAGCCGCCGCAACACCTCCTGGAAGCACGCCGAACGCGAAGAGGGCGGCCGCGGCATGCCGGTGGAGGCCGTGCCGGTGGCCTCGCGGAGATTGCGAACAGGTTCTCAGGCCGTGCGCGCTTCCCACGCGCGCAGCAGCGCCGCCTCCATGTCGCGCGCGAAGCGCAGCGGATCGAACAGGCCGGACGCCGCGCGCTGCGCCAGCAGTCGTTCGCGCAGCGCCGCCAGGCGCTCCGGCTGATGCGCCAGGGCGATGGCAGTGGCTTCGTAGGCGGCCAGGTCGGGCGCGACCAGTTCCGGCAGCCCGAGCGCGCCCAGCAGGCTGGCGCCCACGCGGCCGGCAAAGCTGGTGCCCCGGCAGGTGAGCACGGGCACGCCTTCGCGCAGCGCGTCGCTGGCGGTGGTGTGGGCGCCATAGGGCAGGGTGTCGAGGAACAGGTCGGCCAGCGGCTGGCGCGCCAGATGCTCCGCGTGCCCGCAGCGCGGCGCGAACACCAGGCGATTCGCGTCGACGCCGCGGGCGGCGGCCTCGCGGCGCAGGTTCTCGCTGTTGGCGGGGCGGTCTTCCAGCAGCCACAGCGCGCTGCCGGGCACGGCGGCGAGGATGCGCATCCAGGCATCGAACACCGTGGGCGTCAGTTTCCAGGCGTTGTTGAAGCAGCTGAACACGAAGCCCTGGCTGGGCAGGCCGGTTTCCGCGCGGCTGGGCGCGGCGGCGGGGCTGTCGGCCGCGAGCGCGTTGTTGGCCTGGTAGCTGCCGGGCAGCCGCAGCACCTGTTCGCTGTAGTGCGCCTCGTCCTCCGGCGGCACCAGCACGCCGTCGGCCAGCAGGGTGTCGATGAACGGGGCGCCCATGGTGCCCGGGTAACCGAGGTAGTTGACCTGCAGCGGCGCCGGCCGCCAGGCGAAGATGTCGGGCCGGCTGTCGCGCGTGTAGCCCTTGAGGTCGATGGCGATGTCGATGCCGGCGCGCGCCATGCGTTCGGCAAGCTCACGGTCGCCCATCTGGCGCGCATCGACGAAGTGGTCGAAGGCGCGCCGGAGGCGCTGCTGCATCGGGTCGCCGGTTTCGGGCCCGATCGAGAACGCCCAGAGCTCGAAGCGAGTGCGGTCGTGCGCCTCGAACACGTCGGCCATCAGGTGGGCGGTGGCGTGGTCGTGCAGGTCGGCCGATACGTACCCCAGGCGCAGGCGCCCCGCCGGCAGCGGCGCGGCGCGGGGGGCCGTCAGCGCCGGGCGCTCGGGGTGCTGGTCGCCCGCGTAGGTCTCGGCGCAGCGCCGCTGCAGCGCGGCCTGCCCGGACATGGCGATGAAGTGGAACGGCAGCACCACACGGCGCCCGGCGGCCACGCCTTGCTCGATGGCCTCGACGCGCTGCGCATGGTCCTGCCAGTCGCACAGGTGCAGCAGGCTGTGCAGCAGCGAGCCCTCGGCATAGGGATGCTCGGGCTCGGCGGCCAGTGCTTCGCGATAGCGCGCCGCGGCCTCGGCGTGGCGCCCCAGCCGGGCCAGCAGTGCCGCCGCATTGGCCAGCAGGCCGGCCTGGCCCGGCCGGGCGGCGATGGCGCGGTCGTGGGCCTGCACCGCCTCGTCCATGCGGTGCAGCGCCTCCAGCGCGTTGGCGCGGTTGGCCAGGGCATCCGGCAGGTCGGGCGCCAGGCGCAGCGCCTGGTCGTAGCAGGCCAGGGCTTCGGCGGGGCGTTGCAGTTCTTCCAGCGCGCTGCCCCTGGCGTTCAGTGTTTCGGCGTGGTCGGGGCGCAGCGCCAGCGCGCGGTCGTAGGCGGCCAGCGCCTCGCCGGCTTGCTGCAGGTCGTGCAGCAGCAGGCCGAGCGTGAGCTGCGCCTCGGCGTAGTCGGGCCGCCCGGCCAGCGCCTGCCGGACGGCTGTGAGGGCTTCCTGCGGCCGGCCCAGGCCGCGCAGCGCCACGGCCTGGTTGTGCAGCGCCTGCGGATGGCCGGGCTGCCGGGCCAGCGCGCTGGCGTAGCTGTCCAGCGCGGCCTCGGGCTGGCCCAGCTCGCGCTGCGCGTTGCCGCGGTTGACCAGCGCTTCCACGTAGTCGGGCTGGCTGGCCAGCGCGCGCTCGTAGCATGCCAGCGCATCCTGCGGCCGACCCAGCTCCCGCAGCGCGATGCCCATGTTGTTGAGCAGCGGCGCCAGCCCTGGCCGGAGCTGGTCGGCCTGCTCCAGAAAGCGCAGCGCCTCGGTGGCGTCCTTGCGTTGCAGGTGCAGCAGGCCCAGCAGGTGCAGGGCGTCGAAGCGGGCGGCCTCGTGGTGCTGCAGCGCACGCAGCAGGGCTTCGGCCTGGCTGCTCTGGCCCTGGCGCAGCAGCGTCACGGCTTGCTGCAGCTGGGCGGCGGGGGAATGCGCGCCGGTGCCGGGGCGCGGGCCGAACATCAGCGCGCTGGCCGCGCTCGGCGGCGCACCTGCGCCACCTCGTCTGGACTTGGACATGGCGGCGATTATCCGGCTCGGTTGGCCCGCATCCGCTGGCCGGAAACTCTCAGCTCGCTGGAGTGCCCTGGATGTGCGGGGTACAGCTGCGCAATGGGCTGATGAGCATCGGCGCAGATCAGGGCGCGTCGCCCCGCACGCGCCAGACCACGGCGCTGCGCTGGCCGTCGGCAGCCTGCTGCACGCCCACCACCAGCCATCGGCCGTCGCTGTCGCGCTGCAGCAGTTGCGGGATGACCGCGTCGGCGCCGGGTTGGTACAGGCCGCTGGCGGCGAAGTTGGCGTCCGGCTGGCCATCGGCGGTCCAGCGTGCCCAGAATGGCTCTTGCGGCGTGCCGGCCGCGGTGGGCCATATCGCTCCAGCCGACACGACCGAGCCATCCGAGCCGATCAGGCTGGCGTAGCCCCCGAGGCTGGCGCCGGCAGGCGGGTCGATGAGCGCCGTGCCCGCGTCGCCGTAGCCCGCGACAGGCACGCCGCTGCCATCCACCTGGTGGGCGAACATGACCGTGCTCGAAGCCCAACTCCTGCCGGCCAGCACCAGGTTGCCGTTGGGGCGCTCGGCCATGCCGGCCAGCGTGACTGATCCAGGCAAAGCAATCAGCAAGGGTTGGCCGCCATTGAACTTGTCGTCCGGCTGGCCTTCGGCATCCAGAACGTCGAGGCACACGCCATACCGTGGGGGTTGGTTGTTCGCCGCCACCACGGCGCCGCCTGCCGCAGTGGCCAGCACGCCAGCGCCCTTCGCGTTGCAGGTGGAGCTTACGGAGGACTCTGCCACCCCGTTGCCACCGTAGCCGGCGTCTGCCTGCCCGTTGCGGCTGAAGCGGCGCAACTCCCAGGAGTACAACCCCAGCGACAAGCTCCCGGTAGAGCGCAGCAGCAGAATGCGCTGGTCGGGCTGCACGGCCAGCTTCGGCTGAAGGTCGATATCGCTAGGCGCCTCGACGTTGCCATTGACGCCGAAGGTCGGGTCGATCTGGCCCGCGCTGGTCAGGCGGGCGACGACGGTCCCGATATCGGCCAGGTCACCGCTCTCCGTGAAGCAGCTCCAGAAGCCGAACGGGTACCCAAGCCGCGTCAGGCAGGGCTGGATCGCCGACACGGCGAGCACGATGCGGCCGTCGGACTGCAGCACCATGTCGGTGAGCGTGTCGCTGCCCTTGAAGTTCAGCGCCGCCTCGCCGTTCTGGCCGAAGCTGGCGTCGAGCGAGCCATCGGCGTTCAAGCGCCACACGAGGGCTTCACGTGCCATCCAGCCGAAGTGCGTCGGGTCTGGCAAGGCTGTCTGGCGCCAGCCGGCCACCAGCAATTTGCCGTCGGGCTGCAGCCGGGCCGCGGTCACATTGCCATCGATGCTGCCCAGCGGCAGCAGGGTTTGACCCTGGCCGCCGTAGGTGGCATCGGCCGTCAGGCGCGTGCTGGCGGGCAGACCGGTTTCTGCACTGCTTCCGCTACCGCCTCCGCACGCGACGAGTGCCGACGCTGTCAGCGCTGCCAGCGCGCAGGCGCGCACGGGTCGGCCCCAACGATGACCGGCAGGGGGCCGGGGGTGGAAGGAAGTGGTCACGCGGAGCGCTCCTTGGTCGATGGCTGGAAACGGCGACCCGCAGCAAAGGGCCGCTCGTGGCTCAGGCATCTTATCGGCGCACCGCGGCCGGGCATTCCGTTTTCCGGGGGAGGCGGGTGAACAGGTGCAACACGCCATCGCAAAGCGGTCTCCGGTTCCACGATGCGAGTGTGCTCGCGCATCCCCGCGCGCGAGACGATCCGGCCCGGCTCAGGCCGGCAGGTAACCCTCGACCGACAGGTAGCGCTCGCCGGTGTCGTAGTTGAAGCCCATCACGCGGGCGCCCTGGGGCAGTTCGGTCAGTTTCTGGGCGATGGCGGCCAGGGTGGCGCCGGAGCTGATGCCGACCAGGATGCCTTCCTCGCTCGCGCTGCGGCGGCCGTATTCGCGCGCGGCTTCGGCCTCGACCTGGATCACCCCGTCGAGCAGGCTGGTGTCGAGGTTTTTGGGGATGAAGCCGGCGCCGATGCCCTGGATCGGGTGCGGCGCCGGCTGGCCACCGCTGATCACGGGCGACTGCGTGGGCTCCACCGCGAACACCTTCAGGTTCGGCCACCTGGCCTTCAGCACGCGGGCCGTGCCCGTCAGGTGGCCGCCGGTGCCCACGCCGGTGATCAGCACGTCGAGCCCGTCCGGGAAGTCGGCCAGGATTTCCTGCGCGGTGGTGCGCTCGTGCACGGCCACGTTGGCGGGGTTCTCGAACTGCTGCGGGATCCAGGCGCCGGGCGTCTGCGCGGCCAGTTCCTCGGCGCGGGCGATGGCGCCCTTCATGCCTTTCTCGCGCGGGGTCAGGTCGAAGGTGGCGCCGTAGGCCAGCATCAGGCGGCGGCGCTCGATGCTCATGCTGTCGGGCATCACCAGGATCAGCTTGTAGCCCTTGACGGCCGCCACCATGGCCAGGCCGACGCCGGTGTTGCCGCTGGTCGGCTCGATGATGGTGCCGCCCGGCTTGAGCTTGCCGCTCTGCTCGGCGTCTTCCACCATGCTGAGCGCGATCCGGTCCTTGATGGAGCCGCCGGGGTTGGCGCGTTCGCACTTGATCCAGACGTTGGCGCCTGCGCCGAACAGGCGGTTAATGCGCACGACGGGCGTGTGTCCGATGGTCTGCAGGATGTTGTCGGCTTTCATGATGGCGTGTCTCGCGGTTGGCATGAGGGGAAACGGGCATTCTGGCGCAGGGCGCGGGCGGCGTCACCCATATCCATATGCCCGGCGGCGATAATGCGTGCCGTGAAGCCCGCCAGACCGCCGCTGGCGCAAGGCCCGAAAGGGCGCGCTGGAGGAACGTCCGGACTGCACAGGGCAGCGCAGGAGCTAACGGCTCTCCACCGTGAGGTGAGGATCAGAGCAACAGAGACGAGTCGTGCCGGGGCAACCCGGTGCGGGTGAAACGGGCAATCTCTGCGCGCAGCAACACCAAGTAGGTTGGCTTTGAGGCGGCCCGCCGAGCCAACGGGTAGGTGGCACCGAGCCGTCCGGGTGACCGGCGGCCCAGATGGATGGCGGTCACGGCGCCGGCTCCGAAAGGGGTAGACGCCGCACAGAATCCGGCGTACCGGCGGACTTCACACTTTTTTCCGGTCAAGAAGAAATTCTTGATCAAATTGGCCTGCAGCCCTTTGGTGGCGGGCGCAGGCAGCTATCGTAGTGATAGTGATTCGGGGTGCGAGCAGGCAACCGACGATGGTTGCATGGAACTGCGGCAGACGCCGCCGGCGCCCCGGGTCGGAGGCGCAGCCGGGCAGCGCCGCACCGTCCCGGCAGGCTCAGGCCGCGTGGCTGAGCAGCACCAGCCCGGAGACCAGCAGCAGCCCGTAGACGGCGCGGTTGAACTGCGCGCTCGTCAGGCGGTGGAACACCGAAAGGCCCAGCTGGGCGCGCAGCAGCGTCGCGGGAATCGCCGTCCACGTGGCCGCGCTCCATGCCACGCCTTGGCGGCCGGTCAGCATCCATGCCAGCGCCATCAGCTGCATGGTCAGGATGTAGGGCTGCTGGAGCGCGCGCGACTGCGTCTTGTCCAGCCCGCGCAGGTTGAGGCTGATCGAAAGCGCCGCACCCCGAAAGGCCACCAGCCCCCCGGTGATGCCGCCGGCCGCGCCGATGGCGAGTTCGGCGACGGGCCCGGGCGCCGGCAGGCGCAGCGCAGGCTTGAACAGCAGGTAGGCGGCCGGGGGTGCCACCAGGGTGCCGATCACCAGGCCGATACCGCCGGGCGACAGGTGCCGCAGCAGCTGAACGCCCAGGGGCAGGGTGACGGCCCCGCCCAGCACGTAGCGGAGCGAGCCGCGCCAGTCGAGCGTCTTCCACAGGCCGGCGGTGCAATAGAGCTGCAGCACGATGCTGCAGACCAGCAGCACCGGCACGGTCTCGCGCGACATCAGGTGCAGCATGCCCATGAGGCTGGCCGCCACGGCTGAAAAGGCGAACCCGACGATGCTGCCCAGCAGCGCCGCCACGCACACGCTGGCGCACAGGGCCGTCGTGTAGCCGCTGTGCTGATGCCGCAGCAGCAGCACCATCGTGCCGGCCGCGGCCAGCATGAATGCGGTGCCGGGCGCGCGGATGGCGGATAGGGATTTCATGTCGAACCTCTTGTGATCTCCCGCCCCCGAGGGCTCGCGCGCACGGGGCGGGTCCCGAAAACCAGGCTTTGGTGGCGGTCAGCGCGGCCCGCAGGCGCTGTGCGCGTGCAGGTCGAGAAAGGCGGCCAGCTGGTCGTTCACGGCGGCGGCGTGCGTGACCGGCCCCATGTGTCCCATGCCGGGGAGCTGCAGGTGCTGCGCCGCCGGCATCAAAGCCTGGAGCAGCTGCGCGATCCGCGCCGTGGCCGCGGTGGTGCGGCTGCCGGAAAGGCACAGGCTGGCCATCGTCAGGCCGGCCAGCCGTTCGGAGGGCAGCGACTCGTCACAGACCACGTGGAACTGCTGGCAGACGCTGGCCATGCTGGCCAGCACGGGGCGTTGCAGCTGCGGCGGGAGGCTGTCCCACGCGTGGGGGCCCGACCAGTAGTCGACAAAGGTGCGCGCCGCCTCGGTGGTGCAGCCGCCGTCCATCAGGAAGCCGATGAGGCTGAACGCCTCCAGGCCCGCGCGGATGGCGGCGCCCTGCGGTTCGTGGTCCGCCAGCAGCCGGAACAGCACCGGCTCGTAGACGGCCAGGCTGCGCACCAGGTGGGGGTGGCGGCAGGCCACGTGCATGGCGACGGCGCCGCCGTAGGAGTGGCCGATCAGGTGCGCCGCGCCGGCGCGCTTCAGGACGGGCAGGACGAGCGATGCCTCGTCGTCCAGCGACATCGCCCGGTCGTCCGCCCAGGCCTCCTGGTGGCCGTGGCCGTGCAGGTCGATGGCGACCACGTCGAATCTTGGGCGAAGGCGCTCGCCCAGCGCGTCCCACTGCCGGCCCGATGAGGCGCTGGCGTGGAGCAGGACGACGGTTTGCCGTTCGGCAGGGCGCGCGCACGGCAGCGCGAGCGGGCCCGAGGATGGGGGGTGCAGGTTCATCATGATGTCAGCCTCCGGTGCGGTGGGTGTGCGGCGTGGTTGGGCGGGCGTCGCGACGCCCGGCGGGGTGGAAGGTGCGGAGCCGGGGCAGCAACATGCCCACGCGCTGCCGGTAGGCGCCGTAGCGCTCGCCGAACAGTCTCAGCAGGTCGCGCTCCTCGAAGGCGATGCCGATGAGGACGTAGGCACTCAGTCCGGCGGCGAACAGCAGGCGCCCCGCCGTCATCACCGGCACCGACCAGAAGCCCAGCATCAGGCCCGCGTACAGCGGGTGCCGCACGCAGCGGTAGAGCAGCGGGGTTCTGAACTCGCTCGCGGCGGGCTGGCCGCCCCGGAGCGGGGAGAACGCCTGTTGCAGGCCGAACAGCTCGAAGTGGTTGATCAGGAAGCTGCTCACGGCCACGATCAGCCAGCCGAGCCCGAACAGGCCCCACAGCAGCATGACCGCGGGCCCGCTTTCGACACGCCACACGACGGGCGTGTCGATCGGCAGCCAGCACCGGAACATCAGCAGCAGGGCGGCGCAGGTGGCCACCAGGTAGGTGCTGCGCTCGACCACCGGTGGCACGACGCGCGTCCACCAGCGCTTGAAGCCCTGGCGGGCCATGACGCTGTGCTGGACGCCGAACACCGCCAGCAGCAGCACGTCGGTGAGCACGGCTTCCTGCCAGCCGGCGCTGGGGCCGACGTCGACCGACCTGGGGACGACCAGGTTGCTGCTGAAGCCGATGAAATACAACAGGGCGGCCTGGCTCGCCAGGTAGGCGGCAAGGCCGTAGAGAGCGGAAAGCAGTGCGCGCATGGCGGTCTCCTGGGGCGGTGGGAGACGTGACGGTAGGCGCCGGGCGTCCCCTGAACGTCCCTGGGCGGCGGCGCCCGGCGGGGCTATAAAGCCGGCATGTCGTCGCACGAGCCGCCTTCACCCGCACCTGCGGCGCCCCTGGCGGAGCTGCGGGTCTTCGGCGTTCCGGCCCTGGTGGTGCGGGGCGTGGAGGCGCCGCTGTCGCTGAAGCGCGCGCACGCGCTGCTGGCCTACCTGGCGTTCCACGCCGGGCCGGTGCCCCGGTCGCACCTGGCCACCCTGCTGTGGCCCGATGCGACCGAAGGGCAGGCCCGGGCGCGCCTGCGCCGGCTGGTCTACACGATGGAGGAAACCGCCGGTTTCCCGCTGCTGGTGGCCGAGCACGACGGACTGGCCCTGAGGGCAGGCCACGTGCAGACCGACGCGCTGCAGTTCGCCCGCCTGGCGCGCCGGCTGGTGGCGGCGGAGGCGCCCGACGGGCATGCGCTGTGCGAGGCGCGCGCCTGGCTGCCCCGCGCGCGCAGCCCCCTGCTGCAGGGCATCGCATTCGGCTCCGAGGCGTTCGACGACTGGCTCAAGGCGGTGTCGATCGAGCACGAACTGCTGCTCGCACGGCTGCTGGAGCGGATGGCCGATGCGCTGGCCAAGGGGGGGCGACCTGGCCGCCGCCATCGAGCTGGCCGAGGTGCTGATCGGGCTGGACGTTTACCGCGAGCCAAGCTATGTGCTGCTGATGCAGCTGCACGCGCTGCAGGGCCACAGCGCCGGTGTCGAAGCCGCCTACACGCGCTGCGCCGATGCCCTGAGGGCGGAGTTCGGCATCCGGCCCGGCCCGCAGACCGAGCAGGCGTACGAGCGCATCACTGAGGAGCTCCGGCGCCGGTGGTCGCTCCGCCCGCAACGGCCCGGCGTGCGCTTTGCCGAGAGCGGGCGCGGCACCATCGCCTACACCGTACTCGGCAGCGGCGCGCGGGTGCTGGTCATCTGCACGGGCTTCGTGTCGAACATCGAGATTGCGCTGGAGTACCCGCAACTGCGGGCCTGCCTGGACGCACTGGCCGAGCGCTTCCAGGTGGTGCTGTTCGACCGCAGCGGGCTGGGCCTGTCGGAGCGCCTGCTGGCCGCCAGCACGCCGGACGCGCTGGCGGCCGACATCACGGCGGTGATGGACCACGCCGGGCTGGCGCGGGCCTGGATGTTCGGCTCGTCCGAAGGCAGCCTGGGCACGATGCGGCTGGCCGTCGAATGCCCGGACCGCGTTCAGGGGCTGTGCCTGTTCGGTGCGCTGGCGCGCGGATCGGCGTCGGCGGATTACCCGTGGGCGCTACCCGCCGCCGCGTACGACGTCTGGCTGAACCGGCTCATCGCCGCCTGGGGCGGGCCGGTGGGGCTGGAGACGTTCGCACCCGGCCAGCAGGACGACCCTGCCCTGCGCGCCTGGTGGGCGCGTCTAGTGCGGCATTCCGCGTCGCCCGGTGGCCTGGCGACGATCCTGGGCGGCCTGCGCGACGCCGACCTGCGCGCCGACCTGGCCCGCATCCGGGCGCCGACGCTGGTGATGCACCGCCGCGGCGACCGCGCCGTGCGGTTCGAGGCCGGCGAACACCTGGCGCGCACCATTCCCGGCGCGGCCTGGCTGCCGCTCGAAGGCGCCGATCACTTCTGGTGGTGTGGCGAGAGCGAGGCCGTGATCGAGGCGGTGCTCAGGTTTGCCAGCCCGTGACGATCGCTGATAGCTCTTGCGGAGAGGGACTCTTCACCGCGAAGCGAGGATCAGCGCAGCGCGGACGAGCCGACCGGCATGGGACGAGAAAGCGTGGGCGCCGACACAGCCCGGCGCTCCAGAGGGCCTCTTGGGACTCTTTTCGGTTGAAAGCGGATTTATGGGTCAAATCGGCCTGTAGCCCTTTGGTGGCAGGCGCAGACAGCTATATTATTGATAGCTATCGGCCAATGCCCCGAGCACGCGGTCAGCCGCAGTCCAGCGCCTCGCCGGCCTTGATGCGCTGGGCGCGGCCGGCGGTGTCGGGGTGGGTGTTGAGCCAGTCGACGCTCCGGCCCGGGTGCGTCAGGCTGGCCGGTGCGGCGGCGGAGGCACTGCTGGCCGCAGGTGCCGCCGATGCCGGTGCGCCGGGGCTGTCGGTGCCCTTGCTGCGCGGGTCGCGGTCGATGGCCAGCAGCAGGTCGGCCATCGGCGCCGTGGGCAGATGGGCGGCGTGCATCAGCTGCACGGCGTAACAGTCGGACTGGGTCTCGTGGCGGCGCTGGTAGGAAAGGCCGGTGAGCAGCGCCGAGCCGGACGAGATCAGCGAGCTCACGTCGCCCAGTGCCAGCCCCAGGCCGGCCTGGAGCACGCCCTGTTCCACCAGCAGCCGCGTGGTGTGGCGGTACTCCACATGGCCGATCTCGTGCGCCAGCACGCCCATCAGCGCGGTGTCGCCGGTGCCAGGCTCGCGCGCGGCACGCGCCACCATGGCGTCGGTCATCACGATGGTGCCGCCGGGCAGGGCGAAGGCATTGGCCGGCATGCCGGAGCGGAACAGCAGTTTCAGTTCCGGCTGGTAGTGGCGATAGGGCGGCGGCTGCCGGCGCGCCTCGGCCGCGAGGCGGTCGAACTGCTGGCGCAGCTCTGCCTGGCGGGCGGGCGCCAGCTGGCTGGGCTTGACGTAGTTCTCGTCGATCTGCGCCAGCGCCTGGGTGCCCAGCGCCTGCTCCCAGCGCATGGGCACCAGGCGCGTGAGCTGCGCCGCCGCCCAGGGCGTGCCCCAGCGGTAGAAGGCCGCCACCGCCACGGCGGCGACCACCAGCACGGCCAGCAGCACCGTCAGGCGCGTCTGCATGCGCTCGGCCAGCGGCGGCTTGCGGCCGGCCAGCGCCAGCGCGGTCTGCCAGGCCGCGGGGTCGTCGATCTGCAGGCTGCCGGCGCGGCCCAGGTCCACCATCACCGAGGGCGGCGCGCGCCCGGCGCTCCAGCGTTCCGGCCAGCCGACGTCGCCGTGGCGGAAGGCCAGATGTTCGCACCGGCCGTCGAGGGCCTGCAGTCGCAGCTCGGGCCCGCGCGGGCTGGGCCACAGCTGCAGCGCCACCGGCCGGGCGCGGGAGCTGCGGCCGTCGAACCAGCGGGCCTGCAGCGAGGCCGGGCCCACCGGGGCAGGGGCGGGCCGGCTAGCCAATCAGATCCAGCCCCAGCGCGTCGGCGGCGGCGTCGCCGAAGGCGCCTTGCTGTTCCACCAGCTGGCCAGCCAGCTGGTCGGTGCCACCCTTGATCCACAGCGTGACCGAGCCCACCTTGGCGGCGTACTCAGTGGCCACGGCAAAGGGCCGGTAGAAGCCCAGCGTCAGCAGCGTGAGCAGGGCGTTCCTGACCCGCAGCCATACATAGGCACCGGTGCGCAGATCGGTCTTGCTGCGGGCGATGTGGCTGAAGCCGACGTTGTTCCACACCAGCTGGAACATGCGGGCCTCGCGGTAGGCGCGCGCCGGCAGGCTGGCCAGCACGGCTGTCAGCACCACGCCGATGCCGACCACCAGCACCGCCAGAACGGCACCGATCGGGCCTTCGATGCGGCCCCAACCGCGTCCCACCAGCGCCGAGCCGGCGGCCAGCGCGAGCCCGATGGCCAGCAGGCACAGCAGGAACATGCCCACGGTGGCCAGCCAGACCCGCACGAAATCGCCGTACACCGGCTTCCAGCGTCCCGCCTGGCCGCCGATGCGCGCCCGCGCCACCAGCAGGCGGCGGTAGTTGTATTCGAGGCGGATCACGCACAGCAGCGTGAGCACCAGCGCGACCGCGCCCATGGCCACCACCGGCCAGATCAGCTCCGGCGCCTTCGGGGCGAAAGCGGGCGCATCCTTGGCAGCCGGAGCGGCGCTTCCCATCATCGGATCGATGAGGATGAAGGCCGCGGTCCATACCGCTGCGATGGCGAACACCGGCCAGCTGGCCAGATAGACCTCCTTCCAGCTCGCAGTGAAAGCCAGCCGCACGCCGCGCCAGCGCGTGGACGCCAGCCGGAAGCGCATGGCGCTGCCCCACAGCCAGGGCAGCAGCAGGGCGAAGCCGAAGAACAGCAGGGACGAGGCCGTGTCCTGCCCGGTGCGCACCGCGATCTCATAGGCCACGTACAGACCGGCGAAGGCCAGGAAGCCGAACACCATCTTGCGCTGCTTGCCGATGAACTCCAGCGGGCTGTCGGCCACGAAGGTGTGGCTGTAGAAGTACTGGGCCTTGCGCCGGCGCGCGAAGGGGGTGTACAGGCCCAGCGTGACCACGTTGAGCAGCACGTTGACGATCCAGACGCGGAAGTACTCGCCGCCGGAACCGGTGAATTCCACCGTGTGCCGCTCGATTTTCTGGCGGGGCGCCACCGGCGCGGCAGCGAGCCGTACCGGCTGGGGAGGATGGGGTGCAGGGTTCACGTGCCAAAGTGTAATGAAAGGTTGCAGCGCCCAGCCGGCCAGCCGTGCGCGGCTGGCCGCGCCGTGTGCATCACGTCACGCCCGCACCGCCCGGCGGGTGGGTGGTGCAGTTCAATGGCGGGAATGCGCCACCAGCCAGCGGGCGATCTTCGGCCAGTGCTCGCGCAGCGTGCGCGCGCCCATGAACAGGCCAATGTGGCCGCCGGGCACGGTCTGCTCGACGATCTTTTCGGGCGGGGTGCCGAGCAGGCCGCGCGCCGCCAGCACCTGCTCGGGGGTGGTGATGTCGTCCGCCGCACCGGCCAGCAGGTAGGCCGGGCAGGTGATGCTGCGCAGGCTCAGCGTGCGGCCGAGGCCGACGAAGCGCCCGTGGGCCAGGTCGTTGTTCTTGAAGAGGTGCTCGATGGCCTGCAGGTACCAGCGGCCGGGCAGGTCGATCGGGTTCTCGTACCAGCGCTCGAACACCTCGCGCTTGGCCACGTAGGCCGGGTCGTCGATGTGCTCGTACAGGTCCAGGTGCTCCTTGAAGTAGTGCTCGTCCGGGTGCATGCCCTTCCAGCCCTGCAGCATGAAGCGGCCGCGCATCAGCCCGCCGCCGGCCTGCACCAGGTCTTCGTAGAAAGACAGTGGCGTGGCGTGCGCCATGCGCTTGATGGGGCCGTCGCCTGCGTCGGTGTCGACCGGCGTGCCCGCCAGCACCAGCGCGTTCACCTTTTCCGGAAAGCGCGCCGCCAGCATGGCCGACAGCCAGCCGCCCTGGCAAAGGCCGACCAGGTTGACGCGTCCGCCCAGGTCGTCCACCGCCACCAGCAGATCGGCCACGTAGTTGTCGATGTCCAGGTCCTTCATGTCGGGTGTGGCGCTCTTCCAGTCGGTCAGCGCCACGTGGCCGATGCCGTGATCCAGCAGCGTCTGCACCAGGCTCTGGCCGGGGGCGAAGTCGGCGATGGTGGCGGTGTGGCCGGCATGCGGCGCGTCGACCAGCGTCGGCACGCCGGCGGCGCCGGGCTTGCCGTAGTCGCGCAGCGTCATGCTGCGCAGCTCCATGCGCACCCGGTTGGGCGTGGCCAGCACCGGCTTCAGGCCGCCGTGCAGCTTCAGGTCTTCGGCGACGAACTTGAGGTTGCGGGCGACCAGCTCCGCGCCTTCGGACATCAGCTGGGTGGCCAGCTGCATCGGCCAGAACGCCGGCACGGCAGAGGGGATCTTGGTGGGCTGGGTCATGGGGAAGGCTCGGTCGATGAAACACCGCGCTTGTCACGCAGGCCGTGCGCTGCAGGTCAACCGAGTATGCGCCGATCGCCGTTGGAGCGCCGGTGCCGTGCGGCGCGCCCGCTTACTGCAGCGCCCGCAGCCGCTCCACGTGCGCCAGCATGGAGCGCTTGGCCAGCGGCCAGACGCGCTCGGGCACGTCGTCGTAGGCCAGCGCCACCCAGTCGTCCATGCTGCCTTCGGGCCTGGCCTGCATGGCGGCCAGGATCTTGGCTTCGCGCGCCAGCCGGTGCGCCTTCAGCCGGGCGATCTGGCCGGCGGCGTCGCCCAGCACGTAGCCGTGCGCGGGCAGGATGAAGCGCAGGTCTTCCCCGGCGCACAGGTGCGCCAGCCGGTCCAGCGAATCGAGATAGGCGGTCATGTCGCCGTCGGGCGGATCGACCACGGTGGTGCTGCCGTTGAGGATGTGGTCGCCGGAGAACAGCAGGCCGTCTTCCTCCAGCACCAGGCAGAGGTGGTTGGCGGCGTGGCCGGGCGTGTGCACGGCCCGCAGGGTGTGGGTGATTTCGTGTCCTGGCCGGCTTGAATGCAGTGCAACCAGCTCATTGTTTTGTAGCGGCAGGTCGGGCGTGAACGCGCTCGCCGCCCGCGCCGTGGGGGCCGAGGGCAGGCCCAGGATGGGCGGTTTCGGATCGGCGCACATGGCCTGCAGGGGCTTCGCGCCGGGTGAATGGTCGGGGTGCGAGTGGGTGCAGACGATGGCCTTGATCTGCCCGCCGGCGGCGCGCCACAGGCGCTCCAGGTGCTCGGCGTCCGCCGGGCCGGGGTCGATGGCCACGTAGCCCGTGTCCGGGTCGCCCACCAGGTAGCTGTTGGTGCCGGGACCGGTCATGAAGCCGGCGTTGGGCGCGGTGAGGCGCTGCACGTTCTTCAGCAGCGCCACCGGCGCTTCGCTCTGCCAGTCGAGCGCGTGCAGCATCTGGCCGTCGGGGCAGACCAGTTCCAGCTCGCCGTAGGGCTGCTCGTGCTCCATGTAGCGGGCCTCGTGGCCGGCCAGCAGGCCGGCGCGCGGGCAGCTGGTCCAGAGCGGCTCGTCGGTGCGTGCGCAGTCCGCCAGAACAGCTTCGACGTTGGCGTATTGCAGCAGGCGTTCCAGCGTGCGGATGGTCGGGAAGATGATGAAGAAGTGTCCTTCCTTGTGGCGCGCCAGGGCGTCGGCTGGGCGCACCCACACGGGCTCGAACTGCTCGGCCTCGTCGGCCACCGGGGTCTGGCCCTCGGGCATGCGGGCGACCAGGAAGGGCACGTCGAAGCGGCGCGGCAGGTCGCGGTCGGTGATCCATTGGGCCAGCACGAACACGTCGGCTGCCGCCAGCCAGAGGCCGCGCGCGGCGGCCTGCGGCAGAAACGGCGCTTTGCGATCCAGCGCCGCCACGTCCTTGGCGGTGGCAGGTGCGCCATCGGGTCGCACGGCCAGCAGCACACCCAACTCCTCGAAGCTCTCGCGGATGGCGGCGATGGCCTGCGTCAGGTGCAGGTCGCTTTGCGTGGGGCGGCGCGTGGCCTGACCATGAGCCTGCGCATCCGCCGCGTCGATGCCGCCGCCAGGAAACACGTAGGCGCCGGGCGCGAAACTGGCGGTGAGCGAGCGGCGCGTCATCAGCACCTCCACGCCCTGCGGCGAGTCGCGCAGCAGCAGGACGGTGGCGGCGGGGCGGACCGGCGCGGGCTCGCGCTGGGGATGGATCAGCTGGCTGGGGCGGGGCATGGGGCCATTATGGGCCGCCATGCGCTGCCGCCGAACGGCGTCAGGACACGCCACCAGCCTGAAGGAAGCCCGCCAACGAGGTTCGTCGGCGGGTCAAGGGCTTAGCGTTCGCGCCGACGCGAAAAGCCCACTGCAACCAAGCCCAAAACGCCGCTCAAGAGGATCAATGCCCACTGGGAAAGGGTCGGGACCGGAGCAATCGCCCCTGGCGCTGGTGGAGCCGTTACCGCGCTGCCTGTCACGGTGATCGCAAAGTTGGCGCCGCCATTCAACGCCCACGGACCCGCTGGGGGGGTTGTGGCATCGTCGGTGTGGGTCAGCGGGCTGGACGTCGGGGCAGTGCCGAAGTTCCAGGCAATATCGCAATTGCCGGTGCCATTCGTTGACGCAACAATCCAGTAGCGAGTCGAGGCGCTGAGTGCTACTGGCGTGGTCGGCGTCAGCGTTACCGGGGCCGCCCCGCCGGTACCAAGTGTGGCAGTTCCCAAAGCAGCCACGGGAGAACCAGGCAAACCACTTGCGTCGCTGTACAGCGACACCACGAGATTGGACGCGCTGAAACTCGTCACATTGAGGGTGACGCTGGAAATCTGGTAGGTGGGACTGGCCGGCGTGGTGACCTCGGTTGCAGCGTTTTGCCCTGTGGGGGAAAGACACGACGAACCCGTGGACGGGCTTGATTGATACAGCGTCGTCTGGGCTTGAACTGCTCCGGTGCCAAGAAGCGCCAGCAACAAACCGCAAAACAAGGAGCGAACGGAACGCATGAGGTTCTCCCGTAAAACACGCTTCACACAAAGTGTGTGATATTGAAAAAAATTATATGGCCGCCATCGCCTTGACGGGCATCAAAGGCGTTGTTTGCAAGCGACGTTGAACTCCCGGCCAGGGGATGGACGCCATCGTCTGAATAGGGTAGCGGCTTCCGCAATGAAGTTGCTGCAAAGTGTCTCGTTGGATCCAAGGCTGTTCGTATGAGCCAATTGGGAGAGTTCCCGATTTGCTTCGCAGGCTCGGTTTGCGAGATATGGGCCGTGCAGCGTACGGCAGAGTAGGATTCAAAGCCAGCCCTATTTGAACGCCTCCCCTTGGCCCGCCAACCCCGCCTCACCGTTCCGGGTTATCCCCACCACGTGATTCAGCGCGGCAACAACCGCCAGGCCATCTTTCTGGATGACGAGGACCGTCGGCGCTGGCTGGAACTGCTGCGCGAACAGGCCGCCATCCATGGTGTGGCCGTCCATGCCTACGTGCTGATGGGCAACCACGTGCACCTGCTGCTGACGCCGGAGACGCAGGATGGCCTGCCGCGCATGATGCAGGCGATCGGGCGGCTCTACGTGCGGGGCTTCAACCAGCGCCACGGACGGACCGGCACGCTGTGGGAGGGGCGCTACCGCAGCACGCTGATCGAGGCCGAGCGCTACCTGCTGGCCTGCATGGCGTACATCGACCTCAACCCGGTGCGTGCCGGCATAGTGACGGCGCCGGCGGATTTTCCCTGGTCCAGCCATGCGCACTACGTGGGTCTGCGCCAGGAAGCGTGGCTTTCACCTCATGCCCTGTACTGGGCCATGGGCAATACACCGTTTGCCCGTGAGCAGGCCTACGCCAAACTGGTGCAGGGTGCGCCCGGCAGCCGACCTCAGGCAGAACTGGCCAAAGCCGTGCACAGCCGCAGTGCACTGGGTAACAGCGCGTTCATCGCCGACCTCGAAGAAGTCGCCAGGCGCCCAGTGGCGGCGCGGCGGCCTGGGCGGCCGCGACGCACTGTTTCCAGTACTGATGCCTGATTAAGGCGCATCCATCATCGGCACTCTGCTATCGATTTGATGCGTCCCTATTTAATTAATGGCTTTTAGATGGTTCAATTAAATTGTGATCTGACCCCGATTTAAAGTGCTTGGCACGGATGCTGCAGTGCACTATGCTCGCCGGTCCAACGGAATTTTCCAGAAAACGAGCAGGAGTGCGCCATGACCACGATGGCAGAACGTCAGGCTATGCAGCAGCGCGGGCTCTACGACCCGGCACAGGAGCACGACGCGTGCGGCGTCGGCTTCGTGGCCCACATCAAGGGCGAGAAGCGCCACAACATCATCAGTGGCGCGCTCAAGATCCTGGAAAACCTCGACCATCGGGGCGCCGTGGGTGCCGACCCGCTGATGGGTGATGGCGCCGGCATCCTGATCCAGTTGCCGGATGCGCTCTACCGCGAAGAGATGGCCAAGCAGGGGGTGGAACTGCCTCCCCCCGGCGAGTACGGCGTGGGCATGATCTTCCTGCCCAAGGAACACGCCAGCCGCCTGGCCTGCGAAGAAGAGCTCGAGCGCGCCATCAAGGCCGAAGGCCAGGTGCTGCTGGGCTGGCGCGACGTGCCGGTGAACGGCGATATGCCGATGTCGCCCACGGTGAAGAAGAAAGAGCCGGTGATCCGCCAGGTGTTCATCGGACGCGGCCACGACGTGATCGTGCAGGACGCGCTGGAGCGCAAGCTGTATGTGATCCGCAAGACCGCCAGCGCCGCCATCCAGGGCCTGAAGCTCAAGTACGGCAAAGAGTATTACGTGCCGAGCATGAGCACGCGCACGGTGATCTACAAGGGGCTCCTGCTGGCCGGCCAGGTGGGCGAGTACTACCTCGACCTGAAGGACGAGCGCTGCGTTTCCGCCCTTGGCCTGGTGCACCAGCGCTTTTCCACCAACACCTTCCCCGAATGGCCGCTGGCGCACCCCTACCGCATGGTGGCGCACAACGGAGAGATCAACACCGTCAAGGGCAACTACAACTGGATGCGCGCGCGCGAGGGCGTGATGAGCTCGCCCGTGCTGGGTGACGACCTGAAGAAGCTCTACCCCATCAGCTTCGCCGACCAGTCCGACACCGCCACCTTCGACAACTGCATCGAGCTGCTCACCATGGCCGGCTACCCGCTGGCGCAGGCGGCGATGATGATGATCCCTGAGCCGTGGGAGCAGCACACCACCATGGACGAGCGCCGTAAGGCGTTCTACGAGTACCACGCCTCCATGCTGGAGCCGTGGGACGGCCCGGCCTCCATCGTGTTCACCGACGGCCGTCAGATCGGCGCCACGCTGGACCGCAACGGCCTGCGCCCGAGCCGTTACTGCGTGACCGACGACGACCTGGTCATCATGGGCTCAGAATCCGGCGTGCTGCCGGTGCCCGAGCACAAGATCGTGCGCAAGTGGCGCCTGCAGCCGGGCAAGATGTTCCTGATCGATCTCGAGCAGGGCCGCATGATCGATGACGAGGAGGTGAAGGCCAGCCTCGCCAACGCCAAGCCCTACAAGCGCTGGATCGAAGACCTGCGCATCCGCCTCGACCAGGTCGAGCAGCCCGTGGCCGGCATGGACGCCGAAGAGCTGCCCATCGACGAGACCGAGCCGCAGTCCGCCGGCGTCGAGCACACCACGCCCGCGCTGCTGAACCTGCAGCAGGCCTTCGGCTACACGCAGGAGGACATCAAGTTCCTGATGAGCCCCATGGCCGCCAACGGCGAGGAAGCCATCGGCTCCATGGGCAACGACAGCCCGCTGGCCGTGCTGTCCGACAAGAACAAGCCGCTGTACAGCTACTTCAAGCAGCTGTTCGCCCAGGTGACCAACCCGCCGATCGACCCGATCCGCGAGGCCATCGTGATGAGCCTGGTGAGCTTCATCGGGCCCAAGCCCAACCTGCTCGACATCAACCAGGTCAACCCGCCGCTGCGCCTGGAGGTGAGCCAGCCGGTACTGGACGCGGCCGACATGGCCAAGCTGCACAACATCGCGGCGCACACGCAGGGCAAGTTCTCCAGCACCGTGCTGGACATCACGTATCCGCTGGCCTGGGGCTCGGAGGGCGTGGAAGCGCGCCTGGCCAGCCTGTGCGCACAGGCGGTGGACGCCATCAAGGGCGGCCACAACATCCTGATCATCAGCGACCGTGCCGTGGCACCCGGCCGCGTGGCGATCCAGATGCTGCTGGCCATGTCGGCCATCCACCAGCACCTGATCCGCGAAGGCCTGCGCACCAGCGTCGGCCTGGTGGTGGAAACCGGTACCGCGCGCGAAGTGCACCACTTCGCCGTGCTGGCCGGCTACGGCGCCGAGGCCGTGCACCCGTGGCTGGCCATGGACACCATCGCCGCCATGCACAAGGACCTGCCGGGCGACCTGTCCAGCAAGAAGGCGGTCGCCAACTACGTCAAGGCGATCGGCAAGGGCCTGTCCAAGATCATGTCCAAGATGGGCGTGAGCACCTACATGAGCTACTGCGGCGCCCAGCTGTTCGAGGCCATCGGCCTGAACAGCGAGACCGTCAGCAAGTACTTCACCGGCACGCCAAGCCGTGTGGAAGGCCTGGGCGTGTTCGAGATCGCCGAGGAGGCCTTCCGCCGCCACAAGGCCGCGTTCGGCAACGATCCGGTGCTGGCCACCATGCTCGACGCAGGCGGTGAGTACGCCTGGCGCACGCGCGGCGAAGAGCACATGTGGACGCCCGACGCCATCGCCAAGCTGCAGCACAGCACGCGCTCCAACAACTTCAGCACCTACAAGGAATACGCGCAGCTCATCAACGACCAGAGCAAGCGCCTGATGACGCTGCGCGGCCTGTTCGAGTTCAAGGTCGATCCGGCCAAGGCCATCCCGATTGACGAGGTGGAGTCCGCCAGCGCCATCGTCAAGCGCTTCGCCACGGGCGCCATGTCGCTAGGCTCGATCTCCACCGAGGCGCATGCCACGCTGGCCGTGGCCATGAACCGCATCGGCGGCAAGAGCAACACCGGCGAGGGTGGCGAGGACCAGCGCCGCTATCGCAACGAGCTCAAGGGTATCGCGATCAAGCAGGGCGAGACACTGGCCTCGGTGATCGGCAGCGACGTGGTCGAGGTGGATATCCCGCTGAAGGCCGGCGACAGCCTGCGCTCCAAGATCAAGCAGGTGGCTTCCGGGCGCTTCGGCGTCACGGCCGAGTACCTGGCCAGCGCCGACCAGATCCAGATCAAGATGGCCCAGGGCGCCAAGCCTGGCGAGGGCGGCCAGCTGCCGGGCGGCAAGGTGTCCGACTACATCGGCAAGCTCCGCCACAGCGTGCCGGGCGTGGGCCTGATCAGCCCGCCGCCGCACCACGACATCTACTCGATCGAGGATCTGGCGCAGCTGATCCACGACCTGAAGAACGTGTCGCCGCACAGCGACATCAGCGTCAAGCTGGTGAGCGAGATCGGCGTCGGCACCATCGCCGCGGGCGTGGCCAAGTGCAAGGCCGACCACGTGGTGATCGCCGGCCACGACGGCGGCACCGGCGCCTCGCCTTGGTCGAGCATCAAGCACGCCGGCAGCCCCTGGGAGATCGGCCTGGCCGAGACCCAGCAGACCCTGGTGCTGAACCGCCTGCGCGGCCGCATCCGCGTGCAGACCGACGGCCAGATGAAGACCGGCCGCGACGTCGCCATCGGCGCGCTGCTGGGCGCCGACGAGTTCGGCTTCGCCACCGCGCCGCTGGTGGTCGAGGGCTGCATCATGATGCGCAAATGCCACCTCAACACCTGCCCGGTGGGCGTGGCCACGCAGGACCCGGTGCTGCGCGCCAAGTTCAGCGGCCAGCCCGAGCACGTGGTCAACTACTTCTTCTTCGTCGCCGAGGAAGTGCGCCAGATCATGGCGCAGCTGGGCCTGCGCAGCTTCGACGAGATGATCGGCCGCAGCGACCTGCTCGACATGCGCAAGGGCGTCGAGCACTGGAAGGCCCGCGGGCTCGATTTCACGCGCCTGCTGGCCCGCCCCGAAGTGCCCGACGAAGTGCCGCGCCGCCACGTCGACGTGCAGGACCACGGCCTGGCCAAGGCCCTGGACCACCGCCTCATCGAGAAGGCCAGGCCGGCCATCGAGAAGGGCGAGTCGGTCAAGATCATGGACACCGCGCGCAACGTCAACCGCTCGGTCGGCGCCATGCTTTCGGGTGCCGTGACCAAGGTGCACCCCGACGGCCTGCCGGACGACACCATCCGCATCCAGCTGGAAGGCGTGGGCGGCCAGAGCTTCGGCGCCTTCCTGTGCAACGGCATCACCATGTTCCTGATCGGTGACGCCAACGACTACACCGGCAAGGGCCTTTCGGGCGGACGCGTGGCCATCCGCCCGAGCCTGGATTTCCGCGGCGTGGCGCACCAGAACATCATCGTCGGCAACACGGTGATGTACGGCGCCACCAGCGGCGAGGCCTACTTCGCCGGTGTGGCCGGCGAGCGCTTCGCGGTGCGCCTGTCGGGTGCCACCGCGGTGGTCGAAGGCACCGGCGACCACGGCTGCGAATACATGACCGGCGGCACCGTGGCCGTGCTGGGCAAGACCGGGCGCAACTTCGCGGCCGGCATGTCCGGCGGCGTGGCCTACGTGTACGACGACGACGGCCAGTTCGCCAAGCGCTGCAACATGTCGATGGTGAGCCTGGAGAAGGTGCTGTCCGCGGCCGAGCAGAAGGCGAGCATGGACCCCGGCATCTGGCACCGCGGCCAGACCGACGAGGAGCAGCTCAAGAAGCTGCTCGACGACCACCTGCGCTGGACCGGCAGCCGCCGTGCCCGTGAGTTGCTGGACGACTGGGAAGCCACCCGCGCCCGCTTCGTCAAGGTCTTCCCCAACGAGTACAAGCGTGCGCTGGGCGAGATTCATCAGAAAAAACAGGCTGCAGCCAAGGCGCAGCAAGCGCAGGCAGCTAGCAAAAAAGCAGCTGTGCCGGCCAAGTGAGAGGATGAGGAATCATGGGAAAAGTCACCGGCTTCATGGAGTACGAGCGCGTCGAGGAGGGCTACGCGCCCGTCGCCGAGCGCCTCAAGCACTACAAGGAATTCGTCATCGGCCTGGACGACGCGCAGGCCAAGGTGCAGGGCGCACGCTGCATGGACTGCGGCACGCCGTTCTGCAACAGCGGCTGCCCGGTCAACAACATCATTCCGGACTTCAACGACCTGGTCTACCGGGGTGACTGGCAGAGCGCCTTCACGGTGCTCGACTCCACCAACAACTTTCCCGAGTTCACCGGCCGCATCTGCCCCGCGCCCTGCGAGGCCGCCTGCGTGCTGAACATCAACAACGACCCGGTGGGCATCAAGAGCATCGAGCACGCCATCATCGACCGCGCCTGGCAAGAAGGTTGGGTGGTGCCCCGGCCCGCCGCGCAGAAGACCGGCAAGCGCGTGGCGGTGGTCGGCTCCGGGCCGGCTGGCATGGCGGCGGCCCAGCAGCTGGCGCGCGCCGGCCACGCCGTGACGCTGTTCGAGAAGAACGACCGCGTGGGCGGCCTGCTGCGCTACGGCATTCCCGACTTCAAGATGGAAAAGCACCTGATCGACCGCCGCGTCGAGCAGATGGAGGCCGAAGGCGTCACCGTGCGCACCGGGGTGCTGGTGGGCGCCATGCCCAAGGACGGCCCGGGCGCCAAGGTCACCAACCTGGCGCAGGAAAGCGTGTCGGCCGAGCAGCTGCTGAAGGACTACGACGCCGTGCTGCTCACCGGCGGCAGCGAGACCTCGCGCGACCTGCCCGTGACCGGCCGCGAGCTGGAAGGCATCCATTTCGCCATGGAGCTGCTGCCGCAGCAGAACCGCGCCAACGCCGGCGACAAGGTCAAGGACGCCCTGAGCGCCAAGGGCAAGCACGTGATCGTGATTGGCGGTGGCGACACCGGCAGCGACTGCGTGGGCACCAGCAACCGCCACGGCGCCAAGAGCGTGACCCAGTTCGAGGTCATGCCGATGCCGCCGGAGCAGGAAGACAAGCCGATGACCTGGCCGTACTGGCCGATCAAGCTGCGCACCTCGTCCAGCCACGAGGAAGGCGCGGCGCGCGAATTCGCCATCTCCACCAAGGAGTTCGTGGGCGAGAAGGGCAAGGTCAAGGCGCTCAAGACCGTGCAGGTCGCGTTCAAGGACGGCAAGCTGACCGAAGTGGCCGGTACCGAGAAAGACTGGCCGGCCGACCTGGTGCTGCTGGCCATGGGCTTCACCAACCCGGTGAGCAGCGTGCTCGAGGCCTTCGGTGTCGACAAGGACCAGCGCGGCAACGCCAAGGCCAGCACCGAGCTGGCCGGCGGCTACGCCACCAGCGTGCCCAAGGTGTTCGCCGCCGGCGACATGCGGCGCGGGCAGAGCCTGGTGGTGTGGGCGATCCGCGAAGGCCGGCAGGCCGCACGCGCGATCGACGAATACCTGATGGGGGCGACCGAACTGCCGCGTTGAAGCGCTGTGCCCAGCCTTCGCGGATCGCCCTGCGGGTGCACGAGGGCAAGCGGGCTGACCGCCCGCTTGGCGCGAGGACCGGCAGGCCGCACGCGCGATCGACGACTACCTGATGGGGGCGACCGAACTGCCGCGTTGAAGCGCTGTGCCCAGCCTTCGCGGATCGCCCTGCGGGCGCATGAGGGCAAGCGGGCTGACCGCGTGCGTGCGGGGCGCATCACCTGAAGTGCTCCTGTTATAGGAGCTGCTTGCGCCCGTCACGCAAGGGCTGCAGACTTCTTTTTGTGTGAGAACTGTCCAGGTTGGCGAGAATCCCATTGACGGGCATGACGTACCATGACGTACGGGCCGGATCTGGCCCCGATTTCCCTCGACGATGACCAGCGAACCCCTGTCCGCGGCTCCACCCGCCAACCCCTGGCTCGACCCGCGCCGGCTGATGGCCATGTCGGTCGGCGTGGCGCTGCTGACCATCGTGCTCAAGACGCTGGCCTGGTGGATCACCGATTCGGCGGCGCTGCTGTCGGACGCGCTGGAATCGCTGGTCAACCTGGCCGGCGCGTCGTTCGCGCTGCTGATGCTGCACTGGGCCGCGCAGCCGGCCGACGAGGAACACCCCTACGGCCACCACAAGGCCGAGTACTTTTCCTCGGCCTTCGAGGGCATGCTGATCTTCGGCGCGGCGCTGGCCATCATCTGGGCCGCGCTGCCCAGGCTGTGGGCCCCGCGGCCTCTGGAGCAGCTCGGCCTGGGCCTGGTGCTGTCGGTGGCGAGCTCGGTGTTCAACGGCGCGCTGGCCTGGCTGATGCTGCGCGCCTCGCGCGTCACGCACTCGATCGCGCTGGAGGCCGATGCGCGCCACCTGTTCACCGATGTCTGGACGTCGGCCGGCGTGGTGATCGGCCTGCTGCTGGTCATGCTCACGGGCTGGCTGTGGCTGGATGCGCTGGTGGCCATCGGCGTGGCGCTGAACATCGTGCGCGAGGGCGTGCGGCTGGTGTGGCGCTCCTCGCAGGGCCTGATGGATGCCGCCTCGCCCGAGGTCCAGGCCGAGATCGAAGCCGCGCTGGCCGAGTTCGTGCAGCATGCCGACGACACCCACGACGTGCGCTTCGACCACGTCACCACCCGTACGGCCGCGCAGCGCCACTTCGTCGACCTGCACATGCACATGCCAGCGGACTGGAGCCTGGCACGGGCCACCACCATGCGCGTGGAAGTCGAGCACGCACTCATGGCCCTGGTCCCCGGCGCACGCATCACGATCCAGACGCTGCCGCTGGACGTCGAGGCCCACGCCGGCGACGCCCCGGCCGCTCCTGTGCCGGACGCGGCGGGCTGAACCTAGAGGCGGGTGTACCGCAGTTCTTCCGCAGCTCGTTAGCGTTCTACCGCGATCCTCGGAGCGGGAGGCAACTCCGAAGGCCGCGGAGCAGGCCAGGCAAGCGGATGCCGTGGTCGGGGTTTCCCTGACCACTGGCGTCGTCCCCCCTACCGAAGGAAGAGGGGGGAAGGCGCGTTAGCGCCTCAGGGGGGTGTCCGTGGAACCTGTTCACGACCTCTGCAGGGCCGTGCCAACGCCCTTTCAGGCGGTCTGCGGCGTTGCAAAGCCTCGCCGGGCCACGCGGCCCGTCTGCGTTTTACGCCTTGCAGCCCATCCTGAAATGACGCCGCCGCGGCTCCCGCCGAGGCCATGAACAGGTTCCTAGTTCGCCAGCGGCTGGCTGCGCGGCTTGATGGCCGCGCATTCGGGCGTGTCCCAGCTGTTGCGGCAGTGCTTCCAGCCGCAGGCGTCGCGCTTGAAGGGGTTGCCGCCGGCCTCGGCCAGGCAGTGGCCCAGCGGCGTGTTGGAGGCACCCTTGTTGGCCATGAAGTCGCTGCCCGCCGGGCAGTCGCCCTGGCCCCAACGGCCTTCGCAGTGCTGGCGCATGCAGCGGTCGCGCGCCATCGGGCTCATGCCGGCGTGGTCCATGCAGCTCTTCAGGCTGCGGCTGGGATCGGCATTGGGGTTGGCGCTGGAGCGGTAGGCACCGGTCGGGGTGCCGCCAGAGGACGGGGCCGCGGCGTTGGCGCGCTGCGGCGCCGGGGCGTTGCCCTGGGCCTTCTCGGCGCGGTACTTGCGGGCTGCTTCTGCGGCCTGCTGGGAATTCTGCTGCGCCTGCACGGCGGCAGGCGCCAGCAGCAGGCCCTGCACCAACAGGAGCGCCAGGCCGGCGCGCGCGAGGACGGACTTGAGACGCATGACATACTCCTTCCTGTGACGAACAACCCACAACGATAGCCGAAATGCTGGCCCTCATCCAGCGCGTGACGCAGGCCCGCGTGGAGGTGGCTGGCGACACCGTGGGCGAGATCGGCGCCGGCCTGCTGGTGCTGGTTTGCGCCGAGCCCGGCGACAGCGAGGCCGAGTGCGAACGCCTGCTGGCCAAGCTGCTCAGGCTGCGCATCTTCGGCGACGCGGCGGGCAAGATGAATCTCAGCCTGCAGGACACCGCTGGCGGCCTGCTGCTGGTGAGCCAGTTCACCCTGGCGGCCGACACGCGCAGCGGCAACCGCCCCGGTTTCAGCGGCGCCGCCGAGCCGGGCCTTGGGCGCCGCCTGTTCGAGCATCTGGTGCAACTGGCCCGCGCGGCGCACTCTGCGGTGGCCAGCGGCCGCTTCGGCGCCGACATGCAGGTGCATCTGGTCAACGACGGGCCGGTGACGATCCCGCTGCGCATCGAGCCGCGTGCCGGAACAGTGGCTGGATAGCTACTATTTGAATAGCTGCCTGCGCCCGCCAGAATTGGGCTGGAGGCTTATTTGGCTTTGAATCAGCTCTGGTAGGGGTTGGCCAGGCCCAGACCCGCCAGCACACGCGCTTCCTGGGCTTCCATCGCCTCGGCGTCGGCCTCGCTGGTCTCGTGGTCCCAGCCCTGGGCGTGCAGCGCGCCGTGCACCAGCAGGTGGGCGTAATGCTCGGCCAGCGGTTTGCCCAGCTCGGCGGCCTCACGCGCGATCACGGGCGCGCACAGCACCAGATCGGCCGCCACCACCGGCGCGCCCTGGTAGTCGAAGGTGAGCACGTTGGTGGCGTAGTCCTTGTGGCGGAAATCGCGGTTGATCTGGCGGCCTTCGGCTTCGCCCACCACGCGCACGGCCAGCTCGGCCGCCTGCACGTCGTCGCCCAGCGCGGCACGCAGCCAGCGCGCCACGCGGTGCCGCGGCAGCGCCGCGCGGTGCTCGGCCACGCCGTCGAACCGGGCGAACTGCAGCGACAGTGAGAGCGGTGGGCGGGGCATGGGCAGACGTGGCGGCCAGAAGTGCCCGATTATCCGCGGCCCGCCAGATCGGCAGGGCTTCGCCGGCACGAGCGGCTTGCGTCACAATGGGTTGAACTCCTCTGCCGTACCGCTGCTGCCATGCGCCCGACATCCGTCATCGCCATCGTGGGCTTTGTGCTGCTGGGCCTGCTCGCGGTGGCGCTGGCGGTGATGCAGATGCCTGCGCGGCTGCGGGTGGCCGTGGGCCCGGAAGAGTTCGACCATGCGCGCCTGATGGCCGCGTTCGCCCGCAAGCTCAATGCCGACCGCGCCCCGGTGCGCCTGACCCTGATCCGCAAGCCCGACTTCGCGGCCCAGGCCGCCGCGGTGGACAGCGGCGAGGCCGACCTGGCCGTCGTCCGCAGCGACCTGATGCCGCGCCATGCGCTCACCGTGGCCGTGCTGCACGAGCTGCCGGTTGTGTTCGCCGTGACCGGCAATGCGCGCGTGCGCGACGTGGCCGACCTGGCGGGCAAGCGCGTCGGCGTGCTGCGCGGCAGCGCGGAGAACCTGGCGCTGCTGGACACCGTGCTCAAGCAGGCGGGCGTGGAGCGCGAGCGGGTCGAGCGCCTGCCGCTGGCGCCCGAGCACCTGGCCACGCAGCTTGCCGAGCGCCCTGTGGACGTGGTCATGCCCATCAGCCCCATGCTGGGCGCCGCGCGTGACCGCAACGAGCAGGTGCTGCACAAGGGAGCACGCGGCGTGCCGGTGTTCGGCGTGGGCGAGGCCGAGGCGATCGCGCGGCGCGATCCTTCGCTGGCGGTGATCGAGGTGCCGCGCGGCGCGCTGCTGTCCTGGCCGCCGGTGCCGCGCGAGCCGCTGACCACGCTGGCCGTGACGCACCGGCTGGTGGCGCGCACCGAACTCAGCTCGCAGGTGGTGGCCGACGTGACGCGGCTGCTGTTCACCAGCCGGGTGGCGATCGCCGACGACGTGCCTTCGGCCAAGGCGATCCACGCGCCGCAGACGGACACCGGCGAGGCGCTGGGCGCCGCGCTGCCGCTGCACCCCGGTGCCGCGGCCTACCTGTCGGGCGACCAGCAGACCTTCTTCGACCGTTACGGCGACCTGTTCTACATCGGCGGCATGCTGGTGACGACGCTGTTCTCCGGCGTCGGCGCGCTGCTGAGTTTTCTGCTGGCACGCCAGCGCCGCAACGCCGCGCAGTTCACGCGCCAGCTGCTGGACCTGCTGGCCCGGGCGCGCCGCGCGCCCGACCAGGCGGAGCTGCAGGCGGTGGAAAAGGACGCTGACGAATTGCTCGCGCTGGCCTTCCGCCGCGTGTCCAGCGGCGCCATCGGCAGCGAGCAGTTCGACACCTTCGCCACCGTCAACGACAGCGTGCACCAGGCCATCGCACGGCGGGCGCGCCAGCTGCAGCACCAAGTGGCCGCCACCGGCACGGAGGGGGCGGATTCATGATCGAATCGGCCTCCACCCCTTTCGTGACGGCCGCAGACAGCTATTGAAAGAGGAGCGTCAGGCGGCCTTGCCGGCGCCGGCCCGCACCGTGCGCCCGGCGGCGTCGTAGGCATCGACGATGCGCGCCACCAGCGGGTGGCGCACCACGTCGGCGCTGGTGAAGCGGGTGAAGGCGATGCCCGGCACGCGCTTGAGCACGCGCTCGGCGTCGATCAGGCCGCTGGTCGTGCCCTTGGGCAGGTCGATCTGGCTCACGTCGCCGGTGATCACCGCGCGCGCGCCGAAGCCGATGCGGGTGAGAAACATCTTCATCTGCTCGGGCGTGGTGTTCTGCGCTTCGTCGAGGATCACGAAGGCGTGGTTCAGCGTGCGCCCGCGCATGAAGGCCAGCGGCGCGATCTCGAGCTGGTTGCGCTCGAAGGCCTTGGCCACGCGGTCGAAACCCATCAGGTCGTACAGCGCGTCATAAAGCGGGCGCAGGTATGGGTCCACCTTCTGCGTCAGGTCGCCGGGCAGGAAGCCCAGCCGCTCGCCGGCCTCCACCGCCGGCCGTGTGAGCACGATGCGCTGCACGCTCTGGCGCTCCAGCGCGTCCACCGCGCAAGCCACCGCCAGGTAGGTCTTGCCGGTGCCGGCCGGGCCGATGCCGAAGGTGATGTCGTGGCCGGCGATGTTTTCCAGGTACACGGTCTGCCCCGGCGTGCGCGCCTTCAGGCTGCCGCGCTGCGTATGAAGCACCAGGGCGCCGTCGCTGCCTTCGGCCAGCGGCGCGCCGTCGCCGGCCAGCATCAGCTGCACGGTGTCGGGTGCGATCGGGCGGCCGGCCAGTTCGTACAGGGCCTGCAGGATGTCCAGCGCGCGCTCGGCGGCTTTCTTGGGGCCTTCGATGCGGAAGTGCTCGCCGCGGTGGCCGATGCGCACCCCCAGGCTCATGCCGATGGCACTCAGGTGCTCGTCGAGCGGCCCGCAGAGGTTGGCCAGGCGCTGGTTGTGCGGCGGGTTGAAGGCATGACGGACAATCACGTTGCCATTGTGGCGGATTTCAACGGCCGATCCGGACGACGTGCTGAGCGACAACCTCTATCCCCCCATCCCTGACGCGGTCGATTCCGCGCTGCTCAGCACGCGGCCGGGGCTGGCCGATGGCGGCCCGGGGGCGCAGCGGCCGCTGTTGTTCGTTGAACAGCACGCAGTGCTGATGGCGGTCGCGGTGGCGCTGCTGGCGGCGCTGCTGAGCGTGGTGCTGGCGGTGCGCCAACCCTGGCTGGGGTTGACGCTGACGATGGACCCGCTCGCGTCCGAACCGACGGTGTTGCGCGTGGCCAGCGTCGCGCCGGCGTCGCCGGCGGCGCTGGCAGGCATCGCGCCGGGCGACCAGGTGCTGGCCATCGGCGGTGCAGGCGGTGTTTTGCGACCTGTCAGCGCGCGCGACGTGATGTTCAGCGAAGCCGCCCTGCACGACTATGCCCAATGGGAGACGTTCTTCGCCGCCCAGCGGCAACTGGCTCGATGGCAGAGCGGCGTCGCCATGCAATGGCAGATGCGCGTGGCCACGGGCGGCCAGCGCATCGCCACGCTCGCGCCCGCGCCCATTCGCCCGGTGGGCAGCCTGCCGGCGGCGTTCTGGCTGGTCGTGCTGGCGGGTGCCCTGGCGATGGTGCTGCCGGCCTGGGCGGTGCGCGCCACCGGGATGCGCGCGGCCACGGCGTGCCTTCTGCTGTCGGGCCTGGGGTGGCTGGTGGCGACCGTGGGCGCCAGCGTCATTTCCCAGCCGGTGCGCGAACTGGCCATGGAGCCGGAGCTGTTCGCCGTGCTGTCGATGGCCAAGCGCGGCGGGTCGGTGCTGTTCATGCTGGGTCTGGTGGGGCTGATGATGTTCTATCCCACCCGCATTGCGTCGTGGCACGCCATGGTGGTGGCAACGGCGGTCGCCGTGGCGTGGATGGTGGCGGCCTTCGCCCAGTGGCTGCCCACCCCGTCCATGGGCCGGCCGCTGCTCCTGGCGGTCGGCATGCTGGTGTGGCTGGTCCTGGCCGTGCGGCAGTGGCAACGCTCGGCCGGCGAAGCCCGCGACCGCGCGGCCCTGCGCTGGGTGGGCCTGTCGTTCTTGGTGGGGGCGGTCCTCTTCCTCAGCGTGGACCTCGTGCCCTGGTTCAAGGGACGTTCCGAGCTGCTGCCGCCAGCCTGGACCTTCGTACTCTGCTCGCTGCTGTTCGCGAGCGTGGTGCTGGCGGTGCGGCGCTACCGGCTGTTCGACTACGACGTCTGGTCGCGCCATCTGCTGATCTCGCTGCTGACGGTGATCACGCTGGTGGGGCTGGACCTGCTGCTGCTGAACCTGCTGCCGCTGAACAACTGGCAGGGCCTGGGCATCAGCCTGGCGATTGGTGCTGGCCTCTACCTGCCGCTGCGGCAATGGATGTGGAACCGCTGGTTCGGCCGCAGCCAGCCCAATCTGCGCAATGCCACGGCGGTGCTGCTGACCATCGGCATGGTGCCGTCTTCCGACCGGCTGGCGCTGTGGCGCCGGCTGCTGGTGGAGCTGTTCAACACCGGACGCTTCGAAGTGATGGACGGCACCGATCCGCCCACGCCCGAGGCGGCTTCTCACGTGGTCCTGCTGGGCGACGGCGCGGCCATGTGGTTGCCGGAGACCGGTGATTTGCCGGCCGTGGTGCTGCAGCGGCGTGACCAGGGCCGGCGCCTGTTCACCAGCACCGACCGCCGCATGGCCGAGCGCCTGTGCGTGCTGATCGGCCAGCTGATCCAGAGCGGCGAAGCCTACCGGCGCGGCGTGAGCGAGGAGCGCGAGCGTATCGCCGACGACCTGCACGACGATCTCGGCGCCACGCTGCTGGCGGTGGTGCATGTGGCATCGCAGCCCGGTGGATCCCCGGCCGTGGCGGCGGCGGCGCGCCAGGCACTGGACGAGATGCGTTCGGCCGTGCGCAACATGAAGGCGCGTCCGGCACCGGTGGAAGAGATGGTGGCCGACTGGCGTTCAGACACCGTCTCGCGGCTCAACGGGGCCGGCATCGAGGCCGACTGGGATGCCCAGGTCAGCCGGCCCGAGGCGCTGGTGCCTCCGCGCACCGTGCACCAGCTCACCCGCGTGCTGCGCGAAGCCATTTCCAACGTGATGCGGCACAGCGGTGCCTCGCGCTGCGCCGTGCATGTGAACGTGGGGCAGGGCGACATCCAGCTGGAAGTGGAAGACAACGGCGTCGGCATCGACTGGAACTCGGACGCCACACGCCGCGGCCAGGGCCTGGCCAACATCGAGCGCCGCGTGCGCCGGCTGGGCGGCATGCACCGCTTCATGCAGGGGCCGATGGGCGGTACCTTGCTGATGGTGCGGGTGCCGTTCGAGGCGTTCAGCTCGGTACCCGGCGACATAGTCAAGGACATCACCAAATAGTTCATGTTTCCCTCCGACACACTCGCGACCCGGCGCCTGGCTGCGGCTAGCATGGGTTCCATGAGCACCACCCTGATCGTCGAGGATTTGCCGGACATCCGCGAATGGCTGGGCGAGGTCGCGCGCGCGGCTCTGCCGGGCACGTCGGTGGTGGCCGTGGGGCGCTGCGACGAGGGCGTGGCGGTGGCCACGCGCCAGCCCTTCGACTACGCGCTGGTTGACCTGGGCCTGCCCGATGGCTCGGGCACCACCGTGATCCAGACGCTGCGCACCCACCAACCCAACACCATCGTGGTGGTCATGACCATCCACGACGACGACGACCACCTGTTCCCCGCGCTGCAGGCCGGCGCCTTCGGCTACCTGCTGAAGGACCAGCCGCGCGAGATCGTGATCGCGCAGCTGCGGCGCATCACCGAAGGCGAGCCGCCGCTGTCCTCGCCGGTGGCGCGCCGGGTGCTGAACTACTTCATCGCCGGTGGGCCGCGCCAGTTCGGTGCCGAGCGCTTCGATCCCGACGCGGTGCAGCTCACTGCCCGCGAGACCGAGATCCTGCAACGCGTGGCCAAGGGCTTCACGCTGCCGGAGATCGCCACGCAGATCGGCCTGTCGCGCCACACCGTCGCCGACTACGTGAAGCAGATCTACCGCAAGCTCAACGTCTCCTCACGCGCCGAGGCCGCGCTGGAAGCCGCGCGCCGCGGTCTCGTGCGGCCCTGAGCGGAGGCAGGGGAGAGGCCGCGCGACGTCTCTTTCTTGCTCTCATGGTGATAGCTGCCAACGCCTGCCCGACAAGGGCTGGAGGGTGATTTATCATCCAATTTGCACCGGACGCACGTTCTGGTGCGGCCCTTCCGTGTTTACCGAAAGCTCCCCGTGATCGGACGCCTCAGCGGCCTTCTGGCCGAGAAGAACCCGCCCCTCATCCTGCTCGACTGCCACGGCGTCGGCTACGAGGTGTGGGTGCCCATGAGCACCTTCTACAACCTGCCGGCGGTGGGCGACAAGCTGGTGCTGCTCACGCACTTCGTGGTGCGCGAGGATGCGCAGATGCTGTATGGCTTCGGCAGCGAGAACGAGCGCGCGGCGTTCCGTGAATTGATCAAGATCAGCGGCATTGGCCCGCGCATGGCGCTGGCGGTGCTGTCCGGCATGAGCGTGACCGACCTGGCCCAGGCCGTGACCACCCAGGACGCGGCGCGCCTGACCAAAGTGCCGGGCATCGGCAAGAAGACCGCCGAGCGCCTGTTGCTCGAACTCAAGGGCAAGCTCGGCGCCGAGCTGGGCTCCACCCAGGCGCCCGTGGGCGATGCGCAGGGCGACATCCAGCAGGCCCTGTTGGCCCTGGGCTACAGCGACAAGGAAGCCGCCGCCGCGCTCAAGGCCCTGCCGGCCGGCGTGGGCGTGAGCGACGGCATCAAGCTGGCGCTGAAGGCGTTGGCCAACTGAGTCCGTTGCGCGTGAGGGCCAGTTTCTTCCGCCCCCGGTGCGTCCCCAATGCGGGTGCCTCTTTTGTTCAGCACGCTTTTGCCATGAGTCATCGTTCCATTGAACCGTCCGCGCCCCGGGCGCCTTTCCGTGCAGTGCTTGCCGCCTGTCTGCTGGGCGCGGCGTTGGCCGGCTGCGGCGGTGGCGGGGGCGCGGGTGTCGGCCAGACGGAAGGTGTGGCGCCCGCAACACCGCAGCGCCAGATGGGCGCGCTCGAAGGCACCACTGCCCTGGATGAGCGCCAGGTCCAGATCCGCGAAGTGGCCCAGGCTGTTGCGGACCGTGCGATCCCCCGCGTGATCGCGCTCCCGGCCCTTCCGGAGACTAGGAGCGAGGCGTTGCCGGTGGCCGGGCCGGGGCAGCCGCAACAGATCGGCTTCAGCCGCAGCGTGGTGTTGGCCGCCGACGCTGGTGCCACGGCGCAGCTGTTGGACTGGACCACCGCGGCCGATGGCAGCCGCCGTGCGGCGATCGACGTCAGGTCGCCGGATGCCAGGGGCGTGCGGCTGGGCCTGCGCGTGCAGCAATTGCCCCCGGGCACCGTGCTCCGGGTGTACGGCCCTGGCGCGCAGCAGATGCTGGAAATCAGTGGTACCGAGGTGCTGCGCAGCATTCAGCGGAACCTCGATGGCGGCGCCACCGGCGACGACGCCTACACCTACTGGCTGCCCTCGGTGGACGGCGCCGAGGCCGTGCTGGAGGCAGAACTGGCGCCGGGCGTGAACCCGGCCCTGTTCAAGGTGGCGCTGCCCCGGGTGGTGCACCTCAAGGTGCTGCCCGGCGACGCGCTGGAAACACCCCAGGCCGCCGGGGCCTGCAACGTCGATGTGATGTGCACGGCGGCCCAGGACACCCAGAGCCGGTCCGTGGCGCGCATGAGCTTCGTGGATGGCGGGAGTGTCAGGATTTCTGTGTGTGAGGCTGTTGAATCCGTCACTCAATCGTGAGGCGGCTTGGTGATCTTACTGGCCCGATCTGGTAAATCGGTCCTCGTAGAGGATCGCAAATTGGTTCATCGCTGATTTCCAGTGGTTGGCCGCCCGCCCCCAGTCCGCGGTGATGTTGCGCAGCGCCAGCCAGATCAGCTTGGTGGCCGCCTCGTCGCTGGGGAAGTGGCCGCGCGTTTTGATGATCTTGCGCAGCCGTGCGTTCACGCTCTCGATGGCGTTGGTGGTGTAGATCACGCGCCGCACCTCGGGCGGGAAGGCGAAGAACGGGATGACCTTGTCCCAGGCCCGGCGCCAGGCGCTGACCACGGTCGGGAACCGCTGCCCCCAGGGGCCGGCCGCAAACGCATCCAACTCGGCCTCGGCCGCCTCGGCGCTCACCGCGGTGTAGATGGGTTTGATGGCTGCGGCCAGCGCCTTGCGGTCTTTCCATGACGCAAAGTCCAGGCCACCCCGGATCAGGTGCACGATGCAGGTCTGCAGCGTCGTCGCCGGGAACACTGCGCCCAGCGCCTCTGGCATGCCCTTGAGGCCGTCGGTGACGGCAATCAGGATGTCCTGCACCCCGCGCGTCTTCAGATCGTTGAAGACCTTCATCCAGAACTTCGCCCCCTCGGTGTTCTCGATCCAGATTCCCAGGATGTCGCGCGAGCCGTCAGGCAGTACGCCCAGCGCCAGGTAGACGGCCTTGGAGCGCACCACCGCATCCTCGCGAATCTTGACCCGCAGCGCATCGAAGAACACCACCGGGTACATCGCCTCCAGCGGCCGTGTCTGCCAGGCCGTGACCTCGCCCATCACCTCATCGGTGACACGGCTGATGAGCTCGGGCGAGACGTCCACCGAGTACATCTCAGCCAGGAAACCCTGGATCTCGCGCACCGTCATGCCGCGTGCGTACATGGCGATGATCTTGTCGTCGAAACCCGTAAAGCGCCGCTCGTGCTTGCCAATGAGCTGCGGCTCGAAGCTGCCTTCGCGATCGCGTGGGACATCGATGCGCAGCGCCCCCACATCGGTCAGTACGGTCTTGGTGCTCTTGCCGTTGCGGTGGTTGGCTGATCCGCCTGTGGGCTTGGCTTGGCCGGGCGCATAGCCTAGGTGATGACTCATCTCGGCGCCCAGCGCCCGCTCAAGAATTGACTTCTTGAACTGATCGAACAGCCCTTGGACTTGGCCCGGCGTCATGGGCCCGGTCACCAACTGGTCAAGCAGCTCGGCCGGGATGTGAAATTGCGGCTGTGCCGCCTGGTCCGCCAAAGCGGTGGGTTTGGTCTTGCGTGGCATTCATGCTCCTTGTCGACATGCTATGCCTCACACACAAAATTTCTGACAAGCTCTGGATGGCCTTTACGCTTACGCCTGCACGGGCACCCTGCTGAACAACACCAAGGTCGACTACACGCCTTATCTGCTAAGCGCCAACCACTGCATATCCCGCCAATCGGTAGCCTCGTCGCTGGAAACCTACTGGAACTACCGCTCGTCAAGCTGCAACAGCCAGACCCAGGCCGGCGACATGCAGCGCGTCAGCGGCGGTGCGCAGCTGCTGTGGAACAGCAGCGGCACCGATACCTCGCTCATGCGCCTCAACGGCGGTCCGCCATCCGGCGCGATTTTTGCCGGCTGGAACGCCGAGGCGCCCGTCACCCCTGGCGCCAGCGTGTTTTCCGTCCACCACCCCGACGGCGGCTGGCAGAAATACAGCGCGGGCACCATGCCGGGCTATGCAGCCTGCACAGGCACCTACTGCCTGGATGCTCCGGTTGGGTCGGCCTCGCACCTCATCGTCACCTGGTCGCGGGGAGTGACCGAGCCGGGTAGCAGCGGTGGGGCGCTGTTTTCAAGCAGCGGCAAGGTCATCGGCCAGCTCTCGGGAGGCACGTCAAGTTGCAGCAACCCCGGTGGTGAAGACTTTTATGGGCGCCTGGACCTAGCCTACGCCAACGGCCTGTACCAGTGGCTCAGCCCGACTGGCGCGGCCACGGGCACGCGCTCGCCCGTTTACCGCTTCTACAACAGCGTCACCGCCGCCCACTTCTACACCAACAACCAGCTGGAACGCGACTACGTCATCGCCAACTACCCCACTTACAGCTATGAAGGTGCGGCTTACTACGCCTACAACAGCGCCACGCCCGGAACGTCGGCGGTCTACCGCTTCTACAACACCCGGACACGGGTGCACTTCTACACCATCAACCCCGCCGAACGCGACTACGTGATCGCGACGCTGCCCGACTTCCACTACGAGGGGCCGACTTGGTACGCCCAGACCGGGGCGGGCAACGACGCCAGCCCGCTGTACCGCTTCTACAGTTCGTTGCGCGGTGCCCATTTCTATACCCTCAGCGCCAGCGAGCGCGATTACGTGATCGCCACGCTGCCCGATTTCAACTATGAAGGCATCGGGTTCTACACTTGGGCCCAACCATGACGGTGCCGGCCGAGGGTCGTGTCGTCTGCACCACCCAGGAGAGCGTTTGACCATCCACACCGACGACTTCGCGCTGCCGCCAGGCGAGCCCGCGCCGCGCGTGGTGTCCGCGGCCGCGGCCTCGGCACGCGAGGAGGCGCTGGAGCGCGCCCTGCGGCCCAAACAGCTGGAGGAGTACGTCGGCCAGGCCAAGGCGCGCGAGCAGCTGGAGATCTTCATCGGCGCGGCACGCAAGCGCGGCGAGGCGCTGGACCACGTGCTGCTGTTCGGCCCGCCCGGGCTTGGCAAGACCACGCTCAGCCACATCATCGCGGCCGAGTTGGGCGTGAACCTGCGCCAGACCAGCGGGCCGGTGCTGGAAAAGCCCAAGGACCTGGCGGCGCTGCTGACCAACCTCGAGGCCAACGACGTCCTGTTCATCGACGAGATCCACCGCCTCAGCCCGGTGGTGGAGGAGATCCTCTACCCGGCGCTGGAGGACTACCAGATCGACATCATGATCGGCGAGGGCCCGGCGGCGCGCTCGATCAAGCTCGATCTGCAGCCGTTCACGCTGGTGGGCGCCACCACGCGCGCCGGCATGCTGACCAACCCGCTGCGCGACCGCTTCGGCATCGTGGCGCGGCTGGAGTTCTACACGCCCGAGGAACTGGCGCGCATCGTCACCCGCAGCGCCGGGCTGCTGAATGTGCCCACTGATGCCGAAGGCGCTTTCGAGATCGCCCGCCGCAGCCGCGGCACGCCGCGCATCGCCAACCGCCTGCTGCGCCGCGTGCGCGATTTCGCCGACGTGAAGGGCGAGGGCCGCATCACCCAGGCCATCGCCCACGCCGCGCTGGCGCTGCTCGACGTGGATCCGGAAGGTTTCGACGTGATGGACCGCAAGCTGCTGGAGGCGGTGATCCATCGCTTCGACGGCGGCCCGGTGGGGCTGGACAACATCGCCGCCAGCATCGGCGAGGAAGCCGGCACCATCGAGGACGTGATCGAGCCCTACCTGATCCAGCAAGGCTTCCTGCAGCGCACCCCCCGCGGCCGGGTGGCCACGCTGGCGGCGTACCGGCATCTGGGGCTGTCGGCGCCGCAGGGGGCGGGCGGGCTGTTCGGGCAGGCTTAGGCGCCCGCCCGGGCGGCCTGCGCGCCGCTTTCGTACCAGCCGCGAGAGCGGTTGACGATGCGCACCACCAGCAGCATCACCGGCACTTCGATCAGCACGCCCACCACGGTGGCCAGCGCGGCCCCGGAGTGCAGTCCGAACAGCGAGATCGCCGCCGCCACCGCCAGCTCGAAGAAGTTGCTGGCGCCGATCAGTGCCGACGGGCAGGCCACGTCGTGCGCCTCGCCCAGCGCGCGGTTGAGGCCGTAGGCCAGCGCCGAGTTGAACAGCACCTGGATCAGGATCGGCACCGCCAGCAGGGCAATCACCAGTGGCTGCTTCAGAATCTGCTCACCCTGAAAGGCGAACAGCAGCACCAGCGTGGCCAGCAGCGCCGCCATCGACCACGGGCCGATGCGCGCCATGGCCGCCTCCAGCGCCTGCGGGCCGCGCGCCAGCAGCGCGCGCCGCCAGAACTGGGCGATGGCGAGCGGCACCACGATGTAGAGCAGCACCGACGTCGCCAGCGTGGCCCATGGCACGCTGATCGAGGCCACGCCCAGCAGCAGCGCGACCAGCGGCGCGAAGGCCAGCACCATGATGGTGTCGTTCAGCGCCACCTGGCTCAGCGTGAACAGCGGGTCGCCGCCGGTCAGCCGGCTCCACACGAACACCATGGCCGTGCACGGCGCCGCGGCCAACAGGATCAGCCCGGCGATGTAGCTGTCGATCTGCTCAGGCGGCAGCCAGGGCGCGAACAGGTGCCGGATGAACAGCCAGCCCAGCAGCGCCATCGAGAACGGCTTGACCAGCCAGTTGACGAACAGCGTCACACCGATGCCGCGCACGTGGCGGCGCACCTGGCCCAGCGCGCCGAAGTCCACCTTGACCAGCATCGGGATGATCATCACCCAGATCAGCGCGCCCACCGGCAGGTTGACGCGCGCCACTTCGAGCCGGCTGACGGCCTGGAAGGCGGACGGAAACGCCTGACCGAGCAGCACCCCGGCAACGATGCACAGGGCCACCCAGAGCGTCAGGTAGCGTTCGAAGATGTTCATGATGAAATTGGCACCTGGCCCTTGCGTGGAGGGCGCAGGCAGCTATGAATTTGGTAGTCCTTGAGGTGGTCGCCTTCACTGGTTGGCCAGTGCCTGCGCGCTGTCCTGCAGCATCGTCCGGGCGAGTTTTTCCGGCGGCAGCGCAGCCAGCAGTTCCAGCCGCCGCTTGATGGCCAGCAGGGTCTGCCGGAAGGCTTCTCGCCGCTGCTCCTCCGTGCCTTGCACCGCGGACGGGTCGGCATAGCCCCAGTGCGCCGTGGCCGGCTGGCCAGGCCACCAGGGGCACACCTCGCCGGCGGCGTTGTCGCACACGGTGATCACCAGGTCCATGTGCGGCGCATCGGGGCCGCCGAACGCGTCCCAGCTCTTGCTGTGCAATCCCTCGGTCGAGATGCCGGCCCGTTGCAGCACCTGCAGCGCCAGCGGGTTGGGTTGCGTGCCCGGGTGGCTGCCGGCACTGTATGCCTGGAAGCGGCCAGCGCCGATATGGTTCAGCAGCGCTTCGGCGAGGACGCTGCGTGCCGAGTTGTGGGTGCAGAGGAACAGCACACGGAGGGGCTGGCCAGCCATGGCAAGGTGATCCGGTGTGGAGGCATGTTGCCGTATCGCGACCGAGGTCATGGCAGCAGCCGGCCAATCTCATCCGCCGCCAGCACGCGGCCGGTGGAGACCAGCTTGCCGTCGATGGCCAGACCGGGCGTGCTCATCACGCCGCGCCTGGCGATCTCGACGGGGTTGGTGACCTTGACCACCTCGGCGGATTTGCCGGCGGCCGCCAGCGCGGCTTCCGCGTTTTCGCCAAGCTGGATGCAGCGCTTGCATCCGGAACCCAGGATTTCGATCTTCATTGCAGCGTCCTTTCAAACCAACAGATAAGCGAATGCATTGAACAGGTAGCCGATGGCCACGATCCCCAGCGTCACGATGCCGACGAACACCGCCAGCAGCGGCGGCCGGACCACCTGCCTGAGCAGGATGAGCGAGGGCACCGACAGCGCCGTGACCGCCATCATGAAAGCCAGCACCGTGCCCAGGCCCACGCCGCGCGCCACCAGTGCTTCGGCAATCGGCAGCGTGCCGAAGATGTCGGCATACATGGGAATGCCCACCACCGTGGCCAACGGAACGGCCCACAGCTTGTCGGAGCCCAGCAGCGCGGCGATCACCTGCTGGGGAATCCAGTTGTGGATGAGTGCCCCGATGGCCACGCCGACCAGCACGTAGGCCCATACGCGGCCGAACACATCGACCACCTGCTCACGCGCGTAGGCCAGGCGTTCGGCCCGGGTCAGCTCGGCCTGGGGGACGTCGGCGATGGGGTTGTCCAGCACGAAAGGCTCGATATGGCGTTGCAGGCCGGCGCGCTCGATCAACGTGCCGCCCACCACGGCCAGAACCACACCCACCGCGACGTAGGCGATGGCGATCGGCCAGTTGAAGATGCTCGCCAGCAGGATGACCGAAGCCAGGTCCACCAGTGGCGACGAGATCAGGAACGAGAACGTGACCCCGAGCGGCAGGCCCGCACCGACGAAGCCGATGAACAGCGGAATGGACGAGCACGAGCAGAACGGCGTCACGGTGCCCAGCAGCGCGGCCAGCGTATTGGCGGGCAGGCCGCGGAAGCGCCCCACGATGGCACGCGTGCGCTCTGGCGGGAAGTGGCTTTGCACGTACGAGATGGCGAAGATCAGCACGCCCAGCAGGATGAAGATCTTGATGACGTCGTAGATGAAGAAGTGCAGGCTGCCGCCCAGGCGCGTGCCCACATCGATGCCCAGCGCTTCCATCAGCCCCCGCACGGACGCCGAGAGCCAGTCCATGCGCAGCAACTGGTTGTTGAGCCACTGGAAGATTGCCATCAGGGGGCCCCCGTGCGACTCGGGTTAGTTGCGGCTGCCCACGCGCGCGCAGCAGGCTGGCGCCATGTCCCGGCCAGCACGAGCAAGAGCGCAGGGCTCGTTGTCATTTTCATATTTCAAAAATTCTTGAAATATAGGGCGAAGAAAAAGCCGCTCAAGCGGTCGGCACGCGCGAAAGGCTCGGCAGCATGGCCGGCGGGCAATGCGAGGTGGCGCGGATCTCCGCGCACTGCTCGGGGTGCCCGGCGCAGCATTCCTCCGTCAGGTAGGCCACCACATCGAGCATCAGCGCCATGTTGGCGCGGTACCGCTGGTAGCGGCCTTCGGCCGTCACGGTGAGCAAACCGGCGTGCACCAGCGCCTTGAGGTGGAACGAGAGGTTGGTCGGCGGCACGCCCAGCGCAGCGCCGATTTCACCGGCCACCAGGCCAGCCAGCCCCTGCCGGACCAGCAGGCGGTAGATGTCCAGTCGCGGCCCGGAGGCAAGCGATCCCAGCACTTGAACGGCTTGATCCTGTTCCATATTTCAATTGTCGTTGAATAATAGAAATGTTGCAAGCGGGCTGGATGCCGGCGGCTGGCTCAATCTTCCGGTGTCACCCCCAGTGCCACTAGGAAGCGCGCCACCATGTTGTAGGTGGCGATGGCGCTGGTGAGCTCGACCAGCTGCGTGGTGTCGAGGTGCTGGCGCAGGGCGTCGAAGAGGGCATCTTCCACGCGCACGTCGAGCGTCATCTGGGCGGCGTAGCGCACCACCAGCTGCTCGAGCACGTCGAGCGCCGGGTTGGCTGCGCTGGTGCGCGGTTCGCCGGCTTGCACCAGCCGCTGCAGGGCGTCCAGCTCGGCCTGGCTGCCGCCGGCGGCCAGGAAGTCGGGTGCGTGGTGGTGGTACTCGTAGCTGGCGCCGGTGAGCAGGGCCACGGTGCAGATGCCCAGCTCGCGCAGCTTGCGGCTGGTGGGCAGCCCGGTGCGCACGGCCTTCAGGTACACGTTCCAGCCGCGCGCCAGGGGCTCGCTCCAGAGCAGGGCCTTGTCCAGGTTCAGCAGCGCGCCGCCGCGGCGCGCCAGGATGGCGTCCACCAGGTCCTTGGGCTGGGGTTTCTGCTCGTTGCTCCAGTCGGGAATGCGCATGGCGGCGGTCTCCTCTTGGTTTCAGGTGAGCTGTGAGGATAAAGGGATAATCCGCGCATGCGCATTCCGTTCACCAAGATGCAGGGCGCGGGCAACGATTTCGTGGTGCTCGACGAAACCGCCGGCCCGCTGGGCCTGACGGCGGCGCAGTACCGTTTCCTGGGCGACCGGCACTTCGGCGTCGGTGCCGACCAGATCCTCGGCGTGCGCGCCGCGCCCACGCCAGACGTGGATTTCGAATATGTGATCCACAACGGCGGCGATGGCGGCGAGGTGGAGCACTGCGGCAACGGCGCGCGCTGTTTCGTGCGCTTTGTGCGCGAGCGCGGGCTGACAGCCAAGCGCAGCGTGCGCGTGAAGGTGAAGAACGGCGTGCTCGAGCTCACCGAAGGTGCCGACGGCCGCGTGACGGTGGACATGGGCGCGCCGGTGTTCGCGCTGGAGCAGGTGCCCTTCGACCCGCGCGAGCTGGAGCCGGTGCCCGACGGCCACTGGCAGGTCTGGCCCCTGCCGCTGGAAGACAACAAGGGCTTTGCCTACGTCAACACGGCGCAGGCTGCCATCGCCAATGTGGCGGTGCTGTCGATGGGCAACCCGCATGCGGTGCAGATCGTGGCCGACGTGGACACCGCGCCGGTCGCCACGCAGGGCCCGCTGATCGAGCGCCACCCGGCCTTCCCCAACCGCGTCAACGCGGGTTTCATGCAGATCGTCGGCCGTGGCCACGTGCGCCTGCGCGTGTACGAGCGCGGTGCCGGCGAGACCCTGGCCTGCGGCACCGGCGCCTGCGCCGCCGTGGTGGCCGGCATCCGCCTGGGCCGGCTCGACCCGCGCGTCGACGTGGACACGCGCGGCGGCCGGCTCACCATCGCCTGGGCCGGCGGCGAACGCGACCCGGTGCTGATGATCGGCCCCGCCACCACCGTGTTCACCGGCGAGATCGAGGTACCGCAACTCCCATGACTTCCGAGGCCATGAACCCCATCACCGAAGACGACATCGCCCAGTTCCTGATCCACACGCCGGATTTTTTCGAGCGCCACGCCGAACTGCTGAGCGCCGTGCAGCTCACCAGCCCGCACGGCGGCCGCGCGGTGAGCCTGCAGGAGCGCCAGGCCGAGATGCTGCGCGAGAAGATCAAGCTGCTCGAGCTGCGGCTCATGGAGATGATGCGCCACGGCAACGAGAACATGCTGATCGCCGACAAGGTGCAGCGCTGGGCGCGCCAGATGTTTCTGGTCGGCCGCCCGGTGGATCTGCCGGCCGCGCTGCTGGCCGGGCTGCAGAGCCAGTTTGCGGTGCCTCAGGCGGCGCTCAAGCTATGGGACGTGGCCGAGGTGTATGCACAGGAGCCGTTCGCCCAGGGCGCCTCGGAAGACGCGCGCAGCCTGGCCAGCTCGCTCAGCGCGCCGTACTGTGGCGTGAACTCCGGCTTCGATGTGCTGCACTGGCTGGAGGAGCCCGAGCGCGTGCAGTCGCTGGCCCTGCTGCCGCTGCGCGCCGCACCCCAGGAGGCGGCCTTCGGCCTGCTGGTGCTGGCCTCGCCCGACAGCCAGCGCTACCAGGCCGGCATGGCCACCGATTTCCTGGAGCGCATCGGCGAGCTGGCTGCGGCGGCGCTCTCCCGCGTGAGGGATTGACAGCACAGTCCCTGAGTCGCGGGCGCGCCGCGCACTCGCCGCCAGAGGCGGCGGCTCTTCCGCCTGTCCAGGTGTGCGCAGGCAGACCTGGAGCCGCAGGCCTCAGCCCCTTTTTTAGTTCGTAAGGGGGCAACGCCAGTGCTCGGCACAAGCCCGAGCACTGCGTTCGCTGGCATGGCCGGCTCCGCGGCCCTCGGATTCACCATCGGCGCAACGCGTGATGTCCGGGGCGAAACTTTGCATTGAAAGTCGCAGTCAGCCCTTGCGAGAACTGCGCCATGTGCTACTATTTAAGTAGCATGAACGCACCCGATACCCAACCGCTGGACTCCGCCGACGCGGCGCTGGTAGCGCGCTACCTGGAGCACGTGCGGCACGAGAAGCGCCTGGCGGCCCGCACCGTCACGCTGTACGAGCTCGATCTGCAGAAGCTGGCCGCCTTCGCCGTGGAGGCTGGCACGCCGTTGCGGCAGGTGCAGCCGGCGCACGTGCGGCGCTGGGTGGCGCGCATGCACGCGGGCGGGCGCAGCGGTCGGGGCATTGCGCTCATCCTGTCGGGCTGGCGGGGCTTCTACGCCTGGCTGGGGCGCGAAGGGCTGATCGCCGCCAACCCGGTGCAGGACGTGCGGGCGCCCAGGCAGCCGCGACCGCTGCCCAAGGCGCTGTCGGTGGACGATGCGGTGCGGCTGGCTGAGCACGTGGAAGCTGATGATGACCCCTGGCTGGAGGCGCGCGACGCAGCCCTGGTGGAGCTGCTTTATGGCAGCGGCCTGCGCGTGGGCGAGGTGGTGGGGCTGGACGTGGCCGCCAGCGACGCCGCGCTCCGGGCTGGCCGCGGCTGGGTCGACCTAGCGGGTACCGAGGCCCAGGTTCAGGGCAAGGGCGGCAAGCGCCGCACCGTGCCGCTGGGCGCGCAGGCCGTGCAGGCGCTGGAGCGCTGGCTGGCCGTGCGCGGCGAACGGCCGGCGGCCCTGGGTCACGAGGCGGCCCTGTTCCTGGGCCAACGCGGCACGCGTTTAGGCGCCCATGCCATCTGGGAGCGCCTGCGCCGCCGCAGCCGGCTGGCCGGGCTGGCGGCGCCGGTGCACCCGCACATGCTGCGCCACTCCTTCGCCAGCCACGTGCTGCAGTCGAGCGGCGACCTGCGCGCGGTGCAGGAGCTGCTCGGCCACGCCAACATCACCACCACGCAGGTCTACACCCGGCTGGACTTCCAGCATCTGGCGCAGGCCTACGACGCCGCGCACCCGCGCGCGCGGCGCAAGGGCTAGGTTTTCGCAGTCAGCTGGCCGGCCTCAAGGCTGCTTGCCGGCGGCGCAGGCGCCGTCCTTGCAGCCGAGCCAGTCGAGCAGCTGGCGCAGCTTGGCCTCGGTACCGGTGTCGAAGCCCTGGATGCCGATGGACTTGAGCACTTCCTGCCCTTCGGCTGAGTTCGGCAGCGCCAGCAACGCTTTCTGCATGGCACCGATCTGCTCGCTGCTGAACACCTTGCCAGCCACCAGCGGGAAATAGGGCTGCGTCACGCTCTTGTGCAGGATCGTGCCGCCGGCCTTGACCCACTTGCGTGCCGCGCCCGAGTAGGACGCGATGGCCCCCACCTTGGCGAAGCCGTTGTCCACGTAGAAGGTCACCGCTTCCTGTTCGCGCACGTAATTCACGTCTTCCCTGGCGAGGTCGATGCCCTGATTGCGCAGCTCGGCGGTGCAGAACTTGGTCATGTAGGCCACTTTCTCCGGCATCACGATCTTCTGGCCCTTGATGTCGGCCAGGGTCTTGATGGGGGAGTCCTTGCCGACCACGATCAGGCACTGGCCGTCGGGCCTGGCGCTGGCCACGTAGCGGTAGCCGTAGTCGCGCAGGCCGCGCGCCGGGTAGTCGCTGGGCCGGGCCATGGCCAGGTCAAGCCGGCCGGATTTCATGCCTTCCTCCAGCTGGGCGAACTCGCGCACGAAGACCACGTTGACCTGGTGGCCGTCGCCCAGCGCCTTTTCCAGGGCCGCGGCCAGGCCGCCGTACTTGAGCACCACGCGGGCGTGGTCGGTACCGCCAGACGTACCCTCGCTCACGCCAAACATGTAGTTGCGCGCCTGGGCCGCCAAGGGAAGCGTGGCCGCGATGGCAAGCAGCAGAGCAGTAAGCGGCTTTGGCATGGTCTATTTCCGAAACTTTCCGATACCGAAAAGTGTAGGCCGGACCAATATAAAAGCAAGCTTTTGTATCAAATTAAGGGTTTCCCCGAAGCAGGGCTGGCGGCGCATATGCGTCAGGAGGCTGCCCAGGCACCGGGCGGCGGCGGCGCGGCACAATCCGGCCCATGAAAACTGTCCGACTGCATCCTGGCCGCGAGCGCTCGCTGCTGCGGCGCCATCCCTGGGTGTTCGAATCGGCCATCGCCAAGGGCGGCGGCGATGCCGGCGAGACGGTGCGCGTGGTGTCCAGCAACGGCGATTTCCTGGCCTGGGGCGCATTCAGCCCGGCCTCGCGTATCCGCGTGCGGGCGTGGAGCTTCGACGAGGCACAGCGCATCGATGCTCACTTTATGGGAGCTGCCTGCGCCCGCTCCATAAGGGCCAGAGACCTTTTTGACATTGAAAGCGATGGCCGCCGCCTGGTCCATGGCGAAGCCGACGGCCTGCCCGGCCTGATCGTCGACCGCTACGGCGACACGCTGGTGGCGCAGTTCGGCAGCGCCGGGGTCGAGCGCTTCAAGCCTGTGATCGCCGACGCGCTGCTGCGGCTCACGGGGCTCACCCGCCTGTACGAGCGCTCCGACGCCGGCGTGCGCCAGCTCGAAGGCCTGCCCGAGGCCACCGGCTGGCTGCGCGGCGACGGGCCGACGGCGCTGACGATCCGCGAGCACGGCTGGCGCCTGCGGCTGGACATCGCCCACGGCCACAAGACCGGCTTCTACCTGGACCAGCGCGACAACCGGGCGCGCTTTGCCGCCCGCGCGCAGGCGCGCCGCTACGGCCGGGTGCTCAACTGCTACTGCTACAGCGGCGGCTTCACGGTGGCGGCGCTGGCCGGGCTGCGCGCGGCCGGGGCGGCGGGCGAGGTGACCTCCATCGATTCCTCCGCCGCCGCGCTGGAGTTGGCGCGCGGCAACCTGGCGGAAAACGGCTTCGATGCGGCCCAGGCTTGCTTCATGGACGCCGATGTCAACGCCGCGCTGCGCGGCTTTCTGGACGCCGGCGAGCGTTTCGACGCCATCGTGCTCGACCCGCCCAAGCTGGCGCCCACCGCGGCCCATGCCGAGCGCGCCGCCCGCGCCTACAAGGACATCAACCGGCTGGCGCTGAAGCTGCTGGCGCCGGGCGGCGAGCTGTTCACCTTCTCGTGCTCGGGCGGCGTGAGCGCCGACCTGTTCCACAAGATCGTCGCCTCCGCCGGCACCGACGCGCAGGTGGACGCCTACATCACCGAGCGCCTGGGCGCCGCGCCCGACCACCCCATGACCCTGGCCTTCCCGGAAGGCGAGTACCTCAAGGGCCTGGTGGTGCTGCGCAAGCCGGATCTGCCGGCGTCTGAAGATTCATAAGGAAAATGTGGCTCCAGCCCAATTTTGACGGTCGCAGGCAGCTATCGTTGAAATAGCAATCCTGAAGCCCGCAAGGGCAGGTCGCTGCCGCCTGCGCGGGGTCGCCCGAGCCACTACACTGCTCGTTTCCCCCGTAGCCAACCCATCCGCGCACTCCGCCAAGGAAACGCGCTACCGCCTGCCATGTCCCTCATCCCCGCCACCATCCTCACGGGCTTTCTCGGCTCCGGCAAGACCACGCTGCTCAAGCGCCTGCTGACCGAGGCGCACGGACAGAAGATCGCCGTGATCGAGAACGAGTTCGGCGAGGAGAACATCGACAACGACATCCTGGTCACCGACGCCAAGGAGCAGATCATCCAGATGAGCAACGGCTGCATCTGCTGCACCATCCGCGAAGACCTGCGCGCCACGCTGGCCGACCTGGCGGCCAAGAAGCGCAAGGGCGAGCTGGATTTCGAGCGCGTGGTGATCGAAACCACCGGCCTTGCCGACCCGGGCCCGGTGGCGCAGACCTTTTTCATGGACGACGAGATCGCCGAGGCCTATCTGCTGGACGCCATCGTCACGCTGGTGGACGCCAAGCACGCCGCCCAGCAGCTGAACGACCGTGTGGAGGCGCAACGCCAGGTGGGCTTTGCCGACCAGATCTTCATCAGCAAGGCCGATCTGGTCACGGCCGACGAGCTTGAGGCGCTGCAGCACCGCCTCAAGCACATGAACCCGCGCGCGCCGCAGCAGGTGGTGCATTTCGGCGAAGTGCCGATCCAGCAGGTGTTCGATCTGCGTGGCTTCAACCTGAACGCCAAGCTCGACCTCGACCCGGATTTCCTGGCCGAGGACGAGCACGACCACCATCACGACCATGACCATGCTCATGGCGAGCACTGCGACCACCCTTCGCACCAGCACGGCCACGGGCACGCCTACCACCATCACCACGACGACGACGTCAAGAGCTTCGTGTTCCGCTCCGAGCGCGCGTTCGACCCGGCCAAGCTGGAAGACTTCCTGGGCGCCATCGTCAACATCTATGGCCCGCGCATGCTGCGCTACAAGGGCGTGCTGTGGATGAAGGGCACCGAGCGCAAGGTCATCTTCCAGGGCGTGCACCAGCTCATGGGCAGCGACCTCGGCCCGGCCTGGAAGGAGGGCGAGCCGCGCGTGAGCAAGATGGTGTTCATCGGCATCGACCTGCCGCGCGACATCCTGGAGCAGGGCCTGGAACAGACGCTCAGCTGAGCCGCCGGGTGCGCGTGCACGGCCCCGATGTGGCCTGATCGCAACTTCGTCACGGTTGCGGCGCCCGGGTCCAGCCACGGCAGGTACGGCCCGCCGGGCGGGAGCCGATACAATCGCCGCCCGTGTCAGCGGCCCGGTGTCGCTGGCGGGTTGGCCCAAGAAGGTCTATAAGAAGGGCTTGCCCGGGTGAAAAAGACCCTGCTTCATCCGGGGACCATCTAGGAGCGATCAGGCGGCGCAAGGAGCTGCCCGGCCGTTCGGGAGACTTTAGTGAAACAAGCGGCTGAAAAGGGCGCGACGAAGAAGCAGCCGGCGGCGAAGAAGCCGGCCGCTGCGTCGGCAGCCAAGACGGCGGCAGTCAAGAAAGCCGCTCCGGCCAGGCCCGCGGGTGCGAAAGCCGTTGCCGCCAAGGCACCGGCGCGCAAGCCTGCTCCCGCGGCCGCTCCCGCCAAGAAGCCGCCATCCGCCGCCACCGGGGTCACCAAGCCCAAGGCGGCGGCCTCACCCCCACCCGCTGCGAGCGTGCCGCACGCCACAGCCAAGAAAGAACTGCCCATGCCCGCTGTTGCCGTGGCGCCCGTGCCGGTGCCCATCAAGAAAGACCCCAAGTTGGCCAACAACTGGAAGAAGAAGACCGCCGACGAGCTGAGCGACGCCGAAGTCATCGCCATGCCGGACGACGAGTACATGAACGACAAGCAGATGGCGTTCTTCCGCCACAAGCTGGTGCAACTCAAGAACGACATCCTGGCCAACGCCGGCCAGACCACCGAGAACCTGCGCGAGGACACGGTGGTCGTGCCCGACCCGGCCGACCGCGCCACCATCGAGGAAGAGCATGCGCTGGAGCTGCGCACGCGCGACCGCGAGCGCAAGCTGCTGAAGAAGATCGAGCAGTCCATCGCCCGCATCGACGCCGGCGACTATGGCTACTGCGACGAGACCGGCGAGCCCATTGGCGTGGGCCGCCTGCTGGCGCGCCCCACCGCCACGCTGTCGCTGGAAGCGCAGCAGCGGCGCGAGCTCAAGCAGAAGATGTTCGGCGACTGACACGTCAGCGCGCGCAGCAGGCACAATGGTCCCATGAGCAAGGATTCGGTACCGGGCGGTTTGCTGTCCAAGGTCGTCAAGTTCGTCAAGAACCCGACGACCAACTGGGCCGATCTCGATCGCCCGGAAGACAACGCCGTCGACGAAGCCTCGCGGCAGGCGCTCAAGGAGATGATCGAGCGCAAGCGCCGCAACGACTTCGTGCGCAACCGCGAGTTCGACATGCTGCGCAAGGTGCGTCGGCGCGAGGCGCTGAGCGCGCAGGAGGGCGCCGCGAGCCCCTCCTTCTATCCCAGCAGCCTGCCGGCCAATACCGGCGAGCGCGCCGCCACCATCGAGAAGATCGACCAGATCGAGGCGCAGATGGCCGGCTCCTGGTTCAAGCCCAAGCCGGGCGATGCCGTGGGGGCTCCCACGGCAGCGATGACGCGACCATTGTCCGAAGATGCCGCGCCACCTCCCGGCATGGCCGGCGCATCGGCCGACAGCTACGCGCCCACGCTGCCCGCTGATCTGGTGTACGGCCAGGGTGCGGCTGGCACGACGGTGGCGGCGCCTTACCCCTCGGCGGAAGGCGCTGGCTTCGCGTTCGCGCCCACGGAGGCTGCCGCCATGCCCGGGGCCGTGGCGCCGGATCCGGCCACCATGGACACCGTCCCGCCCATGCTGCCCGACCTGCCGCCGGCAGCCGGTCTGCCCGAGCCGGACGACGTACTCACGGCCGAGAACCTGGATCCGGAACTCGAAGAAGCCGCCATCCGCTTCGCCAACGGCGACACCGAGGGAGCAGAAGCCTCCCTGCTGGCGCTGCTGGGCGACCAGGGCACGCGCGGTGAGCACGTCGACACCTGGCTGGCGCTGTTCGACCTGTACCGCGCCAGCGGGCAGCAGGCCAAGTTCGACGAGGCCGCGTTCGATTTCGCCAGCCGCTTCGGCCGCTCGGCGCCGCAATGGTCGCTGGGGCCGGATGCGGGTCCGGCCAGCGGGCCGGTGTCGCTGGCGCCGGTGCAGGCACCGGCGCCGGGCGAAGCGGTGCGCATGCATTGGATCTGTCCATCGGTGCTGGGCTTGCAGTCGGTGGCGGCGCTGAATGCCAGCCTGCAGCGCAACCCCGCGCCCTGGCACGTCGACTGGCGCAACCTCAAGTCTGTCGAGGACGTCGCGCTGCCGGCCCTGGTAGAGGCGCTGCGGCGCTGGGGCAACACCCGCGGCAAGTACGGCCTGCGCGGCGCCGACCATCTGCTCCAGCTGCTGACCGAGCATTCGCCCACCGACGACCGTTCCGTCGATCCCCAATGGTGGAGTGCGCGGCTCGCGCTGCTGCGCGTGATGAACGAACTGGACGAGTTCGAGCTGGTGGCGCTGAACTACTGCGTCACCTACGAGGTGTCGCCGCCCTCCTGGGAAGACCCGCTGAACCAGTTCGTCCGGCTTGACGACGCCGGCGTGACCCTGCCGCCGCCGCAAGACGACATGGCGCAGCAGGGCGGACAGGGCTTCGCGCCGACCGACGTGACGCCCCCGGCCCCCAGGCTCGAAGCCGAGAACGGTCGCGTCAAGGGCGTGCTGGTGGGCGTGATCACCGACGATGTGGAGAAGGCCCTGAAGCCGGTGAGCGTGGCTACGGACGGGGCGGCGAGCGTGCAGCTGATCGAGCTCAACTGCCGCCAGCTCGAGCGCATGGACTTTGGTGCTGCCGGGGCACTGCTGAACTGGGTCACCATGCAGAAGGCGCTCAAGCGCGAGGTGAGCCTGCGGCAGGTCAACCGGCTGGTGGGCGCCTTCTTCGGCGTGATCGGCATCCACGAAGCCGCCCGCGTGGTGGTGCGCAAGGACTAGGGGCTGTCAACGCTGTCCGGCGCGCTGCGCCTGCACGCGGGCTTGTATTCGACGTGACCGCCCGCATCTAGCCCGGATGGACGTCTTTCACGGAACCACCATCGTCAGCGTGCGGCGCCAGACACCCGATGGCTGGCAGGTTGCCATCGGCGGCGACGGTCAGGTCACGCTGGGCAACATCGTCGTCAAGGGCTCGGCCCGCAAGGTGCGCAAGCTCTACCACGGCAGGGTGCTGGCGGGTTTTGCCGGTGCCACGGCCGATGCCTTCACGCTGTTCGAGCGCTTCGAGGCCAAGCTGGAAAAGCACCAGGGCCACCTCACCCGCGCCGCCATCGAGCTGACCAAGGACTGGCGCACCGACCGCGTGCTGCGCCGCCTGGAGGCCATGCTGGCGGTGGCCGACCAGGAAGCCTCGCTCATCATCACCGGCAACGGCGATGTGCTGGAGCCCGAGCACGGCCTGGTCGCCATCGGCTCCGGCGGGCCGTACGCGCAGGCAGCGGCCAAGGCGCTGCTCGACCACACCGATCTGCCGGCCGACCAGGTGGTGAAGAAGGCGCTGGAGATCGCCGGCGAGCTGTGCATCTACACCAACATGCACCACACGGTCGAGACGCTTTGACGCATCCGGCACCGTTTTGCTTCTGAATTAATAGCTGCCTGCGCCCGTCATGCAAGGGCCAGAGCCTTGTTTCTTTTAAAAAAGGACGGCGTGATGTCCTCCATGACCCCGCAGGAAATCGTCTCCGAACTCGACCGCCACATCGTCGGCCAGAAGGATGCCAAGCGCGCCGTGGCGATTGCCCTGCGCAACCGCTGGCGCCGCCAGCAGGTCGATGAAAAGCTGCGGCCGGAAATCACGCCCAAGAACATCCTGATGATCGGCCCCACGGGCGTGGGCAAGACCGAGATCGCGCGCCGACTGGCCCAGCTGGCGAATGCGCCTTTCATCAAGGTGGAGGCCACCAAGTTCACCGAAGTGGGCTACGTGGGCAAGGATGTCGACTCGATCATCCGCGACCTGGCCGAGATGGCCGTCAAGCAGACGCGCGAGCAGGAGATGAAGAAGCACCGCACGCGTGCCGAGGACCTGGCTGAAGACCGTGTGCTGGAAGTGCTGATTCCCTCGGCCCGCAATGCCGACGGCAGCCCCGCCGGCGCCGCTGGCGACGGCGCCGCGCGCCAGACCTTCCGCAAGAAGCTGCGCGAAGGCCAGCTCGACGACAAGGAGATCGAGATCGAGCTGGCCCAGCCCGCGCCGGCGCTGGAGGTCATGGGCCCCGCCGGCATGGAAGAGATGGCCGAGCAGCTGAAAAGCATGATCGGCAACCTGGGTTCCGGCAAGCGCAAGCTGCGGCGGGTGAAGATCGGCGAGGCGATGAAGCTGCTGGTGGACGAGGAAGCCGGCAAGCTGCTCAACGAGGACGAGGTGCGGGCCCAGGCGCTGAAGAACCTGGAGCAGAACGGCATCGTTTTCATCGACGAGATCGACAAGGTGGCCTCGCGCAGCCTGGAGGGTGGCAGCAGTGCCGACGTGTCGCGCCAGGGCGTGCAGCGCGACCTGCTGCCGCTGGTGGAGGGCACCACCGTGAGCACCAAGTACGGCATGGTGCGCACCGACCACATCCTGTTCATCGCCTCGGGGGCGTTCCACCTGTCCCGGCCGAGCGACCTGATTCCCGAGTTGCAGGGGCGCCTGCCGATCCGTGTGGAGCTGTCCTCGCTGTCCATCGAGGACTTCAAGGCCATTCTCACGCAGACCGACGCCTCGCTGGTGCGCCAGTACCAGGCCCTGCTGGCGACCGAGGGGGTGACGCTGGACTTCGCCGATGGCGGGGTCACCCGACTCGCCGAGATCGCCTGCGCGGTCAACGAATCGACCGAGAACATCGGCGCGCGCCGCCTGGCCACGGTGATGGAGCGCCTGCTCGACGAGGTCAGTTTCGACGCCACCCGGCTGGAAGGCCAGACGGTGACCATCGACGCTGCTTACGTCGACCAGCGCCTCTCTGCGCTGAGCCAGGACGAAGACCTCTCGCGCTACATCTTGTAGAGCGCCTCACGCTACACTGGCAAGGGCTGGCGCTCCATTGGGCCGATGGGGCCAGCCGCGTATGGCTGTTCACGCCACGCAGGCGCTGTTCGGCCTGCCTGCGCGGCCAAGTGTAAGCCGACACTTTCAGAACCACATCTAAGTGCTTGCACAGAAAGTGAAAATGCACACAAACAATGGTCAAAACACCAGCTAAAGCCTTGATTTCATTGAAATAATTTGTGCTTCGCGCCTTGCCCGGCTTGAAATACCTGCTACAGTGCAAAAAAGTGCATTTTTGTGGGATGGCGGGCCAGAAGCGCCGTGTCGTCCCTTCTTCTGGGGGTCTCCACGGTGTTTCAGGGTGCGTCGGCGCTCAATCTCGATGGCAAGGGTCGGCTGTCCGTGCCGGCCCGGCATCGTGATGTCCTGACGGCCGTGTGCGGTGGCCAGCTCACGGTCACGCGCCACCCCCATGGCTGCCTGATGGTGTTCCCGCGCCCCGAGTGGGAGAAATTCCGCGAACGCATCGCCGAGCTGCCCATGTCGGCCCAGTGGTGGAAGCGCATCTTCCTGGGCAACGCGATGGACGTGGAGCTCGATGGCACCGGCCGCGTGCTGGTATCGCCCGAGCTGCGCGCCGCCGCCGGCCTGGAGCGGGAGGTGATCCTGATGGGCATGGGCCGTCACTTCGAGCTGTGGGACAAGGCGACCTACGAGGCCAAGGAAGCCGAAGCCATGCAGGGCGAAACGCCCGACGCGTTCAAGGAACTTTCCTTTTGAAGGCCCGGGCGGGTGAGCGCATGGCAACACACCACGGTCTTGCTGGCAGAGGCGATCGAGCAACTCGTCACCTCGCCGGACGGCATCTATGTGGACGGCACCTTCGGGCGGGGCGGCCATTCGCGTGCCATCTTGCAGCGCCTGTCGCCGGCCGGCCGTCTTATCGCGTTCGACAAGGATCCGGAAGCGCTTGCCGCGGCCGAGGCGATCGGCGATGCGCGGCTCGAATTGCGCCACGCCAGCTTCACTGCCCTGGCGGAGCTGCCGCCGGCATCGGTGGCGGGGGTGCTGCTCGATCTGGGCGTCAGTTCGCCCCAGATCGACAACCCCGCGCGGGGTTTTTCTTTTCGTGCCGACGGCCCGCTGGACATGCGCATGGACCCCACGCGCGGCCAGAGCGTGGCCGAGTGGCTGGCGCACGCGGGCGAACGCGAGATCGCGGAGGTGATTCGTGACTTCGGTGAAGAACGGTTTGCTGGCCCCATTGCAAAAGCGCTTGTTGCTCGCCGAACGCAACGGGGTCCGGTTGCAGGCACCCTCGAACTGGCCGAACTCGTGGCTGGCGCGGTCAAGACCCGCGAGCCGGGCCAGAACCCTGCAACGCGCACATTTCAGGCTTTTCGGATTTTCATCAACGCCGAGCTTGAAGAGCTCCCACAAGCCCTGGAGGCAAGCTTGAGCGTGCTGCAGCCCGGTGGCCGGCTGGCGGTGATCAGCTTCCATTCGCTGGAAGACCGCATCGTCAAGCAGTTCATCGCCCGCCACGCGCGCGAGGTGGTGGACCGCCGCGCGCCGTTCGCGCCGCCCGCGCCCACGCGGCTGCGCGAGATCGCCCGCATCAAGCCCGGCGCCGACGAGGTGGCGGCCAACCCGCGCGCGCGCAGCGCCATCCTGCGCGTGGCCGAACGCACCGGGGTGCCGGCATGACGCGTCTGTCCATCGTGCTGCTGGCAGCGGTGCTGGTCACGGCCATCTACCTGGTGCGCGTGCAGTACGAGTCGCGCCGGCTGGTGACCGAGCTCGATCGCGCCACGGTGCTGGCGCACCGGCTGGAGGTGGAGAAATCCAGCCTGGAGGTGGAGAAGCAGGCGCAGGCGACGTCGCTGCGGGTGGAGCAGATCGCCCAGCAGCGCCTGGGCATGCGCATGCCCACGCCGGCCATCACCGAATACGTGACGGCCAAGGCGCCCGTGGCCACCGCTTCGCAGGAGGCTGCACGATGAAGAGCCTGCGCTATACCTCCAGCCCGCTGCTGGCTTCGCGCACGCCCGTGTGGCGCAGCAAGTTCATCGTCGCCATGCTGCTGCTGGCGTTCGTGGGGCTGATCGGCCGCGCCGTTTATGTGCAGGTCATCAACAACGCGTTCTTCCAGCGCCAGGGCGAGGTGCGCTTCGCCCGCACGCTGGATTTGCCGGCCAGCCGCGGCCGCATCCTGGACCGCAACGGTCTCATCCTGGCGTCCAGCGTGGTGGCGCCCAGCATTTGGGCCATTCCGGAGGATGTGGACAAGGATCCCGCCAAACGGCGCCAGCTGGCCAAGCTGCTGGACATGAGCGTGGCCGACCTCAACGCCAAGCTGAAGGACGAGGAAAAGAACTTCGTCTGGCTCAAGCGCCAGGTCGACGAGCCGGTGGCCAAGCAGATCGCCGAGCTGAAGATCGCGGGGATCTACCAGCGCCGGGAATACAAGCGCAAGTACCCGGAAGGTGCGGCCGCCGCGCACGTGGTGGGCTTCACCAACGTCGAGAACAAGGGCATCGAAGGGGCGGAGCTGTCCTTCGACAAGGCGCTGATCGGCCGCGCCGGTTCGCGCCGCGTCATCAAGGACCGCCTCGGCCGCGTGGTCGAGGAGGTCGGCGACGAGGTGCCGCCGGTGGACGGCCAGGACATCCAGCTGTCCATCGATTCCAAGGTGCAGTTCTTCGCCTACCAGAAGCTGCGCGACGCCGTCACCACCCACAAGGCCAAATCCGGCAGCGTGGTGGTGCTCGATTCGCAGACCGGCGAGGTGCTGGCCATGGCCAACTACCCGAGCTACGACCCTGGCGACCGTGCCGACCTGTCGGGGCCGCAGCTGCGCAACCGCGCGCTGACCGACACCTTCGAGCCCGGCTCCACCATGAAGCCCATCACCGTGGGCATGGCGCTGGACGCTGGCAAGGTGACGCCCAAGACCTTGATCAACACCTCGCCAGGCAGTTACCAGCTCGACAAGTTCACCATCCGCGATACCCACAACTACGGCACGCTCACGGTGGAGGGCGTGATCCAGAAGTCCAGCAACGTGGGCGCGCTGAAGATCGCCCAGCGCCTGACGCCGCATCTGATGTGGGACACCTACACGGCACTCGGCTACGGACAGAAGCCCGAACTCATGTTCCCCGGCGCCGCCATCGGCCGGGTGCGGCCCTGGAAGAGCTGGAAGCCGGTGGAGCAAGCCACCATGGCTTATGGCTACGGCCTGTCGGCCTCGCTGTTCCAGATGGCGCATTCGTACACCGCCTTCGCTCACGACGGCGAGGTGATCCAGGCCACGCTGCGCAAGGTGCCGGAGGGCACGTCCGTGCACGGCGTGAAGGTGTTCACCGAGCCCACGGCGCGCGAGATCCGCCACATGCTGCAGATGGCCGCCGGCCCCGGTGGCACCGGCCAGCGCGCGCAGACCGTGGGCTATTCGGTGGGCGGCAAGTCCGGCACGGCGCGCAAGCAGGTGGGCAAGGGCTATGCCAGCGGCAAGTACCGCGCCTGGTTCACCGGCATGGCGCCGATCGACAAACCGCGCATCATCGTCGCGGTCATGGTCGACGAGCCGAGCAATGGCGAGTTCTACGGTGGCGCCGTGGCGGCCCCGGTGTTCAGCGAGGTGGTGCAGCAGACCCTGCGCCTGATGGGCGTGCAGCCGGACATGGCGGTCAAGCCCGAAATCGTGAACAACAACAACGTGGAGGAGTCGTTTTGAGCGCGCCCGCCCAGCTCGACACGCCGCGCGAGGCCGCCGCCTGGCTGCACGCGCGCGTGCGCGGTGCGCTGTCCACCGACAGCCGCGCTGTGGGCGTGGGCGACGGCTTCATTGCCTGGCCCGGTGCCGCCACCGACGGCCGCCGCTTCGTCGGCGACGCGCTGGCGCAGGGCGCTTCCGCGGTATTGGTGGAGCGCGAAGGTGCCGACGCGTTCAGTTTCGACGCGCCCCAGGTCGCCACCTATCCGGGCCTGAAGGCTGCCACCGGTCTGGTGGCCGAGGCCTACTACGAATCTCCCTCGCAGCAACTGCGCGTGGTGGCCATCACCGGCACCAATGGCAAGACCTCCAGTGCCTGGTGGCTGGCGGCGGCGCTATCCAGACTGGAGCGCATGGCGCTTGCTCCGTGTGGTCTGGTGGGTACTCTAGGCATCGGTGTGCCGCCCCATGTGGAATACAACGGCTTGACCACGCCGGATCCCGTGCTGCTGCAGCGCCGCCTGCGCGGCTTCGTGGACGACGGGGTAAAGGCCTGCGTGATGGAGGCCTCCTCCATCGGTCTGGTCGAGCACCGTCTGGCCGGGACCGCCATCGAGGTGGCGGTGTTCACCAACTTCACGCAGGACCATCTCGACTACCACGGTGGCATGGCGGCCTACTGGGACGCCAAGGCGGCGCTGTTCGACTGGTCGGGGCTGAAGGCCGCGGTGGTCAACATCGACGACCCGCACGGCGAAGCCTTGGTGGAACGCGTCGCCGCCCGCGGCCTGCCGGTCTGGACGGTGTCGCAGTGCGGCGCCGCCGCGCTGCGCGCCGAGCGCGTGCAGCACGGCACCGACGGCCTGGCTTTCGATGTCGTGGAAGGCTCGTCTTCGGAACATCTGGCCACGGCCCTGGTCGGCGACTACAACATCTCGAACCTGCTCGGCGTGCTGGGCGCATTGCGCGCGCTCGGCGTGCCGCTGGCCGATGCCGTGGCTGCCTGCGCCGGCTTGCCCGCCGTGCCGGGTCGCATGGAACGCGTGGGGGCGACGCAGGCCGGTGAGCCGGTCGTGGTGGTGGACTACGCGCATACCCCCGATGCCCTGGTGCAGGCGTTGGCCGCGCTGCGCCCGCTGGCCGACGCGCGCGGCGGTCGCCTGTGGTGCGTGTTCGGCTGCGGCGGCAACCGCGACGCCGGCAAGCGTCCGCTGATGGCCCTTGCGGCACAAGACCGTGCCGACGCCGTCGTGCTGACCAGCGACAACCCGCGCTGGGAAGACCCGGCCGCGATCCTGCGCGACATCGAGGCAGGTTTCGATGGGTTCCAGCCAGCTCACGTGGATATCGACCGTGCCCGCGCCATCGCGTGGGCCGTGGCGCACGCCGCAGCAGCCGATGTGGTGCTGCTGGCCGGCAAGGGGCACGAGGACTACCAGGAAATCGCCGGTGAGCGCCGCCCCCTGGCCGATCAGGCGCTGGCCGCCGCCGCGCTGGCAGCGCGGCGCGATGGTCGGGAGATGGCGGCATGAGCGCCATGCAACTGACCCTGGCGCAGGCGGCCGGCTGGCTGACTGGCGCACAGGTGGTGGGCGACAGCGCCACCGCCGTGGCGCGCGTGCACAGCGACACACGCACGCTGCGCCCGGGAGATCTCTTCGTCGCGCTGAAGGGCGAGCGCTTCGACGCGGCGCAGTTCCTGGCGCAGGCGCGCACGCAGGGCGCGGTCGCGGCGCTCTGCCAGCGCGACGCTCGCGGCTTGCTGGAGGCCGCCGGGCTGCCCGGAATCCTGGTCGACGACGTGCGCCGTGCGCTCGGCGAGCTGGCGCACGGCTGGCGCCGCCAGTTCGAGTTGCCGTTGATCGCGGTGACCGGCAGCAATGGCAAGACCACGGTCACCCAAATGATCGCCAGCATCCTGCGCGCCTGGCAGGGCGATGGCTCGTTGGCCACGCAGGGCAACTTCAACAACGACATCGGTCTGCCGCTGACGCTGCTGCGCCTGCGGCCCGAGCACCGCGCGGCCGTGGTGGAACTCGGCATGAACCATCCGGGCGAGATCGCGCAGCTGGCCGCCATCGCCGAGCCGACGGTGGCGTTGGTCAACAACGCGCAGCGCGAGCACCAGGAATTCATGGCCTCGGTGGAGGCCGTGGCGGCGGAGAACGGCAGCGTGTTCGGCGCCCTGCGGGCCGATGGCGCGGCGGTGTTCCCGGCAGGGGATACCTATCAAAACCTCTGGTTATCGGCAGCTGACGGGTGCAGGCAGCTATTGTTTGGAGAGCAATCTGCCGGTGCCCAGGTGTTCACGCGCAGCGCTGCCTGGTCGGTGGACCACTGGCAGTTGCGCGCAGCCACGCCGGCGGGCGACGTCCAGGCCACCGTGCATGTGGCTGGCCGTCACAACGTGCGCAATGCCCTGGCTGCGCTGGCGTGTGCCAGTGCTGCCGGCGTGCCGGTGGCGGCTATGGCGGCTGGGCTGAGCGCGTTCCGCGCGGTGGCCGGGCGGTCGCGCGCGTTGCGGCTGGAGCATGCGGGTCGCGCCATTGTCGTGATCGACGACAGCTACAACGCCAACCCGGACTCGGTGCGCGCCGCCATCGACGTGCTGGCCGAACTGCCGGGCCCGCGCCTGCTGGTGCTGGGCGACATGGGTGAGGTGGGTGACCAGGGCCCGGCCTTCCATGTGGAGGTGGGCGAGCACGCGCGGCAGCAGGGTATCGAGCGCCTGTTCACGCATGGCACGCTGGCGCGGCACGCTGCCGAAGCGTTTGGCGCCGGCGCCCGGCATTTCGACGACATGGCTGCGCTGCAGGCTGCCGCGTGCGCCGCGCTGGACGAGGTGGCCAGCATCGTTGTCAAGGGCTCGCGCTTCATGAAGATGGAGCGGGTGCTCCAGGCGCTCGGTGCCGGCGAAGCCGCGGAAAAGGGGGTGGCCCATGCTGGTTAGCGTGGCCGCCTGGCTGCAATCGCTCTCGCCGGAACTGGGCTTCCTGCGGGTGTTCCAGTACCTCACGTTCCGCGCCGTGATGGCGGCGACGACGGCACTGCTGATCGGCGTGATCGCCGGCCCCTGGGTGATCCGCAAGCTGGCCGAGCTGAAGATCGGCCAGCCGGTGCGCGGCTACGCCATGGAGACGCACCTGTCCAAGAGCGGCACGCCCACCATGGGTGGCGTGCTGATCCTGATGGCGATCGCCGTCTCCACCCTGCTGTGGTTCGACTGGACCAACCGCTTCGTGTGGATCGTGCTGCTGGTGACCCTGGGGTTCGGCGCCATCGGTTGGGTCGACGACTGGCGCAAGGTGGTCAACAAGGACCCGGAAGGCATGCGTTCGCGCGAGAAGTACTTCTGGCAGTCGGTGATCGGCCTGGTGGCCGCGCTGCTGCTGGTGTTCAGCATTTCCGGCGACACCAATGCCCATGTGATGCAACTGATCTACGAGTGGGTGCGCTCGGGCTTCACCATCGACCTTCCGCCCGCGGCCGGTCTGCTGGTGCCCTTCTTCAAGGAAGTCAGCTACCCCCTGGGTGTGCTGGGTTTCGTGGTGCTCAGCTACCTGGTGATCGTGGGCTCCAGCAACGCCGTGAACCTGACCGACGGGCTGGACGGCCTGGCGATCATGCCGGTGGTCATGGTCGGTTCGTCGCTGGGCGTGTTTGCCTACGTCACGGGCAGCACCGTGTATTCGCGCTACCTGCTGTTCCCGCACATTCCAGGGGCCGGCGAGCTGCTGATCTTCTGTTCCGCCATGGCCGGTGCGGGCCTGGCCTTCCTGTGGTTCAACGCCCATCCGGCGCAGGTGTTCATGGGCGACGTGGGCGCGCTGGCACTGGGCGGCGCGCTGGGCACCATCGCGGTGATCGTGCGGCAGGAGATCGTGCTGGCCGTGATGGGCGGGGTGTTCGTCGCTGAAGCGCTGTCGGTGATGGCGCAGGTGCTGTATTTCAAGTACACCAAGCGGCGCTATGGGGAAGGCCGGCGGTTGCTGAAGATGGCGCCGCTGCATCACCATTTCGAGAAGAGTGGTTGGGCCGAGACGCAGGTCGTGGTGCGGTTCTGGATCGTCACCATGCTGCTGTGCCTGATCGGCCTCACCACCCTGAAGCTGAGGTAGGCGATGGAAACGCAAGCACCTCGGCACGTGTTGATTCTGGGGCTGGGCCTGTCCGGCCTGGCGATGGCGCGCTGGTGCGCGCGCGCCGGCGCGCGGCTGACCGTGGCGGACACGCGCGAAGCGCCGCCGCAGTTGGGCGCGCTCCAGCGGGAATTGCCAGAGGCGCGTTTCGTCAGCGGAACGTTTGATGCGCGCCTGCTGGGCGAGGGTGAAGACGCTGTTCACGCCGTCTACCGCAGCCCGGGCCTGGCGCCGGCGGAGCTGGATGTGCTGCTGTCTGCGGCGCGGGATCAGGGGCTACCGGTATCAGGCGAACTTGGCCTTTTTGCCGAAGCGCTGGCCGGGCTGAAGGCCGGACGCGCCTATGCGCCCCAGGTGCTGGCGGTGACCGGCACCAACGGCAAGACCACCGTCACCGCGCTCGCCGGGCAACTGGTGGAGCGTGCCGGCAAGACGGTGGTGATGGCCGGCAACATCGGCCCAACGCTGCTCGACACGCTGCAAACCGCGCTGGACCAGGAGCAGCTGCCCGAGGTGTGGGTGCTGGAACTGTCCAGCTTCCAGCTCGATGCGGCCGAAGGCTTCGAGCCCACCGCGGCCACCGTGCTCAATGTCACCCAGGACCACCTCGACTGGCACGGCGGCATGGATGCCTATGCCGCTGCCAAGGCCAAGGTGTTCGGCCAGACGGGCGCGATGGTGCTGAACCGTGACGACCCGCGCGTGATGGCCATGGCGCCGCAGCCCGAGCGTGCCAAGCAGGCCAAGGCAGCACCGCCGCCGCGCACGGTGATCACCTTTGGCGCCGGGGCACCGGAGCGGCCTGGCGACTTCGGCATCGACCAGGTCAACGGCATGGCGTGGCTGGTGCGGGCCTTGCCGGCCGACGAGACGCTGCGCCGCCGCAAGGACGCGGAGGAAGAGCTGCACCTGCAGCACCTGATGCCCGCCGATGCCCTGCGCATCCGCGGTCGTCACAATGCCGTCAATGCACTGGCCGCGCTGGCGCTGGCCAGCTGCGCGGACTGCGCACTGGCGCCCATGCTGTTCGGCCTACGCGAATACCGCGGCGAGCCGCACCGCGTGGAATCCATCGGCGTCCTGGATGGCGTCGAATATTTCGACGACAGCAAGGGCACCAATGTGGGGGCCACGGTGGCGGCGCTGAACGGCCTGGGTGCCGAGCGGCGGCTGGTGGTCGTTCTGGGGGGCGATGGCAAGGGGCAGGATTTCTCGCCGCTGGCCGAGCCCGTGGCGCGCAGCGCGCGCGCGGTGCTGCTGATCGGGCGCGACGCCGCGCCGATCCGGCAGGCGCTGGTGGAGGCCGGCGTGCGGGTGCCGATGCACGATGCGCCCGATCTGCCGCAGGCCGTGCAGCAGGCCGCCGCACTTGCCCAGTCTGGCGATGCGGTGTTGCTCTCGCCGGCCTGTGCCAGCCTGGACATGTTCCGCAACTACGAGCATCGCGCCCAGGTGTTCCATAAGGCCGTGCAGGCGCTGGCAGCCGAACGCGGCGCCATGCTGGAGGGCGTCGCATGAGCGCCATCACGGACCGCCTGCTGGGCGTGCCGGCGCCTGCGGGCAAGCCGGCCAAGGCCAAGGGCGGCAAGCGCGCCAGGCGCGACACCAGCAGCGAAGTGCTGCCTGTGCGCATCTCCGGCTCCGAATACGGCCGCACCACCAGCATGCCGACGCGTCTGCTCGGCTTCGACCAGGCGCTGATCTGGGCCGTGGTGGCGCTGCTCGCCTGGGGCCTGGTGATGGTGTATTCGGCCACCATCGCCATGCCGGACAACCCGCGCTTCGCCCGTTACTCGCCCAACTATTTCGTGTTCCGTCACGCGGCCTGGCTGGCGCTGTCGCTGCTGGCGGCACTGGTGGTGTTCCAGGTGCGCATGAGCTGGTGGGAGCGCGCGGCGCCCTGGCTGTTCGTGATCAGCCTGGCCATGCTGATCGCGGTGCTGATTCCGCATGTTGGCACGGTGGTCAACGGCGCGCGGCGCTGGATCGCTCTGGGGCCGATGAACTTCCAGCCGTCGGAGGTCGCCAAGCTCGCGGTGCTGCTCTACGCCGCCGACTACATGGTGCGCAAGATGGATGTGAAGGAGCGTTTTTTCCGCGCCGTGCTGCCCATGGCCGTGGCGGTGGGCGTGGTGGGCTTCCTGCTGCTGGCCCAGCCCGACATGGGCGCCTTCATGGTGATTGCGGTGATCGCCATGGGCATCCTGTTCCTGGGCGGTGTGAACGCGCGCATGTTCTTCCTGATCGCCACCATCCTGGTGGTGGCCTTCGCCGGCATGATCGCTGCGTCCGAGTGGCGGCGCGAGCGCATCTTCGCCTACCTCGATCCGTGGACCGAGGAGCACGCGCTGGGCAAGGGCTACCAGCTTTCGCACGCGCTGATCGCCATCGGCCGCGGCGAGATCTTCGGCGTCGGCCTCGGCGGCAGCATCGAGAAGCTGCACTGGTTGCCGGAGGCGCACACCGACTTCCTGATGGCCGTGATCGGCGAGGAGTTCGGCCTGGTCGGCGTGATGTGCGTGATCGCGCTGTTCTTCTGGATCACGCGTCGCATCATGGTGATCGGCCGCCAGGCCATCGCGCTGGACCGTGTGTTCTCGGGCCTGGTGGCGCAGGGCATCGGCCTCTGGCTGGGCTTCCAGGCCTTCATCAACATCGGCGTGAACCTGGGCGCGCTGCCGACCAAGGGGCTGACACTGCCCTTCATGAGCTACGGCGGCTCCGCCATCCTGGTGAACATGGCGGCGATCGCCATCGTGCTGCGGGTGGATGTCGAGAACCGCCAGCTGATGCGTGGAGGTCGCCCTTGAACCAGCGCTGTGCATTGGTCATGGCAGGTGGCACAGGGGGCCACATCTTCCCCGGCCTGGCCGTGGCCGACGGGTTGCGTGCCGCCGGCTGGCGCGTGCACTGGCTGGGCGCGCCGGAAAGCATGGAGGCGCAACTGGTGCCCCCGCGCGGCTATGCGTTCGAGCCGGTGGCCTTCGGCGGCGTGCGCGGCAAGGGCATGACCACGCTCATGGTGCTGCCGCTCAAGCTGCTGCGGGCCTTCTGGCAGAGCCTGCAGGTGCTGCGCCGGGTCAAGCCCAACGTGCTGGTCGGCATGGGCGGCTACATCACTTTTCCCGGTGCGCTGATGGGTGTGGCGACCGGGCGGCCACTGGTGCTGCACGAGCAGAACTCGGTGGCCGGCATGGCCAACAAGGTACTGGCCGGCTTTGCTGCCCGGGTGTTCACCGCCTTCCCGGGCGTGCTGGCCAAGGCGCGCCAGGTGCGCTGGATCGGCAACCCGCTGCGCGAACCCTTCCTCCATCAGCCACCGCCGGCCGAGCGCTTTGCCGGCCGCAGCGGCCCGCTGCGCCTGCTGGTGGTGGGCGGCAGCCTGGGCGCCAAGGCGCTGAACGACATCGTGCCCCAGGCGCTGGCCTTGCTGCCGGCCGGGCAGCGCCCGCGCGTCACGCACCAGAGCGGCAGCAAGCAGATCGACGCGCTGCGCGCCAACTATGCGGCTGCCGGTGTCGAAGCCGAGTGCGTGCCCTTCATCGACGACATGGCCCAGGCCTATGCCGACGCCGACCTGGTGATCTGCCGCGCCGGCGCCACCACGGTGAGCGAGCTGGCGGCGGTGGGCGCGGCCGCGTTGTTTGTGCCTTTCCCACACGCCGTGGACGATCACCAGACCGCCAACGCGCGCTTCCTGGTTGACCAAGGCGCCGGCAGCCTGATCCAGCAACGCGAGCTGACGCCCGAGAAGCTGGCCGATGTGTTACAAAAAACAGAGCGTTCTGCGCTTGTCATGCAAGGGCAGAACGCCAAAAAGATGCAGAAAATCGACGCCGTCGGCGAGATCGTGAAAGCCTGCGAGGAGCTGGCGCGATGAAGCACGCCGTGCGCCAGATCCATTTCGTCGGCATCGGCGGTGCCGGCATGAGCGGCATCGCCGAGATCCTGCACAACCTGGGTTACGTGGTCACCGGTTCCGACCTGGCGGGCGGCGCCGCGCTGCAGCGCCTGCAGGCGCTCGGCATCCAGACCTGGGTGGGCCATGCGGCGGCGCACATTGCCGGGGCCGATGCAGTGGTCACGTCCACCGCCGTCAAGTCCGACAACCCCGAGGTGCTGGCGGCGCGCGAGAAGCGCATTCCCGTGGTGCCTCGCGCCATGATGCTGGCCGAGCTGATGCGCCTGAAGCAGGGCATCGCCATTGCCGGCACGCACGGCAAGACCACCACCACCAGCCTGGTCGCCAGCGTGCTGGCCGAGGGCGGGCTGGATCCGACCTTCGTGATCGGCGGGCGCCTGAACAGCGCCGGCGCCAACGCGCGCCTGGGCTCGGGCGAGCATATCGTGGTGGAGGCGGACGAATCCGACGCCTCGTTCCTGAACCTGTCGCCGGTGATGTCGGTCGTGACCAACATCGATGCCGACCACATGGAAACCTACGGTCACGATTTCGGCAACCTGAAGAAGGCCTTCGTCGATTTCCTGCATCGCATGCCGTTCTACGGCACGGCCATCCTGTGCGTCGAGAGCGAGGCCGTGCGCGACATCCTCGGCCAGGTGGCCTGCCCGGTCACCACCTACGGCTTCGGCGAGGACGCCCAGGTGCGCGCGCTGAACGTGCGGGCCGAGAACGGCCGCATGGCCTTCACCGTGCAGCGGCGCAACGGCGTGCAGCTGCCCGACATGGAGGTGGTGCTCAACCTGGCGGGCCGCCACAACGTGCTGAACGCGCTGGCGGCCATCGCCGTGGCGGTGGAGCTCAACCTGGACGACGAGGCCGTGGTCAAGGCGCTGGCCGAGTTCAAGGGCGTGGGCCGGCGCTTCCAGAGCTACGGCGACCAGCCGGCTGCCCGTGGTGGCAGCTTCCGGGTGCTGGACGACTACGGCCACCACCCGGTGGAGATGGCGGCCACGCTGGCGGCGGCGCGTGGCGCGTTTCCGGGGCGGCGGCTGGTGCTGGCCTTCCAGCCGCACCGCTACACCCGCACGCGCGACTGCTTCGAGGATTTCGTGCGCGTGATCGGCGACGCTGACGAGGTCCTGCTGGCCGACGTCTACGCCGCCGGCGAGGAGCCCATCGTGGCCGCCGACGGCCGCGCGCTGGCGCGCGCGCTGCGCGTGGCCGGGCGGGTGGAACCGGTATTCGTGGCCGACATCGCCGACATGCCCCAGACCATCGTGTCGCATGCGCGCGACGGCGACGTCGTGCTGTGCATGGGCGCGGGCTCGATCGGTGCCGTACCTGCGAAAGTGGTTGAATTGCTACAAAAATCGCAGCATAATCCGGAGCCAGGCAAACAGGCATGAAGCAGCAAGGCTCTCTCTTCGGCAAAGTGGCGGTCCTGATGGGCGGCCGATCGGCGGAACGCGAGGTTTCGCTGATGTCCGGTGGCGGCGTCCTGCAGGCGCTGCGCAGCCGCGGCGTCGACGCGCATGCCTTCGATCCGGCCGAACGCCCCATGGACGATCTGCGGCGAGAAGGCTTCGCGCGCTGCTTCATCGCGCTGCACGGCCGCTACGGCGAAGACGGCACGGTGCAGGGTGCGCTGGAGCTGCTGGGCATCCCCTACACCGGCGCCGGCGTCATGGCCTCCAGCATGGCCATCGACAAGGTGATGACCAAGCGCGTGTGGCTGGCCGAGGGCCTGCCGACCCCGCGCTACGCGCTGCTGCACCGCGGCAGCACCGAGCGCGAACGCGTGCGCGCCGTGCCTGATGAACTGGGCCTGCCGCTGATCGTCAAGCCGGTGCGCGAGGGCTCATCGCTCGGCGTGACCAAGGTCGCCGGCTACTCGGAGATGCAGCAGGCGGTGGAACAGGCCGGCCGGCTGGACGCCGACATCCTCTGCGAGCAGTTCATCGAGGGCGACGAGGTGACGGTGCCGGTGCTCGGCACCGGCGAGGGCGCCCGCGCACTGCCGGTGATCCACATCGTGGCGCCCGAGGGCAACTACGACTACCAGAACAAGTACTTCACCGACGTCACCGACTACCGCGTGCCCTGCGATCTGCCGGCCGACGAGGAAGCGGCCATCCAGGCGCTGGCCGTGCGTGCCTACCGGGTGATTGGCTGCCGCGGCTGGGGCCGCCTCGACATCATGATCGACCGCAGCACGCGCGCGCCCTACCTGCTGGAGATCAACACCTCGCCCGGCATGACCGGCCATTCGCTGGTGCCCATGGCCGCGCGCGCTGCCGGCATGAGCTACGAGGACCTGTGCCTGAACCTGCTGGCGGGCGCGACGCTCGACTACCCGCAACCCGCCGCCGTGGAGGCCGCCGCATGAGCGCGCCGGGCCGTTCCCAAGCGCGAATCCCCGCAGCGCGCAGCGCGGAGGGTTGTTCAGTGAGCGCGCCGGGCCGTTCCCAGGCGCGCATCCCGCAGCGCGCAACGCGGAGGGTCGTTCAGTGAGCGACGCGCTGCCCTTGCCGCTGGATGTCCGGCTGATGAACTTCACCGTCTCGCTGCTGCTGACCACGCTGGTGCTTGGCTGCGTGGCGGCTGGCCTTTGGTGGGTGCTGCGCAACCCGGCCTTCGCCATCCGCAGCATCACGCTGGAGGGTGACACCGCCCACAACAGCGCGGCCAGCCTGCGCGCCAGCGTGCTGCCGCGGCTGTCCGGCAACTTCTTCACCATGGATCTGGACGCGGCGCGCACGGCCTTCCAGGCGGCGCCCTGGGTGCGCGCCGCGCAGGTGCAGCGCGTGTTTCCCGACCGGCTCAACGTCACGCTGCGCGAGCATGTGCCGGTGGCGCTGTGGGGCGAGGGCGACAACCACCTGATCGACCAGCAGGGCGATGTGTTCGAGGCCAGCGCGCCGGACGGCGACAGTGCCGACATGCCGCGCCTGGCTGGCCCGCAGGGCCAGTCGGCGCTGGTGCTCAGCGCCTACCGCACGCTGGCGGCGGCGCTGGCGCCCGCGCGCATGCGGTTGCGGGGGCTGGAGCTCACCCCGCGCGGCAGCTGGCGCGCCGAGCTGGGCGGCGGTGGCTTGGTGGAGCTGGGCCGCGGCACGCCGGAGGAACTGGCCACGCGCCTGGCGCCCTTCGTCGCCACGGTGGGCGAGGTGGCGGCGCGGCACCAGCGCAATCCGCAGGACATCGAGTCGGCGGACCTGCGCCACACCACGGGGTACGCGCTGCGCCTGCGCGGCGTGACCACCGTTTCGGCCGAGGAGCGGGCGAAGTCGGGCGCGGGCAGCGCGCCGGCGCGCCGGGGGCAACGATAAGCAAGAAGCACACACGACATGGCGAAAGAGTACAAGGATCTGATCGTGGGGCTGGACATCGGCACCGCCAAGATGATGGTGGTGGTGGGTGAAGTCCTGCCCGGTGGCGACCTCAAGCTCGCCGGCCTCGGCGTGGCGCCGAGCAACGGTCTCAAGCGCGGTGTGGTGGTCAACATCGACGCCACGGTGGCCAGCATCCAGCAGGCACTCAAAGAGGCCGAGCTGATGGCCGACTGCAAGATCGCCCGCGTCTACACCGGCATCACCGGCAGCCACATCCGCGGCTTCAACTCCAGCGGCATGGTCGCCGTCAAGGACCGCGAGGTCAGCCCGGCCGACGTGGCCCGCGTGGTGGAAACCGCCAAGGCCATCAACATCTCCAGCGACCAGCGCCTGCTGCTGGTGGAGCCGCAGGAGTTCGTGATCGACGGGCAGGACGTGCGCGAGCCCGTGGGCATGAGCGGCATGCGCCTGGAAGCCAAGGTGCACATCGTCACCGGCGCCCAGAGCGCGGCCGAGAACATCATCAAGTGCGTGCGCCGCTGCGGGCTGGAGGTGGACCAGCTGATGCTCAACCCGCTGGCCTCGGCCCAGGCGGTGCTCACGGACGACGAGCGCGAGCTCGGCGTGGCCTGCGTGGACATCGGCGCCGGCACCACCGACGTCGCCATCTTCACCGGCGGCTCCATCCGCCACACCGCGGTGATCCCGATCGCCGGCGACCTGATCACCAGCGACATTGCCATGGCGCTGCGCACGCCCACCATGGACGCCGAGGACATCAAGGTCGAGCACGGCTTCGCCAAGCAGCTGCTGGCCGACCCGGAGGTGCAGGTCGAGGTGCCGGGCCTGGGTGACCGCACGCCGCGCATGCTGAGCAAGCAGGCGCTGGCCGGCGTGATCGAGCCGCGCGTGGAAGAGATCTTCTCGCTGGTGCAGCAGGTGATCCGCGAGTCCGGCTTCGAGGAAGTGCTGTCGTCCGGCGTGGTGCTGACCGGCGGCAGCGCCGTGATGCCCGGCATGGTGGAGCTGGGCGAGGACATCTTCCTCAAGCCCGTGCGCCGTGGCGTACCCAAGTATTCGCGCGCGCTGTCCGACATGGTCGCGCAGCCGCGCGCGGCCACCGTGATGGGGCTGATGGAAGAGGCGCGCCTGGCGCGCCAGCGAGGTTTCAAGGTGGCGCAGAAGAGCGGCAGCATGAAGTCCGCCTTCGGCCGCTTCAAGGATTTCATCGTGGGGAATTTCTAGGGGACATGAACCACTGTCTGTCGCCTCCCGGCAAGGGGCCGCCACCCGGCGGCTCCGATCCGCCCCGCGGCGCACCGCGGGCGCTGCGAAGGCGACGACGGCAGACATGACACCTACAACGATTGAAGAGCGAGCAACCCAGGCAACTGCAGAAAACCAGGAGAGTCACATGAGCATCGAGATGATTGATTCAGGCGAATTCCACGCGGGCACCGTGATCAAGGTGATCGGCGTGGGCGGCGGCGGCAGCAACGCGGTCGACCACATGATCGACAGGCAGGTCCAGGGCGTGGACTTCGTCTGCGCCAACACCGACGCGCAGGCGCTGAGCCGCACGCTGGCCACGGCCCACATCCAGCTCGGCCACAGCGGCCTGGGCGCGGGCAGCAAGCCCGACAAGGGCCGCGAGGCCGCCGAGGCCGCGGCCGACGACATCCGCCAGGCCATCCGCGGCGCCAACATGCTGTTCATCACGGCCGGCATGGGCGGCGGCACGGGCACCGGCGCGGCGCCGGTGATCGCGCGCATCGCCAAGGACATGGGCATCCTCACCGTGGGCGTGGTCACCAAGCCCTTCGACTGGGAAGGCGGCCGCCGCATGACCAACGCCGAGGCCGGCCTGACCGAGCTGGAAGCCAACGTCGACTCGCTGGTGGTGGTGCTGAACGAGAAGCTGCTCGAGGTGTTGGGCGACGACATCACGCAGGAAGAAGCCTTCGCGCAGGCCAACGACGTGCTGAAGAACGCCGTCGGCGGCATCGCCGAGATCATCAACGACTACGGCCACGTGAACGTCGACTTCGAGGACGTGCGCACCGTGATGGGCGAGCCCGGCAAGGCCATGATGGGCACGGCCACCGCGTCCGGCCCTGACCGCGCGCGCATCGCCGCCGAGCAGGCCGTGGCCTGCCCGCTGCTGGAGGGCATCGACCTGTCGGGCGCCAAGGGCGTGCTGGTGCTGGTCACGGCGTCCAAGGGCTCGCTCAAGCTGAGCGAGTCGCGCGAGGCCATGAACACCATCCGCGCCTACGCTTCGCCCGACGCGCACACCATCTACGGCGCTGCCTACGACGATTCGCTGGGCGACGACATCCGCGTCACCGTGGTGGCCACCGGCCTGTCGCGCCAGGCGGCGCGCCGCCAGCCGATCACCGTGGTGCAGGGCGGCCTGCGCACCGGCACCGACAACGTGCCGTTCGCGGTGCCGACGGTGAACAACGCCATCGGCGGCGGCCAGCCGCAGGCCGGCCATGCCAGCTACGACCCGGCCATCGTCCCGCGCGTTTGGACCAGCGCCCGCGCCACCGACCGCACCCACGCGGCCGCGCGCGTGGATGCCCTGTCTTCCGGCGGCATGGACGACCTGGAAATCCCGGCCTTCCTGCGCAAGCAGGCGGACTGAGGCCAGGCTCCCGGGGCTGCACGGAGCCTGGCCGTGCAGCCTCATGCTCCAGGGAGCCGCGAGTGGCCGGCGCCGCGGCCGACCTGGCGGGTGGCGGCGGCCCGGCTCGCCCACCGCGCTTTCCCGGCGATGGCCTGCAGCTATCACGGCATTAGGGGAGAGCGAAAATGCTCCTGAAACAAGAGCTGCCTGCGCCCGTTGCGCAAGGCCTGGAGGCCAATTTGATGGGTCAACTTCCATGAGGGTTGCTCCCAGCCGGTCCAAAGCGGGCGTGGCCCGCCCCACCTAAAATACCGCCCCATGCTCGCGCAACGTACCCTCAAATCGCTCACCCGCGCCGTCGGTGTCGGCCTGCACAGCGGTGAGCGGGTGGAACTCACCTTGCGGCCCGCGCCGCCGGACACCGGCATCGTGTTCCGCCGCATCGACCTGACCGAACCGGTCGACGTGCCGGTGAACGCCATGTCCGTCAACGACACGCGGCTGGCCTCCACCGTCTCCAGCGAGGGCGGCGTGCGCGTGCGCACCATCGAGCACCTGATGTCGGCCTGCGCCGGCCTGGGGCTGGACAACCTGTACATCGACATCACGGCCGAAGAGGTGCCGATCCTCGACGGCTCGGCCTCGTCCTTCGTCTACCTGCTGCAAAGCGCCGGCATTGCGCTGCAGCGCGCGCCCAAGCGCTTCGTGCGCGTCAAGCGGGCGGTGGAGGTGCGCGAGGGCGAAGGCGACCAGCTCAAGTGGGCGCGCCTGGCGCCGCACCACGGCTTCACGCTCGGCTTCGAGATCGACTTCCAGCACCCGGCGGTGGATTCCACCGCGCAGCGCGTGGTGTTCGACATGGGCAGCGGCCGCTACAGCCGCGACATCGCCCGCGCCCGCACCTTCGCCTTCAGCAAGGACGTGGAAACCATGCGCGCCAGCGGCCTGGCGCTGGGCGGCGGGCTGGACAACGCCATCGTCATGGACGACCACAAGGTGCTCAACGCCGACGGCCTGCGCTACGACGAGGAATTCGCCAAGCACAAGATCCTCGACGCCATCGGCGACCTGTACTGCATCGGCAAGCCCATGCTGGCCGCCTACACCGCCTTCCGTTCCGGCCATGCGCTCAACAACCGCCTGCTGCGCGCCCTGCTGGCCGACGCCGACGCCTACGACATCGTCACCTTCGAGGACGAGCGCAAGGCCCCCACCGGCTTCGCGCAGCTGGCCCGCGCCTGGTAAGGCCGCCGGCGAGGCGCACCCATGCTGCTGTTTCGCTGGATCATCGTCTTCTTCCTGCTGGTGGCGGGCGTGTGCTTCGCCTTCTACGCCGGCACCGGCCAGCCGCACTACAAACGCCTGGGCTGGATGGTGCTCAAGTGGACGCTGCTGGCCGCGCTGGGCTTCTTCGCCGTGCTGATCGCCGAACGGGTGCTCTGATCGCTTCGGCGCGGCCGTACCGCTGGTCGGCCGGCGCCACCCATCGTCCGTCAGGCAGCTGCAGCGGCCAGATTGCTAGCAAAGAAAGAGCTGCCTGCGCCCGCCAGATATGGGCCAACAGCGGATTTGATGCTCAAGACCCGCGCGGACGCTGGGCCCGGTACATGCTGCTGGTGGTGCGCGTCACGGCACCCACGCCCTGCAGCCGGTCCAGCGCGCGATGGGCGTGCGCGTGGGTGATGGCCAGGCCCAGCGCGTCGGCGGCGTCCTGGCGCGGGGCGGCCGGCAGGCCCAGCAGGCGCTGCACCATGGCCTGCACCTGCGCCTTGGCCGCCTTGCCGTGGCCGGCCACGGCCTGCTTCATCTGCAGCGCGGTGTATTCGGCCACCGGCAGATCGCGCGCCACCAGCGCCGTCACGCAGGCGCCGCGCGCCTGGCCCAGCAGCAGCGTGGCCTGCGGGTTGGCGTTGACGAACACGATCTCCACCACCGCCACCTCGGGCCGGTAGCGCTCGGTCAGCTCGGCGATGCCGTCGAACAGCACCTTCAGCCGCGCCGGCAGGTGGCCCTGTTCCGCCGCCGCTGTCTGGATCACGCCGCTGGCCACGTAGCGCAGCGTGGCGCCCTGCACATCGAGCACGCCAAAGCCCGTGGTGCGCAGGCCGGGATCGATGCCGAGGATTCGCATACGCTATTGTAACGATAGCTGCCTGCGCCCGTCAGCAGCCGGCTAGACCCCGAAATACCACCGAACCGAGTGCAGGAACACCGGCGCCGCGAAGCACAGCGCGTCGACCCGGTCGAGCAGCCCGCTGGCACCGGTGACGGAGGCCGTGCGCTGGCCCCAGCTGGTCACGCCGCGGTCGCGCTTGATGGCCTTCATCACCAGGTGGCCGAGCGAGCCGGCCACGCAGGCCACCAGCGCCATCGCCAGCGCCTGCCCCGGCGCGAACGGCGTGATGCCCGACAGCAGGGCGCCCAGCAGCGCCCCCGCCGCCAGCCCGATGCCCCAGTTCAGCCAGCTGAAGCTGGTGCTCACGCCCGGCACGGCCGGCGGGCGCGGCCAGTAGCGGGCCGCCAGGTGCTGCACCAGCATGCAGGTCTGCACCACCAGCGCCACGAAGAACACCAGGAAGGCGTTGCGCCCGGCCCAGCCCGGGAAGTGCAGGATCAGCAGCGCCGGCAGGTGCGAGAGCCCGTACACGCAAACCATGATGCCCCACTGCAGCTTGGCGTTGCGCTCCAGGAAGCCCTGCGTGTCGCCCGCCAGCGCGCCGGCCACCGCCATGCCCAGGAACACGTAAACCGGGATGAACACCGTGAGCAGGTTGGAGGCGCCGCGCGCCACCAACACGTACTGCAGCGGCAGCACCACGAAGAACGCCAGCACCAGCCCGCGGTGGTCGCTGCGCCGCGTGGGCGAGAGGGTGACGAACTCGCGCAGCGCCAGGAACGACACCAGGGCGAACAGCAGCGTGGCCATCACATCGCCCAGCGCCCAGGCAAACCAGAACACCAGCGCCATGCCCCAGCTGGTGCGCAGCAGTGCGCGGGCGTGGCGCAGATCCTCGCTGCTGCCGAAGCGCCGGCCGGTGGCCGGGTCGCGCTCGCGCATCGAGAGCAGCAGCAGCGCCGCGCTGGCCAGCGCCAGCACGCCGAACACCAGCAGGAACAGGGCCGTGACCTGCTGGTCGG
>JACKLJ010000004.1 GCA_024235955.1 Burkholderiaceae bacterium
GCGTCGCCTTCGCCTTCATCGTCGTCGCCGTCCTCGCCAGCGCCGGCACGACTGGCCGCCGGCTCGGTGTCCAGCACCTGGGTCACGGTGCCGGAGACGTCGAGCGCGATGTCGTCCACCGTGCCCAGGCGCACGCGCACGCGCGTGCCGCGCGCCATGCCGGCGGCGCCCATCACGCTGAACACCAGCGGCAGCGACTCGGCGCGCACCAGCCAGGCGCCGCCGCTCTGCTCCTTCAGCAGCACGGCGTCGATCTCGGTCAGGCCGTGCTGGCGCAGGTACTGCAGCGTCCAGAAGCGTTCCATGCCGGCCTGGTGCTGGTTGTAGGCGGTGTAGGCGGCGTCGAAGGCGCTGATCACGGCGAACAGCTGCGCGTCCTTGGGCTTGAAGGGCGCGGCCAGCGCCGCCGTCTGGCCGTGGCGCGCGGCGGCGATGATCTGCCACTGGTTCACCAGATCCACGTAGCGGCGCAGCGGCGAGGTGCTCCAGGCGTAGCTGGGCACGCCGATGCCGGCGTGCGGCAGCGCCTTGGTGCCCATGCGCACCTTGATGCCCGGCGCCAGGCTGGCCTGGCTGCGGTAGATGCCGGGCACGCCCAGGCTGGCCAGCCACTGGCCCCAGGTGCTGTTGGCCAGGATCATGGCCTCGGCCACGATCAGATCCAGCGGCGCGCCGCGCTGGCGCTGGCCGATGAGCACTTCCTCGTCGCCGGCGGGCACGGCACCAGCTTCCTGGCCGGCCAGGCGGAAGGTGTAGTCGGGCCGGTTGAAGTTCTCCGGCTTGCCGCGCACCTGCTCGCGCCGGGCCTTCAGGTGTTGCGCCAGGCGCCACAAAAACGATAGCTGGCTGCGCCCGATGGGCAAGGGCTGGGAGCCATTTTGACTCTCATCTTCCGGGCCCTCCAGCCAGGCCGGCGTGACCACCGTGTCGAGCTGGTCGTGGCGCAGGTTGGCGGCGATCGGCACGCGCTCCAGCCGCGTTTCGCTGCGCTGGATCTCGAACGTGGCCTCGTCCATGGTGACGTAGAGCGACACCGCCGGCACCGCCCGCCCTTCCGAGAGCGTGTAGGCCTGCACCACCTCGTCGGGCAGCATGGTGATCTTGTAGCCCGGCATGTAGACGGTGGACAGGCGCGCGCGCGCCACCTCGTCCAGCGCGTCGCCCGGCGCCATTGCCAGGCCCGGCGCGGCGATGTGGATGCCCAGCGTGACGGTGCCGCTGCCCAGGCCCTGGAGCGAGAGCGCATCGTCGATCTCGGTGGTGTGCGAGTCGTCGATGGAATAGGCCTGGGCCTCGGCCAGCGGCAGCTCCTCGGTGATGGCCGGGGCCTGCAGGCCTTCAGGGAAGGCGGTGCCGCGCGGGAAGTGCTCGAACAGGAAGCGCTGCCAGTGGAACTGGTAGGCCGAGCCGATGGCGCCGGCGTCGCGCAGCAGCGTCAGCGGCGGCTTGCCGCTGGTGCGCGCGGCTTCCACCACGGCCTTGTACTCGGGCGCGTTCTTGTCGGGCCGGAACAGGATCTTGTAAAGCTGCTCGGCCACCGGCGCGGGCGTGCGGCCCTCGGCCAGCTCGGTGGCCCAGGCGGCGATCTGGGCGGCCAGCTGCTTTTTCTTCTCGATGCCGGCCAGCGCCTGGGCCACGATCTCGGCCGGCGCCTTGCGGAAGCGCCCCTTGCCGGCGCGCCGGAAGTAATGCGGCGCCTCGTGCAGCGCCAGCAGCGCCGCGGCCTGCTGCGCCACAGAGGGCGCGTCGCCAAAGTAGTCGGCCGCCAGATCGGCGAAGGCGAACTCGTCGTCGGGGGCGAATTCCCAGGCCAGCTGCAGCTCGATCTCGGCCGCCTGCGCCTGGGCCTGGGCCAGCAGCGCGGCGGGCGCGGGCGCGTCGAAGCGCAGCAGCTGGTTGGCCGCCTTGACCTTCACGCGCTTGCCGGAATCCAGTTCCACCTGGGCCGAGGCCTCGGCCTCGGAAAGAATGCGGCCGGCCTGGAATTTGCCGGCTTCGTCGAACAGAACAAACATAGAGGAGGGCGATTGTCCCATCCCGCGCCCCGCGCCGCCGCGGCCAGGGAGCATTTGGTATCAAAAATGGCGGCGGCCGGCGCCTGGCGGGCGGTGGCAGCTACTCAATTCATAGTAATTTTGGGGCGATCGCGGCGGTGCAGGGGCGCCAGGGCTGGCGCGGGGCGCGCTCGGCGTGCACGGCCACCGGCGGGGCCGATTTTGTGAACAAAACAAGGCGCAGGGCCTTATGTGACGGGCGCAGGCAGCTATTGAATTTGAAGTGGCCGGGCAGTCTTGACCGCGCCCCTGCGGCGCCGGCGCCTCAGCGCTGAAGATCCAGGAAGTCCAGCACGGCGCCGATGTGCGCGTCGAAGTCCGAAATGGCGTGGTCGCCGCCCTCCAGCAGGCGGATGGCGGCGCAGGGGTAGCGCGCCGTCATCTCGCGCCAGTCCAGCACCTCGTCGCCCTTGGCGATGACGGCGAAATAGCGCTCTGGCCGGGTGATGGGCCCGGCGTGCAGCGCGCGCAGCTCGTCGATGTAGTCGGGGCGGAAGAAGAAGTGCTCGTCCGGGTCGTGCCAGGCGGACTGCTCGCCGATGTAGGCGGCCAGGTCGCGCGCCGGATCCACGGCCGGGTTCAGCAGCACGGCGCGGCAGCCGGTGCGCTCGGCCACCCAGGTGGCGTAGTAGCCGCCCAGCGACGAGCCGACCACGGCCATCCGGCCCCGCGGCCAGCCGGCGATGCCGCCCTCGATCAGCGCCGCCGCCTCGCGCGGCGACGGCGGCAGCTGCGGGCACCACCAGGTAACCTCTGGAAACTGCTCCGCCACCCGCGCCGCCATCTGCCGCGCCTTGGCCGACCGCGGCGAGGAGCGAAAACCGTGCAGGTACAGGAGATGCGTGGTGGCCATGCCGGCATGGTAGCGGCGCGCCAACCGGCATCCCGGTTCAGGATGATATTTTTGCTTCTTTATTGATAGCTGCCTGCACCCGTCAATATTGGGCTGGAGGCCAAAATGGCACTGAAAATCGGCGGTGCGCCAGTGTCCTTTATCCCAACTCTCCCACAGATGCCGGAGAAGGCATACCAATCAAATGGCCGCGGAGCAGGCCGCACCAGCGGACGCCGTGGCCGGGCTTGCACCGGCCACTGGCGTCGTCCCCCTCGCGCAGCAAGAGGGGGAAGGCGCGTCAGCGCCTCAGGGGGAGATAATCCGGCATGGCCGTTGTGTTCGAAAAACCCTCCCTCTGGCAGCGGGTCAGCCCCATGCTGCGCGGGTTCGACGGCCCGCTGGCCTTTGCCGTGTTCATGCTGGCCGGCGCCGGGCTGCTGGCCATGTATTCGTCGGGCTACGACCACGGCACGCGCTTCGTCGACCACGGGCGCAACATGCTGATCGCCGGCTTCATCATGTTCGTGGTGGCGCAGGTGCCGCCGCACCGGCTGATGGAACTGGCGGTGCCGCTCTACACCCTGGGCGTGGCGCTGCTGATCGCGGTGCTGATCTTCGGCATCACCAAGAAGGGCGCGCGGCGCTGGATCAACCTGGGCGTGGTGATCCAGCCGAGCGAGATCCTCAAGATCGCCATGCCGCTGATGCTGGCCTGGTGGTTCAACCGGCGCGAAGGGCAGTTGCGCGCGCTCGATTTCCTGGCCGCCGGGGTGATCCTGGCCGTGCCGGTGGGCCTGATCATGAAACAGCCCGATCTCGGCACCGCGCTGCTGGTGCTGGCGGCGGGGCTGTCGGTGATCTTCTTCGCCGGGCTGTCGTGGAAGCTGGTGATCCCGCCGGTGCTGCTGGCCGTGGCCGGCATCGTGGCCATCGTCTGGTTCGAGCCGCGGCTGTGCGCCGAGGGGGTCGACTGGCCGATCCTGCACGGCTACCAGCAGCAGCGCGTGTGCACGCTGCTCGATCCCACGCGCGACCCGCTGGGCAAGGGCTTCCACATCCTGCAGGGCATGATCGCCATCGGCTCCGGCGGCATGTGGGGCAAGGGCTTCATGCAGGGCACGCAGACGCACCTGGAGTTCATCCCCGAGCGCACCACGGATTTCATCTTCGCCGCCTTCTCCGAGGAGTTCGGCATGGCCGGCAACCTGATGCTGATCGCCGGCTTCGTCTTCCTGGTGCTGCGCGGCCTGTTCATCGCCGCCGAGGCGCCCACGCTGTTCTCGCGCCTGCTGGCCGCCGGCGTGACCACCATCTTCTTCACCTACGCCTTCGTCAACATGGGCATGGTCAGCGGCATCCTGCCGGTGGTGGGCGTGCCGCTGCCCTTCATCAGCTACGGCGGCACCGCCATGGTGACCATCGGGCTGGGGCTGGGCATCCTGATGTCCGTCTCCCGCGCGCGGCGCGGGCTGCAGAACTGACGCCGCTGCGGCGCGCGCGCCACGCCGTCGTGACGCAGTTGGCACACCCCGCGTCCTTGGTTGTCAAGCCGGGGCGGGAAGGCCACAATGCTCGCAGCCAGGGGGCGTTCCGCTGGTGTTTCGCAAGCAAAGGAACATGAATGGCAGGCAAGTTCGAACTCAAGAAATCCAAGAACGGCAAGTTTTTCTTCAACCTGCTCGCGGGCAACGGCCAGATCATCCTGACCAGCGAGATGTACGAAGCCAAGGCCAGTGCGGTGGGCGGCATCGAATCGGTGAAGAAGAACGGCAGCGACAAGGCACGCTACGTGACCATGACCGCCAAGGACGGCTCGCCCTACTTCGTGCTCAAGGCCGGCAACGGCCAGGTCATCGGCCAGAGCCAGATGTACTCCGGCGAAGCCGCCTGCGCGGGCGGTGTCGAGTCGTGCATGAACAACGCCCCCGGCGCCGCGGTGGACGACCAGACGGCGCACTGAGCGCCCCCGGTTCACCCGCCTGACAGGGCCGCCTCCGGGCGGCCTTGTCGTTTTGGGCCCGCCGCCAGCGTGCGTTCGCGCCCTCGTCCGACAGCGCCGGGACAGTCGCCCTGCCTATCATGGCCCGGCACCCGCCGCCCGCCGATCCATGCCGCCCGCCGCCTCATCGACACGCTGTTCCGGAGCGCCAGCGCCGCATTGGCGCATGGCGCTGGCGGCCCTGCTGGCCGGCGCGCTGGTGCTGCTGGCCGGTTGCGGCAGCCTGCCGACCGACGTGCAGCGTCCCGTCTCCCGCGCGCTGGCCGATCCCGCCGGCACCCCGCTGGCGCAGCTGACGGCCCAGCGCCGCCCGGCCGGCGTGGCGGCGCTGCAATCGGGGCTGGCGCTGGTGGACACCGCCGACGGCGCCTACGCCAGCCGCCTGGCCCTCACCCAATCCGCCACCCGCACGCTGGACCTGCAGTACTACGCCATCCACTCTGACACCAGCACGCGCGAGCTGCTGCGCGCGGTGCGCCAGGCGGCGGCGCGCGGCGTGCGCGTGCGCATCCTGCTGGACGATTTCCACGCCACCGGCGACGACGCGCAGGTCATGCGCATGGCCTTCGTGCCGGGGATCGAGATGCGCATGTTCAACCCGGTGCCGGGCGGGCGCGGCTCCGGCCTGCTGCGCACCCTCTCGGGCCTGCGCGACTTCCGGCGCACCCAGCACCGCATGCACAACAAGCTGTTCATCGCCGACAACGCCTGGGGCATCACCGGCGGGCGCAACCTGGGCGAGGCCTACTTCGGTCAGGGCGAGGACAGCAACTTCATCGACATGGACATCCTGGCCGCCGGCCCGGTGGTGCGGCAGATGTCGGCCAGCTTCGACCAGTACTGGAACAGCCCGCTGGCCTACCCGGTGGAATCGCTGGTCAGCCGCGACGAGCTGCTGGCCCTGCGCGAGGCCGCCCGCGCCGCCAACGGCAATGGCAACGGCGGCGCCCAGGCGACGGCCGCCGCCGGCCAGGCACCGCCGCAGCCGGCCCAGGCGCCCAGGCCGCCACCCGACCTGCCCCCGGCCATGGACCTGCGCGCGCTGCCGCTCACCTGGGCGCCGGCGGTGGTGCTGTCGGACCGGCCGGCCAAGCTCACCGCCGAAACCGACGCCGAGGGCGCCCGCGAAGATCTGGTGATCGAAGGCGTGCTGCAGCTGCTCGAGCGCGCCCGGCGCGACGTGCTGGTGGTCTCGCCCTACTTCGTGCCGGGCGAGCAGATGATGGGCGTGTTCCGGCGCCTCACGGAGCGCGGCGTGCGGGTGCGCGTGCTGACCAACTCGCTGGCTTCCAACGATGCGCCGCTGGCCCACGTGGGCTACGCCCGCTACCGCCAGCGCCTGCTGGCGCTGGGCGTGGAGCTGTACGAGATGCACGCGCTGCAGCGCGGCATGGCACGCACCATGGTCGGCTCCAGCGGCGGCGGCTCCAGGGCCAGCCTGCACGCCAAGCTGCTGGTGGTGGACGGCCGGCTGGTGGCGGTGGGCTCGATGAACCTGGATCTGCGCTCGCAGCTGCAGAACAGCGAGGTCACGCTGCTGATCCGCAGCCGCCCGCTGGCCGGAGAGGCCACCACCATCGTCGAGCGCACCCTGGCCGAAGACGCCTGGCGCGTCGAGGCCACGCCCCAGGGTGGCCTGCACTGGCACGCGCCGCCCGGCGCCGACTTCGGCGACGCCGATGGCGAGCCCGATGCCAGCCTGGGGCTGCAGTTGCTGATCCAGCTGCTGGGGCCGCTGGCGCCGGATGAGATGTTGTGACGGCGGCCTGAGAATCACTGACCCGTGGGCGCGGCCGGACGGGCTGACCTGGGAACGCACTCACCAAGCCCTTGGCCGAATCTCGCCGGTCGAGTACCGTGTCAAAACGGTTCCCCAACCGTTGCTTATGACGGGCTCGGGAATTTGAGGGGACTTCAAAAAAGGCAAGAGGCAATCTATGACCCGCCGCATCCTGTCAAGCCCCTGATGGCAGGCCTGCAGGCCATGGGCACCCAGCCCCATGCGGCGCCCGGCGCATTTTGGGGCGTTGTCAGGTCGAGCGCTCACGCAGCGCGGTCGTGGCGGGCAGCGGTTTGGCTGGGCTTTTGCTATGCAGGGCGCGGTGCGCCAATCTATCCGGTCTGATCAGCCCTGTGGCCGATCGCCACGATGGTTCAGATGCACGCTGCGGTTCCTACAAGACTCACCGAGCTCTTTAAGGCTCATTGCCTTTCCCGGAATGCCCACAGCGCGCAAATCAAGCCTTGCCGCCATCGCCTGTCAACCGGCGTGAGCACCACAGAAGCGGTTGTTCGTACTGTTGTTCGCTTGCCCAGCACGTGGCTGGTAGGTCTGGCCTTTGCGCAGGATCGTCCAGCACACCCGGGCCAGCTTGGCGGCCACGGCCACCGTGGCCTTGTTGGGGTGCATGCGCGCCTCTAGGGCCGTGATCCACGGCCCCCAGGGGTGTTGATCGCGCTTGAGGTGTTCGCGCACCGAACGCCCGCCGTGGCACAGCAGCCAGCGCACATAGGTGTTGCCGCGCTTGCTGATGCCCAACAGGCGTGGCACGCCCCCGGTGGAGTGCTGCCGGGGCACCAGCCCCAGCCAGGCGGCCAGATCGCGGCCGCTGCGAAACTCGCTGGCATTGCCCACCGCCGCCACCAAGGCCGTGGCCGTCAAGGGCCCCACACCGGGCACGGCCAGCAGGCGCTGGCAGCGTTCATCGCTCCTGGCCACCTGGCTCAGTTGCGCCTCGATCTGCTCGGCCTCGGCTTGCGCCTGGCGCCAGCCGTTCAGGCATTGGGTGAGCATCTCGCGGCGGCAAGAGCTCAAGGCCACATCGTCTCGCGCCAGCAGCTCGGGAAGCTTGCGGGCAATGGTTTTGCGGCCCTGGGCGATGGGGATGCCGGCTTCCAGCAGCAGGGCTCGGGCCTGGTTGATGAGGGCGGTGCGCTGGCGCACCAGGCGCGCGCGCAGCCGGTGCAGCATTTGCACATCCTGCTGCTCGATGCTCTTGATGCAAACCGTGCGCACCGTGGGACGCACAGCGGCTTCGGCAATGGCCTGGGCATCGTTGTAGTCGTTTTTGTGGCCGCGCACGAAGGCGCGCACGTCGGCGGCCACCAGCAAATGAACGGCACGGCCTTGCTCGGACAGACAGCGCCCCAGGTGATGGGCACCGGGACAGGCTTCCATGGCGATCAGATCGGCATCGAGTTGCAGCAGCCGCGTGAGCACGGTGGCGCGGGTGCAGCGTTGTTTGTGCGCGATGGCACCACTTTGATCGAGTGCCACGACGTGCATCGTGTCTTTGCCAATGTCCACGCCAACGACGGGGTACAGTGCTTGAGCCATGGAATCAGCCTCCTGGTGGGCGCCCGATTGGCGCTACCCGCCAGTGTGCGGCGGGTCATCCCATGAGACCTGACCCTGATGGCTCTCTGATGGCTCTGACCCTGATGGCTCTGATGGCTCCGTGACCCCGATGCCACCCTCGGACGAATCTCGCCAGTCGAGTACCGTGTCAAACTGTTCCCCAGCCTCCGCTACTAGCGGGCTCAGGAATTCGAGGGACTTCAAGCAAAAGGCCTGATCCCAGTGTCCCCGGGCGCTGTGGTGCACGTCACATCCCGCCTTTGGTAGCGGCGCCAAAACAAAACGACCGGGACAGCATGACGCTGTCCCGGTCGTCTTTTTTGGGTTCGCCCGCGTCAGCGCGAACGGCGCCATGTCTGGCGAATCGCCATCATGCCGAGCAGCGCAGCCAGCAGCAGCAGGGCCCATTCGGACAGGGTGGGGACGGCGACGGCAGCAGCCGCGGCACCTGGTCCCAAGAGTTCAAGGGCGAAGTGTTGGCCCGTACGGTTCTGCCAACTTCCGCTGAAATACTGGGCTTCGGCCACATAGGAGAAAACGCCCGAAGGTGCACTGGCTGGGTAGGTCCACCCAAAGGCGCAACTGTCGGTGGAGGTGCTGCTGGCCACGATCCAGTAGTTGGTCGATGGCGACAAGCTGATCGGTGTCGCGGGTGTCAGGGAGTACACGTCCTGAGTTCCCACGCCGTGTCCAGCTGCCGTGCCAATGGTAGCAACAGCCGTTCCGGGCGTACCGGCATTGTCGGAATAGACCGTAACGGTGAAACTGGCCGTGCCATCACCTGCGTGGTGCATGGCAACTTGTGCGCTGCCGATCTGGTAGGTCGAACCTGCAGGCGTGGCGATTTCAACAGCCGCAAGATTCCCGTTGCCAAAGCATGGACCGCCACTGGGATTGGCCGGTAGCGTGGTGTACAGCGTGGTCTGGGCGAACGCACTGCTCCCCAACAGCAAAGCCAAAACCACGCCCCAAAATCGTAAAGCCAACGCTCGCATCATTTGTACCTCCTACACCAATAGGAATATAGTGTAAAAAAATACGACTCTATATGGCGCCTACGCAACAGATTTGCGCGCGCCGCAAGCCGGCGTTTGCCGGCGCGGTTCGAAGTCACCGGGTTATCGGGGCTCTGAAGCTGGGCGATCTCAAATCCGAAGTGCAACGCACGAGAGAATTAAGGCATCAGGGTCAGGCCCCGCCTTTTGCCCCAAGACCACATCGCCAAGAAACCAAGGTAATCGGCCCCTGGTCCTTGCCTGCCGCCCGCACCCAGCTACCGATACCATAGCGTCGACGGATCGAACAGGCGCGCGTCCATGAGCGCCAGGTCGTCGGCCACGGCGACGGGGGCGTCGCACTGGGCGAGCACGTCGCGCTGCACGTCGATGCCGGGGGCGACCTCGATCAGGGTGAGCACGGGCGCGCCGCCGCCGGCCGCGGGGCGCATGGCGAAAACGGCGCGTTCGGTGATGTAGAGCACATCGGTGCCCAGCTCGGTGGCGTAGCGGCCGTTGAACGAGAGGTGGGCCACGCCGGGCACCACCTTCTTCAGCCGGCCTTCCTGCGCGATGCGCAGCTGGCCGCCCTGCGTGGCCACCTTCAGCCCGCCGGCGGTGAGGGTGCCCATGAAGACCACCGCCCTGGCGCTCTGCGTGATGTTGATGAAGCCGCCCACGCCGGCGATCAGCGCGTGCTCGCCCTCGCCGAACTTGCTGACGTTGACGTTGCCCGCGCCGTCCAGCTCGGCCAGGCCCAGGATCGCCAGATCGATGCCGCCGCCTTCGTAGAAATCGAACTGCGCCGGCTGGTCCACCACCGCCTCCGGGTAGGCCGAGGCGCCGAACGACAGCCCGTCGGCCGGGATGCCGCCTACCGGCCCGGCTTCCACCGTGAGGGTGAAGCCGCCCAGGCCCGCCTGATGCGCCAGGTCGCCCACGGCGGCCGGCATGCCCACGCCCAGGTTCACCACGCGCGGCTGGCGTTTGGCCAGCTCCAGCACCGCGCGGCGCTGGACGATGGTGCGGGCGTCCAGGCCGCCCGCGGCCGGCACCGGCGCGCCGGCCACGGGCGGCGGCGGCGCGCTGGCTTCGGGCGTGAAGCGGGCGCCGCGCCAGGAGGTCAGGTAGGCGGGGTTGAAGGCCTCGCCAAAGGTCATCTGGTGGTCGTCGGGGTCTTCGCACACCGCCACGACATCCACCAGGATGCCGGGCACGCGGATGTCGGCCAGGATCTGGTGGTGATCGACCAGCTCGCGCACCTGGGCGATCACGATGCCGCCGCTGGCGCGCGCCGCCTGGGCGATGGCCAGCAGCTCGTGGTGGAAGGCTTCCTCGTGGGTGCTGAGGTTGCCGCGCGGGTCGGCCGCGGTGGCGCGGATCAGCGCGCAGTGGATCGGAAACCGCGGGTAGAACAGCCAGTCTTCGCCGCGGAAGCGCTCGTGCTCCACCCAGCGAAAGCCGCCGGCCTTCAGCGCATCCAGCGCGCGCTGGTTCACGGCGCCGCCCACGTAGCGCGGATCAAGTTCCGTACGCGGATCGACGAAGGTGTTCAGCCCGATCCTGGTGAGCAGGCCCGGCTTGCCGCCGCCGATGGCGCGGTACACGTGCGAGATCACGCCCTGCGGCAGGTTGTAGCCCTCGCACTGCTCGGCCAGCGCCAGATCGATCAGCCGCGTGGCCGATCGCCAGTGGCCGCCGACCACGGCGCGCGTCATGCCGGGCGTGCCGAAGTGGTTGACGCCGCGCGTGGCGCGGTCGCCCTGGCCGGCGGAATACACCAGCGTCAGATCGCGCGGCTCGCCGGTGGCCACGAAGCGCGCCTCCAGCGCGCGCGTGACGGCCTCGGCATGGCCGGCGCCGACGAAGCCCGCGCAGGCCACGGTCCAGCCCGGCTGGATGAGTGTGGCGGCTTCGGCAACGGAGAGGGTTTTCATCGTGGTTTCAACAGTGTTTTGTGGCTGCGGCCCTTGTGTGGCGGGCGCAGGCAGCTATCGATTTTTAAGCAATCCGTCTGCTGTGGACTGCCGGCGCCGCCTGCATTTATTGATACCGAACCGCATTCGATTAACAAGAACCGTTCGGGCTGAGCCCTTCGACACGCTCAGGACAGGCCTGCCTGCGCCTCGTGCGGCGCTTCGACAAGCTCAGCGTGAACGGTTTGATATTTTTAGAAGCGAAGTCGTATGAATCGTATCCGTTGGCCAGCAGCCGTTCGGGCTGAGCCCTTCGACAACCTCAGGACAGGCTTGCCTGCGCCTCGTGCGGCGCTTCGACAAGCTCAGCGTGAACGGCTGGTGGTGAGGAAGCCGCAGCCCGGTCAGGCGTGCAGGAACTTGACGATCAGGCTCACCAGCGCGCTCAGAATCAGCGTGCTGGCCAGCGGCACCGACCATTGGCGCCCGAACAGGCGGAAGTGGAAGTCGCCCGGCAGCCGGCCCAGGCCGATCCTGCGCAGCAGCGGCTGCAGCCAGCTGATGCACATCAGCGCCACGAACACCACCAGCACGTAGCGGATCATGCGGGGCTCCCGCGGCGGCGGCCGTCGCGCCGGTTACAGCGTGGTGCGCGGTGTGGTTCAGAGCGCATGGCAGCGGTCTCCCTGCGCAAAGCCGCACGCGGCCCAGCCCTCGCCGGTGGCCAGGCCGATCACCTTGAACAGCTCGCCCATCTCGTGCTCGGCCAGCAGCTTCATGGCGTTGGCGCGGGTGGGCAGGTCGGCCGCCTCCATGCGCGCGGCGATGCCGCAGTTGAGCAGAAAGCGCGCCTGGCTGGTGTAGCCCAGCACCGTCAGCCCGGCGTCCTGCGCGGCCAGGGCGATGCCGGTGAAATCGACGTGGGCGGTGATGTCCTTCTCGCCCACGTCCTGCAGCGGCGCGTCGTCCATGCGGTGGGCGCGGTGGCAGGCCAGCGTGCCCATGCTGCGCTGGGGGTGCCAGTACTCGGCCTCGGGAAAGCCGTAGTCGATGAAGAAGGCCGCGCCGCCCGGCCCGGCGCGCAGGCGCTCGGCCAGGGTGGCGATGAAGGCGCGCTGCTGCGGGTGCAGCTCGGTCACGTAGTCGTGCGTGCCGGGCACTTCCAGCGGCGGGCGCAGGTCCGTCGGGCGGTCTGCCCAGGTGAACGGGTTTGCTTCTGATTCGATAGCTGGCTGCGCCCGCCACGCAAGGGCTGAAGGCTCAAAAGGCTCTGAAAATGCGACCCCCCGCTCGTGCCACACGCCGCCCGTGCGGGCCAGCAGCTTGACGGGCATGGCGTCCAGCACCTCGTTGCCGATCACCACGCCGGCCATCGCATCCGGCAGCGCGTCCACCCAGCGCACCACGCCGGCGTGCGCGGCCAGCCGGGCCTGCTGGCGGGCGCGCAGGGCGCCGGAGACATCGACGATGGTGTAGCGCGCCAGCGGCTGGCCCAGCCGCGCCAGCCCGTCCAGCACCTGCGCGGCCAGCGCGCCGGAGCCAGCGCCAAATTCCCACACCTCGTCGCTGCCGGTGTGGCGCAGCGCCTCGGCCACCTGCACCGCCAGCGCCTCGCCAAACAGGGGCGAGAGTTCCGGCGCAGTGACGAAGTCGCTGCCGCCACCTGAGTTGCTGGGGCCGCCCGGCAGCAGGCCGAACTGGCGCGCATCACGCGCGTAGTAGCCCAGGCCGGGCGCGTACAGCGCCAGGTGCATGAAACGGTCGAACGGCAGCCAGCCGCCGGCGGCCTGCACGGCCTGGGCGATGTGGGTTTCCAGCGGTGATGGCGGGGAAGGCGCGCGGGCCGGCGGGGCCTGGCGCGTGGCATCGGGTTGCATGGGCGCATTGTCGTTGCCCGCGGGCCGATGGTGTAACCTGCCCCCCTCCATGGACGTCACCCACGAGTTCGCCGTTGCCTTCATGGCGTTCTTCGCCATCATGAACCCGCTGGCCGGGGTGCCGGTGTTCCTGAGCCTGACCGACGGCGAGGACGCCGCCACCATGCGCCAGGTGGCGCTGAAGGCGCTGCTCACGGCCTTCGGCATCGTGCTGGCCTTCAGCCTGGCGGGCAAGCTGATCTTCGAGCTGTTCGGCATCACGCTGCCGGCGCTGCGCGTGGCCGGTGGCATCCTGGTGTTCGTGATCGGCTTCCAGATGCTGCAGGGCCACGGCTCCAGCGTGCACGAGCCGAGCAACGCCGACCAGCAGAACGCGCGCCAGGCCGCGCTGTCGGTCGCGGTATCGCCGCTGGCCATGCCGCTGCTGGCCGGGCCAGGCACCATCGCCACCGCCATGAACCTGTCGGCCCACGGCGGGCTGGCCGGCATCGGGGTCAGCCTGCTGGCCTTCGGCATCCTGTGCGTGGTGACGTACGTGACCTTCATCTACGGGCACACGCTGGTGCGGCTGGTGGGTAAGAACGGCATGAACGCGGTGACGCGGATGATGGGCCTGATCCTGGCCGTGATCGGCGCGCAGATGCTGATCGCCGGCATCCAGGGCGCGTTCCACCTGTCGCCCTGACCTGCCTATCGGCTTCCCCGCCCATGAGCGCCGCACCCGCCATCCCAGCCGATCCCGCGCCGCGCACCGTGCTGGTCACCGGCGCCGCGCGCCGGCTGGGCCGCGCCATCGCCCTGGCCTGCGCCCGGGCCGGCTGGCAGGTGGCCGTCCACGCTCGGGTGGTGGACCAGGACGCTCTTGAAACCGTAGCTGCCTGCGCCCGCCACACAAGGGCGGAAGGCGTTTTTGATGCTGATCTTGCGGACGAGACCGCGGTGCGCGCCCTGCTGCCGCGCGTGGCCGCCGCGCTGGGCCCGGTGCAGGCGGTGGTCAACAGCGCCGCGCTGTTCGAATGGGACGACGCGGCCAGCTTCGGCCAGGCGCTGCTGGAGCGCCACCTGCGTGTCAACACCGCCGCGCCGGTGCTGCTGGCGCAGGCGCTGGCGGAGCAGCTGCGCGCGCAGGGCGCCGGGCCGGCCAGCGGCTGCGTGGTCAACCTGCTGGACCAGACGCTGTTCAACCCCAACCCGGATTTCCTGAGCTACACGCTCAGCAAGGCGGCGCTGCAGTCGGCCACCACGCTGCTGGCGCAGGCGCTGGCGCCCACCGTGCGCGTGGTGGGTGTGGCGCCGGGGCTCACCCTGCCCAGCCACCTGATGAGCGAGGCGCGCTTTGCCGAGCTGCACGCGCAGAGCCCGCTGGGCCGCTCGTCCACGCCGGACGAGGTGGCGGCGGCCGTGCTGTTCGCGCTGGACAACCGCGCCGTCACCGGCAGCACGCTGCTGGTCGACGGCGGCCAGCACCTGATGCGCTTCGGGCGCGATTTCTCGATGATGTGACATGGCCACCACGCCCCCGCCAGATTCCGGCCGCCAGAGCCTGACCTTCAACGGCCTGCGCTTCAAGGCCGCGCTCGGCATCCTGGACCACGAGCGCGGCGCGCCGCAGCCGATCCAGGTCGATGCCGAGCTGAACCTGGGCCAGCAGCCACTGCACCCGCACGACGACGACATCACCCACGTGCTCGACTACCGCAAGGTGCGCCAGATCATCATCGACGAATGCACCGCCGAGCACGTGAACCTGCTGGAAACGCTGATCGGCAAGCTGTGCGCGCGCCTGATGCAGCTGCCCGGCGTGCAGGGCGTGCGCGTGAAGATCACCAAGCTGGAGATCTTCGACGACTGCGAGGTGGCGATCCGCATGGAGGCGGGCGGCTGGTGAGCGGGAGGCCGACACGTTCGGGATGCGAACGGTCGGTCGTGACGAGCCCTGCAGGCACCTGATGCTGCAGGCCGCCTTGGTGCCTTGGTGCCCTGGAGCACCGCCGGACGACAGCTTGATCCTGCGCAACATCTGCGGCAGAGCACGCTGCCAAAAATCGACGTTAAGTAGTACTATTAAATTAATTTAACGTCGAAATCGGAAAGGTGTTGCCATGAGTTCCACGACAGGCGATGGCCGCAGACGTGTCGACGGGTTGCGCCGCTGGCTTGGCGCCATGCTGCTGGGCGGGCTCATGGCAGCCGCGGTGGGCCCGGTCCATGCGGCCACGGTCAGCAACCTCAACGATGCCGGCGCGGGCTCCCTGCGCGATGCCGTGGCCAGCACACCGGCCGGTGGCACGGTGGATTTCGCACCTGGCCTCACGGGCACCATTACGCTGACGGGCGGCCAGATCACCATCGACAAGGCGCTCACGATCACCGGCCCGGGCGCGTCGTCGCTGTCGGTGGTCGATGCCGGCGGGCGGGTGTTCGAGATCAATGCCGCGGGCGCTGCGGTCGGCATTTCGGGCCTGCGCCTGACCGGCAGCGGCCTGCCGGTGCGCGCCAACGGCGGGGCCATCCTGAACACCAGCGGCCTGCTGACGTTGGACGCGGTGCGGATCAGCGGAAGCTCGGTGCAGGGCGACTGGATGGGGGGCGGCATCGGCGGCGCCATCGCCAGTTTCTGGAGTGCCGCGGGCACCTCGTTGACCGTTCGTGGCAGCACGATCGACGGCAACAGCGCGACCAAGGCAGGCGCCATCCATGCCTACAACCAGGCTGTGGTGATCGAGAACAGCACCATCAGCGGCAACACCGCCACCGACAGTGGCGGCGCCATCAGCTTCGACAGCAGCTGGGGCGGCACGACCATCCGTCAGTCCACCATCTATGGCAACCAGGCCAACATCGGCAGCGGCGTGTACGCCCGCAACGGGTCGTCGGTCACGTTCTTCAACAGCATCGTTGCCGGCAACAGCGATCCCGGCGGGGCCAACGACATCGACCGGGGCGGGGGCAGCATGTCGGCGACCGGCTCGCTGTTCTCGGAACTGAACACCACGCTGGACATCAACGGCACCGACGTCAACAACCAGTTCGGCGCCAGCCCGATGCTGGGCGCGCTCGCGGACAACGGTGGCACGACGCCGACGCTGCTGCCGCAGGCCACGAGTCCGGCGATCGATGCCGCCGACTGCGTGGGCATCAGTCCCGACCAGCGCGGTGTGGCCAGACCGCAGGGCGCGCGCTGCGACATCGGCGCGGTCGAGGTGTTGGCCGCTGTGGCACCCAGCGCTGATGTCACGCCGGTGCCTGCACTTGATCCCCTGGCGCTGCTGTTGCTGAGCGCCCTGCTGGGTGGGGCCCTGCTGATGCAGCGCCGCCGCTGAGCGGGCGCCGGCCCGCCCCGCCCCTGAGCCGGCGGAGGGCAGGTGCTTCGGGGACAATCGGGGCATGAACGCGCCCCTTGCTCCCGCCGACCTGCAGCCCGGACCGACCGCCGTGCCCCTGGGCCCGGCCGCCCGCGACCGCGCCGACCGCGAGGCGCTCAAGCTCGAGAAGCGCCTGTGCCGCCAGGTCGGCCAGGCGATCGCCGACTTCAACATGATCGAGGAGGGCGACCGGGTGATGGTGTGCCTCTCGGGCGGCAAGGACAGCTACGGCCTGCTCGACATTCTGATGAAGCTGCAGGCGCGCGCGCCGGTGCGCTTTGAGCTGGTGGCCGTGAACCTCGACCAGAAGCAGCCCGGCTTTCCGGCCGAGGTGCTGCCGGCCTACCTGCAGGGCCTGGGGATCGAGCACCACATCGAGACGCAGGACACCTACAGCATCGTCAAGGCCAAGATCCCCGAAGGCAAGACCACCTGCAGCCTGTGCTCGCGCCTGCGCCGCGGCATCCTCTACAGCGTGGCGCGGCGCCTCAAGTGCAACAAGATCGCGCTCGGCCACCACCGCGACGACATGTTGCAGACCTTTTTCCTCAACATGTTCTTCGGCGGCAAGCTCAAGGGCATGCCGCCCAAGCTGACCAGCGACAACGGCGAGTTCATCGTCATCCGCCCGCTGGCCTACGTGCCCGAGAAGGATTTGGTGCGCTGGGCCGAGCACCGCCAGTTCCCCATCATCCCCTGCAACCTGTGCGGCAGCCAGGAGAACCTGCAGCGCCAGGTGGTGGGCGACATGCTGCGCGAGTGGGAGAAGAAGCACCCCGGCCGCATCGAGAACATGTTCACCGCGCTGCAGAACGTGGTGCCCTCGCACCTGATGGACGCCGCCCTGCACGATTTCCGCCACCTGCGCGCCACCGGCGTGGCCGACGAGAACGGCGACAAGGCCTTCGACGACGAGCCGGTGGTGGCGCCGGGCGCCGGGGTGGTGCGGCTGGATTTCTAGCACCGCGCTCAGGCGCCTTCCTGCCCCATCGCCAGCCCGCCGCGCTGAGCCGGCGCGGCCGCAAGCCGCGTGGCATGATGCCCGCATGGAGGCCACCCGCATCATCGCCATCCGGCACGGCGAAACCACCTGGAACGCCGATGGCCGGGTTCAGGGCCACACCGACATCGGCCTGAGCGACACCGGCCGCGCGCAGGCGCAGCGGCTGGCGCAGGCGCTGGCCGGGCGCGACCGGCTGGACGCCATCTACAGCAGCGATCTGGCCCGCGCCCGCGACACCGCCGCCGCCGTCGGCGCGGCCATGGGCGTGGCGGTCCAGCTGGAGCAGGGCCTGCGCGAGCGCGCCTTCGGCCGGGTGGAGGGCAACACCTTCGCCGGCATCCGCGAGCGCTGGCCCGACGACGCCGAACGCTGGCGCCGGCGCGACCCCGAATGGCGGCCCGAGGGTGGCGAATCCCTGCTGCAGTTTCGGGAGCGCATCACGCTTGCCCTGAGCGGTCTGGCAGCCAAAAACATAGGCAAACACATCGCCGTGGTGGCGCACGGCGGCGTGCTCGACGTGCTGTACCGCGCGGCCACCGGCCTGGGGCTGCAGGACGCGCGCACCTGGCAGCTCGGCAACTGCACCATCAACCGCCTGCTCTGGACCCCGGACGGCCTGACCCTGGTGGGCTGGGCCGACGACCAACACCTGCAACAACCCGCCGCCGATGAGACCTTCTCCTGACGCCACGCTCACCCCCGCCGTCGCGCGCCTGAAGTCCTGCATCGGGCAGGGCGTGGACGCGCTCGAGACCCCGGCGCTGGTGATCGACGTGGAGGCGCTGAACCGCAACATGCAGCGCATGACCGAGTTCGCCGCCAAGCACCGCGTGCGCCTGCGCCCGCACGCCAAGACGCACAAGAGCGGCGACATTGCGCACCTGCAGCTGCAGGCCGGTGCGGTGGGCGTGTGCGTGCAGACCGTGGCCGAGGCCGAGGCGCTGGCCGCCCGCGGCGTGAAGGACATCTTCATCAGCAACCAGGTGCTGGCCGTGCCCCGGCTGCGGCGCGTGGCCGCGCTGGCGCACCAGCTGGCGCAGCGCGGCGGCCGGCTGGCCATCGCGGTGGACAGCGGCGAGGGCGTGACCCGCCTGGCGCAGGCCATGAACCTGACCAACAAGCCGATCGACGTGTTCCTGGAAATCGACGTCGGTCAGGGCCGCTGCGGCGTGCCGGTGGGCGAGGCGGTGGTGGTGCTGGCGCGGCTGATCGCCGACCATGCGCCGCGCCTGCACTTCGCCGGCCTGCACGCCTACCACGGCGGGGCGCAGCACGTGCGCTCGGTGGCCGAGCGCCGCATGGCCGTCTCCGTGGCCGCCGAGCGGGTGGCCGAGGCGCGCGACCTGCTGCGGGGCGCAGATATCGAGGTGCCGCTCGTCACCGGCGCCGGCACCGGCAGCTTCGGCCAGGAGGCGGCCAGCGGCCTGTGGGGCGAGCTGCAGGCGGGCAGCTTCATCTTCATGGACGCCGATTACGCGCTCAACGAACGCGACCCGGCCCAGCCGGTGTTCGAGCACGCGCTGTTCCTGAAATCGCAGGTCATCAGCGCGCGCGGCGAGCAGGTGGTGGTGGACGCCGGCCACAAGAGCCACGCCGTCGATTCCGGCCTGCCGCTGGTGCACAGCCTGCCGGGCCAGCCGGCCATGGTGTACGCCAATGGCGGCGACGAGCACGGCATCCTGCGCCTGGCCGACGGCGCCGAAGGCCAGTTGCCGGCGCTGGGCGACACGGTGTGGCTGATCCCCGGCCACTGCGACCCCACCGTGAACCTGCACGACGCCATGTTCGCCGTGCGCGACGGCCTGGCCGGCGGCGTGGTCGAGTCCATCGTCTGGGTGGACGCCCGCGGCTACACCGGCTGAACCCGCCCGGGGCAACGCGCCATGCTGACTGGCAGCCAGGTCATCGTGCTTGCGGTGCCGGTGTTCCTGGGCCTGATCGTGCTGGAGTTCGCCTGGGGCCGGGCGCGCGGGCGCAACACCTACGCGCTGGGCGACGCCGTCAACAGCCTGGGGCTGGGCGTGCTGAGCCAGATCAGCGCGGTGTTCACCGGCCTGCTGCGCCTGGGGCTGTACGTGCTGGCGTTCGAGCACCTGGCGCTGTGGCGCAACGATGCCTTCTGGACCGCCTGGTACGGCTGGCTGCTGGCGCTGCTGTTCTACGACCTGTGCTACTACTGGCTGCACCGCCTGGGCCACGAGGTGGCCGTGCTGTGGGCCGCGCACGTGGTGCACCATCAGAGCCAGCACTACAACCTGAGCACGGCGCTGCGCCAGACCAGCAGCGGCGCGCTGCTCGGCTGGGTGTTCTACCTGCCGATGGCGCTGGCCGGCGTGCCGCCGCTGGTGTTCGCGGTGGTGGCGCTGGTGGACCTGCTCTACCAGTTCTGGGTGCACACCGAGCACGTGCCCAGGCTCGGCTGGTTCGACCGCTGGTTCTGCAGCCCCAGCAACCACCGCGTGCACCACGCCGTGAACGACCGCTACCTGGACCGCAACTACGGCGGCATCCTGATCGTCTGGGACCGCCTGTTCGGCAGCTTCGAGGACGAAGACCCGCTTGAAAAGCCCATCTACGGCACGCGCGCGCCGCTGAACTCCTGGGACCCGCTGTGGGCCAACCTGGAGGTCTACTGGGCGCTGGCGCAGGACAGCTGGCGCGCCCGCCGCTGGGGCGACAAGCTGCGTGTGTGGTTCAAGCCGCCCGGCTGGCGGCCGGCCGACGTGGCCGCGCGCTGGCCCAGGCCGGCCTTCGACATCGCCGCCGTGCAGCACTACGACCCGCCCGCCGGCCGCACCGTGCAGGCGCTGGTGGCAGCCGAGTTCGTGCTGCTGCTGGGCGCCACCAGCCTGTTTCTGTGGCACGCCGAGGCACTGCCGCTGCTGGACGGCCTGCTGTGGTTCGGCGTGCTGACGCTGGTGCTGTGGACGCTGGGCGCGCTGCTGCAGGGGCGCATCGATATCTGGCTGGCGCTCGCGTTGCAGGCGGCGGCGCTGGCCACCGCGACGGCGGCGCTCGGCCTCGTGCCCTGGCACCGCGCGGCCAAGCCGTCGGTGATGGTGTTTGCTATGGTGTTGGTAGCTGCCTGCGCCCGACAGGAGCGGGCGGAGCGCGGTTTTTACTGGAATCTCGGGGTGGCGCTGTTGCTGTCGCTGCTGGGCGACGTGGCGCTGATGGTGCCCGGCGGCTTCGTGCCCGGCCTGGCCGCGTTCCTGCTGGCGCACCTGGCCTACATCGCCCTGTTCAAGCGCGGCGTGCCCTGGTTTCCCAGCCGCGGCGCGCTGGTGCTCACGCTGGCTGTCGGCGTCGGGATGTACGCCTTCCTGTGGCAGGGCGGGCTGCCGGTGGGGCTGCGCGCGCCGGTGGCGGCCTACGTGGTGGCGATCTCCCTGATGACGGCGCAGGCCCTGGGCCGCGCGCGGGCGCTGGGCACGCGCGGCGCCTGGCTGGTGGCGGCGGGCGCCTGCTGCTTCATGCTCAGCGATGCGCTGCTGGCCACCAACCGCTTCGTGCAGCCGCTGCCGCTGGCCGCGCTGTGGGTGCTGGCGAGCTACTACATTGCTCAGTTGTTGATAGCTGCCTGCGCCCGTCCTGTATGGGCTAAACCCTGATTTAATGCCTAAAACGTGGCGCGTGCGTGGTCCAGCGGAATGGCCGTGCCGAACTTGGCGCGGCGGGTGGCGAAGAAGGCCTTCACGTTGCGCACGTTGGCGTCCTGGGTGAACAGGCGCTCGGCCAGCACCTGGTAGGCCGGCATGTCGGGCACGCGCAGGATGAGCACGAAATCCGGCCCCGGCGCCACGCGCCAGCACTGGGTCACGGCCGGCTCCGCCACCGCTCGGCGCTCGAAGGCATCGGCGTGCTCGGCGCCCTGGCGGTCCAGCGTCACTTCCACGATGGCGCTGAGGCCGTGGCCCAGCTGCGCGGCCACGGCGTCCTCGCTCAGCACCGCCACCTGGCGCTCGATCAGCCCGGCCTCGCGCAGGCGCCGCACGCGCCGCAGGCAGGTGGGTGGCGACACGTGCACGCGCTCGGCCAGTTCCTGGTTGGGCAGGGAGGCGTCGTCTTGAAGCGCGGCGAGCAACTCCCAATCTATGTTGTCAAGTTCCATCATGATAGAAATTATGGAATCCAATTTCTTGTTGTCATCATTTTGACGATGTGTTCCATTAAATGGCAATAGTTGACATGAAATTTCTTGTCGGCTTGCCTACCATCCGCACATCCGATCCAGTTCAGGGAGAACCACCATGTGCGGCATCGTCGGCGCGGTCGCCACGCGCAACATCGTTCCCATCCTCGTCCAGGGCCTGCAGCGGCTGGAGTACCGGGGTTACGACTCCTGCGGCATCGCCGTCAACACGGCCGGCGTGGCGCCGCCACCGGTGCGGCTGCGGCGCGTGCGCGGCATCTCGCGCGTGGCCGACCTGGCGGCGCAGGCGGCCGAGCAGGGGGTGGAAGGCCACATCGGCATCGCCCACACGCGCTGGGCCACGCATGGCGCGCCGGCGGTGAGCAACGCGCACCCGCACTTCAGCATGGGCGCCCACGGGGGCGAGCTGGCCGGCGACGCCGCGGACGACGCGCGCGGCCGCGTCACCCTGGTGCACAACGGCATCATCGAGAACCACGAGACGCTGCGCCGCGAGCTGGAGGCGCGCGGCTACCACTTCAGCAGCCAGACCGACACCGAGGTCATCGTCCACCTGATCGACAGCCTGTACGACGGCGACCTGTTCGAGGCCGTGCAGGCCGCCGCACGCCAGCTGCACGGCAGCTTTGCCATCGCCGTGCTGCACCGCGACGAGCCGCAGCGCCTGGTGGGCGCGCGACAGGGCTCGCCCCTGGTGCTGGGCGTTGGGGCCGATGGCAAGGAGCACTTCCTGGCCAGCGACGCCATGGCCCTGGCCGGCGTGACCGACCAGATCGCCTATCTGGAAGACGGCGACGTGGTCGACGTGCAGCTGGGCAAGCACTGGATCGTGGGCGCCGGCGGCCAGCGCGTGCAACGCGCCGTGAAGACCGTGCAGGTGGCCAGCGGCGCGGCCGAACTGGGCCCCTACCGCCACTACATGCAGAAGGAGATCTTCGAGCAGCCGCGCGCCGTGGCCGACACGCTGGAAGGCGTGCTGAGCGTGGCGCCCGAGCTGTTCGAGGCGGCGGGCAACCACGCGCCGGGCGAGGGCGCCCACGCCACCTTCGGCGCCGTGGACCAGGTGCTGATCCTGGCCTGCGGCACCAGCTACTACGCCGGCTGCGTGGCCAAGTACTGGCTGGAAGCGGTGGCGCGCATCCCCACGCAGGTGGAGATCGCCAGCGAATACCGCTACCGCGCCTCGGTGGCCAACCCGCGCACGCTGGTGGTCACCATCAGCCAGAGCGGCGAAACCGCCGACACCCTGGCCGCGCTGCGCCATGCGCAGGAGCTGGGCATGCGGCACACGCTCACCGTCTGCAACGTGCCCACCAGCGCCATGGTGCGCGAATGCAGGCTGGCCTACCTGACCCGCGCCGGCACCGAGATTGGCGTGGCCAGCACCAAGGCCTTCACCACCCAGCTGGTGGGGCTGTTCCTGCTCACGCTGGCACTGGCGCAGGCGCGCGAGCTGCTGCCCGAGGCGGCCGAGGCCAACTTCATCAACCAGCTGCGCCACCTGCCGGCAGCGCTGCAGGCCGTGCTGGCGCTGGAGCCGCAGGTGATCGGCTGGGCCGAGCAGTTCGCCAGCAAGGAAAACGCCCTGTTCCTGGGCCGCGGGCTGCACTACCCGATCGCCCTGGAGGGCGCGCTCAAGCTCAAGGAGATCACCTACATCCACGCCGAGGCGTATGCAGCCGGCGAACTCAAGCACGGCCCGCTGGCGCTGGTGACCAGCAGCATGCCGGTGGTCACCGTGGCGCCCCATGACGCGCTGCTGGAAAAACTCAAGAGCAACATGCAGGAAGTGCGCGCCCGCGGCGGCGTGCTGTACGTGCTGGCCGACGCCGACAGCCGCATCGAAAGCGCCGACGGCCTGCACGCCATCCGTATGCCCGAGCACTACGGCCTGCTGTCACCCATCCTGCACGTCGTGCCCCTGCAGCTGCTGGCCTACCACACCGCCGTCGCGCGCGGCACCGACGTCGACAAGCCGCGCAACCTGGCCAAGAGCGTGACGGTGGAGTGAGCGCCGGGCCGGGGCCGCAGCCCGCCCGGCTTCCGAAACAGATGATCAGCGGGTTCGAAAGCCCGCTGGAGCGGGTTGCGACCTGATGGCGCTCCCTTTTTCGCCATAAGCCCACATCAAGTATTGCTGCGTTGCAGCATAAAACTAGGGTTTACCCCTATACTTGCGTCATTGTTCGCTCACACGGGAGTTGGAAATGATGGTTGCTCTGATCCTGGTGGCCGCCGTGGTGGTGGCGGTTGGCACTGGTTACTACGCCTCCAAGAAGATCGACGATCTGCGTTGATCGGCATCCGGCGCTGCGGCGCCGGAACCATCCCCTTCGGGATGAAGCCAGGGGCTCCTTCGGGAGCCCTTTTTGCTGGGCGGCGTCTGCCGGCCTTGCTGGCCAGCGGGTTCAAAGCTGCTCGGAAATCTCGATCAGGTTGAAGTCCGGGTCGCGCACGTAGACGGAGCGTATCCTGCCAGTGGCGCCGGTGCGCTGCACGGGCCCTTCGATGATGGGCCAGTGGCGCTCGGCCAGCAGGGCGATCACGGAGTCCAGAGGCACGTCGGCGATGAAACACAGGTCCAGCGCGCCGGGCACGGGCAGATGGGCCTTGGGCTCTAATTCCGCGCCCTGCACGTGCAGGTTGATCTTCTGCTGGCCGAACTTGAGTGCTTTGCGTTCGACGGGCGGCGTGCCGCCGACGAAGGATTCGAGCTGCATGCCGAGCACGCGGGTGTAGAAGTCGATGCAGGCTTCGGGCCGCGCGGTGGTGAGCACCAGGTGGTCGAGGTGGTGGATCATGCGGAACAGGTCTTTCTGAGTGGGGCCGGCGCTGCTGGGTCGGACCTGAGTTCGGGGCGGCGGAAAACAATGGCCCGGTGGTCGGCAAAGGTCATTCCTTCGGCTCCTGGCCGGCCGCCAGCGGCAGCGCAGTCTTGTAGCGCACCTGCTTGAGCGCGAAGCTGGAGCGGATCTTCTCCACCTGCGCGATGGGCGAGAGCTGTTCCAGGATGAAGCGCTCCAGCGCCGGCATGTCGGGCACGGCGACGCGCAGCAGGTAGTCGGCATCGCCGGTCATCAGGTAGCACTCCATCACCTCGTCGCGCGCGGCGATGCGGCCTTCGAACTCCTGCAGCGCGCTGCGGCTCTGCTGCTTGAGGCTGATGGAGATGAACACGTTCAGGTGCAGGCCGAGCTGCTGGGCGTCGAGCAGCGCCACGTACTTGCGGATCAGCCCGCGCGCCTGCAGCGCCTTCACGCGCGCCAGGCAGGGCGAAGGCGAGAGATGCACGCGCCGCGCCAGCTCCACGTTGGAGAGGCTGGCGTCTTCCTGCAGCTCGCGCAGGATCCTCAGATCGGCTGAGTCCAGGCGTTTTGTGCTGTCATCGGTCATCTCGACGGCATTTTATGCCGTGATTCGGCGGGGTGGCTGCTTGAATCGACACCATCTGCGCCGGGCCGGCCGGTACAGTCTTTAGGCGCCATTCCCTGCCCGCAGATCACCCGCGCCGCCGTCATGACCCGCCTGCCGCCCACATCATGGACATCTTCCCGGCCACCGATCCGAACATCGAGGAAACCCAGGAATGGCGCGACGCGCTGCTGTCGCTGATCGCCAGCGACGGGCCCGGCCGCGCCGTGCAGATCCTGGACGAGCTGGTGCGGCTGGCGCGCGCCCAGGGCCTGGGCTGGAAGCCGGACCTGAACACGCCCTACGCCAACACCATCCCGGTGGCCGGGCAGCCCAGCTTCCCGGGCGACCTGGCGATGGAAGAGCGGCTGGCGTCCATCATGCGCTGGAACGCGCTGGCCATGGTGGTGCGGGCCAACAAGGCCTACGGCGAGCTGGGCGGCCACATCGCCAGCTACGCCAGCGCGGCGGATCTGTTCGAGGTCGGCTTCAACCACTTCTTCCACGCCGGCGAGGGCGGCCGCGGCGGCGACCTGGTGTTCTTCCAGCCGCACAGCGCGCCCGGTGTCTACGCCCGCGCCTTTCTGGAAGGGCGGCTCAGCGAGGCCGACCTGGCGCACTACCGGCAGGAAATCGTGGCGCCGGCGCAGGGCGCGCGCGGCCTGTCCAGCTACCCGCACCCCTGGCTGATGCCCGATTTCTGGCAGTTCCCCACCGGCTCCATGGGCCTGGGGCCGATCAGCTCGATCTACCACGCGCGCTTCATGCGCTACCTGAGCGACCGCGGTCTGCTCGACTGCACGGGCCGCAAGGTCTGGGGCGTGTTCGGCGACGGCGAGATGGACGAGCCCGAAAGCATGTCCGCGCTCACATTGGCCGCGCGCGAGCGGCTGGACAACCTGGTCTGGGTGGTCAACTGCAACCTGCAGCGCCTCGACGGCCCGGTGCGCGGCAACGGCCGCATCATCGACGAGCTGGAGAGGCTGTTCGCCGGCGCCGGCTGGCACGTGATCAAGCTGGTTTGGGGCAGCGACTGGGACGGCCTGTTCGCCCAGGACCGCAGCGGCGCGCTGCTGCGCGCCTTCGCGCAGACGGTGGACGGCCAGTTCCAGACCTTCGCGGCCAAGAACGGCCGCTTCAACCGCGAGAACTTCTTCGGCCAGAACCCCGAGCTGGCGCGCCTGACCGAGGGCATGACCGACGAGCAGATCGACAACCTCAAGCGCGGCGGGCACGACCCGGTGAAGATCCACGCTGCCTACGCCGCGGCCGCCGCCCACCAGGGCCAGCCGACGGTGATCCTGGCGCAGACCAAGAAGGGCTACGGCATGGGCAGCGCCGGCCAGGGCCGCATGACCACGCACAGCCAGAAGAAGCTCGACGATGCCGACCTGATCGAGTTCCGCGACCGCTTCAGGCTGCCGCTGACCGACGCGCAGGCGCGCGAGCTGATCTTCTACCGGCTGGGCGACGAATCGCCCGAGATGCACTACCTGAAGGCCCGGCGCGCGGCGCTGGGCGGCGCCATGCCACGGCGCAGCGCGGCCTGCGCGCCGCAGCCCGTGCCGGCGGTGGAAAACTACGCGCAGTTCGCCCTCGCCGCTGCCGGCAAGGAGATGAGCACCACCATGGCCTTCGTGCGCATGCTGGGCGGCCTGCTGAAGGACGCGCAGCTCGGCCCGCGCATCGTGCCCATCGTGGCCGACGAGGCACGCACCTTCGGCATGGCCAACCTGTTCAAGCAGGTGGGCATCTACAGCAGCGTGGGCCAGCGCTACGCGCCGGAGGACATCGGCTCCGTGCTCAGCTACCGGGAGGCGCAGGACGGCCAGATCCTGGAAGAAGGCATCAGCGAGGCCGGCGCCATCGCCAGCTGGACGGCCGCCGCCACCAGCTACAGCGTGCACGGCCTGGCCATGCTGCCGTTCTACATCTACTACTCGATGTTCGGCTTCCAGCGCGTGGGCGATGCCATCTGGGCCGCCGCCGACCAGCGCGCGCGCGGCTTTTTGCTGGGGGCCACGTCCGGCCGCACCACGCTGGGCGGCGAAGGCCTGCAGCACCAGGACGGCTCCAGCCATCTGGTGGCCGCCACCATCCCCAACTGCAAGGCCTGGGACCCGGCGTTCGCGGGCGAGCTGGCAGTCATCATGGACCACGGCATGCGCGAGATGCTGGTCGAGCAGCGCGACGTCTTCTACTACGTCACGCTGATGAACGAGAACTACGCCCAACCCGATCTGCCCGCCGAGGCGCGCGGAGGTGTGCTCCGTGGTTGCTATCTGTTTGATAGCTGTCTGCACCCGTCACCAAAGGGCCAGAGTCCGATTTCATCTGAAGAAGCGGTGAACCTGGCCGTGACCCAGGCTGTGACCCTTCTGGGCTCCGGCGCCATCCTCACCGAGGTGGTGAAGGCCGCCGAGCTGCTGGCGGGCGAGGGCATCGCCGCCAGCGTGGTCAGCGTCACCAGTTGGAGCGAGCTGGCGCGCGACGGCATGGCTTGCGAGCAGCGCGCGCTGGCCGGCGATGCCGATGCCGGTACGCCGTGGCTGGCCCAGGTGCTGGCCGGCACGGCCGGCCCCATCGTCGCCGCCACCGACTACGTGCGCGCCGTACCCGAGACCGTGCGCGCCTGGGTGCCGCCCGGCCGCGCCTACGCCACGCTGGGCACCGACGGCTTCGGCCGCAGCGACACCCGCTCGGCGCTGCGCGGCTTCTTCAACGTGGACGCCGCCAGCATCGCCGAGCGCGCACGGTCGTTGATCCAGGCTGGCTGACGCTCGGCCGCTCGCTGCGGCTGAGTCTTGTGAGTTGGGCCAAGTGGGTGGGACCGCCGCTGTCGAGCAGCCCAGCCGATGTGATTCCAGAAGACGTCCTCCCGTCGGCGCTGCGCCGGAAGAAGGACTCAGTCCGAAAGGTTGTTGCCGCACCTTCGAGATTTGTGGCCAAACATGGCTTCAGTCCTTGTGGGGCGGGCGCAGCCAGCTACGCTTTCTGTAGTGCTTCCAGCAGCTTGCCGTGCACGCCGCCGAAGCCGCCGTTGCTCATGCAAAGCAGGTGGTCACCCGGTTGCGCGGCCTGGGTGACCTGGCGCACCAGCTCGTCGATGCTGGCCGCGGTGTGGGCGCGCTCGCCCATGGGGGCCAGGGCCTCGGCGGCGTTCCAGTCCAGCCCGGCGGTGTGGCAGAAGGCCAGGTCGGCGTGTTCCAGTGCCCAGGGCAACTGGCTCTTCATGGTGCCGAGCTTCATGGTGTTGCTGCGCGGCTCGAAGATGGCCAGGATGCGTTCGCCCCGGCGGCCGGCGGCGTCGAGCTGGGTGCGCAGCCCGTCCACCGTGGTGCGGATGGCCGTGGGATGGTGGGCGAAATCGTCGACCACGGTGATGGTGCCGCCGGCGCGCTGCACGCTGCCGCGCACCTCCATGCGGCGGCGCACGTTCTGGAAGCTGCCCAGTGCTTCGCAGGCCAGCGCGGGCGGCACGCCCACGTGCTCGGCCGCGGCGATGGCGGCCAGCGCGTTGAGCTGGTTGTGCGTGCCGGACAGCGGCCAGCGCACGCGGCCCACGGCTTGGCCGCGCAGCAGCACCGTGAAGTCGCTGGCGTCGCCCTCGGCGGTGAAGTCGCTCACCGCGGCGCCGAAGCTGCGCTGTTCGCTCCAGCAGCCCTGCGCCAGTACGCGCGCCAGGCTTTCCTCCAGCCCGTTGAAGACCACGCGGCCGGAAGGCGGCACGGTGCGCACCAGGTGGTGGAACTGGCGCTCGATGGCGGCCAGGTCGTCGAAGATGTCGGCGTGGTCGAACTCCAGGTTGTTCAGCACCGCCGTGCGCGGCCGGTAATGCACGAACTTGCTGCGCTTGTCGAAGAAGGCTGTGTCGTATTCGTCGGCCTCGATCACGAACAAGGGGCGCGGCTGACCGGCGGCCTGGCCGCCCAGCCTGGCGGAAATGCCGAAGTTGAGCGGCACGCCGCCCACCAGGAAGCCCGGCTGCAGACCCGCGTGCTCCAGCACCCAGGTGAGCATGGACGTGGTGGTGGTCTTGCCGTGCGTGCCGGCCACGGCCAGCACGTGGCGGCCCTGCAGCACGTTCTCCAGCAACCACTGCGGGCCGCTGGTGTATGGCAAGCCGGCGTCGAGGATGGCTTCCATCAGCGGGAACTTGGGGGCGCCATCCGGCAGCCGGGCGCGGCTGACCACATTGCCCACCACGAACACATCGGGCTTCAGCGCCAGCTGGTCGGCGCCATAGCCTTCGATCAGCTCGATGCCCAGCGCGCGCAGCTGGTCGCTCATCGGCGGGTACACGCCGGCGTCGCAGCCGGTGACCCGGTGCCCTGCCTCGCGCGCCAGCGCCGCCAGCCCGCCCATGAAGGTACCGCAGATGCCCAGGATGTGAAGATGCATGGGCGCGATTCTACGGTGCAATTTCAAAGCCTTTCGGGCCGCTGGCCGGCTTGTGGCCGGCGCAGCCAGCTATTCAAACCATAGTGAACTACGGCAGGTTGCCTTCGTTTGACAGGAGCCGTTCGGACTGAGCTTGTCGAAGCTTTGCGCGGCGCTTCGACAAGCTCAGCGCGAACGGGTGGAGCGGGTCAAGCCGGTGGCAACCGTGTCCGCGGTTTGCCCGGACACTGGTTGCGCCCCCGAGGGGGCCAACAACGCGGAGCGTGTGGAGCCTGGGGGTGGGCCTATCTGGGAAACTGCTCCCGCAGCTTGAGCTTGTAGAACTTGCCGGTGGAGGTGCGCGGCACGGCGTCGATGACTTCGTAGCGCTCCGGCAGTTGCCACTTGGCGAAGCCCTTCTCGGTCAGCAGCGCGTTCATGGCTTCCGGCGTGGCGCTTTCGCCCGGCTTGAAGGCCACGCAGGCCAGGGGGCGCTCGCTCCATTTCTCGTCGGGGATGGCGATGACCGCGGCCTCGGCCACCGCCGGGTGGGCCATGAGGGCGTTTTCCAGGTCCACCGAGCTGATCCATTCGCCGCCGGACTTGATCAGGTCCTTGGTGCGGTCGCTGATGCGCACGAAGCCCAGTTCGTCCACGCTGGCCACGTCGCCGGTGCGCAGCCAGCCGTCGGGCGTGAACTTGTCGGGCGTGGCGCCCACCTTGTGGTAGCTGCCGGTGATGTAGGGCCCGCGCACCTGGATCTCGCCCACGCTCTTGCCGTCCCAGGGCTGGTCGCGGCCGTCGTCGCCGCGCGCGCGCAGGTCCACCAGCGGCACCGGCGTGCCGGCCATGGCGGCGCGGCGGTACTTTTCTTCCAGGCTGGCGCCGGCCAGTTCGCCCCGCGCGTAGCTGACGGTGGCCACCGGGCTGGTTTCCGTCATGCCCCAGCCCTGCTGGATCCAGATGCCGTGCGCGTCGAAGGCGCGGATGAGGCTTTCGGGCACGGCGGCGCCGCCCACCAGCGACTTCATGCCGCGCGGCAGCTTCCAGCGCCCCGCATTGGGCGAACCGGGCTTGAGCGAGGCGTCGTAGGTCTGGATCAGGCTGAGCCAGATGGTGGGCACGCCCAGGGCCAGCGTGGGCGGTTCCTGAGTCATGAGGTCCAGCAGGTCGTCCGGGTGCAGGTGCGGGCCGGGGAAGACCAGCCTGGCGCCCAGCATCACCGCGATGTAGGGCATGCCCCAGCTGTTGGCGTGGAACATGGGGGTGACGGGCAGCACCACGTCGCGGCTGTGCACGTCGGTGAAATCGGGCAGGGCGCCGACCAGCGAGTGCAGCACCGTGGAGCGGTGCGAATACACCACGCCCTTGGGCTTGCCGGTGGTGCCGGAGGTGTAGCACATGGACACCGGGTCGTTCTCGTCGTGCGGGGCGTACTCGAAGCCGTCCGGGTCGGCGGCGGCCAGCAGTTGCTCGTAGTCGGCAAAGCCCTCCGGCACGGCGGCGCCGGAGAAGGGGAACACGATCACCTTCTCGAACATGTGCAGGCCGGCGAACTGCTGGTAGAGCGGCAGCAGCACGTCGTCCACGATCAGGAAGCGGTCTTCCGCGTCATCGGCGATCCAGCCGATCTCGGCCGGGGCCAGTCGCAGGTTGAGCGTGTGCATCACGCCGCCGGCGGCCGGGATGCCGAAGTACGCCTCCAGGTGGGCGTGGTGATTCCAGCACAGCGTGGCCACGCGGTCGCCCTTCTTCAGGCCGAGCTTCTGCAGGGCCGAGCCCAGGGCGCGGGTGCGGCGGTAGAACTCGGCGTAGCTGTGGCGCACCAGCGACTTGTCCGGCCGGCGGGACACGACGGTGTTGGTGCCGAAGATGGTTCCGGCGCGGTCCAGCAGGTGGTTGAGCGACAGCTGCGCCTGCATCATGGTGCTTTGCATGGGGTACGTCTCCTGTGTCAATGGCCATGCCGACTCTACGAAGCGCCCGTCCATCCGGCAATGCACAATGCCCCCATGCAAACCCTGACGCACGAGATCGCCGCCGCCGCCGCGCGCCTGGTGGTGGAAGAGGGGCTGGACTACGGCGCCGCCAAGCGCCGCGCCCAGAAGCAGCTGGGGGTTCCGCCGCGCACGGCGCTGCCGGACAACGACCTGCTTGAAAATGAAGTCCGCGCTTACATAAGCGTTTTCTGCGCCGATACGCAGCCCGTGGAGCTGCGCGCGCTGCGCGAGCTGGCGCTGCAGTGGATGGAGCGTCTGGTCGAATTCCGCCCCCATCTCACGGGCCCCGTGTGGCGTGGCACGGCCACGCGGCTGTCGGACGTCACGCTGCAACTCTTCTGCGACGACCCGAAGTCGGCCGAGATCGCCCTGCTGGACCAGCGGGTGGACTTCGAGGTGCGGCAGGTCCAGGGCTTCACCGGGCGGTCGGTGGATTCGCTCACGGTGTGGGCGCCCAGCCCGGCACTGGGCGAAGCCGTGCCGGTTCACCTGAGCATCTACGACCATGACGACCTGCGGGGCGCGCTCAAGCCCGGCGCCGACGGCCAGGCCCCGCGCGGCGACGCGACCGCGCTGCGTGCCCGGATGGCGCAGGAAGAGGTGGCACCATGAGCGGGCCGCAGTCAGCCGCGCCAGCGCGCGGCGCCAAGTCATCAGACAAGACACGGCGCTGGTTGCTCGCAGGGGCCGGCGCTGCCGCCGCCGCTGTGGGGGCCGGCATTGCCTTGCGGCGCCTGGAGCCCGAAGCCACTGAATCGCCCCGGTTCTGGACCTTGTCCTATCCCACGCCCGACGGTGGCACCATCCGGATGGCGGACTTGCGGGGCAGGCCCCTGCTGCTCAACTTCTGGGCCACGTGGTGCCCGCCCTGTGTGGACGAAATGCCGCTATTGGACCGTTTCTACACCGAAAACAAGGCCAACGGATGGCAAGTGCTCGGCCTGGCGGTAGATCAGCTCGATCCCGTCAAGCGCTTCCTGGGCAAGCTGCCGGTACAATTTCCCATCGGCCTGGCGGGATTGGCCGGTACGGAAATCGCCCGCGAACTGGGCAATGCGGCCGGCGGACTGCCGTTCAGCGTGCTGTTCGATGCGGAAGGCAAGGCGCGCGAGCGCAAGCTGGGGCGCCTCTCGCCCGATGAACTTGCAGCCTGGCGCCGCGCGGCTTGAGCGCCACCGGCAGCTCCGCCAGGCGCCTCGTCACCTTGTGGGTTGCCAAATAATTGAGAGCAGATGCTGAAAATTAACTGCAATCTGGTGTAAATTAGACAAGTTTAATTCCATTGGATACATATGGACCTGCGCAAGCTGAAGACCCTGATCGATCTGGTGTCCGAGTCGAACATCTCCGAGCTCGAAATCACCGAGGCCGAGGGCAAAGTCAAGATCGTCAAGGCCGTGGCGGGTGCCGTGCAGTTGATGCCGGCGGCGGCGCCGGTGGCGATGGCTGCGGTGCCGGCCCTGGCCGCCGCGCCGGCTGGCGAGGCGTCTGCAGCGCCTGCGCCTGCGGCGGACAAGCCGGCCGCCGCGGTGGCTGAAACGGGCTTTGTCGTCAAATCGCCCATGGTGGGCACCTTCTACCGTTCGGCCAGCCCCGGCGCCAAGGCCTTCGTGGAGGTGGGCAGCCAGGTGAAGGAAGGCGACACGCTCTGCATCGTCGAGGCCATGAAGATCCTGAACGAGATCGAGTGCGAGAAGGCGGGCACCGTGGTGAAAATCCTGGGCGAGAACGGGCAGGCGGTGGAATACGGCCAGCCGCTGTTCGTCATCGAGTAAAGCCCGGGATTGCCCATGTTCAAGAAAATCCTGGTGGCCAACCGCGGGGAGATCGCGCTGCGGGTGCAGCGCGCCTGCCGCGAGCTCGGCATCAAGGCCGTGATGGTCTATTCCGAGGCCGACAAGGACGCCAAATACGTCAAGCTGGCCGACGAGGCGGTGTGCATCGGTCCGGCGTCGTCGGCGCAGAGCTACCTCAACATGCCGGCCATCATTTCGGCCGCGGAAGTCACGGATTCCGAGGCCATCCACCCCGGCTACGGTTTCCTGAGCGAGAACGCCGACTTCGCCGAGCGGGTGGAGCAGAGCGGTTTCCAGTTCATCGGCCCCACGCCCGAGTCGATCCGCATCATGGGCGACAAGGTGTCGGCCAAGCAGGCCATGATCAAGGCGGGCGTGCCCTGCGTGCCGGGCTCCGACGGCGAGCTGCCGGACGAGCCGGCGGCCGTCAAACGCATTGCCAAGAGCGTCGGCTATCCGGTGATCATCAAGGCGGCCGGCGGCGGCGGCGGCCGCGGCATGCGCGTGGTGCACACGGAGGCTGCCTTGATCAACGCCGTGCAGATGACCAAAGCCGAGGCGGCGGCGGCCTTCGGCAACCCGGCGGTGTACATGGAGAAATACCTCCAGAACCCGCGCCACATCGAGATCCAGGTGCTGGCCGACAAGCACAAGAACGCGGTCTACCTGGGCGAGCGCGACTGCTCCATGCAGCGCCGCCACCAGAAGGTGATCGAGGAGGCGCCGGCGCCCGGCATTCCGCGCCGGCTGATCGAGCGCATCGGCGAGCGCTGCGTGGCCGCCTGCAAGAAGATCGGCTACCGCGGGGCGGGCACCTTCGAGTTCCTGTACGAGAACGGCGAGTTCTACTTCATCGAGATGAACACCCGCGTGCAGGTGGAGCACCCGGTGACCGAATGGGTCACGGGCATCGACATCGTGCGCACCCAGATCATGGTGGCGGCGGGCGAGAAGTTGCCTTTCACGCAGCGGCAGATCCAGCTCAAGGGCCATGCCATCGAGTGCCGCATCAACGCCGAAGACCCGTTCAAGTTCACGCCCTCGCCGGGCCGCATCACCATGTGGCACCAGCCGGGCGGCCCGGGGGTGCGGGTGGATTCGCACGCCTACACCAACTATTTCGTGCCGCCCAACTACGACTCGATGATCGGCAAGATCATCGTGTACGGCGACACGCGCGAGCAGGCCATCGCGCGCATGCAGACCGCGCTGGCCGAGACGGTGGTGGAAGGCATCAGCAGCAACATCCCGCTGCACCGCGAACTCATGGTGGACGCCAAGTTCCGCGCCGGCGGCACCAACATCCACTACCTCGAGCGCTGGCTCAGCGAGCACCAGCGCTGAAACTGCGACGTGCCGCCAGTTTTTGAATGAAATTGGCTTCTGGCCGGCTCGTGGCGGGCGCAGGCAGCTATTTTTGCGATAGCATAACGGCATGCATGAACTGCGCCTGATCTGCCCCGAAGACCGGGTGGAAACGCTGTCGGAAGCGCTGGAGGCGCTCGATGCCCTGAGCGTTTCCACGGCCGATGCCGACGCCGACTCTGAAGCCGAGCGCGCGCTGTTCGGCGAGCCGGGCATGCCGCCGCCGGCGCAGGCCTGGGAGCGCTCGGAACTGCGCGCGCTGTTCCCTGATGAGCGTGCGGCGCAGGAAGCCGCCGTGCTGCTGGCCGCACAGGAGTTCTTCGAAGGTTGCGCCGTGCTCGCGGTGGCCGAGGTGCCGGACGCCGACTGGGTGCGCCTGACGCAGTCGCAGTTCGAGCCGGTGCAGGTCACGCCCACGTTCTGGATCGTGCCGAGCTGGCACGTGCCGCCGGCCGAGGCCGAGCGCGTGATCAGGCTCGACCCGGGCCTGGCCTTCGGCACCGGCACGCATCCCACCACCCACATGTGCCTGCGCTGGCTGGCTGGGCGCGACCTGGCGGGCCGGCGCGTGCTCGACTACGGTTGTGGCTCGGGCATCCTGGCCATCGGCGCGGCGCTGCAAGGCGCGCGGGAGGTGGTGGCGGTGGACATCGACCCGGCCGCCGTTCAGGCCACGCAAGCCAATGCCGAAGCCAACGGTGTGGCGCTGCAGGCCGGCCTGCCGGAGCTGGCTGAAGGCACGTTCGACGTGGTACTGGCCAACATCCTGGCTGCGCCGCTCAAGGTGCTGGCGCCTCTGCTGTGCGGCCACGTGGCCGCGGGCGGACATCTGGTGCTGGCCGGCGTGCTGGAGCGTCAGACCGAGGAGTTGCTGGCGGCCTACGCGCCCTACCTGGCGCTGCAGGTAGCGGACACGCTGGACGGCTGGGTGCTGCTCACCGCGTCGCGCGCTGCGGCAGCCCGGTGACGCGCGGTCGTCAGCCTGTGCTTGCCTAGAATGCGGGCACCATGAGCCTGATCACGCGTTGCCCGGCCTGCGCCACCATGTTCAAGCTGGTGCCGGACCAGTTGCGCATCTCGGCAGGCTGGGTGCGCTGCGGGCAATGCGGCGTGGTGTTCGATGCGTCGGCGCAGATGCTCAGCTACGCCGAGGCTGCAGCGGTGGAGGCCGAGGCCGCGCAGCGGCGGTCGGCCCCGGTGGCAACTCCGTCGCCGACCGTGGCTCCGTCGCCAGCGTCAGCGTCATGGCCTGTGGTCCCCGCGACCACCAACGCGCCGACGGGCGCCACCTCGTCGCCGGAGCCGGTTGCACCGCCATTGCCGCAACCCAGGATCGAACCCCCTGCGCCTGCGCCTGTGCCCGCGCCGGCGAGGGCTCCCGAACCGGTCGCACCACCCGCACCGCTGCCCCAGCCCGCTACGAAACCCGTGGAAGCCGTTACCGACACGGGCGATTCGGTGCCGCCCGCGCGAGCGGCCGACCAGCCCTCGGTGACGGCGGACGAGATCGCGCGCTGGCGCGCCGAACGTACCGTGCCGGGTTCGCCGGAGGCTGGCGCCCAGCCTGTGAACAGGGCGGTGTTCGACGACGAGCCCGCTGAAATCCACGAAGTCGACCTGTACCTCAGCAGCCTGGACGACGGTGCGCGCGACCAGGCGGAAGACGGTGTGATGGACGAAGCGATGCTGGGCGCGTCGCCTGCAGAAGCGGCAGCCGAGGCCGACCTGGCCGACCGTGCCCTGGCCGACGCGTCCTTCGTGCGCCAGGCGCGGCGGCGCGCTTTCTGGCGTTCGGCGCCGGTACGTGTCGGGTTGTGGCTCGTGCTGCTGGCGTTGCTGGCGGGCCTTGCGCTGCAGTTCGCCCTGGGCCGGCGCGAATGGCTGGCCGCGGCGTACCCGGCCACGGAGCCGGCACTGCAGCAACTGTGTCGCCTCACTGGCTGCGAGGTCGGCCCGTACCGCCACCTGGATGGCATGGTGGTGGAAAGCTCCAGCTTCGCGCGGGTCACGGGCAACGTCTATCAGCTCAACATCACGCTGCGCAACAAGGCTGTGCTGCGCGTGGCCACCCCCTCGTTCGAGCTGACGCTGACCGATGCGCAGGACCAGCCCTTGCTGCGCCGGGTGATCTCGCCGACGGAACTGGGTGCGCCGGCGACCGTGGCCGCGGGTGGCGAGTTCGCCGGCACGGCACGCCTGACGCTCGGTGAACTGCCGGCAAACGCCGCCGTCATAGGCTACCGCGTTCTTGCTTTCTATCCCTGACTTTCGACCTGATTCATGGCTACCCTCATCTGCGGCTCGCTGGCCTTCGACACCATCATGGACTTCGAGGGGCGGTTTGCCGACCAGATCCTCGCGGAGCAACTGCACATCCTGAACGTGTCGTTTCTGGTGCCCACGCTGCGGCGCGATTTCGGCGGCTGCGCGGGCAACATCGCCTACGCCATGAAGCAGCTCGGCGGCGAGCCGCTGCCCATGGCCACCGTCGGCACCGACGCCCAGGGCTACCTGGACCGGCTGCGCGCCCTTGGTATCAGTACCGAGTTCGTTCGCTCGCTCGACGACGCCTACACGGCGCAGGCCATGATCATGACGGACCGCGACAACAACCAGATCACGGCCTTCCACCCCGGCGCCATGTCCGCGGCGCACCTGAACGCGGTGCCGGGGCGGCCCGACATCCGGCTGGGCATCATCTCGCCGGACGGGCGAGAGGCCATGCTGCAGCACGCGCAGCAGTTCCATGGCGCCGGCGTTCCGTTCGTGTTCGACCCGGGGCAGGGCCTGCCCATGTTCAGTGGCGAGGAGTTGCGCCACTTTGTCGAACTGGCCAGCTGGATCGCGGTGAACGACTACGAAGGTCGCATGTTGAGCGAGCGCACCGGCTGGTCGCTGGCGGAGCTGTCGCAACGCGTGCGTGGCCTGGTGGTGACGCTGGGCGCGGCTGGCTGCGACCTCTGGGAACAAGGTCAGTCCACCCATGTTGCGGGCGTGCAGGCCGCGGAGGTTGTTGATCCCACTGGATGCGGCGACGCCTGGCGCGGCGCCCTGCTATACGGTCTGGAGCAGGGCTGGTCGCTGGCCCGGTGCGCCGAGTTGGGCAACCGGCTGGGAGCGCTCAAGGTGGCGGCGCGTGGGCCGCAGAACTATGTCTGGCGTGGGGATGGGTTGACGGCCTGACAGGCCGGCTTCGGCGCTTCGCTCCGCACGTTTTCGCGCTGTAAGAAAGACAAAAGCCCGGCGCGCAAGCGCCGGGCTTTGAGGGGCCATCAAGCTCAGGGCTTGGCGGCGGTCGGGAACGGCCAGGCTGCTTGCGGGTTCAGCGTGGTCTGGACCGTGGGGGCCTTCTTCGCAGCCGGCTTCTTGGCAGCGGGCTTTTTGGGGGCAGGCTTTTTGGCGGGCGCTTTTTTCGCAGCCGCTTTCTTGGCCGGGGCCTTTTTCGCCGGGGCTTTCTTGGCAGCGGCTTTTTTCGCCGGCGCCTTCTTGGCAGCGACCTTCTTCACCGCGGCTTTCTTGGCCGGGGCTTTCTTGGCCGGCGCCTTCTTGGCGGCAACCTTCTTCACTGCGGCTTTCTTGGCCGGTGCCTTCTTGGCGGCGACTTTCTTCACCACGGCCTTCTTGGCCGGAGCTTTCTTCGCAGCAGCCTTCTTGGCCGGAGCTTTCTTTGCAGCAGCCTTCTTGGCCGGAGCTTTCTTTGCAGCGGCCTTCTTCGCGGCCGGTTTCTTCGCAGTTGCCATGTTTTTCTCCTTGATCAAGTTGAACGATCAACAGCAGGAAACGCTTAAGCCTTCTTAGTGAAAGCCAAGCGATTCATGGCGATGGATGCAGTTCCATCGCCATGAACGGGGGCGCAGCCGCGATCACCCTTGCGGGTGGCATAGCGGGCTGCCAAAACCGGTGCACCGAAGAAGGTTGCCTTCAGTCCCAGGACAGTGCTCCTCCCGACTGATACTCGATCACCCGGGTTTCGAAGAAATTGCGTTCTTTTTTCAGGTCGATCATTTCGCTCATCCACGGGAAGGGGTTTTCCTCGTTCGGATAGAGCGCTTCCAGGCCGATCTGTACCGCACGCCGGTTGGCGATGTAGCGCAGATAGCCCTTGAACATGGAGGCATTGAGGCCCAGCACGCCGCGGGGCATGGTGTCTTCCGCGTAGCGGTATTCGAGCTCAACAGCGTGCTCGAACAGCGCCCGGATCTCGGAACGAAAAGATTCGGTCCACAGGCCGGGATTTTCCAGCTTGATCTGGTTGATCAGGTCAATGCCGAAGTTGCAGTGCATCGACTCGTCGCGCAGGATGTACTGGTACTGCTCTGCGGCGCCGGTCATCTTGTTCTGGCGACCCAGCGCCAGGATCTGGGTAAAGCCCACGTAGAAGAACAGCCCTTCCATCAGGCAGGCAAAAACGATCAGGCTCTTGAGCAGAGTCTGGTCGGCTTCGGGCGTGCCGGTGCGGAAGTTGGGATCCATGATCGCGTCGATGAACGGGATCAGGAATTCGTCCTTGTCGCGGATGGACGCGACCTCATGGTAGGCGTTGAAGATCTCCGATTCGTCCAGGCCCAGCGATTCGACGATGTACTGGTAGGCGTGGGTGTGGATCGCTTCCTCGAAGGCCTGGCGCAGCAGGAACTGGCGGCACTCCGGCGCAGTGATGTGGCGGTAGGTGCCCAGCACGATGTTGTTGGCGGCCAGCGAGTCGGCGGTGACGAAGAAGCCCAGGTTGCGCTTGATGATGCGGCGCTCGTCTTCGCTCAGGCCACCTTGCGATTTCCAGAGCGCGATGTCGCGGTTCATGTTGACTTCCTGCGGCATCCAGTGGTTGGCGCAGGTTGCCAGGTACTTTTCCCAGGCCCACTTGTACTTGAAAGGCACCAGCTGGTTGACGTCGGTCTGGCCGTTGATGATGCGCTTGTCGGCCGCGTTCACGCGGCGCTGGGATGCGGAGGCTGCTCCGCCGCGCGTGGCAGGCTGAGGCACGGCGCTCGGGGTCAACGGCACTTCGGCCAGCCGCGGCGTACGCGCAGCCAGCGCATCCTCATGCCAATCGGCAGCTTGCGGATGAACAGCTTCAACGGCGCGCGTGCCGGGCAGCGAACGCGGCGCAGAAGTCAGTTCATCGTTCCAGTTCAACATAGACATGTCCAATGCTCCAATTATGGGAGCAACGCAGCCACTTGAAAAGTACTTGGCTGCGCTGCGCTATGGAATTTGTTGTATGGCGGCATCGTCTGGCGCCGGTGAAGCGCCAGACGGCGTGCTTCATTGGCAGGCTTCGCAACCGGGATCGTCGATGGCGCAGAACTTGATATCCGATGCAGGTGCATCCTGCACGGCATGCTCGGCGCCGCTGGCGTGCGCAGCGTCTGTTCGACCGCTCATCGCGCTGACGGCGTTGAGCTTGCCGGATTGCACTGTGGACTTCTCGGCGTGCGTCGCACTGGTGGTGCGCAGGTAGTAGGTGGTCTTCAGGCCGCGTTGCCACGCGAGCTTGTAGGTGTCGTCCAGCTTCTTGCCCGAGGCGCCGGCCATGTAGATGTTCAGGCTCTGCGCCTGGTCGATCCACTTCTGCCGCCGCGCGGCGGCCTCCACCAGCCAGCGGGGTTCGATCTCGAACGCGGTGGCGTAGAGCGCCTTGATGTCGGCGGGAATGCGGTCGATCGGGCGCAGTGAACCGTCAAAGTGCTTGAGGTCCATCACCATCACGTCGTCCCACAGGCCCTGCCGCTTGAGGTCGCGGACCAGGTAGTGGTTGACGATGGTGAACTCGCCCGAGAGATTGCTCTTGACCGACAAGTTGCCGAAGCAGGGCTCGATGGAGGCGTCCACACCGATGATGTTGGAGATGGTCGCCGTCGGGGCGATGGCCACGCAGTTGGAATTGCGCATCCCGTCCCGGGCGATCTTGCCGCGCAGCGCGTCCCAGTCCAGGGTGGAAGATCGGTCCACATCGACATAGCCGCCGCGCGCCTGCTCCAGCAAGCCCAGCGTGTCGAGCGGCAGAATGCCCTGATCCCACAGCGAACCCTGGTAGCTGCTGTAGCGCCCGCGCTCGGCCGCCAGGTCGCTGGATGCCCAGTAGGCGTGATAGCAGACTGCTTCCATCGACCGGTCGGCGAAGGCCACGGCCTCTTCGCTGCCATAGGGCAGACCCATCTCGTACAGCGCGTCCTGGAAACCCATGATGCCAAGGCCCACCGGACGGTGGCGCAGGTTGGAGTCACGTGCCTTCTTGACCGCGTAGTAGTTGATGTCGATCACGTTGTCGAGCATGCGCATGGCGGTCTGTACCGTGCGCTGCAGCTTGTCGTGGTCGACTTCCTTGCCGGCGGGGCCTTCCTTGAGGTGTTGCAGCAGGTTGACGGAACCCAGGTTGCACACCGCGGTTTCGCTGTCGCTGGTGTTCAGGGTGATCTCGGTGCAGAGGTTGGAGCTGTGCACCACGCCGGCATGTTGCTGGGGCGAGCGCAGGTTGCAGGCGTCCTTGAACGTGATCCAGGGATGGCCGGTCTCGAACAGCATCGAGAGCATCTTGCGCCAGAGGTCGACCGCGGCGACGGTCTTGCACGGCTGGATTTTGCCGCGGCGGGCGAGCTCCTCGTAGGCCGTGTAGGCCTGCTCGAACTCGGTGCCGAACTTGTCGTGCAGATCCGGTACCTCAGAAGGGGAGAACAACGTCCATTCACCCTGCTCCATGACGCGGCGCATGAACAGGTCCGGGATCCAGTTGGCCGTGTTCATGTCGTGCGTGCGGCGGCGGTCGTCGCCGGTGTTCTTGCGCAGCTCCAGGAACTCCTCGATGTCCAGGTGCCAGGTTTCCAGGTAGGTGCAGACGGCACCCTTGCGCTTGCCGCCCTGGTTGACGGCCACCGCGGTGTCGTTGACCACCTTCAGGAAGGGCACCACGCCCTGCGATTCGCCATTCGTACCCTTGATGTGGCTGCCCAGGGCGCGCACGCGGGTCCAGTCGTTGCCCAGGCCACCTGCGAACTTGGACAGCAGGGCGTTTTCCTTGATGGACTCGTAGATGCCGTCCAGGTCGTCCGGCACCGTGGTCAGATAACAGCTGGAGAGCTGCGAGCGCAAGGTGCCGCTGTTGAACAACGTCGGCGTGGAACTCATGAAGTTGAAACTCGACAGCACTTCATAGAACTCGATGGCGCGCGCCTCGCGGTCGATCTCATTCAGGGCCAGGCCCATGGCGACGCGCATGAAGAAAGCCTGCGGGAGCTCGATGCGCGTCTTGCGCACGTGCAGGAAGTAGCGGTCGTACAGCGTCTGCAAGCCGAGGTAGTCGAACTTCAGGTCGCGTTCGGGCTTGAGCGCAGCACCGAGGCGGGCCAGGTCGAACTCGGCCAGTTTCGGGTCCAGAAGCTCGTGCTGGATGCCGGTGCGGATGAACACCGGGAAGTAGCCGGCGTAGCGCTCACCCAGCTGCGCAAGCGTCACGCGCGCGCCCAATACCTCCTTGGCGATGGTCTGCAGGAGCAGCCGGGCGGTCACGAAGGTGTAGTCCGGCTCTTTTTCGATCAGCGTACGGGCCGAGAGGATCGCGGCTTTGTCCACTTCTTCGATCGGCACACCGTCGTACAGGTTGCGCAGGGTCTCGGCCACGATCGGAGCGGGCGACACCTCAGTGGACAGACCGGCACAGGCGGCTTCGATCACCTGGGTCAGGGCATTCACATCCAGAGGCACGCGCTCGCCGCCGTCCACCGCATGGATGACTTGAGCTGGCGCCGCATGCATGGCGCTGCTTTTCTGCTGTGCCCGCTCTTGGGCACGCCGCTCCCGGTACAGCACGTAAGCGCGGGCCACTTCGTGGTGGCCACCGCGCATCAGGCCGAGCTCCACCTGATCCTGCACGTCCTCGATATGGAAGGTCCCGCCCCCCGGCCGCGACCGCATCAAGGCGCGCGTGACCGCGTCGGTCAGATTCTCGACCACCTCACGGACGCTCGCGGACGCCGCGCCTTGCGTGCCATGCACGGCCAGAAACGCCTTCATCATGGCCACGGCGATCTTGTTGGGCTCGAATGACACCACTGCGCCATTCCGTCGAATGATCTGGTAACCCACCGTCGCTGGCTGACGTGGGTTGGTGCCGACCGCATGGGGATCGTCGCTGGAGCGCAGGGCGGAAGAGCGCTGCGCGGTGGCAGCAGACGTGGTGCTGGAGCTTTGCATGAATTCCTCTCGGTAAGCTGTTGTCGTGCCTCGCTCTGGCGCTGGAGCGGGTGTCCTGTCGTTCTTTTTGGGCTGCAGTCTGATGCTGCTGGGCACACTATATATAGTGTGTTTGGCGCTGACAAGGCACTATCTGTAGTGTTTGCCCCAAACCAGCGCTTTTTTTGCTTCGGCGCTGAACCCGGCGCTGAAGGGGGCTCCAGGGCTTTGCAGGAGAGGGATGCGAGGCGTCAGGGGGGCGTGCCCGCGGACTGGCGTCAGGCCTGTTGGCCCGGCGGAAACATGCCGGCGGGCCAGCTCAGCAACCGTTGCAGCAGCGCCCAGTCGAAGCCGGGGCCGGGGTCGTGCTTGCGATCGGGCGCAATGTGCTCGTGCCCCGCTAGGGCTCGGATGGGGTCGCGCGCAGCGATCGCCGCGCACAGGCTGGTCAGCGTCTCATATTGGGGGGGATCGAAGAGTCCCCCTTCGATGCCCTCGAGCTCGATGCCGACCGAGAAATCATTGCAGTTGCTGCGCCCCAGATAGTGCGAGGCCCCCGCATGCCAGGCGCGGTCGTCTGCACTCACGTACTGCCACAGGGCACCATCGCGACGGATTAGCCAATGGGCCGAAACTTCCGCACCCCGGATTTCCTGGAAATAGGGATGGGCATTCCAGTCGAGGCGGTTGGTGAAAAGCTGATGCACTTCGTCGCCGCCATACTGGCCGGGGGGCAGGCTGATCGAATGCAGCACGATGAGTTCCACCTGCGTGCGTGGCGGGCGCGGCCCGAAGTTGGGCGAAGGCAGCCGCCGAGCGTGGCGATACCAGCCGTTGTCCCAGAGGGTGGGCGGCAGGTCAGCCGCCATCGTCGTCATCGTCGGTCGTATTGGAGGGATCGGTGATGCCCAGACGCGACATGCGGTAGCGGATCTGGCGCAGGTTGAGCCCCAACTTGGCGGCTGCGGCCGTGCGGTTGAATCCGGTTTCCTCGAGCGCGCGAATCAGGATCTGCTTCTCCTGGGCCGCCAGCCAGGCCTCGAGGTCCGATGGGATTGGCATCTCCTCAACCACTGACGCACCGGCGGTGTGCGATGGCCCCGCAGGCATGGCGGGGGCTGGGGCTTTCAGCGAGCCGTGATCCAGCGACGGAGCGGCTGGCAGGCTGGTGGGTTCGGGTGCGGCGTCGTCGATGCCGGCTTCTCGCACGTCACCCAGCGCCACCGCGCGATGAAGCACGTTTTCCAACTCGCGCACGTTGCCTTCAAGGGGCAATTGGCTGACGGATTCGAGTTGGGCGGCAGACAAACGATAGCCCTTGGCACCCGATTCCCTGGCGATCCGCGCCAGCAGGGCTTCACAGAGCTGCGGCAGGTCTTCCCGGCGATGCCGCAGGGGCGGAACCGCGATCTCGATCACGTTGAGCCGGTAGAACAGATCCTGCCGGAAGCGACCTGCATGCACTTCGGCGCCCAGATCCCTGTGGGTGGCACTCACGATGCGTGCATCCACGGGCTCTTCCAGCGTCGCTCCCAGGGGGCGCACCTTGCGCTCCTGGATGGCGCGAAGCAGCTTGGCCTGCATCGCCAGGGGCAGGTCGCCGATCTCGTCCAGAAACAGGGTCCCGCCGGAGGCCGCCTGGAAGAAGCCTGGCCGATCCTGCGCAGCCCCGGTGTAGGAGCCCTTGAGCGCGCCGAAGAATTCGGCTTCCAGCAGATTCTCCGGAATCGCGCCGCAGTTGACGGGCACGAACGGCCCGTCGCCGCGATGGCTGCAGGCGTGGATGGCCCGCGCCACCAGCTCCTTGCCAGTGCCGGACTCACCGTGCACCAGCACCGGCGCCATGCTGCTGGCCACCTTGGCCACGCTTTGCTTCACGCGCTGCATGGGCGGCGAATCGCCGACAAGCCGCGACAGAGCGGCACTGCCTGCTTCGCGGGTCGAACCCGGCCCATTGCCGTCGGGGCGCTCCAACGCCTGGGCTTTTGCCGGCGTTGCCTCTGCCGGTCCGGCGTTGTCGGACGCCGCGGGCCACGCCGGGCCGGCCTGGCCATGCAGGGCCGAGGCGACGACGTTGCGGAACTGTTTCAGATCAACCGGCTTGGTGAGGTAGTCGAAGGCCCCGGCCTTGAGTGCCTGCACGGCGTTTTCCGCCGAGCCGTAGGCGGTGATCATGATGCAGCGCTCCGGGCGCTGGTCACTCGCCAGTTCGCGAAGCAATGCCAGCCCTTCGCCGTCGGGCAGGCGCATGTCGGTGATCAGCAGGTCGTAGCGGTTGCCCGCCAGGAATTCGCGGGCCTCGGCCAGCGAGCCGGCCGTCTGCACCTCGTAGCCTTCGCGCAGCAAGGTCAGCTCGTACAGCGTGCGCAGATCGGGTTCGTCGTCGACAACCAGCAGCCGCGGTGTATCGCTCTGCCCTGGGCTCTGGAGGGATGCGCTCATTGGAAGTCCATCGCGTCAAGCGGCAACATCGAGTCGGAAGCACGCGGGCGCTGGAAGCTGAGAAAGAACTCGTTGCCATCCACCAGCACATCGCCCTGGGCACGCTGCGTACGCTCGTAGGCGATCTCTGCGCCGTGTCGCTCGCAGAGTTCCCGGCAGATGAACAGGCCCAGGCCGCTGGAGCGGCTTTCAGACGAGAAGAACGGTTCGAAAAGATGGCGTCGCACGCTGGGTTCCATGGCCGGGCCGTCGCTCCAGACCATCAGCATGACGGGCCCGTAGTCCACCGCGTGGGTGGTCACCTGGATCGCGCCTTCCCGCTGGCTGGCGTAACGGGCCGCATTGTCCAGCAGGTTGACCAGCACCCGCCGCAGGTGCTCGGTGCTGAAGTAGACCTCGGTCTCGGGTGCGTTCCAGCTCAGGCGGACGCGCGCGCCCGCACCGTGCTGGCCCACCCAGTCGGCGCACAGGGCGGCGGCCTGGGCATCGAGTTCGACCTCATCGCGCTCGGCCGCGCTTTCGCCGGACTGCTCCACCCGCACCACGTCGAGCACGTCGTCCACGATGTGGCCCAGGCGTTCCGCGTTCTGTCGCACCATGCTGGCCAGCCGCTGGTGCACCGGCTGCTGCAGGTCTTCGGCCAGCAGGGCGTTGGCCTGGCTGATGGCAGCCAGGGGATTGCGGATCTCGTGTGCCACCGCCGCCGACATGCGCCCCATCGCCGCCAGCTTCTCGGTGCGCAACCTGGCTTCCATTTCACGCAGATCCTGCAGGAACATGACGCACATCGGGCGCGCCATTTCCCCCAGCGCAGGCGTGCGCTCCGTGCGCACCTGCAGGCGGCTGACCTGCCGGTCGCCATGGCGCAAGGTCACCTCGGCCGCGTCCACCGGGCCGTCCACCAGCGTCAGCTGCACCAGCTGCGCCAGCTGGAACCAGGCTGGATCGTCGTCGATGCTGAAGGCATGCGGCGTCACCTCGCTGTCCGAGCCCAGCATCATGTGGGCGGCCGGGTTGGCGGCCTGAACCACGTAGTCGCTGTCCACCACCAGCACGCCGTCCGGCAGGCCTTCGATCACCATGTTGCTCACGACCGCCTGTAGCTGGGCTTCCGCACGGCTGGCACGGGCGAGCGCCTCTTCGCGCGCCAGGCGGATGGACAGCAGGTTGGTCAGCCAGCCCAGCGCCAGCAAGCCGGCGCTGGTAAGCCCGGCCTGCGCCAGATCCGGCGCACTGCCGGCCAGCGAGCGCGAATCCGCCCAGGCCACTTGACCGAGGAGCAGCACGGTCACCAGCGCCGCTGAACCCACGCCGAGCGCGCGCGACCCGAGCACCGACGCGACCAGCACAGGCAGGGCGAACAACGGCGTGTAGTTGATGGGGCTGGGTTGCGCCAGGTGAAGAGCGCCGAAGAAGGCCAGATCCACACCCACCGAATACACCCACTGCGCGTCGAACAGCCGACCGCGCCCGCCGGGCCTGGCCAGCCAGCGCACCAGCACGGTGATCCCCAGATAGGCCGCGCTCAGCAACGGCACCCAGGAGGGCAGCCCATGGGTGGCGAGATAGAGCGCGCCGTGCAGCAGGAACAGCGCGGCCGCGAACACGACCCGCGCCGTCATGAAGGTCGCCCACAGTCGCGCGAACCCGGCGTTGTCGGCCTGGGTGGCCGAGCGCTTGACGAGCTGCGAGGGTGGCCCGAACCAGGAGGCGCCTTCGGACGGTCCGGACGGCGTCATGGAAAAGCCCTCATCGCGATGCGGGTGCCCGCCAGGGCCGGGAAGGCGCAGCCGGGACTCATGCACCCTCGGCGTCCCGCCGATGCTGCGCGCTGCAGTAGCTGCCACGCTGACCGGTGACGGCGTCTTCGGCCGGCACGTGCGTGCCGCAGACTGGGCAGCGGACCATGTGCTGCAGCTGCCGCTGACGTGGCCGGCCGGACACTGGCGGTTCGATCCGGTGGCCGCGCCGCCACAGCCACACGCCCGCCAGGATGGCCAGCAACAGCACCAGCAGCTTCATGCGGCACGCCCCAGCAGCACTTCCAGCACGAAGCGCGAGCCCACATAACCCAGCAGCAACAGCCCGGCCCCCGTGTAGAGCACGCGCACGGCGCGGCGCCCGCGCCAGCCGAAGCGCGAGCGTCCGATCAGCAGCACCGCGAACACCAGCCACGACAGCACCGTGAACACCCGCTTGTGGTCCCAGCGCCAGGCCGTGTGCACGCTGCCGTAGAGCAGTTCGCCGAACACGGTGCCCGCCAGCACGGTGAGGGTGAGCAGCACGAACCCGGCCCAGACGAAGCGGAACATCAGCCGCTCCAGCGTCAGCAGCGGTACGCCCGTGCCCGGTGCCTCGGCATGCCGCACCTGCGCCTCGGCGCGCGTCATCAGCCACGCGTGGGCGACGGCGGCGGCAAACATGCCATAGGCCGCGATGCCCAGCGCGAAGTGCAGCGGCAGCCAGGGCGAGGACGTGGCCGGCAGCGGCGCGCCGGGAAACAGCAGCGTCAGCACGATCGCCGCGCTGCCAAAGCCCGCCAGCGCCCAGCGCGTACCGAGTTGCGGGTAGTACTGGCGCTCGATCAGGTACACCGTGAGCACCAGCCACACCATCACCGACAGCGCCGACGCAAAGCCGAAGCGCGGCGCCGCGCTGTGCAGGTTCCAGACGATCAGCGCCGCGTGCAGCGCCCAGGCCAGCAGCAGCACGCGCCTGGCCGCCTGGCCGCCCAGCGCGCGCGCGCCCAGCGCCGGCACGGCGTAGGCCAGTGCCGCGGCCAGGCTGAGCAGCAGGCTGACGGGGTGGGCGCTGGCTAGAATCATGGCTCAAGTTTAGCGGCTGGCCCGTTCGCATCGCCCGGGGCCGGGCCGCCTCTCCCAGGGCTGAATCCGAGCGCGCCCACGGCGTCGCGAAAGGCAGGCATGGCCTCCGCACTCACCGACAAACTCTCCCGCCTGGTCAAGCAGATGAGCGGCCAGGCCCGCATCACCGAAGCCAACGTGCAGGACATGCTGCGCGAGGTGCGCATGGCCCTGCTCGAAGCCGACGTGGCCCTGCCCGTGGTGCGCGACTTCATCGCCCGCGTCAAGGACAAGGCGCTGGGCCAGGAGGTGCTGGGCAGCCTCAAGCCTGGCCAGGCGCTGGTGGGCATCGTCAACCGCGAACTGGCCGCCACCATGGGCGAGGGCGTGAGCGACCTCAACCTGGCCGCCCAGCCGCCCGCCGTGATCCTGATGGCCGGCCTGCAGGGCGCCGGCAAGACCACCACCACCGCCAAGCTGGCGCGCCACCTGATCCAGAAACGCAGGAAGAAGGTGCTTACGGTGTCGGGCGACGTCTACCGCCCCGCCGCCATCGAGCAGCTCAAGACCGTCACCGCCCAGGCCGGGGCCGACTGGTTCCCCAGCGCGCCCGACCAGAAGCCGCTCGACATCGCCCGCGGCGCGCTCGACTACGCCAAGAAGCATTTCTACGATGTGCTGCTGGTCGACACCGCCGGCCGCCTGGCCATCGACGAAGCGCTGATGCAGGAGATCAAGACCCTGCACGCCGCGCTGAACCCGGTGGAGACCCTGTTCGTGGTCGACGCCATGCAGGGCCAGGACGCCGCCAACACCGCCAAGGCTTTCAAAGAGGCGCTGCCGCTCACCGGCATCGTGCTGACCAAGATGGACGGCGACTCGCGCGGCGGCGCGGCGCTGTCGGTGCGGCAGATCACCGGGGCGCCCATCAAGTTCGCCGGCGTGTCCGAGAAGATCGACGGCCTGGAAGTGTTCGATGCCGATCGTCACGCCGGCCGCATCCTGGGCATGGGCGACGTGGTGGCGCTGGTCGAGCAGGTCACCGCCAACGTCGACATCGAGGCCGCCAAGAAACTGGCCGAGAAGGTCAAGAAGGGCGACAACTTCGACCTGCAGGATTTCCTCGGCCAGCTGCAGCAGATGAAGCAGATGGGCGGCCTGGGCAGCCTGATGGACAAGCTGCCCGCGCAGCTGGCCGGCAAGGCCACCGAGGCCGACCTGACCCGCGCCGAGAAGGACATCCGCCGCAAGGAAGGCATCATCAACAGCATGACGGCGGAAGAGCGCCGCAAGCCCGACCTGCTCAAGGCCAGCCGCAAGCGCCGCATCGCCGCCGGTGCCGGCGTGCAGGTGCAGGAGGTCAACCGCCTGCTCAAGGAATTCGAGCAGATGCAGGGCATGATGAAGCAGATGAAGGGCGGCGCGCTGATGAAGATGATGAAGCGCATGGGCGGCGCCAAGGGCCTGGGCGGCATGCTGGGCGGTGGCGGCATGCCACCGTTGCCACCGGGCATGGGCGGGCCGGGCGGCGGCAAGCGGCCGTTCTGACGCTGTTGGCGTCGCTGCCTGAATTTTAGGTCAAACAGGCCTCCAGCCCTTATCTGGCGGGCGCAGCCAGCTATGAATTCAAGAGCTACTTCGGCGCTTCCGGAACTGGGCTGGCTGCCCGCCGGCGCGTCGGCACGCGTGCTGATGGTCTGCACGGGCAACATCTGCCGCAGCCCGACGGCGCATGGCGTGCTGGAGAAGCTGGTGGCCGATGCCGGCCTGGCCGGCCGCGTGCAGGTCGATTCCGCCGGCACGCACGGCTACCACGTGGGCGAGCCGCCGGACGGGCGCTCGCAGGCTCATGCCGCGGGGCGCGGCTACGACCTGAGCGCGCAGCGCGCCCCGCCAGCTCGTCGCGCAGGACTTCACCGCGTTCGACCTGGTGCTGGTGATGGACGGCGGCAACGAGCGCGCCGCCCGCGCCCTGTGCCCGCCGGCGCAGCGCCACAAGCTGCGGCGCCTGACCGAGTTCTGCACCCGCCACCGCGACGCCGAGGTGCCGGATCCGTACTACGGCGGCGGCGCCGGCTTCGAGCACGTGCTGGATCTGGTGGAAGACGCCTGCGCGGGCGTGCTCGCCGCTCTGGGCGCGGCGGGTGGCGGGCGCCCCGCCCGCTGACGAAGCGCGTGAGGCGACCATGCCGCGCACCGGCCCCTGATCGCGCTGTGCAAACTATTGGGCTTCACGAGGGCTGACCTTCACCGCCGCGAACCGTTCGCGCAAAACCAGCAGGGGTTGCGACGCGCTCGCCGCGACAGACCATCGGTTTCACCTCATGCCCATGCCAACCGCTTGGCATCCCGGATTGCTATACATAGAATAGCTGCCAGCGCCGGTGGTTTGCCGGCTGGAGGCTGAAAATGCTCCAAATTTCAGGATCGATGAAGGGCAGGGTGGCAAGCGCGCCGGGTCTGCTGCTGGCGTGTGCGCTGGCCCTGCTGGCCGGTTGCGCAGGCGCGCCTCGTCAGGGCATGTCCGTGCCGCAGGCCTCGGTGCCACCCATGCCCGCCACGCGGGCGCCGGTGCGCATCGACGCGGCCGAGCGCGAGGCCACGGTAGCGCGCGCCATGCTGCTGGTCAACACGCCCTACCGCTACGGCGGCAACACTCCCGAAGGCGGGTTCGACTGCAGCGGCCTGGTCAGCTACGTGCTGGCGCAGGGCACGCTCGAGCGGCTGCCGCGCAGCACCGCCCAATGGGCGGCCGCCAGCACGCCGGTGGCCGACCTGCAGCGCGGCGACCTGGTTTTCTTCAACACCAGCGGCGCGCCGTACTCGCATATGGGCATCTACGTGGGCGACGGCCAGTTCGTGCACGCGCCCTCCAGCGGCGGCACCGTGCGCAAGGACCGCCTCGCCAGCCGCTACTTCGCCCAGCGCTTCACTGGCGCGCGCAGCGTGTTCGAGCACTGAGGGCGGCTTTGTGGAGGAAATAGGCCTCTGGCCCTTGACCGACGGGCGCAGGCAGCTCCTGAATCAGGAGTGATTGGCAGGCTGGTGCTGCGTCGGATCCGCACGGTTGCCGTTGGTTTTCCGTGTCAACTCCCTTCCTCAGAGGGTGTTGACCCTGCCCCGCAGGGAGTGCGGCAGCGCCTCCGTCACCACCACGTCGATCATCTGGCCTACCAGGCGCTGGCTGTTCGGCCCGCCGTCGAAGTTGACGATGCGGTTGCATTCGGTGCGACCCATCAGTTCCTGCGGGTTCTTCTTGCTGGGCCCTTCCACCAGGATGCGCTGCACCGTGCCCACCCGGCTGGCGCTGATGGCGCGCACGTTCTGCTCGACGGTGGCCTGCAGGTGCTGCAGGCGCTTCAGCTTCATCGCATGCGGCGTGTCGTCGGCCAGGTTGGCGGCCGGCGTGCCGGGGCGCGGGCTGAAGATGAAGCTGAAGCCGGCGTCGTAGCCGACGTCGTCGATCAGCTTCATCAGCTTGTCGAAGTCGTCTTCCGTCTCGCCGGGAAAGCCGACGATGAAGTCGCTGCTCATGCTGATGCCGGGCCGCACCGCGCGCAGCTTGCGCACGATGCTTTTGTATTCCATGGCGGTGTAGCCGCGCTTCATGGCCATCAGGATGCGGTCGGAGCCGTGCTGCACCGGCAGGTGCAGGTGGCTCACCAGTTGCGGCACCTTGCCGTACACCTCGATCAGGCGCGGCGTGAACTCGTTGGGGTGGCTGGTGGTGTAGCGGATGCGCTCGATGCCGGGGATCTCGGCCACGTACTCGATCAGCAGGGCGAAGTCGGCGATCTCGGCGGTGTCGCCCATCGGCCCCCGGTAGGCGTTCACGTTCTGGCCCAGCAGGGTGATTTCCTTCACGCCCTGGTCGGCCAGGCCAGCCACTTCGGTCAGCACGTCGTCGAACGGGCGGCTGAACTCCTCGCCGCGCGTGTAGGGCACCACGCAGTAGCTGCAGTATTTGGAGCAGCCTTCCATGATCGAGACGAAGGCGCTGGCGCCTTCCACCCGCGCCGGCGGCAGGTGGTCGAACTTCTCGATCTCGGGGAAGCGGATGTCCACCTGCGGGGCTTTCTGGCGCTCGCGCTCGGCCAGCAGCTCGGGCAGGCGGTGCAGCGTCTGCGGGCCGAACACCACGTCCACGAAGGGCGCGCGGCGGATGATTTCCTCGCCCTCCTGGCTGGCCACGCAGCCGCCCACGCCGATCAGCACACCCTTTTGCTTCAGGTGCCTGACGCGGCCGAGGTCGGAGAAGACCTTTTCCTGCGCCTTCTCGCGCACCGAGCAGGTGTTGAAGAGGATCAGGTCGGCCTGCTCCGGGTCGTCGGTTGGCTCGTAACCTTCGGCGGCGTTCATGACGTCGGCCATCTTGTCCGAGTCGTACTCGTTCATCTGGCAACCAAAGGTCTTGATGAAAACTTTGCGGGCCATGGCGGGCCTCCAGGAATGCGGTGCGGCGGCGCAGGGCGCCAGCGCGCGGGAAGACGATGGGCGGGGTGGCGGCGCCGGCGGTGCGGCGCGTCGAGGCGTCAGCCGCCGTAGAGCTTTTCGGTGGGGCCGGTGGCGGGCGCCAGCGAGCCGTCGGGCTGCAGCGTGGTCTCGAACGGCGTGAGCAGCCACACCTCGCGAATCACCCCCATCGGATCGCGCAGGTAGTTGACGGTGTAGGTCTGGCCGATCAGCGAGCTGGTCAGCACCAGCATGTTGAGCTCGTTGTGCACGCGGGCGCCGGGCGTGAGCGGCTCCGTGGCGCCGTCGAGCGAAACCTCTTGCAGCGCCAGGAACTGCATGGTCCCGCGCTGCGTCTTCTGCGGGAAGACGCGGCCACGCTGGGTCTGGTTCTGGGCCAGCGTTTCAGAGGAAAAAAGCATGCCAGCCGGCACCAGGCAGGCGCAGGCAGCTATGAAAAAGAGAGTCCTGGCGGACTTCAGGCAGCGGTTCATGGTGTTGATCCAGAGGCTGTGACGAAGCCGGGAGTCTAGCCTGTCCGCCCCTGGCGGGCGCGTGCCAGCGTACTCGGGCGTGCAATCGGTCACGGGTGGCGTGGTGGCCAGCCTTCAGGGGCGCGTCAGGTGCGCGTCGATGAAGGCGTCCACCGCCTGCGTGTACGGCCCGGGCAGGCCGAGCAGGCCGTTGATCTGCCCGTGAGGCAGCGGCTGCGGCAGCACCTGTGCCACGCCGCCCTGGGCGCGCACCGCGTCGGCCAGGCGCCGTGACTGCGCGCAGGGGTCGTCACGCCTGACGGAACTGCACACCAGCAGCAGCGGCGGCCCGCCGGGCGCCAGCCGCGCCATGGGGGAGACAGCGCGCCACTGCGCCGGGTCGCTGCCGAAGGCGCGGTCGTACATGGGCATGTGGCGGCGCTGCATCAGCGCCTCGGTGTCGAGCGCGGCGCTGTCCAGGGCCACCGTGGCCGCCCAGGGCCGGGCGCCGCCCTCGCGCGCCAGCGCGGGCGAGGCACTGAGCAGCGCCACCAGGTGGGCCCCCGCCGAGTGACCCATCAGCACGACGCGCGATGGATCGCCGCCCCAGCCCGGCGCCTGCGCCTGCACGGCAGCCAGCGCGTGGGCGATGTCCTGCGCCTGCTCGGCCACCGTCACCTGCGGCACCAGCCGGTAGCCGACGGACACCAGCACGAAGCCGCGCTCGCGCACCCAGTGGTCGATCTTCTCGTCCACCACCGGGGCTGCCGATTTGCTGCCAAACATCCAGGCGCCGCCGTGCACCATCACCAGCACGGGCGCGTGGCGGGCGCCCTCGGGGCGGTAGACGTCGAGCCGCTGGGCCGGATTGGGGCCGTAGGGCAGGTCGGCCATGCGCTGCACGCCGGCCGGCACCACGGGCGAGCCGACGGGGATCTGCCGGCCGCCGCGCCAGGGCATCGGGTTCTGGGCCTGGCACGCGGTGGCCGCCAGGGCCATGGTCAGCGCCAGGGCCCAGGTGGCCAGCGGCCGAGGGCGTTTCGGCTGGCGTCGTGTTGAGGGCTCCATTGGGGTCTCCGTTTCAGTTGCCGGCACCCTGGCGGCGGCTGCGCCGGGTGCTGGCCGCGTAGGCCTCGATCTGCTGCATGGTCACGGCGCCAGTGTGCGCGGTGTCGATGGCGTCAAAGTTGCGGTACACCCAGGGCATGTGGCCCTTGGCCTCGTCGCGCGTGAGGCGGCCGTCCACGTTGGTGTCGGCCGCGCCGAAGCGCTGGTGCGCCTCGGTGCGCAGCTTCTCGGCCCGGGCGGGGGCGGGCTGCTGGGCCTGGGCCTGGGCGCTGGTCGCGCAGAGGGTGGCCAGCAAGAGCAGGGCAGGCAGGATGGGCATGGTGGTCATGGCATCGGCTCCGGCGGGTTCAGCGGCAGGCGATCACCGCGCCACTGGCGTTGTAGCAGGTGGTGCTGCGCGTTCGCCCGGTGTCGCTGTTGTAGCTGGTGCTGCTCTGCACGCTGTTGCCGGTGCTGGCGCTGGTGGCCGTGGTGCTGCGGGCCTGGTTGACGTTGCCGTCGGCGTCGCGGGTGGCGCTGCCGCTGGACTGGACGTTGCCGCGCGCATTGCTGGCGGTGAAGCCGCTGGCGTGGCTGGCCGAGCCGTCAGCGTTCAGCTGCGTGCGGCCGGCGCGCTGGCCGGTACCGCCGTTGGGGCCCGTGAACCGGCTCGCGCCACCCAGCACCGCGTTGCCCTGGCTGTCGGTGGCGATGCCGCGCGCCGACTGCCATTGCCCGCCGTTCGGGCCGTGACGGTTGGCCAGGGTGGCGGCGGTGGTGCCGCCGGCCGCATTGGGGCGCACTACGCGGTGGGCGCCGGCTTCGGCCGGGGCGGCGGCGCCCAACAGGGCGAGAGCCAGAGCGGCTGTCGCCGATGCGGTGGCCAGCAGGGGGAGGCGGTGGGTCGTCATGGCAATTCCTTTCAGAAAGCGGGGAAGGTGTTGCCATGGTGGCGTGCGGATGTGAGCGAATCATCTCGCCGTGCAGGGATTTGATGACCATGGGTGACGGCGCGCCGCGGCTGTCATGGTTTGTCATGATTTCCCAAGTCCGCCTGCCGGGTCTTCGCGGCTACGATGCCGCCATGGACGAGCCGCTTGCCCGCATCCTGATCGCCGACGACGAGGCCGACCTGCGTGCGCTGCTGCAGCGCTACCTGGGCGACCAGGGCTACGCGGTGCGTGCGGTGGAAAGCGCGGCCCCGCTGGACCGCCTGCTGGCGCGCGAGCGCTTCGACGTGCTGGTGCTCGACGTGATGATGCCGGGCGAGGACGGGCTGGCCGCCTGCCGCCGCCTGCGCGCGCAGGGCGAGACCATCCCCATCGTCATGCTCACCGCCCGCGGCGACCCGGTGGACCGCATCGTCGGCCTGGAGATGGGCGCCGACGACTACCTGCCCAAGCCCTTCAACCCGCGCGAGCTGCTGGCGCGCATCCAGGCATTGGTGCGGCGCCAGCGCATCCTGGGCGCCCATGCCGGGCCCATGGCCGAGGAGGGCGAGATCGCCTTCGGCGACCATGTGCTGAACCTGGGCCGCCGCAGCCTGCGCAGGGCCGGCCAGGAGCAACCCCTGACCACTGGCGAGTTCGGCCTGCTGGCCGCCTTCGCCCAGCATCCCAACCGGCCGCTGGGGCGCGATCGCCTGCTGGAGCTGGCCCGCGGCCGCGACCACGAAGCCACCGACCGAAGCATCGACGTGCAGGTGATGCGCCTGCGCAAGCTGATCGAGGCCGATCCCGCGCAGCCGCGCCACATCCGCACCGTGTGGGGCGTGGGCTACGTGTTCGTGCCCGATCCCGCCTGACCGCCATGAACTGGCCCCGCAGCCTGCTGGCGCGCAACGCGCTGCTGATCGTGGCGCTGATCGTGCTGGGCCAGCTGGGCGGTGCGCTGCTGATGCGGCAGATGGTGGTGCTGCCCCGGATGGCGCAGACGGCCGACGGCGTGGCGCGCACGCTGGGCGCCATTCGCGCCGGGTTGGCCGCGCTGCCGCCGGCCGAGCGCGGGGCCTTCGTCGATGCCTTCAATGCCCGGGCACGCGCCGCGCTGGCGGCGGAGCAGCGCAACCCGCTGCCGCCGCCGCGGGTGTTGCTGGCACCGCTGGAGCGTCGCTTCGTGCGCCAGGTGTCGGAGCGGCTGGAGGGCCAGGGCATCGACGTGGTTTGGCGGCGCGACGCCGGCGGCAGCCTGGCGCTGCGCCTGGCCATGGACGGTGTCGACCAGTGGGTGGTGCTGCCCGGCGTGCTGCCGCTGCGCGAGTTTTCCGGCGCCTGGCTGGCGATCACGCTGGGCAGCGTGCTGCTGGGCATCCTGGGAGCGCTGTGGTTCCAGCAGCGGCTCAACCGGCCGCTGGCGCGCGTGGTTCAGGCCTCGCGCACGCTGGCCGCCGGCCGCGTGCCGGAACCCTTGTCGGAAGACGGGCCGACCGAGGTCGCCACCGTCAGCCGCAGCTTCAACCAGCTGGTGGCCAGCCTGCAGCGGACCGAGCGCGAGCGCGCGCTGATGCTGGCCGGCCTGTCACATGATTTGCGCACGCCGCTGACCAAGCTGCGCCTGGGGGTGGAGATCCTCGCGCCGCGCGCCGAGCCGGAGCTGATGGCCAGCCTGACCCGCAGCGTGGAGGAACTGGACGCCATCGTCGGCCAGTTCCTGGATTTCGCGCGCGGTGAGGGCGACGAGGCGCTGCAGCCGCTGGATCTGAACCGCCTGGCGGCCGAGGTCTGCGCCGCCCAGGTCGACCACGGCCGCGCGCCCGTGCTGGAGACGACGCAAAGCCTCCCGGTGGTGGCCGCGCGGCCCGTCGCGCTGCGCCGCGCGCTCGACAACCTGGCGGAGAACGCCTTCCGCCACGGCCGGCCGCCCGTCACGCTGCGCACCGGCCATGCGGCAGGGCAGGTGTGGATCGAGGTGGAAGACTGCGGCCCGGGCATCCCGGCGGCGCAGGCCGAGGCGCTGAAGCAGCCTTTCCGCCGTGCCGGCGAGGCGCGCTCGGGCAGCGCCGGCGCCGGGCTGGGCCTGGCCATCGTGGACCGCATCGTGCGCGGCCACGGCGGCCGCCTGGAACTGCTGCCGGGCACACAGGGCGGCCTGCGCGCCCGCATGAGCCTGCCCGCGGGCGACGGCGAACGGGCCTGAGACGCGCCGGGCCGGTCGGGCGTGCCGGGCGTCAGAAGCCCAGGCTGGAGCCGGCGCCCAGCAAGGTGGCCACGCCCAGCAGCGCGAAGATGGCGGCGGCGATGCCGTGCACCAGCTTCATCGGGATCTTCGTCGCCAGCTTGTCGCCCACGAACACGGCCGGCACATCGGCGATCAGCATGCCCAGCGTGGTGCCGATCACCACCAGCACCGGCGTGGCGTAGTGCGCAGCCATGGCCACCGTGGCAATCTGGGTCTTGTCGCCCATTTCGGCCAGGAAGAAGGTGATCAGCGTGGCGCCGAACACGCCGAAGCGCCTGGCCACCTGGGTCTCGTCGTCTTCGATCTCGTCGGGGATGAGGGTCCAGATCGCCATGGCGATGAAGGACACGCCGAGCACCCAGCGCAGCACCTGCGGGCTCAGCATAGCGGTGATCCAGGCGCCCAGGGCGCCCGCCAGGCCGTGGTTGACGATGGTGGCCGCCAGGATGCCCAGGATGATGGGCACCGGCTTCTTGAAGCGCGCGGCGAGGATGAAGGCGAGCAGTTGCGTCTTGTCGCCGATTTCGGCCAGGGCGACGACGCCGGTGGAGACGAGGAGGGCTTCCATGAAAGGATCCTGGCCGGTGTTGCGGACGATTGACCACCACGCTTCCCCGGCCGTGTTCGGAGGCGTCGTGGTCAAAGGTCTTGCCAGGCTCGGGAACTGCTTGCGCCATGGCCTGCGGGCCAAGCGTGTTGACGCAAGCCTCTTCGGGTGACCGAAGAGCGGCTACTCCCCAATGACCGGGCGATTGTAGCCGTGGCGCGGCGGCGCGCCCGTGCGGCGGATGTGTCGCAAGGCGCGCCCGGGCAAGAAAAAACCAGCCGCTGGGGCTGGTTTTCTGGTGTTTGTGGGGGACACGGAACCGAACCCGCGCCCGCATTCAGGGTCAAATAGTAACGCACGGTCCTTGAGGGCGTGGATTCGACAATTTGGCCGCCGACACAAGACTTATCGAGCTCGAAAGGGCCTGCTACGCCTCGAGGGTTAATGGCCCAGGCGCGAGTCCCTGGTCGTACATCAGGCGCTGCAACACGTTGGCGTGTTCGGCTGGAATGGACAACGTAAGTATTCCGCCTGCGACAGCGGCCTACCCGCCCCACGAGTGTGAAGGTACCGCGCAAGTTGGTGTTCATTGCTGAAGCCGCCCGAAGTCAGAAAACGGAAATGGGCATATGGCCGGGGCAGCGCACAGTCGCAGTGCCCCGTCTTGCCCATCGTGCGCGGTGAACTCGTCGCCCCAATACAGCCCGAGGCGGGAGAACAGCCCCATCAGTCGTTCGGCAGGGCGATAGCGATTGCCGCTAAGCGACACAATGCCAACTTCTTCCTGATCCCAGTCCTTGCAGCGCTCTACATCGAGGCCACCGTCTTCGTTCCAGAAGGGACCACCGGATTCTCCGTCGACGGGAAACTCGAGAGCAACCTCTGACGCACCGTCAACAACACTGCAAAAGGCGCTCGGGAATGATTCGGCTTGAGTTTTCATGCGACCCCACAACTACGTCTATCTGGCTGGTGGACTACCACCTTTGTGCGAACCGCCATCCGGTCTGACTGCAGGCTTGGGGGGAAATCCGGGGAACAGCGAGACAAAAAAGCGTCGCGGCCATTGCCTGCACAAGGGCGGCTGGCCTGCTCTTATTGCCTCGTCAGCGCCTCGAAGGATGGCTTCAGCGACTCGATCTTCGCCATCAGTGCAGTGGGAACTTTCACCACTCGGCCTGCGGCCATCGAACTCTCCGATTTCAGGATGAGCTTTGCTGCTCGATCTTCGCCGGGTGGATAGAGGAACCCAGGGCCTAAATTCGTCTCGACCTCGTATACGCTGTGATAGATCCGGATCCACACACCCCGCCGCGTGACACCTTTGATGTCCAGAATGCGTATGGCTCGATGCTTCTCGGGTGGCCATGTGCCCACAAGCCAGCCATCCAAGCACGATACGCAGTACGTGGCACCAACGCTGACGGCAATTTCGCGTAGACGCTCCGCACGTGGTCCGAATTGCCTTTGCGGAGCCTCATCCTCGGACGTCTCCGGATCATCGATAGCTTCCATTGAGCCTTCCTCGATCTCGGCGTCCCGCTCCGAAACCCAGGTCAAAAGCGCCTTGGTGCTCATGACCTCCTTGACCGGCTTGGCTGCGATGGTTCCGGAGAAGTCTGTCCCCTCGACGATCAGCTCCCATCGATTGTTGCCGCGGTATCGAAGGTACTCGTCCCAAGATTCGTTGCGTCCCGGAGCATCTAATAGCTCTCCGTGAAACAGGAATTGGCGATCACTCATTCTTGAGTCAGTTCTCATCGGGTCAGTGGCGTTTAGCCTTGGGCTTGGCCGGTAGCACTCGCGTAGAAGGCACGGCGCTCCGATGCATGCCGTGCCAGATCACGCAGCAACGCACGAGCCTGGAATTCAGTCAGCGGTGGCTCCACTGGTCTGCGGTACGCATCGCCGAACATGAAAAGCCTTTCATCTTTAGGATCGTAGCCAAGTGGCAACGAACCCTCGAGTTCGACTCGAATCCGAGATGACCCTGAGATGGTGACCAACCGGACAGGTAGGCCTCGCGGCAGGCTAATAACCTTGCAACCCATCGTCAAACCAGAGTCTGATCGCGCTGATCGGCCAGCACGACATCTATTGCCTGACGAATCCGCTTCAACGCTTCACGGTTCACGGTCGTCCTGTATCGAATCTGCGGCTCGTCCGGATTCTTGGCAGTCGCGAGTGTGCTCGTCACACGAAGCTCGAACTCGCCAGGCAATGCATTTATTGGCCTCAATCTGATCGCATCCCCGTAGGCACCCGAGTTAACGATGTCGCATTCGGCACTGTTCGCAGATGACAACGAAAGCATAGGTCCTCTCCTGTTTAGCCGCATTCGACGGTCTGTCGGGGGCGGTAATCTGGATCAAATCTCCCCAGTCGTTTGCTTCGCAGCGGGCAGACCACACCATTCGCCTTATCTCAGCAAGACCAACCGTGGAACCGCGTCGACGCCGCTCCAAACAAAGCCGTTCTGTTTGAATCTCGCGCCAAGAACCTTCGCCGCCTCAAGCGTCAACCCGAAAACGAGAAAACTCTCCTCACCGGGCCATTTGTTGGAGGGGTGCTGGCCGATGCCGAGCAAGTAAGCGAGGCTGCGGCTTGAGAGTCCTTTGGCCAGGGCGGCCTGTTGTGCTGCGTTGGCAGCCTCGTCTGCGACCAGGCTGAACGGATTACAGGCCGTCATGAAGGCACTGCAATCCGCCTTATGGCGTTTGTGGACGGCAAGCAAGTCTGCGCTGGCCTGCCCCACGCGAAGAGTGAAGCCAGGCTCATCATGCACGTGGTACTCCGTCTCCAGGTAGGCCTGGATAGTGCGCGGATCGATGGCAGACGCTGAAAACAAAAAGCCCTCCGTTTCAAGGGAGGGCCGACGCTGTACCCGCTTCGTTGCCCCCTTAGGGAGCCACATCCGCTTTCGCGATCCACCTTGCCCGGGCGGGCAGGTTGGCATGGGCGTCGGCCCAATTCTTGATGGCAGGTGGAAATTCTAGCGGGGAACGTCGGCAGGTACAACTGTCATCCCGTCGCCGAGCCAAGCCGCTGGCCCTGCCATGGCTGCCCTCTATGCTCAGTGCGCTCTGAATGAGTGGTGGGGCATAGACCGCGCCCGGACCGCGCTGGAAGATCACGGCGCTGCCGAAGTGAACCGCTTCAACGCCTCCTGTGCGTGGGCCTCGCTCTTTGCGTAGAAGAGCTCATAGGCAGAGGACCTACCAGGCCCACCCTCGAAATCCCACTCAGCGGACGCGTTGGCTAGGTGTTATGTCTCAATAGGTTGTTCACCCGGAAGAGTCTGGGAGACTGGAGTTACGACGCTTCAGAACTGTCCAGAAGGAACGACCGGGTGAACAGCCACAAGAATGCCAGATTGACCTTTGAAGGGCGCAAATTGCTCATTGACCGCATTGCGGAAACGGGGCTGATGGCGGTGGCCGAGACTGCCGGCATCAGCGCGCGCACCGCCCGTAAGTGGCTCAAACGCTTTGACCAGCAGGGCCTGGCAGGCCTGCTCGACCGCAGTTCGCGCCCGGCCAGAACGCGCACGAGCCTGGATGCGGCGCTGTGCGAGCGCGTCGAGCAGCTCCGTCGTGCGCGTATGCCCATGCGGCGCATCGCCCTGGTCGTCGGACGCAGCGCGGCTACCGTCAGCCGCCTGCTGGCCCGCCTGGGGCTGTCCAGCCTCAAAGCGCTCGAGTCGCCCGTGCCGCCGGTGTGCTACGAGCGCGAGGCACCGGGCGAGCTGCTGCACATGGACACCAAGAAACTCGGGCGCATCGTGGTCACCGGCCATCGCGTCACAGGCGATCGGCGCGCCCACACGCGCGGCGCGGGCTGGGAGTTTGCGCACGTGGCCATCGATGACCACTCCCGAGCCGGCTTTGTGCAGATGCACGATGACGAACGCAAGGGCTCGGCCGTGGCCTTCTTGCAAGCCGCGGTGGCTCACTACGCCGCTCTGGGCGTGACCATCAAGCGCCTGATCACTGACAACGGCTCGGCCTATCGCTCGCGGCTGTTTGCCAAGACCTGCCAGGCCCTGGGCATCAAGCACACCTTCACCAAACCCTACCGGCCCCAGACCAATGGCAAGGCCGAGCGCTTCATCCAGACGCTGCTGCGCGAGTGGGCCTATGGCCGTATCTGGACCGACAGCAACGAGCGCACCGCCTGGCTACCTGCCTTCCTGAGCTACTACAACGTCCGAAGGCAGCACTCGGCCTTGGGCTACAAGCCCCCAGCCTCCCGTCTCGGCGGGAATAACCTATTGCAACTCAACAGCTAGTGCGCGGGCGGCGGAGTTGCTTGACGGATTGGGCTGGATGGCTTGACGGGCCGTTGGTCACGCTCCTCGGCGGCTGGGTTTGCGGGTCCTTCCTGACCTCACCCGTTGCGGGTAATTCGCGCCCCGATCCCCGACTGTGCAGCGGGTGTTCTATGGGGGGTTAAGTGAAGGAGCGCAAGCGTCTGGGAATGCAGTAACTTTTTCCTAATTTGATAGCAGTTGCCGGGTTACTGTAAAAGTTACGGCAAGATCACCCGGCTTCATGCGGACGTTAGCGCACTTATACGGAAATGAAAAAGGCCCTAAGATGTTGATTCTTAGGGCCTTTTGGACGTTCACGCACTCATGCGGAACTACATTTGGTGGTGGTAGGTGGAATCGAACCACCGACCTTGGGGTTATGAATCCCACGCTCTAACCGTCTGAGCTATACCACCGATGGAACCGCGCATTATAGGGGTTTTTGGGCGCCTGTGGCCGCAGGCAGGCGGGCCAGTTCCTCGGACACCAGGCGCACGATCAGGCGGTCCAGCGTGTCGACCGAGTAGTTGCGCACGTCGTGCACGGTCTCGGTGCCGGGGCCGCTGCCGGGGCGGTTGCGGTCGCGGTAGGTCAGGAACACGAAGCGCCCGCCGGTGTACTGCGCGATCTGGCGCTGGATGTATTCACCCTGCGGGTCGAGCCCGCTGGCGCCCACGCTGAAGATCTTGATGCCCTTGCCCAGCGCGGCCATCATGTCGTCGTCGTACTGCGGGCCGCCGTAGTTGAGGTGCGGGTGCGCGTCGGCCAGCAGCACCATCAGGCGGGTGGCGCCGCTGCCGCGCCAGTTGAGGGCGTGCACGGCTTCGTGCAGCGCTTCGTTCATGGCCTCGGGGTTGTCGCCGCCGCCGTCGGCCTGCAGCTGGTCGAGCACCTGCTGGAAGCCGGTCAGGTCGTTGGTGAAGTCGTGGCTGCGCAGCAGGAACGCGTCTCCGCGGTCGCGGTAGGCCACCAGGCCGAAGCAGGTGTCGGGCCGGCTGGGCAGGCGAGCCACCTCGTCGGCGATGGTGTGCAGCGTGGCGCGCAGGCGCGCGATCTCGTCGCCCATGGAGCCGGTGGCGTCCACCAGGAACACCAGGTCCAGCCGCGCGCGGGCCGGCGGTGCGGTGGCGTCGAGCACGATGTCGAGCGCGCTCTGCTGGCCGCGCTTCAGCACGCCGGTGGTCCGGGCCACGCCCTGGCGCACGGTCACCTCGTAGCGCTGGCTGGCACCGGCGTCGAAGGCGTCGGGCGCGATCCATGCGCGGCCGGCGGTGTCGGTGCGTGCCCACATGGCGCCGCCGCTGCTGCCACGCACGGCCACCTCGGCGTCGGGCACGGGGCGGCCCCCGGGGTCGCGCACCTGCAGCAGCGTGCGCCCGCGCACTTCGCGCGGGCGGTGCGGCACGTCGGTGCGGGCGCGGAAGGCCAGGTACTCGGCGACGTCGGCGTTGTCGTCGACCATGCCGGCGGTGACGGGCGCGCCCGCCTGCTGCGGCGCCGCGGCGGCGCCGCGTGCCAGCGGCGCGAGCTTGCCGGAGGGCGGCGGCGCGGGCATGGGTGGTGGCGCCGGCAGCGCTTCGGCGGGCGCTGCGGCGTCGGCCACCGTGCGTTCGGCCATCGCCACTGCCGCGGGTGCCGGGCGGGCATGGCGGCCCGCGCCGCCGATCTGCAGCGGGCCGCCGCCGGGCTCGACGTAGGTGCGGACCGGCCGCGCACAGCTGGTGGCCGAAGGCGCCTGGAAATTTGGCGTCTGGCTGCCGGGCTCCTCGGGGAAGCGCAGGGCCGCGCGATCCACGGTGAACACGTCGGCCGGCGCTGGCGCGGCCCAGGCGATGGGCGTGGCGACCGCCGGGGCCGCGGCGTGTGTGAGCGCGCCTTGCGCGGCACCGGCCGGGGCGGCCAGCAGCGCGGCGGCGGTCAGCGCCGCCAGGGCGCGGGTGGTGGGTCGTTGGGCGAACATGCCGGCTCCTTCTAGGTGTTGGAGCAGCATGAAACGGTGGGGGGCCGCGCGCGGGGTTGGCGGTGGGCGACCGAAAGTGAAACGCCCGGTAACGGCAGCACAACCGCAAGCGGTCATGCAAGCTCAGTCAGCTATTCAAACCATAGCTGTATGCGCCCGCCAATTATGGCCTGGAAGCCAATTTCGTCATGAAAACACGGTGCCAGGCCAGCCTCGCCATCAGCGGTTCTGGAACGCCGGCGGACGCTTGTTGACGAAGGCGTCCATGCCTTCCTTCTGGTCGGCGGTGGCGAACAGGGCGTGGAACAGGCGGCGCTCGAACATCATGCCGTCGGACAGCGGGCCTTCGAAGGCGCGGTTGATGCACTCCTTGGCGGCCATCACGGCCAGGCGCCCCATGCCGGCGATGGTGAGGGCTGCGCCCAGGGCCTCTTCCATCAGCTTGTCCAGCGGCACCACGCGGCTCACCAGGCCGGCGCGCTCGGCTTCCTCGGCGTTCATCATGCGGGCGGTGAGCGCCAGGTCCATGGCCTTGGCCTTGCCGATGGCGCGCGGCAGGCGCTGCGTGCCGCCGGCGCCGGGAATGATGCCCAGCTTGATTTCCGGCTGGCCGAAGCGCGCGTTGTCGGCGGCGATGATGAAGTCGCACATCATGGCCAGCTCGCAGCCGCCGCCCAGCGCGAAGCCGCTCACTGCGGCGATCACCGGCTTGCGGATGCTGCGCAGGGTTTCCCAGTCGCGGGTGATGTAGTCCTCGGTGTAGACGTCGGCGAAGCTGTAGGTGGCCATGGCGCCGATGTCTGCGCCGGCGGCAAAGGCCTTCTCGCTGCCGGTGATGACCATGCAGCCGATCGCGTCGTCGGCATCGAACGCCTTCAGCGCGCGGCCCAGCTCGCGCATCAGCTCGCCATTCAGGGCGTTCAGCTGCTTGGGACGGTTGAGCGTGATGACGCCGACCTTGTCGGCTTCGGTGCGGACCTGGATGAATTCGTAGCTCATGGCTGCTGGCTCCTGGTGTTATGGGGGCGTTCCGGGATGGCTCGGCCGCGGCGCGGCTTGGCGCAAACTATAGCGAGGCGCGGAAAGCCCCTCATTAACCGACCGAGTGGTTGGTTAATGTTAAATTCCGCCCTCATACCAAGCAGGAGACAACCCGCATGACCGCCGCAGAACCCGCCGTTTTGGTCGAACAGGACGGCGCCGTCGCCATCCTCACGCTGAACCGGCCGCAGACCCTGAACAGCTTCACGCGCCAGATGCACCACGAGCTGTGGGCGGCGCTCGACCAGGTGGAGGCCAACCGGGCGATCCGCGCGCTGGTGCTCACCGGCGCCGGCCGCGCCTTCTGCGCCGGCGCCGATCTGTCGGAATTCGACTTTGCCGAGGGGCCGGACATCATGCAGCGCGCCGACCCCGGCCCCATCATCGACCAGGCCTTCAACCCCACCACCCGGCGCCTCACCCAGGTGCGCGTGCCCACGGTGTGCGCGGTCAACGGCGTGGCGGCGGGCGCGGGCGCCTCGGTGGTGATGGCCTGCGACATCGCCATCGCCGCGCCGGGCGCCAGCTTCATCCAAGCCTTCAGCAAGATCGGCCTGGTGCCCGACAGCGGGGGCACCTGGCTGTTGCCGCAGCGCGTGGGCCTGGCCCGCGCCATGGCGCTGGCCTTCACCGGCGACAAGCTCGCCGCGGCCGACGCCAAGGCCATGGGCATGATCTGGGACGTGCAGGACGACGCCCTGGCCGCCGCCAAGGCCATGGCCCAGCGCCTGGCCGCCATGCCCACCAAGGCGCTGGTGGCCACGCGCCACCTGCTGCGCGGCGCCCACACGCACAGCCTGGACGAGCAGCTCGACCTGGAGCGCGACGTGCAATCGCGCCTGGGCTTCACGCACGACTACATCGAAGGCGTGACCGCCTTCCTGCAGAAGCGCCCTGCGCAGTTCAAAGGCGAGTGATGACGTTACCGCAACCTTCCGAGGCCGAGGCGCAGGATCTGGCGCGCCGCGTGGGCGCGGCCATGTACGCCGAAGACGCCGCCTCCAGGGACACGCTGGGCATGGAACTGGTGCGTTGCGAGCCCGGCCACGCCACCATGCGCATGGCCGTGCGGCCCCTGCACCTCAACGGCCACAAGATTTGCCACGGCGGCTTCATTTTCACGCTGGCCGATTCCACCTTCGCCTACGCCTGCAACAGCCGCAACCACAACACCGTGGCCAACGGCTGCAACATCGAATTCCTGCGCCCCGCCTATGAGGGCGACGTGCTCACCGCCGAGGGTGTGGAGCAGTCGCTCTCGGGCCGCCACGGGGTGTACGACATCCGCGTGACCAACCAGAAGGGCCACACGGTGGCGCTGTTCCGCGGCAAGAGCACGCAGATCAGCGGCACGGTGATCCCGGCCGAACCGGCGGCCTGAGCGACAGACATCACGGAGACACCCATGAACAGCCCCACGAACCTGCCGCTGGAGCCGATCGAGAAGGCCGGCATTGACGAGCTGCGCGCGCTGCAGCTCGAGCGCCTGAAGAAGACGCTGGCCCACGCCTACGCCAACTCGCCCGTCTACAAGGCCAAGTTCGATGCCGCCGGCGTGCATCCCCAGGACTGCCAGAGCCTGGCCGACCTGGCGAAGTTTCCCTTCACCACCAAGCAGGACCTGCGCGACAACTACCCCTTTGGCATGTTTGCCGTGCCGCGCGAGCAGGTGTCGCGCGTGCACGCCTCGAGCGGCACCACCGGCAAGCCCACGGTGGTGGGCTACACGCAGAAAGACATCGACACCTGGGCCGGCCTGGTGGCGCGCAGCATCCGTGCCGCCGGCGCGCGCAAGGGCGACATGGTGCACGTGAGCTATGGCTATGGCCTGTTCACCGGCGGCTTGGGCGCGCACTACGGCGCCGAGAAGCTCGGGCTCACCGTGGTGCCCTTCGGCGGCGGCCAGACCGAGAAGCAGATCCAGCTGATCCAGGATTTCCGGCCCGACATCATCATGGTCACGCCCAGCTACATGCTGGCCATCGCCGAGGAGGTGGAGCGCATGGGGCTCGACCCGCGCGAGCTGTCGCTGCGCATCGGCATCTTCGGCGCCGAGCCCTGGACCAACGAGATGCGCGGCGCCATCGAGGCGCGCATGGGCATCGACGCGGTCGACATCTACGGCCTCTCGGAAGTGATGGGCCCGGGCGTGGCCAGCGAGTGTGTGGAAACCAAGGACGGCCCCACCATCTGGGAAGACCACTTCTACCCCGAGATCATCGACCCGGAAACCGGCGAGGTGCTGCCCGACCGCGCCGATGGCGAGCTGGTGTTCACCAGCCTGACCAAGGAAGCGCTGCCCATCATCCGCTACCGCACGCGCGACCTCACGCGGCTGCTGCCCGGCACCGCGCGCACCATGCGCCGCATGCAGAAGATCACCGGCCGCAGCGACGACATGATGATCATCCGCGGCGTCAACGTGTTTCCCACGCAGATCGAGGAACTGCTGCTCAAGCGGCCGGAGCTGTCGCCGCACTACCAGTGCGTGCTGACCCGCGAAGGGCCGCTGGACAGCCTGAAGGTCGTCATCGAGACGCAGCCCGGCGTCGACCCCGAAGGCATCGAAGCCCGCGCCGCCGCCAAGCTGCTGCAGCACGAGATCAAGGTCTACGTCGGCTCCAGCGTGGCGATCGAGCTCAAGGGCGAAGGTGGCATCGAGCGCAGCGTCGGCAAGGCCAGGCGGGTGGTGGATCTGCGGCCGAAGTGAGCGGGTGGCGGGCGCCGTCGCATAGGGATGGATTCAGGGTCAAATTGACCTCCAACCCAGGATGGACGGCCGCAGGCAGCTATCAAAAGAAAAGCAACCCTGCATGCCGATGAGCAGGCCGGGTGGTTGATGGCGGCAGCTCCGCAAGCCATCAAGATGTCTTGCCCGGGTGACTGGCGGGTGGCCGCATCAGGCGGCCGCGGTTCAGCACCGCCGCGGCATCAGGAGCGGCCCAGCCGCATCTCCGCCGCCCCCGCGTGCGCCTGCAGGCCTTCGCCGTGCGCGAGCACGCTGGCGATCTGGCCGAGCTGGCGGGCGCCGGCTTCGCTGACCTCGATCAGGCTGGAGCGTTTCTGGAAGTCGTACACGCTCAACGGGCCGGAGAAGCGCGCCGAGCCGCTGGTGGGCAGCACGTGGTTGGGGCCGGCGCAGTAGTCGCCCAGAGACTCACTGGTGTAGGCGCCCAGGAAGATGGCGCCGGCGTGTTTCAGCAGCGGCTCCCAGCGGTGCGGGTCGCGGCTGCTCACCTCCAGGTGCTCGGGCGCGATGCGGTTGCTGATGGCGCAGGCTTCTTCCATGCTGCGGGTGTGGATCAGCGCGCCGCGGCCGTTCAGGCTTTTGGCGATGATCTCGGCGCGCGGCAGGGTGGGCAGCAGGCGGTCGATCTGGGTCTGCACGGCGTCGATGTAGGCGGCGTCGGGGCAGAGCAGGATGCTTTGCGCCAGCTCGTCGTGCTCGGCCTGTGAAAACAGGTCCATCGCCACCCAGTCGGGCGGCGTGCTGCCATCGGCCAGCACCAGGATCTCGCTGGGGCCGGCGATCATGTCGATGCCCACGGTGCCGAACACGTGCTTCTTGGCGCTGGCCACGTACGCATTGCCGGGGCCGGTGATCTTGTCCACGCGCGGCACGGTGGCGGTGCCGTAGGCGAGCGCCGCCACGGCCTGCGCGCCGCCGATGGTGAAGGCGCGGCTCACGCCGGCGACGTGGGCGGCGGCCAGCACCAGGGGGTTCTTCTCGCCCTTCGGGGTGGGCACGACCATGATGATCTCGCCCACGCCGGCCACGTGGGCGGGGATGGCGTTCATCAGCACGCTGCTCGGATAGGCGGCCTTGCCGCCCGGCACGTAGATGCCCACGCGGTCCAGCGGCGTGACCTTCTGGCCGAGCAGGGTGCCGTCGTCGTCACGGTAGGTGGCGGTTTCGCCACCCTGCTTCTTCTGCCACGCGTGGTAGCGGCGAATGCGGGCGGCCGCCTGCTCCAGCGCGGCGCGCTGTTCGGGCGGCAGACCGTCGAAGGCGGCCTTCAGCTCGGCGGCCTTCAGTTCCAGCGCGGCCATGCTGCCTGCCTGCAGGCCGTCGAAGCGGGCGGTGTACTCGAGCACCGCCGCGTCGCCGCGCGTGCGCACGTCGGCCAGGATGTCCTTGACGCGCTGCTCGATGGCGTCGTCCTGCTCGGCACTCCAGTGCAGGCGCGCCTGGAACTTGGCCTCGAAATCGGCCTCGGCCGTTGAAAGACGGGCGGGGGCAGCTATCAGTTTCATACCGTTTCCGCCTGCGACACGGCGGCGGCGAAGGTGTCGATGATGCGGCGGATGGGCGCGGTCTTGAGCTTGAGCGCGGCCTGGTTGACCACCAGGTGCGAGCTGATGTCCATGATGTGCTCGACCTCGACCAGCTGGTTGGCCTTGAGCGTCTTGCCGGTGCTGACCAGATCGACGATGGCGTCGGCCAAGCCGGTGAGCGGGGCCAGCTCCATGCTGCCGTAGAGCTTGATCAGATCGACGTGCACGCCTTTTTCGGCGAAGAAGTCGCGCGCGATGGCGGTGTACTTGGTGGCCACGGTGATGCGCGCGCCCTGGCGCACGGCGCTCGGGTAATCGAAGCCGGCGGGCACGGCCACCGCCATGTGGCACCTGGCGATCTGCAGGTCGAGCGGCTGGTAGAGCCCGGAGCCGCCATGCTCCAGCAGCACATCCTTGCCGGTCACGCCCACATCGGCGCCGCCGTACTCCACGTAGGTGGGGACATCGGTGGCGCGCACCAGCACCACGCGCACGTCGGGCTGGTTGGTGGGCAGGATCAGCTTGCGCGATTTTTCCGGGTCTTCCAGCACCTCGATGCCGGCGGCCTTCAGCAGCGGCAGGGTCTCGTCGAAGATGCGTCCCTTGGAGAGGGCGAGGGTGATCACGGTTGCGCCTCCTGGCTGGCGAGGGTGTTCATCCGGCCACCCTTTCGATGTCGGCCCCGATGCCGCGCAGCTTCTTTTCCATCTGGTCGTAGCCGCGGTCGAGGTGGTAGATGCGGTCGACCAGCGTCTCGCCGTCGGCCACCAGGCCGGCGATCACCAGGCTGGCGGAGGCGCGCAGGTCGGTGGCCATGACGGTGGCGCCGGACAGGCGCGACACGCCGTCGATCATGGCGGTGCGGCCGTCCACGTGGACGTGGGCGCCCAGGCGCACCAGTTCGTTCACGTGCATGAAGCGGTTCTCGAAGATGGTTTCGGTGACCGTGCTCGGCCCCTGCGCGATGCAGTTGAGCGCCATGAACTGCGCCTGCATGTCGGTGGGAAAGCCCGGGTACTCGGTGGTGCGGAAGCCCTGCGCCTTGAGGGCCGTGCCGCCGATGCTGCTCACGCGGATGAAGCGGCCTTCGGCGTCTTCGCCCGGCTCCACGGTGGCGCCGGCGTCCTTGAGCTTTTCGACCACGGCGTCCATGTGGTGGGCGCAGGCGTTGCGCACGACCACGTCGCCGCCGGTGGCGGCCACCGCGCACAGGAAGGTGCCGGCCTCGATGCGGTCGGCCACCACCTCGTGCGTGCAGCCGTGCAGGCGCTCGACGCCCTGCACGTGGATGCGGCTGCTGCCGTGGCCTTCGATGCGGGCCCCCATCTTGATCAGCATCTCGGCCAGGTCGGGAATCTCGGGTTCCTGGGCGGCGTTCTCCAGCACGGTTTCGCCGTCGGCCAAGCAGGCGGCCATGAGCAGGTTTTCGGTGCCGGTGACGGTGACCATGTCGGTGGTCACGCGCGCGCCCTTCAGGCGCGTGCGGCCGGCCGGCAGGCGGGCGACGATGTAGCCGTGCTCGACGTCGATCTCGGCGCCCATGGCCTGCAGCCCCTTGATGTGCTGGTCCACCGGCCGCGAGCCGATGGCGCAGCCGCCCGGCAGCGACACCCGCGCCTGGCCGAAGCGCGCCAGCAGCGGCCCCAGCGCCAGGATGGAGGCGCGCATGGTCTTCACCAGCTCGTACGGCGCCTCGGGCGTGATGCCGTCATGGGCTTCGAAGCTCATGCCGCCGCGCTCGCCGTGGGTTTCGGTGCGCACGCCCATGTTCTCCAGCAGGCGGCGCATGGTGCGTACGTCGTGCAGGCGCGGCACGTTGACGAGCTTCACCGGCTCGGCGGTGAGCAGCGCGGCGCACATCTCGGGCAGTGCGGCGTTCTTGGCGCCGGAGATGTGCACCTCGCCGTTGAGCTGGCGGCCGCCACGGATCAGCAGTTTGTCCATTCAGCAGTGGATTCAGAACGAAATCGGGCTCCAGCCCAATGATGACGGGCGGAAGCAGCTATTGAAAACGTAGTAACGGGTTCAGCCCTGCGCCGCCCATTCGGCCGGCGTCAGGGTCTTCATGGACAGCGCGTGCACCTCGTCGGTGGCCAGGCGGCCGCCCAGCGTGGCGTACACGCGCTGGTGCCGCGCCACCGGGCGCTTGCCCTCGAACTCGGCCGAGACGATGGTGGCGAACCAGTGGCGGCCGTCGCCTTCCACGTCGAGGTGCTCGCACGCCAGGCCGGCGCCGATGAGTTGCTTGAGTTGGTCTGCGGTCATGGTGGGGTAGGCGGCGGTCAGCCGCGCAGCTTATAGCCGGTCTTCAGCAGCCGTAGCGTGACCACGGACACGACCACGAAACTGCCGCCCGCCACCGCCAGGCTGAGCCAGGGCGAGACGTCGCTCACGCCGAAGAAGCCGTAGCGGAAGCCGTCGATCATGTAGAAGAACGGGTTGAAGTGGCTCAGCGTCTGCCACAGGCCGGGCAGCGAGTGGATGGAATAGAACACGCCCGCGAGGAAGGTCATGGGCATGACGATGAAGTTCTGGAACACGGCCATCTGGTCGAACTTGTCAGCCCACAGGCCCGCCAGCAGGCCGAGCACGCCCATCAGCCCGGCGCCCAGCAGCGCGAAGGCGGCGATCCACAGCACCGAGGCGGCCTGCGGCGGCGCGTACAGCAGCGTCACCAGGTACACGCCCAGGCCCACCAGCAGGCCGCGCGCGATGGCCGCGCCCACGTAGGCCACGAACCAGTGCCAGCCGGTGAGCGGCGTGAGCAGCGTGAACACCAGGTTGCCCATGATCTTGCTCTGCACCAGGCTGGAGGCGCTGTTGGCGAAGGCGTTCTGCAGCACGCTCATCATCACCAGGCCCGGCACCAGAAAAGCCACGTAGCTCACCCCCGGGTACACCTGCACGCGGTTGCTCAGCACGTGGCCGAAGATCATCAGGTACAGCACGGCGGTGAGCACCGGCGCGGCGATGGTCTGGAAGGCCACGCGCCAGAAGCGCAGCACTTCCTTGTAGAGCAGCATCTTCCAGCCGTCGTTGGGCGCGGCCACGGCGTGCAGGTGGGGGGTGCTCAGGGTCTTCTCGTTCATGGCGCACTCGCGCGGGTGGCGGACTTTGCCGCAGGCGTGCCGCCGGAGGCCATCAGGGCGATGAACACGTCTTCCAGGTCGGCCTTGCGGATCTCCACGTCCTCCACGGCCACCCCCGCTTCGCGCAGCGCGGCCAGATGGCGCTCGATCTCCGCCGGGTTCTGCGCCGGCAGCTCCACGATGCGCCCCGTGATGCGGGCCTGGTCGGCCAGCGCCCTGGGCAGTTCGCTGTCGGTCTTGAAGTGAAGGATGTTGGAGGTGGCGTTGGTCAGCAAGGTGCTGGTGCGTTCCAGCGCCACCACGCGGCCCTGCTTGAGCATGGCGATGCGGTTGCACAGCGCCTCGGCCTCTTCCAGATAGTGGGTGGTCAGCAGCACGGTGTGGCCCTTGCGGTTCAGCCCGGCGACGAACTGCCACAGGGTCTGGCGCAGTTCCACATCGACGCCGGCGGTGGGCTCGTCGAGCACGATCACCGGCGGCTTGTGCACCAGCGCCTGTGCCACCAGCACGCGGCGCTTCATGCCGCCGGAGAGCTGGCGCATGTTGGCTTTCGCCTTGTCGGCCAGGCCGAGGCCGGCGAGCAGCTCGTCGATCCAGTCGTCGTTGTGCCGCAGGCCGAAGTAGCCGGACTGGAAGCGCAGCGCCTCGCGCACGGTGAAGAACGGGTCGAACACCAACTCCTGCGGCACGATGCCCAGGTGCCGGCGCGCCTGCACGAAATCGTCCTGCACGTCGAAGCCGTGCACCTTGACGTGCCCGGCGCTGGCCCGCGTGAGGCCGGCCAGGATGGAGATCAGCGTGGTCTTGCCCGCGCCATTGGGGCCGAGCAGGCCGAAGAATTCGCCTTCTTCGATATCGAAGCTGACGTTGTCGAGGGCCTGGAGGGGGGAGGAGCCCGGTTTACCGGAAGCCGGATAAACCTTGCTCACCGACTGGAAGGAGATGGCGGGCATGGGAACCCACCATTTTAGCGGGCGGGGGCTTTTCCTGCCTCAGTCGGGTGTCGGCGCCGGTTCCGGGGCCTGTGTGGCCAGCAGGTTCGCCACGCCGTACAGGGCCGCCAGTTCGGCCAGCCGGGGCGGCATGCCGGCGACGGCGAAGCGCTTGCCGTCGGCCAAGCAGTCGCGCCGGCATTCGAGCAGCACCGCCAGCGCCGAGGAATCGAAGCGCTCCAGCGGCGCGGCGTCGATCACGATCTCGCCCTCGCGGCTGGCGCGCGCCGCGGTCCGCAGCAGGGCCAGGCAGGTCTCGGCCTGGGACTGCGTGACTTCGGCGGGCAGCACGAGCAAGGTCATGGCGGTGCTCAGCTGGCGCTGTTGGTCTTGTTGCGCTCGCTCAGCGTCTGCAACAGCTTGTCGATGCCGCCGGCGTTGATTTGCTGGGCGAACTGCGGCCGGTAGGTGTCGACCAGCCAGATGCCGAGCACGTTCAGGTCGTAGATCTTCCAGCCGGTGCCCTGGCCGGGCGTTTTGTGCAGACGGTAGTCGAGCTGCACCGGATCGCCGCGGCCCTTGACCAGGGTGCGCACCACCACGTCCTCGTCGCCGGGGGCGGAGCGCATGGGTTGCACCTCGACGGTCTGGTCGCTCACCTGGCGCAGCGCGCCGGCGTAGGTGCGCACCAGCAGGGTCTTGAACTCGTCCTGCAACTGCTGCTGCTGGGCCGGCGTGGCGCGGCGCCAGGCCGGGCCGGTGGCGGCGGCGGTCATGCGGCGGAAATCCACGTTGGGCATGATCTTGCTGTCCACCAGTGCCATCACCTTGGAGATGTCGCCGGTCTGCAGCGACTTGTCGCCCTTGATGGTGTTCAGCACCTCCTGCGACAGGCGCAGGATCATGGCATCGGGCGCTTCGTCGGCGGCCTGCGCCCACGGCGCGGCCAGGCCGGCGGCGCCCACGAGCAGCGCGGCGGCCAGCGAACGGAAGACGGAGCGGCGGTGAATGGCGGTCATGTGTTGTGGTTCCTTCCTGCCCTGAATGGTGGGGGGCCCTGTCAGGTCTTGGAAGCCTGACTTTGCCATGGGGTTCCCCGCACGGGTGACAAACTGTATGTCGATGGTCCCCGTCAGGCGGCCGGCCGGGCCGCCGGGAAGCCGGCGTGTGGCTGCTAAGGCTTGGCCTTGGCGGGCGCCGATGCCGCGTTGTCGGCGGGCTCGGCCGGCGCCTCGTCGGCCGGGTCGGGCTCGGGCGGCGGGTTGCCGTCGTACACGTCGTTGCGGCGTTTCGCCAGGTAGGCGTCGCGCTGGAAGGTGTAGCGATCGAGCGCGGCCTCTTCCAGCACGTCGGTCACGCCCAGCAGGCGCGAACGCGTGTCCACCGCCTGCACCGCGGTCAGCGAGTTGCGCACCGGGATGTCATGGACGTGGCCGAGCGGCTGGCCGTAGTAGTCGACCGGCAGGGCCACGGTATCGCGCAGCGTGGACGAGCCCAGCAGCGGCAGCACCACGTAGGGGCCGGGCGGCGCGCCCCAGCGCCCCAGGGTCTGGCCGAAGTCCTCACGGTGGCGCACCAGGTGCATCTCGCTGGCCGGATCGAACACGCCGCCGATGCCGACGGTGGTGTTGATCACCACGCGCCAGAACGAGTGCAGGGCGCCTTCGGGCTTGGCCTGCAGCACGTTGTTCACGAACGACCACACGTCGCCCAGGTTGCCGAAGAAGTTGCCGAAGCCGGTGCGCACCACGGGCGGCGCGACGCGCTTGTACAGCGTGGCCACCGGCTTCATCACGGCGTCGTCGACGGCCGTGTTGAACCTGGTCATGGAGCGGTTGTAGGGCTCCCAGGGATCGCGCGGATCGGCGCCGGGCGCGGTGGCGCAACCGGACAGCAGGCCGGCTGCCACCAGGGTGGGCAGCGCGTACCGGCCGGCTCGCGGGCGGGGGAGGTCAGGTGACTTCATGCAAACAGCTTTCAGGCGGGCCGGCGCCGTGCGGCACGCGCCCCGAACCCGGCATTATTTCTTCTTTTCGCTTCCGCCGTTGGCGGCGGAGTTGTAGAGGAACTGTCCGATCAGGTTTTCCAGCACCACCGCAGACTGGGTGGAGGTGACATTGTCCCCGGCGGCCAGGGTCTTCTCGTCCGCCCCAGGGAGTACGCCGATGTACTGTTCGCCCAGCAGGCCGCTGGTGAGGATGCTCATGGAGCTGTCCTTGGGAAACTTGAAGCGCGAATCCATGTCGAGCGCCACGTTGGCCTGGAAGCGCTGGTCGTCGAAGCCGATGGCTGCCACGCGGCCCACCACCACGCCGGCGCTGCGCACCGCGGCCTTGGGCTTGAGCCCGCCAATGTTGTCGAAACGTGCGGTGATCCGGTAGGTGGGCTGGAAACTGAGCGACAGCAGGTTGGCCGACTGCAGCGCCAGAAACACCAGCGCAGCCAGCCCCAGCAGCACGAACAGGCCGACCCAGACATCGTTCTTGGAGCGTTCCATGGTTGTCGTCTTCCCGAAATTTCCTACAGGCTGAACATCCACGCGGTGAGCAGGAAGTCCAGCCCCAGCACCATCAGCGAGGCCATCACCACCGTGCGGGTGGTGGCGCGCGCCACCCCCTCGGCCGTGGGCTTGGCCTGGTAGCCCTGCAGCAGTGCCACGAAGGTCACCGTGATGCCGAACACGATGCTCTTGATCACGCCGTTGCCGACGTCGGCCCACCAGTCCACGCCGCCCTGCATCTGGCTCCAGAAGGCGCCGCGGTCCACGCCGATCATGGGCACGCTGACGATCCAGCCGCCCAGCACGCCCACGGCGTTGAACACGGCGGTGAGCAGCGGCACCACGATCACGCCTGCCCAGAAGCGCGGCGCGATGATGCGGCGCACCGGGTCCACCGCCATCATCTCCATGGCCGAGAGCTGCTCGCCCGATTTCATCAGCCCGATCTCGGCCGTGAGCGAGGTGCCGGCGCGGCCGGCGAACAGCAGCGCCGTGACCACCGGCCCCAGCTCGCGCACCAGCGAGAGCGCCACCATCATGCCCACCGCCTCGGCCGAACCGTAGCGCTGCAGGATGTTGTAGCCCTGCAGCGCCAGCACGAAGCCGACGAAGAGGCCCGACACGGCGATGATGGCCAGCGAGTAGTTGCCCAGGAAGTGGATCTGGTCGCGCACCAGCGAGAAGCGCCGGAACGCCACCCCGCCCAGCTGCACCAGTCGCCAGAAGAAGCGCGCGCCGAAGCCCATGCCCGCCAGGCTGCGGCGCACGGCGAAGCCGATGTCGGCAGGGCGCCACCAGGCCATCAGCGTGGCTCCCCGACAGGCGTGGCAGGAGCGGCGCGGCTCACCGCACCACCTTCACGCCGAAATCCTCGGCCACGGTCGGGCCGGGGTAGTGGAAGCGCACCGGGCCTTCCTCGTCGCTGTCCTCCGCGTGGACGAACTGGCGCACCAGCGGGTCCTGGCAGGCGCGCACCTGTTCGGGCGTGCCCTGAACGGCTACCTTGCCGTCGGCCAGGATGACCACGTGGTCGGCGATGCGGAAGGTCTCCACCAGATCGTGCGAGACCACCAGGCTGGTGATGCCCAGCGCGTCGTTCAGCCTCCGGATCAGCCGCGCGGCGGTGTCGAGCGAGATCGGGTCCAGCCCGGCGAAGGGCTCGTCGTACATCACCAGCTCGGGATCGAGCGCGATGGCGCGCGCCAGCGCCACGCGCCGGGACATGCCGCCGGAAATCTCCGACGGCATCAGGTTGCGCGCGCCGCGCAGGCCCACGGCGTCGAGCTTCATCAGCACGATGTCGCGGATCAGCGCGTCGCTGAGTCGGGTGTGTTCGCGCAGCGGGAAGGCCACGTTCTCGAACACCGAGAGGTCGGTGAACAGCGCTCCGAACTGGAACAGCATGCCCATGCGGCGCCGCGCCGCATACAGGCGCGCCGCGCTCATGGTGCCCACGTTGCGACCCTCGAACAGCACCTCGCCGGCCTGCGCGCGCACCTGGCCGCCGATCAGCCGCAGCACCGTGGTCTTGCCGCCGCCGGAGGCGCCCATCAGCGCCGTGACCTTGCCGCGTGGCACGGCCAGCGTCAGCTCGTTCAGCACCGGGCGTGCGCCGTAGCCGAAGCGCACGTCGCGCAGCTCAACCAGGTTGTCGGGAGGGGAGGTCATACGGGGGTGGGGCGGCCGGGCGCACCATCTGCTGGGCAGGGTGTGCCAGGCGCCGTCCGGGCATTCTATCGAGCCAGCCCCGATGGATACGTCACTTCAAAAATCATAGCTGCCTACGCCCGCCACAAGCCGGCTACAGGCTGATTTGACTCGAAAATGGCCTTGGCGACCGCCTGTTCAGGCAAGCGTGACGCGGGCGAACTTGCGCTTGCCCACCTGAACGACGTAAGTGCCCGCTTTCAATTTGAGACCTTTGTCACCGACCACACCCGAATCCACGCGCACGCCGCCGCCGTCGATCAGGCGGTTGGCCTCGCTGGTGGAGGGCGCCAGGCCCGCCTGCTTGAGCACCAGGCCGATGCCCAGCACGCCGCTTTCGCCGGCGGCGAGGGTGACTTCCGGGATCACGTCCGGCACGCCACCGCGGCTGCGGTTGACGAAGTCCTGCTCGGCCGCCTCGGCCGCCTGGGCGGAGTGGAAGCGCGCGGTGATCTCCTTGGCCAGCATCACCTTGGCGTCCTTGGGGTTGCGGCCGGCGGCGACCTCGGCTTTCAGTACCTCGATCTGGGCCAGCGACTTGAACGACAGCAGCGTGTACCAGCGCCACATCAGCGTGTCGGAGATCGACAGCACCTTGGCGAACATGGTGTTGGCGTCTTCCGTGATGCCGATGTAGTTGTTCTTGCTCTTGGACATCTTCTCCACGCCGTCGGTGCCTTCCAGCAGCGGCATGGTCAGGATGCACTGCGGCTCCTGGCCGTATTCCTGCTGCAGGTGGCGGCCCATCAGCAGGTTGAACTTCTGGTCGGTGCCGCCCAACTCGATGTCGGCCTTCAGTGCCACCGAGTCGTAGCCCTGCATCAGGGGGTAGAGGAACTCGTGCACCGAGATCGGCGTGCCGGCGGCAAAGCGCTCGGCGAAGTCGTTGCGCTCCATCATCCGCGCCACCGTGTACCTGGCGGCCAGCTGGATCATGCCGCGCGCGCCCAGGGCGTCGCTCCATTCGCTGTTGTAGCGCAGCTCGGTCTTCTCGGGGTCGAGCACCTTGAAGGCCTGGGCCTTGTAGGTCTCGGCGTTGACGCGGATCTGCTCGGCCGTCAGCGGTGGGCGCGTGCTGTTGCGCCCGGACGGGTCGCCGATCAGCGTGGTGAAGTCGCCGATCAGGAAGATCACCGTGTGGCCCAGGTCCTGCAGCTGGCGCATCTTGTTCAGCACCACGGTGTGGCCGATGTGGATGTCCGGCGCGGTCGGGTCCAGGCCGAGCTTGATGCGCAGCGGCTGGCCGCTGGCTTCCGAACGGACGAGTTTCCTGACCCAGTCTTCCTGGGGCAGCAGTTCCTCGACGCCGCGCAGCGAGACCGCCAGGGCATTTTTCACGCCTTCCGACAGGCTGGGGGATGTTACAGATTGCGCAGACATGGTGTGGATGTTGCCTTGTAGGAGCCGGCTGACGTCTATATACTCGAAAGGTTTACACGGCAGGCAGCCCATTTTAGGTGCTCGCCGTTGTGGTGCCAGGCACCGTTCGCTGCGGCCATGCTTTTCTTGGATGGCCGTGCCTGCAATCCCGTACAACCCGTTCGAGTCTCGTGAAACAACACCTGGTTTCCTCCGGCCTCGCGCTCGCAGATTTCATCCAGCGCCACCCCCATCGCATCACCGCAGCCATCGCCACCCTGCTGCTCACCGGAGCGGGCGGTGCCTACGCCGTCGCCAACCTGGCGCCCGATGCCCCCACCGAACCGGTGCGCCTGGTGTCCGTTCCCGTGACGCCTGCCACCCTGGCCGCGCAGGACAACGCGCTCGACCAGTTCAGCTTCACCCTCTACCGCAGCGAAACCACCCGTTCCGCCGACACACCTGAAGCCCTGCTCGGGCGCCTGAACATCGCCGATCCGGCGGCCGCGCGCTTCCTGCGCAGCAACGCCGTCGTGCGCGAGGCGCTGTTCAAGCGCGCCGGTCGCCCGGTGACGGCCGAGGCCGACCAGCACCAGGCCCTGCTGAGCCTGCGCACCCACTGGGTGGAAGACACCGGTGCCGACACCTTCAAGCGCCTGGTGGTCGAGAAATCCGGCAACGGCTTCTCCGTGCACGTGGAAGACGCGCCGCTGCAGGCCACGCAGCGCCTGGTGAGCGGCGTGATCCGCAGCTCGCTGTTCGCCGCCACCGACGCCGCCGACGTGCCCGATTCGGTCACCAAGCAGATGACCGACATGTTCGACTCCGAGGTCGACTTCCACAAGGCGCTGTACAAGGGCGACCGCTTCGCCATCGTCTACGAATCGCTGGAGGCCGACGGCCAGCCGGTGCGCGCCGGCCGCGTGCTGAGCGCCGAGTTCGTCAACCGCAGCAAGGTGCACCAGGCCCTGTGGTTCAAGGAAGACGGCGCCGACAAGGGCGGCTACTACAACTTCGACGGCCAGAGCCTGCGCAAGGCCTACCTGCTCTCGCCCATGGAAGTCTCGCGCATCACCAGCGGCTTCGGCTCGCGCAAGCACCCGATCCTGGGCTACCAGCGCGACCACAAGGGCGTGGACTACGGCGCGCCCACCGGCACGCCGGTGCGCACCATCGGTGACGGCGTGGTCACCTTTGCCGGCGTGCAGCATGGTTACGGCAACGTGATCCAGATCAAGCACCGCAACCAGGACTCCACGCTGTACGCGCACCTGTCCGAGATCGACGTCAAGGTGGGCGACAACGTGGCGCAGGGTGAAACCGTCGGCCGCGTGGGCCAGACCGGCTGGGCCACCGGCCCGCATCTGCACTTCGAATTCCGCGTCGCCAACGAGCCGGTCAACCCGAGCGAAGTGCTGGCCGAGCAGCGCGACTACGTGCCGGTGTCGCCCGGCGGCAAGGCGGCGTTCGCCAAGCTGGCAGCCGGCATGAAGCTGCAACTGACCGCGGCCGCCAACACCACGCCCGCGAACTTCGAGTGAGGCCGCGCGGGCAGCGCCCGCGGCGTGGTCTTGCCAACAAAAAGCCGGCTTTGAAAGCCGGCTTTTTTGTGCCCTGCACCAGACAGGTTTTCTTGATCAAATCAGGCTGCAGCCGTCACGCAGCGGGCGCAGGCAGCTCTTGTTTTGATAGCTTTTGGTCTGATCGTCAGCGGTCCGCCTACTCGGCCACGGAGAACGACGAGCCGCAGCCGCAGGTGGTGGTGGCGTTCGGGTTCTTGATGACGAATTGCGCCCCCTGAAGGTCTTCCTTGTAGTCGATCTCGGCGCCCACCAGGTACTGGTAGCTCATGGCGTCGATCAGCAGCGAGACACCATTCTTGGTCATGGTGGTGTCGTCGTCGTTGGCGATCTCGTCGAAGGTGAAGCCGTACTGGAAACCCGAGCAGCCGCCGCCCTGCACGAACACGCGCAGCTTCAGGTCGGGGTTGCCTTCCTCGGCGATCAGGTCGGCCACCTTGGCGGCCGCGCTGTCGGTGAAGACGATGGGATCGGGCATCTGGGTCTGGACGTTCTCTGCGACGGCGCTCATGACGCACTCCTGTGGGATCGATCCCAATAGTATATCAAAACAGTCGGGTATCGCGCTTGGCCTGGGGTTCCGGTTCGGGCTCCAGCGTGGGTTCGCGCAGCTCGGGCACCGGCTCGGGCTCGAGCGAGGGCTCGGTCGGCTCCGCACGGGCCGCGGGTGCGCGCGTGGCCTGTGCCGGCGGCGGGGTGAGCTGCGGCCGCAGCTGGCCGGCGATCACCGCGCCCTGCTGCATCTCCAGCGCCTTGTACTGCACGTCGCCCTCGACCCGGGCCTTGGACTGCAGTTCGAGCAACTCGGCCGCCTGCACCGGGCCCACCACCGAGCCGCCGATGACCACGTGGTCGGCGCGGATGGCGCCCTGCACCGAACCGGTCTCGGTGATCACCAGCAGGCTGGGCTGGTCGGGGTTGGCCTTGACGTCGCCAAGCACCGTGCCGTCGATCTGCAGGCCGTCCTGGAAGTCCACCGGCCCGTCCACCCGCATGCCCGGCCCGATGATGCTCTTGACGGAAAGCTGCTTCTTGAGTCCCAGCATGGCGTGCGCTCCTAGGGTTGTGTGCGGTGCATGCGATGTTCTACCACGACCGCGCTGGCGCACCGTGTCAGCACGCGCCGCAAACAACAAGGCCGTGCAAGCCGGAAAGCTTGCACGGCCCTGAGTGCCGTGGGGCAGGGCAGCGATCAGCGCTTGCTGAACTGCTTGCGACGACGGGCGGAGTGCAGACCGACCTTCTTGCGCTCGACCTCGCGGGCGTCGCGGGTCACGTAACCGGCAGCCGACAGCGTGGGCTTGAGGTTTGCGTCGTAGTCGATCAGGGCACGGGTGATACCGTGGCGCACCGCGCCGGCCTGGCCGGATTCGCCGCCGCCATGCACGTTGACCTGGATGTCGAAGGCTTCGACGTTCTCGGTCAGCACCAGCGGCTGCTTGCAGATCATGATCGAGGTCTGGCGACCGAAGAACTGTTCGATCGGCTTGCCGTTGACCGTGATCTTGCCGGAGCCCTTTTTCAGAAACACGCGGGCGACGCTGGATTTGCGACGGCCGGTGCCATTGTTCCATTCACCAATCATTTGCGGCTCCTCAGACTTCCAGTGCCTTGGGCTGCTGGGCAGAGTGCGGATGTTCCGCGCCGCCGTAGACCTTCAGCTTCTTGATCATGGCGTAACCCAGCGGGCCCTTGGGCAGCATGCCCTTGACGGCCTTCTCCAGCGCGCGGCCGGGATGCTTGGCCTGCAGGTCGCGGAAGTTGGTTTCGCGGATGCCGCCCGGGTAGCCGGTGTGGCGGTAGTACTTCTTGTCGAGCTCTTTCGCGCCGGTGACGCGGAGCTTGGAAGCGTTGACGACGACGATGAAGTCGCCGGTATCGACGTGAGGCGTGTAAATGGCCTTGTGTTTGCCGCGCAGACGGAGGGCAACTTCGCTGGCTACCCGTCCGAGCACCTTGTCGGTGGCGTCAATCACAAACCACTCGTGCGTCACGTCAGCGGGTTTTGCGCTGAACGTTTTCATGAGTTTCCTTGGAGAGGATGGTTTGGCGGGCCCTTTTCCACGGTCGGCGCTCCTCTTGAAAGGGAGCCTCTTAGGTGGTGGGTGTGCTGCCCCAAATGCCTTGGGTCGCACTGCTTTTGCCGCGGGGCCACAAATCGCTGCAAAGCCTTGTATTCTAACCTTGTCGGGCGTTTTGCAACAGCCCCTGGCTGCGGGCGAGCCCGGGGGCGGGCCGGCTGATGCGGCCGCGCGACGACGCCCGGCTGGCTGCCGGGCGCCTGGCGCCGGGCGGGGAGGGCCGCCAGAGGCCGCAGCACGGGTACCATCGGCCCCCATGTTCAGCTACCGCCACGCCTTTCATGCCGGCAACCACGCCGACGCGCTCAAGCACGTCACGCTGCTGGCCACGCTGCGCCACCTGATGGCCAAGAGCACCCCGCTGACGCTGATCGACACCCACGCCGGCGCCGGCGTGTACCGGCTGGACGACGGTGCGGCCCGCCTCTCCGGCGAGGCCGAGCAGGGCGTGGCGCGCCTGCAGGCGCTGCACCAGGCGCGGGTTTCAGAAGAAAATCAGGCTCCAGACCAGGCACAGCGGGCGCAGGCAGCTACAAAAGAAGAAGCAAATCTGTTGTGGGACTATCTGGCGCTGGTGGCTGGCTTCAATAGCAATGCATCGCCTGAGGCGCCCTGGCGCGTCTACCCTGGCTCGCCCTTCCTGATGCACGCGCTGATGACCGAACCCGGACGCGCCGCCGTGCACGACCGCCTCAAGCTGTTCGAGCTGCACCCCACCGACAGCCAGGCCCTGGCGGCCCATGTGGCGCAGCTGGAGGCCGGCCGGCAGGTCAGCGTGGCGCGGCAGGACGGTTTCGAGGGCCTGAAAGGCCTGCTGCCCCCGCCGGCCGACCGCGCCGGCTCGCGCCGGGCGCTGGTGCTGATCGACCCGAGCTACGAGATCAAGACCGACTACGCCCGCGTGGCCGCTGCCGTGCAGGACGGCCTGCGGCGCTTCGCCACCGGCGTCTACCTGGTCTGGTACCCGATCATCGGCCGCGCCCAGGCGCACGACCTGCCGCGGCGCCTGCGCACCCTGGCCAACCAGGCCGGGCGGCCCTGGCTGCACGCCACCCTGGCCGTGGGCGCGCCGCGCAGCGCCACACCCGCGGCGGTGCCCGGTGCCGAGCCCGCCCGCCCTGGCCTCACCGCCAGCGGCATGTTCGTGATCAACCCGCCGCACACCCTGGCCGCCGGCCTGCGCGCCGCCCTGCCGGTGCTGCAGGAAGCGCTGGCGCGCGGGCCCCACGCGGGCTGGACGGTGGAAACCGGGGGCTGAGCCCCGCCGCCGGCCCCGCCGGCCGCCAGAGCTGCCCGCTACCGGCGGCGGATTCCCTCAAGGCTGGGCAGACCGAAGAAGACCAGGCTTGCTGGCCGCGATCAGTGCGCCGCCGGCGCTACCACGTTCTTCGTCGGCCGGCACCTCAGTGGTCGTTAAAAAATGCATACTTTGTAGTGAACTTACATACCCTAATTTAGGTAGTTTGTAGTTTCAAAGTATTTGATTCCAGACGTTAATAAGGGGAGTATTTTTACAACCTTTGTTTACTTGCGGCGTGCGGCGCTCCCTAGACTGCGCCGCCATGACTACCTCGACCTACTTACCGGCGCGGCCGGCCCATTCGCCCGAATCCTCGCTGGCCTGTGCCGCGCCGGTTCGCCTTTCCACTTCCCAGGGCCTGCTGCGCGCGGCGCTGGCCACCGCGGCCCTGGTTGCCCTGAGCGCCTGCGGCGGCGGTGAATCCACCGGCACGACCGCTGCCGCCACGTCCGCGGCGTCCACCACGGCGGACGCCGCCACTGCCACGGCGGTCGACGCCGTCAGCACCACCAGCACCGGCACCACCCCCACGGAAACCGCCGCCGCCCTGCCGCCTCCCGCGGGGGCCGGCCGCACGGTGCCTTCGCCGCTGTACGGCGTGACGGTGGACGACGTGAGCGGCCTGTCTTCCATCACCGAGGCACTCTCGAAGCTCTCGCGCACGCCCACCACCCGGATCGTGTTCGACGAGTACCAGCCAGCCAGCGGCTACCGCAAGGCCACGGTGGCCATCAACAAGGTCAGCTACGTGATGGGCGAGATCCTGGACTCGCAATACCTGACCACGGTGAACGTGCAGGGCTACCTGGACCGCACCAACGAATACCTGGCGGCGCTGGGCGACGTGGTCGACATCTGGGAAATCGGCAACGAAATCAACGGCGAATGGCTGGGCACCAACAGCGACGTGGTGGCCAAGATGACCGGGGCGTACGACATCGTCAAGGGTCAGGGCAGAACCACGGCGCTGACGCTGTACTACAACCAGGACTGCTGGTCCAAGAAGAGCAACGAGATGTTCACCTGGGCGGCGGCCAACATACCCCAGCGGATGAAGCAGGGGCTGGACTACGTGCTGGTGAGCTACTACGAGGAAGACTGCAACAACCTCAAGCCCGACTGGAACGCGGTCTTCACCCAACTCTCGGCCATGTTCCCCAATTCCAAGGTCGGCTTCGGCGAGGTCGGCACCAGCAGGAAGGCCAAGAAGGCCGCCTACCTGCAGCGCTACTACGCCTTGAAGCCGCCGGTGGCCAACTATGTGGGCGGCTACTTCTGGTGGTATTTCAAGCAGGACATGGTGCCCTACACCAAGGACCTGTGGACCACGCTGAACAGCGCCGTCGCCGCCACGAACTGAGCCTGACCTTGGGGGGTAGGGTAGGTTTTATGAGCGAAATCAGCCTCCGGCCCTTATATGGCGGCCGCAGGCAGCTATGGTATTCATAGTAATTGCCAGCCGGTCGGGTGGGCTTGGATCAGCGCGGCTGTGAACAAAACCTTACCGGCGCAAGGGTGTTGAACCTAAACTGGCGCCCATGCAAACCAACCCCGCTTCCACCCTGCCGGCCGTGCCGGCCTTCATGCCCCGCCGGTCCGCCAAAACGGCCGGTGCTTCGGCCACCAACGGCGTCGGTTCGCGGCTGGCCGTCGTGCGCGCGCTGATGGCGGCGGCAGCGGCCTCGGCGCTGGGCGCCTGCGGCGGCGGTTCCGACAGCTCGGCGGCGTCCACCCCGGTGGCGACCTCGCCGTCACCCGCGACCAGCGGCACCGAAAGCGCCACGCCGGCGCCTTCGCTCACACCGACCCCTTCGCCGTCTCCGTCGCCGGCGGTCACTCCGGTGGCGTCGCCCACGCCCGCTCCGACGTCGTCGGCCATCGCACCGACCACCGGCGCCGGCCGCGCGGTGCCGCTGCCACTGTACGGCGTCACGGTGGACGATATCTCCGGGCTGTCGTCGATCACCGAAGCCCTGTCCAGGCTGTCGCGCACCCCCACCACGCGCATCGTCTTCGACGAATACCAGGCCGCCAGCAGCTACCGCGCCGCCACGGTGGCCATCAACAAGGTCAGCTACGTGATGGGCGAGATCCTGGACTCGCAATACCTGACCACGGTGAACGTGCAGGGCTACCTGGACCGCACCAACGAATACCTGGCGGCGCTGGGCGACGTGGTCGACATCTGGGAAATCGGCAACGAAATCAACGGCGAATGGCTGGGCACCAACAGCGACGTGGTGGCCAAGATGACCGGGGCGTACGACATCGTCAAGGGTCAGGGCAGAACCACGGCGCTGACGCTGTACTACAACCAGGACTGCTGGTCCAAGAAGAGCAACGAGATGTTCACTTGGGCGGCAGCCAACATACCCCAGCGGATGAAGCAGGGGCTGGACTACGTGCTGGTGAGCTACTACGAGGAAGACTGCAACAACCTCAAGCCCGACTGGAACGCGGTCTTCACCCAACTCTCGGCGATGTTCCCCAACTCCCGGCTGGGCTTCGGCGAAGTGGGCACCAGCAGCGCTTCGCAAAAGGCCGCCTACCTGCAGCGCTACTACGCCTTGAAGCCACCGGTGACCAATTACGTGGGGGGCTATTTCTGGTGGTACTTCCGCGAGGACATGGTGCCTTACACCAAGGCCCTGTGGAGCACGCTGAACGAGGCCATCGCGGCGACCAACTGAGCGCCTCCCGGTCGGCTTGGCGACCCGCGTTCCCGCGGCTCCAGCGCGCCCAAGGGAAAACCCTTAAGCCCCGATGGGCAATTAACCGACCGCACGGTCGGTTAATTCTCTATACTCGTGGCTCCCCGATCACCGCGTGCCGGTGGTGGCGCCGTTCAGGGCGCTGCCTGGCCGGCCAACGAGGAGACTTCCACGTGTATACGCAATCCTTTTCCGTCCCCGACGACGAGGCCGGCAAGGCCGCCGGCCTGAAGGCCGTGCCCAAGGCGCAGAGTGCGGCCGAGGCCGAGCTGGAGCAGCGCTTCGAGGCGCGCATCGCCGCCGACGGCCGCATCGAGCCGCGCGACTGGATGCCCGAGGCCTACCGCAAGACGCTGGTGCGCCAGATCAGCCAGCACGCGCATTCCGAGATCGTCGGCATGCTGCCCGAAGGCAACTGGATCACCCGCGCCCCCAGCCTGAAGCGCAAGTGCATCCTGATCGCCAAGGTGCAGGACGAGGGCGGCCACGGGCTGTACCTCTACAGCGCCGCCGAAACCCTGGGCACCAGCCGCGAAGACATGCTGGATGCCCTGCACAGCGGCAAGGCCAAGTACAGCTCCATCTTCAACTACCCCACGCTCAACTGGGCCGATGTGGGCGTGATCGGCTGGCTGGTGGACGGCGCGGCCATCATGAACCAGATCCCGCTGTGCCGCTGCAGCTACGGCCCCTACGCGCGCGCCATGATCCGCGTCTGCAAGGAAGAAAGCTTCCACCAGCGCCAGGGCTATGAGGCCCTGCTGGTGATGATGAAGGGCACCCAGGCCCAGCGCGACATGGTGCAGGACGCAGTGAACCGCTACTGGTGGAAGTGCCTGGCCATGTTCGGCCCTTCCGACAAGGACAGCATCCACTCCAGCCAGGGCATGAAGTGGGGCATCAAGCGCATCAGCAACGACGACCTGCGCCAGAAGTTCATCGACGCCACCGTGCCCCAGGCCAAAGTGCTGGGCGTGACCCTACCCGATCCGGAACTCAAGTGGAACGAGGCGCGCGGCCACCACGACCACGGCGAGATCGACTGGGACGAGTTCTGGCAGACCGTGAACGGCCACGGCCCCATGAACCGCGAGCGCCTGGCCACCCGCGTCAAGGCCCACGACGATGGTGCCTGGGTGCGCGAAGCCGCCCTGGCCCATTCTGAAAAACAAGCCCAACGCGCCATGAAGGAGGCAGCATGAGCACCAGGAAGCAAGCCGCCCAGCCCGCCGCGGGCGCATCCGCCGCCAAGGCCCTGAAGGATTGGCCGCTGTGGGAGGTTTTCGTGCGCAGCAAGCAGGGCCTGGAGCACAAGCACTGCGGCAGCCTGCACGCCGCCGACGCCACGCACGCGCTGCAGATGGCGCGCGACGTCTACACCCGTCGGCAGGAAGGCGTGAGCATCTGGGTCGTGCCCTCGCACCTCATCAGCGCCTCCGAGCCGGACGACAAGGCCGAGTTCTTCGAGCCCGCGGACGACAAGATCTACCGCCACCCGACCTTCTACGAGATCCCCGACGAAGTGGGGCACATGTGATGCCGGCCGTGATCGACAGGGTGAGTGCGCCCATCGCCTACCTGCTGCACCTGGCCGACAACGCGCTCGTGCTCGGCCAGCGCAACGCCGAATGGTGCGGCCACGCGCCCACCATTGAGGAAGACATGTCGATGGCCAACAACAGCCTCGACCTGATCGGCCAGGCGCGCCTGCTCTACCAGTACGTGGCCGAGCGCATGAACGCCGAAGGCCGCACCACGCGGCCCAGCGCCTGGCCCGCCGGCCCCATCACCGAGGACACGCTGGCCTACTTCCGCGACGTGCCGGATTTCCTCAACTACACGCTGCTGGAGCTGCCGCACAGCCCGGCGCTGGTGCCCATGGGCGTGGGCAACCGCGACTGGGCCACCACCATCGTGCGCAACTGGCTCTACAGCCAGCTGATGGTGATGGTGTGGGAGCGCCTGCAGGCCTGCGGCGACGAGCGGCTGGCCGCCATCGCCGCCAAGTCGCTCAAGGAAGTGCGCTACCACCTGCGCCACTCGCGCGACTGGCTGGTGCGCCTGGGCGACGGCACCGATGAATCGCACCGCCGCATGCAGGACGCCGTGGACCACCTGCTGCCCTATACCAGCGAGTTCTGGGCCGCCAGCCCCACCGAGGCCGGCGCCATCGCCGCCGGCTGCGGCGTCGATGTGCCGGCGCTGCGCGCCGAGTGGGACGCCGCCGTGGACGCCGCGCTGCAGGAAGCCACGCTGCGCCGCCCGCCCGAGGCGAAGCACTACGTCACCGAAGGCAAGCGCGGCGTGCATTCCGAGCATCTGGGCTACCTGCTGAACGAGCTGCAGGGTCTGGCGCGCCAGCATCCGGGAGCGGTGTGGTGAGCAGGCCGGCGCTGCTGCGCTCTTCAGCGCACGCAGGCGCGTCCGGGCTGCGGGGCTGAAGGCGGTTTATGAGCCAAATCGCCTCCCAGCCCTTGCATGACGGGCGCAGCCAGCTATCGGAAAGTGAGCGTGCCAGGCTCTGGCCGGTGCTCGACGAGCTGAGCGATCCGGAAATCCCGGTCGTCACGCTGCGCGAGATGGGCATCGTGCGCGACCTGCGCCGCGGCGCCGACGGCGTGCTGGAAGTGGTGATCACCCCCACCTACAGCGGCTGCCCGGCCATGGAGCAGATCCACGACGACATCGTGGCGCGGCTGGCGCGCGAAGGCCTGGCCGCCCGCGTGGTCACGCAGCTCGCCCCGGCCTGGACCACCGACTGGATGACGCCCGTCGCGCACGAGAAGCTGCGTGCCTACGGCATCGCGCCGCCGCAGTGCGGCAGCGCCCAGGCGGGCGAGGCGGTGATCCGGTTCGCTCCCAGAAAAGGAGCTGGCGGCGCAGGCGGCACAAGGGATGCAGCCTCAAAGGATGCTGAAAGCGCGCTGCCCGCCGTGCCCTGCCCGCAATGCGGCTCCACCCACACCACGGAAACCTCGCACTTCGGCTCCACCGCCTGCAAGGCGCTGTACCGCTGCCTGGATTGCCTGGAGCCCTTCGACTACTTCAAACCGCATTGAGCGCCGTCGGCGGCCCGGTTGCGCACCGTGGTGTGCGCACCGGAGCGCTGGCCGCAACCACAACGCACCACGAGAACGAAAAGAGGAAACAAGTCCATGTCCGCCCCACGCTTTCATGAGCTCACCGTCGCCCGCGTCAGCCCCGAGGCCGCGGGTTCCGTGGCCATTACCTTCGCCGTGCCGCAGGAGCTGCACGAGCAGTTCAGCTTCGAGCCCGGCCAGTTCCTCACGCTGCGCAGCACCATCGACGGGCAGGACGTGCGTCGCAACTACTCCATCTGCTCGACGCGCAGTCGCTACGCCAGCGGCGGCGAACTGGAAGTGGGCATCCGCCCCATGGAAGGCGGCGTGTTCTCCAACTGGGCGGCCACCCGGCTGAAGGCCGGTGACAAGATGGCGGTGATGCCGCCGGACGGGCGCTTCACCATCAGGAAGCCGCGCGCGCTGCACCGCGTGGGCTTTGCCGCCGGCTCGGGCATCACGCCCATCCTCAGCATCATCGCCACCACGATGGAGGAGAGCGACACCGCCAAGTTCACGCTGGTGTACGGCAACCGCCGCATGAGCAGCGTGATGTTCAACGAGGCGCTGCAGGACCTGAAGGACAAGTACAAGAACCGGCTGACGCTGATCCACATCCTCTCGCGCCAGGCGCAGGAGGTGCCGCTGCTGGAAGGCCGCATCGACGCCGCCAAGGTGCGGCAACTGATCGACACCCTGCTGCCCGCCAGAAGCATGGACGAGGTCTTCGTCTGCGGTCCCGAGGCCATGATCGAGGAAACCGAGCAGGCGCTCCAGCAGGCCGGCGTGCCGGCCGACCGCATCTACAGCGAGCGCTTCACATCACCCTCGCTGGAAAAGCTCAGCACCGACGCACGCCGCGCCGCCGTGCAGCACGGCGACCCGGAGGCCCCCACCGGCCAGGTGGCGCTGACGGTGGTGGTGGACGGCAAGGCGCACGAGATGAGCATGCGCCCCGACCAGCACGTGCTCGACGTCGCCCTCTCCGCCGGCCTGGACCTGCCGTACTCCTGCAAGGGTGGCGTGTGTTGCACCTGCCGTGCCAAGGTGCTGGAAGGCCAGGTCACCATGGACAAGAACTTCACCCTGGAGGCCGAAGAGATGGCCCAGGGCTTCGTCCTCTCCTGCCAGGCGCGCCCCACGGGCGACAAGCTGGTGGTGAGCTACGACGAGAGGTGAAGGGGGCATCCCCTTGAGTCGCTGACGCGCCTCGGTGCTCGCCGCCAGAGGCGGCGGCTCTTCGGCCTGTCCAGGTCTGCGCAGGCAGACCTGGAGCCGCAGGCCTCAGCCCCTTCTCTCTTCGGGAAGGGGGACAACGCCGCCGGCCGGTGCAAGCCCGGCCAGGGCGTTCGCCGGCTTGGCCTGCTCCGCGGCCATCGGACAGTTGACAGTGCGGAGGCTGAGCCGAGAGCGTTGTGTGGCCACTCGCTGGTTTGCAAGCCTTTTTGGCCTTCCGCCCATGTTTGACGGCAGCAGGCAGCTATCAAGAGTATAGCTTTCAGGTTTCCTGCGGGCCGACCCTTCGTGAAGCGGGCGCCCCCCAAACGGCCGCGGAGCATGCCATGTGAGTGGACGCCGTGGAGCAGGTTTTGCCCGGCCACTGGCGTCGTCCCCCCGCCCGCAGAAAGCGGGGGAAGGCGCGTCAGCGCCTCAGGGGGGAGTTATTGACTCGCGACGACGTCGTCGCCCGCGGGCACTTCGCGCAGCACCACGGTGTCGTGGCCGCGGCTCATCATGCCCAGCGCCTTGGCGGCGGCGCGGCTGAGGTCGATCAGGCGGCCGCGGATGTAAGGGCCGCGGTCGTTGATGCGCACCACCACCTGCTTGCCCGTGCGCGGGTTGTAGACGGCCACGTGCGTGCCCAGGGGCAGCGTCTTGTGCGCGGCGGTGAGCTGGTTCTGATCGAAGCGCTCGCCGCTGGCCGTGAGCCGGCCGTGAAAGCCAGGCCCGTACCAGGAAGCGGTGCCGCTTGCGATGTCGCGGCCGATGCGCAGGCCGAGCCCGCTGGGCTCCGGGCTGCGCAGGGCATCCCGCACACTGGCCGAAGGTTCCACCGGCGCGACAGCACCCAGCCCCAGCCGGGTCTTGAACCCGGTGTAGTTGGGGCAGCGCATGTCGTGCACCGCCTTGGCGGAGGTGCAGGGTGTGGCGTAGGTATTGGAAGTTTCGAGCAGCGTCTGTCCGGCGGCGACAGCAGAGGTCCCCAGCAGGCCGGCCAACAGCAGCATCCAGCCCTTGCTCCCCAGACGCGAACTTCCCGCAGCCGACGCACCCTGAGGGGCGCCGGGAGAGGTGTCCCGTAACATGCGGCGGATTTTATAGGCTCACCCGAGCCCGTGGGAACACCTGCGGCGTCGCGCTAGAGACCGGACTCTACCCGGCCATACCGGTTCTGCAATCTTATGGGTTAAGAACCAGTCCCGGCGACACGGATCGACGCAATTTCATGGGGTCGTTCCGGCCGGCAAGAAGGGCAAACGGATAGCCGCGGAGCAGGTCATGGCGGGACACCTCGGCCGGGGGGTGTACCGGCCAGCGATGTCGTTTTCCATCCCGAAGAGAGGGGGCTGGGGCTTGCGGCTTCAGGTCTGCCTGCGCAGACATGGGCAGACCGAGGGGACACGGCCTGTGGCCGCGAGCACGTGGGGCGAAACGACTCCGGGGATCAGCGCAACCTTTCACACAGCGCCTGCGCCGCAGCCGCCTGGTTCATGGTGTAGATGTGCAGGCCCGGCGCGCCGCCGGCCAGCAGGCGCTCGCACAGCGCGGCCACCACGTCGGCGCCGAAGGCCTTGATGCCGGCCGCGTCGTCACCGAAGGCCATGAGCCGCATGCGGATCCAGCGCGGTACCTCGGCGCCGCAGGCGTCGGAAAAGCGCAGCAGCTGGCTGGAGTTGGTGATCGGCATGATGCCCGGCACCACGGGCACGCCAATGCCCAGCGCGCGCACCTCGTCCAGGTAGCGGAAGTAGGCATCGGCGTTGAAGAAGTACTGCGTGATGCCGGCATCGGCACCGGCGTCCACCTTGGCCTTGAAGGCCAGCAGGTCGTCCTGCGGCGAGCGCGCCTGGGGATGTGTCTCGGGGTAGGCGGCCACCTCGATGCGAAAGCGCTCGCCCGTCTCCGTGCGGATGAAGGCCACCAGGTCGCTGGCGTGCAGGAACTCGCCGCCCATGCCGTAGCCGCTGGGCATGTCGCCGCGCAGCGCGACGATGCGGCGCACGCCGGCTTCGGTGTAGGCGGCCAGGCGCTCGCGGATCGAATCCCTGGTCTGGCCGATGCACGACAGGTGCGGCGCCGCGGCCATGCCTTCGTCCATGATCTCGCGCACGGTGGTCAGCGTGCCTTCCTGCGTGGAGCCGCCGGCCCCGAAGGTGACGGAGCAGAACTCCGGCTTCAGCGCGTAGAGCTGCTGGCGCACGCCGCGCAGCTTGTCGGCGCCTTGGGGCGTCTTGGGGGGGAAGAATTCCAGGCTGATGGGCGGGCGCATGGTGGTGGTGGTTCGGTGAAGCAGGGAGAGTAAGGGATGGGCGGCGGGTCTCAGCGCCGCGCGTGGAGGAAGAATTCGCGGTTGCCGTCGCCGCCGGCGATGGGGCTGGGCAGCCAGGCGGCCACCCGCAGCCCGGCCGCGGCGGCGGCGGCGCGGATGCGCGCCTCCACCGCGTCGAACAGGCTGGCGTCGCGCACGATACCGCCCTTGCCGAGTTGCGGCGGCTGCAGCTCGAACTGCGGCTTGACCAGCATCAGCAGGTGGCCGCCCGGCCGCACCAGCGGCGCCAGCGCCGGCAGCACCAGCGTGAGCGAGATGAAGGACAGGTCGCCGGTGACCAGCTCGAAGCCGACGTTGTTTTCAGTGCCAAAATGGCCTGCAGCCGGCTCGTGGCGGGCGCAGCCAGCTATCAATTGAGAAGCATCCAGGTTGCGCGCGTTGATGCCTTCCAGCGCCGTCACGCGGGCGTCCTGGGCCAGCTTGGGGTGCAGCTGGCCGTGGCCCACGTCCACGCCGGTGACGTGGGCGGCGCCGTGCTGCAGCAGGCAGTCGGTGAAACCGCCGGTGGACTGGCCGACGTCCAGGCAGTGCCAGCCGCGCACGTCGATCCCGCAGGCGCGCAGCGCGCCTTCCAGCTTGAGGCCGCCGCGCGAGACGTAGCGCGCCTCGGCGGCGTCGAGCAGCTCGATCTCGGCGTCGGGCCGCAGCTCGTCGCTCTTGGCCAGCGGCCGCCAGTGCTGGCCCGAGGCCTGGCCGCGCCAGCGCGCGCCGGCGGCGATCAGCCGCTGGGCCTGGCTGCGCGAGGCCGCAAGGCCCCGCTCGACGAGCATCTGGTCGGCGCGCATGAACAGGGCATTGAAGGCCTAGGGCACCTTCACCAGCTCCACCGGGTTGTCGTAGATGTCCTTGCGCTTGTCGTAGAGCGGGATGGTGGTGCCCTTGATGCGGTTGGTCTCCAGGTCTTTCAGGTCGACCTCGGCCACCACGATCTGCTCCATGTTGGGCGTGCCTTCGGCGGCGATGCCGTCGCGCGCGAAGGGGAAGTCCGACGGCGTGATGATGGCCGCCTGGCCATAGTGCATGCCCAGGCCTTCCACGGCCAGGTTGCCGACGGTGCTGGTCATCACCACGAACACCTGGTTCTCGATGGCGCGCGCGTGGCAGCAGTAGCGCACGCGCAGGAAGCCCTGGCGGTCGTCGGTGCAGGAGGGCACGAACAGGATGTCGGCGCCGGCCTCGCAGACCATGCGCGCCTGCTCCGGGAACTCGATGTCGTAGCAGATCAGGATGGCGATCTTGCCGAACGGGGTGTCGAACAGCTTGAGCGTGTCGCCGGCGTCGGTGTTCCACTTCTCGCGTTCCCAGCGGGTGCGGTGGATCTTGTCCTGCTCGTGGATCTCGCCACCGGGGGTGAAGTAATAGGCGGTGTTGAGCAGCTTGCCGTCTTCGCGCAGCGTGGGGTGGCTGCCGCCGATCAGGTGCACGTTCCATTGCGTGGCCAGCTCGGACAGCAGCTCCTTGTAGCGCCGCGTGTAGTCGTTCATGTTGCGCACGGCGGCGGCCACGTCGCTGGTGTCCATGAACGACATCAGCTGCGTGGTGAAGATTTCCGGCAGCAGCACGAACTGCGGCTTGTAGTCGCCGGCGGCCTTCATCACGAAGCGGACCTGGTTCTCGAAACCGGCCCAGTCATGGATGTCGCGCAGCCAGTACTGCACGGCGGCGATGCGTACGATCATGGGATGTCCTCCTTGATCAGCTGGTTGGGCAGCGTGTCGTCGTAGTCGGGGTTGAGCCAGACGATGATCGAGGCGAAGCCGCCCGATTCCTCGTCGTCCGGCAGGTAGCCTTCCACCACGCCGCAATAGCTGAAGCCTTCGCGCAACTGAAAGCTCAGCACGGGATCGAAGAAATCGCCCCACACCACCTTGCGGGCGTAGAACTCGGCGCTCATCCCGGCCGCGTGCCGGTGGTAGCCCGGCAGCCGGCCGCAGGCGATGATGCGTTTCAGGTTGAACTCGCGGCAGATGGCGCGCCGCCCCTCGTACAGCAGGTGGCCCACGCCGGAGCCGCGCGCCTCGGGCGCCACAAAGACCTCGGCGCCGTACAGCGTGCGGCCGTCGGGGTTGTGATGCTCGAAGGTGCCGGCGCTGGTGATCTCTTCCCAAGTGTGCGACTCGGCCCACTCGTTCCACAGCACCACCAGCGAGCTGGCGCAGCCCACCGGCTGCCCGTCCATCTCGGCCATCAGCTGGCCCTGCGGGAACATGTCGACCTGCTGGCGCAGCTTGTCGGGGCTCCAGGGCTCGATGGTCGGGTAGACGCGGCGCTGCAGCTCGATCAGCGCCGGAATGTCTTCCACCCGCGTGCGGCGGATCACGGGCTGGGGTTCGGCGCTCATCGGACGAGCCTCCGCGCCGTGCGCTCCGGGGCGCATATTGGGGTACGGGCTTGTGCGCTCATGCGTCGTCTCCCGTACCGTCCAGCCGCAGCCAGCGCTCGCCCAGGAAGATGCTGATGCTGGCGAACACGTGCAGGGCCACCACCGCCACGGCCACGCCGGCCGAAGTGGCGTGGGCTGGCCGCTGGTCCCAGAAGCCCACCACGCTGAGGAAGCCCAGCACCACGAAGCTGACGAACACACCGGCCAGTGCCATTGCCAGGGGCGCCATCAGTTCGCCCGACAGATCGGCACTGCGCTCTTTCAGGGCCAGCCGCAGCGGCAGGTACACCCCCGGGAGCAGCAGCACACCCAGCACCAATGCGCTGCCCAGGGTGACCGGGAAGGCGTGGCCGGAGCGGCCGACGATCAGCAGCCACAGCACTGTCCAGCCCCACGCGTGCAACCAGCGCCACATGGCCCGTCAACCGAAGGTCTCAGTAGCGGTAGGTGTCGGCCTTGTAGGGGCCGGCCTTGGGTACGCCGATGTAGCTGGCCTGCGCGTCGGTCAGCTCGGTGAGCCTGGCGTTGAGCTTGGCCAGCTGCAGGCGCGCGACCTTCTCGTCGAGATGCTTGGGCAGCACGTAGACCTTGCCCTGCTCGTAGAAGTCGCTGTGAGAGAACAGCTCGATCTGCGCGATGGTCTGGTTGGCGAAGCTGGAGCTCATCACGTAGCTCGGGTGGCCGGTGGCGCAGCCCAGGTTCACCAGGCGGCCCTTGGCCAGCAGGATGATGCGCTTGCCGCCTTCGAAGATCACGTGGTCCACCTGCGGCTTGATCTCTTCCCACTGGCAGTGCTGCTCGAGGCTGGCGACGTCGATCTCGTTGTCGAAGTGGCCGATGTTGCAGACGATGGCCTGGTCCTTCATGGCCTTCATGTGCGCGTAGGTGATGACATCCTTGTTGCCGGTGCAGGTGACGAAGATGTCGGCCAGCGGCGCGGCGTCTTCCATGGTGACCACGCGGTAGCCTTCCATGGCGGCCTGCAGGGCGCAGATCGGGTCGACCTCGGTCACCCACACCTGGGCGCTCAGCGCGCGCAGGGCCTGGGCGCTGCCCTTGCCCACGTCGCCGTAGCCGCACACCACGGCGATCTTGCCGGCCACCATCACGTCGGTGGCGCGCTTGATGCCGTCCACCAGGCTTTCGCGGCAGCCGTACAGGTTGTCGAACTTGCTCTTGGTGACGCTGTCGTTCACGTTGATGGCGCGGAACATCAGCGTGCCCTTGGCGCTCATCTCCTTCAGGCGGTGCACGCCGGTGGTGGTTTCCTCGGTCACACCGAGGATCTGCGCGCTCTTGCGGCTGTACCAGGTGCCGTCTTCCGCCAGCTTGGCCTTGATGGCGGCGAACAGCACCTTCTCTTCCTCGCTCTTGGGGTTGGCGATGACGGAAGCGTCGGTCTCGGCCTGCTTGCCCAGGTGCATCAGCAGCGTGGCGTCGCCGCCGTCGTCCAGGATCATGTTGGGGCCTTCGCCCTCGGTGCCCTTGGCGCCGAAGTCGAAGATGCGGTGCGTGTAGTCCCAGTAGTCCTTCAGCGATTCGCCCTTGATGGCGAACACCGGCGTGCCGGTGGCGGCGATGGCCGCGGCCGCGTGGTCCTGGGTGGAGAAGATGTTGCACGAGGCCCACCGCACCTGCGCGCCCAGAGCCTGCAAGGTCTCGATCAGCACCGCGGTCTGGATCGTCATGTGCAGGCTGCCGGTGATGCGCGCGCCTTTCAGCGGCTGGGTCCTGGCGAATTCCTCGCGGATCGCCATCAGGCCGGGCATCTCGGTCTCGGCGATGCGGATTTCCTTGCGGCCCCAGTCGGCCAGGGCAATGTCGGCGATGGCCGAATCGGCCGCCACGGGGTTCTTCAGGGGAGCATTCATGGGTGCGAACTCCAAACGCAGGTGCTTTGATGGAAAGCCACTGGAGTGCGCAGACTCATCGCACCAGACCAGCGGATGAGCGTCGTTGCAGAAGAAAGCGGTTCCGAGCCTCACGCCCTGCGGTCTGCCTGCCGGCAGCAGGGGCGCTGCAACGCTCCTCGGAACACAGTGCCCAAATTATACTTGCCGGCCACGCGCCACGCAGCGTTCCACCGCGCCCGCACGCCGCGCACACGCCCCCGGAGCTCCCGCTTGTCCCACGCCAAAGAAACCCGGCGCCGCCGTACGTTTGCCATCATTTCCCACCCCGACGCGGGCAAGACCACGCTGACGGAGAAGCTGCTGCTGTTCTCCGGCGCGATCCAGATCGCCGGCAGCGTGAAGGCGCGCAAGGCCAGCCGCCACGCCACCAGCGACTGGATGGAGATCGAGAAGCAGCGCGGCATCTCGGTGGCCTCCAGCGTGATGCAGATGGTCTACCGCGACCACGTCATCAACCTGCTCGACACGCCCGGCCACAAGGACTTCTCGGAAGACACCTACCGCGTGCTCACGGCGGTGGATTCGGCGCTGATGGTGATCGACGCCGCCAACGGCGTGGAGGCGCAGACGCGCCGCCTGATCGAGGTCTGCCGTCAGCGCGACACGCCCATCATCACCTTCGTCAACAAGATGGACCGCGAGGTGCGCGACCCGCTCGACATCCTCGACGAGGTGGAGCGCGAGCTGGGCATGCCCTGCGTGCCCATGACCTGGCCGGTGGGCCAGGGCAAGAGCTTCGGCGGCATTATCAACCTGCGCACCGAGGCGATGACGGTGTTCGAGTCCGGCAGCGAGCGCCGCCCCCAGGATTTCGAGACCCTCCCGCTCACCGAGCGCGACAAGCTGGTGGCCCGCTTCGGCAACGCCTTCGAGACGGCCGAGGAAAGCATGGAGTTGGCCGTGGGCGCCTCGCCCGCCTGGGATCGCGAGGCCTTCCTGGCCGCCAGGCAGACCCCGGTGTTCTTCGGCTCCGGCGTCAACAACTTCGGCGTGATGGAGGTGCTGGACGCGCTGGTCGACATGGCGCCGCCGCCGCGCCCGCGCACCAGCAGCGCGGTGGTGAACCGCCAGACGCAGGAGCAGGTGATCCAGCCGGAAGACGACACCTTCGCCGGCGTGGTGTTCAAGGTGCAGGCCAACATGGACGCCAACCACCGCGACCGCATCGCCTTTGTGCGCGTGGCCAGCGGCAAGTACAAGCCGGGCATGAAGCTGAAGGTGCAGCGCACCGGCAAGGAGCTGCGCCCGACCAGCGTCGTTACCTTCCTCAGCCAGCGCCGCGAGGCGGTGGACGAGGCCTACGCCGGCGACATCATCGGCTTCACCACCCACGGAGGGGTGCAGCTGGGCGACACCATCACCGACGGCGCCAACCTGCAGTTCACCGGGCTGCCCTTCTTCGCGCCCGAGATGTTCATGACCGTGGTGCTGAAGAACCCGCTGCGCACCAAGCAGCTGCAGCAGGGCCTTGCGCAGCTGGGTGAGGAGGGCGCGATCCAGGTCTTCAAGCCCGACGCCGGCGGCAACATGCTGCTGGGCGCGGTGGGGCAGCTGCAGTTCGAGGTGGTGCAGCACCGCCTGAAGACCGAGTACGACTGCGACGTGCGTCTGGAAGGCAGCCAGTACACCGGCGCGCGCTGGATCACCGCCGACACGCCGGCCGAACTGCGCGAATTCGAGAACGCCTATCCCCTGCGCATGGCGCACGACGCCGCCGACGCACTGGCTTACCTGTGCACCAGCCCCTACGACGTGCGGCTGGCGCAGGAGCGCTTCCCCAAGATCCATTTCCACCCGCTGCGCGAGCACGCGGGGCTGGCGCTGCAGGCAGGCTGAGAAGGCTGTCATGACGCTGCGCGTGGTCGTCATCGGCGGCGGCGCCATCGGCAGCGCGGTGGCGGCGCACCTCACGGCGCCGGAGCTGCAACGCGTGCGCGCCTGCGCGGTGACGGTGGTCGAGCGCGACTTCAGCTACGCGCAGGCCTCGTCGGCGCTGTCGGCCTCGTCGATCCGGCAGCAGTTCTCCACCGCCATCAACATCGCCCTCTCGCGCTACGGCGTCGAGGTGCTGCGCTCCATGCCAGAAGTCGGCCTGCACGAGGGCGGCTACCTGTACCTGGCCTCTCCGGCGGGCGAGGGCGTGCTGCGCGCCAACCACGCGCTGCAGCGTGCCGAAGCGGTGGACGTGGCGCTGCTCCCGCCAGAGGATTTGCGGGCGCGCTTTCCCTGGCTGTCCACGGAAGGGCTGGCGCTCGGCTCGCTCGGCCTGTCGGGCGAGGGCTGGTTCGACGGCTTCAGTCTGCTGCAGGCCTGGCGCGCCCGGGCGCGGGCTCAGGGCGCACGCTACGTGCAGGCGGAGGCCGTGGGGTTTGAGCATGAAAAAGGCCGTTCGCCCTTGCGCATCGGTTGCATCCAGCTATCGAATAGAGAGCATCTGGAGGTCGATGTGGTGGTCAACGCCGCCGGCCCGTGGGCGCGCCGGGTGGCGGCGTGGGCCGGCATCGACCTGCCGGTGCGCGCACGCCGGCGCACCGTGTTCCACGTGAGCTGCCCCACGCCGCTGCCGGGCTGCCCGCTGCTCATCGACCCTTCCGGCATCTGGCTGCGGCCGGAAGGGCGCGGCTTCATCACCGGCTTCGCGCCGCCCGAGGCGCAGGACGGCGACGACCTGCCGCTGGATCAGCCCGAGCTCGCCGCCTTCGAAGATTTCGTCTGGCCCACCCTGGCCGCACGCATCCCGGCCTTCGAGGCCCTGCGGCTGGAACGCGCCTGGGCCGGCTACTACGAGATGAACACCTTCGATCACAACGCCATCGTCGGCCCGCATCCGGCCTGCGACAACCTGCTGTTCGCCAACGGCTTCTCCGGCCACGGCCTGCAGCAGTCACCGGCCGTGGGGCGCGGCCTGGCCGAATGGATCGTGCATGGCGGCTACCGGACGCTGGATCTGTCGCCGCTGGGCTGGGCGCGCGTGCTGGCCGGGCAGCCGCTCGTCGAGCGCAACGTGATCTGACCGTCACCCCCCCCAAAAAAAAACGCCACGGCGAACCGTGGCGTTGCAGGCAGCGGGCGAGCGGGTGGCGCGCTCAGCTGTGCTCGATCTTCACGTATTCGAAGTCCTGCGGCTGGTTGTTGATGCCCACGCGCGGCGGGGCGATCCAGCTGGCGTACTGGCCGGGCTCGAAGCAGGGCTTCATGAGCGAGTCGATGTAGCTGTGGTCTTCGTCGTTGCACAGCCAGTCGCCCTGGCCGGCGTTCCACTCGGCGTCGCTGATCACGGCGCCTTCGGGGCTGATGTGCGCCTTGCTGAACTCGCCGATCCTGCGGTTGAAGCCCTTGTGCGGCTGCCTGAAGCGGAAGTCGATGCCGGCTTTCTCGACCACCTTGTTCCAGCGGTCGATGCCGCCCTGGCAGTCGGCGATGTAGTCGTCGAGCAGGCGGCTGTTGATGGCGCACAGCGCCGGCACTTCGTGGGTGACGATCTGGCCGTTCTCCACCTGCATCACTGGGTAGGTGGCGTTCTCGAGCTGGTGGTCGTCGGTGAGGGCGGATTCGTTGAAGCGGCCCTTCAGGCCGGTGCTGAAGGCCTCGGCGCCGTTGCTGGAGATTTCCGATCCGAACAGGTCGCGCGTGACCGACATGTGGAAGTTGGCCTTCTTCTGCAGTGTGGGCAGGTCGATCACGCCGAGCTTGCGGATGGCCGCCTTGTCGTGGGGATCCTTGATGCCGGCCTTGACCATGGCGTTGCAGGTGGCTTCCACGGTGCGGCCGATGCCGGTTTCGCCCACGAACAGGTGGTGCGCTTCTTCGGTCAGCATGAAGCGGCACGAGCGCGACAGCGGATCGAAGCCCGACTGCGCCAGCGCGGCCAGCTGCATCTTGCCGTCGCGGTCGGTGAAGTAGGTGAACATGAAGAAGCTCAGCCAGTCGGGTGTCTTCTCGTTGAAGGCGCCCAGGATGCGCGGGTTGTCCTCGTGGCCGCTGCGGCGATCGAGCAGGGCCTGGGCTTCCTCGCGGCCGTCCTTGCCGAAGTACTTGACCAGCAGGTAGACCATGGCCCACAGGTGGCGGCCTTCCTCCACGTTCACCTGGAACAGGTTGCGCATGTCGTAGAGGCTGGGAGCGGTGGCGCCCAGCCAGCGCTGCTGTTCCACGCTGGCCGGCTCGGTGTCGCCCTGCACCACGATCAGGCGCTTGAGCAGCGCACGGTACTCGCCCGGCACTTCCTGCCAGGCCGGCTCGCCCTTGTGGCGGCCGCACGGGATCACGCGGCCTTCTTCCTTGGGGGCCAGCAGGATGCCCCAGCGGTAGTCGGGCATCTTCACGTGTCCGAACTTGGCCCAGCCACTCGGGTCCACGCCCACGGCCGTGCGCAGGTAGACCGCGGCGTCCTGGAAGCCCTCGGGCCCCATTTCCTTCCACCAGTCGATGTAGTTGGGCTGCCAGCTCTCCAGCGCGCGCTGCAGCTGCTTGTCGGACGACAGGTCCACGTTGTTGGGGATGCGGTCGTCGTAGTTGACCTCGACGAACTTGTCGTTCTGGATGGCTTCGGACAATTCACTCATGCAAAGGTCTCCTAATGTGCAAAATAATTCATTCGCCCCAAATGGCAGATGAATTATTTTGCATTTGACCGGTGGGGCATTGATCTGGCGCAAACAAAACCCATCGCATCCAAAACGAATTTCGTGGTCCACGAATTTCGGGAAAACGCGGCCCATGAAGAACGTCACCCGCACCGTCGACGACGGTGTGCCTGAATGGGCGCGGATAGAAGCCGCCCGGGGCGGCCGCAGCGTCTCGCGCATGGTGGGCAGGATGCTGTCCGAGGCGGTGTATCAGGAAAGCGCCGACGCGCTGGACGACCTGCGCACCAGCCCCTGCGACGCGCGGCTGGCGCAGGAAAGGTCTCCCTGAATCCATTTCCACCCGCTGCGCGAGCACGCGTGCCTGGCACTGCCGGGCGCCGGCTGAAACTGGCCCGGTTCAGCGCGCGGCGGTTTCCATCAGCCAGTCACCGACGAGGCTTGCGGCCTCCGTCGGAGCTTCCGTGTGGCTTGCATGGGGTTCGGCGTATCGGCTCAACGCCTTCGACGGCAGCTGGCTGTACAGGCCGGGGTTGGCCCTGCGCAGCGCAGGAAAGTCGCCCGTTGGCGCGACATAGAGCACGGGCAGGTTGACCGGCACGGCACGGATGGCGCGCTCCTGGTTCATCACGCCCTGCGGGTCGAACCAGGCCCAGTAGACGTCGGCACGGGCCTGAACGGCGTTCTTGCCGTTGCTGCCTTCAAAATCGGCAAACGTCTGCACGTCGGAGCCGCGCCCGGCTGCGACCAGTTCGCGCGCGAGGCGCCGCTCCGAACCCAGGTGGGTCTCGAACACCGGGGAAGCGACATTGCCGCCTGGTGCCAGCGCCACCACGCCGGCCAGGGGCAACAGCGCCGCCAGATGGAGCGCGAACACGCCGCCCTGGCTGTGACCGACAAGAAAGACGCGCTGGGCGCCCTCACGCTTCAGCTCGGCGATGGCCTGGGCCACCTGCTCCTGCGCCGATTCGGGCCCGGCGTCGTAGTGGCGCCGCCCCGACCAGGGCATGGCGAGGTTGCGCACCCGCATGCCCCGCGCCTGAAGGGCTTCGGCCAGCGGGAGCACCAGGCCGCGCGGGCCGCCACCCTTGCCGTGCAGGATCACCACCCCCACGGTGCCCGCCGCCGCCTGGCCCCAAACCGGGCCGATGCCCAGCCATCCGGCACCAGCCGCTGCCAACCAACGTCTGCGCTGCCACATCACGGTCTCCTTGTTCGCTGATGCGAGCCAGCGCATTTTCTCGACGCGGCCCATGCTGTGCAAACCCGTGCGCCGCATGCGGAACGCGCGGTGGCGGACGTCCTGCGGTGCGCCCAGGGCCTGGTTGCCGGCTTCCGAGACCAGATGTCGATACACGAAGTTCGTGTAACACGAAATTCGTGTAAACTCGGCCGCATGAAGAATGTCACCATCACCGTCGACGACGGCGTGATCGAATGGGCGCGGGTGGAAGCCGCCCGGCGTGGCAGCAGCGTGTCGCGCATGGTGGGGGAGATGCTGGCCGAGAAGATGCGCCAGGAAGACGCCTACGCCCAGGCCATGCGCAACGCGCTGCGCTTCGAATCCTGGGGCGAGAGCGAAGGCCCCTATCTGCGCCTGAGCGAGATGCGATGACGCCGCTGGTCTTTGTCGACACGCCCGTGTTCCTCCGCACGGCCGACGACCGCGACCTGGCCAAACAGGCGCGGGCGCGCGAATGGGTGCGCTGGTGCTGGGAGGCGCGCGCCGGCCGCGTCAGCACCCAGGTGCTGAACGAGCTGTACCACAACGCCATCACGCGCTTTGGCGCCCGCATGCCGGTGCAGCAGGCGCGCACCCAGGTGCGCGATCTGCGCCAGTGGCAGCCGCCGCACCTGGACACCTACACCATCGACGGCGCCTGGGCCCTGCAGGACCGCCACGGCCTGGACTACTGGGAAGCGCTGATCGTCTCCTCGGCCCAGCAGCAGGGCTGCCGCTACCTGCTCACCGACAACCTGCCGCACGCACAGCGCTTTGAAACCGTCGAGGTGCTCGACCCGTTCCGCGTCGGCCCCGACCAACTGCCCTCCCAAGATGAACCCTGAAACCCCCGCCCCCGATCCGCTGGCCCGCATCCGCACCGACGTGCAGGGCATGCACGCCTACGCCGTGCAGGACGCCACCGGCATGCTCAAGCTCGACGCCATGGAGAACCCCCACCGCCTGGCGCCCGGGCTGCAGGCCGAGCTGGGCCGGCGCCTGGGCGCGGTGGCCATCAACCGCTACCCCGGTGCGCGGGTCGACGAGCTGAAGGCCGCGCTGCAGGCCTACGCCGCGCCGCCCGCCGGCTGGTCGCTGATGCTGGGCAACGGCTCGGACGAGCTGATCAGCCTGGTGGCCATGGCCTGCGACATCCCGGGCGCCGCCATCCTGGCGCCGCTGCCGGGCTTCGTGATGTACGCCATGGGCGCGCAGCTGCAGGGCCTGGCCTTCCACGGCGTGCCGCTGACGGCCGATTTCCAGCTCGACGAAGCCGCCATGCTGGCCGCCATCGCGCAGCACCGCCCGGCCATCCTGTACCTGGCCTACCCCAACAACCCCACCGGCACACTGTGGGACGAGGCGGTGATCGGGCGCCTGATCGCCGCCCAGGGCGATCATCCGGGAGGTGGTGGCGGCCTGGTGGTGATGGACGAGGCCTACCAGCCCTTCGCCGCCCGCAGCTGGATCGAGAACGTGCGCGCCGCGCCCGAGCGCCACGGCCACGTGCTGGTGATGCGCACGCTCAGCAAGTTTGGCCTGGCCGGCGTGCGCATCGGCTACCTGCTGGGCGAGGCACGGCTGATCGCCCAGCTCGACAAGGTGCGCCCGCCCTATAACGTGAGCGTGCTGAACGCTGAATGCGCGCTGTTCGCGCTGGAACACGCCGAGGTGTTCGCTGCCCAGGCGGCCGACATCCGGCGCGAGCGCGCCGCGCTGGTGGCGGCGCTGGCGGCGCTGCCCGGCGTCACGCCTTACCCGAGCGAGGCCAACATGGTGCTGGTGCGCGTGCCGGATGCCCCCAAGGCCTTCGAAGGCATGAAGGCGCGCGGCGTGCTGGTCAAGAACGTTTCTAAAATGCATCCGCTGCTGGCCGATTGCCTGCGCCTCACGGTGGGCACCGCCGAAGAGAATGCGCAGATGCTGGCCGCCCTGAAAGCCTCGCTATGACCACCTCCCTTTCCCTCGCCGCGCAGCAGGAGCCCCGCACGGCCGAAGTGCGCCGCGACACGGCCGAGACCAGGATCACCGTGCGCCTCAACCTGGACGGCACCGGCCGCTCGCAGCTGGCCACCGGCATCGGCTTCTTCGACCACATGCTGGACCAGATCGCGCGCCACGGCATGATCGACCTGGAGGTCGAAGCCCAGGGCGACCTGCACATCGACGGCCACCACACCGTGGAGGACGTGGGCATCACCATCGGCCAGGCCGTCAAGCAGGCGGTGGGCGACAAGAAGGGCATCACCCGCTACGGCCACAGCTACGTGCCGCTGGACGAGGCGCTGTCGCGCGTGGTGATCGACTTTTCCGGCCGCCCCGGCCTGGTGACCGACGTGGCCTTCACCAGCGGCATGATCGGCACCTTCGACACCCAGCTGCTGCACGAGTTCTTCCAGGGCTTCGTCAACCACGCCTTCGTCACGCTGCACATCGACAACCTGAAGGGCGTGAACGCGCACCACCAGGCCGAGACCATCTTCAAGGCCTTCGGCCGCGCGCTGCGCATGGCGCTGGAGCGCGATCCGCGCGCCGCCGGGCAGATCCCCTCCACCAAAGGCTCTTTGTAAACAAAATCGGCCTCCAGCCCAGGAAGGGCGGGCGCAAGCAGCTATGAATTCGGTAGTCAACCAGACCGTGGCCGTGGTCGATTACGGCATGGGCAACCTGCGCTCGGTGGCGCAGGCGGTGATCCACGCCACCACCGACACGCACGTCAACGCCGTCATCACCTCCGACCCGCAGGTGGTGCGCAACGCGCACCGCGTGGTGCTGCCGGGCCAAGGCGCCATGGCCGACTGCATGCGCGAGCTGCGCGAATCCGGCCTGCTCGAATCGGTGCTGGAGGCGGCGGCCAGCAAACCGCTGTTCGGCGTCTGCGTGGGCATGCAGATGCTGCTCGACCACAGCGAGGAAGGCCACACCGCCGAAGGCACGCCCGGGCTCGGGCTGATCGCCGGCGAGGTGGTCAGGTTCCGGCTGGCCGGCCAGAGCGCGCCGGACGGCAGCCGCTTCAAGGTGCCGCAGATGGGCTGGAACCGCGTGCACCAGGCCCGGCCGCACCCGGTCTGGGGCGAGGTGCCGGACGGCAGCTGGTTCTACTTCGTGCACAGCTTCTACGCCCGGCCGCGCGAGGCGGCCCACAGCGTCGGGGAAACCGAGTACGGCGCGCGCTTTACCTCGGCCGTGGCGCGCGATAATATTTTTGCCACCCAGTTCCACCCGGAAAAGAGCGCCGACCAGGGTTTGGCCCTGTACCGCAACTTCCTGCACTGGAACCCCTGATGACGGACGCCCCCCGAAGCGCCTTCGGCGCCTCCCCCCACTGGGGGGCGGGCCGGCCGCTTCGGAGCGGCCGTGCGCAGCGGCCCCTGACGCGGCCTGCTCCGCGGCCTCGCGAATTGCGCACGGCTTCGGACGGGCGCGGCGTGCGAAACTGGATCAAGATATTCATTTGCTACTAAGTTGATATCTGTCTACGCTTGCCAAGAAAGGCCAAGCGGTACTTTTCACCATAAGCTTTCATCATGCTGCTCATCCCAGCCATCGACCTGAAGGACGGCCACTGCGTGCGCCTGGTCCAGGGCGACATGGACCAGGCCACCACCTTCGGCGAAGACCCCGCGGCCATGGCCGCCCGCTGGCTGGAGGCCGGCGCGCGGCGCCTGCACCTGGTAGACCTGAACGGCGCCTTCGCCGGCAAGCCGCAGAACCTGGCGGCCGTCAAGGCCATCCTGGCCGAGGTGGGCGACGAGATCCCGGTGCAGCTGGGCGGCGGCATCCGTGACCTCGACACCATCGAGCAGTACATCGACGCCGGCATCAGCTACGTCATCATCGGCACCGCGGCGGTGAAGAACCCCGGCTTCCTGCGCGACGCCTGCACCGCCTTCGGCGGCCACATCATCGTGGGCCTGGACGCCAAGGACGGCAAGGTCGCCACCGACGGCTGGAGCAAGCTCACCGGCCACGAGGTGGTGGACCTGGCGCAGAAGTTCCAGGACTGGGGCGTCGAAAGCATCATCTACACCGACATCGGCCGCGACGGCATGCTCACCGGCATCAACGTCGACGCCACGGTGAAGCTGGCGCAGGCGCTCACCATCCCCGTGATCGCCTCCGGCGGCCTGGCCGGCATCGCCGACATCGAGGCGCTGTGCGCGGTGGAGGACGAAGGCGTGGAAGGCGTGATCTGCGGCCGCGCCATCTATTCCGGCGCGCTGGATTTCGCCAAGGCGCAGGAACGCGCGGATGAGCTGAGCCCCCCCTGAGCCGCTGGCGCGCCCATCGTCAAGCCCGCGCGCGGCACCGAAGCTGTTTCAACCAATCCCATGCTCGCCAAACGCATCATTCCCTGCCTGGACGTGACCGGTGGCCGCGTCGTCAAGGGCGTCAACTTTGTTGAACTGCGCGATGCCGGCGATCCGGTGGAGATCGCCGCGCGCTACAACGAGCAGGGCGCCGACGAGCTCACCTTCCTCGACATCACCGCCACCAGCGACGGGCGCGACCTGATCCTGCACATCATCGAGGCCGTGGCTTCGCAGGTGTTCATCCCCCTCACCGTGGGCGGCGGGGTGCGCACCGTGGAAGACGTGCGGCGCCTGCTCAACGCCGGGGCCGACAAGACCAGCTTCAACTCCGCCGCCATCGCCAACCCGCAGGTGATCCGCGACGCCTCGTCCAAATACGGCTCGCAGTGCATCGTGGTGGCCATCGACGCCAAGCGCCGCTTCGGCGACGACCTGATCGCGCGCGGCGAGGGCTGGGATGTCTACAGCCACGGCGGCCGCAAGAACACAGGCCTCGACGCCATCCAGTGGGCACGCCAGATGGCCGAGCACGGCGCCGGCGAGATCCTGCTCACCAGCATGGACAAGGACGGCACCAAGAGCGGGTTCGACCTGGAACTCACCCGCACCGTGGCCGAGGCGGTGCCGATCCCGGTGATCGCCTCCGGCGGCGTGGGCAACCTCGACCACCTGGCCGATGGCGTCCAGTACGGCCTGGCCGACGCGGTGCTGGCGGCCAGCATCTTCCACTACGGCGAATACACCGTGGCGCAGGCCAAGGGCCGCATGGCGGAGCGCGGCGTCACGGTGCGCTTCTGAGGGCGCCGCCCCCGTGCGCATGGGCCGCTGCCTTGCCACGGCCGTGCTGGCGCTCGCCGCCACCTGTCCGCTTGCGGTACGAGCCGGAACACCCGCCCCCAGCTACGCCGACTGGTTCGACCGCCTGCCCTGCGTGGACCGCATCGGCCGCTGCTTCGACGCCAGCATCGGCGGCCAACCGGTGGAGGTGATCGAAGCCGAGGCCGAATACCAGCGCTTGCACGATGAGATTCGGCGGATCAACCCCAACCTGCGCGAGGTGTACTGGCAGGTGCGTGAGCCGCTGTCCGGCAGCGCGGCGATGGCGGTGGCGGTGCGTGCCAACGCCCTCGGCGGCCCGCACGTGGGCGAGCCCGAGGCTGCGCCGCGGGTGACGATCCACCCGCTCGACGGCCAGCGCCTGGCCGCCACCCGCGACCTGGTGGCCAACGGCTCGGTGCGCATGAACGGCCAGGCCACGGTGAGCCGGCAGAACACGCTGGCGCAGGACACGCTGCCGCCCGGCGGCTACGTCTTCAGCATCCGTTACCACGGCAGCCTCAACTGGGACCGCAAGTCGGTGCTGCTGACGGTGCGCTGAGGTACAGTTTGCTACTGTATCGATAGCTTTCTGCGGCCGCCATTCCTGGGCTGCAACCCCAAAAGGCATTGAAATCTGGTGCGCCGCGTTCGGCCGTCCGCCGGGCTCGTGCATGATCGGCCCATCCCCGGCCCGACGCGCCACGACACCCAAGGAGCCCCCGGTTTGACCACCACCCGACTCGACGATTTCCTCAACGCCGCGCAGCAGCGCGATCCGCACCAGCCCGAATTCCTGCAGGCGGTGCGCGAGGTGATGTCCACCCTCTGGCCCTTCATCGAGCAGAACCCGCGCTACCGCGAGCACGCCCTGCTGGAGCGGCTGGTCGAGCCCGACCGGGTGATCCAGTTCCGCGTCGCCTGGGTGGACGACCAGGGCCGCACCCAGGTCAACCGCGCCTACCGCGTGCAGCACAGCATGGCCATTGGCCCGTACAAGGGCGGCATGCGCTTCCACCCCAGCGTGAACCTGTCGATCCTCAAGTTCCTGGCCTTCGAGCAGTGCTTCAAGAACGCGCTCACCACGCTGCCGCTGGGCGGTGGCAAGGGCGGCAGCGACTTCGACTCCAAGGGCCGCAGCGACGGCGAGGTGATGCGCTTCTGTCAGGCGCTGATGCTGGAGCTGCACCGCCACCTCGGCCCCGACACCGACGTGCCGGCCGGCGACATCGGCGTGGGCGCGCGCGAGGTCGGCTACATGGCCGGCATGATGAAGAAGCTCGCCAACGACGCCGCCTGCGTGTTCACCGGCAAGGGCCTGTCCTACGGCGGCAGCCTGATGCGCCCCGAAGCCACCGGCTACGGCGTCGTCTACTTCGCCCACGAGATGCTGGAGCGCGTGCGCGAGGGCCTGAGCGGCCGGCGCGTCGCCATCTCCGGCGCCGGCAACGTGGCGCTGCACGCGGCCGACAAGGCGCTGGAGCTGGGCGCGAAGGTGCTCACGCTGTCGGATTCCGGTGGCACGGCGGTGTTCGAAGGCGGCATCACGCGCCGCCAGCTGCAGGACGTGACGGAGTTCAAGGAACGCGAGCGCGGCCGGCTGGCCGACTTCTGCGCCGCGCAGGGCCTGCGCTTCGAGCCCGGCCGCCGGCCCTGGCAGGTGCCGGTGGACATCGCGCTGCCCTGCGCCACCCAGAACGAGCTGGACGAGGCCGACGCCCGCGCGCTCATCGCCGGCGGCGTGCGCTGCGTCGCCGAAGGCGCCAACATGCCCACCACCCTGGCCGCCGTGCGGGTGCTGCAGTCGGCCGGCGTGCTGTTCGCCCCCGGCAAGGCCAGCAACGCCGGCGGCGTGGCCACCTCCGGCCTGGAAATGAGCCAGAACGCCATGCGCCTGGTCTGGCGCGCCCCGGATGTGGACGCACGCCTGCACGAGATCATGCGCGGCATCCACGAAAACTGCGTGCGCTACGGCGGCAGCGCCGACGGCAAGGTCGACTACCTGGCCGGCGCCAACGTGGCCGGCTTCGTCAAGCTGGCGGATGCCATGCTGGCGCAAGGAGTCCTTTGACCACCCCCAGGCTCCATGCGCTCGGGATCGGGACACCCCCCTGAGTCACCTTCGGCGCCTTCCCCCCTCTGCTGCGCGAGGGGGGACAACGCCAGTGCTCGGTGCAAGCCCGAGCACGGCGTTCGCTGGTTTGGCCTGCTCCGCGGCCTTCTGGGGGCGCCAGTTCTTGCCGAGCGGCCTGTGTGGCTTCCTTGAGGCCGAGCGCAGCGATGGCCCGTTTTCTCCCCACTCCCCTCTGGTCGTGCCGAGAAGCGCAGGGCGTGGGGCGGGCATGGGCTGCGCAGCAAGACCATGCTTCGTGCTCTGACTCGCTGCGGCTGTTTGAGCGGAGCGGCGTAGCCGCAAAGCGAGTTCCGCAGCGCCGCCCCATGCCCGAGCATCGCAGGCTGCCCGCAGCGAAGCGAAGGGACACGGCAAGTGGGGTCGCCTTTCTTTTGCCTACTTTTCTTTGGCGAGGCAAAGAAAAGTAGGTGCGCCGCCGGGCGCACATCCCGGCCTGCGGCGCGACCAAAAGCACTACGCTTTCAATAGCTGCCTGCGCCCGACACGCCTAGGCAAAGCACCGATTTCATTGCGAAAATGGCAGGCGATGCGCCAGCACGTGCCAGGGCTTCGACAGGCCTGCCGAAGGGCTCCGTCCAAACGACGGGCGGTGTTCAGGCAAGCAGGGGCTTTTGGACGGAATATCAGCCTTCAGACCTTATGCGACGGGCGCAGCCAGCTATTCAAAACATAGCTGCCGCCAGCCCAACCTCGCCGGTCACACGAATCGCGCACAATCCTTCTCATGGACTGGCTGGATCAAGTCAAATGGGATGCGCAGGGCCTGGTGCCCGTGATTGCGCAGGAGCAGGGCACGGGCGACGTGCTGATGTTCGCGTGGATGAACCGCGAGGCGCTGGCCAGGACGGCCGAGCTGGGCCGCGCCGTGTATTTCAGCCGCTCGCGCGGCAGGCTGTGGTTCAAGGGCGAGGAATCCGGCCACGTGCAGCAGGTGCACGAGATCCGCATCGACTGCGACGACGACGTGGTGCTGCTGAAAGTCACCCAGCTCGGGCACGACCCGGGCATCGCCTGCCACACCGGGCGCCACAGCTGCTTCTTCAGCGTGCTGAAGGACGGCCGGTGGCAACCGGTCGATCCGGTCTTGAAAGATCCGGCCTCGATCTACAAATAAGGGCGTCATGACCACCAACCACGACCAGCCCCTGATGCCGGCCTTGCCCGAGGACACGCTCGCGCGGCTCACCGCCGTGATCGAGAGCCGGCGCCCGTCGGCCGGCGGCGACCCGGAGAAGAGCTACGTCGCGCGCCTGCTGCACAAGGGGCCGGACGCCTTCCTCAAGAAGATCGGCGAGGAGGCGACCGAGGTGGTCATGGCCGCCAAGGACGCCGATCACGGTGCCCCGCGCGAGAAGATCGTGGCCGAGATGGCCGACCTGTGGTTCCATGGCATGGTGGCACTGGCCCATTACGGCCTGAGCGCGGCCGACGTGGTGGCGGAACTGGGCCGCCGCGAGGGACTCTCAGGCATCGAGGAAAAGGCGCTGCGCAAGGTGCGCGAGCGCGAGGCAAGCGATTCATCACCACACCAAGGAGCCGGCTCATGAGCGAGAACGACGTCATCGATGTGGAACCCATCGGCCACCGCGCCAGCGACAGCGCCGCGAGCGATTCGCTCAAGACCTGGGGCTGGGTCAGCTACATCCTCCACCTGATCGTGGCCGTGGCCGCGGTGGTGCCGGGCGCGCAGGTCAGCATCGCGCTGCTGCTGATCGCGCTGCTCATGGACATGGTCAAGAAGGACGACGCGGCCGGCACCTGGCAGGCCAGCCACTTCAGCTGGCGCATCCGCTCGGTGCTGTGGGCCGGCGTGCTGTACGTGATCACCCTGCCGCTGTTCCTGCTGCTGTACCTGCCCGGCGCCATCGCCTGGGCGGTGATCTCGATCTGGTTCCTCTACCGCATCGTCAAGGGCATGGTGCGCATGAACGCGGACCGCCCGGTCGATGCCTGAAGCCGGCGCGCCACCGGGCGGCCGCAACGGCAAGCCCGGCAACGGCGGCGCGGCCGCGCGCAAGACCACCAACCTGGCCCTGCAGGGCGGCGGCTCGCACGGCGCCTTCACCTGGGGCGTGCTCGACGCGCTGCTGGAAGACGGGCGGCTGGATTTCGAAGGGGCCACCGGCACCAGCGCCGGTGCCATGAACGCCGTGGTGCTGGCGCACGGGCTGGCCCGCGCGCACGCCGACGGCAAGCGCGGCCAGGACGCCCGCGAGGTGGCGCGCGCCGCGCTGTCGCGTTTCTGGGACGGTGTGGGCGTGCTCGGCACCTTCATGAGCGGGCTGCCGCTGCCGGCCACGCAGGCCATGGCGAGCTGGTTCACGCAGTGGATCACGCCGGCGCAGGCCAACCCGCTCGGCCTCAACCCGCTGCGCCAGCTGCTGGAGCGCGACGTGGATTTCGAGCTGCTGGCGCGCCAGAGGCAGCTCAAGGTGTTCGTCTGCGCCACCAACGTGCGCACCGGGCGGGGCGAGATCTTCAGCGGCAAGCGCCTCTCGTCCGACGCGGTGATGGCCTCGGCCTGCCTGCCGGCGCTGTTCCAGCCGGTGAAGATCGAGGACGAGTACTACTGGGACGGCGGCTATTCCGGCAACCCGGCGATTTACCCGCTGATCTACGAGACCGACAGCCGCGACGTGGTGCTGGTGCAGATCAACCCGATCGAGGCACCCTACAAGCCCGGCGCCAGTGCGCAGGAGGTCATGGAGCGGGTGAACGAGATCACCTTCAACAGCTCGCTGCTGGCGGAGATGCGCGCCATCGACTTCGTCACCCGCCTGCTGGCCGAGGGCCGGGTCGACCCGGCGCGCTACAGGGCCGTGCTGCTGCATCGCGTGGATGGTGGCGCGGCGCTGGCCGAATTTGGCGCGGCCAGCAAGGCGCGCGCCGACGTGAGCTTCCTGCGCCGGCTGTTCGCCCTCGGCCGCGAGGCCGGACAATGCTGGCTGGGCGCGCATTTCGGCGACATCGGGGTGCGCTCCACGCTGGAGAAGTTCACCCACGCCCAGCTCCAATCGATCCAGAAAGCCGATCCATGACCGAACCGCAACACGACCCGAACTGCATCTTCTGCAAGATCATTGCCGGCCAGATCCCGTCCAAGAAGGTGTACGAGGACGAGCACGTGTTCGCCTTCCACGACATCCATCCCTGGGCGCCGGTGCATTTCCTGCTCGTGCCCAAGCTGCACATTCCGTCCATGGCGCAGACCGGCCCCGAGCAGCAGGCGCTGCTCGGCCACATGATGGTGCTGGCACCAAAACTGGCGCAGGAGCAGGGCTGCGAGCCCTACCCGGAGGGCGGATTCCGCATCGTGGTGAACACCGGCACGCACGGCGGGCAGGAGGTGCACCACCTGCACATGCACGTGATCGGCGGTCCGCGGCCCTGGCTGAAGGGCTGAATCGGGGGCTGAATCAAGGGTTGAATATCGCCATGCGGAACCTCTGGGCATGGGGTGCCGTCTAAAATGAAGCAAGCGCGTGGCACGTGGCCGCGCAAGGAGAGATACCATGGGTTCGTTTTCCATCTGGCATTGGCTGATCGTGCTGCTGATCGTGGTCATGATCTTCGGCACCAAGAAGCTCAAGAACATCGGCACCGACCTGGGCGGCGCCGTCAAGGGCTTCAAGGAAGGCATGAAGGATGGTTCCGCCGAGGGCGACGCCCCGGCCGGGCAGGTGACCAACCAGGCCACCGCCGACAAGGGCACCATCGACGTCGAAGCCAAGCAGAAGTCCTGATCCGCCCTTGAGGGCGCGGCGCCACGCCGGCCCTGCCTGTTTCCATGCTTGATCTTGGCCTTTCCAAGATGGCGCTGATCGGCGCCGTCGCGCTGATCGTCATCGGCCCCGAAAAACTGCCGCGCGTGGCCCGCACGGTGGGCACGCTGCTGGGCAAGGCCCAGCGCTACGTGTCCGACGTGAAGGCCGAGGTCAACCGCGCCATGGACCTGGACGAACTCAAGAAGATGAAGGAGTCCGTCGAGGAGGCCGGGCGCGAGGTCGAGCAGGGCCTGCGCAGCACCCGCAACGAGTTCGAGAAGGACTGGGCCGACGCCACGCGCGACCTGAGCAGCAGCAGCGACGCCGCCAGCAGCGGTTCAGGTACCGACAGCGTGGGCTGGGAGCCGCCACCACCGGAATACCGGCGCCCGAACAAGAACTGGCGCCTCAAGCGCGGTGCCACGCCGCAGTGGTACAAGGCGCGCCACGGCGTGCGGCGCCAGGTGCAGTCCGGCGCGGCGCGGGTGGCGCGGTACCGGCCGAAATGACGCCCACCCCCAGGCTCCACGCGCTGCGCGCTGTTGCGCCACCCCCCTCGAAGGGGGCGCCACCACTGGCCGGTACAAGCCCGGCCACGGCGGCGGCTGGTTTGGCCTGCTCCGCGGCCACCGGAGTTTTTGGCTGTTCAGGCGTGGGCTGCCTGGCTGCGCGATGAATCTGTGAGTTGACCCCGGTGCTGCCGAACCGGGCACGCGCCGGTCGGCGACAATCCAATTCCTTATGAGCGACCCCAAGCGAGATCCTGAAGACGAACTGGCGGGCACCGAGCAGCCGTTTGTCGCCCACTTGATGGAGCTGCGCGACCGGCTGATCAAGTCGGTGGTGGCCATCGCCGTGGTGACAGGGGCGCTGGCGCTGTACCCGGGCCCGGGCGCGCTGTACGACCTGCTGGCCGCGCCGCTGATCGCGCACCTGCCGCAGGGGGCCACCCTGATCGCCACGTCGGTGATCTCGCCGTTCATGGTGCCGCTGAAGATCATGCTGATGGCGGCCTTCATGATCGCGCTGCCGGTGGTGCTCTACCAGGTCTGGGCCTTCGTGGCGCCGGGGCTGTATTCGCACGAGAAGAAGATGGTGCTGCCGCTGGTGGTCTCCAGCACCATCCTGTTCCTGATGGGGGTGGCGTTCTGCTACTTCTTCGTGTTCGGCAAGGTGTTCACCTTCATACAGAACTTCGCGCCCAAGAGCATCACCGCCGCGCCTGACATCGAGGCCTACCTGAGCTTCGTGCTGACCATGTTCCTGGCCTTCGGCATGGCGTTCGAGGTGCCGATCGCCGTGGTGGTGCTGGCGCGCGTGGGCGTGGTGTCGGTGCAGCAGCTCAAGTCCTTCCGCGGCTACTTCATCGTGCTGGCCTTCGTGGTGGCGGCCATCGTCACGCCGCCGGACGTGGTGTCGCAGCTGGCGCTGGCGATCCCGATGTGCCTGCTCTACGAAGCCGGCATCTGGGCCACGCAGCTCTTCGTCCGCGGCAAGGACGAAGAGGGCGAGGAAGAAAAGCCGGGCTCGGAAGTCGCCAAGTCCTGATCGCCGGCCCGCGGGCGAGGCCTGATGGGCTGCGCGGGGCCCGTCCGGATTCGTTGAAGCAGGCCTGGGCAGCCGCCAGCCGGCGCGCGGTACAGCCGCGGATTTTCAAGTCTTTTCAGCCTCTGGACCTTTGCTGACGGGCGCAGGCAGCTATTATTTTTATAGTTATGGAGGGCGCCGCCGGCGCGATCAGCGCTCGCCCGGCAGGCTCTGGCGCGGCGCAGCGGCCGGCCGCTGAGCGGGGGTCACCTTCAGCTCCAGCTTCTCGCCGCGGCGCAGCACCGTGAAAGGTGCGGCCTGGCCGGGCTTGAGCGCCGACACGCCCGAGAGCAGCGCCGACACGCTGGCCACCGGCTTGCCGTCGATCTGGGCGATCACGTCGCCCGGGCGGATGCCGGCCTGCCCGGCCGGGCCGTTGTTCAGCACGCCGGTGATGATCACGCCCTGCTCCCCGGCCTTGATGCCGAAGGTTTCGGCCAGCTCGGGCGTGAGGTCGGTTGGCTCCACGCCGATCCAGCCGCGCACCACGCGGCCGTTGGTGACGATGCTTTCCATCACCTGCTTGGCGATTGACACCGGAATGGCGAAGCCGATGCCCATGCTGCCGCCCGAGCGCGAATAGATGGCCGTGTTCACGCCCATCAGGTTGCCGTGGATGTCGGTCAGCGCGCCGCCGGAATTGCCGGGGTTGATGGCGGCGTCGGTCTGGATGAAGTTCTCGAAGGTGTTGATGCCCAGCTGGTTGCGCCCCAGCGCGCTGACGATGCCGCTGGTCACCGTCTGGCCGACGCCGAAGGGGTTGCCGATGGCCAGCACCTGGTCGCCCACCTGCAGCGCGTCGGAATCGCCCAGGGTCATCACCGGCAGCTTGTCGAGGTCGATCTTCAGCACCGCCAGGTCGCTCTCCGGGTCGGTGCCGATCACCTTGGCGGGCGTGCGGCGCGCGTCCTGCAGCACCACCTCGATGGCGTCGGCGCCTTCGACCACGTGGTTGTTGGTGAGCACATAGCCCTCGGGGCTCATGATCACGCCCGAGCCCAGGCCGGCCTGCGGCTGATCGCCGCGGTCGCCGAAGAAGAAGCGGAACCACGGATCGTTGCCGTAAGGGTTGCGCGCCGTGGTGTTGATGCTCACCACCGCCGGCGCGGCCTTTTTCACCGCGGCGCTGAAGCTGCCGGGCACCGCCTGGCCGGCCGGCGCGGGCGGCGCCTCCAGGATCGAGATGGTGCCGGTGCTGCCGGCCACCGGGCCGCCGCGCCCCAGCCACTGCGGCTTGAGCGTGGCCAACACGAAATATGCCGCCAGCAGCAGCGTCACCGCCTGCGCGAACAGGAGCCATAAGCGTTTCATGCGGGGATTGTCGGGCAAAAAAAGAGGAGGTCGGAGGGGTGGCATCGGACAGGCGCTCGCCGCATCGCGCAGAATCGGCCCATGCCGCCCACCCACACCGTCGACCGCGCCGAGCTGCTGGCGGCGTTCGACGCCGAACTGCAGCCCGAGCGCTTCAAGGACTACGGCCCCAACGGCCTGCAGGTGGAAGGGCGCGCGCGCATCGGCAGCATCGTCTCCGGCGTTACGGCCAGCCGGGCGCTGATCGAGGCGGCCATCGAGGCCGGCGCCGACGCCATCTTCGTGCACCACGGCCTGTTCTGGCGCGGGCAGGACGGCACCGTCACGGGGTGGATGAAGCAGCGCCTGCGCCTGCTGCTGGCGCACGACATCAACCTGTTCGCCTACCACCTGCCGCTGGATGCGCACCCCACGCTGGGCAACAACGCCCAACTGGCGCGCGTGCTGGGCCTGCAGGCCACAGGGCGCTTCGGCGAGCAGGAACTGGGCTTCATCGGCGGCAGGGCGGACGGTGGCCGGTTCGACAGCGCCGAGGCACTGGCCGCGCACGTGGGATCGGCATTGAATCGGCCCGTGGTCCATGTGCAGCCGGCGCAGGCAGCTATTGAAAAAATAGCTTGGTGCACGGGAGGCGCGCAGGGTTACTTCGAGGATGCCATCGCCGCAGGTGCCCAGGCCTTCATCACTGGCGAAATCTCCGAGCCCCAGGCGCACTATGCGCGCGAATGCGGCGTCGCCTTCCTGGCCTGCGGTCACCACGCCACTGAACGGTATGGCGCGCCGGCCCTTGCCGGCCACGTGGCGGCGCAGCTCGGCCTGGCGCACCGGTTCATCGATATCGACAATCCCGCATGAAAGGCCCACCCCCAGGCTCCACAGCCTTCGGCTTGTTCCGCCACCCCCCTCGAGGGGGCACCGCTGGTGGCCGGGGGGACCCCGGCCACGGCGGTCACGCGCATGGCCTGCTCCGCGGCCTTCTGGGAGTGCCAGTTCTTGCCGTGAGGCCTGTGGATGCTTCGGGGCCGAGCGAAGCGATGGCCCGTGTTCTTCCCCTTGTCCCCTCTGGCCGTGCCGAGAAGGGCAGGGCGTGGGGTGGGCATGGGCTGCGCAGCAAGACCATGCTTCGTGCTCTGACTCGCTGCGGCTGTTTGAGCGCAGCGCCCTTTGGGGCGCGCAGCGAGTTCCGCAGCGCCACCCCACGCATGAGCATCGCAGGCTGCCCGCAGCGAAGCGAAGGGACACGGCAAGTGGGGTCGCCTTTCTTTGGTTTCTTTCTTTGGCGAGTCAAAGAAAGAAACTGCGCCGCCGGGCGCACATCCCGGCCTGCGGCACTTGCCAGCCACGCAACGCTCCATCAGGCAGCGCTGCAAGATTCAGAACAAAATCAGCTTCCAGCCCAGGCGCAGCGGGCGCAGCCAGCTATCAAATTTGAACTTTCCTGCTCGTTGAAGAGTGCTGAAGCACGTCTGACAACGGCTCGTTGGAAGCGCGCGGAGCTTCGCAGGCCATGAACCTTCCTCTCGCCATCACCCTGGGCGACCCCGCCGGCATCGGCCCGGAAATCATCGCCAAGGCCTTCCTTCAGGCACCCGACGACATGGCCGGCTGCTTCGTCGCTGGTGACGTGGCGTTGCTGCGGCGCGCGTGCCATGTGGTGGCGCCCGACGTGGCCTTGCCCGTGGTGGCCATCGACACCCCGGACGAGGCGCTGGCCGCGCCGCCGCGCTGCGTGCCCGTGCTGCAGGTGCTGGAAGGGGCTGAGCCGGTGCTCTTCGGCCAGGTCAGCGCGCTGGCCGGCCGGCTGGCGGGCGAGAGCGTGGTCTGGGCCGCGCGCGCGGCGCTGCGCGGCGAGGTGGCCGGCATGGTTACGGCGCCGCTGCACAAGGAGGCGCTGTCCGCCGCCGGCGCGCCCTTCAGCGCCTTCCCCGGCCACACCGAATTGCTGCAGGCCGAGGCGGCGCGGCACCTGGGCCTGCCGGTGGCGCAGCTGCCGGTGCGCATGATGCTGGCCAACGACGAATTGCGCACGGTGCTGGTGAGCATCCACGTCTCGCTGCGCGAGGCCATGGAAATGGTTACTAGCGGCAACATCCTTGACACCCTGCGAATCGCGCACCGATCCGTTGGTGCGGCGCTACAGCGGCCGCCGCGCATCGCGGTGGCCGGGCTCAACCCGCACGCCGGGGAGGGCGGCCTGTTCGGGCGCGAGGAGATCGAGCACATCGCCCCCGCCGTGGCCGCGGCGCGTGCGGAGGGCATCGACGCCCGCGGCCCGTTCGCGCCCGATACCGTGTTCATGCGCGCGCGCCACGCGCCGCCGGCGCACCCGGGCGAGTTCGATGTGGTGGTGGCCATGTACCACGACCAGGGCCTGATCCCCGTGAAGTACCTGGGCGTGGAGCAGGGTGTGAACGTGACCCTGGGCCTGCCCTTCGTGCGCACCAGCCCGGACCACGGCACTGCCTTCGACATCGCCGGCACCGGCCGGGCCGACGCTGCCAGCCTGCTGGCAGCCGTGCGCATGGCCCGCCGCCTGACTGGCGCGGCCGACTCACGCCGCCACCAATGAAAAAGCCCCTGGCCGGGGCCAGAGGCTTCTTCGCGTGAGCCGCCCTGGGGCGGCGCAAGCTGTCAGCGTTTCAGGCTGTCGCGGATCTCGCGCAGCAACTGAACCTCTTCAGGCGGCGCGGCAGGCGGCGGCGCCGGCTCTTCCTTCTTCAGGCGGTTCATCTGCTTGACCATCATGAAGATGATGAATGCCAGGATGATGAAGTTCACCAGGATGGTGATGAAGTTGCCGTAGGCGAACACGGCGCCGAGCTTCTTCGCCTCGGCCAGCGGCAAGCCCGCGGCCTGGCCCGCCAGCGGGACGTAGTAGGCCGAGAAATCCAGCCCGCCGAAGATCTTGCCGACCACCGGCATGATCAGATCGCCCACGATGGAATCGACGATCTTGCCGAACGCGCCCCCGATGATCACGCCGACGGCCAGATCCATCGCGTTGCCCTTGACGGCGAACTCCTTGAACTCTTGCATCATTCCCATTTCGTTCCTTCTCCTTTTTCAAATGCGGAACGGGACTGAGTATTGCGGGCCGCCTGCGCTTGTCAAGCCGGGGCCGGGCGCCACGGTCGGCGTTTGGCCCTGTTGCGCTCCGCTACAATCGCGGGCTAACCCGAATACCCACGACACCACACCGAGCCACGAGGACTGTCATGAGTGACGCTACGGCCAGCAATTTCACCCCCGCCCCACTGGACAGCAGCAAGCGAACGTGGCTCCTGACCGCCAGCTGTGCTGGCGCCGTGGGCGCCGGCTTCGCGGCCGTGCCCTTCGTGAGCAGCTTCCAGCCTTCCGAGAAGGCCAAGGCGGCCGGCGCCGCCGTGGAGGTGGACATCTCCGATATCAAGCCCGGTGAACTCAAGCGTGCCGAGTGGCGCGGCAAGCCCATCTGGATCCTGCGCCGCACGCCGGAAATGCTGGAGTCGCTCAAGAAGGACGTGGCCGAGCTGGCCGATCCCCATTCCGAGCGCACCGCGATCCCGATCCCGCCCTATGCCAAGAACGACTGGCGCTCGATCAAGCCCGAGTACCTGGTGCTGATCGGCATCTGCACGCACCTGGGCTGCTCGCCGGTCGAGAAGTTCACCCCGGGCGCCCAGCCTTCGCTGCCCGACAACTGGCCGGGCGGCTTCTTCTGCCCCTGCCACGGTTCCACCTTCGATTTCGCGGGCCGCGTGTTCAAGAACAAACCGGCGCCGGACAACCTCGAGGTGCCGCGCTACACCTACCTGTCGGACAGCAAACTGCTGATCGGCGAAGACAAGAAAGCGTGACGAGGGGGCACCATGGCTGAATTCAAGGAAATCTCCCCCAACGCGCCGCTGGGCGCCAAAGTGGGCAACTGGTTCAACAACCGTTTCCCGACGGCGTTTGCGGAATACCGCAAGCACATGTCGGAGTACTTCGCGCCGAAGAACTTCAACTTCTGGTACTTCTTCGGCTCGCTGGCGATGCTGGTGCTGGTGATCCAGATCGTCACCGGCATCTTCCTGGTCATGCACTACAAGCCGGACGCCGCCAAGGCGTTCGAGTCGGTCGAGTACATCATGCGCGATGTGCCGGGCGGCTGGATCATCCGCTATGCGCACTCCACGGGGGCTTCGGCCTTCTTCATCGTGGTGTACCTGCACATGTTCCGCGGCCTGCTGTACGGCAGCTACCGCAAGCCGCGCGAGCTGGTCTGGATCTTCGGCTGCGCGATCTTCCTGTGCCTGATGGCCGAGGCCTTTATGGGCTACCTGCTGCCCTGGGGCCAGATGAGCTACTGGGGTGCCCAGGTGATCGTGAACCTGTTTGCGGCCATCCCGTTCGTGGGCCCGGACTTGGCGCTGCTGATCCGCGGTGACTACGTGGTGAGCGATGCCACGCTGAACCGCTTCTTCAGCTTTCACGTGATTGCCGTGCCGCTGGTGCTGATCGGTCTGATCGTGGCGCACCTGCTGGCCCTGCACGACGTGGGCTCCAACAACCCCGACGGCATTGAGATCAAGCAAGGCCCGAAGGGCAACCGCTGGTCGCCCGATGCGCCGGCCGACGGCATCCCGTTCCACCCGTACTACTCGGTGCACGACATCATGGGCGTCGGCGTGTTCCTGATGGCGTTCTTTGCCGTCATGTTCTTCGCGCCGGAAATGGGCGGCTACTTCCTGGAGTACAACAACTTCATCCCGGCGGATCCGCTGGTCACGCCTTCGCACATCGCGCCGGTGTGGTACTTCACGCCGTTCTATTCCATGCTGCGCGCCACGACCGACCTGATGGTCAACGTGCTGAGTGTCATCATCGCCCTTGGCGCCGTGCTTGGCTTCCTCAAGTGCCGCTGTTCCATGCTGCTGCGTGGCGGCTTGGTGCTGGCCGCTGTGGTGGCGATTGCGCTGCTGAAGACCTTCGACGCCAAGTTCTGGGGCGTGGTGGTGATGGGTGGCGCCGTGATCATCCTGTTCTTCCTGCCCTGGCTGGACCGCAGCCCGGTGAAGTCGATCCGTTACCGCCCCAGCTGGCACACCTGGCTGTACACCGTGTTCGTCATCTGGTTCCTGATCCTGATGGTGCTGGGCATCATGGTGCCGGGTCCGATCTTCAGCACGCCGTCGCTGTCCTGGCTGACCAACGAGCTGGTGGCCATGGTGGGCACGCTGTTCTACTTCGGCTTCTTCCTGCTGATGCCCTGGTGGAGCCAGTTGGGTGAGCCCAAGCCGGTCCCCGAGCGCGTGACCTTCAAACCGCATTGACGCAGCTGCCGGAGAAACACAACATGGCTTTCTGGAAAAGACTTCTCGTTGGCTGCGCGGCGGCGTTGAGCCTGGGCATGGCGGCCCATGCTTCCACCGGTGGCATCGCATGGGACAAGGCGCCCGTGAACACCACCAACACGGCCTCGCTGCAGAACGGCGCCAAGCTGTTCGTCAACTACTGCCTCAACTGCCATTCGGCCGCGTTCATGCGCTACAACCGCCTGACCGACATCGGCATCACCGAAGCGCAGATCAAGGACAACCTGCTGTTCTCCACCCAGAAGGTGGGCGACACCATGAAGTCGGCCATCGACCCTCACCAGGCCAAGGCCTGGTTCGGTGCCAACCCGCCCGACCTGACGGTGATTGCGCGTTCGCGCTCCGGCCATGGTGGGACAGGCGCGGATTACCTCTACACGTTCCTGCGATCTTTCTACCGCGACCCGAACCGCCCGACGGGCTGGAACAACCTCGCGTTCCCGAACGTCGGCATGCCCAACCCCCTGTGGCAGCTGCAGGGGGAGCAGAAGCCCCAGTTCGACACCCAGGAAGAGCATGGCCAGGAAGTGCACGTGTTCAAGGGTTGGGAACAGGTGAGCCCCGGTACCATGACGCAGCTGCAGTTCGACCAGAACGTGGGTGATCTGGTGAATTACCTGGCCTGGATGGGCGAGCCTGCCCAGAACACGCGCACGCGCATCGGTGTGTGGGTACTGCTGTTCATGCTGGGTTTCACCGTCATCGCCTGGCGCCTGAACGCCGCGTACTGGAAAGACGTCAAGTAACAAGCCTTCGCCCGGTGCGCTTCATGCCCGGGCCAACTGGAGTGGGTGGCGCGCTGGTGCCCACCCGCTCCTTTGATTTTTAGGAGCTGCCCGCCATGATGGTGCTGTATTCCGGAACCACCTGCCCGTTTTCCCACCGCTGCCGGTTCGTGCTGTTCGAGAAGGGCATGGACTTCGAGATCCGCGATGTCGACCTGTACAACAAGCCGGAAGACATCAACGTGATGAACCCGTACGGCCAGGTGCCGATCCTGGTGGAGCGCGATCTCATCCTGTACGAGTCGAACATCATCAACGAGTACATCGACGAGCGCTTCCCCCACCCGCAACTGATGCCCGGCGATCCGGTGGATCGTGCGCGCGTGCGCCTGTTCCTGCTCAACTTCGAGAAGGAGCTGTTCGTGCATGTCAGCACGCTGGAGAGCCGCAGCGCGCGCAGCAACGAAAAAGCTCTGGAAAAGGCGCGCACCAACATCCGCGACCGCCTGACGCAGATGGCGCCGGTGTTCCTGAAGAACAAGTTCATCCTGGGCGAGAACTTCTCCATGCTCGACGTGGCGCTCGCGCCGCTGCTGTGGCGGCTGGACTACTATGGCATCGAGCTGTCGAAGAACGCCGCGCCGCTGCTCAAGTACGCCGAGCGCATCTTCTCCCGGCCGGCCTACATTGAGGCGCTGACGCCTTCTGAAAAGGTGATGCGCAAGTAAGCGCAGGCAGGCATGGAAAGCGTACTCGAGGCCAGTTCCACCCGTCCGTACCTGCTCCGGGCCATCTATGAATGGTGTTCCGACAATGGCCTGACGCCGTATGTGGCGGTCATGGTGGACGACAGCGTGCAGGTGCCGCGCGAGTACGTCAACAACGGCGAGATCGTTCTCAACGTCAGCTTCGACGCCACCAGTGGCCTGAAGCTGGGCAACGACTTCATCGAGTTCAAGGCCCGCTTCGGCGGCGTGCCTCGGGACATCATGGTGCCCGTGGAGCGCGTGGCCGCCATCTACGCGCGCGAGAACGGCCAGGGCATGGCGTTTCCCGTGTCCGGCGCGGGTGAAAGCAAGATCGGTGCTGCGCCAGCGGGCGAGAGCGCCACGCCTGCCGCAGCGCCTCCTCAACCGACATCATCGACCAAGGCAGGTCCGCAACTGGTTCCCGTGGCTGAAGGCCCGTCGTCCGACTCATCCGGCGACGAACCCTCTCCCCCGCCCAAAGGCCCGCGCCCGGCGCTCAAGCGCGTGAAATGAAGCCGCCGTGGGCGCAGGCGGTGCGTGCTCCCGTTCAGGCCGCTTGATAGAATCGCGCCCCTGTGCCGCTTTAGCTCAGTTGGTAGAGCACCCGCCTTGTAAGCGGTAGGTCGTCAGTTCGAATCCGACAAGCGGCACCATCTTCTCCGTTCAGGCCGGCCGCAGTACCTTGATGCGCACGTTCTGCACCGCCAGGCCGGCGCGTTCAAGTGCAGCCACGAGTTCCGGTGCGAGTTGTCGCAGTTTGGCCGCCGCTGCATTGCTGGGCGCCAACAGCGTCCAGACTCCCTCTTCCAGACCACCCGCCTTCAACCCGCCACCCAACGCGGGAGGCACCAAACCTCGTGCAACGTGCAGGCGTGCCTCGGACTCCCGTGCCATGGCAGCAAGCCGTGCCAGCGTGGGTGCTTCCTCAATGGCTTCGAGCAGGCGCTTGGAGCGGCGAGCGGGATCGGCGGGCAAGCGTGACGGGGTGCTCATGGCAGGCCATTATGGTGCCGGAGCCACGCAGTAAAATGCAATGTTTGCCCATGCGAGTGGGCGCCTGAAGGTGAGTCCGGCCTTGCATGGGGCAATTTCGACCCCAGTTGCCGGGTTCGCCTTGTACCGATCTTCTCTTTGAGCCCGGGTTGTCGTAGCGCGACCGGCCCGGCTTTCACGCATGGCCACCACCCTCCTCACCAAGCTCTTCGGCAGCCGCAACGACCGCCTGCTCAAACAGTACCGCAAGAAGGCCGCGCGCATCAATGCGCTCGAACCTGAACTGGAAAAACTGAGCGACGAGGCCTTGCGGGCCAAGACCGAGGAGTTTCGCGAGCGGCTGGCCAAGGGCGAATCCATCGACGACCTGCTGCCCGAAGCCTTCGCCGTGGTGCGCGAAGGTTCCAAGCGTGTCATGAAGATGCGTCACTTCGACGTGCAACTGGTCGGTGGCATGGCCTTGCACGAAGGCAAGATCGCCGAAATGCGGACCGGCGAGGGCAAGACCCTGACCGCCACGCTGCCGGTGTATCTGAATGCGCTGGCCGGCAAGGGCGTGCACGTGGTGACGGTGAACGACTACCTGGCCGGGCGCGACGCGCAATGGATGGGGCGCCTCTACAACTTTCTAGGGCTTACGGTGGGCGTGAACCTGCCGGCCATGAGCCGCGAGCAGAAGCAGGCCGCCTACGGCTCTGACATCACCTACGGTACCAACAACGAATTCGGCTTCGACTACCTGCGCGACAACATGGTCTACGAGACGCAGGACCGCGTGCAGCGCAAGCTCAACTACGCCATCGTCGACGAGGTGGACTCGATCCTGATCGACGAAGCGCGCACGCCTCTGATCATCAGCGGTCAGGCCGAAGACCATACGGCGCTCTACGTGTCCATGAACCAGGTGGTGCCTCTCCTGGTGCGCCAGGAAGGCGAGGCCGACCCGCGCACCGGCGAGGGCGTGACCAAGCCTGGCGACTTCACGGTGGACGAGAAAGCCCATCAGGTCTATCTGACCGAACAGGGCCATGAGAACGCCGAGCGCATCCTGACGGAGCGCGGTCTGATCGCCGAGGGCGCGAGCCTGTACGACCCGGCCAACATCGCGCTGATGCACCATCTCTACGCAGCGTTGCGCGCCAACCACCTGTACCACCGTGACCAGCACTACGTGGTGCAGCAGGGCGAGCATGGGCCGGAGATCGTGATCGTCGACGAGTTCACCGGTCGTCTGATGAGCGGCCGGCGCTGGAGCGACGGCCTGCACCAGGCCGTGGAAGCCAAAGAAGGCGTGCCGATCCAGGCCGAGAACCAGACGCTGGCATCCATCACCTTCCAGAACTATTTCCGTCTTTACGGGAAGCTGTCCGGCATGACTGGCACGGCCGATACCGAGGCCTATGAATTCCAGGAGATCTACGGCCTGGAAACCGTGGTCATCCCACCCAACAGGCCGAGCCGCCGCGACGACCAGCTGGACCGCGTCTACAAGACCACCAAGGAGAAATACGACGCCGCCATCGCCGACATCCGCGAATGCTTCGAGCGCGGGCAGCCGGTGCTGGTGGGTACCACGTCGATCGAGAACTCCGAGCTGATCTCCGAACTGCTCAAGAAGGAAAAGCTGCCGCACCAGGTGCTCAACGCCAAGCAGCACGCGAGCGAGGCCGAGATCGTGGCGCAGGCCGGCCGGCCGAAGATGATCACCATCGCCACCAACATGGCAGGCCGCGGCACCGACATTGTGCTGGGCGGCAACGCCGACAAGGTGGTCGACGCGCTGAGCGCCGATGCTTCGCTGGACGAGGCGGCACGCGACGCCAAGGCACAACAGCTGCGCGAGCAGTTCGGCAAGGACCACGAATCGGTGGTGGGCATGGGCGGCCTGCGCATCATCGCCACCGAGCGGCACGAAAGCCGCCGCATCGACAACCAGCTGCGCGGCCGCTCCGGCCGTCAGGGTGACCCGGGGTCCTCGCGTTTCTATTTGAGCCTGGACGATCCGCTGATGCGTATCTTCGCTGGCGACCGCGTGCGTGCCATCATGGATCGGTTGAAGATGCCGGAAGGCGAGGCCATCGAGGCCGGCATCGTCACCCGCAGTATCGAGAGCGCGCAGCGCAAGGTGGAGGCGCGCAACTTCGATATGCGCAAGCAGCTGCTCGAGTACGACGACGTCTCCAACGACCAGCGCAAGGTCATCTACCAGCAGCGCAACGAAATCCTGGATGCCGCCGACCTGACGGCGCAGATCGCCTCGCTGCGCGAAGGCAGTTTTACCGACCTGGTGCACCAGTTCGTGCCGCCCGAGTCGGTGGAAGAGCAATGGGACATTCCCGGGCTCGAGCGCGTGCTGCGCGAAGAGTGGCATATCGACCTGCCGCTGCAGAAGGAAATCGAATCGTCCAGCGCCATCGGGGCTGAAGACGTGGCCGAGCGCGTGCTCAAGGCCGCTGATGAGGCCTACGCTGCCAAGGTGGAACTGGTGGGTGCCGACAACTTCCGCCAGTTCGAGCGCGCCGTGCTGCTGCAGAACCTGGACACCCATTGGCGCGAGCACCTGTCGGCGCTTGACTACCTGCGCCAGGGCATCCATCTGCGCGGCTACGCGCAGAAGCAGCCCAAGCAGGAGTACAAGCGCGAGGCCTTCGAGCTGTTTGGCCAGTTGCTCGATGCGGTGAAGAACGAGGTCACGCGCACGCTGATGACCGTGCGCATCCAGTCGGGCGATGAAGTGGAGCAGGCTGCAGAGCGGGTCGAGAGCGAGGCCGAGCGCGTCACCAACGTCACCTACACCTCACCCACCGAAACCGGCGATGCGCAAGTGCAGCCTGGCAACCTGGGTGGCGGCGTGGCTGCGGCAGCCGGTGCCGCCGCGGTAGCCCTGGGTGGTGAAGTGCCGCGCGTGGGCCGCAACGAACCCTGCCCTTGCGGCAGTGGCAAGAAATACAAGCACTGCCACGGCGCGCTGACCTGAGCGCAGGCGCGGCGTGTGCCCGCGCCGGATGGCCACATTCCTTGACCGAGGTTTTCCATGCCCGTCCATCTTTCCGCCCCCGATCCTGCCAAGCTGTTTCCCGTTGCCGGCGTGCGCATCGGCGTCGCCGAAGCGGGCGTGCGCAAGCAGGGCCGCAAGGACCTGACCGTTTTCCTGCTGGATGAAGGCACCAGCGTGGGCGGCGTGTTCACGCAGAACCGCTTCTGCGCCGCGCCCGTACAGGTTTGCCGGGAGCGTCTCGCGGCAGGAGCCGGCATCCGGGCCCTGCTGATCAACACCGGCAACGCCAATGCCGGCACGGGCGAAGACGGCCTGGTACGTGCGCGCCAAGCCAGCGCAGCGTTGGCGGCCCTGTTGCATGTCCAGCCCGAGCAGGTGCTGCCGTTTTCCACCGGCGTGATCATGGAGCCGCTACCGGTCGAGCGCATCGAGGCAGGCCTGCCCGCAGCCCTGGCCGATGCGCAGCCGGCCCACTGGGCGCGCGCGGCCGAGGGCATCATGACCACCGACACCGTGCCCAAGGCCTTCAGCACCAAGGCCCAGGTTGGGGGCGCTGAAGTTACCGTTACCGGCATCAGCAAGGGTGCCGGCATGATCCGCCCGAACATGGCGACCATGCTGGGCTTCCTGGCCACGGATGCCAAGGTTGCCCCGGAGCTGATGCACCAGCTGGCGTTCGAGCTTGCCGAAGGCTCGTTCAACCGGGTGACGGTGGATGGCGATACCTCCACCAACGATTCGTTCTTGGTGCTCGCCACGCACAAGGCTGCCAACGCGCCCGTCACCTCGCTCGATTCGGCCGATGGCCGCGCGCTCAAGGCGGCGATGCTGGATGTGGCGCGCCAGCTGGCTCAGGCCATCGTGCGCGACGGAGAGGGCGCCACCAAGTTCATCACAGTCCGTGTCGAGGGTGGCAAGACAGCCCAGGAATGCCGGCAGGTGGCCTACGCCATCGCGCACTCTCCGCTGGTGAAGACGGCGTTCTTTGCCAGCGACCCGAACCTCGGCCGCATCCTGGCGGCAGTGGGCTACGCGGGCATTGCCGATCTGGACCAGACCACCATCGACCTGTATCTGGACGACGTGCATGTGGCCAAACACGGTGGTCGCAACCCTGCGTACCGCGAGGAAGACGGCCAGCGCGTGATGAAGCAGGCCGAGATCACGGTGCGGGTGTTGCTGGGCCGTGGCGACGCGGCGGACACGGTCTGGACCTGCGATCTCAGCCACGACTACGTCACCATCAACGCCGATTACCGGTCCTGATCGTTGTTCGGTCAACTATGTTTTTGATAGCTGGCGCCGCCCGTTGGATGCCGGCTGGCAGCCAAAATGAATGAAAATTTTGAACGCTTGGTGTTGCGCGCCGAGCGGTTGATCGAACGCATCGAGGCGGTGCTGCCGCAACCGCTGTCCTCGCCCGACTGGCCGCAATCCGTGGCCTGGCGTTACCGCAAGCGCGCCTCGGGCCACGGCACGCTGGAACCGGTGCGGCATGTGGCGACGATCCAGCTTTCGGATCTGCAGGAGATCGACGGCCAGAAAGCGAAGATCGAGCGCAACACCCGCCAGTTCGTCGAAGGGCGGCCGGCCAACAACGTGCTGCTCACGGGCGCGCGGGGCACCGGCAAGTCGTCGCTGATCAAGGCCTGCCTCAACGCCTATGCGCCGCAGGGCCTGCGCCTGATCGAAGTGGACAAGGGTGATCTGACCGATCTGCCCGACATCGTGGACGTGGTGGCTGGCCGGCCGGAGAAGTTCATCGTCTACTGCGATGACCTCAGCTTTGACGAGGGCGAGGCTGGCTACAAGGCGCTCAAGAGCATCCTGGACGGCTCGGTGGCCGCCAGCACCCCCAACGTGCTGATCTACGCCACCAGCAACCGCCGCCACCTGCTGCCCGAGTACATAAAGGAGAACCTCAGCTACACCCATACCGAGGACGGTGAGGTGCATCCCGGTGAGGTGGTGGAGGAGAAGATCTCGCTGTCGGAGCGCTTTGGCCTCTGGGTGAGCTTCTACCCGTTCAGCCAGGACGAGTACCTGGCCATCGTGCGTCAATGGCTCACGGCCTTGGGTGCCACGGCGGAGCAGGCCGAGGCGGCACGCGCCGAAGCGCTGGTCTGGGCGCTGGAGCGTGGCTCGCGTTCCGGCCGCGTGGCTTTCCAGTTCGCCCGCGATTTCATGGGCCGCGGGCAGGCCGACGTCGGGGCCTGACGGGAGGCGAACGCATGGGCGACGAGGCGCTGCGGGCCGATGCTCACCTGCCGCGCGCAGAGGCAGGCACAGGTTCCGGACCACAGGCGCGGAACGTGGTCGATGTGGCGGTGGGCGTGCTGTTACAGCCGGACGGGCGCTTTCTGCTCACCTCGCGGCCCGAGGGCAAGGTGTACGCCGGCTACTGGGAGTTTCCGGGCGGCAAGCTGGAGGCGGGTGAATCGGTGGCACAGGCACTGGCGCGCGAACTGCACGAAGAGATCGGCCTGGTCATCGACCCGGCTGACGTGACGGCCTGGCGCGAGCAACTGGTGGACTACCCGCATGCGCTGGTGCGCCTGCACTTCTGCAAGGTGCAGCGCTGGCGGGGCACGCTGCAGATGCGCGAAGGGCAGCAGCACCTCTGGTCGACGCTGCCCGTGCAGGTGGCGCCGGTACTGCCCGGCGCGTTGCCGGTGCTGGCCTGGCTGGCCGATGAGAACAACGCCTAGGTCGCTCCTAAAAAAAGAGCTGCCTGCGCCCGCCCTGTATGGGTTTGGGGGCCAAAATCCTTGAAATTTCAGTGCCGTGGTGGTCGAGCGCTGCCCGATTCAGGCGCGTCATCGAGCGGACCGTCGGCGTCTTCCACCGCACCCACGCGGAATTCTTCATTGGCCCAGGCGCCTAGGTCAGCGAGCTTGCAGCGCTCGCTGCAGAAAGGCCGGAACGGGTTGTCCGGCGCATAGCGGCTCGGGCCGCCGCAGCCTGGGCAGCGCACGACATGAGCCTTGGTCGGCGGAGTGGAGGGAGGAGGGGGCTCGCGCGTCATCCGCACAGCGTCAGGTCGAACACGGCGTCTTCCTTGGCGGCGCGCAGCTTGCCGTCATCGTCTTGCCGCATCAGGCGCACCGAAACGACCAGGCGGTTGCCGCTGATCTCGGGCACCAGCCCCATGGCGTCGTCGATGAGCAGGCGCAGCAACTGGAAGCTGCGTCCGTTGGGCAGGGTCTGCTGGTACTGCCCGGCCGTGGCCATGATGCGTTGTGTTCTGCCGGCGTCGCGCAGCATCTGCAGCAGCAACTGCACGGCATCGGCCATGGGGGCCAGCACGCGCACCCAGCGGTGCAGATCGGCCAGCCGCTCCTCTGGCGGGCGGTGCTGCCAAGCGTGGTAAGCGGGCAGGTCGAACGAGCAGGTGCCGGCCGGAATCACCGCGCGGCTGCGGACGCTGGTGAGCCATTCGTCTTCCAGCAGCTCGTGCCCGATCTTGCCCGGGTGTTGCGCCAGGTGCGTGAAGGCGTCTTCGATCCGGTGCAGCGCGGCGTCGAGCGAAGCCTCCGAGACAGCGGGATTGCCGCGGTAGGCGCCCAGCTGGTTCTTGTGGCGGTCCAGATCCTTCATCAGGTCCGGCTTGAGTTCTGCGCGACCCGCCACGTCCAGAATCTCGAACAGCGTGATCAGCGCGACGTGATGATCCAGCGACGCCTGCCGCTGCAGCAACTCCCCAAGACGCTGCAGCAGGTGTTCCAGCCGCAGGTAGGTTCGAATGCGTTCGTTGAAAGGGTATTCGTACAGGATCACGCCATGCGCCCGGATCGGTCGGCGCCATCATAGCCCGAACTTACAGGCCGAAGCTGCGGGCCAGTTGCGCGATGGTGCGCTCCAGCGTTGCCAGGTCGACATCGTCGCCGTTGTGGACGACGATGTCGGCGGCGGCCAGCCGCTGGGCGCGTGGCGCCTGCGCGTCAAGGATGCGCCGGACTTCATCGGCGGCGAGCCCGCTGCGGGCGACCACCCTGGCGATCTGCGTGGCAGGCGGGCAATCGACCACCAGCACGCGGTCGACACGGGAGCGCCACCGCGAGCCGGATTCGACCAGCAGGGGTACATCGAACACCAGGCAGCGCGTGCCTGCCTCGATGGCCGCCTGAGCCTGCCGCTTCGACTCCGCTCCGACCAGCGGATGGATGATGGCTTCCAGGCGCTGTCGCGCGTCGGCATCACGGTACACCAGCGCCCGCATGGCTGCCCTGTCGAGGGCGCCATCCATGCCGATCACCTGCGCCCCGAAGGCCGCGGTTATGGGGGTGATCGCGCTGCCACCCGATGCCGTCGTGGCACGCGAAATGGCGTCGGAATCAATCAGCGCCGCGCCATGCCACACCAGCATGGCTCCCACCGTGCTCTTGCCGCTGCCGATGCCGCCCGTCAGGCCGATGCGCAGCGGCCCTGCGCCGCTGCGGCCCGAGGTATCAGAGCCCGATGACACGCAGGATCGATTGCGGACCGAACAACATGGCTGTCAAGCCGCCGAGGGCCAGAAACGGGCCGAACGGAACGACACCGCCCTCGCGCAAAGCGCTCATGGCCTTCATGCCCAGACCGACGACCGCGCCGATCACCGAGGCCATGAGGGCGATGGGTACGAGAGCCTGCCAGCCGAACCAGGCACCCAGCGCCGCGAACAGCTTGAAATCGCCATAGCCCATGCCTTCCTTGCCGGTGGTGAGCTTGAACGCCCAGTACACCAGCCACAGGGACAGGTAGCCTGCGACAGCACCCCAGATGGCACTGTCGACCGGTACGGATGTCCAGCCCAACAGGGCGGCCAGGAGGCCGGACCAAAGCAATGGCAGCGTCAAATCATCTGGCAGCAGGGTCGTGTCCCAGTCGATCAAGGTCAATGCCACCAGGGTGGCGGCGAATCCGCACCATGCGGCGGCAGTCCAGGTCCAGCCCCAGCGCCACACGCAATACAGGAAAAGTGCACCCGTGGCGATTTCGACCAATGGGTAGCGTGGGCTGATACGCGTTTTGCAAGCAGAGCACTTGCCGCCGAGGAAAAGATAGCTCAGGACTGGAATATTTTCGTACCAGCGAATCTGGTGTCCACACTGCTGGCAGCGCGACCGCGGCACCACGATGTTGAAGCGCTCCTGCTCCGGGGCCGGCTGGCCCGTGAACTCAGCGCATTCGGCAGCCCATTGACGCTCCATCATCTTAGGCAGCCGGTAGATCACCACATTGAGAAAGCTTCCGACCAGCAACCCGAACAGGCCGCCGACCGCAGCCTGAATCCAAATTGCATCTGGCATCAAACCACCTGACCGAGCTTGAAGATGGGCAGGTACATGGACACCACGATGCCGCCGATGACGGTGCCCAGGATCACGATGATGATCGGCTCCATCAGGCTGGAGAGGCCGGCGACCATTTCGTCGACTTCGGCTTCGTAAAAATCAGCCGCTTTGCTAAGCATGTGGTCCAGAGCACCGGATTCTTCACCAATGGCCGTCATTTGCAGCACCATGCTGGGGAAGATGTTGGCATTGGTCATGGCAGCGGTCAGGCTGGTGCCCGTGGAAACCTCTTGCTGGATCCTGTCGGTCGCCATTTTGTAAACCGAGTTGCCAGCCGCCCCTCCGACCGAATCGAGGGCTTCAACCAACGGCACACCTGCGGCGAACATCGTCGCGAGCGTGCGCGTCCAGCGCGCAATCACAGACTTTTCCACAAGTTCACCGAAGATCGGGACTTTAAGCAACAAGCGATCCATGAACATCTGGACTTTTTCATTGCGCTTCCAAGCCTGCAGAAAGAAATAGATACCTGCGCCAAGCCCACCAAAAATAAGCCACCAGTACTTGACGAAGAACTCGCTCATGGCAATCACGAGCAGTGTCGGTGCTGGCAAGTCCGCCCCGAAGTTGCTGAAGACTTCCTTGAACGCAGGAATCACGAAGATCATGATGACCGCTACGACAACGAAGGCCACCACCAGCACGGCGACCGGATACATGAGTGCCGACTTGATCTTCGACTTGATCGCCTCCGTCTTCTCCATGTAGGTGGCCAGGCGATCCAGCAGGTCTTCCAGGATACCTGCAGCCTCGCCTGCCTCCACCAGATTGCAGTAGAGGCTGTTGAAATAGAGCGGATACTTACGGAACGCTGCGGAGAGCGAGGTGCCTGTTTCGACATCGGCCCGAATGTCGCCAAGCAATTTGGTGACGCTGGCATTGGGATTGCCCCGGCCCACGATGTCGAAGGCCTGCAACAGGGGCACGCCAGCCTTCATCATCGTGGCGAGCTGGCGGGTGAAGATGGCGATGTCCCGCGGTTTGATCTTCTTGCCAGACCGCGTCCGACGCTTCTTGATTTTGGTCGACAGGACTCCCTGACGGCGCAGCATGGCCTGCACCTGATTTTCGCCGCCGGCACGCGTCTCGCCGCGAACGATCTTGCCGTTGCGGTCCTTGCCTTCCCATTCGAAGACGAATTCCTTGGCGGATTTGGCGGTGGCTGCTCTGGTGGCCATTCAGTGCTCTTCCTCTTACATCGTTGGCGTGGTCTGGCTGCCTGCCTATTCGTTGGTCACGGCGAGCACCTCGTCCAGAGACGTGATGCCGAGCTGGACCTTGTGCAGCCCCGACATGCGCAGCGATCTCACGCCCTCGCTGCGCGCCTGCTCGGCGATCTCCAGAGCGCTGCCATCCCGAAGGATGATGCGCTGGAGTTCCTCGGTGATCGGCATGACTTCGTAGATGCCAACCCGGCCCTTATAGCCATTGTTGCAGGCCGGGCAACCGACAGGGCCGTAGGGCGTCCAGCTACCGTCGAGCTCAGCCTCATCAAAGCCGGCATCGATCAGGTTCTCGCGTGGAATGTCGACGGGCGCCTTGCACTTGGCGCACAGGCGTCGCCCAAGGCGTTGGGCCGTAATCAGGATGACGCTGGATGCGATGTTGAACGGCGCGATACCCATGTTGCGCATGCGTGTCAGCGTCGTTGGGGCGTCGTTGGTGTGCAACGTTGACAACACAAGGTGGCCGGTCTGGGCAGCCTTGATGGCGATGTCCGCAGTTTCCAGATCGCGGATCTCACCCACCATGATGATGTCGGGATCCTGCCGCAGGAACGATTTCAGTGCGGCGGCAAACGTGAGTCCCGCCTTCTCGTTGACATTGACCTGGTTGACGCCTGGCAGGTTGATTTCCGAGGGGTCTTCCGCAGTGGAAATGTTGACCCCAGGCTTGTTCAGCAGGTTCAGGCAGGTGTAGAGAGACACCGTCTTACCCGATCCCGTCGGCCCCGTGACCAGAATCATGCCGTAAGGGCGCTCGATGGCCTTGAGCAGACGCTCCTTCTCGACGGGTTCGTAGCCAAGCGCGTCGATACCCATCTTGGCGCTGCTTGGATCCAGGATACGGATCACGATCTTTTCGCCGAACAAGGTGGGCAGGGTGCTGACACGGAAGTCGATCACCCGGTCCGGCCCCATCTTGAGCTTCATGCGCCCGTCCTGGGGTACCCGCTTCTCGGAGATATCCAGGCGTGAAATCACCTTGATGCGCGATGCCAGCTTTTCCTTGATGGCCACTGGGGGGGACGCGATCTCCCGCAGTTCGCCGTCGATCCGGAACCGGACACGGTAGGTATGCTCGTAGGGTTCGAAATGCAGGTCCGATGCCCGCATGTTGAAGGCATCGACCAGCATCTTGTGGAGGAACTTGACGACTGGTGCGTCTTCGACTTCCGCCGTACCCTTGTCGGCCTCGTCCTCTGATGGTGTGGCAGCAGCGAGCGACGCTTCATCGAACTCGAAATCCTGGCCAACGATGTTGTCCATCGTTTCCGACGCGGACTTGGTATGGGCTTCGATCAGGGTGCTGAGCTTGTCGAATTCGGCGATGACCCATTCGACGCCCATCTGGGTCGCGAACTTGATCTTGTCGGCGGCTTCGTGGTCGGAAGGGTCGGCCGTGGCGACGATGATCCGGTTGTTTCGCTTGGCCAGGGCCAGAACCCGATAGGTCTGACACAGCTTGGCGTCCAGCAGATCCTTGGGCAGTTTCTGGGCATCGAGCGCGGCGGCATCCAACAGCGGTGCCGCGAAAGCGGCGGACAGCGTATGGGCGAGATCCGATGCTGAAACGGCCCCGGAGCCGGTCAATTCGACGACGAAGCTCTTGTTATTGGCCTTGGCGCGCTTGTAGATGTCCTCGGCTGCACCCTGCGTGAGCTTGCCGGCCAACACCAAGGCTCGCGCCATGCCAGGCAGCGCAGCGGCAAAAACGTCCTTGAGCGAGGAATCGGAAACGGCCATGAGTAAGCAGAAACTGTCAAACGGGCAACAGTAGCTGCTGATGATCGCCGATCGGGTTGGGCGTGTAAACGCTGGTAAGGCCCTGACTGTGTACCAATTGACACAATGGGCCGAAATCCGCGGTGATTCGTGGACAACTGCCGCCCCGGGCAGCATGGCGTGCCGGGCTGTGATTCAAACCATGGGCAAGGTGCCAATGGTCGGGGTGAGAGGATTCGAACCTCCGGCCTCTACGTCCCGAACGTAGCGCTCTACCAGGCTAAGCTACACCCCGAATGAAAAGCGCCCCAGACCGTTCGGTCAAGAGCGCCTTTGCAGCAATTGAGCCGCCAATTCTATCAAACTGGCGGCGTAGTTGTTTTGTGGCAGTTGCGCGGCCGCTGCAATGGCGCGTTCCGCCTGCTGTGCAGCCAGCGCGCGGGTGCCGTCCAGCGCGCCGGTTCGTTGCACGATCTGGCCGATCTGCGACAAATGTTCGGTATCGCCCTGCTCGATCGCGCCGCGCACCAGACTGGATTCTTCCGGCGTGCCGCGTTGCATCGCGAGAATCAAGGGCAAGGTGGCTTTGCCTTCACGCAGATCGTCGCCCAGGTTCTTGCCCATCTCCGCGGGGTCGCCTGCGTAGTCGAGCACATCGTCGATGACCTGAAAGGCCGTGCCCAACGACTGGCCATAGTCGGCGCATGCTTCTTCCACGGGCTCCGGCGCGCCTGCCAGCACCGCGCCGAGACGGGCGCTGGCCTCGAACAACTTGGCCGTCTTGGAGCGGATCACGCGCAGATACCCTTCTTCGTCCAGCGAGGCATCGTGCATGTTCATCAGTTGCAGCACCTCGCCCTCGGCGATGACGTTGGTGGCATCGGCCAGGATCTGCATGATCCGCATGTCTCCGGCGTCCACCATCATCTGGAACGCCCGGGAATAGAGGAAATCGCCCACCAGCACGCTGGCCGGGTTGCCGAAGACCTCGTTGGCCGTGCTGCGGCCCCGGCGCAGGGTGGATTCGTCCACTACGTCGTCGTGCAGCAGGGTGGCGGTGTGGATGAATTCCACCACAGCGGCCAGATTGAACCGCTGCTCGCTCCGGCACCCCAGCGCGCCGGCCGTGAGCAGCAGCAGCACGGGGCGCAAGCGCTTGCCGCCGGCAGAGATGATGTAACGCGCCACCTGTCCGACCAGCGGCACCCCCGAATCGAGGCGCATGGCGATGGTGGCGTCGACCTTGCGCATGTCGTCGGCGACGAGCGACAAGGCGGAACTGGCGGGTGCGGCGGGCGTGGCCAAGGAACTGGGCGTACAAAAGCCGGCACGGGCCGGCGGTCAACGGCTGGGCATGCAGCCCGGCAAAACGAAGGAATTATAGGCAGGAGCCGCTTCCCGGCAGGGTGCCGGCACCCCCTGACTTGCGGCCCTGGCTGGCAAAGGGTAAAATACGCAGTTCCCTTGGGAGGGGTTCCCATGGGCTTTGCAACCAACGCAAAATTTTAGAGGTTCGTATGTACGCGGTCATAAAAACCGGTGGCAAGCAATATCGCGTGGCTGCCGGCGAGAAGATCAAAGTAGAACAGATTGCTGCGGACGTCGGCCAGGAAATCACGATTGATCAGGTGCTCGCTGTCGGCAACGGCAGTGATCTGACGGTCGGCGCTCCCCTGGTGGCGGGTGCCAGCGTGACGGCCAAGGTCGTCTCGCACGGCAAGCACGACAAGGTGCGCATCTTCAAGATGCGTCGCCGCAAGCACTACCAGAAGCGCCAGGGCCATCGCCAGGGCTACACGGAAATCGAGATTGGTGCCATCACCGGCGCCAAGGGCTCCAAGGAGTAATCGACCATGGCACAGAAAAAAGGCGGCGGTTCCACGCGGAACGGCCGCGATTCCAAGCCCAAGATGCTGGGCGTGAAGGTCTACGGCGGCCAGCAGGTCAGCGCCGGCTCGATCATCGTGCGTCAGCGCGGCACGCGCTTCCACGCCGGCCCGAACGTGGGCGTCGGCAAGGATCACACGCTGTTCGCGCTGGTGGACGGCGAAGTGGGCTTCGTCACCAAGGGTGCCCTGAACAAGCACACGGTGACGGTGAAGGCCGCTGCCTGACCATCAGGCCAGCCTGATGCACGAGGCCCCGCTTGCGGGGCTTTGTTTTTGGCGCGCTGGCCAACCCGGAGCCGATCATGAAGTTCGTGGACGAAGCCTACATCGACGTGGCCGCGGGCGACGGCGGCAACGGCTGCGCGTCGTTTCGGCACGAGAAGTACAAGGAGTTCGGCGGCCCGGACGGCGGCGACGGCGGCCGCGGCGGCCATGTGTACGCCGTGGCGGATCCCAATCTGAACACGCTGGTCGACTACCGCTTCGCGCGCCGCCATGAAGCCAAGCGCGGCCAGCACGGCATGGGCTCGGACATGTTCGGCGCCGCCGGGGACGACATCACGCTGAAGATGCCCGTCGGCACCGTGATCACCGATGCCGAAACCGGCGATGTGCTGTACGAACTGCTGGAGCCGGGCGAGAAGATCGTCATCGCCAAGGGCGGCGACGGCGGCTTTGGCAACCTGCGCTTCAAGAGCTCCATCAACCGGGCGCCGCGCCAGAAGACGCCCGGCTGGCCGGGCGAGCGCAAGAACCTCAAGCTGGAACTGAAGCTGCTGGCCGACGTGGGCCTGCTGGGCATGCCCAACGCGGGCAAGTCCACCTTCATCGCCGCCGTGTCCAATGCGCGGCCCAAGATTGCCGACTACCCGTTCACCACGCTGCATCCCAACCTGGGCGTGGTGCGCGCTGGGCCGGAGCAGAGCTTCGTGGTGGCCGACATCCCGGGGCTGATCGAAGGCGCCTCGGAAGGCGCGGGCCTGGGGCACCAGTTCCTGCGTCACCTGCAGCGCACGCGCCTGCTGCTGCATCTGGTGGACATGGCACCGTTCGACGAGGGCGTGGACCCGGTCGTGCAGGCCAGGGCCATCGTTGCCGAACTCAAGAAATACGACCTGGCGCTGTACGAGAAGCCGCGCTGGCTGGTGCTCAACAAGATGGACATGGTGCCCGCCGAGGAGCGCGAGGCGCGGGTCAAGGACTTCGTCAGGCGCCTGCGCTGGAAGGGCCCGGTGTTCCAGATCTCGGCCCTCACGCGTGAAGGCTGCGAGCCCCTGATCCACGCCATCTACCAGCACGTGCGGCGCCAGCAGGAAGCCGAGGCGCCGCCGGCCGAGCAGGATCCGCGCTTCGCCGACGACCAGAAATAGCTCACTAATTCATAGCTGCCTGCGCCCGCTGCGCAAGGGCTAGAGGCCAAAATGATCAAGAAAAAGGAGTTCGACCCATTGCTGGACGCGCGCCGCATCGTGGTCAAGGTGGGCTCCAGCCTGGTGACCAACGAGGGGCGCGGGCTGGACGAGGCGGCCATCGGCGAATGGTGCCGGCAGCTCGCGCTGCTGGCCCGCGGCGATGCAGCGCAGGGCCTGCAGGGCGAGCGGGAGGTCATCATGGTCTCCAGCGGCGCCATCGCCGAAGGCATGAAGCGCCTGGGCTGGGCGCGGCGCCCGATCGAGGTCAACGAACTCCAGGCCGCCGCCGCCGTTGGCCAGATGGGCCTGGCCCACATGTACGAGACCAAGCTGCGCGAACAGGGCCTGCGCAGCGCCCAGGTGCTGCTCACGCACGCCGACCTCTCTAACCGCGAGCGCTACCTGAACGCGCGCTCCACGTTGATGACGCTGCTGCAGCACGGCGTGGTGCCGGTCATCAACGAGAACGACACCGTGGTCAACGACGAGATCAAGGTGGGCGACAACGACACCCTGGGTGCGCTGGTGGCCAACCTGGTGGAAGCCGACCTGCTGGTCATCCTGACCGACCAGAAAGGCCTGTACGACGCCGACCCCCGCCAGAACCCGGCCGCGCAGTTCGTGCACGAGGCACGCGCGGGTGATCCGGCGCTCGAGCTGATGGCCGGCGGTGCCGGCAGCGCCATCGGCAAGGGCGGCATGCTGACCAAGATCGTGGCCGCGCGCCGGGCCGCGGGCTCCGGCGCTTCCACCGTGATTGCCTGGGGGCGCGAATCCGACGTGCTGCTGCGCCTGGCCGCCGGCGAGCGCATCGGCACGCTGCTGGTGGCTCCCAACGCCAAGATGCAGGCGCGCAAACAGTGGATCGCCGACCACCTGCAGCTGCGCGGCGCGCTGAGCGTGGACGAGGGCGCGGCAGCCAAGCTGCGGGCCGAAGGCAAGAGCCTGCTGCCGATCGGCATGACGGCGGTGCAGGGCGTGTTTTCGCGCGGGGACGTGGTGGCCATCCGCGACATCACCGGCGCCGAGATCGCGCGCGGCCTGGCCAATTACTCGAGCGCCGAGGCGCGGCTGCTGTGCCGCAAGCCTTCCACCGAGATCGCGGCGCTGCTGGGTTACACGGCCGAGCCCGAGATGGTGCACCGCGACAACATGGTGCTCACGCGCTGAGCGTTTTCAGCGAAGCGCCCGGGCGCTCAGTCGTCGTACAGCGTGCCCTTGGGCGACTTCAATGTGCGCACGATGTCCCGCGCCGAGCCGTTGATGGCGGTGCCGTAGCAGATGCCGTCACGGGCCAGCTGGTAGGGGTGCGGGTAGCTGGTCTGCCCGCGCATCGTCTGCCAGGCGTCGTCGGTCACCTCGGTCCAGGGCTGGCCGATCACCTGCCGGGCGTAGACGCGATACTCGCCGGTCGCGCAGCGGATGCCTTCGTACATGGCGTTCGTGGCGCCGGGGCCGCGCGCCACCGCCACGTAGCGCACGATGCCCGTTTCCTTGTTGATCTGGATGGTTTCCGGCGCGATGCCGATCTTCACCGCGCGACTGGCTGCGCGTGGCAGCTCGACGTTGATCAGGTGATCCAGGCTGTAAGCGGGCGGTGGCGGCACCGCGTCTTCCTTCCAGTCGGCGCGTTCCAGGGCGGCATTGCCAAAGAAGGCCTCCTGGGCCAGTGCGGGCAGGCCGGCGAGCAATGGGGCACACACCAACCACGCCGCAAGCCGGACGCGGCGCATGGGGCTGACCATGTGCTTCATCCGTTCTTGGTCCGGCCGGCCGGCATGGCGCCGGGCGGGGTGTCCAGGCTGGCGCCGGGCGGCAGGGCGAAGCGCGGGCCGCCGCCGTGGCGTTCCTGCGTGCGGATCGGCTGCATGTCGCCGCCGTCGCGTTGGCGCATGCCGCCGCGCAGGTAGCGGTTGCGGTGGTCGGGCCGGGGCAGGAAGCGGGCCAGCTCGGTCAGCGCCATCTCATAGACGCCGCGCTTGAACTCGATCACCACGTCCAGCGGTACCCAGTAGTCGTTCCAGCGCCAGGCGTCGAACTCCGGGTGATCGGTGGCGCGCAGGTTCAGGTTCCAGTCGTGGGTGATCAGCTGGAGCAGGTACCAGATCTGCTTCTGGCCCTTGTAGTGGCCGCGCGATTCGCGGCGGATGAACCGGTCTGGCACCTCGTAGCGCAACCAGTCGCGGGTCCGGGCCACGATGCGCACGTGCTCGGGATGGAGCCCGACCTCCTCGTGCAGTTCCCGGAACATGGCCTGCTCGGGGGATTCGCCCCGGTCAATGCCGCCTTGCGGGAACTGCCAAGAATGGGAGCGGATGCGCTTGCCCCAAAATACCTGGTTTTTCTGGTTGAGCAGGATGATGCCGACGTTCGGGCGAAAGCCTTCCCGGTCAAGCATAATCAAACCCCAAATTCAATAGTTAACAGCATTATGCACGTGTGACCGCGTGCATCAAGTGGGCCAGACCCCAAGCCCGACAAGGGCTTGCATACAGAGCCGGCCCGCCGCTGCTGCCTTGCCTCCCGCACCTTCATGAAAGCCTCCCAGTTCTACATTGCCACGCTCAAGGAAGCGCCCGCCGACGCCGAGGTCGTGAGCCACAAGCTCATGACGCGCGCCGGCATGATCAAGAAGCTCGGGGCCGGCATCTACACCTACATGCCCATGGGCCTGCGGGTGATCCGCAAGGTGGAGGCGATCGTGCGCGAGGAGATGAACCGCGCCGGCGCCGTGGAATGCACCATGCCGGTGGTGCAGCCGGGCGAACTCTGGCAGGAGAGCGGGCGCTTCGAGAAGATGGGGCCCGAACTGCTGCGCATCACCGACCGGCACGAGCGTGATTTCGTGGTCCAGCCCACCAGCGAGGAAGTGGTCACCGACATCGCCCGTCAGGACCTGCGCAGCTACAAGCAGCTGCCGAAGAACCTCTACCAGATCCAGACCAAGTTCCGCGACGAGCGCCGCCCGCGCTTCGGCCTGATGCGCGGGCGCGAATTCATCATGAAGGACGCCTACAGCTTCGACCGCGACGAAGCCGGCGCCAAGCACAGCTACCAGGTCATGGCGCAGGCCTACCGCGCCATCTTCGACCGCTTCGGCCTGCGCTACCGCGCCGTCGCGGCCGATTCCGGCGCCATCGGCGGTGATCTGAGCGAGGAATTCCAGGTCATCGCCCACACCGGCGAGGACGCCATCATCTACAGCACCGGCAGCGACTACGCCGCCAACATGGAGAAAGCCGAGGCGCTGGCGCCCGCCGGCCCGCGCCCGGCGCCCGGCGAGGCGATGGCCCGCACGCCCACGCCCGGCAAGAGCACCTGCGCCGCCGTGGCGGAGCTGCTGAGCCTGCCGCTGGTGCGCACCGTCAAGACCCTGGTGCTCGCCACCGACGAACTGAACGCGCAGGGCGAGGTCGCCAAGACCCGCGTCTGGCTGCTGCTGCTGCGTGGCGACCACGACCTGAACGAGGTCAAGGCGAGCAAGGTGCCGGGTCTGGACGTGGGCCTCCGCTTCGCCACCGTGCCGGAGATCGTCGAGCACTTCGGCTCCAAGCCGGGCTACCTGGGCCCGATCGGCCTGAAGAAGCCGGTGACCATCGTCGCCGACCGCGAGGTAGCCGTGATGGCCGACTGGGTGTGCGGCGCCAACGAGGAAGACATGCACCTCACCGGCGTCAACTGGGGCCGCGACCTGCCCGAGCCGGACCTGGTGGCCGACCTGCGCAACGTGCTGGCCGGCGACCCTTCGCCCGACGGCCAGGGCGAGCTGGCCATCGAGCGCGGCATCGAGATCGGCCACGTGTTCTACCTGGGCACCAAGTACAGCCGCGCCATGAACGCCACGTTCCTCGACGAGGACGGCAAGCCCAAGTTCTTCGAGATGGGCTGCTACGGTATCGGCATCACGCGCCTGCCGGCCGCCGCCATCGAGCAGAACCACGACGAGCGCGGCATCATCTGGCCGGACGCCATCGCGCCCTTCACCGTGGTGATCTGCCCGGTCGGCATGGACCGCAGCGACGCCGTGCGCGAAGCCGCCGAGCGCCTCTACACCGAGCTGCTGGCCGCCGGCGTGGACGTGATCCTGGACGACCGCGGCGAGCGCCCGGGCGCCATGTTCGCCGACTGGGAGCTGATCGGCGTGCCGCACCGCGTGACCATCGGCGACAAGAGCCTCAAGGAAGGCCAGGTGGAGTACCAGCACCGGCGCGAGGGCACGGCCACCAAGGTGCCTGCGGGCGAGATCGCGGCCTTCGTGAAAGGCCGGCTGGCGACATGAGCGGGCGCGAGCGGGCAATGCCCGCCGGCGCTGCGGCGCCCGGGGTTTCAAGAAGAAAGTGTCTCTTGTCGGCGCCAGCCCTGTCGCTGCCGCTCCTGATACCGCAGCAGGCCTGGGCTGGCGGCCAGATCGAGGAGCCGCTGGCCGACGCGGTGCGCGGCGCGCTCAGCTCGGCCATCGCCAACAGCGCGCCGCCGGTGCCGGTGTTCTCGTCCACCGAGGCGCGGCTGCGCTACCTGCGCTGGCTGTCGGCCATGAGCGACCGGCTGTACCCGCGCATGCGCGACTTCAACACCCGCATCGAATTCCTGCAGACCGCGTGGTACGAGGCCACCCGCGCCGGGCTGGAGCATTCGCTGGTGTTGGGGCTGGTGCAGGTGGAAAGCGCGTTCCGCAAGTTCGCCGTTTCCAGCGTGGGGGCGCGCGGCTTCATGCAGGTGATGCCGTTCTGGAGCCGCCTGATCGGCGACGGCGATCCGGGCAAGCTGTTCCACATGCAGACCAACCTGCGCTTCGGCTGCGTGATCCTGCGCCACTACCTGGACATCGAGCGCGGCAACCTGTTCATGGCGCTGGGCCGCTACAACGGTTCGCGCGGCAAGCCGCAGTATCCGGATGCCGTGTTCGGGCGCCAGAAGAACTGGGTGTTTTCAGGATGATTTTGGCCTGCAGCCCTTGCGTGGCGGGCGCAGGCAGCTATCAATAGGGTAGCTATTTCGGCGTGGCGGGCGCGGCCGGCGTGTCCTCGCGCGTGACCAGCACCTGGTCGATGCGGAAGTTGTCCACGTCCATCACCTCGAAGCGTAGGCCGGCCACGCTCACGCTGTCGGTGCGGCGCGGTACGCGGCGCAGCATCACCATCAGGAAGCCGGCCAGGGTCTCGTACTCGCCGGCCTCGGGCAGCTCGTGCAGGTCGAGCGCGCGCTGCACGTCCTGGATCGGGGTCATGCCGTCGATCAGCCAGCTGTGGTCGTCGCGGCGCACGATCAGCTCTTCGTCCTCGGGCGTCACCAGGTCGCCCATCACGGTGCTCATCACGTCGCCCAGCGTCACCACGCCGACCACGGTGCTGTACTCGTTGACCAGCACCGCGAAGTCCTCGCGCGCCTGGCGGAACTGCGTCAGCACCTCCGACAGGCTCAGCCGGTCGGGCACCACCAGCACCTTGTGGATCAGCCCTTCCTCGCGCAGGACCACGGGGCGTTGCGTGAGCACGCGCTGGAACAGGTCCTTGGCGTCCACGTAGCCGAGCAGCCTGTCCAGCCCGCCGTCGCACACCGGGTAGGTGGAATAGGGTTCGGCGGCGATGCGCGCGCGCACCTCGTCGTCGGTGGCGTCCACATCGAGCCAGGCCACGCGGTCGCGCGGCGTCATGGCGGTGGAGACGGTGCGCGTGTCCAGGTCGAACACGTTCTCGATCACCTGTTGCTCGGGCCGGTCGATCACGCCGGCCTGCGTGCCGGCCTCGGCCAGCGCCAGGATGTCGTCGGGCGTGATGCGCTCGTCGCGCTGCGTGGGCAGTCCGAGCACGCGCATCGTCAGGTCGGTCGCCCGCGTGTAGAGCCACACCGCCGGCTTGAAGACCTGCAGGAAGCGCTCCATGGGGCCGACCACGCGCAGCGCCACGCGCTCCGGCTCGGCCATCCCCAGGCGCTTGGGCACCAGGTCGGCAAACACCACGAACACCGAGGTCACTGCCGCCACCGATAGCACGAAGGACAGCGTGTCGGCCGCCGCGGCGGACACCCAGCGCTCCAGCCAGCGCTGGAACACCGGCCCCAGCACCCCGTCGCCCACGATGCCGGCCACGATGGCGATCACGTTCAGCCCGATCTGCACGGCGGTGAAGTAGTAGCCCGGCTGTTCCTGGATGCGCAGCACGCGCTCGGCGCGCGCGTCGCCCTCGTCAGCCAGTTGGCGCAGCTTCAGGCGGCGCGAGGCGGCCAGGGCGATCTCGGCGATGGAGAAGAAGGCGCTCGCCACGATCAAGGCGGCAATGGCGAGCAGACTCTGGGCGAGGTTCATGGTGATGGGCGCGGCTGCCCTGGCAAGAGGGGGCCGGCGCGGGCGTCGCCCGAGTGTAGCTGCGGGTTACGACCGTAGGAGGTGGCTGACATCCGGGCGCCATGGCGATTTCTATAATGATTTTTCGACCCGCGCCGTCCGGCAGCCTTCTCGCACGGCTTGCCGGTCACGGCGCCTCCGTCTTTTTGGCATCACACAACAGAAAGGGCTCGACCCCATGTTCGACGTACTGATTCGTGAAGCGGGTGCCCGCTTCGGGCTGGGCGAGAAGGCGCTGCCGCTCGTCCAGATGCTGCTGGCCTACATGACCAACAAGGCCAACGGTGGCTTGATGGGCTTTCTGGAGAAGTTCAAGGCGGCCGGGTTCGGGCCCATCATCCAGTCGTGGCTGGGTGGCGGCCCGCTGGCCCAGCCCATCAGCAACAGCCAGCTGGAAACCGTGCTGGGTTCCAGTGGCGGGCTGCTGTCGCTGCTGACCTCCCGGCTCGGCGTGGAGCGCGACAGCGCCACCTCGGCCCTGGGTTACCTGCTGCCGGCCGTGGTGGGCAAGCTCACGCCCGGCGGCAGCATCCCGTCGTCCCTGCCGCCCGAGGTGGCCGGCATGGCGGCCGCGGGCGAGAGCCTGATGGCCGCGCCGGTGGTCGAGCAGGTGGCACCCGGCGGCGGCTTCATGAAGTGGCTGCCGTGGATCGTGGTGGCCGTGGCGGTGCTGCTGGGTCTGGGCTACTGCGCCAAGCAGAAGACCGCCGAAACCACGCCAGCGGCCGTGCCGGCACCAGCGTCCGCGCCGGCCAGCGACGCCGTCCGTGCCGACTGGGGCGGTGGCGCACCCGCGTCCGAGCCTGCGTCAGCCGCTGCTCCTGAAGCGCCCGCCAGCGCTCCGGCCGCTGCGCCGATGGAGGCCCCGGCTTCCGCCGTCAGCACCGCGGCCCCGATGGCGGCTGCCGACGAGCCGACCGGCGCTGCCGTGGTGGCATCGCAATCCGGCGACGTGCCGATGCTCAAGGTGTATTTCGATTCCGGCAAGACGGCGGTGGCGGCCGAGTTCGCCGACAAGGCCAAGGCCCTGGTCGACTACCTCAAGGCCCATGCCGACGCCAAGGCCGTCATCTCCGGCTTCAACGATCCGACGGGCGATCCGGCCAAGAATGCCGAGCTGTCCAAGAACCGCGCCCAGGCGGTGCAGGCCGCCCTGGTGGCCGCCGGCCTGGGGCAGGAGCGCACCGTGCTTGAGAAGCCGGCCGAAACTTCAGGCACCGGCGCCAGCAACGCTGCGTCGCGGCGCGTCGAGGTGACCGTGCGCCCCTGAGCCTCAGGCCCTGCCCGGCAGCGCCAAGCCACCGGCAAGCAAGAACGGACGCCGCGGCGTCCGTTTTTTGTTGGGACGGGTACGTACGAAGGGCTGCGCGCTCAGGCAGCGCTGCTGCCGCCCACCAAGCCTTGCAATTCACCCGACTCGTACATCTCCATCATGATGTCCGAGCCACCCACGAACTCGCCCTTCACGTAGAGCTGCGGAATGGTCGGCCAGTGGCTGTACTCCTTGATGCCCTGGCGGATCGCCTCGTCTTCCAGCACGTTGACGGTGGTGACGGTCTTCGGGTCCACGCCGCAGGCCTTGAGGATCTGCACGGCGCGGCCGGAAAAGCCGCACATGGGGAACGAGGCATTGCCTTTCATGAACAGGACAATGTCGCTGCCTTTGACCAGCTGGTCGATGCGCGCCTGGGTGTCGGGCATGTTGGATTTCCTTGCGATGAACTGAATGCGCGGATTATTTCATCTTGCCGCGCTTCGTGCAGGGCGCCATCAGGAGCCCCAAGACGAAAAGCGCGGCAGATGCCGCGCTTTTGTGGTGGCGGAGACGCCGCGGATCAGGCGATCAGGAAACGGCTGCGGTCCTTGCCCTCGATCCACTTGGGGGCTTTGCCGCGGCCGGTCCAGGTCATGCCGGTGGCCGGGTCACGGTACTTGGGCGCCACCTTGGTGCCCGCAGTGGAGGCGCGGCCACGGCCGCCGCGGCGTCCCGAGGGGAAAACATCGCCCTGCGTCAGGCCATATTCGGCGACCATGGCGCGCACCTTGGCCACCGCGTCGGAGATTTCTCGTTTGCGCGCTTCCTCGATCTGCACGTCCAACGCTTCTTTTTGCTTGAGCAGTTCCTGATAGCTGGCCATGGTATTGCCGGTCTCAAAGTTGAAGTGGCCAATATCGTAACACCATTGGCTCAGTTTATGTCGTCCAATGATTTCAAACGGGTAATCACTGGCTCCGGCGATGGGCGTACCAGGGGAAACGCGGTGATTTTGTCGATGCGGCGCCCGTCGAGCGCCGTGACCACGAAAACCCAGTCGTCGCTTTCGATGCGCTCGCCCTGTTTCGGCAGATGCCCGGAGACGCTCAGCACCAATCCTGCCACGGTGTTGTAGCGGCCCTTGTCCTCGTCCGGCAGTTCCTTGATCTGCAGGCGTGCCTTCATCTCGTTGATGGGCATCAGCCCGTCCAGCAGCCAGCCGCCATCCGGTAGCGGCGTGGCCCACGCGTCCAGGTGGGCGCCCGGCTTCAGTTCGCCGGTAATCGCCTCCAGCAAATCCCGCGGCGTCATCAGGCCCTGGACCACGCCATATTCATCCACCACCAGCATCAGGCGGCCGGTTTTGGTGCGCAATTCCTCCAGCATTTCCAGCCCGCTCAGTGTTTCGGGCACGAAAACCGCTGGTACCACGTGCTCGCCAATGACCACGCTCGAGCCTGTGCCGAGCTGCAGCAACTGCGACACACTGATTATCCCGACGACGTCGTCCAGGTTTTCCTTGCACACCGGATACCACGAATGGGCGCCGTGACGGCCCCTGCCGACGACATAATCGATCGCCTCCGCCACGTTCATGCCGGCTTCCAGCCATTCGATGTCGCCGCGCGGCACCATCAGTGAGGTCAGCGGCCGATCATCCAGATGGAACACGTTGTGCACCATCTGCTGCTCATGCGCCTCGATCAGCCCGGCGTCCACGCCTTCGGCCAGGCTGGCGGAGATCTCTTCTTCCGTGACGGCGCGGGCACTGGAGTCGTCGATGCGCAGCGCCTTCAGCACCGCCTGCGTGCACAGCGCCAGCAGGGCGACGAAGGGCTTGGTCACCGTGGCCACCCAGCGCATCGGTGGTGCCACCCAGCGCGCGGTTGTTTCCGGGAACAGCTGGCCGATGCGCTTGGGCACCAGCTCGCCGAAGATGATGGTGGTGAAGGTGATGAGGGTCACCACCAGCGCCGTGGCGGTGATCGAGGCCGCACCCTCGTGCATGCCCAGCGACACCAGCCACTGCGCCACCGGCCCGCTGAAGGCCGCCTCGCCCACGATGCCGTTGAGCATGCCAATCGAGGTGATGCCCACCTGCACGGTGGAGAGAAACTGCGTCGGGTTGTCCAGCAGCCTGAGCGCCGCGGCGGCCCCCGTGTCGCCGCTTTCCTGCATGGCCATCAGCCGGGCCTTGCGGCTGGCGGCCAGCGCCATCTCGGACATCGCGAAAGCGGCGTTCAGCACCGTCAGCAGAACGATCAACAGCAGATCCATGCGAACCGGGTTCCCGCCCGGTGGAAAATCGAGACCATGGCACTCTACCTGATCGGTGACATTCAAGGCTGCGACGCGGCGCTGGGGCGCCTGCTGGCGGAGATCGGCTTTTCACCCAGCCGCGACCGGCTGGTGCTGATGGGCGACCTGGTGAACCGCGGGCCGGATTCGGCGGCGGTGCTGCGGCGCGTGATGGCGCTGGGCGGCGCCGCCGAGGCGGTGCTCGGCAACCACGACCTGCATTTGCTGGGTGTGGCGGTGGGCGCGCGCCGCGCCAGCCGCAAGGACACGCTGGCCGGCGTGCTGGGCGCGCCGGAGCAGGGCGCGCTGCTCGACTGGCTGCGTCAGCGCCCCATGGCGCTGGCCGAGCGCGGCGTGCTGATGGTGCATGCCGGCGTGCTGCCGTCGTGGACGCTGGACAAGACGCTGCAACTGGCCCATGAGCTGGAAGCGGTGCTGCGCGGGCCGGACTGGCGCGGCTTTCTGTTCGAGATGTACGGCGACCAGCCCGACCGCTGGTCCGACAGCCTCAGCGGCAGCGCCCGCCTGCGCGTGGTGGTCAATGCGCTCACGCGGCTGCGGCTGTGCACGGCCGACGGGCGCATGGAGTTCGAGCGCAAGGGCGACCCCGGCAGCCTGGACGGGCGCGCCGCCGCTGCCGCCGGCTTCATGCCCTGGTTCGACGTGCCCGGCCGCCGCACGGCGGGCGACGTGGTGGCCTTCGGCCACTGGTCCACACTGGGCTGGCAGGCCGAGCGGCCGGATCTGATCTCGCTCGACACAGGCTGCGTGTGGGGCGGCTGCCTGAGCGCCGTGCGCCTGGGCCGCACGGCCGGCGAGCGCGAGCTGATCCAGGTGCGCTGCGAGCAGGCGCAGAAGCCGGGCAAGGGCGCGTGAACGGGCGAGCGGCTGAGCAAGGCGTGCACCCGGCCGCCGGCATGAAGCGGGTGGCGCTGGCATTGCTGCTGGGTGCCGCGCTGCTGTACCTGCTGGCCACCTGGCAGCGGCCGCACCATGCCGCGTGGGGTTACGTGGCGGCGTTCGCCGAGGCGGCGATGGTCGGCGCCATCGCCGACTGGTTTGCCGTGGTGGCGCTGTTTCGCCACCCGCTGGGGCTGCCGGTGCCGCACACGGCCATCATCCCCGCCAACAAGGACCGCATCGGCGCCAACCTGGCCGATTTCCTGCTGCAGCACTTCCTCTCGCAGGAGCAGGTGCTGGCGCGCCTGCAGGGGCTGGACGTGGCGGGCCGCGTGGCCGATTGGCTGGCGCGCCCGGCCAACGCTGAGCGCGTGGCCGCGCGGCTGGCCGAGGTGGCGCGCTGGGGCGTCGGCGCGTTGCACGACGAGCGCGTGCGCCAGTTCGTCGCCGGGCTGGCGCAAGCAGGGCTGGCCAGGGTCGATGTCACCCGCCTGTCCGGCCGTGTGCTGGAGGCCATGACGCACGAGCGGCGTCACCAGGAGCTGCTGGACGGCGTGCTGGTGCAGATCGCCCGCCTGATGGGCGACGAAGGCGTGCAGGAGAGCATCACCGAGGCCATTGCGCGCGAGGTCAAGGCACTCAAGGTGGTGGGGCTGGACCAGGTGGCGGCGCGCCTGGCCACGCGCAAGGTGGTGATCATCGTCGCCAGGACCATCATCGACATGGCCGACGACCCGGCCCACGTGCTGCGCCAGCGCTTCGACGAACTGGTGGCGCAGTACGTCGAGCGCCTGCAGCACGACGAGGCGCTGCACGCCCGCGCCGAGCGCGCCAAGGCCGAGCTGCTGGCCAGTCCGGCGGTGGGCGAGTACGTGAACCAGCTCTGGAGCGAGCTGCTGGCCTGGCTGCAGGAGGATCTGGCCCGCCCCGATTCCAGCCTGCGCCAGCGCATCGCCGAGGCGGCGCAGGGCCTGGGCGAGCGCCTGCGCACCGACGCCGAGATCCGCGGCTGGATCAACGCCGAGCTGCAGGCCGCCGCGCCGCGCCTGGTGGCGCGCTACCGGGAGGACGTGCGCGACTACATCGTGGAACGCGTGCGGGCCTGGGACGCCGCCGAGATGACCGGCGAGCTGGAGCGCCACATCGGGCGCGACCTGCAGTTCATCCGCATCAACGGCACGCTGGTGGGCGGGCTGGTGGGGCTGGCGATCCACACCGCGACCGAGCTGCTGCGCCGGCTCGGATAGCTATTCAAACAATAGCTGCCTGCGCCCGCCACGAAAGGGCTGGAGGCCGATTTGGCTTGAAATCCCGGTGGCACCCCAGACTGGGTGCCGCGCCTCAGGACGAAGAGGACGAAGGCTCGCTGGCCTTGAACAGCGCCGCCACCTTGCGTTTGCTGCGGATGTTGGCCGAGACACCGGCGCGAGCCGGGCGGGCCGATTTCTCCCACGGCGCGGGGGCGGCGTCTTCGGCCGGTGCGGAGGCCTCGTAGGGCTGGTCGAAGAACGGGTCGGCCGGGGCTGCCGCCGGGCGCGGGGGACGGCGGGGGGCACTGCTACTGCTGCCACTGCCTTCGCGGTCACGGTCACGGTCGCGGCGGGGCCGGGCGTCTTCAGTGGCTTCCTCGCCCTCGTCGCGGCCGCGCCAGGCGCGGCGGCCGTCGTTGAAGCGGCCGCGCGGCTTTTCTTCCTCGAACGCCAGATGCTCCAGGTCGACCTTCTTCTTCAAAAGCTTCTCGACCTCGCCGAGCAGGCGGTTGTCGTTCTTCGTGACCAGGGTGACGGCCAGGCCCTCGGCGCCGGCGCGGCCGGTGCGGCCGATGCGGTGCACGTAGTCCTCGGCGTTGAAGGGCACGTCGTAGTTGAAGACGGCGGGCACGTCCTTGATGTCGAGGCCGCGGGCGGCCACGTCGGTGGCCACCAGCAGGTCGACCTCGCCGGCCTTGAAGGCGGCCAACGACTTCAGACGCTCGTCCTGGCTCTTGTCGCCGTGCAGCGCGGTGGTCTTCAGGCCGTCGCGCTCCAGCGCGCGGGCCAGCCGCGCGGTGCCGAGCTTGCTGTTGCAGAACACGAAGGCCTGGCGCAACTGCCGGTCCTTCAGGATCTGGCGGATGGCGCGGCGCTTGTCCTCGTCGTCCACCAGATAGAAGTGCTGCTCCACGGTGGAGGCGGTCTCGTTGGGCCGCGCCACCTCGATGGTGATGGGGTTCTGCAGGTAGCTTTCGGCCAGGCGCCGGATCTCTGGCGAGAAGGTGGCCGAGAACAGCAGCGTGGTGCGCGTCTTGGGCAGGTAGCTGAGGATGCGCTGCAGATCGGGCAGGAAGCCGATGTCGAGCATGCGGTCGGCCTCGTCGAGCACCACGTACTCGACCTGGTTCAGCACCGCGGTCTTGGCCTCGATGTGGTCGAGCAGGCGGCCGGGCGTGGCCACCAGCACTTCCACGCCCTTGCGCAGCTCCTCGACCTGGGGCTTCATGTCCATGCCGCCGAACACCACGGCGCTGCGCAGGTGGGTGTACTTGGCGTACAGCTTGACCTGCTGGGCCACCTGGTCGGCCAGCTCGCGCGTGGGCAGCAGCACCAGCGCGCGCACCGGGTGCCGCGCGGGCGAGAGCGAGGGGTTTTCGTGCTTGAGTAGGCGCTGCAGCAGCGGCAGCGAGAAGGCCGCGGTCTTGCCGGTGCCGGTCTGGGCGGCGCCCATGACGTCCTGCCCGGCCAGCACCACGGGAATGGCCTGGGCCTGGATCGGCGTCATGTTTTCGTAGCCCATGTCGGCCACGGCGCGCTTGAGCGGATCGGCCAGCGCGAGAGAGGAATAGGGGGTCGTCATCAACCCGCTATTGTCGCACCCCTGTGCCTTCAGCGTGTGACGGCCTGCCAAGGACGCCTGGCAGGCGCCCGATAAGTCCTGATTTGATAGCTGCCTGCGCCCGCCACTCAAGGGCTGGAGGCCGATTTATGCCTCAAATGTTCTGGCTGCTGAAGGTGTCGCAGCTCTTCACGCTGCCGCTCTGGTAGCCCTGCATGAACCAGCGCTGGCGCTGGGCGCTGGAGCCGTGGGTGAAGCTGTCGGGCACCACGTAGCCCTGGTGCTCCTTCTGCAGCGTGTCGTCGCCGATCTGGTGCGCGGCGTTCATGGCCGAGGCGATGTCGTTCGGGTCCAGCCACTTCTTGGACTCCTGCGAATAGTGGGCCCAGATGCCGGCGTAGCAGTCGGCCTGCAGCTCCAGCCGCACCGACAGCGCGTTCTGCTGCGCCTGGCTGACGCGGCCGCGCAGGCTGTCGACCTTGTCCGTCAGGCCCTGCAGGTTCTGCACGTGGTGGCCCACCTCGTGCGCGATCACGTAGGCCCGTGCGAACTCGCCCGGCGCGCCCAGCTGGCGCTGCATGGTGTCGAAGAAGCCCATGTCCAGATACACCTTCTGATCCTGCGGGCAGTAGAACGGGCCCATGGCCGACTGGCCGGTGCCGCAGGCCGTGGGTGTGGCGCCGCGGTAGAGCACCAGTTTGGGCGCCACGTAGCGCGCGCCGGCCTGCTGGAAGACCTGGCTCCACACGTCCTCGGTGTTGGCCAGCACGGTGGAGACGAAGGCGGCCTGCTGGTCGCTGGCCGGGGGCTTTTGCGCCGGGCCTTGCTGCTGCTGCACCGCCGGGCTGCCGCCACCGCCGCTGAGCACGCCGATGGTGGTGAGCGGGTTGATGCCGAACACGCCCCAGGCCACCAGCGCGATCACGATGGTCCCGATGCCGATGGTGCGGCCGCCCAGCATGCCGCCACCGCCGCCGCTGTAGCCCTCGCTGCGCCGGTCCTCGACGTTGTCCGACTGCCGGTTGCCTTCCCATCTCATGGTCTTGTCCTCGGTTCACGGGCGGCGGGGGCGCGGCCCGGGTCACAATGGGCCAATGGTAGCCCGAAACCCCGCCCGCCCACCGTCAGACACGGCCGCGTTGCGCAAGGTGCTGCTGACCGGTTTCGAGCCCTTCGGCGGCGACGCGCTCAACCCCAGCTGGCTGGCCGCGCAGGCGCTGCACGGCCGCCGCATCGCCGGCCATCGGGTGGTAGCGGCGCAGCTGCCCACGGTGTTCGGCGCCTCGCTGGAACGCCTGGACGCGCTGCTGCACCGGCACCGCCCTGCGCTGGTGGTCTGCCTGGGCCTGGCCGCCGGCCGCGCGGCGCTGTCGCTGGAGCGGGTGGCCATCAACGTTCAGGATGCCCGCATGCCCGACAACGCCGGCGCCGAGCCGGTGGACGCCCCGGTGGTGCCGGGCGGCCCGGCGGCCTACTTCAGCACGCTGCCGATCAAGGCCATGCGCGCCGCCGCGCAGGCGGCCGGCGTGCCGGCCGAGGTCTCGCAGACCGCCGGCACCTTCGTGTGCAACCACGTGTTCTACGGGCTGATGCACCGGCTGGCCGCCGAGCCCGCGCTGGCGCGCACGCGCGGCGGCTTCGTGCACGTGCCCCTGTTGCCCGAGCAGGGCACGCCCAGCCTGGCGCTGGAGGATCAGGTGAAGGGTCTGCGCGCGGCCATCGCGGCGGCGCTGACGCAGCGTGAGGGTGATCTGCGACAAGCGGCGGGCGCCATCAGCTGACAGCCTGTCAGCTTGAAAATGCTATTCCAACCATAGCTGCCTGCGCCCGTCACCAAAGGGCTGGAGCCACTTTTGGCTTGAAATCCGGGTGGTGCGGGGAAGCGCCGGCCATCGTCCCCCACCGATCCGACCGTCGGCGCTGCTGGTGCCGGAGCCGTCAATCCCTCGTCACCCGCAGCACTTCTTCCCGGCTGGTGATGCCCTGGGCGATCAGGCGCTCGCCGTCGTCCCGCATCAGGGTCATGCCGGCGGCCAGGGCGCTGGCGCGGATCTCGGCCTCGGGCGCCTGCGCGTGGATCTGGGCGCGGATGGCGTTATCCACCATCAGCAGCTCGAACACGCCGGTGCGGCCCTGGTAGCCGGTGTGGCCGCAGGCCTCGCAGCCGGCGCCGTGGCAGGCGGGGCAGAACTTGCGCACCAGCCGCTGCGCCAGCACGCCCAGCAGTGAGGAGCTGAGCAGGAACGGCTCCACGCCCATGTCCATCAGCCGGGTCACGGCGCTGGCGGCGTCGTTGGTGTGCAGCGTGGCCAGCACCAGGTGGCCGGTCAGGCTGGCCTGGATGGCGATCTGCGCGGTCTCGATGTCGCGGATTTCGCCGATCATCACGATGTCCGGGTCCTGGCGCAGGATGGCACGCAGCGCGCGTGCGAAGTCGAGCTCGATCTTGCTGTTGACCTGCGTCTGGCCGACGCCCGGCAGGTCGTACTCGATCGGGTCTTCCACCGTCATGATGTTGTTGTGCGCCGCGTCCAGCCGCGCCAGGCTGGCGTACAGGGTGGTGGTCTTGCCCGAGCCGGTGGGGCCGGTGACCAGGATGATGCCGTGCGGCTGGCGGATCAGCTGCTCGAACTGCCGCAGCACGCCGCCCTGCATGCCCACCGCTTCCAGGCTGAGCTTGCTCTCGCTCTTGTCGAGCAGGCGCAGCACGGCGCGTTCGCCATGCGCGTTGGGCAGGGTGGAGACGCGCACGTCGATCGCGCGCGTGCCCAGCCGCAGGCTGATGCGGCCGTCCTGCGGCAGGCGCTTTTCTGCGATGTCGAGGTCGGCCATGATCTTCAGGCGCGAGATCAGCGCCGCGTGCAGCGCGCGGTTGGGCTGCACCACCTCGCGCAGCGCGCCGTCGACCCTAAAGCGCACGCTGGAATGGCGCTCGTAGGGCTCGATGTGGATGTCGCTGGCGCCGTCGCGCGCGGCCTGCGTGAGCAGCGCGTTCAGCATGCGGATGATGGGCGCGTCGTCGCTGGACTCCAGCAGGTCTTCCACCGCCGGCAGCTCCTGCATGATGCGGGAGAGGTCGGCGTCGGACTGCACCTCGCTCACCACCGCGGCAGCCGAGGATTCGCTCTGCGAATAGGCGGCCGAGATGCGGTGCGCCAGCTCGCCGGCGTCGAGCTGCTGCAGCCCCAGCGGCTGCTCGCCGGCACCCCAGCGGCGCATCACCTCGCCCAGCGCCGCGCCCTCCGGCTGGCCGTTGTGCCACAGCGTGAGCGCCTGGCCGTCGTCCTCCAGCAGCAGGCCGGCGGAGCGGGCGAAGGCGTAGGGCAGCGGGTAGCGCATGGCCCCGCTTACTGCGCCCGCAGCACCGTGCCGCTGCTGTAGTCGCTGCCTTCGCCAGCCGCGGGGTTGATCAGCGGCGGCGGCGGGGCCGGGCGCGTCCAGGCCTCGGGGCGCACCGGTGTCACCGCGGGCATCACCGGCGCCTGGTTGACCTGCAGCACCGAGCTCGGCTTGGGCTGGGTGGCCTGCTGGGTGGCGCGCATCATGTCGTAGCGGTCGAGCGAGAAGCTTTCGGAGGCCGCGGCGTCGCGCACGATCACCGGGCGCAGGAACACCATCAGGTTGGTCTTGACGTAGCTGCGGTTGCGGCTCTTGAACAGGTTGCCGAACACCGGCACGTCGCCCAGCACGGGCACCTTGTCCTCGGTGCTGGAGTACTGGTCTTCCAGCAGGCCGCCCAGCACCACGATGGCGCCGTCGTCCACCAGCACGCTGGATTCGATGGCGCGCTTGTTGGTGATCGGGCCGCTGGAGTTGGTGGCGGTGCCGCTCACCACGCTCGACACCTCCTGGTAGATCACCATCTTGATGGTGCCGTCCTCGCTGATCTGCGGCTTCACGCGCAGCGTCAGGCCGACGTCCTTGCGTTCGTAGGTCTGGAACGGGTTGACCGAGGTGCTGCTGGAGCCGGTGTTGGTGTAGCTGCCGGTCACGAAGGGCACGTTCTGGCCGACGATGATCTTGGCCTCTTCGTTGTCGAGTGTGAGCAGCGTGGGGGTGGACAGCACGTTGCCCGCGCCGGTGCTCTGGATGAAGTTGGCCAGCAGGCCGAGAGTCTTGGAGCCCACCAGCAGGTTGAAGCCGGTGTTGACGGTGGGGAGCGTGGTGGACGTACCCTTGGTGTAGCCGTACAGCGCCGACGCGAAGTCGACGATGCTGGTGCTGCTGGTGCCCGAAGAGGTCGCGCGCGCGGTGGAGTAGTTGGTGCCCAGCACGCCCACGGTGCTGCCGCCGCCGAACAGGCCTTGCCACTGGATGCCGAAATCGGCCGCCTTGTCTTCCCGCACCTCGGCGATCAGGCTTTCCACGAACACCTGGGCGCGCCGCTGGTCGAGCTTGTCGATCACCGCGCGCAGCTCGCGGTACACCGGCTCGGGCGCGCTGATGATGAGCGAGTTGGTGGCCGGATCGGCCTGGATCTGCCCGCCGGTGGAAGGCTGGTTGCTGGCCGCGGCGTTGATGGTGGGGCCGCTGGCCAGGCTGCTCATGCCGGAGCTGGTGCTGCCGGTGCTGGCCTGGGTCTGCGTGGCCTGGCTGGTGGCGGCCGGAGTTGCTGCCGGAGCGCTGCTGCCCGCCGCGCCGCCGGTCTGCGACTGGCCGGGCAGGGCGGCCAGCGCCGCGCGCAGCGTCACGGCCAGCTTGGTGGCCTCGGCGTTCTTCAGGTAGACCACGTGGATGTTGCCGCTGGAGCCGTCGGGCCGCAGCGACGCCGGCTGGTCGAGCTGCTCGATCAGGGTCTTGGCCAGGGCCAGCCGCGCCGGGTTGGCGGCGCGGATGATGATGGCGTTGCTGCGCGGCTCCGGCACCAGCGTGGTCTTGTAGCCGCCCTCGTTGCTGGTGGCGGCGGCCACGGCCACCGTGGGCTGGCCCGGCACGGGGGTCGGAATGGCGGAGCCGCCACCGCTCTCCATTAGCCGCGCGACCAGCGGCGCCAGGTCGGAGGCGATGCCGTACTTCAGGTGCACGATCTCGACGCCGGTGGCGCCGGAGATGTCGAGCGCCGCGATGATGCGCGCGATGCGCTGCAGGTTCTCGGCGTAGTCGGTGATCACCAGGGCGTTGGTGCCCGGGTTGACATTGATGGTGTTGTTGGGGCTGATCAGCGGCCGCAGGATCGGCACCAGGTTGTTGGCGTTCTCGTGCGTGAGCCGGAAGATCTGCGTCACGATCTGCCCGGTCGCGCCGCGCACCGGCCCGGCGGACACCGCGCTGCTCTGCAGCTTGGCCTCGGCCTCGGGCAGCACCAGGGAGATACCGTTGTTCTCCACCAGCGAGAAGCCCTGCGTGCGCAGCTGCGAGGCGAACAGCTGCATGGCCTGCGCCGGCGTCACCGGCACGGTGGAGGTGAGCGTCATGGTGCCCTTGACGCGCGGGTCCACCACCACGTTGCGGCCGGTGATGGTGGCCATGGTGCGCGCCACGGCCTCGATCTCGGCGTTGGCGAAGTCCAGCGTGACCTTGCCGCCGGCGGCCGGCTTGGCGCCTTCCTGGGCGTACAGCGGCGCGCCGGGCTGGGCGCAGAGCACGCAGGCGGCGATCAGGAGGGAAGCCGCGCGGGCCGTGCGGGAGCGGGAGAAAAGCGATGCGGTCATGTGGGATTCGTTCTCACGCTCTCAGCCCAGGAAAATCTTGGTGCGGTCGCCCTGGCGGCGGCCCAGCAGGTTCAGCAGGTTGGCCAGCTGCGTCTCCATGCCGGGCGCGGCCCAGGCCTCGCCGGAAAAGCGCAGCCGCTGGCCCACCCACTGACCGCTGCCGGTCAACTGGAGCGGGCCCTCGAGCGTGGACAGGTTGAGCGTGGGGGCGTCGCCGCCGGCCAGAATCATCCGATAGGACCCCAGGGGTTGAACGGTGGACAGCCGGGACGACATGTGGCGTGCGGTGAATTCGGCACGGCCCTGCAGCGCCAGACGGCCAGCGAGCCATTCTACTGAAAGCCCCTGCGTGGCCAGGGCCAGCTGGCCCTGCGGCTCGATGGTGTTCATGGGCGTGCCCAGGCCGGCCAGCAGCGAGGCCGGAAACAGCGCCTGGCCGTCCTCCACCCGCACCTGGGCGCCGCTCCAGCGCGGGCTCACGCGCGCGGCCAGCGGGCCTTCGGGCGTGCAGCAGTTGGTGCGCAGCTCGGCGCGCAGGCCGCTCCAGGCGGGACGCAGCGTCCAGTGCACGCGCCCGGGCAGGGTGGTGGCGCCATCGCTGCCGGCACCGCCGGTGAGCAGCAGCCGGGCTGAACCCGCCCACAGCGTGCCCTGGGGATCGGCCAGCTGCACCATCTGGCCGGTGCCGCCGGCCACGGCGGCGGCCAGCCAGCGCGCCGGCGCCTGGGTGACGAACACCAGCACCAGCCCCAGCAACCCGCCCAGCCAGGCCCAGCGCCAGGGCGCGCGCGGGCCGGTGTCGGCGCGGCGGGGGCTGGCCCGGTGCGTGGTGGAGCGGTTCACGGCGTGATCAGCCGGCACGTGGGGCACCGGCTGGGCAACAGGCTCATGACTCGGGCAGCGCCAGCGACAGCGTGCCGCTCCACTGCGGCGCGTCCGGCGGGCCGCTGCGGGTCAGGCGGGCGTCGGTGGGCACGGCGCGGGCGTTGACGCGGGCGTCCTGCAGCCAGGCGGCCAGGTCGGCCGCGCCGGCGTTGGTGAGGGTGACGGTGGCGCGGTTGCCGGCCACGGCCAGCCGGCCGGCGTTGCCCAGGCGGTTTTTCACCGAGGCTTCCAGCGCCTTCAGCGCCTCGTTGGCGCCGATGCGTGGCAGCGCCTTGAGCGATTCGGCCTCGGCCTTCAGGCGCTGCATCTGCTGCATCTGGGCGTCGGCGGCGGCGCGCTCGCCGGCGGCCTGGCGCAGCGTGGCCAGGGCCGGCGCCAGCGCCAGCCACCACAGCAGCGCGGCGATGACCACGGTGGCGGCCAGCAGCACCAGCCTGCGCTCGCGCGCGTCCAGCCGGCTCCAGGCGGCGCCCAGGCGCACCAGCGGGTGGCGGTGGGCGGCGGCGGTGCTCACGGCTGCTCCTGGGGTTGCAGGCGCACGCCGCCGTCCTCGGTGCTCAGCCGGTAGCCGAGCGGCGAGAGGCGCTGGTTCAGCCCGGCCAGCTCGCTGGCGGCCACCTGCACACCCTTGGCGTGCAGCTCGCCTGCTGCATATTCGATAGCTGTCGGCACCTGTCCTGCCTGGGCTACCGCGCCCAAAGCACTCAAAATGGGTTCCAGGTCGCGGGGCGATGCGGCACCGGTGCGCTGGCGCAGCAAAGCCACTTCGCGCGCCATCTGCACCGGGGCGTCCACCACCACCGGCACCTTGGGAAAGCTGTCGGTCAGCACGGCGCGCACGGCCGACTGGCGGCGCGCCAGGTCGGTGCGGGTCTGCCAGGCCCAGACGTTCAGGCCCACCAGGTTGGCCAGCAGCAGCAGGGCGACGCCCCAGCGTGCCGGGCGCCATTGCGGTGCGTGCAGCAGGTCGCGCCACAGCGCGGCGAGGCGCTTGGCGCTGCGTGCGCGGCCGCCCTGGGCGAATTCGAGCTGCGCCAGATCCCAGCCGGACCGGCTGGCGGCCAGCAGGCGCTCGGCCGGCTGCTGCAGCGCCACCGGCTGGCGCAGCACCTGCTCGGCCAGCGCGGCCACCGCGGGTTCGGCCAGGGCCTGCACGGCGAGGGCCGGGTCGGCTGCCGCCTCGGCGGCCGCGGCGGGCAGCAGGCCCAGTGTGGCCTGCGAGAACGGCAGCGCCTGCACGCCGCCGGCGGTGTCGGCGCCGTTCACCAGCACCTGGGCGCGCTCGGGCTCCCCCACCACGGTCAGGCGCAGCGGGCCGGCCTGGGGGGCCAGCTCGGGCACGATGCGGCCGACGGCGCGGCCGGCTGCTTCCAGCGCCTGCAGGTGGGTGGCCAGCCAGTCGCGCCGGCACACGGCCACCCAGGCCGGGCCGCCGGCGCCCACACCGGGCTCCAGCGCGAAGTGCAGGGCATCGGCCTCGTCCAGCAACTGCTCTTCCAGCAGCCCGGTCAGCACCGGGCGCAGCCGGGCCGACTGGGCACCCACCCCCTTGGGCAGGGTCACGAGGTGCCAGGACAGCTGGGCCGCCGGCACCACGGCCACCACCTCCACACCGCGGCCGCCGGCCGGCAGCAGCGCGGGTGCGGCGGTGCCGTGCGCGGCCACGGCCTGGCCGTCACCGGAGGTGGCCCAGGCGTAACTGCCGGGCGCGCCCGGCGGGAGGGAGATCAGCAGCAGACTCATGGCGAAAAACTGGCGGCCATTGTAGGCAGGGGCGTGCCGCTTCTGGCTAGCGCGCCGCCACCGTGCCGGCGGCGGGCAGGGTGAGCGGGGTGCGGTAGCGCCACAGCGGGACGATCTTGACGCTAGCCGGCGGGGCGCCGTCGCGCCGTACCACCGCCACCTCTTCCAGCGCCAGCGTGTCGAGCCGCAGGCGGCCGCGCACCTCGAAGAAGCGGCTGGCGACGCCGAGCCACTGGCGCGGCAGCCCGCTGGCGCCGACCTGGGTGAGCGCGGTGGCCGCGTTGGTGAAGTAGTTCTGCTGGCGCAGGTTTTCCAGCCGGCGTGCGCTGGCCATGTCGAGCCCCGGCACGGCGGCGTAGATGACCTCCGGGCTGGCGGTGTTGAGGTTGACGGTGGTCACGTTCTCGTCCGGCAGCAAGGTGGCGTAGGGTGCCAGGGCGGCCACCGTCTCGGGCGCGACGCCGAGCCAGGTGAGCTGCTCCAGCCGCTGCGGCAGCAGGGGCGCGTCGCCCTCGGTGGCCTTGCCCTGCATGGCCTGCTCGGCCGACTGCAGGCCGCGCTGGATCTGCCCGACCTCGCTGGCGGGCAGGCCGAGCAGCTCGAACAGGCGGTTGAACACCTCGATGGCGAACAGCTGGTTCTCGGCGTTGCCGTGCACCAGGTTCATCAGGTTCAGGCGCGACTGCAGGTCGGTCACCTGGCCGGAGAGGAAGGCATCGCGGTCGAGGTCGGAGGCGTCCTCGCCGGCGGCCAGGAAGGTGGACAGGCGTGCCTCGGCCAGCGGTACGGCCCAGGGCTCGCCCAGGTGGTCGACGCTGGAGTTGCGCCGGTCGCCGCCCAGGATCAGCCGGCCCCAGTCGAGCGCGCCCACCAGGATCCAGCTGGCCTGGATGCGCGTGCGCTCGGCCGATTCCACCTCCACGCCGCGCCACTGGCGCCACAGCGCCGCCGCGGCCAGCGTGGCCACCAGCGCCACGGTGATCATGGCGGCCAGCAGGGCGGCGCCGCGCGTGCGCCGTGGCCGTGCGCCCCGCTGTTCACCGTGGCGGCCCCACCCCTTTTGGGAGCGGCCCGGGGGTGGACGGCGGGAGGCTTGGCGGGAGGCGATCACGAGCCGCCTCCCAGTGTGGGCCGCACCCAGTCCACCTGCAGCGCGCCGGCCAGCGGCTGGCTGGGCGCCAGGGTGAGCATCAGGCGGATGGCGTCGGGCACCGCGCTGTTGGTGCTGCTGCCGCCGCCGGCGACGGCCTCGGCGGCGCTGGAGAGCGGGTTGGTCCAGGCGTTGTTGCGGTAGTAGTGCAGTTGCCAGTCGGTCAGCCGGCCGATCTGCACCGCCTGCGCCGGCGCGCCGGGCGGCAGCAGCGGAGCGCCGGCCTGGCCCCAGCGGGCGGCGGCTTCCCAGGCGCTGGCCCAGGCGTTCTGCGCGCTGACGGGCGCCGACTGCCAGCGCAGCCACTCGCCGGTGGGCCGGCGTGCCCACGCCACCACGCGCACGCCGTCGCCCGGAGCGCGGCTGGAAGCGCGCGTGAGGCGCAGCACGCTGCCGTCCCAGGCCAGGCTGCGGGTGGCAGCGGGCGAGTTGGTCTGCGCGGCGGCATTGGCCGGATCGACGGCGGTGCCGGGCAGCGGCCAGACCATCATCGCGTCCAGGTCGGCGCGCCACTGGCCGAGGCCTGCCTGCAGCGCCAGCACGCCGTCGGTGTGCTCGTGCGTGGCCTGCTGCGCGCGCGCCATGCCGTCGATGCCGCGCCAGGTCATCACCGCCATCAGCGCCATGATGGCCAGCGCCACCAGCACCTCGACCAGGGTGAAGCCCCGGGCTGCCCCGTTTTTTGGGGAAAAAGTGGCTCTGGCCCTTGCATGGCGGGCGCAGATAGCTATGAAATCAGAAGCGTTTTCCCGCCCGGCGACGCATCGCGTACGGCGCGCGCACTGCGCCAGCAGACACCGCATGCGCCTGCGGGTGCGCATCAGTTCGCCCCCACGATGGTGGTCAGCTTGAGGATCTGCGTGCCGCCCTCGCTCACCACCGCGTCCACGCGGCGGAAGTTGGGGTTGGGCGTGGGCTGCACCGACTGCAGCACCTGCAGGCTCAGCCCAGCCTGGGTGCAGGTGCTGGTGCTGTCGCCCACGCCGGGCAGGCTGCGCGCCAGGCGCAGGGCGATGAGCTGGTTCTCGGCACAGATCTCGGCCAGCAGCACGCGGCCCTGGCGGTCGGCGTTGTCGGTGAGCGCGGCGGTGGCCTTCAGGCCCGCCACCAGCGCGATGGCCGTGATGGCCAGCGCCACCAGCACCTCGACCAAGGTGAAGCCGCGCGGGCGGGTGGTGCTCACGGGACCGCCCTCCGCGCCAGGTAGTCGCGCTGCGGGATATGCGCCTGGGAACGGCCCGGCGCGCGTAACCGAGCCCTCCGCGCTGAGCGCTGCGGGATGAGCGCTTGGGAGCGGCCCGGCCCGCTCATGAGCCCGTCTCCACGCTGAAGGGCCGGAGCCCGTCGGTGGCCAGCGTGACGGGCGGCACGCCGCCGTCCGCGCTGCTGCGCTGTATCACGATGGTCTGCGGGCCGATCACCGGGTCCGGCCCCAGCACCACCGGCGCGTTGCCGACGGCGGCGGTGCCGGTGTCCAGCCAGTGGGTGGGCAGCGGGTCGGCCGTGGCCGGCAGGCCGTCCCAGGCAAAGCCGCCCGGCACCGGCCGCCAGACGATCGGCACACCAGCCGCGCGCGACTGGGCGCGGGCCGACTCCAGCAGCGCCGCCAGCCGCTCGCCCTCGCGCGCCAGCTGGTCGGCCCCCGAGTCGCGCAGCGCCAGGCTGGCCACGGCGGTGCCGATGGCGATGACGGCGATCACCACCATCAGCTCGATCAGGGTGAAGCCGCGGCCCCCCCCGTTGGGTCGAGCTGACTCACCCATGGGCCGCTGCAGGACCGGGTCGCACGGGACCTACGCGCCCGACGACCCGAAGGCCACCCGCTGGGTGGCGGCGAGCAGGGCGTAGCCGTACTTGCGGTCCGGCTCCAGGTACACACCTTCGGCCCACTCGTTCCAGGCGTTGATGAAGACCATGCTTTCGGCGCCGACCGCGGGGTTGTCGGCCGCATAGGCCACAGCGTTGCGCAGCCAGGTCTCGTAGCTTTCGGGCGTGCAGCCATGAAAGATGTGTGCCCGGTTGCCCTTGCGCGCGGTGTTGTCCCAGGAGCCGGCCATCACGGTCTTCACGGTCGGTTTGGCCGTGGGGGCGACCATCGCGGCATCGGCGAACGTCTGGTAGCGGAAGACGCCGATATCGTTGTCCGGCTCGAAGAAGGCATGAGCCGAACTGAAGCTGTTCGACGGGTTGAAGATATAGCTGTTGTTGGGCGGGAACTCGAAGAAGAAATCGACCCCGACATCGGCCGCGGTCAGGTGCCTGCCTTCAACAGTGAAACTGGCGCGCTCGAGGCCGCCGATCAGGAGATCCCCAAGCCCCAGTTTGCGTGCATGCTCCCTCCACCGGCGCACCATCTCCTTGGCTCCAGCGACGTCGAGCGTGCCTTCGTTACCCACCAGCGGGTATACCAGCAGAACCGGCTTACCGTCCATCCTGAAATAGCCCTCATGAGCGAATACCGGGGCGAGGTCTTCAATGAACTTCTCCGGGTCATCGGGCCGGTGCTTGTGCTCCATCAACAGATCGTGCTCGTGCTGGTCCTTGTCGACCCAAGTCTTGCGCCAGTTTTCGTTGCACCACATGACGAAGAAGGGCAGTTGCAACTCGGCGTACCGCGCCATGTAGTCGTGCAGCGGCTTTTCCAGCATGCGCTCGCCGCTGAACCAGTAGTAGTAGAAGACAAACCCCGAGAGGCCGGCCTGCCTGGCCAGTTCCACCTGGCGTGCCATGACCTCGGGCACGCGCAGGTCGTAATATCCCAACTCGCCGGGATGGCGCGGCTGGTAGTGCCCCGCGAACGCCGGCCGCGCGCGCGTGACGTTCGTCCACTCCGTGAAACCGGCGCCCCACCACTCGGAGTTTTGAGGGGTCGGGTGGAACTGAGGCAGATAGAAAGCAAACAGCTTGGTGGCGATCGGGTTGCGCTCGGGCCGCGGCGGCAGGGTGGCAACGTAATGGGCCGGGTCCGGTCTGAAGGCGTCGTCGTAATCCTGGATCAGGTCATGCGCATTCGCCACTGACACGGGCGCCAGCGCGTGCTTGATGCCTCTCTTGGGTTGTGCGCGGAAGATGAATTGCTTGGCGCACAGTTCGGTCAATTCTTCACCGGTCGTGCGGAGAGCGAAGCTCCCGTACTGGAGCACGCACGGGCCGCGCAGGTGTTTGTGCTGGTTGAAGTAGTCGACCAGCCGCTCATCCAGCGCTACGCCACCGGGCGTGATGCTGTAGCCCGTGGAGTCCAGCATGCCGTGGATCTCGCGCAGCGTGAAGAAGCGGATGTGCGTGATGTCGAGCAGGCCGTGCTGATCATAGGGAAAGCGACCTTCGGCGATCTCGTTCATCAGCCACAGGTTCCGCACGTTGGGCAGGCTGATCACCAGTTCGGCGTCGGGCGTCAGCCAGGGCAGCAAGGCGGTGAGCGCGCGCCAGGGGTCGTACATGTGCTCCAGCACGTCGCCCAGCACCACGCCGTCCACCGAATTGGGCTTGAGGCCGAGCACCTCGAGGTTCTGCTCCTCAAACTTGCCGCAGACGACCTTGTCGAGGTTCTGGAGCGACTCCTTGGCGGCAGCCTGGTTCAGCTCGAACCCCCAGTAGGTCACCCCGGGGAACTTCTCCTTGCAGTATTTGCCGGCGTACCCGCCGCTGGAGCCGATCTCGATGACCATCTTCCTGGGCGAGGAAAACAGGTTGATCAGCTCTTGTCGGCTTAACCGGTGGTAAGGGGACGCGGCGTTGTCCGCCACGGAAAGGTACTTCTTCCAGACGTGCATGTTGGGGAAGGTGAACTGCTTACTGCCAGGACCCGATGTCCGCGTTCTTGCCTTCGCCGCCCGGCGCGCCGTCGGCGCCGAAGCTCATGACGTCGACCTCGCCCTTCACGCCGGGGTTGAGGTACTGGTACGGGTGGCCCCAGGGGTCCATGGGCAGCTTTTCCAGGTACGGGCGCCAGTTGGGCGGCACGGGCTGGGTGCTGGGTTTGGCGATCAGCGCCTGCAGGCCCTGCTCGCCGGTGGGAAAGCGCAGGTTGTCCAGCTTGTAAAGCTTGAGCGCCTGCATCAGGTTGTGCACGTCGGTGCGGGCGGCGGTGGCGCGGGCGTCGTCGGTGCGGTCGAGCACGTTGGGCACGATCAGCGCGGCCAGCACGCCGATGATGACCAGCACCACCATCAGCTCGATCAGGGTGAAGCCGGCCGCGCGGCGGGCGCGGGCGGCGGCAAGGCGAAGGTTCATGGATGCGTCGCGGGGCGAAAACGGAGTTGGCATCCATGATAATCCCCGCATGTTTCGCGCAGCGTGCCTCGCCGGCTGAGATGGCGGCTCCCTTCGGTTCTTCGCGCCTCGGCGTGGGTCTGGTGACCGCGCTGGTCTGGGCGCTGGCCGCCGGCAGCGCGCTCTACTGGGGTCTGCGCGCCAGCCAGCCTGTGGCGCCCGTGCTGCCGCTGGCGGGGCGTGCCGACGGCCCGGCGGTCGACACCCGGGCCGTCGCCCGCGCCTTGGGTGCGCCCGATGTCGCGGCAGCGCCGGCCCATGCGCCCGTCCCGGCGATCGCCAGCCGCGTCAAGCTGAGCGGCGTGGTCACGCACGGCGCAGGCGGCGCGGTGCTGCTGTCGGTGGACGGCAAGCCGCCCAGGCCCTACCGCGTGGGCGCCGCGGTGGACGGCGACTGGGTGGTGCACACGGTGTCGCCGCACGCGGTGGAACTGGCCGCCGGCAAGGAGCGCGCCAGGCTCGAGATGCCGGCCATGAGCGAGCGCTCCAGCGCTGGCGACGCGGTGGCCCCGCAGCAGCCGAACCCGGCGCTGGTGCCCGGCATGGCCGGGCCGCGCGTGGCGGTGCCGCAGGGGGTGGTGCCCGCGCCCGCCGGCACCGTGCCTCCCGGCCTGTCGGTGCCCGGCGTGCCGCCACAGGCGGTGCGCCCATCCCGGAATGCTACCGAATAAATAGCTGTCTGCGCCCGCCAGTTGTGGGCTGCGGGCCAATTTGATGCGTGAAAAGGCTCAGAGGAAGAGCCGGTAGGCCGGGTTGTCGGTCTCGTCCACCCAGGGGTAGCCCAGCTCGGCCAGGAACTTGCGCAGCGCGGCGTCGCCGCTCTTGGGCACCTGCATGCCGACCAGCACGCGGCCGTAGTCGGCGCCCTGGTTGCGGTAGTGGAACAGGCTGATGTTCCAGCTCGGCTTCATCAGGCTGAGGAACTTCATCAGCGCGCCGGGCCGCTCGGGGAACACGAAGCGCAGCAGGCGCTCGTCGCCGGCCAGCTGCGAACGGCCGCCCACCATGTAGCGCACGTGCTGCTTGGCCAGCTCGTCGTGCGTGAGGTCGATGGCGGGGAAGCCCGCGCGCTCGAAGTGCGCCGCGATCCTGGGCGATTCACCCCTGGCCGCCGTGGTCAGGCCGACGAAGATGTGCGCCTTGCCCGGATCGCTGATGCGGTAGTTGAACTCGGTGACGTTGCGCGGCCCGCCGGGCAGGCCGTCCAGCGTGGTCAGGAAGCGGCGGAAGCTGCCGCGCTCTTCCGGGATGGTCACGGCCAGCAGGGCCTCGCGCTCTTCGCCCACCTCGGCACGCTCGGCCACGAAGCGCAGGCGGTCGAAGTTCATGTTGGCGCCGCACAGCACGGCCACATAGGTTTCGCCCCTGGTCTTGTGCGTGGCCACGTACTGCTTGATGGCGGCCACCGCCATGGCGCCGGAGGGCTCGACGATGCTGCGCGTGTCCACGAACACGTCCTTGATGGCGGCGCAGACGGCGTCGGTGTCGACGCTGACGTACTCGTCCACCAGTTCGCTGGCAATGCGGAAGGTCTCCTCGCCCACCAGCTTGACGGCGGTGCCGTCGGCGAACAGGCCGACGTCCTTCAGCTGCACGCGCTGGCCGGCCGCCACCGACTGCATCATGGCGTCGGAGTCGTTCATCTGCACGCCGACGACCTTGACCTCCGGCCGCACCGCCTTGATGTAGCTGGCCACGCCGCTGATCAGCCCGCCGCCGCCGATGGCCACGAACACTGCATCCAGCGGCCCCTGGTGCTGGCGCAGGATCTCCATGGCGATGGTGCCCTGGCCGGCGATCACCAGCGGGTCGTCGAACGGGTGGATGAAGGTCAGGCCCTGCTCGGCCTGCAGCTGCACGGCGTGCTCGTAGGCGTCGGAGTAGCTGTCGCCGGCCAGCACCACCTCGCCGCCCAGGGCGCGCACGGCGTCCACCTTGAGCTGCGGCGTGCTCACCGGCATCACCACCACGGCGCGCGTGCCCAGCTTGTGGGCGCCCAGCGCCACGCCCTGGGCGTGGTTGCCGGCGGAGGCGCAGATCACGCCCTTTTGCAGCTGCTCGGGCGTCAGGTGCGCCATCTTGTTGTAGGCGCCGCGCAGCTTGAAGCTGAACACCGGCTGCTGGTCCTCGCGCTTGAGCAGCACCTTGTTGTGCAGCCGGCGCGCCAGCGCGGGGGCGGCGTCGAGCGCCGATTCGACGGCCACGTCGTACACCTTGGCGGTGAGCACGGCCTTCAGGTAGTCGTTTTGCGAAGGGCGCTGGGCAGTGGGCGGGGCTGAGCGGGGAGACGGTCGGGCGGGCATGGCAGGGCTTTCAGTCAGAAGGTGCGAAGGAGCTGCACGTGTCCGAAAGGGCCGCCCAAACGTGCCCGATCAAGGCGCAAAGCGGAGTCGTAGCTCGGGCTACGGCGAGCATTTGCAACGCGGAGCGGGCGTGTTTGGGCGGTCAGGGCGGGCATGGGAAGTTCGTTCGCACCTTCTCAGCCGCCAATCATAGGCGCGCGCCGGAAGGCAGCTGAGGAGGCTGCGGACGAAAAAAAGCCCCGAGCCACAAGGGCCGGGGCTTGAACCACCTTGAAGGGTGGAGGAGACAATCGGTGCACGCTGCAGGAATTGCTGCACTGCAACGTGCTTGAGGGCAAGTCTAGCAAAAAGAACGGTCGTTCGTGCAAGCCCGGATGCGCAGCAGTGTGATTTCTTGCGCCAAATGCAGCTAGTGCACACTCATGTGCAGCGAGTGACGCATATAAGCAACAAAGGGCGCGATCGGCTACGCTTCGGCCTCGACAAGCAACCCAGACAATCTGCGAAAGGATCGATCGGATGGAATGCACCGTCACCTGGACCGGCGCGGCCGGCACGCGCTCGGGCATGGGCTTACTGGCCGAAACCGGCTCCGGCCACGTGCTGGCCATGGACGGCGCGCCCGACGCCGCGCGCCCCGAGAACGGCGGCCAGAACCTGGCGCCGCGGCCCATGGAAACCGTTTTGGCCGGCACCGGCGGCTGCACCGCCTACGACGTGGTGCTGATCCTGCGGCGCGGCCGGCACGACGTGCGCGGCTGCTCCGTCAGGCTGACCAGCGAGCGGGCGGAGACCGACCCCAAGGTGTTCACGGCCATCCACATGCACTTCACGGTGACCGGCAAGGGACTGTCGGCCACGGCGGTGGAGCGCGCCATCGCCATGAGCCACGACAAGTACTGCTCGGCCTCCATCATGCTGGCCAAGACGGCACGCATCACCACCTCGTTCGATCTGGTCGAGGTGGATTGAGGGGTGTCGATGCTATTTTTTGGATAGCTGCCTGCGCCCGCCACGCGTGGCCTGGCAGCCGAAAAGATCATTAAATTCGCCAGCTGGCCGGGGGGTGCGCAGAAGGCTGCCCAGGCCGCATCAGAGGTAATGCGCGGTGCCGGTCATGACCCGCGCGGCCAGCCGCATCAGGCCTGGCAGGGGCTGGGGCAGGGGCGTGCCGCCTGCGTCGAGCGCCTCGTCGGCGTGGCGCTCCTCGTCGGCCTTCATCTGCGCGACGATGGCGCGCGACGGCGCGTCCGCCGCGGGCAGGCGCCGCAGGTGGCCGTCCAGGTGCGCTTCCACCTGGCGCTCGGTCTCCACCACGAAGCCCAGGCTCATGCGCTCGCCGCCCAGGCGCCCAGCCGCCAGCCCGATGGCGAAGGCGCCGGCGTACCAGAGCGGGTTCAGCAGCGATGGGCGGTCGCCCAGTTCCTCCAGGCGGTCGCGCGTCCAGGCCAGGTGATCGGTTTCGTCGCGCGCGGCCCGCTCGAACTGCTCGCGCAAGGTTTCGTCGCGGGTGGTGAGCGCCTGCGCGGTGTACAGCGCCTGGGCACACACCTCGCCCACGTGGTTGACGCGCATCAACGCGCCGGACAGGCGGCGCTCGTCCGGCGTCAGCTCGGCAGGCGCGGCCGTGCCGCGGGCCGGGTTGGCGCGCGCAGCCGCGGGGTGGGCGAAGATGGCGCGCAGGGCGCCGTCGGCGGCGGAAAGAAGGCGATCGAGGCCGGTCATGTCGGGGCCCTTCCGGGCGGCTTGGGGGGGATGGGCGGCACGAAATGCTGCGCAGCTGCATTTATTGTGCCAAGATCGGCGCCGCACCCTCAAAGCATGCGTTGTTGCGCAAGGCCAACAGGCACCTCGGCCTTGTTGCATGGTCACAACGAAATGCCAGCCGGCTCGCCGATTCCGGCACACAGCCTTTGCAGTTTGCCGGCAGGTCTGGTGCAATAGCAACAACTTCCCAACCGGGGAGGTTGGCCCGGGGAACCGGCGGGAATCGCAGACGGACCCTTCGCACCGGCGCCCTATGTTTAACCTTGGAGAACTTGCAATGAAAAAATCTCTCATCGCTCTGGCCGTGCTGGGTGCATCCGGTGCCGCAATGGCGCAGTCTTCCGTGACCCTGTACGGCGTGGCCGACGCGGGCCTGGCCAAGCTGGAAGGCGTGAGCAGCCAGATGTCCAGCGCCGGTCGGATGAACAACGGCATCAGCCGTCTGGGCGTGCGTGGCGTCGAAGACATGGGTGGCGGCCTGAAGGCTGGCTTCAACTTCGAATCCGGCCTGACGCTGGAAAACGGTGACTACGCCGGTTCGGGCGGCGGTTTCTGGGGCCGTGCCGCCAACCTGTGGCTGGGTGGCAACTGGGGTACCTTCAAGATGGGCCGTACCCTGAACCCGTCGTTCTACGGTCTGGCCACCTGGGAACTGACCGGCGCCGCCAACTACTCCGTGGTCGCCAACACCTACAGCGTCGCTGGTTCCGGCGCTCGTAACAGCAGCCAGTTCAGCTACAAGACGCCCGATGGTCTGGGTGGCTTCAGCGCCGAGCTGGGCTATGTGATGAAGCCCGACAACGGTGGCAACGCCAAGTGGGATGCCAACGTGATCTACGCGAACGGCCCGATCCGTGCTGGCCTGTCGGTGAACAAGACCAAAGGCCAAAAAGTTGGCTACGCGTTGGGTGCCAAGTACAACTTCGGCAGCTTCGCAGTGGCTGGTTCGTACAACGACGCTCACTATGACAAGAGCGCCGGCGTCGGTCGTCGCGGCGTGTCGATTGGTGGTTCGGCGATGTTCGGTCCGTTCACGCTTACCGCTGACGTGACCCGTGACTTGAAGAACGCCGCTGGCAAGAAGTACACCAACTTCCTGCTGGAAGGCAAGTACGCCCTGTCCAAGCGCACCTTCGTGTACCTGGCCGGCCTGCGTCTGGACAGCACCAACAACTACGGCCTGGGCGTTCGCCACAACTTCTGATCGTCTCGGCTGCCTTCGGGCAGCTTCGATCGGCAGTGCCGAGTTGCAAAAAAGCCGCCTCCGGGCGGCTTTTTTCATGGCTGCGTCAAAAGTGGATGTGCACAGGCCGACAGTCCAGGCGCCGGGCGCCGCATTCAACGATGTGGGCTCGTTTCAGGCCCACTCAGTGGCGCGCCTTTCGGTAGGCGAGATGCCAGTGCGATAGGAGCAAACCCTGTCCTGGCACCGCTCTTGCTCTGCTAGCATCGTGCGGTTATCCCTTTTGCAGTTTCCATGGGTGCCTTTCTTCTCCGCCGCCTGATTCAGGCCGTCCTGGTCATGGTGGCGGTCGCCTTTGTGGCGTTCCTGCTGTTCCAGTACGTCGGGGATCCGGTGGTGTTCCTGCTCGGCCAGGACGCCACGCCCGCTCAGCGTGCGGCGCTGCGCGCCGATCTGGGGCTGGACCAACCCTTTGTCGTGCAGTTCGGGCATTTCCTCGCCAATGCGGTGCAGGGTGAATTCGGGCTGAGCCTGCGCCTGGGTGCCAAGGTGTCGCGCCTGCTGGGCGAACGCTTTCCCGCCACCTTCGAGCTGGCGCTGGTGGCCGCCGCGCTGGCGCTGCTGATCGGGGTGCCGATGGGGGTCTACGCCGCGCTCAAGCGCGGCAACTTCCTGAGCCAGGTGTTCATGACCTTCTCGCTGCTCGGTGTGTCGCTGCCGACATTCCTGATCGGCATTCTGCTGATCCTGGTGTTCTCGGTCTGGCTGGGCTGGCTGCCCAGCTTCGGCCGCGGCGAGACGGTGCAGATCGGCTGGTGGAGCACGGGCCTGCTCACGGTCGATGGCTGGCTGCACATCATCCTGCCGGCCATCACGCTGGCGATCTTCCAGCTCACCCTGATCCTGCGCCTGGTGCGTGCCGAGATGCTGGAGGTGCTGCGCACCGACTACATCAAGTTCGCCCGTGCCCGCGGCCTGACCGACCGCGCCATCCACTTCGGCCATGCGCTCAAGAACACGCTGGTGCCGGTGATGACGATCACCGGGCTGCAACTGGGTGGCCTGATCGCCTTTGCCATCATCACCGAAACCGTGTTCCAGTGGCCGGGCATGGGCCTGCTGTTCATCCAGGCCGTCACCTTTGCCGACATCCCCGTGATGGCCGCCTACCTGTGCCTGATCGCGCTGATCTTCGTGGTCATCAACCTGATCGTCGACATGCTGTACGTGGTGGTGGATCCGCGCCTGCGCGTGGCCACCGCCGGAGGCCATTGATCCCTGTGGCCGTTGCTCCCTGTTGTTTCCTCACCCATTGTTGCCAAGGAGAGAGTCCGATGAAAGTCCAGAAGAAACTGATTGCCGCCGCCATCGCCGGGGCCTTGCTGGCCATGGCGCCCGGGGCCTTTGCGCAGACCTTGCGCGTGGCCAACCAGGGCGACGCGCTGTCGATGGACCCGCACTCGCTGAACGAGTCGCTGCAGCTCTCGGTCGACAGCAACGCCTACGAGGCGCTGGTGGGCTGGAACAAGAAGCTCGAGATGGTGCCGATGCTGGCCACCTCGTGGAAGCAGACCTCGCCCACGGTGTGGCGCTTCGAGCTGCGCAAGGGCGTGCAGTTCTACGACGGCACGCCGTTCACCGCCGACGATGTGGTGTTCACCATGGGCCGGATCATGGCCGACGGCTCCGACATGAAGAGCTACGGCACCGACGTCAAGGAAACGCGCAAGATCGACGACCACACGGTCGAGATCGAGACCAAGGCGCCGCAACCCATCCTGCCGCGCATCCTGTCGCAGGTCTACATCATGAGCAAGAAATGGTGCGAGGCCAACAACGCCGTCAAGCCGGTGGATCGCCGCAAGGGGGTCGAGAACACTGCGTCGTTCAAGACCAACGGCACCGGCCCGTTCCACGTGCGTGAGCGCCAGCCTGGCGTGCGCACCGTGTTCGTGCGCAATCCGCGCTACTGGGGCAAGGTCGAGAGCAACGCCCAGGAAGTCGTCTTCACCCCCATCTCCAACCCGGCCACCCGTGTCGCTGCGCTGCTGTCGGGCGAGGTCGACATCATGGAGCCGGTGCCCGTCCAGGACGTGGCCCGCGTCAACGCCAACCCCAGCACCCACGCGCTGGTGGGGCCCGAGCTGCGCACCATCTTCCTGGGCATGGACCAGAAGCGCGACGAGCTGCTGTTCTCCAACGTGAAGGGCAAGAACCCGTTCAAGGACAAGCGCGTGCGCCAGGCCTTCTACCAGGCCATCGACATCGAAGGCATCAAGCGCACGGTGATGCGCGGCGCCTCGCGTCCCACCGCTCTCATGGTCGGCCCCGGCATCAACGGCTGGACGGCCGAGCAGGACAAGCGCATGCCCTACGACGTGGAAGCCGCCAAGAAGCTGATGGCCGACGCCGGCTATCCCAACGGCTTCGAGGTGGCCATGAACTGCCCGAACGACCGCTACGTGAACGACGCGCAGATCTGCCAGGCCGTGGCCGCCAACCTGTCCAAGATCAACGTCAAGATCGATCTGCAGGCCGAGACCAAGGGTACCTACTTCCCGAAGATCCTGCGCCGCGACACCAGCTTCTACATGCTGGGCTGGACGCCGTCCACCTACGACGCGCACAACGCCCTGAACGCCCTGATGCGCTGCCCCAACGACAAGACCGGCGCCGGCCAGTTCAACCTGGGCAGCTACTGCAACCCCAAGCTGGACGAGCTGACCGAGAAGATCGGCTCCGAAACCGATCAGGCCAAGCGCGCCGCCATGATCAAGGAAGCCTTCCAGATCCACATGGACGACATCGGCCACCTGACGCTGCACCAGCAGACCCTGGCCTGGGGCGCGAGCAAGAAGCTGGAGGTCACGCAAATGGCCGACAACTTCATGCCCTTCAAGTGGATCGTGATCAAGAAGTAAGGCGGCTTGTGGCAGGCGTCCCGGTTTTGCATGAAATCGGGCGCTTGCCCTTGCCAAGCAGGCGCAGAAAGCTATGAATTCATGAGCAATCTGGTCGTTCGCTGGTGGGACAGCGACGTGGGCTACAGCTTCCGCCACTCGCCCACGGCCATGGTGGCGGCGCTGATCGCGCTGCTGTGCATCGTCTGCGGGCTGTTCGCCCACTGGGTGGCGCCGCACAACCCGCTGGATCTCACCACGCTGGACCTGATGGACGCCCGCCTGCCGCCGGCCTGGATGGAGGGCGGTACCGGCAAATACCTGCTCGGCACCGACGAGCAGGGCCGCGATATCCTTTCGGCCCTCTTCTACGGCGCGCGCATCTCGCTCATCGTGGGCGGTATCTCGGTGGTCATCTCGGTCATCGTCGGCGTGGCATTGGGCCTGCTGGCCGGCTTCGTGGGCGGCTGGGTCGATGCCTTCCTGATGCGCCTGTGCGACGTGATGCTGTCCTTCCCCGCCATCCTGATCGCGCTGATGATCGCCGGCGTGGCCCGGGCCATCTACCCCAATGCCAACGAACAGGTGTCGTTCGGCGTGCTGATCGTGGCGATCTCGCTCACCGGCTGGGTGCAGTACGCGCGCACGGTGCGCGGCTCCACGCTGGTGGAGCGCGGCAAGGAGTACGTGCAGGCCGCCCGCGTGACCGGCGTGTCATCCATGAAGATCATGTACCGCCACGTGCTGCCCAACGTCACCGGCCCGGTGCTGGTGCTGGCCACGGTGCAGCTGGCCACGGCCATCATCACCGAGGCTACGCTGTCCTTCCTGGGGGTGGGTGTGCCGCCCACCTCGCCCTCGCTCGGTACCCTGATCAACAACGGCAACGCCGTGCTGTTCTCGGGCGAATGGTGGGTGCTGCTCTTTCCGGCCGGGATGCTGATCCTGATCGCGCTTTCGGTGAACCTGCTGGGCGACTGGCTGCGGGATGCGCTGAACCCGAGGCTCAACTGATGCTCCCCCCTGAGCCGCTGACGCGTCTTCCCCCCTCTTACTTCGTGAGGGGGGACAACGCCAGTGCTCGGTACAAGCCCGAGCACGGCGTTCACGCGCATGGCCAGCTCCGCGGCCTGCTGGGGGGTGGATTCATGACGCTGGATGACCGCTGCCGGGTTGCTCGAAATTTCAAGTCAAAAGTGACTTTGGCCCTTTGCTGACGGGCGCAGGCAGCTATCAAAACAGAAGTATTTTCAACCCACGATGTCCCTGCTCGAAGTCCGCAACCTGGTCGTTGAATTCCCCACGCGGTGCGCCACGCTGCGCGCGCTGGACGACATCTCCTTCGAGATCGCCCCGGGCGAGATCCTGGGTGTGGTGGGTGAGTCCGGCGCCGGCAAGTCGCTCACCGGCGCGTCCATCATCGGCCTGCTGGAGCCGCCGGGCCGCGTGGCCGGCGGCGAGATCCTGCTGGAGGGCCAGCGCATCGACAACCTGCGGCACGAGCAGATGCGCCACATCCGCGGCCGCAAGATCGGCGCCATCTTCCAGGATCCGCTGACCTCGCTCAACCCGCTCTACAGCATCGGCCGCCAGCTGGTGGAGACCATCCAGACCCACCTGCCGCTGAACGCCCAGCAGGCGCGCGAGCGCGCCATCCAACTGCTCAAGGACACCGGCATCCCGGCGGCCGAGCAGCGCATCGACCACTACCCGCACCAGTTCTCCGGCGGCATGCGGCAGCGTGTGGTCATCGCCCTGGCGCTGGCCGCCGAGCCCAAGCTGATCGTGGCCGACGAGCCCACCACCGCGCTGGATGTCTCCATCCAGGCGCAGATCATCGGCCTGCTCAAGCGCGTGTGCCGCGAGCACGGCGCGGCGGTGATGCTGATCACCCACGACATGGGCGTGATCGCCGAGACCTGCGACCGCGTGGCCGTGATGTACGCCGGCCGCATCGCCGAGATCGGGCCGGTGCACGAAGTCATCAACCACCCCGCGCACCCCTACACGGCCGGCCTGATGGCCTCCATCCCCGACATGGAGGAAGAGCGCGAGCGCCTGAACCAGATCGACGGCGCCATGCCCCGCCTGAACGCCATTCCCACCGGTTGCGCCTTCAATCCGCGCTGCCCGCAGGTGTTCGACCGCTGCCGCGTCGAGCGGCCCGAGCTGATGAACGCCGGCGCCACACGCGCCGCCTGCTGGTTGCATGCGGCCGCGCCAGCCGCGGTCGCTGTGCCGGGAGCCGCAGCATGAGCACCCCAGAAACTCTGGCCAACGGCACCGCTGCAGCCATCGAGGCCGCCGCGCCGCTGGTGCGCGCCGAGGGCCTGGCCAAGACCTTCGACGTCTCGCCGCCCTGGCTGAACCGTGTGCTGGAACGCAAGCCGCGCCAGCTGCTGCACGCCGTGGACGAAGCCAGCTTCAGCATCCAGAAGGGCCAGACGCTGGCGCTGGTGGGTGAATCGGGCTGCGGCAAAAGCACCGTGGCGCGCCTGCTGGTCGGGCTGTACCAGCCCACGCGCGGGAGCTTTTTCTTCCGTGACCAGGATGCGCACGCCGTGTTCGCCGGCCGCGGCGGGCACCACCTGCGGCGCAGCATCCAGATGATCTTTCAGGACCCCTACGCCAGCCTCAACCCGCGCTGGCGGGTGGCCGACATCATTGCCGAACCGCTGCACGAGCACGGCATGGCCAGCTCCAGGGCCGAGGCGCAGGAACGCGTGGGCGAACTGCTGCAGTCGGTGGGCCTGGCGGCGGCCGACCGCGTCAAGTACCCGCACCAGTTCTCGGGCGGGCAGCGCCAGCGCATCTCCATTGCCCGCGCGCTGGCCACGGCGCCCGAGTTCCTGGTGTGCGACGAGCCCACCTCCGCGCTCGACGTGTCCGTGCAGGCGCAGGTGCTCAACATCATGAAGGACCTGCAGCGCGAGCGCGGGCTCACCTACCTGTTCATCAGCCACAACCTGGCGGTGGTGCGGCACGTGAGCGACGCGGTGGGCGTGATGTACCTGGGCCGCATCGTCGAGCTGGCGCCCAAGCACGAGCTGTTCAGCCACCCGCGTCATCCCTACACGCGCATGCTGCTGGACGCGATCCCCAAGATGCACGACACCGGCCGCGCGCGCACGCCGGTCCAGGGCGAGGTGCCCAACCCGCTGAACCCGCCCACCGGCTGCACCTTCCATCCGCGCTGCCCGCACGCCAACGAGCGCTGCAAGGCCGAGCGGCCCGCGCTGATGCAGTTCCAGGGGATTCAGGTGGCCTGCCACGCGGTGGAGGAAGGCCGCATCTGATGCGGCCCGGGGGCGGCAGCTGCCGCCCCCCTTCAGGCTGACCGGCGCTGACCGCGCCGGCAGGCAGCGTCAGGTCAGCAGCCGGCCGCCGCTGCCGATGATGGCCACGTCGACGAAGGTGCTGCCTTCGTGGTTGCCGCGACTGAAGTTGAAGCGCATCCCGCCAGCGTCCCATCCCTCGATGCGTTCCAGACCGGCGATCAGGGACGCGCGGTTGAGCGAGCTTCCGGCACGGCGTATGCCTTCGGCCAGCACACAGGCATCGACGTAGCCTTCCATGCTGGACAGCGAGAAGGTCTTGTGGCCCGCGGCGAGCATGTCCGACTGGTAGCGGCGCACGAGTTCGGAGCGGGCCGCGAAGGGTGACAGCACCGGGATCGAGAAACCTACGCCGTGCGCCTGGTCGCCCATGCCGAAGATGGAGCCGGCACTGATGGAAATGCCGTAGATCGTGCTGTTGCCGCCCGCCGCCCGCAGCGCCTTGATGAAGGCGGCCGCCGTGCCCGCCAGACCGACGATCACGATCTGCGGCGAGGCCTTGGCGATCTCCTTGGCCGCCGGGTCGACTTCCATGCTGGTGGTGCCGGGGGTGGTGGCGATCACCACCGGCTCGATCTTGTGGCGGGCCATCGCCGCCGTGAAGCCGGCCAGCAGGGACTGGCCCAGGGGATCCTTGGGGTGCACCAGGCCGATGCGGGTCTGGCCGACGGAGCTCGCCTGCGCCACCAGACGTTCGATCTCCTGGTCGTAGTTGGCACGAACCCAGAAGGCGTTGGGTGAGGGCTTCTTGCGCAGTGCCACGGTGCCGGTGTTGGGGCCCACCACCGCCAGACCGGGCACCGCGTCGATCACCGCGGCCGTCTGGCGCGTGCCCAGCGGGTGCAGGATGGCCAGCACCGCCGGGTCTTCCGCCAGCGCCAGGGCGTTGGCCTTGGACACGTCCGGCTTGAAGCCATCGTCCTTCATCACCAGCTCGACCTTGCTACCGTTGATGCCGCCGGCCTTGTTGAGCGCGTCGAAATACGCGCTCGAGCCCAGGAACAGGCCGGAGCCGTTGGCTTTCTCGACACCGCTGTTGTCGAACGTCGTGCCGATGCGGATCACGCGGCTTCCGGCCGACTGCGCCATCGCGGGCAGTCCGAGCCCGGCCGCGGCCGACGAGGCGGCGAACTGGAGCACGGTGCGGCGGCGCAAGGCTGCGGCAGGCGGAAACATTTTGGATGAACGATCGGCAGACATTGGGGCTCCCGCTGTGCCAGGATTAGGCGTAAGTGATTCAAAAGTGCTATACCACTACCATAACGGCTACAGACGCCAGCCGCGCGGTCAAGAGCCTGTCAAACCGGCGGATATCCCGAAATATTCCTCGCTGCAGGCACCTGAGGTGCGATCGGCAATGCCCCGGCACCGCGTGCCGGCGCCGGGTGCGCCGCCGGGCCTCGATCTGCGCAGCAACAACTCGCCCGCCTACTCCGGCACCGCGTGCCAGCGCCGGGTGCGCCGCCGGGCGGCATCGCGCAAGGCGGGATAATCGCTCCCCATGAACCAGCTGCAAGCGCTCAAGCAAGTCACCACCGTGGTCGCCGACACTGGCGATTTCAGGCAACTGGCCCAGTTCCAGCCGCAGGACGCCACCACCAACCCGTCGCTGATCCTCAAGGCGGTGCAAAAGCCTGAGTACGCGCCGCTGCTTGCGGACACCGTGGCCCGGCACCGCGGCCAGCCGCTGGACGAGGTGGTGGACCGGCTGCTGGTGCGCTTTGGCTGCGAGATCCTTTCCATCATCCCGGGCCGCGTGTCCACCGAGGTCGATGCCCGCCTGTCGTTCGACGAGGACGCCACCTACACCCGTGCCGAGCGGCTGATCGATCTCTACCAGGCCGCCGGCGTGCCCACCGAGCGCGTGCTGATCAAGATCGCCAGCACCTGGGAGGGCATCCGCGCGGCCGAGCGGCTGGAGCGGCGTGGCATCCACTGCAACCTGACGCTGCTGTTCAGCTTCTGCCAGGCGGTGGCCTGCGGGCAGGCGAAGGTGCGGCTCATCTCGCCCTTCGTCGGCCGCATCTACGACTGGTACAGGAAGCAGGCCGGCAGCGCCTGGGACGAGGCCGCCATGGCCGGCAGCCACGATCCCGGCGTGCAGTCGGTGGCGCGCATCTTCAACCACTACAAGCGCTTCGGCATCGCCACCGAGGTGATGGGCGCGAGCTTCCGCAACATGGGCCAGATCACCGCGTTGGCCGGCTGCGACCTGCTCACCATCAGCCCCGAGCTGCTGGCCCAGCTGGCCGCCACCGAGGCGCCGCTGCCGCGCGCGCTGGACGCCGAGGCCGCGCGCCAACTCGATCTGCCGCCCGTGCAATACGACGAGGCGGGCTTTCGCCTGGCGCTGAATCAGGATGCCATGGCCACCGAGAAGCTGGCCGAGGGCATCCGCGCCTTCATTGCCGACGCCGAAAAGCTCGAAGCCCTGATGCAGGCCGCCTGACCCGCGTCGATGGACTGGCAGAACCGCCCCCGCTGCGACGAGGCGCCGGCCTGGCAGGCGCTGGACAGCCACTTCACGGCGCATTTCACCGGCGACCACGCCTTCGACCTGCGCCGCGCCTTCGCGCAGGACCCCGATCGCGCACAGGATTTCGGCATCGAGGCGCCGCACCTGTTCGTCGATTTGTCGCGCAACCTGATCGACCGGCAGGCGCGGACCCTGCTGGTGCAGCTGGCGCGCGAATGCGGGCTGGCCGAACACCGCGACGCGTTGCTGGCCGGCGCGCACGTCAACAACACCGAAGACCGGCCCGCCCTGCACCCGCTGCTGCGCTGGCCGGCGGGTACGCCGCAGCCGACGGAACGTCTGAAGGAAATTCACGCTTCGTCCTTGTCTGGTCTGGATGAGATGCTCTCGTCTGCAGAGCAGATCCGGCTGGAGAAGCGCTACGACGACGTGGTGCACATCGGCATCGGCGGCTCCGACCTGGGCCCGCGCCTGGCGCTGCAGGCGCTGGCGCCGCAGGTGCTGCCCGATGCGCCGCGCCTGCACTTCGTCGCCAACATGGACGGCCACGAGCTGGCCGCCGTGCTGCGCGGGCTGAAGCCGGAACGCACGCTGTTCATCGTGGCGTCCAAGAGCTTCGGCACGGCCGAGACGCTGCGCAACGCCACCTCGGCCCGCGCCTGGTTTGAGGCCCAGGGTGGCACCGACCTGGCGGCGCATTTCGTCGCGCTCACGGCCCGGCCCGACGCGGCGCGCGAGTTCGGCGTCGGGCGCTGCTTCGCTTTCGACGACGGCGTGGGCGGGCGCACCTCGCTGTGGTCGGTGATCGGGCTGCCGGTGGCGGTGGCCATCGGCCGTGCGGGCTTCGAGGCGCTGCTGGCCGGTGCCCACGCCATGGACCGGCACTTCGCCGAGGCGCCGCTGGAGGCCAACCTGCCGGTGCAGCTGGGCCTGCTGGACGTCTGGTACCGCAACTTCCACCGCTTTGGCAGCCGCTGCGTCGTGCCCTACCATCACGGCCTGCGCAGCCTGGCGTTCTACCTGCAGCAGCTGGAGATGGAGAGCAACGGCAAGCGGGTGGATGCGCACGGCCGGCCGCTGCCCTTCGACACCGCGCCGGTGGTCTGGGGCGCGGTGGGCAGCAACGCCCAGCACGCCTTCTTCCAGATGCTGCACCAGGGCACCCAGGTGGTGCCGGTGGAGTTCATCGCCGTGCGCGAGCCGGCGCACACGCTGGAAGGCCACCAGCCGCGCCTCCTGGCCAACGCCCTGGCGCAGGCGCGCGCGCTGATGCTCGGCCATGTGGCCGATGATGCACACCGCCATTTCCCCGGCAACAGGCCCTCCACCTTCCTGCTGCTGGAGCGGCTGGACGCCGCCAGCTTCGGCGCGCTGATCGCGCTGAACGAGCACCGCGTGTTCACCAGCGGCTCGCTGTGGGGCCTCAACAGCTTCGACCAGTGGGGGGTGGAGCTGGGCAAGCGCCACGCCGGCGCGGTGGAAACGGGCCTGGCCAGCGGCCGCACCGAGGGGCTGGACGCCGCCACCGCCGGGCTGGTGCGGCGGCTTTCCTGCTAAACGCCATTCCGAGCCTGGACCAGTTGAAGGCGCCGACTGGCCTGGCGCTTAAGTCCTGTCTCGACGACGTTGTTTCTAGGTGGACTATTGCGAAAAAATAGCCATAAATGTAAGCAATTTGCTAAAGTAATGCGGTTAATTGCTAAGGGGGAGTTGATGCGTAATCTCTTTTCACGTGGCGCCGTCATGGCCGTTTTCTTGGCTGCTGCCGGCACGGCTTCTGCCCAGACTTACGTCGGGAGTTTTAACGTTCAGGATGGACCGCTGTGGACGACGAATCCACCCGTCTATTCAGCCCTGGAAGCAGCTGCCTTGCTGTTTGGCGGATCGCCCACCGATTACGCCGTGTCGGTTGACCCCAACACCACCAACCCTGCCACCATCACCCACACCGCGCATTACGACGGATGGGGGGAGAACTGCGCAATCTACCCGGAGACGGAGCGCGTCGACGACGCCCCGGCTGGATACAACGATCCCGGTGGCAGCGGCACGGCCCGCTCGGCCTACGTCAACGATCATCAGTGTTCTGGGCAAATCAACTACGTGTGGAGACTGGCTGCCCAACCTGCTGCAACGGTGGCTGTGCCAACCATGGGCGAGTGGGGTCTCGCATTGCTTGCTTCGCTCGCTGCGCTAGCGGGATTGCTGCAGTTGCGCCGCCGTCGCTGACATGAGCCGCCGTGGGGCGGGATGCCGTGAGACTGCGTACGTCTTGGCTCAGGAGGCCCGGCCTGCTCCATCTCAGTTGCTAGAGCCATCGCACCCCAAAAAAAGCTGCCTTATGGCAGCTTTCTTATTGTCGCCCCTGACCAAGCGGCCCGCCCGATCCGTGCAAGTTCGCGGAGCCGCATGGACTTCCTTGTCTCTTTGGCGAACGCTTCTTCTGACGCACTTGAACGACCACCGGTTGTTCTGCAGCGGCTCGCTGTGGGGCCTCAACAGCTTCGACCAGTGGGGGGTGGAGCTGGGCAAGCGCCACGCCGGCGCGGTGGAAACGGGCCTGGCCAGCGGCCGTACCGAGGGGCTGGACGCTGCCACCGCCGGGCTGGTGCGGCGGCTGCGCTGAAGCCCCGGAAACTCCTGTTTTTGTAGCTGCCTGCGCCCGTCATGAAAGGGCTAGAGGCCATTTTGACTGCCAATCAGGCCCGGAGAGCGGCTTCCGACCTGCCGTTGAACTTCGGCTTGCTGCGGCGCGCATTCGTGCCTAACCGCGCGATGCATCCGACGGCGCCGCTCGCGGCCGACGGGCCCAGGCCATCGCGCCCATGATCGTCGCCAGCAGCGCCAGCGCCCATTCGCCCAGGGTCGGCACGGCGGTCACGCCGGGGTCGGTCACGCTGACGGGCGGGGCTGGGGCGGCGGTGCAATCGGCCGACCACGGTGTCGATCCGGTGGCGGTGTTCCACGCCGTGTCGTTGGCCGATGGCGGGATGGCGGCAGGTGTCAGGTAGTTGGGGCACAAACCCGAGTTGTTGGCGATCAGCGCGCTGGGGCTGGGCACGGTCGGTGCCGCGCCCGTCAGCTGGTTGTTGTTGATGTAGAACTGACGCAGGGCAGTCAGTCCCGAGATGTCGGGCGCGGCGCCCGTGAGCTGGTTGTTGGCGACCCAGAAGTCGCGCAGCCCCGGCATGCCTGCCAGCGAGGGAATCGGACCCTGGAGCTGGTTGCCGGCAAGGTTGAGGTTCAGCATCGCGGGCAGCGCGGCCAGGCTGGGGATGGTGCCGCTGAGCTGGTTGTTGGCCACGCTGAACTGATAGAGGTGACTGAGAGCGGCGATCTCGGGCAAAGGCCCGGTCAACTGGTTGTTGTTGGCGACAAACGACCCCAGCTGCCACAGCGTGTTGAGCGCCGGCAACGGCCCGGTCAACCGGTTGTCGCTGAACCGCAAATCCTCAACATCGACCAGGCCTGTCAACGGAGGCAGGGTTCCGTTCAGGTTATTGGCGGACAAGTTGACGCCGACGACCTTGTGAACCCCCGGGCTCGTGAGTTCGCAGGTGACCCCGAACCAAGGCGCTGCGGCATCGCATGGATCGCCTCCGTTCACCCAGTTGGTGCTGGTGGTCCAGCCCCCGCCGCCGTTGTTGTTGTAAATCAATTCCAGTGTGAATATCTGCGGCGCCGGCAGGGCGGCTTGCGCCGTGCCGCAAACCAGAGCCGCGGCGGCCAGCGCCAGGCGCGGGCCGGTACGCCGCAGCAGGTGCAGGGCTTGAGCGAGGGCAGACCGGTTTACCAAGCCGGAGTGAGTGGACAGATGTTTCATGGATGACAAGCGAAGAGGCGGAGTTACCGAGTGTTTCCGCGCCGGCCGTGCCCGTCATCCCCGAGCTGCCCGAGCTGCGCTTCCTTCACCTGAATGAGGCCGCCATCAGGCACCTGACTTACGATGGCGGCAAACCGATTCATGGGGAGGGGCGCTGTGTCGATCAACGACGCCATGCTGCGGGTGCTGGAGCAAAGTCTCGACGAGCTGGGGGAGCCCGGCGCGGTGGAGCGCCTGCTGCTGCGCGTCGCCGCCGAGATGAAGACCGACAAGGTCTCGCTCTACAGCCCGCGCCCCGGCGGCCCCATGAGCTACCCCATCTACCAGCACGGGCTGCCGCACGACTTCGACGCGATCTACCTGCGCGACATGGCCGGGCGCGATCCCTGGTACGACGGCGTGGTGGCGCGCGGGCCGCAGCTGTTCCGCCAGGGCGGGATGCTGAGCCAGCAGCTGATGCCGACGGCGCAGTTCGCCCGCACGCCGATGGGCGAGCAGATGCGCTCGTACGGGCTGGACGCCATGGCCTCCACCTTCATCGAGGTGGACGGCAGCGGCAACTCCTTCTACATCCTGTGCCTGATGAACGAAGCCGGGCGGGGCGATTTCAGCGACAGCCAGTTCCGCTTCCTCAGGGCCGTCACCCCGTGGGTGCGGCGTGTGGTCCATGCCCAGCGCCGCATGGACGCGCTGCGCCGACAGGTGGAGGACGCCCAGGCCGCGGTCGAGCAGATGCCGATCGGCCTGGTGCAGGTGGACGCCGACGGGCGCCTGAGCCACGCCAACCTGCTGGCCCGCCAGTGCCTGGGCCTGGACGATCCCTGGCATCCGTGGGCCGGGGGCGGCGGTGGCTCCCCGGGGCATGGCATGGAGCAGCGGCCGTGGCTGCGCAGCGTTCATGCCGGCCTGCACCAGCTGTGGCTTGGCTCGCAGTTGCAGCGCGATCCCGTGGCTTGCCGGCTGACGTCGGCGGCCGACCAGCGCGCGTGGGTGGCGCTCGCCCGGCGGGCGCCGGCGTCGCCCGGGCGCGACGCGGCCGTGCACATCGTGCTGACCCGCGAAAAGGCCGCCGTCGACCCGGCCAGCCTGCTGACCGTGCTGGCCACGCTGTACGGGCTGACGCCGGCCGAGTCGGCCCTGATCGCGCTGCTCCTGCAGGGCATGGCGCCCAGGGAGATGGCCGAGGCACAGGGCGTGCGCCTGAGCACCGTGCGCACGCACCTGTCGCACCTGTTCCAGAAGACCGGCTCGCGCGGCCAGGTCGATCTGGTGCAGGCCTTGTCCAGGACGATGAACCTGCTGACCTAGGGTCTTTTCAAGTCGGGGGAGCCATGAAAAATGGCCCCCCCCACGCTCCCCCGCTGCGCGTGGTGCGCTGCCCCCCGGAGGGGGCGTTTTCATCTTGGGGCGGCCCGGCGATGAAAAAAGCCGCCCCGGAAGGGAGCGGCTTTTCAGGCAAAGGGGCGGGCCAGAGCCCGCCCGGCGGCCGGCGGCGGCTTACATCATGCCGTCCATGCCGCCCATGCCACCCATGCCGCCCGGCATGCCGCCGGCAGGAGCTTCTTCCTTCGGAGCCTCGGCCACCATGGCCTCGGTGGTCAGCATCAGGCCGGCCACGGAGGCGGCGTTCTGCAGCGCGGTGCGGGTGACCTTGGTGGGATCCAGGATACCCATCTCGATCATGTCACCGTAGGTGTCGTTGGCGGCGTTGAAGCCGAAGTTGCCCTTGCCTTCCAGCACCTTGTTGACCACCACGCTGGCTTCGCCGCCAGCGTTGTAGACGATCTCGCGCAGGGGCGCCTCGATGGCCTTGAGCACCAGCTTGATGCCGGCTTCCTGGTCGGCGTTGGCGCCCTGGATGGTGCCTGCGGTCTGCTTGGCACGCAGCAGCGCCACGCCACCGCCGGCCACGATGCCTTCTTCTACCGCAGCGCGGGTGGCGTGCAGGGCGTCTTCCACGCGGGCCTTCTTCTCCTTCATCTCGACCTCGGTGGCGGCACCCACCTTGATCACGGCCACGCCGCCGGCCAGCTTGGCCACGCGTTCCTGCAGCTTCTCGCGGTCGTAGTCGGAGGTGGCTTCCTCGATCTGCACGCGGATCTGCTTGACGCGCGCCTCGATGTCCTCGGCCTTGCCGGCACCGTCGATGATGGTGGTGTTTTCCTTGCCCACTTCGATGGTCTTGGCCTGGCCCAGGTCGGCCAGCGTCACCTTCTCCAGGGAGAGGCCCACTTCTTCAGCGATGACCTTGCCGCCCGTCAGGATGGCGATGTCTTCCAGCATGGCCTTGCGGCGGTCGCCGAAGCCAGGCGCCTTGACGGCCACCACCTTCAGGATGCCGCGGATGGTGTTGACCACCAGCGTGGCCAGGGCTTCGCCCTCGACCTCTTCGGCAATGATCAGCAGCGGGCGGCCGGCCTTGGCCACGGCTTCCAGCGTGGGCAGCAACTCGCGGATGTTGCTGATCTTCTTGTCGAACAGCAGCACGTACGGGTTCTCGAGGATCGCGGCCTGCTTCTCGGGATTGTTGATGAAGTAGGGGCTCAGGTAGCCGCGGTCGAACTGCATGCCCTCGACCACGTCCAGCTCGTTGTCCAGGCTCTTGCCGTCTTCGACGGTGATCACGCCTTCCTTGCCCACCTTGTCCATCGCGTCGGCAATGATCTTGCCGATGGACTCGTCGGAGTTGGCGGAAATGGAGCCGACCTGGGCGATTTCCTTGCTGGTGGTGGTGGCCTTGGAGGCCTTCTTCAGCTGTTCCACCAGGGCGGCCACGGCCTTGTCGATGCCGCGCTTCAGATCCATGGGGTTCATGCCGGCGGCCACGTACTTCATGCCTTCGCGCACGATGGCCTGGGCCAGCACGGTGGCGGTGGTGGTGCCGTCGCCAGCGTTGTCAGACGTCTTGGAAGCCACTTCCTTGACCATCTGCGCGCCCATGTTCATGAGCTTGTCCTTGAGTTCGATCTCCTTGGCGACCGACACACCGTCCTTGGTCACCGTGGGGGCGCCGAAGCTGCGCTCCAGCACCACGTTGCGGCCCTTGGGGCCCAGCGTGGTCTTGACCGCATTGGCCAGAATGTTCACGCCTTCGACCATGCGGTGACGGGCGTCAGCACCGAAAACAACGTCTTTTGCTGCCATTTGGATTGGCTCCTGAAAATATGAATGAAATCAGGCTCTAGCCCAGTATTGACGGGCGCAGCCAGCTATTAATTTGATAGTTGTCGGGAGGCGGGAATTACTTCTCGACCACGGCGAAGAGGTCGTCTTCCTTCATCACCAGCAGCTCGTCGCCGTCGACCTTGACGGTCTGGCCGCTGTACTTGCCGAACAGCACGCGGTCGCCAACCTTCACGTTCATGGCGGACAGCTCGCCCTTGTCGTTCTTCTTGCCCGGGCCCACGGCCAGCACTTCACCCTGGTCGGGCTTCTCGGCGGCGTTGTCGGGAATCACGATGCCCGAAGCGGTCTTGGTTTCGTTTTCCAGGCGCTTGACGATCACGCGATCGGCGAGGGGGCGCAGCTTCATGCTTACTCCTAAGTACAAGATGTGAAAGGGATCTTTTGGCCAGCCCGCCCAGCTCGCGCGAGCGGCGGACCGGCTGGAAAGCGAAGGAGACGAGGCCTATTAGCACTCATCTCCAACGAGTGCTAATCATAAGGCCAAATCGCGGCGTTTCAAGGGGGAGGGCACGGCGCTGCCAGACAGGGCTGCCTCAGAGGCGGCGCACGCCCGGCGGTGGGACGGCAGTGGGACGCCCGTGCGGCCCGTGTTCAGGCCGCCGAACTTTGGCAGGCGCGGGTCAGTCGCGCGGCGGACAGCCCGGGCGCCCGCTGCGGCGGCCGGCGGCGCCCTGCCGCGCCGCCATCGCCAGGGCCAGCAGCGGCGTCGATGGCACCAGTCTAAGGGGTCCGGCTAGGGGCTCCAGCCCGCAAGCGCGAGGGCAAGCGGCCCGGGCGGCGGTGAAAGGGCTGTTGGGCTGCGGGCATGGGTGAATACGGCGCGAGGCAGACCGGAGCCTTTCATCAAATGACCGCTCAGGCTTTGTGAGAAAGTTCAAAATTGATAGCTGCCTGCGACCGTCACCAAAGGGCTGGAGGCCATTTTCTTCATGAAAACCTTGTGCTGCCCTGTCATGGTCTGAGGCTGCGGTGTGGCGCTGCATCTGCCAGCGTCGGTGGCTGCGGCGGTCCGAACGCACCGGGTGTGCAATCGAGCGGCGCCTGCCCAAGTCGGCGCTGGCCGGTTAACCTACGCCCATGAACCGCCGAGTCTCCCTTTCCGCCAAGCTGGTGCGCATCGGGGTGGCGTTGCTGGTGCTGGCGCTGGCCTCGATCGGGGTGACGCTGTGGGTGACCTGGCAGCTCGAGGGCGGCGCCGCCGCGGTCAACGAGGCCGGCCGCATGCGCATGCAGACCTGGCGGCTGACCAGCGCCGTGCAGGCCCGGCTGCCGCCCGCCGAGGTGCAGGATTTGGTGCAGCGCTTCGACGGCAGCCTGCGCCTGCTGCGCGAGGGCGATCCGTCGCGCCCGCTGTTCGTGCCCTGGGACACGGACGTGCGGCGCGAGTTCGGCAACGTGGAGCGCCTGTGGCAGGGCCAGCGCGCCCTGTGGTTGGCGTCGCAGCCGGCCGACGACGCCGTGCTGCTGCATTCGGCCGAGGCGTTCGTGCAGGCCATCGACAGCCTGGTGTCGACCATCGAGCATCAGCTTTCGGGCTTTACGGCACTGCTCAACTTGTTCCAGTTCGTGATGATGGCGCTGGCCGTGGCCGCTGCGGTGGTCATGCTCTACACGGGCTACCTGTACGTGATCAACCCGCTGGCGCGCCTGCGGGGCGGGCTGGAGCAGGTGGAGGGCGGGCAGTTCGGCACCCGCATCGAGGTCGACACGCAGGACGAATTCGGCGAGGTGGCCCAGGGCTTCAACCGCATGGCCACCACGCTGCAGTCGCTCTACCAGGGGTTGGAAGCCAAGGTGGCCGAGAAGACGCAGCACATCGAGGCGCAGCGCACGCGGCTGGAGGCGCTCTACGAAGTCAGCGCCTTCCTGGCCCAGGCCAACACCATCGAAGAGCTTTCACGCGGCTTTGCCCAGCGGGTGCGCGCGGTGATGCACGCCGACGCGGTGGCGGTGCGCTGGTCCGACGAGGCCAACCAGCGCTACCTGATGCTGGCGTCCGACTGCTTCCCGCAGGAGATGCAGGACGACGAGCGCAGCCTGATGGCCGGCGCCTGCGCCTGCGGCAGCCTGGCGGCCAACGCCTCCACCCGCGTGATTCCGATCCACCAGCACGAGCAGGCGCCGCTGCGCCGCTGCGCACGGGCCGGCTACGAGCATCTGATCACCGTGCCGGTGCGCCTGCAGCAGCGCGTGATCGGCGAGGTCGACCTGTTCTACCGGGGCGACGTGCAGATCTCGCCGGAAGAGACCGAACTGCTCGACGCGCTGGCCAGCCACCTGGCCAGTGCGCTGGAAGGCCTGCGCGCCGAGGCGCTGGAACGCGAGGCCGCCGTGGGGCAGGAGCGTTCGCTGCTGGCGCGCGAGCTGCACGACTCCATCGCGCAGTCGCTGGCTTTCCTGAAGATCCAGCTGCAGCTGCTGCGCACCGCCATCGAGCGCGGGCAGCCGGAGAAGATTCGCGAAGCGCTGGACGAACTGGACGAGGGGCTCAAGGGCAGCATCGGCGACGTGCGCGAGCTGCTGGTGCACTTCCGCACCCGCACCAACACCGGCGACATCGAGACCGCCCTGCAGGAAACGCTGCAGAAGTTCCAGCACCAGAGCGGCGTGCCGGTGCGTCTGCAGATGCAGGGCGAAGGCCTGCCGTTGCCGGCCGACGTGCAGGTGCAGGTGCTGCACGTGGTGCAGGAGGCGCTGTCGAACGTGCGCAAGCACGCCCAGGCCACCCACGTTAGCCTGGACGTGACCCAGGGTGAGCGCTGGACCTTCGTGGTGCGCGACAACGGCGTGGGCTTCAACCCGGGTCTCGCCATGGACGAGACCCATGTCGGCTCCAAGATCATGCGCGAGCGTGCCGAGCGCATCGGCGCCACGGTGGAGGTGCGCTCCGAGCCCGGCCACGGCACGGCCGTGACACTGTCGCTGCCGCCCTATCCGGTGACAACCAGCGGTGTGGGTACCATGGGCATCGAAACGCCCGAGCATCCGACCGCGCTGCCATGACCGAATCCGCTACCCCGCCGGGCCATGTCCGGCTCATGCTGGTCGACGACCACAACCTGTTCCGGCGCGGCCTCAAGGCCCTGCTGGCGCAGGACGAGCGCGTGCAGGTGCTGTGCGAGGCGGGCGACATGGGCGAGGCGCTGCGCTGCCTGCAGCGCGAGTCGCCCGACGTGATCCTGCTGGACAACCACCTGCCGGGGGTGCGCGGGGTCGACGGCATCGGCGCCCTGAAGGAGGCTGCGCCGCGCGTGCGCGTGCTCATGCTGACCGTCAGCGAGGACGAGAAGGACCTGGCCGCGGCCCTGGAGGCCGGCGCCGACGGCTACCTGCTCAAGACGGTGGAGTCCGACCAGCTCATCGAAACCATCTTCAAGGTGCTCGACGGCGAATCGGTGGTGAGCCCCGAGATGCTGACCAAGCTGGTGGCCGTGTTCCGGGCACGGCCTCCGGCCGTCGCGCCAGTGGCGGCGACCGGTGGGGATGCCTCCGCGGTGCCGGCTGCCGCCGACGGGGACGAAGACCTGCTGGCCGACCTGTCGCCGCGCGAGCGCGAGATCCTGCTGCTGATCGCAAGAGGCGACAGCAACAAGCTGATCGCCCGCGAACTGGACATCGCCGAGACCACGGTCAAGATCCACGTGCAGCACATCCTGCGCAAACTGGGGCTGAGTTCGCGCGTGCAGGCGGCCGTGTACGCCAGCAGCCGCGGCCTGGTTTGATCCAGGTCAAACCGGCCCCCGATTCCAACCTGACTAGTTCTTTCGGACGATGCCGCAGCGGGCGGCCATCGTTCTTCTGATTCGCCCGGGTTCACCCACCGGCGGATGTTCAGCCTGCGCCAAAGCGCGGACAGTCATGCCATCACTTTCTGGAGAAGGCAATGGCCACTGAACTGAGCAACCAAAGAAAGGCCTGGTCGGTGCTGATCGTCAGCACGCTGGCTTTCACGGTCTGCTTCATGGTGTGGATGATGTTTGCCGTCATCGGCATCCCGCTGAGGAAGACCCTGGGCCTGAACGCGACCGAGTTCGGGCTGCTGACCGCGATGCCCGTGCTGTCGGGCTCGCTGGTGCGGGTGCCGCTGGGCATCTGGACCGACAAGTACGGCGGCCGCATCGTGATGGCGGTGCTGCTGGCCATCACCGTGCCGGCCATCTGGCTGATGGCCTACGCCACCGAGTTCTGGCAGTTCCTGACCATCGGCCTGGTGCTGGGCCTGGCCGGCGGCTCGTTCTCGGTCGGTACCCCCTATGTGGCGCGCTGGTTTCCCAAGAACCGCCAGGGCATGGCCATGGGCGTGTTCGGCGCCGGCAACTCGGGCGCAGCCTTCAACAAGTTCGTCGCCCCGGTGCTGCTGGTGGCCTTCGGCTGGACCATGGTGCCCAAGGTCTACGCGGCCATCATGCTGGGCACGCTGATCATCTTCTGGCTCGGCAGCGCAAGCAACCCGGACCACCTGGTGCCCTCGCACACCCGCTTCATGGACCAGCTCAAGGCCCTGAAGGATCCGCGCGTGCTCAAGTACTGCCAGTACTACAGCATCGTGTTCGGCGGCTATGTGGCGCTGTCGCTGTGGATGGTGCAGTACTACGTCGGCGAGTACGGGCTGGACATCCGCGTGGCCGCGCTGCTGGCGGCCTGCTTCTCGCTGCCCGGCGGCGTGCTGCGCGCCATCGGCGGCGTGCTGTCCGACAAGTACGGTGCGCACAAGGTGACGTGGTGGGTGATGTGGGTGAGCTGGATCTGCCTGTTCATCCTGTCCTATCCGCAGACCGACTTCACCGTCAACACCGTCAACGGCCCGACCACCTTCCACATCGGCCTGAATGTCTACGTCTTCACCGCCCTGATGTTCGCGCTGGGCATGGCCTTCGCCTTCGGCAAGGCCAGCGTCTTCAAGTACATCAGCGACGACTACCCCAAGAACATCGGAACCATCAGCGGCATCGTCGGCCTGGCCGGCGGCATGGGTGGTTTCGTCCTGCCGATCCTGTTCGGCGCCCTGATGGACCTCACCGGCATCCGTTCCAGCGCCTTCATGCTGATGTACGGGGTCGTCTGGGTTTCGCTGATCTGGATGTACTGGACCGAGGTGCGTCGCACCGACGTCGTGCGCGGTTCGGCTGCCCAACTGGCCGTGGAAGGTTGAACCATGACCACCGGAGTCAACACCTTGAACACCACCCCGGTCTCGGCCCGCGGAGCCGACATTGCCGACTGGCGCCCTGAGGACGAGCAGTTCTGGAGCAGCACCGGCAGCCGCATTGCCTACCGCAACCTCTGGATCTCGGTGCCGGCGCTGCTGTGCGGCTTCGCGGTATGGGGCATGTGGGGCATCATCACCGTGCAGATGCTCAACCTGGGCTTTCCCTTCAGCCAGGCCGAGCTCTTCACGCTGACCGCCATCGCGGGCATCGCCGGTGCCACCATGCGCATCCCGGCCTCGTTCCTCATCCGCCTGGCCGGCGGCCGCAACACCATCTTCCTGACCACCGCCATGCTGCTGGCGCCAGCCATCGGCACCGGCATCGTGCTGCAGCACAAGGACTGGCCGCTGTGGGCCTTTCAGCTGATGGCGTTGTGGTCGGGCGTGGGCGGCGGCAACTTCGCCAGCTCGATGTCCAACATCAGCACGTTCTTCCCCAAGCGCCTGCAAGGCACGGCGCTGGGCCTGAATGCCGGTCTGGGCAACTTCGGCGTGACCACCATGCAGATCGTGATTCCGCTGGTGATGACGCTGCCGCTGCTCGGCGCCTTCGGCGGTGAGCCGATGACGCTGGTCAAGAGCAGCGGCTGGATCTTCGGCAAGATCGCCGCCGGCACGCCGACCTGGATCCAGAACGCCGGTTTTGCCTGGGTGTTCTCGCTGGTGCCTCTGGGGGCGCTCTGCTGGTTTGGCATGAACAACCTGAAGGTGGTCTCGCCGAACACGGGCAATCCGATCGTCGCCTTCGCCAAGATCACCTACCTGTACACGCTGGCCTTCGTGCCGACGGTGTTCATGCTCTGGCTGTACCTGCCCAAACCCACGGGCCTGGGCCTGCTGAGCATGTGGGTCGCGATCCCGCTCGACATCGTGATGGCGGTGACCATGATGCGTCTGGCGGCCTTCGGCGAGATGAAGGAGGGCGTGAAGAAGCAGTTCGCGATCTTCGGGAACAAGCACACCTGGTCGCTGACCGCGCTGTACATCGTGACCTTCGGCTCCTTCATCGGCTTCTCGATGGCGCTGCCCCTGGCCATCACGGTCATCTTCGGCTTCCAGCACGTTCCGGATGCGGCCGGGGTCCTGCAGCACACGCTGAAGAACCCCAACGCGCCGTCGGCCCTGACCTACGCCTGGATCGGTCCCTTCGTCGGCGCCGCGACCCGCCCCCTGGGTGGCTGGATCTCCGACAAGGTGGGTGGTTCGATCGTGACCCAGGTGATCACCGCGGTGATGGCCGCCGCCGCGGCCGCCGTGGGCTACGTGATGATGCTGGCCTACGGTTCCGCGACGCCGGAGCAGTACTTCCCGATGTTCCTGGGCCTGTTCATGGTGCTGTTCTTCGCCAGCGGCATCGGCAACGGTTCTACCTTCCGGACCATCGGCGTCATCTTTGACCGCCAGCAGGCCGGTCCTGTGCTGGGCTGGACCTCGGCCGTGGCGGCCTACGGCGCCTTCATCGCGCCGGTGCTGATCGGCCAGCACATCAAGGCCGGCACCCCGCAGCTCGCCTTCTACGGCTTCGCCGTCTTCTACGCCCTGTGCCTGGTGCTGAACTGGTGGTTCTACCTGCGCAAGGGTGCCGAGATCAAGAACCCCTGAGCGCCCCCAAGACACGCTTTTTTCGGAGACCCCCACGATGAGTCACTTCCTCGACCGCCTGAGCCATTTCACGGCTCCCACTGAAAGCTTCTCCGGTTCGCACGGCATCACGACCGGCGAGGACCGCACCTGGGAAGACGCCTACCGCGACCGCTGGGCGCACGACAAGATCGTGCGCTCCACCCACGGCGTGAACTGCACGGGCTCCTGCTCGTGGAAGATTTACGTCAAGGGCGGCATCGTCACCTGGGAAACCCAGCAGACCGACTACCCGCGCACCCGCGCCGATCTGCCCAACCACGAGCCGCGCGGCTGCGCCCGCGGCGCCTCCTACAGCTGGTACCTCTACAGCGCCAACCGGGTGAAGTACCCGATGGTGCGCGGCAAGCTGCTCAAGCACTGGCGCGCCGCGCTGGCGGTGGCCAAGAGTCCGGTCGACGCCTGGGCCAGCATCGTCGAGAACGCCGACGCGCGCCGTGAATGGCAGCAGCAGCGCGGCCTCGGCGGCATGGTGCGCAGCAGCTGGGACGAGGTCAACCAGATCATCGCCAGCGCCAACGTCTACACCGCCAAGAAATACGGCCCCGACCGCGTGATCGGCTTCTCGCCGATCCCGGCCATGTCCATGGTCAGCTACGCGGCCGGCTCGCGCTACCTGTCGCTGATCGGTGGTGTGTGCATGAGCTTCTACGACTGGTACTGCGACCTGCCGCCGGCCAGCCCGCAGGTCTGGGGCGAGCAGACCGACGTGCCCGAATCGGCCGATTGGTACAACTCCACCTACATCATCGCCTGGGGTTCCAACGTGCCCCAGACCCGCACGCCCGACGCCCACTTCTTCACCGAGGTGCGCTACAAGGGCGCCAAGACGGTCGCGATCACGCCCGACTACGCCGAGATCAGCAAGCTGTGCGACCTGTGGATGCACCCCAAGCAGGGCACCGACGCGGCGATCGCCATGGCCATGGGCCATGTGATCCTGAAAGAGTTCTATTTCGACAAGCGCTCGGCGTACTTCGACGACTATGTGCGTCGCTACACCGACATGCCGAACCTGGTGCAACTCGAAGAGCGCACCCTGCCCGACGGCCGCACCGTGGTCGTGCCCGGCCGCTATCTGCGCGCCAGCGACTTCAACGGCAAGCTCGGCCAGCAGAACAACCCCGAGTGGAAGACCGTCGCGGTCGACCAGACCGACAAGATCGTGCTGCCCAACGGCTCCATCGGCTTCCGCTGGGGCGCCGGCGAGCGTGACGACCTCGGCAAGTGGAACCTCGAAGACAAGGAAGCCCGCGGCGACGACCAGGTCAAGCTCAAGCTCAGCCTGATGGAGGGCGAAGGCAGCGAGTACGAAGTGGGTGAGGTGGCCTTCCCGTATTTCGGCGGCCACGACACGCCCAACTTCCAGTCCAACAAGCAGGCCGACGCCGCCGATGGCGTGATCATGCGCAAGGTGCCGGTGCGCCGCATCAAGCTGGGCAAGGCCGGCGAAGAGCGCTACGCCCTGGTCGCCACGGTGTTCGACCTGACGGTGGCCAACTACGGCGTGCCGCGTGGCCTGCCGGGCGAGAACGCCGCCACCAGTTACGACCAGGACCTGCCGTACACGCCGGCCTGGCAGGAGAAGATCACCGGCGTCAAGCGCGACCAGGTGATCGCGGTGGCGCGCCAGTTCGCCGACAACGCCGACAAGACCAAGGGCAAGTCCATGGTCATCATCGGCGCGGCCATGAACCACTGGTACCACAGCGACATGAACTACCGCGGCATCATCAACATGCTGATGATGTGCGGCTGCATCGGTCAGAGCGGTGGCGGCTGGGCGCACTACGTGGGCCAGGAAAAGCTGCGCCCGCAGACCGGCTGGACCGCGCTGGCCTTCGCGCTGGACTGGGTGCGCCCGCCGCGCCAGATGAACAGCACCAGCTTCTTCTATGCCCACACCGACCAGTGGCGCTACGAAAAACTGGGCGTGGAAGAAATCCTCTCGCCGCTGGCCGACAAATCGAAGTTCGGCGGCAGCCTGATCGACTACAACGTGCGCGCCGAGCGCATGGGCTGGCTGCCCAGCGCGCCGCAGCTGCAGACCAACCCGCTGCAACTGGTCAAGGACGCGCAGGCCGCCGGCATGGACGCCAAGGACTACGCGGTGCAGTCGCTCAAGGACGGTTCGCTGCGCATGAGTTGCGAAGACCCCGACCACCCCAACAACTGGCCGCGCAACCTGTTCGTGTGGCGTTCCAACCTGCTGGGTTCCTCGGGCAAGGGCCACGAGTACTTCCTCAAGCACCTGCTGGGCACCACCCACGGCGTGCAGGGCAAGGACCTGGGCCCCGACGAAGCCAAGCCGCAGGAAGTGCAGTGGCACGCCAAGGCGCCCGAAGGCAAGCTGGACCTGCTGGTCACGCTGGACTTCCGCATGAGCACGACCTGTCTGTATTCCGACATCGTGCTGCCCACGGCCACCTGGTACGAGAAGAACGACCTCAACACCAGCGACATGCACCCGTTCATCCACCCCCTGTCCACAGCGGTGGACCCGGCCTGGCAGAGCAAGAGCGACTGGGAGATCTACAAGGGCTTTGCCAAGGCCTACAGCGAGGTCTGCGTGGGCCACCTGGGCGTCGAGAAGGAAGTGGTGCTCACGCCGTTGATGCACGACTCGCCGGCCGAACTGGCCCAGCCCTTCGGCGTGGCCGAGTGGAAGAAAGGCGAATGCGAGCTGATTCCCGGCAAGACCGCGCCGCAGATCGCGGTGATTGAGCGCGACTTCCCCAACACCTATGCGCGCTTCACCTCGCTCGGCCCCTTGATGGACAAGGTCGGCAACGGCGGCAAGGGCATTGCGTGGAACACGCAGACCGAAGTCGGTCAGCTCAAGGAGCTCAACGGCCAGGTCAAGACCGAAGGCGTGACCAAGGGCTTCGCCAAGATCGAGAGCGACATCGACGCCTGCGAGGTCATCCTGCAACTGGCGCCCGAGACCAACGGACATGTGGCCGTCAAGGCCTGGGAGGCACTGTCCAAGCAGACCGGCCGTGACCACAGCCACCTGGCCCTGCACCGCGAAGACGAAAAGATCCGTTTCCGCGACATCCAGGCCCAGCCGCGCAAAATCATTTCCTCGCCGACCTGGTCGGGTCTGGAAAGCGAGAAGGTCTCGTACAACGCCGGCTACACCAACGTGCACGAACTGATCCCATGGCGCACGCTGACCGGGCGCCAGCAGTTCTACCTGGACCACCCCTGGATGGGTGCCTTCGGCGAAAACATGACGACCTACCGTCCGCCGGTCGACCTCAAGACCGTGGACGAGATGATCGATCGCAAGCCCAACGGCAACAAGGAGATCTCGCTCAACTTCATCACCCCGCACCAGAAGTGGGGCATCCACAGCACCTATACCGACAACCTGCACATGCTCACGCTGAATCGCGGGGGACCGGTGATCTGGCTGAGCGAGGACGATGCGAAATCGGCCGGCATCGAGGACAACGACTGGGTCGAGCTGTTCAACACCAACGGCGCCATCGCGGCGCGTGCGGTGGTGAGCCAGCGGGTCAATCCGGGCATGGTGATGATGTACCACGCCCAGGAAAAGATCATCAACACCCCGGGATCGGAGATCACCGGCACGCGCGGCGGCATCCACAACTCGGTGACCCGCATCGTGACCAAGCCGACCCACATGATCGGCGGCTACGCGCAGTTCAGCTACGGCTTCAACTACTACGGAACCATCGGTACCAACCGCGACGAGTTCGTCATCGTGCGCAAGATGCGCAAGATCGACTGGCTCGACGGCGAAGGTCGCGACACGGTTCAGGCTTGAGCCGCACAGGAGAAACAACAATGAAAGTTCGTGCCCAAATCGCGATGGTGCTGAACCTGGACAAGTGCATCGGTTGCCACACCTGTTCGGTCACCTGCAAGAACGTCTGGACCAGCCGACCCGGCGTGGAATACGCCTGGTTCAACAACGTCGAAACCAAGCCCGGCATCGGCTACCCCAAGGAATGGGAAAACCAGACCAGGTGGAACGGCGGCTGGACCCGCAAGGCCGACGGCTCGATCGTGCCCAAGCAGGGTGGCAAGTGGTCGTTGCTGATGAAGATCTTCAGCAACCCCAACCTGCCGCAGATCGACGACTACTACGAGCCCTTCACCTTCGACTACGAGCACCTGCAGTCGGCGCCCGAGTCCAAGGCGGCGCCCACCGCGCGCCCGCGCAGCCTGATCACCGGCCAGCGCATGGAGAAGATCGAGTGGGGCCCCAACTGGGAAGAGATCCTCGGCGGTGAGTTCAGCAAGCGCAGCCAGGACGCCAACCTGGCCAATTTCGAGCAGGTCCAGAAAGACATGGTGGGCCAGTTCGAGAACACCTTCATGATGTACCTGCCGCGCCTGTGCGAGCACTGCCTGAACCCGGCCTGTGTGGCCTCGTGCCCGTCGGGCTCGATCTACAAGCGCGAGGACGATGGCATCGTGCTGATCGACCAGGACAAGTGCCGCGGCTGGCGCATGTGCGTGAGCGGTTGCCCCTACAAGAAGATCTACTACAACTGGCAGACCGGCAAGGCCGAGAAGTGCATCTTCTGCTACCCGCGCATCGAGGCGGGCCAGCCGACGGTGTGCTCCGAAACCTGTGTGGGCCGCATCCGCTACCTGGGCGTTGTGCTGTACGACGCCGATCGCATCGGTGAAGCCGCCAGCGTGGAAAACGAAAAAGACCTGTACCAGGCCCAGCTCGACATCTTCCTGAACCCCAACGACCCGGCCGTGATCGAGCAGGCCCGCAAGGACGGCATTCCCGAAGCCTGGCTGGAGGGTGCGCGCAACAGCCCGGTCTACAAGATGGCCATCGACTGGAAGGTGGCGCTGCCCCTGCATCCCGAGTACCGCACGCTGCCCATGGTCTGGTATGTGCCGCCGCTCTCGCCCATCACGGCCGCCGCCAACGCGGGCCAGATCGGCAGCAACGGCGAACTGCCCGACTTCAGCCAGATGCGCATTCCGGTGCAGTACCTGGCCAACCTGCTGACCGCGGGCGACACCGCGCCGGTGGTCCGTGCGCTCGAACGCATGCTGGCCATGCGTGCCTACCAGCGTGGCAAACACGTGGAGGGTGTCGAGAACCTGCAGGTGCTGCAGCAGACCGGCCTGAGCGTGGCCCAGGTCGAGGAGATGTACCACGTGATGGCGATTGCCAACTACGAGGACCGCTTCGTCATTCCGACCTCGCACCGCGAGTACGCCGAGAACGCCTTCGATCTGCGCGGTGGCTGCGGCTTCTCGTTCGGCAACGGCTGCTCCGAGGGCGGCACCGACACCAGCCTGTTCGGCGGCAGCAAGCCCCGCACGATTCCGATCAAGTCCGTCGTCTGAGGAGCCACGCATGAAAGACATGAAATATTCCCTGCGTGCGCTGGCCCGCCTGCTGTCCTACCCCGATGCCGAGTGGCGCGAACAGGCGGTGGCGCTGGTGGACGCGATCGAGTCGGAGAAGACACTGCCGTCTGCGCGCGTGGCCGAGCTCCGAACCCTGGTCAGCGCCATGCTGTGCGGCGACCCGATGGAGATTGAGTCGCGCTATGTCGAGACCTTCGACCGGGGGCGTGCCACCTCGCTGCACCTGTTCGAGCATGTGCACGGCGATTCGCGCGACCGTGGCCCGGCCATGATCGACCTGGTACAGACCTACGAGAAGGCCGGCCTGTATCTGTCGGCCGACGAGCTGCCCGACCACCTGGGCGCGGTGCTGGAGTTCGCCTCCACCCAGCCCGCCGCACTGGCCAAAGCCTTCCTGGGCGAAGTGGCGCACATCCTCAACGCCATCTTCAGCGCCTTGCTGAAACGCGAAAGCCCCTACGCCTCGGTGGTGGCGGCGGTGCTGGAGCTAGCGGGCCAGAAAGCCCAGGCCGTGCCGTTCACCGCCGATGAGCCGATGGACGAAGCCTGGGCCGAGCCTGAGGCGTTCAACGGCTGCAGCTCGCGCGGGCAATCGCGCCCCGGCCAGGCCCAACCCATCCACATCGTTCGCCGCGACGCTGCCGAGCAGCAGCGCGCTGCCTGACGGAGGACCCACACCATGGCTTACATCAACCAGTTCATCTTCGGGCTCTACCCGTACATCGCCCTGACCATCTTCCTGCTGGGCAGCCTGCTGCGCTTCGACCGCGACCAGTACACCTGGAAGAGCGATTCGTCGCAGTTGCTGCGCACCGGTCAGCTGCGCTGGGGCAGCAACCTGTTCCACCTGGGCATCCTGTTCCTGTTCTTCGGCCACAGCGTGGGCATGCTCACGCCGCACTTCGTCTACGAGCACTTCATGACCGCTGGCGCCAAGCAGGTGCTGGCCATGGTCTCGGGCGGCCTGTTCGGCGTGCTGGGCTTCATCGGCATCTCGCTGCTGCTGCACCGTCGCCTGTCCGACCCACGCATCCGCGCCAACAGCCGCACCAGCGACATCGTTCTGCTGTGGCTGTTGTGGGCGCAGTTCGCACTGGGCCTGGCCACCATCCCGATGTCAGCCCAGCACCTGGACGGCAGCGAAATGCTCAAGCTGGCCGAATGGGCGCAGCGCATCGTGACTTTTCGTGCTGGCGCCGCCGACCTGCTGCTGGACACCAGCCCGGTGTTCAAGGCCCACATGTTCTTGGGCATGAGCATCTTCCTGATCTTCCCGTTCACGCGGCTGGTGCATGTGTGGAGCGGCTTCGGCACCCTGGCCTATGTGGTGCGTCCCTACCAGCTGGTTCGCAGCCGCCGCATCGGCACGACGCCGCGCGCACCTGCCTCCCAGGTCGGCAGCCCGTTCTGACCAGCCGATGAAGGAGACCGAAGCATGAACACCATGACCTCCACAGGCTGCGGTGGCGCGGCATGTGCCTGTGCCGAATCCTCACGGGTTGCAGCACCCCGCATCAACGGCATCGCGCTGCACCCACCGGGCGCCGCGCCGGACGCCGATACCCTTCGCGAACTTGCCTGCGTGGAACTGCTGCGCCAGCGGGCGGTGCATCTGGGGCTGCTGCCCTGCGTCAGCGGCCACCTGGCACCCCCGCTCGGTGAAGCCGACCGCGGCGTCATCGAGGCCATGGTCGATGGCGAGGTGGCGTCGCCCGAGCCGACCGACGACGAGTGTCGCCGCCACTACGAGGCGAACAAGGCGCGCTTTGCCATTGGACAGGCCTTGCACCTGCGGCACATCCTGTTTGCGGTGACGCCGGGCGTCGACGTGCATGCGCTCACGCGCCGCGCGGAGAGCGCGCTGCTGGACCTGACGCGAAAGGATGCGCCATCGGGCCGCTTCGAGCAGCTTGCCGCGGAACTGTCCAACTGCCCCTCCAGTGCCCAGGGCGGTGATCTGGGATGGGTGACACCCGAAGACTGCGCGCCGGAACTGGCCCAGGCACTTTTTTTCCAGACTGAGTCGCCATGCGGCGTGGGCGTGCATCCGCGCCTTGTTCACACCCGGTTCGGCCTGCATATCGTGGAAGTGCTGGATCGGCGCCAGGGGACCCTGCCGCCCTATGAAGAGCTGGCCCCTGCGATCCAGCAGCACCTGGAACACCGTTCGCGCGCCGCCGCACTGCGGCAATACATGCGCCTGCTGGCCGGGCAGGCGCGGGTCGAAGGCATCGAACTCGACGGCGCCGATTCACCGCTGGTCCAGTGAGCCTGAGGCTGCCATGCCCGACGACCTGCTGCTGCGCCTGCGCAACTTCCAGGACGACTACTTTCCGCACCACCAGCAGCGCTTCCAGGACCTGGTGGCCCAGGGACAGCACCCCAAGACCCTATTCATCGGCTGCAGCGATTCGCGCCTGGTGCCTTACCTGCTGACGGGCGCGGCCCCCGGCGAGCTGTTCCTGGTGCGCAACGTGGGCGCCTTCGTGCCGCCGTACGACCAGTCGCACGGTCTGCACGGCACCATGGCGGCGATCGAGTTCGCGGTGCTCAGCCTCCAGGTGGAGCACATCATCGTCTGCGGGCACAGCCACTGCGGCGCCATCCGCACCGCCTACGAGGGGGCGCCCGACGAAGCCGTGGCACTCAAGGCCTGGCTCAAGCTCGCCGACGAGGCGCTGCTGCCGGTTCAGCCTACCCGCGAGGCCTTGCACCGCACCGAGCAGCGCGCCGTGGTGCTGCAGCTCGAACGGCTGATGGACTATCCCATGGTGCGGCGCGCGGTCGAGGCCGGCCGCCTGGCGCTGCACGGCTGGCACTACGTGATCGAGAACGGTGAAGTGCACGTGTTCGACGCCGAGCACGGTGAGTTCCTGCCTGCTTCCAGCGCATCGCACAGCGGCACCGGCCCCTACGTTCCTTATGTGGAGCACGACGGGCAGATTCTGGAGATCTGAGCGTGCGCCCTGCCGGGTGCCCGCATTTGGCAGGGATCCCGGATGGCGCGCTCGAGAGGCCGATCCGGTCGAGCCAGAGACGGCGCCGTTGCAGGGCGCCAGGCCTGCTTCAGCCCGACGGCTGTGGCCGCCCCGTGCCCAGCGGAACCTCGGCGGGCGGTTCTTCAGGGCCGGTTCTGAGGGTGTCCCCAGTGCCCGCCCGAAGCCTCCGTGAAGGGCGACATGACCCCAAAGCGCGCAGGCAATGCGGGCTTTCCCTGATGATGATCAAAATCAGGGCTTTGCCCTTTTACCGTTTGAGGTTTTAGCTATCTTGATCGTAGCGTCACATCATCTTTTTTCGCATGGCGGAGACTCACGGTGTCAGAATCATTCCCTGGCTGCGCCGCCGATTTCGGCCGTCCTGCGGCAGCCCTGAATCCGGAGTCTCCTGATCCATGAAACGTGATCTTCCCGTGTCTTCCAGCATCCCCGAGCTTGCCCCCCAGCCCATCAGCCTGGATGTGCTGATAGAGAAATACTGCAAGGCCGACGAACGCTCGGCTGACCAGGTCTTCGCCCGCGTGGCCCGCGCCCTGGCCAGCGTCGAGAAACCCGAGTTGCGGGCCGAGTGGGAGCGCAAGTTCCTGGGCAACCTGCACGCCGGGGCCATCGGCGCCGGCCGCATCATGAGCGCGGCGGGTACCGACATCAGCGCCACGCTGATCAACTGCTTCGTCCAGCCAGTAGGGGATGCCATCCAGGGGGTGGACAGCGAGGGTTACCCGGGCATCTATGAAGCGCTGCGCGAGGCCGCCGAAACCATGCGCCGCGGCGGTGGCGTCGGCTACGACTTCAGCCGCATCCGGCCCAAGGGCGCTTACGTGAAGGGTACGCACAGCATGGCCAGCGGGCCGTGCAGCTACATGAACGTGTTCGACCAGAGTTGCTCCACGGTGGAGAGCGCGGGCGCCCGCCGTGGCGCGCAGATGGGCGTGCTGCGCATCGACCATCCGGACGTGCTGGAGTTCATCACAGCCAAGCGCACACCGGGCCGCTGGAACAACTTCAACGTGTCCGTGGGCGTGTCCGACGCCTTCATGAAGGCCGTGGCCGAAGGCGGCGGCTGGGAGCTCGTGCACAAGGCCGAGCCAGGCCCCCGCGTGATGAAGGACGGTGCCTACCGGCGTGCCGACGGCAAGTGGGTGTACCGCAAGCTGCCCGCGCGCGAGCTGTGGGACACCATCATGAAGTCCACCTACGACTTCGCCGAGCCGGGCATCCTGTTCCTGGACCGCATCGGCACCGACAACAACCTTCGCTACTGCGAAGAGATCGCCGCCACCAACCCCTGCGGCGAGCAGCCGCTGCCCAGCTACGGCTGCTGCGACCTCGGGCCCATCATCCTCACGCGCTTCGTCCGCCATCCGTTTGGCGTGGGCGGCGAGCCGGCCTTCGATTTCGACGCCTTCGAGCGCTCGGTGGCGGTGCAGGTCCGCGCGCTCGACAACGTGCTCGACGTCACGTTCTGGCCGCTGGAGCAGCAACGCGCCGAAAGCGCCTCCAAGCGTCGCATCGGCGTGGGCTTCACCGGCCTGGGCAACACGCTGTGCATGCTCACGCTGCGCTACGACCGCGCCGAGGGGCGTGCCATGGCTGCCCGCATTGGCGAGGCCATGCGCAACGCTGCTTACCGCGCTTCGGTGGAACTGGCCAAGGAAAAGGGCGCTTTCCCCAAGTTTGACGCCAATGGGTATCTGGCCGAAGGCACGTTCGCCAGCCGCTTGCCGGAAGACCTCAAGGCCGACATCCGCCAGCACGGCATCCGCAACAGCCACCTGCTGTCCATCGCGCCCACCGGCACGGTGAGCCTGGCCTTCGCCGACAACGCGTCCAATGGCATCGAGCCGGCCTTCAGCTGGGGTTACCGGCGCAACAAGCGCGAGGCCGATGGCAGCAAGAGCAGCTACACGGTGGAAGACCACGCGTTCCGCCTGTACCGCTCGCTGGTCGACGACAGCGTGAGCACAGAGGACACCGGCGCGCTACCAGAATACTTTGTCAGCGCGCTGGCCATGAGCGCGCAGGATCACGTGGCCATGATGCAGGCGGTCCAGCCCTTCGTGGACACCTCCATCAGCAAGACCGTCAACATCCCGGAGGACTACCCCTACGAGGGCTTCAAGGATCTGTACCGCCAGGCCTGGGAAGCCGGCCTGAAGGGTCTGGCCACCTATCGCCCGAACAGCATCCTGGGTGCGGTGCTGGAAGTCACCCCGGCCAAGAAGGAAGAGCAACCGGTCGCCCTGGCGGCCGCGCTGCCGGCCTATGACCCGATGCGCTCGGTGATCGAGAAGCGTCCGCCCGGCGGCCTGCCCGCAGTGGCCGAGAAGATCGAATACTGGACCAGCGAAGGCCAGCAGCGCCTCTATCTGATCGTCACCTTCCTGCCCGTACCCACGGCCGATGGCAAGGGCACGGTGGAGCGCGCCATCGAGTTCTTCATGCCGGTGGGACAGAGCGGCGAATCGCAGCAGTGGATCACCGCCACCATGCGCATGCTGAGCCTGGCCGCGCGCGGCGGTTTCCTGGATCGGGCACTGTCCGACATGCGCAAGGTCACCTGGGACCGCGGCCCCGTGCGCCTGGGCACCTACCAGAAGGCCGACGGCACCCATGTGCCGCGCTGGCACGACAGCGAGGTGGCCGCCATCGCCTATGCCGTCCAGAACCTGATCGCCGAACGCGCCCAGGCGGCGCAGGGCTCGTTGTTCGACGTCGACGAACTCCCGACGACCGAGCCCGAAGCCACCTCCGTTGCCATGGCGCCCAAGGTCATGGCCGGCAAGAAGTGCCCTGAGTGCGGCGCGCACGCGATGATCCGCAAGGACGGCTGCGACTACTGCACGCAGTGCGGCTACGTGGGAAGTTGCGGCTGAGCACCCTCGGCGCGAAGCCCGGCACGCCGGTTGCGGCCTGGCGGTGGGCACAGGCGGTGCTGGTCGTCGGTGCCTTGCTGGCGGGGTGCGGCGGCGGCTCGGGTGATGCAGCCGCGCCGGCGCCTGAAGAACCCTTTGTCTGGATCGACGACGGCAGCATCCAGGCCTTCGGCGCCGCCAGTACCGTGGAGATGGGATTCGACGGCACGTCGAGCTACCTCCGCCGGGACGGCCGCATGATCACCCAGGCGGGCATCTTCAAGCCCGACCTCGCCTACATCGGCTTCAGTGGCACGCCCGTGGCCGGACAGACCACGCAGTGGGTCCGGTACGTGATGCGGGGCGACGGCTACTTCACCACGCAGGCCCAGCACCTGCCGATCATCCTGCGTTTTGCCCAGTACCCTGACCCGCGGGTCACGCACCAGGCTCCGACGGCGGTAGAAGGCAAGATGGTGTTCTTCGGCCGCGACGGCCTGCGCGCCTGGGATTGCGCCACGCCGGACGCGGTGGGCATTTACTATGAAACGCGCGTGTCTGGTCGCAACGAAGTGCCGGATCTGGGTGCCGTCAAATGCGCCCAGGACCAGCCAGGCCTGAGAGACGGTGTCTGGTACCAGGTGGAGATCAGTGCGGGAATGCACGGCATTGCCTATACCGTCACGGACGAACAGGGTCTTCCGGTAGCCACCGGGAGCACGGACGATCGCGATTACCCCTCCAACGACTGGAACCGGGCTTTCCTCGAGCAGGTGGTCGGGAGCGCTCCGGAGGAGCCGTTCCCGCAGCGCTACGCGTCCATGGACAGCAACCATGAGTTCGCCTTCCTCAGTGCCTTCACCAACAGCGGCAGCGCCTGGTCGCTGACGTTCAAGGGTATTGCCTCGGGCTGGCGCTAACGCCCCATCCATCCACGCGTCTGTAGACATTGCCGGCATGGGATTGCCGCTGTGTTGTGTCGCCGTCACATTCTGTTTGATCGCCATCAAACAGACACATGTGGTCCGCGCGGCACGGGGCCGGGTTGAGCTTTCACAAACAGTTACCTCGACGGAGGCGGTGCAATCGCCCCTGTCATTCATCGAGGAGCTGTCATGAAATCCAAGAAATTCCTGATTTGCGCAGCCGTGGCTGCCATGTGCGCCGGCCCGGTGCTGGCCCAGACGGCGGCGCCCGCCGAGGGCAAGTTCATGGTGCGCGCACGCGCTGTTCACCTGGACAGCGCCAACACCGACGGCACGGGCCTGGACCTGTCGATCAACAACAAATGGCTGCCGGAAGTGGACGTGAGCTACTTCCTGACCAACAACTGGGCCGCCGAGCTGATTCTGACGGTACCCCAGAAGCAGAGCGTGTACGCCGGCGGCGACAGGATCGGCTCGCTGCGCCACCTGCCGCCGACGCTGCTGGTGCAATACCACTTCACCAACTTCAGCGGCTTCAAGCCTTACGTCGGCGCCGGCATCAACTACACGCGCTTCAGTTCGGTGCACCTGCTGGGCGGTGCGGCCGACGTCGAGCGCAACTCTTTCGGCCCGGCGCTGCAAGTCGGGGTGGACATCCCCGTGGCCAAGAACGTGTACCTGAACCTGGACCTCAAGAAGGTCTGGATCAAGACCAAGGTGTCTGCGGGCGGCGCTGAACTGGGTACGTTCAAGGTTGATCCGGTGCTGTTCGGCGTGGGCGTGGGCTATCGGTTCTGATCACCAAGGGAAGAGGGTCTGGCGCTGCGGCAACGCGGCGCTTTTTTTCTTGACCCCGGTCATCGCCGGGGTCTTGAGGTCGGGCGTACAAACATGCGCCATGACCGATTCAGCCTCACCCGCCCGCCCGGCCCACACAATCGCGATCACGTCGGCCGCACCCCAGGCGCCGACACGACCGGCTGGGCCGGCGCCTACCACCGGCCCCTGGCGACTCGCCACCCTGATGGCGGCGCCGCACCGCCTGGGCTTCTTTCTCGCCATGCTGGTGCTGATGGCCGCCAGCGCCTGGTGGCTGCTGGTGCAGGAGGACCGCATTCACGGCTGGTTCGGCCTGGGCTACGCGGTGTCGCCCACGCTCACTCACGCCACGGTGATGGTGCTGGGCTTCATGCCGCTGTTCTTCTCGGGCTTTCTGTTCACGGCCGGGCCCAGGTGGCTGAACGTGCCGCCGTATGCGACGCGGCTGCTTGTGGGCCCGCTCGGTCTCCAGGCGGTGGGCTGGATGTTCTGGCTGGCAGGGGCCCATCTGGCCGGGCCGCTGGCCTTGCTGGGGCTGGCGTTGGCCTGCGCGGGGCTGGGCTGGATGTACCTGCTGTTCTGGCGGTTGCTCGGTGCCAGCCGGGTGAACGACCGCGTGCACGCCACGGCGGTGGGCATCGGCGGTATCGTGGGCACGCTGTGCCTGGCGGGCACCGGGCTGGCCATGCTTCAGGGCCAGGATCAGTTGGCGCTGGCGCTGGTGCGCACGGCGTTGTGGGGTTTCATCGTCGTCACTTATGTGGCGGTGGCGCACCGCATGATCCCGTTCTTCACCTCCGGCGTGTTGCCCCTGATCGAGGTCTGGCGACCGTTCTGGGTGCTGTGGCTGATGCTGGGTGCGGCGGCGTTCGAGGTGTTGACGATATGGGTGGATTTCGCGGCGCCCGGCGCCAGCGCCTGGCCCTTTTGGGCGGTGGCGGTGATCCTGGTGGAGCTGGCGGCTGGCGGCGTGCTGCTGTGGCTGGCGATGGTCTGGGGCCTGGTGCAAAGCTTGAAGATCCGTCTGCTGGCCATGCTGCACGTGGGTTTCGCATGGCTCGGGGTGGCGCTGCTGTGGAGCGCGGCTTCGCAGACGCTCTGGCTGGCCACCGGTCGCCCCGTGCTGGGGCTGGGGGCGCTGCACGCGCTGTCGATCGGCTTTCTGGGTTCGATCATGGTCGCCATGGTGACCCGCGTTTCCTGCGGCCATAGCGGACGGCCCCTGGTCGCCGACAACCTGGTCTGGGTGCTCTTCTGGCTGCTGCAGGTGGCGGCGGGCGTGCGCATGGCCGCCGCCGTGCAGGGCGCACCTCAGGCCCTTACCGGACTGGCGGCACTGATGTGGACGGCGGTGGTCAGCGTCTGGGCCGTGCGGTACGCTCGCTGGTATGGACGCCCACGCACCGACGGCAAGCCCGGCTGAGCCTGCCACCCTGGCCTTTCCCCGCCCGCCCGAGATCGTGGAACTGGCCCAGGCGCTGATCCACACGCGCCAGACGTTGCTGCCCAAGCGCCTGTTCGATCCGGGCCCAAACGAATTCCAGACCCGCCAGATCCTGGCGGCGGCGGCTCACGCGCCAGACCACCACGAACTCACGCCCTGGCGCTTCGTCGTCGTGCCTGCCGCGGCGCGCGCTGCACTGGGCGAAGCCTTCGCGGCTGCGCTGCACGAGCGCGATGCCCAGGCCACCGACGAGCAACTGGCCCAGGCACGCGAGAAGGCCCTGCGCGCGCCGCTGGTGCTGCTGGCTGTCGCGCGGCTGCAGGACCAGGACGCCGAGATCGAGCCGCACGAGCGCATCATCTCGGCCGGCTGCGCCATCCAGAACATGCTGCTGATGGCGCACGCGCTGGGTTTTGGCGCTTCGCTCACCAGCGGCAAGGCGCTGGGGTCACGGCCGCTGCGGGCGCTGTTCCGGCTGGGCGAGGACGAACGGGCGCTGTGCTTTGTGAACGTGGGCACGCCCGACCGCGCCAAGCCCATCCGGCCACGCCCGGCGGTGGAGGAGTTCGTGAGCTACCTGACCGTCTAGAAGCCTTCCAGCAAAGAGAGATTGCTATTGAGAACGAAGCGTCCAGGCGTGGCAGATCCCGACTGCGGCGTGCGAACAGGAACGCCATTGGCGCGATTCTTGCGATGCCCGGGAAGGGCAGCGCCGGCCCGCCAGCACCCCGGCGACGGTGGCCGACGCCTGCCAGTCCGTGAAGCCAAGCCCTTCAAGCGCGAACCATGACCACGACCAACCCTTTCCCCGCGCACCGCTCGGCCCTGGTGCTGTTTTCGGGCGGGCAGGATTCGACCACCTGCCTGGCCGACGCGCTGGTTCGCTTCGATAGGGTGGAAACCGTGGGCTTCGACTATGGCCAGCGCCACCGGGTCGAACTGGCGCAGCGCAGCGTGGTGCTGCGGGCGCTGCGCGCGCGCTTTCCGGTCTGGCGTGGCCGGCTGGGCGAAGACCACATGCTCGACACCGACGTGATCGGTCAGGTCAGCGAATGCTCCCTGACGCGCGACACGGCCTTCGCGATGGAATCCACCGGCCTGCCCAACACCTTCGTGCCTGGGCGCAACCTGCTGTTTCTCACGCTGGCCGGCGCACTGGCGTATCGGCGCGGGCTGGAGGTGATCGTGGCCGGCGTGTGCGAGACCGACTATTCCGGTTATCCGGACTGCCGCGACGACACCATGAAGGCCATGCAACTGGCGCTTTCCCTGGGCATGGACCGGCGCATGCGCATCGACACGCCGCTGATGTGGATCGACAAGGCCGCCACCTGGCAGATGGCGCACGACCTCGGCCAGCAGGGCGATCCCGCGGGCGGCGGCCAGGCACTGGTGGAGCTGATCGTCGAGCACAGCCACACCTGCTACGAGGGCGACCGCACGCAGCGGCACGCCTGGGGCTACGGCTGCGGGCGCTGCCCGGCCTGCCAGCTGCGCGCGGCCGGTTGGGCGCGCTGGCGCCAGCAGCCGGCCGGCAGGGACTGACCCCATCCGGCGTCACCGTGATCGGCGGCGCGGCTTGATCTGGCGCAAGCCAGCGTCACACGCCGGCAACTTGCGCGCCGCAGCATGATCCAACAATCATCAGGGCAGGTTGTGATGGCGGCGCTGGCCGCCCGAAGCATTGAAAGGAGCAACAGCGATGCGTTTGCAAGGCAAGAACATGATCGTCACCGGCGGTGCCAGCGGCATTGGCCTGGCCACCGTCCGCCGCGGCCTGCAGGAAGGCGCCAACGTGGTGCTGGCCGACATGCCGCAGAGCGAGGGTGCGGCCCTGGCCAAGGAACTGAACGGCCAGCCCGGCCGTTGCCTGTTCATCCAGTGCGACGTGACCTCGTCCGCGCAGGTGGACCACATGGTCAGCGAGACGGTGAAGCAACTGGGCAGCGTGGACGTGGTGTTCAACAACGCCGGCATCGGCGGGCTGAGCCCGGTGGAAGACCTCACGGACGACGATTACCTGCGCATCATCGACATCAACCTCAACGGCGTGTTCCGCGTGGCGCGTGCCTCGCTGCGGCAGATGTACCAGCAGGGCTCGGGCAGCCTGATCAATTGCGCCTCCATCCTGGGCACGCTGGGCCAGAGCGGCACGGTGGCTTATTCGTCGGCCAAGGGCGGCGTGGTCAACATGACGCGCACGCTCGCCATCGAGGCGGCGCCGCGCGGTGTGCGCGTCAACTCGGTTGGCCCGGGCTACATCGACACGCCACTGCTCAAGGACCTGCCACCGGAGATGCGCGAAGCACTCGTCAGGCTGCACCCCATCGGCCGGCTCGGCCGCCCCGAGGAAGTGGCCAACGTCGTGGTGTTCCTGGGCAGCGACGAGGCCAGTTTCGTCACCGGCGCCTACCTGCTGGTGGACGGCGGCTACGCGGCCGGCAAGTCCTGATCCAAGCTTCCCGGGCCACCTGGGCAGTTGACGGTTGCGGCGCGTTGCGTCGTCGCATAAGCACGCCTGACGCGGTGGCCCAATCGAGTTCGGCTGAGCGAATGCCGCCTGCTCCGTGGGTATCGGGCGTATCTTGACGTTTAGAACTGAATGGAGTCGGTGCGGCTCGGGCCATGGGGTGTCGCGCAAGGCCCACGCGGCGCCTATACCAAACGATGTAGGTGAAACGAGCAATATGTGGATATTTGTGGATGGTTAGCTACACTTTGCAACCTGTGGCCCAACGGACGATGGGGTGTAACGTGAAACCAAGCAAATTGAAGCTGGCGCAAGTGGCATTTGGCGTGACCGTTTTGGTGGCGCAAGGTGCGGGGGTGGCGCAAGTGGCGGGTCCGGCAGCATGTTCAGCCGGTCAGACGGCCACGGATTTCGCCTATACCGCCGCTGCGCAGAGCTTCACGGTGCCCGCGGGAGTGACCCAGTTGTTCATTCAGGTGTTTGGAGCGCAGGGGGCACGGGCGCTGGCGGGCTTGGCGGCGCGGGCGGCCTGGGTGGCGGCGCGACCGGCACGCTCGCCGTGACGCCGGGCAGCACGCTGCAAATCAATGTGGGCGGGCAGGCCGGAGCGTTCAACGGTGGTGGAGCAGGTGGCACCAACAACACCTCTGGCGCTGGCGGTGGTGCTACCGACATCCGGACCGGGGCATTTGCCTTGGGCGACCGGGTGTTGACGGCCGGCGGGGGTGGCGGCGGTGGTGCTGTTGGTGACGTTTTTTTCATTACACCTGGGACTGAGGCTGGCACCGGAGGCAGCGGTGGAGCGGGTGGTGGCGGGGCAGGCGTCGCGGGGACCGATGTGCCAACCGGGGGGGGCGTGGCAGGTGGTGGACAGGGTGGCACCCTGGGGGCCGGTGGTGCCGCAGGGCTCGGTTGCAGCGGATTCCTCGGACAGCCGGGCACCGCAGGTGGCGCTGGCGGCGCCGGTGCGACCATCAACCCAGGCCAGAACGTGGGTTCAGGCGGGGGTGGTGGTGGTGGCCTTCAAGCCGGCGGCGGCGGCGGCGGCGGATCGGCGGGCACGACGGGTTGCAGCGGCAACGGGGTTGGCGCTGGCGGTGGTGGCGCCGGTGGCAGTTCGGGTGCGGGAGCTGGCGTGACGGCTTTTTCTGCACTCAACGGGATTCGCGCCGGCGATGGCACGGTGCGCATCTGTTATGCGGTAGGTGCCGTATCTACCTCGGTGCAGGCCGTGCCTGCATTGAGTGAACTGGGGTTGTTGCTGGCGGCCCTGGGCATCGGCGCTGGCGCAGTGGGTGCTCTTCGGCGCGGCAAGCGGCGCTGAGTGGCTTGGCGTACGCTCGGCCTTAGAGAATTCAGGTCAGCGTATAGAGAGGGCCCTGCTCCCCTGGTAGGCGCTTGAGCCTCCAGTGGCGCTGGTGGAACGCCGCCACGCTGGGCCGGTGGGCGATGGAGACCATCGCGCCGCCGGCGCGTTCGGTGAGGGCCTTCAGGCGCTGGTAAAGCGCTTCCTCGGCCGGCACGTCGAGCGCGCTGGTGGCCTCGTCGGCCAGCACCCAGGCGGGTTGCTTGAGCAGCACGCGGGCGATCGCCAGCCGCTGCAGTTCACCGCCGCTCAGCTTCTGCGTCCAGTTGTCGCGCTCGTCCAGCCGCGCGGCCAGGCCGGGCAGCAGGGCGTCTTCCAGGGCCTGCTTCAGTTCGGCGTCGCCGTAGCGGCTGGCCGGCTCCGGGTAGGCCAAGGCGTCCCGCAGGCTGCCGTCGGGGAAATAGGGGCGCTGCGGGATGAACATCACGCTGCCGGGCAGGGCCACATCGCCCTTCGCCCACGGCCAGATGCCGGCCAGCGCGCGGAACAGCGTGCTCTTGCCGCTGCCCGACGGGCCTTGCAGCAGCGTGTGCTCGCCCGGCGCCACGCTCAGCGCCGCATCTTCCAGCAGCGTCGCACCGGTGGGCAGTTGCAGCGTCAGGCCATTGGCGGTGAGGGTGTCGGAAGCTCCTGAAGTTGTAGCTGTCTGCGCCCGCTCCAGGCCGGCTGGAGCCTGATTTTGCCTGGAAAGTGCGGCCTCGAAGCTGGTCAGGCGCTCGGTGGTGGCGCGCCAGCTGGCCAGGCTGTCGTAATTGTCCACGAACCACGAGAGCGCGCCCTGCACGCGGTCGAAGGCGCTGGAGATCTGCATCAGTTCGCCCAGCTGGATGGCGCCGCTGAAGAAGCGCGGCGCCGCCACGATGAACGGGAACACCACCGCCGCCTGCCCGAACAGGTTGGTGAAGCCCACCAGCTGCTTCTGCTTGCCGATCAACTGGAGGTAGTTGGCCAGCACGCTGGCGAAGCGCGTGTCGAGGTTGCGCTCCTCCACGGTCTGGCCCTTGTCCAGCGCGATGGCCTCGCTGTACTCGCGCACCCGCACCAGGTGGTGGCGGAAGTTGGCCTCGCGCCGCTGCTGCTCGAAGTTCAGCCCGATCAGCGGCCGGCCGATGTAGTGCGTGAGCACGCTGCCCACCGTGCAGTAGAGCACCGCCATCCACACCATGAAGCCGGGGATGGTGAAGCTGCTGCCGCCCAGGCTGAACGAGAAGCTGCCCGACAGCCCCCACAGGATGCCGACGAAGCTGAGCAGCGTGACCACCGCGTTCAGAAAGCCCATCGACAGCCCCACGGTCTGGCTGGTGAAGATGTTGACGTCTTCCTGCAGGCGCTGGTCGGGGTTGTCGGGTACGCGCTGGCCGGGCTGCGGCAGGCCGGCCTCGGTGGTGCTTTCCTCGGCCGGGCCGATGTAGCGCGCCAGCTCCATTCGGTAGAAGGCGTCGTGGCTCAGCCAGCGGTGCATCAGGTCGCGCGTCATCCAGGCGCGCCAGCGCACCTGCAGCAGCTGGGTGAGGTAGAAGCGGTAGACGGCGATGACGATGAAGATCATCGCCAGCCAGGTGAAGCGCCCGAGCTGCGCCCAGAACACGGTGGCGTTTTTCTGCTGCAGCGCGTCGTAGAACACGCGGTTCCACTCGTTGATCTGCACCAGCATGTACACGGCGCCCAGGTTGAGCGCGACGATGGCGGCCAGCAGGCCGCGCGCCTTCCACTTCTCCGCCGAGTTGAAGTAGGGCAGCGACAGGTGCCAGACCTGGCGCAGGAAGCGCCAGACGCGCGCGGTTTTTTCAGACCAGCTCATGCAATGCGGCTTTCTGGTTGATGCGGGAAAGACGCCATGCTAGCCGCGCCAGAGTGAGACGGGGCTTAGAACAGCCCCATGCGGCTTTGGCTGACGGACATCGCTGCGCGCAGCGCCTACACTGCGCCAAATGACAAAAACATGACCGTTTCGTGACAAACCCGGCGCAGGGGCTGCGGCTGGCTTGTCCGCGCGCGAGAGAGGAAAACAACAACATGCTCGATACCGTGTTCGAACTGCCCAACGCCGAGTGGCCGTACTCGCAGATCCTGATGCGCATGGCGCTGGGCCTGTCGCTGGGCCTGTTGATCGGGCTGGAGCGCGAGCGCCGGCGCAAGGAGGCGGGGGTGCGCACCTTCGGCTTCATCGGCCTGCTGGGCACCATGGGCGGGGCGCTCGGCCACGGCTTCGGCCTGCTGGCGGTCACCGTGACGGGGATGCTGGCCCTGCTGCTCAACTGGTCGTCGCTGCGCAGCCAGCAGGGCACGGAACTCACCACCGCCGCGGCCATGCTGGTCACCGCAATGGCCGGCGTGCTGTGCGGCCAGGGCCACACGCTCACGCCGGCGGCGGTGATGGTGAGCGCCACCGCCCTGCTGGCCTGGAAGGAGCGGCTGGCGGATTTCTCCATGGGCGTGTCGGAAAGCGAGGTGCGCTCGGCGCTGCTGCTGGCCATTCTGGCCATCGTCATCTACCCGGCGCTGCCGATCGGCCCGGTGGGGCCCTGGGGTCTGGTGGAACCGCGCGCGGCCTGGATCACGGTGATCCTGATCGCCGGCATCGGCTTCTTCAACTACGTGCTGTGGAAGCTCTATGGCACGCGCGGCGCCGAGCTGTCGGGCTTCTTCGGCGGCCTGGTGAACAGCAACTTCACCGTCATCGAGGTGGCGGCGCGGGTGCGCGAGCTGGGTGAATCGTTCAGCGGCACGGCCTACCGCAGCATCGTGCTGGCCACGTCGGCCATGCTGGCCCGCAACGGCACGCTGCTGCTGCTGCTGGCGCCGGCGGCGCTGGTGGGCGCCATGCTGCCGCTGCTGCTGATGTTCAGCATGGCGGCGGTGCTGGTGGCGATCAGCCAGCTGCTGCGCCGCTCCACGGTCGGTGTGGCGCCGGAGATGCAGATGGAGCTGCCGTTCTCGCTTGGCCAGGCGCTCAAGTACGGCGCCATCTTCCTGATGCTGCACATCGTCGGCGCGCTGACGCAGCGGCAGTTCGGCGACGCGGGCTTCTACTTCGTCAGCGTGGTGGGCGGCCTGCTGTCCAGTGCCAGCGCGGTGGCAGCGGCGGCCACGCTGGCCACCCAGGGCGCGGTGAGCCCGGAGGTGGCGGGCGTGGGCGCGGTGCTGGCCTCGTTCACCAGCATGGCGTTCAGCCTGTCGTTCGTGCTGCGCTCGGGCAACGGCGGGTTGATCCGCCGGGTGGTGCTGGCGGTGGCGCTGATCGCCGCCGCCGGTTCACTGGGCCTGGCGCTGAACAGCCAGCTGCGGCCCTGGGTCGCGCCCTTCACCCAGGATCTGAAGCCGGTGCATCCGTAGGGCCTGTTAACGCTATTTTTGGGCGTGCGAACAGGCTTGAAACGGTGCCAATCTAGACGCCGGGCGCCGTGCAGACCGGGTGTCTGCACCAGGAGCGCAAGGGCGACTGGCGCCGTTTCAGGCCTGTTCCCTGCGGGTTGCGACCCGAAAGGGCCATCGCCGGCGTTGCCATCCTTGCCAAGGTACCTACCTTGCCTGCGGCTGGCGCCTTGGCGCTGGCCCTTTCGGATCGCAACGCATCACCCAAAAATAGCGTTAACAGGCCCTGGGCACTGGCGTCAGGCTCAGGCGCGCCGCAGCAGACCGTCCAGCCGGGCGTCCCAGCTGGCGCCGGGCAGCACGGCGGCGAGCTGGCGGTCCTGCAGGCCGAAGGTCGGTCGCAGCACCTGCGCCAGCACGGCGCGGAAGTCGTGGTGCACTGGCAGGTCGCGCCCTTCGTGCAGGTTGGCGCGGGCCAGGCCGCTCCACTGGCCGTGCCAGCGGCCACCGGCCACCGGATTGCCGATCAGCCACATGGCGTTGCCGTGGCCGTGGTCGGTGCCGCGCGTGCCGTTCTCGGCCGTGGTGCGGCCGAACTCGCTGGCCACCACCACCACGTCGCCAGGCTCGTGCAGGTCGCGCCGCAGCTGGGCCAGCGCGGCGCCCAGCTTGCGCAGGTTGTCGGCCAGCTGGCCGCTGGCGGCGCCCTGGCCCACGTGCGTGTCCCAGCCGCCGGCGGAGAGAAAGCCCAGGCGCAGCGAGCGGTCCTTGCGCATCAGGGTGGCGAGGTTGCGCGCGTCCTGCTCCAGCAGCGCGGGTGGTGCGGCACCGTTGCTGGCGGCCTGCATTTCCTGCTGCAGATCGGCCGACAGGGTGCGCGCGGTGTCCATGCGTTCGGCCGCGCCGCGGCGGAAGGCCTGCGACACGGCGTCGTCGCCGTCGTAGAGCGCCATCAGCGTCTCGCGCTGGCGCGGGTTCTCCAGCGCGCCGGCGCGCTGCGCGGCCTTGCCGTGCGCCACCAGTTGCACCGGCTCGCGGCCGGCCAGCAGGCGCGGGTTGGCTTCGCCCACGCCCAGGATGCGCGGCTGCGCATCGCCGCCAGCGCCACCGAGCTGCGCGGCCAGCAGGTTGAGCCAGCCCGGCGCGTCGCCGCTCTGGCCGGGGCGGGCGGTTTCCCACTGGTACTGGGCGTCGAAGTGCGAGCGCGTGCCGTCGGGCGAGCCGGCCGCCGGCACGAAGGCCAGCACCTGCTCGCGCCACAGCGGCTCCAGCATGGCCAGTGCGGGGTGCAGGCCGAAGCTGCCGTCGAGCCTGATGGTGCTCTGCCCGCTGCCGTCGGGCGGCGGAATGGCGATGCCGGGGCGCAGGCGGGCGTAATCCGGGTCGGACCAGGGCACGAAGGCCGAGAGGCCGTCGAGCGCGCCGCGCAGGAACACCACCACCAGGCGCCCCTGGCCGCGCGCGGTGGGCAGGGCCTGCGCCCAGGCGCGGGGCAGGGCGGCGGTGCCGGCAGCCAGCAGGGTGCCGGCCAGCAGGGCACGGCGGCGAGGATGGGACGTGTTCATGATTGCTCCTGATTCAGTAGCTGCCTGCAGCCGTCAATATTGGGCTGGAGGCCTATTTGTTCATGAAATCAGGGCTGGCCAGCATCAGGCCGGCCTGCAGCTGCGCGGGCTGCGCGGCGATGCGCGCGCGCGTGGCGGGGCTGAGGAAGGGCTGCAGCCAGCCGAGGTCCGGCGCGCCGCGGCCCAGGGCCAGCGCCAGGTCGGCGCGGCGCGTCAGCGCGTCGGGGCTGCGCCAGGTGGCGGCGTCGGTCTTGTAGCCGTCGGGCGTGGGCCAGCGGTGCAAGCCCTGGCCTGCGTTGTTGAGAAAGCCCGCCGAGCGGCGCAGCTCGCGCTCGTCGTCGGTGCCGGCACCGGTGGCGGCCATGGCCGAGCAGGTGAAATCCAGCGGCGTCTTGAACAGCCGGTTGGACGGATCCCAGAACGCGGGCGACTGCACCAGCTGGCGCATCACCGCGCGCAGGTCGCCCTGGGAGGACTGGAAGGTGCGCGCAAGTTGATCGACCAGCGCGGGCGGCGGCTGGTCGGCCACGAACCACTGCGCCAGCCGCAGCGCCACGCGGTGCGCGGTGGCCGGCTGGGTGGCCAGCAGGTGCAGGGCGGTCAGGCCCTCGGCCTCGCCGGCGCGGGCGTCGCGCGGGTCGGTGGGGCCGAAAGCGCGGCCCAGCACGGTCTTGGCGCCGTCGTCGTGCAGGCGCGGGGCGAAGCGGAAGCCGTCCGGCTGCTGCGGCGCTACCGTCCAGCCGGTCAGCACGCGGGCCAGCTCGCGCACGTCGTTCTGCGTGTAGCCGCCGTTCACGCCCAGCGTGTGCAGCTCCATCAGCTCGCGGGCGTAGTTCTCGTTCAGGCCGCGGCGGCGCTCGCCCTGCATCGTGCCTTCGGCCACGCTCAGCGCCTGGTCCAAGTAGTACAGCATGGCCGGGTGGCGCGCGCTGGCCAGCAGCAGATCCTCGAAGCGGCCGAGCACGTTGGGACGGATCGCGTGCAGCACGTAGTGGCCGACAAAGGCGCGGGCGGCCCCCTTGTCGGCGCTGACGTTCAGGTGGTTGAACCAGAACTCGGTCAGGCGCGCCAGCAGCGGGTTTTCCAGCGTGGGCTGGCTGCAGGCGGCCAGCCGCCAGGCGGCGGCGCCTTGCGCGCTATCCTTGATGTAGCTGAGTTCGGGCGCCATGTCTGGGCTGGCGGCCTGTTTGGCGTTGATGTTGCCGGCCATCGGCGGGGTCATGGCGTTGCCGGGCGGGGTGTCGGCCCGGGCGTCGCGCAGGGCGCGGCGCGCCTCGCGCTCGGCCTTCACGCTGGCGAAGATCTGCGGCAACGGCTGGTCGAAGGCGGCCAGCTCCGGCGCGGGCGCCGGCGGCAGCCGGCTGGCGGCGAAGGCGGCGTCGACCTGCGCCAGCGCCCAGGCCCGCGCGCCGCCGGCCTGCCGCACCTGGGCGACCAGCGCCGGCGTGGGGCCGTAGCCCAGGCGCGAGAGGGCGCGCCAGGTGGCGGTATCGGCGCTGTTTGCGGGGGCCGAACTGGCATCGGCGCGCTGGTCAGCGGGCGGGGCTGCCAGCGCCAGCGGCGATGACAGGGTGGCGGCGCACAGGGCCGCCGCGGCGAGCGCGGCACGGCTGAAGCGGGGGAGGGCTTGCATCGCAGACTCCGGCGGACCGATGGGCCCGCCTGTTCGGATCAACGGCCGCCGGCTGCAGCGCGCAGACGTCTTTACGTTCTTTACATGCGCGACACGGGGGCCGGCCCGGTGCTGGTGGCGGCGGGTACCTTGCCGGCCCGGCGGGCCTCGCGCTCGGCCTTGCGCCTGGCGGCCAGCGCGCGGATTTCGGCCTCGGTGACGATGCCGTCGTGGTTGGCGTCGGCCTCGTCGAACTGCTTTTCCAGCCGGCGGTCGAGCCGGAAAGCCCACTGCACCTCGCTGCGCTTCAGCTGGCCGTCACCGTTGCGGTCGAGCATGTTGAACCACTGCACGGCCTGCTGCTCGCCCTTGCCGGCGCCAACGGTCACCGTGACGCGGCCTTCGGCCAGCGCGCCGGCGGAAAAGCCGGCGCACGCGCACAGCAGCAGTGCGAATCGGAATCGGGTCATGCCGTCTTGGAGCCCCGCCGACGGCGCGGAGTTGCACGGGCCACCGACAGATTGGTAACACCGGCGGCCACGTGGCCGGCCGGCACATGGCGCGCCGCGTGCTCGATGTGGCCGGTCTGGTCGTCGAAGAAGAAATCGGGCTGGAACTCGCGCAGGAACTCGCCCTTGGGCAGGCCGCCCAGGAACATGGCCTCGTCCACCGCCACGCCCCACTGCATCAGGGTCTTGATCGGACGCTCGTTGGCCGGCGCGCTGCGCGCCGTGACCAGCGCGGTGCGCACGCGCATGGCCTCGCCGCCCGCCAGCTGCAGCCGGTGCAGCGCGGCCAAAAAGGGCTGGAACGGGCCGGGCTGCAACGGCAGGTCGGCCTTCTCGACCTCGTGGCTCTGGAAGGCGTCCAGCCCGTCGCTCTGGAACACGCGCTCGGCCTCGTCGGAAAACAGCACGGCGTCGCCGTCGAAGGCGATGCGCACCTCGCCCGGGTGCGCGTCGCTGGCGCGCACCGCCTGCGTGGCCACCTGTGCGGCCGGGTGGCCCAGGGCCAGCGCCTGCGCCACGTCGGCGCCGTTGGCCGAGAGGAACAGGTGCGCGCCCAGCGGCTTGAGGTAGTGGTACGGATCGCGCCCCTGCGTGAACACGCCGCGCTGGATCTGCGCCAGCCCATGCGCGCGCGCCGAGCGGAACACGCGCATGCCGCTCACCGGGTCGTTGCGCGAGAGCATGACCACCTCCACACGCTTGGCGCCGCCGGTGTTGAAGGCCAGCAGCTTCTTCACCAGCGAGAAGGCCACGCCGGGCGCGGCCGGCTGGTCGAGCTTGTCCAGCTGCAGCTGCATGTAGGCGCGCGCATCGCCGGCCTCGAACAGGCGGTTCTCTTCCTCGAAGTCGAACAGCGCGCGCGAGGAGATGGCGACGACGAGCTGGTCCTGCAGGGTGGTGGGCATATCAAATCGATAGCTGGTTGCGCTTGCCGTGCAAGGGCTGGAGGCCTATTTTGCTCTGAATCCGGCGTGACTGCCGGGGTTGGGTGTCATGGCGGCACGGCTCCGGATGCACGCGTCGGCTGTGCTTTGAATTTTTGAATGAAATCGATGTTTTGCCCAGACGTGACGGGCGCAGGCAGCTATTGAAAGCGTAGTGTTTCTGGTGGCGTCGCAGGCCGGGATGTGCGCCCGGCGGCGCACCTACTTTTCTTTGCTTCGCCAAAGAAAAGTAGGCAAAAGAAAGGCGACCCCACTTGCCGTGTCCCTACGCTTCGCTGCGGGCAGCCTGCGATGCTCGGGCATGGGGCGGCGCTGCGGAACTCGCTGCGCGCCGATGGCGCTCCGCTCGGACAGCCGCAGCGAGCCAGAGCACGAACCATGGTCTTGCTGCGCAGCCCATGCCCGCCCCACGCCCTGCGCTTCTCGGCACGGCCAGAGGGGAGTGGGGAGAACACGGGCCGTCGCTTCGTTCGGCCCCGACCTCAGAAAAGGCCGCTCGGCTCGTTCTGGCACCCCCAGGCGGCCGCGGAGCAGGCCATGCCAGCGAACGCCGTGCTCGGGCTTGTACCGAGCACTGGCGTTGTCCCCCCTCACGCAGTAAGAGGGGGGAAGGCGCGTCAGCGACTCAGGGGGGTGTTCCCTATTTCACCCACTGGTTGAGCTGAATGATCGGCAGCATCACCGCCAGCACGATCAGCATCACCACAATGCCCATGGCCACGATCAGCAGCGGCTCCAGGATGGTGGCCAGCTGCAGGGCGCGACGCTGCACTTCGGTGCTGGTCTGATGGGCGGCGCGCTGCAGCATCAGCGGCAGCTGGCCGGTCTGCTCGCCCAGGCGCGCGAACATGGCCAGCAGTCCGGGGAAGCGCTTCTTCTGCGCCAGCGCGCTGGCCAGCGGCGCGCCTTCGCGCACCAGCACCAGGGCATCCTCGGCGTCGGCGCGCATGGCGGTGTTGTGCAGCGTTTCGGCGGCGGCCTGCAGGCTGCGCAGGATGGGCACGCCGGCGCCGGCCAGCATGGCCAGGGTGCCGGCGAAGCGCGCCGCGTTGTAGCCGCGCGCCAGCCGGCCGATCAGCGGCAGGTTCAGCCAGGCGGCATCGAATTTCTGGCGAAATGCGCTGCTTCTCAGCGCCAGCCGGGCGCAGACAGCTATCAAAACGATGGCGCCCAGCAGCCACCAGCCCCAGCCGCGCACAAAGCTGCTGACGGCCAGCATGGCCACCGTGAGCCATGGCAGCGCGTGCTTGGTGCCGGCAAACACCGTGGCCACCTGCGGCACCACGTAGCTCACCAGGAACACCACGATGACGATGGCCACCAGGGTGACGATGGCCGGGTACAGCGCCGCGCCGACGAGCTTGGCCTTGAGCGCCTGGCGCTCCTCCAGGTCGTCGGCCAGCTTGTCCAGCACCTGGCCCAGGTGGCCGCCCTGTTCGCCCGCCGCGATGACGGCGGTGTACACCGGCGAGAACTCGCGCGGGTGCTGCGCCATGGCCTTGGCCAGCGGCGAGCCGGCGTTGACCTCCGCGCGCAACGCGGCGATCAGGTTGCGCGCCTTGTCTTCTTCGGCCTCGTCGGCCAGCGCGGTGAGTGAGCGCTCCAGCGGCAGGCCGGACGTCACCAGCCCGGCCAGCTGGCGCGTCCACACCGCCAGGCCGGTGGACGAGAACACGCGCCCGCCGGCAATGGGGCGCGACAGCAGCGAGCCCTCGCTCGCACCCACCGGGTCCACCGCCAGCGGTACCAGCGCCTGGTCGCGCAGCAGCGCACGGGCGGAACGGGCCGTGTCAGCCTCGATCACGCCCTTGCGGGTCTTGCCGTCGGTCTGCAGTGCTTCGAAGGAATAGGCGGGCACGGGAAAATGGGTGGGGCAGCAGGTGCCAATGGTAGCCGCAGGCCGCCGCCGGGCTGCGGGCCGGCGATGCCTCGGCGGGATGGCCTAGGCCGAATGGCGTACGCCCAGCCGTTGATCGTTGCCTTGATCCCGGCTATGGTGACAACTCCGAACCGCCGTGCCCCAGGCACCCGTCACGCAAGCCCCATGAAGATCCTGATTGCCGATGACCATCGCCTGGTGGTGGAAGCCGTGGCCGACAAACTCAAGGAGCTGGCTCCCGACGTGGCGGTGGTCACCGCCGGCAGCGTGGCGGAGCTGCTTTCTCTGCTGTCGGACGAGCTGGATCTGGCGATGCTGGATCTGGGCATGCCCGGCGCGCAAGGCCTCGGCCACGTGCGCGAGGTGCTGCGCCGCCAGCCGCAGCTGCCGGTGGTGGTGCTGTCGGGCGACGAATCGCCCGCCACCATGCGCGCCGCCATCGAGGCCGGCGCGCGCGGCTTCATCCCCAAGGCCTATTCGCCCGACGTGATGCTGTCGGCCGTACAGCTGGTGCTGCGCGGCGGCACCTACGTGCCGCCGATGATGATGGCCGAGGCGCCCCTGCCTGCTACGGGTGCGCGTACCGCGGGGCCCGACCCGCTCACCGGCCAGTGGGCGCACGCGCTCACCGAGCGCCAGCGCGACGTGCTCAACCTGCTCAGCCAGGGCCAGCCCAACAAGGTGATCGGCCGCACACTGGGCATCAGCGAAGGCACGGTGAAGATCCACCTGGCGGCCATCTTCCGCGTGCTCAAGGTGCGCAACCGCACCGAGGCGGTGGTGGCCGCGCGCGAGCTGACGGGCAGCTGAGGCCTACCTGCGCCTGCAGCGCATTTCAGGGGCGCCCGCTCCCCAGGTGACGAGCGCTTCGCCCTGGTGTTCCCACAGCGATTCATTGCGGCCCTGGTAGCGCGCGCCGCTGCCGCTGGGTTGCAGGAACATCAGCGATTGTCCGTCGCCGCGCGTGGCGATCAGGGTGGGCGGATCGGTCTGGAAATAGGTGGCGACCACTTCGTCGGCCGGGTTGCCGTCGCAGACGTAGGTCACCGGCCCCGTGCCGGGCACCAGGCGGTAGCGTGCCTGCAGTTCCGCGATGCGCCGGACATAGGCATCCTGCACGCAGGCGCGCCGGTCCTCGCTCTTCCAGCAGTCGTTGCGACTCTTGATCCAGCCGCGCTGTTCCGCCTGAAGCATGGGCGAGCGTTCGTGGGCCGCCTTGCCGCGCGCGGCGGCGTAGGTGGCGGCGAGCTTGCGGTCGAGTGCCGACAACCCCGCGTCACCGCAGACCATGGCCTCGGCGCTGCCCGGCCGCACCTTGGCGCAGGAAAACGAAGGCCCACGCAGCGGCTGCGGGCGCGCGGCCACCCGCGCGTCGATGAAGCGGCACCATGCGGGACTGCCCAGCGGCGGCACGCCCGCGCGCCCGCGCAGGCCGAGCTTGAACTCGATTACCGACTTCCATTCTTCCGAGCCGATGTCGGGGCCGTGGCCCTGGCCGTCGCCGGATCGGACCCGGTCTTCGACCATCTGGTACCAGGCGTCGGTGCAGGGTGCGGGCCGGGCCTGTGCCGCACCGGCCGCCAGGACGGCACCCGCGGCCAGCAGCAGGCCGGAAAGGATACGTGGGTGCATGGAACAGACCCCAGGCCGGAAGATGAGGTCAAGGTTAACACCCAGGCAGCGCGTCACCATGTGCGCGGCGGGGCGGCGTTGCGCCTGGCGCCCCCGGCAGGAATCGAACCTGCATCTAGCGCTTAGGAGGCGCTCGTTCTATCCATTGAACTACGGCGGCGGAAACCGGGATTGTAGTGAGTGGGCCTGACCGCGCGGGCAGGCCCTAGTCGAACGACAGTGTGTAGATCAGGTCCACCGCCGCGCTGGCGCCGGCCTGACCGCGCAGCAGCCAGCGCTTGGAGAGTTCGTAGTAGAGAAACAGGTTGCCCAGGGCGCCCGCCAGACTGTGCTCGTAGGTGGCGTACAGCCGGTCGGAGATGCGCTTGCCCACGGTGACCGAGGCGGTGCTGCCCGAATCGCCCGACAGGCTCAACTGGTCGAGCCCCAGGCGGGAGGCGAGGCTGAGGCCGTCGCGGCCACCCATCACGGCCAGCGCGGCCTGCTGCAGCATGGCGGCTTCGGCGCCGCCGCTGGGCGAGGGCCGGCCGAGCATCAGCCAGGCGAGCTTCTCGGTGTCGGGCAGGTCGGGCTGGGCGTACAGGCGAACGTTGGGCAGCAGCGCGGTACCGCTGACCAGCACGCCCACTTTCTGGTCGGACTGGTAGTTGGGCCGCAGCGCCAGGATGTCCAGCCGCGGGTTGTTGATGGCGCCGCTGAAGAACACCTTGCCGCGCGCGATGTTGAGCTGCTGGCTGTAGGCGCGGAAGGTGCCGCCCACGGTGTCGATGGTGCCGGTGACACGCGGCGTGGCGCCCACCGGGCCGTTGCTGGCCACGGCCAGCTGGCCAGCCAGCCGGGTGTCGATGCCCTGGCCCTTGACGTGGAAGCGCTCGCCCAGGTTGATGCGCAGGTCCACGTCGAGCTGCATCGGCTCGGCCGCGGCCTCCTGGGTCTGCACCTGCGGCTGCTTGGCCGTGGCGGCGGTGGAGGCGGCCTTGGCACCCGCGCCCACCTGGCCGCCGCGCCCGCGCACGATCACGTCGTCGCCCAGCGCGGGGGCGCTGTCTTCGGGCAGGATGAGCTCGGCCTGGTCCACGCGCACGTCGCCGCCCACCCTGGCCTGCCGGCCGGTCACGCTGGCGTTGACGGTGCCGGAGACGCTCACGCTGCGGTCGGCGCGCATGCTGGCGTGCAGGTGGTCCAGGGTGGTGGTCAGGCGCACCTGCACCTGGCCGTCGACCAGGCCGGCTTCGCCGCTGGCCTTCAGCGTGCCGCCGTCCTGGCCGGCGCGGCCCTTGCCCACCGGGCTGCCGCGCAGGCTGAACTCGTCCAGCAGCAGCCGGGTGCCGGCCAGGCGCGCGCGCAGCCGGCCGCCGGTGAACTCCACGCCGTCGACCACCGAGCGCATCGCCAGGTCGTCGGCGCGCACGTTGCCGTCCAGCTGCGGTTCGCCGCGCGTGCCGGCCACGCGCACGTCGGCCGCCAGCGCACCGCGAATGCGCCAGCCCGGCGGCGCCAGTGCCGACCAGGCCTCGATGCGCGGCAACTGGGCCTTGATCTGCCCCGCCAGCGGCGCCGCGGCCGGCCAGGACCAGGCGGTGCCGCCCTCGGCATCGCGCGTGGCCGTGAGGCGGGTGCGCAGCTCGCCCTGGGCGGTGCCGGCGCGTTCGGTGTCCCAGGCCAGGTGCAGGGTCAGCGCTTCTCCCTGGCTGTCGAGCGTGACGCGCGCCGTGCGGATGCCGGCGGGGATGCGCGTCTTCACGCCGGTTTCGCTGTCGGTGGCGGCGATGACGAGGTCGCCGCTGGCGCGCGACAGCTCGGCGTTGAGGCGCAGCGTCTGGCCCAGGCTGGCGTCCCAGCGGCCGTCGAAGATCACGTCGCCGCTCACGCCGGCCTGCGCCAGCTGCGCGCCGGCCACCAGTTCGGCCCAGCTCAGCGGCAGGCCGGTGATGCGGCCCTTGCTGTTCAGCTGGCCCGCGTGGTAGCGGACCGGCTCCCAGGCGACGCTGGCCTGGTGCGGCTGCCCTGCGGTGGGTGCGGTCAGCAGCAGCTCGCCCGCGCTGGTGTTCACATCCGGGCCGGCCTTGCCGCCTGGCGCCAGATGCAGCGACACCGGGCCGCGCGTGGCCACACGCCAGGCGCCGGCCTGCTTGCCCTGGCTGAGCGCCGGGTCGGTGAGGGCCAGGTTCAGCTGCTCCACCGTGGCCTGCCAGGCCGAGGCCGCCAGCGACGCGCCGGCGCGCTCGCGCCCGCCGCTGGCCTTCAGGTCCAGCGCCAGGCGCCGCTCGCCCTGGCGCACATTGGCTTGCGCGCGCAGGCTGGCACGGACCAGCCTGCCGTTCAGCGCCACGCTGCCGTCCTTCACCTGGATCGGCAGTGCGGTCTTGTCGGCCGTATCGGCCTGCCAGCGTAGCTGCGGTACGTCCAGGTTGGCCTGCACCGCGGGATCGACCCAGCCGCCCTGCCAGCCGCCCTTGAGGTGCAGGCGCCCGCTGGCCGCGGCCTGCTTGAGTTGCGCCGGCACGCCCGGGAGCTTCTGCACCCAGGCGAAGGTCTTGGCCAGATCGCCGATGGCGGCGTCCACGGTGCCGCCACCGCTTTTCTCAGCCGCCTCGCCGGCAAGCTGGACGACGGCGCCGGGCGCGGTCAGCTGCAGCCGGCCCTTGCCGCGCTGCGCGGCGGGGCGCGCCTCGATGGCGCTGCCGGCCAGTTCGGCGTCGTCGGTGCGCACGCGCAGGGTGGACAGGGTGAGCAGGCCGTCGTGCCAGCGGCCGCTGGCGGCGGCGTCCTTCAGGCGCAGCGCGCGCAGCTGGCGCGCCAGCGCCTGGGCTTCGGTCTCGCCGGCGCGCGCGGGCTCGTCGGTCTTGCGCGCCTGGGCCTGCAGCGCGGCGTCGAAATCGATCGGGTCCCCACCGCCGGCGCCCGACACGGTGGCCGTGCCATCGAGCGGGAAGGGTTCCAGCTGCGTATGCAGCCGCGCGGGGTTGACGCCGCGGATCTCGGTGTCAAGGTGCCAGCGGCCACTGTCGCTGTTTGCTCCTGAGTTCGTAGCTGCCTGCGCCCGCCGGTTGCCGGCTGCAGGCCGATTTGACCATGAACCACGGGTGGTCAGCGTGCCGCCGGCCAGATCGGCCACCAGCTGCTTCACGGTGGCCAGGCCATCCTGCCAGGTGGCCTCGGCCTGCACGCGTTCGAGCGGCAGGCGCTTGGTGTCCCAGGGGCCGGGGCTGCCGTTGCGCAGGCCGGCCTTCACGGCCCAGCCGGCGGCCTGCTCGCCGCTGGCGGGCACCGGCGCCAGATCCAGTTCGCCGGCCAGCTGTGTGGCAGGCCCGGCGGGCCAGAACCGCGCCACGTCGAGCCGTTCGAACACCGCCCTGGCCTCGGGCAGCGGCTGGGCGCCCCAGGGCGTGATGCGCGCGCTGAGCGTGGCACCGAGCTGCTGGCCCGTGTCGGCCTCGCCGGCGGCGGGCTGGGTCTGCACCTCGGCCTTGGCCTGCATCTCGCGCAGCGGGCCGTCGATGCGGGCCTGCACCGCCAGCGGCACGCGCGCCAGCCCTTCGGCGGCGGGCGTGAGCACGGTGCCGCCCAGCGTGGCGGTGAGCTGCGGATCGTCCGTGTTGGTGAGCTTCAGCCTGGCGTGGTATTCGCCGTCGAAGCTGCGCACGCTGGTGATCTCAAGCTCGTGCGCCCGGCCGCTGAAGCGGTAGCTGCCGGCCACGTTCTCGGCCACGAAGGGCGAGGGATGCACCAGCTCCAGCCGCTCGGTGGCGAAGTGCTTGACGTCGATGGCCAGCGGCAGCTGGAGCGGCGGTGGCGGGCCGCTGGAGGGCTCGCCGCTCGGCACGCGCTGGTCGTCCACGCGGATCTCGCGCGCCGTGAGGGCGCTGAGGCTGAGCGTGCGGCCCAGCAGGGCCAGCGGGTTCCAGCGGTAGTGGGCATCGGTCACTTCCACCGTCAGGCCGTCCTGGCTCCAGCGCAGGCGTTTGGCATCGCCGCCGCCGCGGATGCTGCCGGTCAGCTCGTCGACCTGCAGCGCGTCCTTGGGGAGGTAGGGCTGGCCCCAGCGCAGCGCCTGGGCCAGCGAGCCGTCGGTGCCGCTCCAGATCCACAGGCCGCCCAGCAATACGGCCACGAGCAGCAACAGCCCCAGCACCGTGTAGAGCGGCCAGCGCCACCAGCGGCCGCCACGCCGGCCCGGCGCCGCAGGGCTGGTCGCCGCCGGCGCGGCTTCCGGCGGGCTGAGCTGCTCGTCCGTCACCCGTGCGCCCTCACCACACGAAGCCCACGTTGAGGTGCAGTCGGAACTGGCGCGACTTCAGGCCGTAGGCCAGGTCCAGCTCCAGCGGGCCCACGGGGGTGCGCACGCGCACGCCGGTGCCCACGCCGAAGCGCGGGCGCAGGTTCACGGCCTTCTGCGCCACGTCGCCCGCGTCGAGAAACACGATGTGCTCGAAGATGCTGCGCTCGCCGTCGATCATGATCGGCCGCTGCCATTCGATGCTGCCCACCGCCATGTAGCGGCCGGGGCCGACCACCGTGCCGTCGTCGTAGTCGATGCCGATGGATCGGTAGGCGTAGCCGCGCACCGTGGTGTTGCCGCCGGTGCGGAACAGCAGGTTGCCCGGCACGCGCGCGGCCTCGTTGGTGACGACGGCGCCGCCCTCGGCGCGCAACGCCAGGCGGCTTCCGCCGGCACCGCGGCCCAGTGGCACGTACTGAAGCCAGCGCGCCGTCGCCCGCACGAAGGGTTTGCGCACGCCTTCCAGCGTGTAGCCCGCGCCGAGCTCCGCGCCCAGGCCGTAGCCGCGCGTGGGGTACTGCAGGTTGTTGAAGTAGCGGCCGGTCCAGGCGTAGTTGACCGAGATCGCCGTGCCGTCGCCGGCGCGGGCGTCGGAGATCGCCGTGCCGTCCTTGTGGCTGACGGCGGCGCGGTCGAACTGCAGGTAGTAGTTGCGGTCGTAGCGCTCGTCGCTCTTGGAGCGGCCGTAGCGCAGCTGTTGCGAGGTGGTGACCAGCTCGCCGTCGTCCAGCCGCTGGAACTTGGCGAAGGTGCCCAGCCGCCAGCCGTTCTCGGCCGGCAGGCCGTGCCAGTCGGTCTGCAGGTAGGAGTCCTTCTTTTCCAGCTGCAGCTTGGTGATGGCGCGCCAGCCGATGCCCGGCACGCGGTTGTGCGTGTACTCGGCCGACAGGCGCGGCCCGCCGTCGGTGGAGTAGCCCACGCCCAGCGTGAGCTTCTGCAGCTTGGCCTCGCTCACCTGCACCTGCACCGGCACGGCCTCGGGCGTCTTGCTTTCCGGGTCGACGAAGATGTAGGCCGAGTCGTAGTAGCCGCTGGCCGTGAGGCGCGCCTGCGCGTCGTTCAGGCTCTGCTGGTCGTACACCTGACCGGGCTTGAGGCGCGACAGCCGCGGCACCAGCACCGGGTCGTAGCGCTGCACGCCGCTGACCTGCAGCTCGCCCAGCTTGAACACCGGGCCGGAGTCCAGGCGCAGGTGCAGGCGCGCTGCGTTGGCGGGCGCGTCGATGTCGGCCAGGCTGTAGCTGATCTTGCCGGCCGGGTAGCGGCGCGCGAGCAGGGTGCGCAGCGCGTCGGTCTTGGCGCTGCTCCAGCCGTCCTGGGTGAACGGCTTGTCCTCGGGCAGGCCCCAGCGGTTGACAATGCGCCGGCGCTGGCGCGCGGCATCGTCGTCGGTGGATTGCTGGATGTCGCCCTCGAAGCCGATCTCGACCTGCTTCACCACGGTCGGCTCGCCCGGATCGACCTCGATCACCACCCTGGGCCGGCCGTCGTCGCCCGCGGCGCGCGTGACATGGATGGTGGGGCTGAAGAAGCCCTGCGTGCCGAGCAGGTTGCGCACGTCGCGCTCGCCCACCACCAGCAGGCGGTCGAGCTCGCTGCTCTCCAGGTCGGGCACGGCCTGGTAGCGCTGCAGCTCGTTGTATTTTTCGACCAGCTCGCGCACGCCGTCCGGCGCCTTGACCTCGATGCTGAAGGCGGGCGGCGCCTCGGCGGCCTGGCCCTTGGCGCCCGCCGCTTCCGGCTGCGCGGCCAAAGTTGCGGAAGCCGGTGCCGCAGGCGCTTCGGCCTGCTGGGCCCACGCCGGCAGCGCCAATGCCGCGGTCAGCCCGCCGGCGGCGAGCCAGCGGCGCGTGCTGCGCGTGTCATTTTTTTCGAACCACATCAATGCCATGTCAAACCGTCAGGGGCACACTTACTTTGCATTGGTGGGTGCAACCCCACCGGCCGCAAGGTCGTGGCCAATGTCCCATTATTGACTTGGCTCAGGCCTGCGCCTGTCAGCCGATGCCGCCAACCGCATGTCTGCCCCCAACGCCATGAAACAGCCCGTATTCGCCGGTTTCAGCAGCCCGGCCGCCGGCTTCGACCAGCCGTTCGAGATGCTCACCGCCTGCCATGAGCGCGTGCAGCGCAGCCTGGGGCTGCTGGGCCGCATCGTGGAACACATCGACACCCACGGCCACGACGCGCAGAGCCGCGTCGCCTGCGCCGACGTGCAGCGCTATTTCGACCTGGCCGGCCCGCACCACCACGAGGACGAGGAGCGCCACGTGTTCCCGCTTCTGCTGGCCAGCGACGCGGTGGGCACCGGGGTGCACGAGGCCGTGCGGCGCCTGCAGCTCGAGCACGACCGCATGCACGCCGAGTGGCAGCCGCTGCGGCAGATGCTGCAGCGCTGGCAGGGCGACAGTCCGGTGCCGCCCACGGCTGATGAACGCGCGCGGATCGCGGCCTTCGACGCGCTCTACGCCGGCCACATCGCGCTGGAGGAATCGGTGGTGTACCCGGCGGCGCAGCGTCTGCTGCAGGGCGACGCGCTGGCTGCTGCGGGCGAGGAGATGCGCGCGCGCCGCCAGGGGCCGGCGGGCGGCAAAGGGTGAATGCGAGGGCAGGCGTGACCAGCCTGCCATGGCTCAATTGCTACTGAAAATGTAGCTGTCTGCGCCCGCCATGAAAGGCCTGGAGGCCTGAATGGCTTGTAAATTGCTGGCGCGCGGGCTCAGCCGCCGCGGCGCATCATGTCGAAGAACTCGACGTTGGTCTTGGTGGCCTTCATGCTCTTGATGACCATCTCCATCGCCTCGATCTCGTCCATGTTGTACATGAACTGGCGCAGGATGCGGGTCTTCTGCAGCACCTCGGGCGCCAGCAGCAGTTCCTCGCGGCGGGTGCCGGAGCGGTTGAGCTGGATCGAGGGGAACACGCGCTTCTCGTACAGGCGGCGGTCCAGGTGCAGTTCGCAGTTGCCGGTGCCCTTGAACTCCTCGAAGATCACCTCGTCCATGCGGCTGCCGGTGTCGATCAGCGCGGTGGCGATGATGGTCAGGCTGCCGCCTTCCTCGACGTTGCGGGCCGCGCCCAGGAAGCGCTTGGGGCGGTGCAGGGCGTTGGCGTCGACGCCGCCGGTGAGCACCTTGCCGGAGCTGGGCACCACGTTGTTGTAGGCGCGCGCCAGGCGGGTGATGGAATCCAGCAGGATCACCACGTCCTGCTTGAGCTCGACCAGGCGCTTGGCGCGCTCGATCACCATCTCGGCCACATGCACGTGGCGCGAGGCCGGCTCGTCGAAGGTGGAGGCGATCACCTCGGCCTTGACCGAGCGCTGCATGTCCGTCACTTCTTCCGGCCGCTCATCGACCAGCAGCACCATCATGTGGCTGTCGGGGTAGTTGGCGCTGATGGCGTGGGCGATGGTCTGCATCATCACCGTCTTGCCGCTCTTGGGCGGCGCCACGATCAGCGCGCGCTGGCCCTTGCCGATGGGCGCGATGACGTCGATCACGCGGCCGGTGATGTTCTCGTCGCCCTTAAAGTTCTCGCGCTCGAGCTTCATCTGCTCCTTGGGGAACAGCGGGGTGAGGTTCTCGAACATCACCTTGTGCTTGTTCGCCTCGGGCGCGCCGTTGTTAACCTTCTCCAGCTTGTTCAGCGCGAAGTAGCGCTCGCCGTCCTTGGGGATGCGCACCTCGCCCTCGATCATGTCGCCGGTGTGCAGGTTGAAGCGGCGCACCTGGCTGGGGCTGATGTAGATGTCGTCGGTGCTGGCGGTGTAGCTGGTGTCCGGGCTGCGCAGGAAGCCGAAGCCGTCGGGCAGGATTTCCAGCACGCCGTCGGCGAACACCTGCTCGCCGGCCTTGGCCCGCTTCTTGATGATGGCGAACATCAGCTCCTGCTTGCGCATGCGGCCGGTGTTCTCGATTTCCAGCGCTTCGGCCTGCTTGAGCACTTCGGAAACGTGCAGCGCCTTGAGTTCGTTCAGGTGCATGGGACGGATGGTTCTTGCGATGAAGCAGCCCGCAAGCGGACCGCGAGGGGTGTGACGGGAATCTTGGGAGGGGAAGTCTTGGAGAAGGGGCCTGATCGGCCGGTTCTCGCGGCCCCCGGGTTGACCGTGGAGCCGGGCTGGCGCTGCAACAGAAGGCGCCTGCCTTGAAGCGGGATTATGGCAGGAAAAACCGGCGTGCTTTCAACCGGCTTTCAGCCAGGGCACCCGAGGCGCTGCTGTTGGCGGCCACCGGGTGCGAAGGCGCGTCAGCGCCTGGGGGCCATCAGAGGTTCTGGTCGATGAACTGCGCCAGCTGCGCCTTGCTCAGCGCGCCGACCTTGGTGGCCGCCAGCTGGCCGCCCTTGAACACCATCAGCGTCGGGATGCCGCGGATGCCGAACTTGGCCGGGATCTCGCGGTTCTCGTCCACGTTCACCTTGGCGATCTGCAGCTTGCCGTCGTAGGTGCCGGCCAGCTCGTCCAGCGTGGGGGCGATGGCCTTGCAGGGACCGCACCATTCGGCCCAGAAGTCCACCAGCACGGGCTTGTCGGACTTGAGGACATCGGTGTCGAACGAGGTGTCGCTCACATGCTTGATCAGGTCACTGGCCATGACGAATCACTCCTTGGAAACGGTTCTGGAAATGGGGGGTTGGGAGCCATGCCGCCGTACGCGCGCCGGCACGGCTAAAGTTGGGGTCATTGTGACAGAAACACCATCCCCGCACCGGCTCCCGGGCGATCGCGGTTTGCTATGGCGGCGATAGCAGATTCCAGGGCCGAAACCGCGCCGCAGGCCGATCATCCCGCCAGCCACGCCTGGCGCGAGGTGCTGGCCCGCGTGGCGGCGCACATGGCGCACTGCGGCGCGCACCCCGCCCGCACCGTCGTGCTGGTGCCCTTTGCCCAGCTGATGGCCGAGGCCGCCGCGCAGTGGGCGCGCCTGTATCCCAGTGGCTTCGCACCGCGCTTCGAGACCACGCGCAACTGGGCCAGCCAGGTGGGCAGCTTCACGCCGGGGCCGAGCGACCTGGCGCTGGAGCGCGGGCGCGACCTGCTCACCGCCCGCTCGCTGCTCGAAGGCGCCGGCCTGGGCGCCCAGCACGCGCTGCTGGCCGGCCCGCTGGTCGACGGCGCCACGCAGCTGGCGGCGGTGGCGGCCAGCGTGCCGCAGGCGTTGCGGGCCGACTGGGGCGACCTGGCGCGCCGCGCGCTGCCCACCGAGGCGCAGGGCTGGCTGGCGCTGGAGGCCGCGGTGGCGCGCATCGCCATCGCCTGGGCCGCGCACAGCGACTACGCCACCGACGTGCTGTTTGCCGACCGTGTGCGCCAGGGCACCGACGCCCTGGTGCTGCTCCAGGGCCTGCAGCCCGAGCCGCTGGCCGGCCATTTGCTGGAGCATTTCGGTCCCGAGAAGGCGCTGGCCATCGATCTGCGCGTGGGCACGGCGCCCGGCGAGGTGCTCTGGCACCGGGCCGAGGGCGGTGACGACGAAGCCGGCCGCGCCGCCGCCTGCGTGCTGCGCCACATCGAGGCCGGGCGTGCGCCGGTGGCCCTGGTGGCCGGCGACCGGCTGCTCACGCGCCGCATCCGCGCGCTGCTGGGCCCGGATGTGGCGGTGCGCGACGAAACCGGCTGGAAGCTCTCCACCACCCACGCTGCCGCGCAGCTGATGGCGGCGGTGCGCGCCTGCGCGCGCGAAGCCGGCAGCGACGCCGTGCTCGACTGGCTCAAGCAATGCCCCGGCGCCGTGGCCTGGCCCGCTGCCGATGTGGCGCTGCTCGAGCGCAGCCTGCGCCGCCACGGTCTGCGCCGCTGGTCCGACGCGCAACGCCTGCCCGCCATGACGGCTGACGATGAGGCCGCCGCGCGCCTGGCCGCACTGGTGGCCGCCATCGACGCCGAACGCGCCGTGCTGCAGGCGCCGCGTCCCGTCACCGCCTGGCTGGAGGCGCTGGCCGGGTTGCTGCGCGCCAGCGGTCTGTGGGAGGGTCTTCAGGCGGATCTGGCAGGTCAAAAAGTGCTGCAGGCCCTGGATCTGCTGGCGCCGGCAGCTATCGAACTGGAAGCGCCCGCGGCCGCGGCGCGCCCCTTGCGCCTGCCCGAATTCACCACCTGGGTGGACGAGGTGCTGGAAGCCGCCAGCTTCGTGCCGCCGCACCCCCCCACGCCGCAGGTGGTCATTGCCCCGCTGCAACAGCTGCTGGCGCGGCCGTTTCCGGCCGTGGTGCTGCCGGGCGCCGATGCCGACCGCCTGCCCGCCGCGCCCGAGCCGCCGGGCCCGTTCTCCAACGCCCAGCGCGCGCGGCTCGGCCTGCCCACGCGCGAGGAGCTGGGCCACGCCCAGGGCGCGGCGCTGGCGCAGGCGCTGCACGCGCCGCGCATCGACGTGCTGTGGCGCGCCCGGGACGGCGGCGAGGACCAGCAGCCCAGCCCCATGCTCCAGCTGCACTGGCTGGAGCGCGAGCGAAGGGGGCGCTTCCTGGTGCCCCTGCCCGGCGAGAAAGAGGAGGAACGCCGCCTGCCGCCGCTGGCGCCCGACCCGCGCGTGCCGCGCGCCGTGCCGGCCGCGCCCACGCCGCGCCCGGCGCCCGATGGCCGTGCGCTCACCGTCGCGCAGCTCTCGGCCAGCGGCTACGAGGCGCTGCGTGTCTGCCCATACCGCTTCTTCGCACTGCAGCAGCTGCGCCTGCAGGAATCGCCCGAGATCGACGTCGACGTGGACAAGCGCGACTTTGGCACCTGGCTGCACCGCACGCTGCAGCTGTTCCATACCGGGCTGGCCGAATCGCCCGAGGCCGACGAAGGCGCCCGGCGCGAGCGCCTAGACGCCTGCGCCGACCAGGCCGCGCGCGAGCTGGCCCTGCCCGCCGACGAGTTCCTGCCCTTCCAGGCGCTGTGGCCCGAGCTGCGCGACGGCTACCTGAAGTGGCTGGCCGGGCACGAGGCCGCCGGCGCGCGCTTCGAAGACGGCGAAGTCGACCGCCAGGTGCGCCTGGGCCCGGTCACGCTGCGCGGCCGCCTGGACCGCATCGACCGCCTGGCCGACGGCCGCGCGCTGGTGCTCGACTACAAGACCGAGCGGCAGGAGCGGACGAAGCAGCGCATCAAGGTCGGCACCGAGGACACCCAGCTGCCTTTCTATGCCGCGCTGCTGGAAGACGACACGCTGGCCGCCGCCTACCTCAACCTCGGCGAGCGCGAGCCCGCCAAGGCCCTCGCGCAGGAACACGTGGTGGTGCTGCGCGACGAACTGGTGCACGGCATCCTCGACGACATGGCCCAGATCGCCGCCGGCGCGCCGCTGCCCGCGCTGGGCGAGGGCCAGGCCTGCACATGGTGTGAGGCGCGCGGGCTGTGCCGAAGGGATTTCTGGAGCCCATGACACGCCAACTGATGACAACCCCGCCTTCCAGCATGTCGGGCCGTTCACGCCGAGCCCTTCGACAGGCTCAGGGCAGGCTTGTCGAAGCGACGCGCGGAGGGCTCGACCCGGCGACGCGTGGTGCGGAAGGCGCGGTCTTGAATACTATGAATAACATAGCTGCCTGCGCCCGTCACACAAGGGCTGGAGGCCGATTTGTCATGAAAAACCAGGCTGGAGCAGCCGGCCGCCCATGAACCAGCCCGCCTACGAACACAACGGCCAGCCGGTTGACGCCGCGGCCTTCTACGCCATCGCCTGCGACCCGCGCCGCAGCGTGGCGGTGGAAGCCTGCGCGGGCGCCGGCAAGACCTGGATGCTGATCTCGCGCATCGTGCGGGCGCTGATCGAGCCGGGACCGGATGGCCACCAGGCCGCGCCGCACGAGATCCTGGCCATCACCTTCACCCGCAAGGCCGCCGGCGAGATGCGCCGCCGGCTCGACGAGCAACTGCAAAGCCTGGCGCTGGCCAGCGACGCCAGGCTGGACCAGGACCTGCTGGCGTTTGGCGTGCCGCCGGATCGGGTGCCCGCGCTGCGCGAGCCGCTGCGCGGCGCGTGGGAGGCCATGCTGGCGTCGGGGCGGCCGGTGCAGGTGCGCACCTTCCACAGCTGGTTCGGCGCGCTGCTCAAGCAGGCGCCGCTGGAGCTGCTGCGCCAGCTCGGCCTGCCGCCCAGCTACGAGCTGCTGATGGACGACGGCAGCGCGCTGGCCGAGGCCTGGCGCCCCTTCCTGGCCGCCGTGGCGCAGAGCGCCGAGCTGCAGGCCGACTACACCGCCCTGGTCGCCGCGCACGGGCGTTTTTCCACCGAGAAGGCGCTGCAGTCGGCGCTGCAGAAGCGCGCCGAGTTCACGCTGGCCGACGAAGCCGGCGTGGTGGAGGCCTCGGTGCCGCGCCACGGCGAGCTGTTCGCGGAACTGGCGGCGTTCGACGACCCGGCCGACGCGCTGTTCGACCACGCGCCCACCGCCGACCTGCTGGCCGAGGCCGCCGCCGTGCTCGCCCAGGCCAGCGCGCCCACCTTTGCCGCCAAGGGCGTGGAACTGCGCGAGGCGCTCGCCGCCCGCGCGCCGGACCAGGTCACTGCCGCGCTGCTCACCCAGGCCGGCGAGCCGCGCAAGTTCGGCAAGCTGGGCTCCGACGCCACGCTGCGCGCCGCGCAGGACGCGCTGCTGCGCATCCTGGCCGCCGGCCAGCAGCACCAGGCCTGGCAGCACCAGCAACGGCTGGCGCGGCTGGCGCGCTGCCTGCTCGGCGTGTTTGCCGAGGTCAAGCGCGCGCGCGGCTGGGTCGACATGGGTGATCTGGAGCGCGCCGCCCAGCTGCTGCTGACCGACGAGGTGCTCGCCGGCTGGGTGCAGCAGCGGCTGGACGCACGCGTGCGCCACCTGCTGATCGACGAGTTCCAGGACACCAGCCCGGTGCAGTGGCAGGCGCTGCGCGACTGGCTGTCGGGCTACGCCGGCGCGGGCGGCGGCGGGGCGATCTCGGTCTTCATCGTCGGCGATCCCAAGCAGAGCATCTACCGCTTCCGCCGCGCCGAACCGCAGGTGTTCCGCGCCGCCCAGGCCTTCGTGCAGCAGGCGCTGGAAGGCGAGCGCCTGGCCTGCGACCACACGCGCCGCAACGCGCCCGGCGTGATCGAGGTGGTCAACGCCACCCTGCTGGCCGCGCAGGCCGACGGCGCCTACGAGGGCTTCCGCGCCCACACCACAGCGTCTCCCGACCCGCGGGGTGCGCTGCTGGCGCTGCCGCCCATCCAGCGTGCCGAGCGCGAGGGCGAAGAAGCCGACCCGCTGGCCTGGCGCGACACGCTGACCATGCCGCGCGTCGAGGCCGAGGAAACCCTGCGCGCGCAGGAAGTCGCCCAGGCCGCGCGCTGGGTGCAGGCGCAGATCGAAGCCGGTGTATCGCCCGGCGAAATCCTGGTGATGGCGCGCAGGAATGAGCCGCTGGCGGCGATGCAGGACGCGCTGCGCGCCCTGGGCGTGGCGACCGAGATGCCCGAAAAAGCCGCGCTGCCCGACGCCCCGGTGGTGCAGGATGTCATCGCGCTGGTCGACGCGCTGGTTTCGCCGGCGCACGACCTGTCGCTGGCGCGCGCGCTGCGCTCGCCCATCGTCGGCGCCAGCGATGCCGAACTGGTGGAACTGGCCTTGCTGGCGCGCGCGCAACCGGGCCGACCGTGGCTCGATCTGCTACAACAACAAGAGCTGCTTGCAACCGTCTGGCAAGGGCGAGCGGCCGATCTGATGCAGTACCGCCATTGGCTGGCCACGCTGCCGCCGCACGACGCGCTGCAGGCCATCGTCCGCCATGCCGACCTGCCGGCGCGCTACGCCGCCGCCACGCCCGCGCCGGAGCGCGCCCGCACGCTGGCCCAGCTGCAGGCGCTGCTGGGCGCCGCGCTGGACCTGCAGGGCGGCCGCTACCTCACGGCCTACGCGCTGGTGCGCGCCTTCCGCTCGCGCACCGCGCAGGCCATCCGCACGCCGCCGCTGGAGGCCGGCGCCCAGGCCGTGCGCCTGCTCACCGTGCACGGCGCCAAGGGGCTGGAGGCCGACGTCGTGCTGCTGCTCGACACCCAGGCCGGCCCGGGCCGCAAAGACACCATGGGCGCGCTGATCGACTGGCCGGGCGAGGCGCGCGTGCCCCGGCAGTTCGTCTTCCTGACGCACGAATCGCGTCCCCCGCCCAGCGCCCAGCCGCTGATGGAGGCCGAGCTGGCCGAGCGCGCCCGCGAGGAGCTGAACGCGCTCTACGTCGCCCTCACGCGGGCGCGGCGTACGCTGGTGCTCTCGTCCATCACGCCCGCCCGGCAGAGCGCCGTGCCCACCTGGTGGGACCGCCTGCAGGCGCTGGCGCGGCCGGTGGAGGCGCCCCCCGCCAGCGCCGCGCACGCGGAAGGCGAGGCACCGCCCGCGCAGCTGCTTGAAGTGCCAAACTGGGCCGCAGCCCGCACGGAGCAGGCGCAGCCAGCTATGGTTTCAGGAGTTGCCGGGCCGGCGTCGCCAGCACCGCCGCAGGACAGCGAGGTGTCCCGCATCGGCCAGGCCATGCACTGGCTGATCGAGCGCGCGGGCCTGCGCCCGGCCGGCGCGCCCGCGCCCGGCTGGAGCGATGGGCAGCGCGCCGCCGCCGCGCGCCGCTTCGCGCTCGACGCTGCGCAACTCGCCCAGGCCCAGCAGGCGGCCGGCCGCATCCTGGCCGGCGAAGCCGCCTGGGCCTGGCACGAGGGCGAGGTGCTGGACGCCTTCGACGAAGTGGAGCTGGTGCACGAAGGCCAGCGCCTGCGCATCGACCGCCTGGTGCGCCGCCGCGCCGGCGCGCACGGCCCCGAGGCCTGGTGGGTGCTCGACCACAAGAGCGCTGCGCACCCTGAGCGTGATCCTGAGCTCATGGCACAGGTCGCGCGCTACCGGGACGCGGTACAGAACATCCATTCCGGTGAGATGGTTCGGGCTGGATTGTTGAGCGGTGACGGTAGGCTGTTCCCCGTGGCATGAGCTACATCGGTCTGGCAACGGGGGCCGGATTTTGCAGAACGTGAGGCTCGCGGTGCTTGAGCGCAGGACCGTCGCCGAACTCTTCCTGCTGTTCGAAAGCGACATCTTTCTACCGCGCGGGCCCTTGCGCAAGCGGCTTGCCGGCGGCGTTTGGTGGGCAATGAGGAAAGCAGACGGCGATGTCCAGGCCGGTTTGATGCTTCCTGTCGGCAACATCCAGAACGATCTCGGCGCCGACGCGCGCCGCGATCGTCTGCACGATCGAGAGCCCCAGGCCCGAGCCCGGTTGGTCACTGCCCAGCGTACGGTAGAACGGGTCGAAGATCCGGTCCCGTTCGGTCAGCGGGATGCCCGGGCCGGTGTCCAGAACGTGCAACTCCGTACTGCAGTCCGTCACATGGATGGCAAGATCCACACGCCCACCCTCCGGTGTGTAGCGAACGGCGTTCTCCACCAGATTTTTGACTACGGCGATCAGGTCTAGTTCGCTGATCCAGAGCTGGACGTCTTGCGCTCCTTCGACGCCGATGTCGATGTGCTTGGCTTCTGCCAGGGGCATGAGGTCTTCAAGAACCCGGCGGTAGACGCCTTGCACTGACGCGGGAGCTTTGGGCGGCTCGGTTGCAGACTGCGCCCTGGCCATCGCCAGGAGTTGATCGAGCAGGTTTCTGCCCCGCTCGATCCCGAGGCGCAGCGCGGCGAGCCGTTCACGGGCCGGAGCTGACATCTCCGTTTCTGCCAGGCGCTCGGCCTGCAGCGACAGTGCGGTCAAGGGCGAGCGCAGTTCGTGCGCGGCGTCAGCTACAAAGCGGCGTTGCTGGTTCATGGCCCGGGCCACGCGCGTGAGCAGTCGATTGATGGCCACGGCAAAGGGCCGCACCTCGGCAGGCAGGTGGTGCGACTCAATGGTGTGCAGATCCTGTTCGGAGCGCTGGTCGATCTCCTGCGAGAGGGTGGCGATGGGCCGGAACATCGTGCGCACCAGGTGGGCGACGATCAACAGCAGGATCGGCACGAGAACCAGCAAAGGCGTGACGGTTCGGAGGGCGCTGTCGCGGGCGATTTCATCCCGGAAAGCTGCCTCCTGGGCTACTGCGAAGCGCTCACCGTCAGCGACGGTTCTGACCAGCACACGAAACTGTTCACCGCCGATGTTCAGGGTTTGCAGGCCGTCGGCCAGTGTCGGCGGCAAGGGGAGTGGCCCGCCCTGATCCACGGCGACCGAGGGTGTACTTGGGATGCCCAGATGCTGGACGATCACGTGCGACTCCTCGTCGCGGTCGTTGGTGATCGCAGAGGGGCCGGCTTCCGCAGGGCGGGAAGAGGATGGCAGCTGCTGCCGATCCACCAGTTGAGCCACCTGGCGCAACACATCATCCTGCAGTTCGTGCGCCTCGTCGAAGGCCGACAGAAAGGAAAATGCACCCGCCACTATCGCGGCGACAAGAATGGCCAGCGACAGCGTGACGGACAGTTTGAACTGAAGCGACGCGTTCAGGAGCTTTTTGAAACCATCCATCCGACACCCCTGACGTTCTTGATGGTCTCGCTGCCCAGCTTTCGGCGCAGCGCATGAATCAGAAATTCGACGGCGTTGCTCTCGACCTCCTGGCCCCAGCCGTAGATGCGGTCTTCGAGTTCGCTGCGCGACAGGATGGCGCCGGGCCGTACCAGCAGGGCTTGCAGCAAGGCGAACTCACGATTTGAAAGTCGCACGGGCACGCTGTTTCGGACATGGGCTTCTTTGGTGGCCGGATCGAGCGACACCACGCCGTTGCTCAGAACGGGTGAGGCACTGCCGCCCCTGCGTCGCAATACCGCTCGCATGCGGGCCAACAGCTCCGCCATGTCGAAGGGCTTGAGCACGTAGTCGTCTGCGCCACCATCCAGGCCGCGCAGACGATCGTCCAGACCGTCGCGCGCCGTGATGATGACGAGTGGCACCGGGTTCTTCCTGGCGCGCACGCTGGCCAACACCTCCAGCCCGTCCTTGCCTGGCAAGCCCAGATCGAGCAGCACCAGATCGTAGTGCTGGCTTTCCAGCGCGGTGAGCGCAGTCTGCCCATGCTTTACCCAGTCGGTTGCGTAGGAAGCATCTTTCAGAGCGCCCTCAATGGCTTCCCCGATCATGGGATCGTCTTCCGCCAGCAGAACCCGCATCGCTTCTGTGCTCAGTCGTGGTTGAAAGTTCGATGGACGCGATCCATCGCCTGGGTCAGCAGGATAGCTGCAACCATGAAGGCCAGCAGCGCCGCTGAAGCTGAGTACCGGCTCAAGGCCAAGCCCCCTGCGGTCACCGGCTTGTCCAGAAAATCTCCGACCACGGCTCCCAGAGGCCGGGTCAGCACGAACGCAGCCCAGAACAGCAGCGTGCGGGATACCCGGGTCCAGAAAAAGGCCGCCACGACCAGGGCAAGCATCCCACCGAACACCAGCGACGCATTGGCGTAACCCAGGCCCGCGGTGTCGGCCGTCCAGTCGCCCAGCGCCGTACCCAGGGTCTGAGAGAACATGATCGTCACCCAATAAAAGACTTCCGCCTGGGGCGAACTGACGGTGCTCACGGACACCGAGCCCAGCGTGCGGTGCCATGCGAAGAGCGAGCCGAGCAGCAAGGCCAGCAAGAGGCTTGAGCCACCGGCGTACCCGATGCCGAGCGAGCGGTCGGCGAAATCGGCCAACGTGGTGCCGACCGTGGTGGTGGCGACAATGGTGGTCCAGTACAGGAAAGGGTGGAAGCCCTTGGCCTTGATCTGCGCCATCACTGCCACCAGGAAGCACACGGCGAAGATGCCGGTGCCCACCAGATACCCCAGATGCATGGACATCGAGACGGCGTCGCCGCCCGTTTCGCCGAGCGTGGTGGCTGCAATCTTGATGAGCCAGAATCCCAGCGTGACTTCAGGGACTTTGGCCAGAGCTTGTTCGGTAGGTGTTTTCATGGGAGTGCGTCCGATTAGCCTTTGCCCTCGAGGGCGTCAAAGGTTCTCAATAGGGTGCCCATCGCGGCCTTGGCATCGGCCTGGTTTGGCGCGCTGGCGCGCAGCGCGGCCAGTGCCTTGTCGATGGCCTTGTCGAGTACGTGCCAGTTGTCGGCAGCCCGCGGTTTGAGGCCGGCCTCGGCCGAGTCCCAGGCCACCTCCAGGTCCTTGGCGCGGACCTTGGCGGCGGGCAGGTCGCCTTTGTCTACCAAGGCGCTCACGTCGGCGGCGATGCCGCGAAAGGCGCTCAGATCGCCCAGTTTGGAAGCGGCCGTGCTCTGAGACTTTGCGGAGGCGTCGGTAGATGGCGCCCGTGCGGCGCTTGCGCCACCTTGGCCGGCGGGCTTGGTGCAGCCTACCGCCAAGCTCAGTAGCAGGGCAGCAGAGACTGTGGCGACAGGGTGGGCGTATGTGTACTGGGTGGGCATGATTTTTCTTAGAACAGCGGGTAGGGAAACTGCATGAACACGCCGCCTAGTCGGCGGCTGGCGCGGGCCGGCCGGTGTTCAGGCCGAGCTGCGCCACGCCAACCAGGACGACGATGACGGCGAGGAATAGGGCGCTGGTCCACAAAGCGCCCATGCCAAAGCCACCATAGGCCTTGGCCTGCGTGAGCAGGTCGCCCAACGCGGCACCGAAAGGGCGTGTCAGGATGTAGCCGATCCAGAAGGTCAGCACCGGGCTGCCGCCCAGGCGCCAAGCGAGGTAGGTTGCGCCAATCAGTGCGCCAAAGGCGACCGCGCCCCAGGCAAAGCCCAGACCCAGAGCTTCGGTCGCCAGATCGCCGGCGGCCGTGCCCAGCGCAAAGGTGCACAGGATGGCGGACCAGTAGAACAGCTCCCGCCTGGGCGTGATGATGTCGTGGATCGACAAGGTGTGTTCCACCCTGTGCCAGACGGCGAAGATGGCGGCAAGCGTGGCGGCGAAAGCGGTGGTGCTGATGTACAGGCTGACCCCCAAGCCATCGGTCAGCAGGTCGGTGATCTGGGTGCCGACCACGCTGACCAGCACCACCGTCAGCCAGTAGATCCAGGGCGTGTAGCGGCGGGTGCGCAACTGCGTGAACAGCGCGAGCAGCAACAGGGTGCCCATAACGGCCCGGGTCAGACTCTGGCCCCAGCCAGCATTGACGGCCAGAAAATCGGCGCCGGTTTCACCCACCGTGGTGGACATGATCTTGATGACCCAGAACGACAACGCGACTTCCGGGACTTTGTTGAGCCAGGGGCTCGTTCGGGGGGCGGGCAATGGGTTCATAGTTTCCTCCTGCCGATGTGAAAGGTACGCCGCCAGTCTGATCGGATTGACTTAGCTCTCACATAGGCTTACTTGCGCACCCATCCCAGCGCGATCCACCTGCCAAAAATTCGATGATGAATGCTGGAGGTCAGCCGGTAGCTGGGCTCCAGATACCAGCGCGCCGCGCGAAACGCCAGCCAGGAGGAGAGCGCCGCGACCGTAGCGGCCCCAAGCATGTCGAGCGGAAAGTGAACTCCCAGATAGATGCGTGCCCAGGCAACAGGAACTCCCAACAAGGTCAGCCCGATACCGGCGTGTCGTGTGTCTCTCTGAAGCGTGAGACTGAAGGCGACTGCCCACCACAGCGTCAAGTGATCGCTTGGGAATGATGAATCGGCAACATGGGACATGAACGTATGCCCCAGCCGGATCATGAAAGGCCGGGGGTGCGACCAAGCCAGGCCGATGATTTGGTTGGTCAGCAGCCCAAGCAGGCCGGATGCGGTAGCGATCAGCAGCGTTTTGCGGGTGTTCTCGTTGCCACGCAGCCAGCTGATGCCGATCAGAATCGGGACGGCCCAGATGAGCCATTCCGCAAAGAAGGTGGCCAGCGTCACCACCAGAGCGTTCGGGTGTTCAGGCGCGTTGAGCCACAGGAAGAATGTTTGGTTGAGATGTTCCATGAAGTCTCCGGGCCGGATCACGGCGTCATGCGCAATCCGGCCACACTGGCAGGCGGTCAGTCTTGCTTGTCGTGGTCGTCATCGTGATCCGCCTTGTCCTCGGCAGACGAGATGACGGTGCCCTTGTCGGCATCGACCCGGACATCGAAGACCTTGGCCCCGCTGACAACTTCCACGTCATAGACCCAGCCTTGCTTCGAGTTTTCGTACTCGGCGCGCGATGCCTTGCCATTGGCGTGCTGCTCGGCAACAGTGACGGCCTGGGTGAGCGGGATCTTGGCCTTGGTGATCGCCAGGGCGTCGTTTTCAATGCCACCCTTGGCGGCGTAGGCAACAGCGCCAGTCGTAGCAATGGCGATGGCCAGCAGGGAAAGTTTGGTGTAGCGATACATGGTGTTTCTCCAGTGAACGTGCGGGAATTTGCACGACGGAGAAGTTAGGCGGGACGACTTAGCTGTTCATGAGCGGTCGCATCGCCCGAACTGACCCGCCCAGAAGCTCCGGGGCCAACCAACGGCGATTTGTCCTGCGTCCAGTCAGCGCGGGAACCCGCAGCAAGTTCACCGACGCCAGCTGCACAATAATGCTTGCCATGACGGAAACAAGCATCCAACTTCATGCGCGCCGCCCGCGCCAGCAGCTCAAGGGCCGGCAGCCCGATGCCACGGCGCTGGCCGAGGTGCGGGCGCTGATCGGCGCCGCGCCGCCCGATGGGCATGCGCGCGACCTGCTGATCGAACACCTGCACCGCCTGAACGACCATTTCCACGGCCTGTTCGAGCGGCACCTGGTGGCGCTGGCGGCCGAGATGCGGCTGGGCATGGCCGAGGTGTTCGAGGTGGCGAGCTTCTACCACCACTTCGAGATCCTGCGCGACGACGCGGTGGCGCCGCGCCTGACGGTGCGCGTGTGCCAGAGCCTGAGCTGCCAGCTCGCCGGCGGCGAGGCGCTGCTGGAGCACCTGGAGCGCCTGCCCGCGCTGCTGGGCAGCGGTGTGCAGGTGCTGCCCGCGCCCTGCATTGGCCGCTGCGAGCAGGCGCCGGCCGCACTGGTGGGCCAGCACGCGCTCGGCCAGGCCACGGCGGAACGCGTGGTTTCAGCATCGAACGAGGCGCTGGCCCGCACCCAGCGGGCGCAGGCAGCTCCTGAAGTCATAGCGTACCAGGCCTACCTGACGGCCGGCGGCTACGCGCTGCCGCGCGCCCTGGCGCTGGGCGAGCGCGATGCCGAGGGCGTGATCACCGCGCTGGAACATGCCGGCCTGCGCGGCCTGGGCGGCGCGGGCTTCCCTGCCGGACGCAAGTGGCGCATCGTGCGCGGATTCGACGGACCAAGGTTCCTTGCCGTCAATATCGACGAAGGCGAGCCCGGCACCTTCAAGGACCGGCACTACCTGGAGCGCGACCCGCACCGCTTTCTGGAGGGCGCGCTGGTCGCGGCGCAGGTGGTGGGCATTGATACCGTCTACATCTACCTGCGCGACGAATACCCCGAGTGCCGCGCCATCCTCACCCAGGCCATCGCCGATCTGATGGCCGAGCCGCCGCCCGGCGTGCCGCTGCCGGTGATCCACCTGCGGCGCGGCGCCGGCGCCTACATCTGCGGCGAAGAGAGCGCGATGATCGAGAGCATCGAGGGCAGGCGCGGCGAGCCCCGCCTGCGCCCGCCCTACATCGCCGAGCAGGGCCTGTTCGGCCGGCCCACGCTGGAGCAGAACTTCGAGACGCTGTACTGGGTGCGCGACATCCTGGAGCGCGGGCCGGAATGGTTCGCCGGCCAGGGCCGCCACGGGCGCCAGGGGCTGCGCAGCTTCAGCGTCAGCGGCCGCGTGCGCGAGCCGGGCGTCAAGCTGGCGCCGGCCGGCATCACGCTGCGCGAGCTGGTGGATGAATATTGCGGCGGCATGGCCGAAGGGCACACGCTCTATGCCTACCTGCCCGGCGGTGCCAGCGGCGGCATCCTGCCGGCGCGCCTGGCCGATCTGCCGCTGGATTTCGACACCCTGCAGCCGCACGGCTGCTTCATCGGCAGCGCGGCGGTGATCTTGCTCAGCCAGGCCGACCGCGCGCGCGACGCGGCGCTGAACATGATGCGCTTCTTCGCCGACGAGAGCTGCGGCCAGTGCACGCCCTGCCGCGTCGGCACCGCCAAGGCCGCGCAGCTGATGGAGGCCGGGCAGTGGGACCACGCCACGCTGGAAGACCTGGCCACCGTGATGCAGGATGCCAGCATCTGCGGGCTGGGCCAGGCCGCGCCCAACCCGATCCGCTGCGTGCAGCAGTACTTCCCCGAGGAAGTCGGAGGCCAGCCATGAACGCACCCGCCAAGCCCGCCCACCTGGCGCCGCCGGTGGTGGATTTCGAGCTCGACGGCCGGCCGGCGCAGGCCCGCGCCGGCGAAACCATCCTCCAGGCCGCCGATCGCCTGGGCGTGCCGATCCCGCGCCTTTGCTACACCGACGGCCTGCGCGCCGACGGCAACTGCCGCGCCTGCGTGGTGGAGATCGAGGGCGAGCGCACGCTGGCCCCCAGCTGCTGCCGCGCCGTGCAGCCCGGCATGAAGGTCAAGGCCGGCAGCGAACGCGCCCGCAAGTCGCAGCAGATGGTGCTGGAGCTGCTGCTGGCCGATCTGCCCACCGAAGGTTACAAGTGGCTGGACGACGATGCCGCCGCCCCGCACGGCGAGCTGAGCCAGTGGGCCGCGCAGGCCGGCGTGCAGGTGCGCCCGGCGCTGCAGGCGCTGCGGCGCGACGAGCCCGCGCCGGATGTCAGCCACCCCGCCATGGCCGTCAACCTGAGCGCCTGCATCCAGTGCACGCGCTGCGTGCGCGCCTGCCGCGAGGCGCAGGTGAACGACGTGATCGGCTACGCCGGCCGCGGCAGCCACGCGCGCATCGTGTTCGATCTGGAAGACCCCATGGGCGCCAGCAGCTGCGTGGCCTGCGGCGAATGCGTGCAGGCCTGCCCCACCGGCGCGCTCATGCCCAAGACGCAGCTCGGCCCGCAGCGCGTCGACCGGCAGGTCGATTCCGTCTGCCCTTTCTGCGGCGTGGGCTGCCAGATCAGCTACAACGTGAAGGACGGGCGCATCGTCAGCGTGAGCGGGCGCGACGGCCCGGCCAACGAGAAGCGCCTGTGCGTCAAGGGCCGCTTCGGCTTCGACTACGTGGCCAGCCCCGACCGGCTCACCGTGCCGCTGATCCGCAAGCCCGGCGTCGCCAAGGACCCGGCGCACTGCGAGCAGCCGCCCGACTGGCGCGAGGTGTTCCGCGAAGCCAGCTGGGAAGAGGCGCTGGATCTGGCCGCCGGCCAGCTGGTGGCGCTGAAGCAGCAGCACGGCGCCAGGGCGCTGGCCGGCTTCGGTAGCGCCAAGGGCAGCAACGAAGAGGCCTACCTGTTCCAGAAGCTGGTGCGCACCGGCTTCGGCAGCAACAACGTCGACCACTGCACGCGCCTGTGCCACGCCAGCAGCGTGGCCGCGCTGCTGGAAGGCGTGGGTTCCGGCGCCGTCAGCAACCCGGTGAAGGACGTCGAGCACGCCGAGCTGATCCTCATCATCGGCTCCAACCCCACCGCCAACCACCCGGTGGCCGCCACCTGGATGAAGAACGCCGCCCAGCGCGGCGCCAAGATCGTGCTGGCCGACCCGCGCGTGACCGACATCGCCCGCCACGCCTGGCGCGTGCTGCAGTTCAAGCCCGATGCCGACGTGGCCCTGCTCAACGCCATGCTGCACGTGATCGTCACCGAAGGCCTGGTGGATGCCGACTTCCTGCGCGAGCGGGCCGACCACTACGCCGCCCTGGTGGCCAACGTGCAGGGCTACAGCCCCGAGGCCATGGCACCGGTCTGCGGCATCCCGGCGGAGACCATCCGCGAGGTGGCGCGCGCCTACGCCATGGCCGGGTCGTCCATCATCCTGTGGGGCATGGGCGTGAGCCAGCACGTGCACGGCACCGACAACGTGCGCTGCCTGATCGCGCTGGCCACCTGCACCGGCCAGATCGGCCGCCCCGGCACCGGCCTGCACCCGCTGCGCGGCCAGAACAACGTGCAGGGCGCCAGCGACGCCGGCCTGATCCCCATGATGTACCCCAACTACCAGCGCGTGGCCGACCCGGCCGCGCAGGCCTGGTTCGAGGATTTCTGGGGCCAGCCGCTGGACGCCCAGCCCGGCTACACCGTGGTCGAGATCATGCACAAGGCGCTGGCGCCGGAGACCGACCCGCACAAGGTGCGCGGCATGTACGTCATGGGCGAGAACCCGGCCATGAGCGACCCGGACCTGCACCACGCCCGCCACGCCCTGGCCAGCCTGCAGCACCTGGTGGTGCAGGACATCTTCCTCACCGAAACCGCCTGGCTGGCCGACGTGGTGCTGCCCGCCAGCGCCTGGCCCGAGAAAACCGGCACCGTCAGCAACACCGACCGCATGGTCCAGATCGGCCAGCAGGCGCTGCAGCCGCCGGGCGACGCGCGCGCCGACCTGTGGATCATCCAGCAGATGGCACGCCGCATGGGCCTGCCGTGGAGCTATGAAAACGAGAGCTGCCTGCGCCCGTCAGACAAGGGCCAGAGCCCTGTTTCTTCTGAAAATTACCACGGCGTGGCGGCGGTGTACGACGAGATGCGGCGCGCCATGCACGGCGCCATCGCCGGCATCACCTGGGAGCGGCTGCAGCGCGAATCCAGCGTGACCTACCCCTGCCTCACGGACGACGACCCTGGCCAGCCCATCGTCTTCACGCACGACGTGCCCACGCCCAACGGCAAGGTGCAGCTGGTGCCGGCCGACATCATCCCCGCCGCCGAGCGGCCGGATGCCGAGTACCCCATGGTGCTCATCACCGGCCGCCAGCTCGAGCACTGGCACACCGGCGCCATGACACGCCGCGCCACGGTGCTGGATGCGCTGGAGCCCGCGCCCACCGTGAGCCTGCACGGCGACGACCTGGCGCGCCTGGGCCTCGCGCCCGGCGGCCTGGCGCGCGTGCGCTCGCGCCGTGGCGAGGTGGTGCTGGCCGTGCGCCGTGACGACGGCACGCCGCCCGGCAGCGTGTTCATCCCCTTCGCCTACCGCGAGGCGGCGGCCAACCTGCTGACCAACGCGGCGCTGGACCCGTTCGGGAAGATCCCGGAGTTCAAGTACTGCGCGGTGCGGGTGGAGCTATTGAAGTCATAGCTGGCTGCGGCCGCCACGCCTGGGCTGGGGGCTGATTCGGCCCTGAATGTCCTGCCCGGCTTGAGCGACACCGGCCGTTCGGGCTGAGCTTGTCGAAGCCCTGTTCGACGCTTGTTTGATTTCCAGCCCTTGCGTCTTTCGGGATCGTTGCAGGCCGGGATGTGCGCCCGGCGGCGCAGTTTCTTTCTTTGAGTCGCCAAAGAAAGAAACCAAAGAAAGGCGACCCCACTTGCCGTGTCCCTGCGCTTCGCTGCGGGCAGCCTGCGATGCTCGGTCGTGGGGCGGCGCTGCGGAACTCGCTGCGCGCTTGCAGCGCTCCGCTCGAACAGCCGCAGCGAGTCAGAGCACGAAGCACGGCCATCCTTCGGTGTCCGCGCCCGCCCCACGCCCTGCGCTTCTCGGCACGGCCAGAGGGGGTTGGGGAGAAGACGGGCCATCGCTTCGCTCGGCCCCGAACTCAAAAAAGGCCGCTCGGCTCGTTCTGGCACCCCCAGAAGGCCGCGGAGCAGGCCATGCAAGCGACCGCCGTGGCCGGGCTTGTACCGACCACTGGCGGTGTCCCCCCTCACGAAGTAAGAGGGGGGAAGGCGCGTTAGCGACTCAGGGGGGTCACAAACTCCTATAGACCAGCGTCGCCAGCGCCAGCAGTTCGGCGCGGGGCAGGTTGCCGGCCAGGGCGTAGCCGAAGCCCTGGTCGACCCAGTAGAAGGCGCTGGTGTTGCCGTCGTGCTCGAAGCGGAAGGCGGTTTCGGCGGCGGAGGCCGCGGGGGCCGGGCCGGCGGCACTGGCTTGCACGGCGCCGAGGTAGAGGGTGATGCGTTCGCCGCCGGCGCGCTGGTACATGAACTGGGCGCGGGCGCCGCCGTCGCCGGGCAGCAGGCGGCCGCCGACGAGTTCGTAGCCGGTCTCGTGCAGGTCGGGCGCGTGGATCGGGCGGCCCAGGCGCTTGCCCAGCCACTGCACCAGGTGTTCCTGCTGCGCGGCGGGGACTTCCACCGGGTGCCGCACTTCGGGCTGGTAGAGCGCGTGCGCCACGGTGGCGGCGTGGGCGAAGCGCTGCAGCGGCGCGGCCTGGGCCAGCGCAGGGCCGGGCGCCGCGTTGCGATCCAGCTGCGCGCGGCCCAGCCAGCCGGCCAGGAAGGCGAGCAGCACGGAGGCTGCCAGGCCGCCGAGGCGCCACCAGGCGCGGCGCGCGTCGAGCCGGGCCTGCAGGCGTTCGGCGGCGGCGGCAAGCGGCGCGGGCAGGGGTTCCTGCAACAGGCCGGCGTGCAGCTCGCGCAGTTCGGCGCGCTGGCCTTGCCAGGCGTCGGCGTCGGCAACGGCCTGGGCGCCGAGGGCGGCGCGCGCGGCCGCGGCGTCGGCGGGCGGCAGGCGGCCGTCGACCAGCGCGTGCAGGCGGTCTTCGTCGGACGGGGCGGGCGGGGTGCTCATGGCGATCGCGGTTGGGGTTCAGCTTAGCTGGCCAGGCGCAGCGGCGCCGTGCCGGTGGCGGCCTGGGGCGATGGCGTGGCGGAGCTGGCGGGCTCGTCCATCAGCTCGCGCAGGCGGGCGCGGGCGCGCGAGAGGCGCGACATCACCGTGCCCACCGGCACGCCCAGCACACGCGCGGCGTCGGCATAGGCCATGTCTTCCAGCGTCACCAGCAGCAGCACGGCGCGCTGCTCGGCCGGCAGGCGCAGCAGGCAGCGTTGCAGGTCGATGGCGATGTCGGCGTCGCGCGCCGGGCCGGGCAGCTCGGCATGGCGGTCTTCCAGCGGCACCACCACGGCGCGGGCCGCGGCGCCGCGGCGCTGGTTGAGGAACAGGTTGTGCATCAGCGTGAACAGCCAGGCGCGCAGGTCGCTGCCGGGCAGCCACAGCCGCCATTTGGCGCAGGCGCGCTCCAACGTGTCCTGCACCAGATCGTCGGCCGCCCAGGCGTCGCCCGTGAGCGCGCGCGCGTAGCGGCGCAGGGCGGGCAGGTGCGTGAGGACGGCCGAGCGGTTCATGCGGGTGGGGCGCGGGGCGGGCGGCCATCATGCCGCAGCCGCCGCGGCCGCGCTGGCAGGGGTGATCAGGGGCGCGCCAGGTGCCAGACCTGGTTCACGCCGTCGCCGGTGCGGTCGCCGGGCTTGGCATCCTTGATCCAGTAGTAGAGCGGCTTGCCGTGGTAGGCCCACTGGTGGGCGCCGTCGTCGCGCATGACCACGCTGTAGCCGCCGCCGGCCTGGCTGCCGGCGGCCGCCATCAGCGGTGGCCAGTTGGTGGCGCAGGGGCCGTTGCAGGTGGATTTGCCGCTGCCGGCCACGTCCTTGTCGAACACGTACAGCGTCATGCCGTTGGGGCCGGTGAGCACGCCGTCGCTGGCGCGCGCCGGGGCGGCGGCCTTGTCGGCATACATGGACGAGCAGGCGCCAAGCAGGGCGGCAGCCAGGGTGGCGGTGAGGACGGCGGGGGTGCGCATGGCGATCTCCTGGAGGGGTTGGTACCGGCATGAACACGCCCGGGCAGCGGTTTATTCCATGCCCCGCTGCACGCAGCGCTGGCGCGCCCCGCCGGCTACCATGCCCGCATGGAGCTGACCCGCCGCCACCACCAGCGCCTGCGGCAGATGTACCGATCGGCCGGCTGGCCCTGCCAGGACGTGCTGGAGGCCGACCTGCTGGCTGCCGGCCTGCTGGAACGCGTGCCCGGCGCCGGCGGCTGCGAGACGCTGCGCGTGACCGACCAGGGTGTGGCCGCCATCAGCGCGGCCGCCGCGCGCAACCGGCGGGCGCTGTCGGCCCACGAGGCGCTGGTGCAGCGCGTGGCCGAGGCGCAGGCGCGCGCCGGGCGCATCGTCTGGCGCGGCCTCAGCCTGCGCGTGCCGCTGCCACTGGATTCTGAGGAAAATCGGCCTCCGGCCCATGCGCAGAGGGCGCAGGCAGCTCTTGAATCAATAGCATCCGAGGCGCCGGAACCGCTTGCCCAGGTGCACTGGGCCATCGCCTGCCCGGACGTGTTCTCGGTGCGCCACACCAGCGTGGAGGCCTACCTGGAACCCGTGGTGCACGAAATCAAGGTCAGCCGCGCCGACCTGCTGGGCGACCTCAAGCGCCCCCACAAGCGCGCCGCCTATCTGCAGATGGGTGGCGCCTGCTGGTACGTGCTGGGCCGCGACGCCAGGGGCCACCCCATCGCCGACGCGGCCGAGGTGCCGCCCGAGTGCGGCGTGCTGCAATGCACCGGCGATCAGCTGGACGTGCTGCGCCCGGCGCCACGCCGCACGGTGGACCGTCTGCCCTTCGCCGTCTGGATGGCGCTGGCGCGCGCCACGCCCCTGGTGCCGCTGGAGGACGATGGGCAGGGGTTGCTGGGGGCGGGGTAGGGTGGACGCCGGTTGAGCGGGAAGCAGCCGCCTCGCAGCGCTCGCAGAGCGCGACTTGCTGTCCGCTCCCGGAGCTCGAGTTGGAGCCTGTCCACACCAACCTCGAGGCTGGAAGAGGCGAGAAACATCGCGTCAAGCGATTCGAACCGGGAGAAAATTCGGCGGTAGCTCTTGATGAGGGCGGTCGAATCCACGCAGCAGTGACCAAATGGGGGGCGAGAATACTTCCCTTCAGTACCGTGACCCCCTCGCAGAACACTCGAAATCGAGGCCAACGGCAAAACTCATCTTCAGGTTGGCCCTCTTCATCATGCCCGCTCCCTCCCTCCATCTGATAGAAGGCCCCGTTGGCGCGGGCAAGTCCACCTATGCGATGGCGCTGGCATCGGCCAGCCACGCCGTCCACATCGCGCTTGATGAATGGTTCGCCTGCCTCTTCAGCCCCGACCGCCCGGAATCGGACGTGATTCCGTGGTACGTCGAGCACAAGGATCGGCTGGTTGAACTGATCTGGAACCACAGCAAGCGTCTGCTCGACAGCGGCTGCTCCGTCGTGCTGGAACTGGGCCTGATCCAGCAGGCGCCTCGCATGGATTTCTGCAACCGCCTGCAGGCCGAGGGCTACGACTTCACGGTTCATGTGCTGGATGCCCCGATCGAGCTGCGCCGCGAGCGCGTCAGGCAAAGGAATCAGCAGAAGGGCGCCACGTTTTCCATGGTCGTGCCGGACCACATCTTTGAGATCGCGAGCCGCCAGTGGCAGCCACCCGATGAGGTCGAGTGCACCCAATTCCGCGTGAAGTTCGTGGGCACTGGTGCAAACGATGGCTAGCCTGTTCGCGGCGCCGTCACCAACCCCTTGAACGGCTGCGCGCGCTCGTTTAGGGAAGATCCGCTACCCTGCAGTCAGGACCGATCAACGGCGCCGGGAAGCGCAGGAGGCCGCAAATGACAGCCGATCTATCGTCAGTGCTTCAGGCGCACGAGAACACATCCAGGGAGCCGGAGGTGCTTCGGCTTGCGTTCGCCCTGGCCTGCGCCGAGCGCGTGCGCCATCTGCTGGAGGACGAGGGCGTGGTCCGCTGTCTCGACACGCTTGCCGACTACCTAGTCGGCTCGGTCGACCGGGCGGCTCTGGAGCGGGCTGCATCCGATTCGGCCGCGCTGGCCAATCGGCATCAGGGTTCGCGCTCGCTGGACGGCGTTGGCCATGCAGCGGTGTCCGCAAGCTATGCGGTGGCCAACGCGGTGGCGGGTCGTGCAATTCAGGCCGCCGACTATGCCGCCTATGCGGCGGTCTACGGGGCTGGCGGCTATGGGGCCACCAGCGACCCCGAGTCGTTTGTCCCGGAAAGGTCCTGGCAGAGAGCCCGGCTCGATCAGTTGGCCGGCGAGCTGCGCGATGCAGATGGCGCTGCCTGATCCCGGGCTGGTCCGTGCCCGGAGCGTGGCTGAAGGCAGGCGGGCGAATGACTGGGCGGCGCTGGCGTTCGCAGCGGACCAGCAGCGGGATGCGCCGCTGCGGGCATCGGCGTTTCGGCGCCTCGCCGGGTATCAGTCCACCGTGGCGCCAGACGCCTTGATCACCCTGCCCCAGCGAGCGGTTTCGGCACGCACGTAGGCCTCCAGCTGCTTCGGCATCATGGTGTCGGGCTCGAAGCCGTCGGCAGCCAGCTGGGCGCGCAGCGTTCGCTGGTTCATCACCCTGGCGAGTGCTTCTGCATATTTTTCAACCGTTGCCTGGGGCGTGCCCGCCGGAGCCACCAGGCTCTGCCAGGCCACGCCCTGGAAGCCGGCGGTGCCTGGCACCCCGGATTCCGCGACCGTCGGCACTTCCGTGAGCGCGGGCTGGCGCCGTGCGGAGGTCACGCCCAGCGCACGCAGGCGCCCCGCGCGGATGTGCGGCAGGGCCGGCAGGATGTCACTGAACATCACGTCGATATGGCCGCCCAGCAGGTCTGCAACGGCGGGTGCACTGCCCTTGTAGGGAATCTGCGTGAGACGGGCGCCGGTGGCCACTTTGAACATCTCCGCCACGAGGTGCTGCGGGCTGCCATTGCCGGCGGACCCGTAACTCATGGCTTCCGGCCTGGTTTTCGACATCGACACCAGATCCGCAATGGATCGCACCGGCGAATTGGCGTTGACCACGACCACCAGGGGCACGATGCCGATCAGCCCGACAGGGGCGAAATCCTTGGCGGGGTCGTAGTTCAGCTTTCTGTAGAGCCACGGGTTGATGGCCAGCGTCGAGCTGGTGGCCACCAGCAGCGTGTTGCCGTCGGCCGGCGCGCGGGCCACCAACGCAGCACCCACGCCGCTGCCGGCGCCAGGCTTGTTCTCGACGATGATCGTGCGGCCGAGCAGGGGCGCCATCTCGCGGGCCAGCATGCGGCCGAGGATGTCGGTCGTGCCGCCGGGTGCGTAGGGCACGACGATGGTGATGGCACCCTCCGGCTGAGCCAGCAGCGGGAGGGGCAGGGCTGCCGCCGCGGCCAGGCCTGCCGAGCGTGCCAGGAGTTGTCGGCGCATCATGGGGTGGCTTTCTGGTGTTGGTACGGGCACGCCCATGCGCGGGCTCACACGGGCACCGTCGCGGGGTCGTAGTCGAGCAGGCCGCGATCCTGGGCCGTGCGCCGCTTCTTGCTGGGGTCCTGAAGGGTGAGGCCTTCCTCGCGGGAAGAAAGCTGAACCAGGGTGCCGCGCGGCCGGCGTGCTTCTTCATACCGCCGCAAAGCCTCGTCAGGCGTTGCCGAGATCGCGAACGCGCGACCCAGGAGGAGCGCATCCTCGATGGCCATGCAGGCACCCTGGCCTAGAAACGGTGTCATCGGATGGGCGGCGTCGCCCAGCATCGTCACGCGGCCGACGGTCCATTGCTTCAGTGGCTCGCGGTCGCGCAGCCCCCACTTGAACACGTCGCCTGCGGGTATGTTGCGAATCAGCTCGAGCAGGTCGGGTTCGTAGCCGGCAAAGGCGCGTGCGAATTCGTCGTTGGTGGCCGGGATGGCCCAGCCTTCCTCTTCCCAGGCATCCGACTGAACCAGACCCACCAGGTTCATGATCCTGCCACCACGCAGCGGGTAGCAGAGCAGGTAGCGCCCCGGGCCCGCGGCCATGACGGAATCGCGCTGCCGGACGCTCGCGGGCACCAGCGCTTCAGGGATCAGGGCGCGGAAGGCGATCTGGCCGTTGAACTTCGGCTGCTCGTCGGGGAAAAGAAAGGTCCGGACGGCCGAGGCGTTGCCGTCCGCGCCCACCAGCACATCCGCGCGCGCGGTTCCGCCACCGGCAAACCTGGCTGTCACGCCCGCGCCGTCCTGCTCGAGCCCGACAAACTCGGAATGGGCATGGAGGCAGTGCGGATCTTGGGCCAGCACCGACTTCATCAGGAGGTTGTGCAGGTCGGCCCGGTACACGCCGAGCGATGCCAGCCCGCTCTTGCGGCGGATGTCTTCGCTGGACACCGCGCGCAGCACTTCGCCCGTGGCGAAATGGCAGGTGTGGAAGACCGCGATGGTGCTGGAGCAGGCTTCCAGCGCCTCGTCCACGCCCAGATCCTGCAGGGCACGCCGTGCATTGGCCGTGATGACCACGCCGGCGCCGATTTCACGGATCTCCTTCGCCCGCTCATAGACGGCCACGCGAAAGCCCCTGCGTTGCAAGGCCAGGGCCGCCGCCAGGCCACCGATGCCTGCCCCGATGATCGCAATCTGCTTTACGTCCACAACGTCTCTTCCTTCACGGTCTTGCCTGGGTACGTTTTTTTGCCGGTGCGCGGTTTCGCCGCTCGGTTGCCGGAACGCAGCCGTTGGCCACGCCGGCCGTTCAGTCCAGTTTGATGTGGCCTTTGCGGATCACGTTGGCCCACTTCGAGGTTTCGCTACGGATGAAGGCCTCGAACTCCGACGGCGAGTCGGGCGCGGGTTCAAGACCGCTGTTGCGCAGGCTGGTCTTGACGTTCTCGTCGTTCAGGGCAGCGACGAATTCCTTGTTCAGCAGCGTGATGACGGGGGCGGGCGTGCCGGCCGGCGCAACCAGGCCGAACCAGCCGGTCGATTCGTAACCGGGCAATCCGGCTTCGGCCATCGTCGGGACGTCCGGGAGCGCTGGCAGGCGCGCCGCGCTTGTCACGGCATAGGGCACCAGTTTGCCGGCCTTGATCTGCTGCAACGAGGCCGGCAGGTCGGTCATGACGAGCGACACCTGATCCGAGAGAACGGCCAGGGTCGCCGGCCCCGATCCCTTGAAGGGGACCGACACCAGCTTGACATCCGCCATCTGCTCGAAGAGCGCCGTCGACAGGTGCATCGCCGTTCCGTTGCCGCCATGCGCGATCGACAGCTTGCCCGGCTGGGATTTCGCCAGCGCCAGGAGGTCCTTCAGGTTCTTGGCAGGCAGGCTGGGGGCGCCGGCAAGGACGAAGGGGATGTTGGCGAGCAGGGTGATGGGGCGGAAGTCCTTCTGCGCATCGAACGGCATCTGCGCATAGAGGCTGGCGTTCGCGGCCAGGGCACCGGCTGCGCCCACGCCCAGCGTGTAGCCATCGGCAGGTGACTTGGCCACCATGGCCAGGCCGATGTTGCCGCCGGCCCCCGGCTTGTTGTCGATGACCATCTGCTGGCCGAGCTTCTCGCCGATGCGCGGCGCCATGACCCGCAACATGGCGTCCGAACTGCCGCCCGGCGGGAACGTCACGACGACGCGGATGGGCTTGTTGGGAAAGTCGCCCGCCTGGGCGATGGCGGCCGACGGGGCGCCCAGTGCGAACACCGCTGCCAGCAAGGCGGTTCTTCGGTCGAGAAGAGTCACGTTGTCTCCTTGGAAAGGGCCTCCTGCGGATGGGTGGCCTCACGCATTGATTTGAGTCAAATTCAATTCATTCGTAAATCGAAATTTATCTAACCATCTATGATGTTTCTTCATGAGAAAAGACGGGTTTCGCTCGCCGACGGTCAAGCAGTTGCGGGCTTTCGTGGCCGTCTACCAGCAGGGGCAGCTCAGTGCGGCCGCGGCCCAGCTCTGCGTGACCCAATCGGCGGTCAGTGTGCTCATCCGGCAGCTTGAAGACGGCTTGGGCGTGCGGCTGTTTGACCGCACCACGCGGTCGCTCCAGCCCACCATGGCGGCTCACGACGCGGTGGAGGTGGCGGAGCGCGTGCTCCGGGACATCGATTCGATGGGAACGGGCCTGAAAGACCTCTCGGCGCTGCGGCGGGGGCGGGTCACGGTCGCTGTGACGCCGACCCTGGGCGAGATTCTTTTGCCGCCCGTCGTTCAGGCCTTCGTGCGCGGCCACCCGAACGTGCAGGTGGACATCGACGACTGCGCGCCCGACCAGTTCCTCAGCCGGGTGATCGGCGAGCAGGCCGATTTCGGCATCGGCACGCCGGAGCGCTCGGGCGATGGCGTGCGGATGGAGAAGCTGCTGGACGACCACCTGAGCCTGGTATGTCGAAGCGACGATCCGCTGGCCGGGCGCAGGACGGTGCGCTGGTCGGACCTGGACCGGATCCCGGTGATCACCGTCAGGCCTGGCTACGGCATCCGTCCCTTGATCGAGCAGTCGGCGGCGCAGGCGGGCGTGCGCCTGAACGTGGCGCACGACGTCACGTTCCTGGCGACCGCGTTGTGGATGACTGGTGCGGGCCAGGGCGCTGCGATCATGCCGGCCGCCTATGTGGCTTATGCGCGGGATCCGCTGCTGGTGGCGCGGCCGCTGGTGTCTCCCAGGGTGTCGAGGAACATCTACATCGTGACCAGACAGCGCCGTTCGCTTTCTCCTGCGGCAGCGGAGTTCATCAGGGTGCTGAAGGATGTGACGCGGCGGGCCGTCTAGGGCCTGTCAACGCTATTTCTGGGCGTGCGAACTGGCTTGAAACGGTGCCAATCGAGGCGCCGTGCGCCGTGCAGACCGGGTGTCTGCACCAGGAGCGCAAGGGCGACTGGTGCCGTTTCAAGCCTGTTCCCTCCGGGTTGCGACCCGAAAGGGCCATCGCCGGCGTTGCCAGCCTTGGCAAGGTACCTACCTTGCCTGCGGCTGGCGCCTTGGCGCTGGCCCTCTCGGATCGCAACGCATCGCCCAAAAATAGCGTGAACAGGCCCTAACCCGTCAGCGACGCCGCCACCATCCGCTTGAACGGCTGCACGCGCTCGCCCACGCGCAGGGCGGCTTCGCGCAGCAGGCGGGCGGGGGGCGATTCGGCGGTGTAGAGCTGGGCGATGACGCGGGTGGCCTCGTACAGAGGCCGGGTGGCCAGGCGGTGCTGGCGTTCGTAGCGGCCCAGCAGCGCGGGCGAGGCGATGTCGGCACCGGCGGCGTGCGCGGCGCGCAGCTTGCCGGCCAGCGCCTGCACCGACAGCAGGCCGAAATTGAAGCCGTGCGCGGTGACCGGGTGCATGCCCACCGCCGCGTCGCCAATGCAGGCGAAGCGCCGCGCCACCATCTGGTGCGGGTACACGCCCACCAGCGGGTAGGCGTGGCGGGTGCTGGCCAGGCGCATGGCGCCCAACCGGCCGTGGAAGCGCTGTGTCATCTCGGCGCCGAAGGTGGCCTCGTCCAAGGCCAGCAGGGGCTCGATCTGCTGATGCGGCAGCGTGAGCACCACCGAGGCGCGGTGCGCGCCGGTGGCCGGGTCGTTGTTCATCGGCAGCAGCGCCAGCGTTTGGCCATGGTCGAACCATTCCCAGGCGGCGTGCTCGTGCGGTTGCGCCAGCGTCATCTGGCAGACCAGCATGGTGCGGCCGAAGTCGTGCTGGCTGGCGCCGATGCCCACCGCGCGCCGGGTGGCGGAAAAGCGGCTGTCGGCGGCCACCAGCAGGCGGGCTTCGTGGCGGCTGCCGTCGGCCAGGGTGACGCGCGCGGCATCGTCCTCACAGCGCACGCTGGTGATGGCCTGGCCGGTGAGCAGCGTGATGTCGCCGTGTTCTGTGGCCGCGGCCTGTACGGCGTCGAAGGCGGCGCGGCGGATCAGGTGGTTGGAGACCAGCCAGCCCAGCTCGCTGCTGGCCGTAAGGCCGTGGCCGATGACCATGGCTGCGGGGGAGCCGCCGTTGAGCACGCGCGCATCGCGCAGCGGCGAGAGGGCAGCGGCGTCAAAGGCTTCGATGCGCTGCCAGAGCCCGAGCTCGCGCAGGGTCTGGGCGGAGCGCTGCGTGAGGGCGATCTCGCGGCCGTCGAAGGGTGGGTCGGCCAGCGCCGCCTGCGGCAGCTGGTCCACCAGGCCGATGGTCATGCCGTTGCCTGAGAGCGCCCGCGCCAGGCACAGACCCGCCGGGCCGGCACCGCTGATGAGGAGGTCGAAAGCCATGGCGCGCAGCATAGGTGCGCGCTGCCAGCAGGGTTTTGATGCAGGTCAGGGCCGACAGCGCGACCCTGACGCTGACGCCTTCAGGCGCGCCTTACAGGCCGGCGGAGGCGCGCAGCAGGTCGGCCTTGTCGGTGCGCTCCCAGTTGAATTCCGGCTCTTCGCGGCCGAAGTGGCCGTAGGCGGCGGTCTTCTGGTAGATGGGGCGCTGCAGGTCGAGCATCTCGATGATGCCCTTGGGGCGCAGGTCGAAGTGCTCGCGCACCAGGCGGGCGATCTCGCCGTCGGGGATCTTGCCCGTGCCTTCGGTGTAGACGGTGATGTTCATCGGCTGCGCCACGCCGATGGCATAGGCCACCTGGATCTGGCACTGGCGCGCCAGGCCGGCGGCGACGATGTTCTTGGCCACGTAGCGGCAGGCGTAGGCGGCGCTGCGGTCGACCTTGGTCGGGTCCTTGCCGCTGAAGGCGCCGCCGCCGTGCGGGCAGGCGCCGCCGTAGGTGTCGACGATGATCTTGCGCCCCGTGAGGCCGCAGTCGCCCTGCGGGCCGCCCACCACGAAGCGGCCGGTTGGGTTGACCAGGTAGCGTGTCTCCTGCAGCCATTCCTTGGGCAGCACGGGCTTGATGATCTCCTCCACCACGGCCTCGATGAAGCTGGCCTTCATCTTGGTGGCGCTCTCGCTCTGGTCGGGGTGGTGCTGGGTGGAGAGCACCACGGTGTCGATGCTGTGCGGCTTGCCGTCCACGTAGCGCATGGTCACCTGGCTCTTGGCGTCGGGGCGCAGGAAGGGCAGGCGGCCGTCCTTGCGCAGCTGGGCCTGGCGCTCGACCAGGCGGTGCGCGTAGTAGATGGGCGCGGGCATCAGCTCGGGCGTCTCGTCGCAGGCGTAGCCGAACATCAGGCCCTGATCGCCGGCGCCGGTGTTCAGGTGGTCGTCGGAAGCCTGGTTGACGCCCTGGGCGATGTCGTTGCTCTGCTTGTCGTAGGCCACCAGCACCGCGCAGCCCTTGTAGTCGATGCCGTAGTCGGTGTTGTCGTAGCCGATGCGCTGGATGATGTCGCGCGCCACCTGGATGTAATCGACCACCGCGTTGGTGGTGATCTCGCCGGCCAGCACCACCAGGCCGGTGTTGGTCAGTGTCTCGGCGGCCACGCGGCTGCGCGGGTCCTGAGCCAGCAGGGCGTCGAGGATGGCGTCGGAGATCTGGTCGGCCACCTTGTCCGGGTGGCCTTCGGAAACCGATTCGGAAGTGAAGAGAAAGCTGTTCGCCAGTTCCATTTGACTAAACTCCTTGGGTCGATAGGGAATCGCGTCGCCGCAACCTCGAGGAGCCCTGGCGAACGCTTTAGCAGAACTTTTTTACGTCGCCCTGCAAGTTGCTCGGTTAACTCGGCGACGCGTCCATTTTAGCCAATCCACCATGCTCACCCTGTTCCGCCTGGTATCCGGCTGGCCGCTGGCGCTGCTGCATGGCGCGGGCGGCCTGCTGGGCTGGCTGACCTGGCTGGCCTCGCCCACCTACCGCCGGCGCTTCGCGGAAAACGCGGCCCAGGCCGGCTACCCGTTCGCCACCGTGCGGCCGGCGGTGGCGCACGCCGGGCGCATGGCGGCCGAGACGCCGCGCCTGTGGTTCGGCCCGCCCGTGCCCATGCAGTGGCAGGGCACCGAGGCGGTGGACGCCGCCTACGCCGCGCGCAAGGGCGTGGTGTTTCTCACGCCGCACATGGGCTGCTTCGAGATCACGGCCCAGGGCCTGGCGGCGCGCTACGGCCCTGATTACGGGCCGATCACCGTGCTCTACCGCCCGGCGCGTCAGGCCGCGCTGGCCCCTGTGATCGAGAACGCGCGCCGCCGCGAAGGGCTGGAAACCGCCCCCACCACGCTGGCCGGCGTGCGCCAGATGATCAAGGCGCTGCGCGCCGGCCGCGCCGTCGGCCTGCTGCCCGACCAGGTGCCGCCCGACGGCATGGGCCAGTGGGTGCCGTTCTTCGACAAGCCGGCCTACACCATGACGCTGGCCGCGCGCCTGGTGCTGCAGACCGGCGCCACGCCGATGCTGGTGTGGGGCGAGCGCCTGCCGCGCGGCCAGGGCTTCCGCCTGCGCTTCGAGCCCTTGAGCGAGCCGCTGTCGGCCGACCTGGACACCGCCGTGGCGCAGATCAACCGCGAGATGGAACGCCTGATCCGCCAGTGCCCGCAGCAGTACCTGTGGGGCTACGGGCGCTACAAGACGCCGAGGCCGGAAAAATGAACCACCCCCAGGCTTCGCGGACTGCGTTCCGCTCCGCCACCCCCCTCAAGGGGGCGCAGCCAGTGGGCGGGGAGACCCCGCCCACGGCTGCTGCTGGCATGGCCTGCTCCGCGGCCTTTGGAGCAGCTGGGGCGGCTGTCCTCGCTGGTGTGGCTGGCCGGATGGGCCTGCCGGCATGACCCACCCGGGCATCCTGCTGATGCGCGCGCTGGCGCGGCTGCCGCTGCCGCTGCTGCGCGCGCTGGGCAGCGCCATCGGCAACGTGCTGTTCGTGCTGGCGGGCAAGCGGCGGCGCATCGCGCTCACCAACCTGCGGCTGTGCTTTCCGGAATGGAACGAGGCGCTGCGGCGCCAGGTGGCGCGGCAGAGCTTCGTCGCCTTCAGCCAGGCCTTCATCGACCGCGCCTGGGTCTGGCACGCGCCGGCCGAGGTGGTGCGCCGCCGCGTGCGCCTGACCGGGGCGGTGGACGAGCTGCGCCAGCCCGAGGCGGCGGTGCTGTTCGCGCCGCACTTCTACGGCATGGACGCCGGCGGCGCCGGCATCATGCAGCAGGCGGTGGCGCACGGCAGCAGCATCTACACCACGCAGCCCGATGCCGCCACCGACGCCTGGATCCGCGCCGGCCGCCAGCGCTTCGGCGACGTGGTGCTGCTGAACCGCGACGAGGGGCTCAAGCCCATCGTGCGTTCGCTGCGCGAGGGCCGCTACCTGTACCTGCTGCCGGACATGGATTTCGGCGCCGCGGATTCGGTCTTCGTGCCCTTCTTCGGCGTGCCGACGGCCACGCTGCCGTCGCTGGCGCGCTTCGCCCGCCTGGGCCGCACGCGGGTGGTGCCCACGGTGACGCGCATGACGCCGGCCGGCTACGAGGTGCAGGTGCACCCGGCCTGGCAGGACTACCCGACGGACGACCTGGAGGCCGACACGGCGCGCATGAACCGCGAGCTGGAGGGCTGGATCCGGACCATGCCGGAGCAGTACTACTGGGTGCACAAGCGGTTCAAGACGCGGCCTGAGGGGGAGACGGGGGTGTATTGAGCTGCCTTGAAAGTGGGTGAGGATTGCTACTTTTATGTGAGCTGTCTGCGGCCGCTGCGAAAGGGCTGAAGACTGATTTTCTTCAGAATCTTCCTCTTGGCCATATCGCCATCAGCCGTTCGGGCTGAGCTTGTCGAAGCCCTGGCGCGTGCTGGCGCGTCGCCCGCCTTCTTTTTTCAATGGAATCGTCGTTTTGCCCAGGCGTGGCGGTCGCAGGCAGCTATTGAAAGCGTAGTGTCTTTGGAAGCCCTGTAGGCCGGGATGTGCGCCCGGCGGCGCACCTACTTTTCTTTGCTTCGCCAAAGAAAAGTAGGCAAAAGAAAGGCGACCCCACTGGCCGTGTCCCTGCGCTTCGCTGCGGGCAGCCTGCGATGCTCGGGCATGGGGCGGCGCTGCGGAACTCGCTGCGCGCCCCGAAGGGCGCTCCGCTCGGACAGCCGCAGCGAGTCAGAGCACGAAGCATGGTCTTGCTGCGCAGCCCATGCCCGCCCCACGCCCTGCGCTTCTCGGCACGGCCAGAGGGGATGGGAAGCGAACGGGCCATCGCTTCGCTCGGCCCCCACCTCACGAAAGGCCACGCGGCTCGTTCTGGCACCCCCAGAAGGCCGCGGAGCAGGCCATGCGGGTGAACGCCGTGGCCGGGCTTGTACCGGCCAGTGGCGTTGTCCCCCCTCACGAAGTAAGAGGGGGGAAGGCGCGTCAGCGACTCAGGGGGGTGCCCCGATTCCGGGTGGCGGAACATCGCGAAGCGAGTGGAGCCTGGGGGTGGGCCCATCACCCAAGCCAGCCTTCGATCTGCGCGGCCACCAGCGCCGGGCGTTCGTGCACGACCCAGTGCGTGGCGGCTTCGATGCGTTGCAGGGTGAGCTGCGGCACCCAGCGGTCCAGGCCGTCGACCAGTTCGGGGGGCAGGGCGGTGTCCTGCTGGGCCCAGAGCACCAGGGTGGGCATGGTGATGGTGAAGGCATCGGGCGGCAGCTCGACGTTGGCGGCGGCCGGGTCGTCCGGGCGCGGGGGGCGCAGGGGTGAGGCGCGGTAAAAATTCAGGCCGCCAGTGAGGCCGGCGCCGGGGCGGCTGCCGTTGCCGCGCCAGACGGCGCGGTAGCGCTCGCGCAGGGCGTCGGTCATCCAGCCGGCGCCTTCGGGCAGTACCGGCGGGCGGCCGAAGTCGCGCGCGTTCGGGTCGCTGGTGGCCGCCGCGGGCTGCGGGCCGGAGGCGCCCATGAGGTCGAAGAAGGGCCACAGGCGGGCGAAGTCGTGCTCGGCCAGCAGCGCCTCGGCGTCGGGCCGGATCAGGAAGTTCATGTAGGCGCTGGCGGCCTGCTGCACCGGGCTGTGCTTGAGCCCGCGCAGGAAGGGCTGGGGATGCGGCGCGTTGACGATGACCAGCCGCGCCATCAGCTCCGGCCGGGCCGCCGCCAGCGACCAGGCCAGCGCGCCGCCCCAGTCGTGCGCCACCAGCGCCGCCAGGCGGCCGCCGGCGCCGCATTCACGCTCGATCAGCGCGGCCAGGTCCTGCAGCAGGTGTTTGGCGCGGTAGGCCTCGACCTCCGGCGGGCTGCTGGAGCGCTCGTAGCCGCGCAGGTTGGGCGCCACGCAGCGGAAGCCGCCGTGCTCGGGGCGGGCGAAGTGTTCGAGCAGCTCGTCCCACACGAAGGCGGCCTCCGGAAAGCCGTGCAGGAACATCAGCACCGGGCGGCCGCGTTCGCCGGCCGAGCGGCAACTCAGGGTGATGCCGTGCGGCAGCTCGGCCATCCAGGTGTCGATCATCGGTTTGCTCCTGTTGTTGTAGCTGCCTGCGCCCGCTGCATATGGGCAAAAGCCACTTTTTGTCTTGAATCTGCGAGGGATGCCGTGCATGGTAGGCCCCCCGGCCGGCCGCGCACAAGCCGGGCCCGTCCCACCGGGGACGCTGCCCAGGCTGGTCTGCCGGGTGCATCATGGGCCACCACAAGCCCTGAAGGAAGGAGCCGCTCATGACGATTCGCGTGGTCAGGCTGGGCAGCCCGCGCGCCGCGGGCGAGGGTGTGCGCATCGGCACGGTGCGGCGGCCGCCGCGCGGCGTGCCCAAGGCGCGTTATGCGAGCGACGACTGGTACGACGTCTGGTACCCCAACCTCTCGCCCACGCCGGAGCTGGTGAAGCTGGCGCTGTCGGCCCAGGCCGAGCCGGAGAGCGCGCAGGCGAAGAAGGACTGGGCGCTGTTCACCCGCCTGTTCCGCAAGGAAATGGCTGCGCCGGACGCTGCCCGCACGCTGGACGTGCTGGCCGCGCTGTCGCACGGCGCTGATTTCGCCATCGGCTGCTACTGCGCCGACGAGGCGCGCTGCCACCGCTCGGTGCTGCGGGCGTTGCTGGAGGAACGCGGGGCGGCGGTGGCATGAGGCTGTGGGGCCTGCTCGCGCCCGAAGCCATGGCGCTGGCGGCCGGCTCTGGCCTTCAGGTCATGTGGCGCGGCGCGGCGTCGTGCTGCGCCACCTGGTCGCGCAGGGCGTGGACCTCGGCCGTGGCCACGAAGCTGGCCAGCACCACGGGCGCCAGGGCAGCCAGCACCACGAGCAGGTACTGGCGGGCGAAGGAAAGACGCGGTCGGTTCGTCATGAAGGGCTCCTGTGCTAGGGAGCCACGATGGTGGCAGCGTGATCTGAGCGCCCGGTGAACCTGCACTGAAGACCGGCTGAAGCACCACGGCGTGCCGGCGAAGCGCTGAACGCAGCTTGGGCGGAGTGGATTTGCTTTGATTTCAATAGCTGGCTGCGCCCTTCCGCAAAGGGCTGCAGCCTGTTTTTGCCTGAAATTCGAGGGTCAGGCCGCCGGATCGGCCGGGCCTGCCTGATCGTCGGCCTCGGCGGCGCCGGCAGCCTCCACCAGCGCGCGCAGCCACATCGCCGCCTGATCGACGCCCTGGCGCTTGAGGGCGGAGAACAGCATCACCTCGCCGCCGCCGGCCTGCAGGCGGGCGATCTGCAGGGCCTTGGCCTGCTCGCTGCGGGTGAGCTTGTCGGCCTTGGTGAGCAGCACCAGGAAGGGCAAACCGTCCTCCACGCGGGGTCTGATGATTTCCAGCAGGGCTTCGTCCAGGTCCTTCAGGCCGTGGCGGGCGTCGCACAGCATCACCACGGCCGCCAGGTTGGGGCGCGAGACCAGGTAGTTGACCATCACCTGCTGCCAGCGGCGCTTGTCCTCCTGCGGCACCGCGGCGTAGCCGTAGCCGGGCAGGTCGGCCAGCACGGCGTCGGTGCCACCTTGGCGGCCCAGCGCGAACAGGTTGATGTGCTGGGTGCGGCCCGGCTTCTTGGAGGCGAAGGCCAGCTGCGTCTGCTGCGTCAGGGTGTTGATGGCGGTGGATTTGCCGGCGTTGGAGCGGCCGACGAAGGCCACTTCCGGCAGATCGAGCGCCGGCAGCTGGTGCAGCTGGGCGGCGGTGATCAGAAAGCGCGCCGTATGCAGCCAGGACAGGGCCGTGCGCGCGGGCCCGCTGGGGGCGGCGGGCGCGGGGCGTCGGGCGGCGGGGGGGCGTGCGGGCATGGCGGGTGGGCGGAACGGGGTGGAGGGGCGAGGCGGGCCGGGGCCCGGGCCGGCCGTGCCTGGCGGGCACGGGGCAAGGTGGTGGGCATTGTAGAATCCGCAGGTTTCGCGTCCCACGAACCTGCAAGAGTTCCTCCAAGATGGCCTACCCCAAGTCGCTCGCCGCTCTGCTCACCGCCTCGCTGTTCGCGTTGGGCGCTTCCGCCGCCGATGCCCCGCCTGCCGCGGCCAAGCCCGACCTGACCAAGGGCGCTGCCAGCTACGCCGCGGTATGCGTGGCCTGCCACGCGGCCGACGGCAACTCCACCGTGCCGGCGCAGCCCAAGCTGGCGGGCCAGCACCCCGAGTACCTGGACAAGCAGCTCACCGAGTTCAAGAGCGGCGCGCGCAACAACGCCATCATGAAGGGCTTCGCCAGCGCGCTGTCCGAGGCCGACATGCGCAACATCGCCTGGTGGCTGGCCTCGCAGAAGCCCAAGGACGGTTTCGCCAAGGATCCCAAGACCGTGATGCTGGGCGAGCAGATCTACCGCGGCGGCATCATGGACCGCAACGTTCCCGCCTGCGCCGGCTGCCACAGCCCCAACGGCGCCGGCATTCCGGCCCAGTATCCGCGTCTGGCCGGCCAGTTCGCCGATTACACCGCCACCCAGCTGATCGGCTTCCGCGACGGCACGCGCACCAACAGCACCGTCATGGCCGGCGTCGTCGCCAAGATGAACGACCGTGAGATCAAGGCGGTGGCCGACTACATTGCCGGCCTGCGCTAAGCCTTTCAGCGACGCCCCCGTCGCCAGCCAGCCGCGCCCGGTGCCTGCCGCCCGGCGCGGCTTCGGTTTTCATGGGCGCCTTTCGGGCGCCGATCCAGTGACGCGGCACGGAACCTTGGCGGCCCTCGCGTGCTCCAACCTCCGGCGCGCAGCGCCGCGGCACGCACCCCCACTTTCCTCATGACAGAAGCAAGCACCCAGGGCATCGAGCTTGAGCATGGCTCGCGTTTCGTGCGCGGGGCGGTGGAGCTGCTGTCGTCGATGCGGTTCGCGATCTCGCTGCTCACGGTGATCTGCATCGCCTCGGTGATCGGCACGGTGCTCAAGCAGCACGAGCCGATCCCCAACTACGTGAACCAGTTCGGCCCCTTCTGGGCCGACGCCTTTCTCACGCTGCAGCTCAACGCGGTCTACAGCGCCTGGTGGTTCCTGCTGATCCTGGCCTTTCTGGTGGTGAGCACCACGCTGTGCATCGCCCGCAACACGCCCAAGATCCTGGCCGACCTGAAGAGCTTCAAGGAGAGCATCCGCGAACAGTCGCTGCAGGCCTTCCACCACAAGGCCGAGGCCGTGCTGGCCCACGGGCCGCGGGCCGAGGCCGACCGCATCGGCGGCGCGCTGGCCGCCAGCGGCTGGAAGGTGCGCCTGCAGGAGCGCGACACCACCAGCGGCCGCGGCGTGATGGTGGCGGCGCGCGCCGGTGGCGCCGGCAAGATCGGCTACATCGCCGCCCACAGCGCCATCGTGCTGATCTGCCTGGGCGGCCTGTTCGACGGCGACCTGATCGTGCGCGCGCAGACCTGGCTGGGCGGCAAATCGGTCTATTCGGGCGGCGGCATGATCGCCGACGTCAAGCCCGAGCACTGGCTGCCGGCCAGCAATCCCACCTTCCGCGGCAACGTCTTCGTGCCGGAAGGGCAGCAGTCGAGCACCGCCATCCTCAGCCAGTCCGACGGCATCCTGCTGCAGGATCTGCCGTTCACCATCGAGCTGAAGAAGTTCATCGTCGAGTACTACAGCACCGGCATGCCCAAGCTGTTCGCCAGCGACGTGGTGCTGCACGACCGCGCCACCGGCGAGAAGCTGGAGCGGCGGATCGAGGTCAACCACCCGGCGAGCTACAAGGGCATCGAGATCTACCAGGCCAGCTTCGAGGACGGTGGCTCCGCCGTGACGCTGAAGGCGGTGCCGATGCGTGCGGCGGCCAAGCCGTTCGAGCTCAACGGCGTGATCGGTGGCAAGTCGGAGATCACCAACGGCAACGAGAAGCTGACGGTGGAGTACACCGGCCTGCGGGTCATCAACGTCGAGAACTTCGGCGAGGCCTCGGCTTCCGGCGCCGACGTGCGGCGCGTGGACCTGGGTCACACCCTGGAGCAGCGCCTGGGCGCGGCGGACAAGTCGTCCAAGGGCCGCGAGCTGCGCAACGTGGGCCCCAGCATCAGCTACAAGCTGCGCGATGCTTCCGGCCAGGCGCGCGAGTACAGCAACTACATGCTGCCCGTCGACATGCAGGACGGCGGCCCCAAGATGTTCCTGCTGGGCGTGCGCGACACGCCGGGCGAGCCGTTCCGCTACCTGCGCATTCCCGCCGACCAGGACGGTTCCATGCAGGATTTCCTGCGTCTGCACGAGGCCCTGCTCGATCCGGCCCAGCGCGAGCGCGCCGTGCAGCGCTACGTGAGCCAGGTGGTGGAACCCGGCAAGCCGGAACTGGTGAAGCAGCTGGCCGAATCGGCCAACCGCGCGCTGGACCTGTTCGCCGGCGCCGAACCGGTGGGCGGCAAGAAGACCGGCGGCCTGCAGGCGATCGCCGACTTCATGGAAGAAGCGGTGCCGGCCGCCGAGCGCGAAAAGGCCGCCGGCGTGCTGATGCGCATCCTGGCCGGCGCGGTGGCCGAGCTGGATGCCGAGGCGCGCGCAGGCGCCGGCCTCAAGCCGCTGCCGGCCGACGAAGCCACCGGCCGCTACATGAACCAGGCCATGCTGGCACTGTCCGACATGTACTTCTACCCGGCGCCGGTGGCGCTGGAGCTGAAGGACTTCAAGCAGGTGCAGGCCAGCGTGTTCCAGGTGGCGCGTGCCCCCGGCAAGACCGTGGTCTATCTGGGCTGCCTGTTGCTGATCCTGGGTATTTTTGCCATGCTCTACGTGCGCGAGCGCCGCGTGTGGGTGTGGCTGGCGCCCGCCGGGGCCGATGGCACCGAGGCGCGCATGGCCATGTCGACCAGCCGCAACACGCTGGATGCCGACAGGGAATTCGATCTGCTGAAGCGCCGCCTGCTGGCGGCCGAAGGTGAGACCAAGACATGAACACGACCACGATGACGTTGACGCCCGGCTATTTCTCCCGCCGGGACTGGGGTGACTGGCTGTTCGCCGCGCTGGTGGTGGTGGGCGCGCTGTTCGCGTTCTCGCGCTACCACGGCGCGATGGACGTGTACGAGAAGGCCATCCTGGCCGGCGCCGTGCCCGCGGTGATCTGGCTGGGCTGGTTCTGGCGGCCACTGCGCAACCTGATGGTGGTGGTGGCCGCGCTGTCGCTGCTGGCCATCGCGTCCTACGCCGGCGACCTGCGACGCGCCGACCACGTGTTCTGGCTGAAGTACTTCCTCTCCAGCCAGTCGGCCATTCTGTGGATGAGCGTGCTGTTCTTCATGAGCACGCTGTTCTACTGGGGCGGCATGTTTGGCCGCGGGCAGGCGGCCACCTTCGAGGGCCTGGGCAGCAAGCTGGCCTGGGTGGCGGTGACGCTGGCGCTGGTGGGCACCATGGTGCGCTGGTACGAAGGCCACCAGATGGGCCCGGACATCGGCCACATCCCGGTGAGCAACCTGTACGAAGTGTTCGTGCTGTTCTGCTGGCTGACCACGCTGTTCTACCTTTACTACGAGGCGCAGTACAGGACGCGGGCGCTGGGTGCCTTCGTGATGCTGGTGGTGAGCGCGGCGGTCGGCTTCCTGCTCTGGTACACGCTGGTGCGCGATGCACAGCAGATCCAGCCGCTGGTGCCGGCCCTGCAGAGCTGGTGGATGAAACTGCATGTGCCGGCCAACTTCATCGGTTACGGCACCTTCTCGCTGGCGGCCATGGTGGCCTTCGCCTACCTGATCAAGCAGCAGGCCACCGAGACCCAGTGGTACCGGCTGACGCCGATCTGGCTGTTCGGCATGGCGCTGTGCTTCGTGCCCATCGCCTTCCGCCAGCGCGGCGTGGGCCAGGCCGGCGGCAGCTACTGGGTTGGCTACGCCATCGTGGCGGCGGTGATCGTGGGCGGCATCCTGCTGGGCCGCAAGCGCATCGCCGAGCGCCTGCCGGCGCTGGAGGTGCTGGACGACATGATGTACAAGTCCATCGCGGTCGGCTTCGCCTTCTTCACCATCGCCACCGTGCTGGGCGCGCTCTGGGCCGCCGAGGCCTGGGGCGGCTACTGGAGCTGGGACCCCAAGGAAACCTGGGCGCTGATCGTGTGGCTCAACTACGCGGCCTGGCTGCACATGCGGCTGATGAAGGGACTGCGCGGCACGGTGGCGGCCTGGTGGGCGCTGGCCGGGCTGGCGGTGACCACCTTCGCCTTCATCGGCGTGAACATGTTCCTGTCGGGCCTGCACAGTTACGGCGAGCTGTAACCGAACGCGGTGCCCGCCCGAATCCAGTCTGACAGCCGACAAGGAAGGACAGGCATGCTGATTCGCACCAAGCACCAGGGGTTCGAGCACCCCATCCCGAGCGAGATCACCGCAAGAGCGGCGTACCAGACGCGCCGCCAGTGGCTGGCGCAGCTGGCCGCGGGCGCGGCCGGCGCCACGCTCAGCACCTGGGCCGCGCGCGATGCCTGGGCCCAGGCAACAGGCGCCTACCCCAAGCCGGGCAAGCTGGCGGCGCTGCCGGGCGCGCATTCCGCCGTGGCGGGCGCGGTGACCATGGAAAAGCTCACCGACTACAAGGACGCCACCAGCTACAACAATTTCTACGAGTTCGGCACCGACAAGTCCGATCCGGCCCGCAATGCCCACACCCTGGTCACAAGGCCCTGGACGGTGGCGGTGGAGGGTCTGGTCAACAAGCCGGGCAAGTACGCCATCGAGGATTTGCTGAAGATCTCGCCGATGGAAGAGCGCATCTACCGCCTGCGCTGCGTGGAAGGCTGGTCGATGGTGATCCCGTGGGTCGGCTACTCGCTGGCCGAGCTGATCAAGCGTGTGGAGCCCCAGGGCAGCGCCAAATACGTGGAATTCGAGACGCTGGCCGACCCCAAGACCATGCCCTTTGTCGGCTCGCACGTGCTCGACTGGCCTTACACCGAGGGCCTGCGCATGGACGAGGCCATGCACCCGCTCACGCTGCTCACCTTCGGGATGTACGGCGAGGTGCTGCCCAACCAGGACGGCGCCCCGGTGCGCGTCGTGGTGCCGTGGAAGTACGGCTTCAAGTCCGCCAAGTCGATCGTGAAGATCCGCTTCGTTGAGAAGCAGCCCGGCACGGCCTGGAACAAGGCGGCGGCCAACGAGTACGGCTTCTACTCCAACGTCAATCCCAATGTGGATCACCCGCGCTGGAGCCAGGCCACCGAGCGCCGGATTGGCGAGGGCGGCGGCCTGTTCGCGCCGCGCCGCAAGACGCTGCTGTTCAACGGCTACGAAGCCCAGGTCGGCCAGCTCTACGCCGGCATGGACCTCAAGAAGAACTACTGAGCGCGCGCCGCATGCGCAGCCTCGCGCGGCGCATCGGCTGACGTCGGTCACTCATTTTTCAATAGCTGCCTGCGCCCGTCATTCCTGGGCTGCAAGGCTTTTTTGTTCTGAAATAGGTCATGAGAAAGCTGTTGCTGAAACCCTGGGCCAAGCCCGTGCTGTTCGTGCTGTGCGCGCTGCCGCTGGCTTGGCTGGTGGCCGGCGCGGCGCTGGACCGTCTGGGCGCCAACCCGGCCGAGGCGCTGATCCGCGGCCTGGGCGACTGGACCTTGCGCTTCCTGTGCCTGACGCTGGCGGTGACGCCGCTGCGCGTGCGCACGGCCACGCCGCAGCTGGCGCGCTTTCGCCGCATGCTGGGGCTGTTCACCTTCTTCTACGGCGTGCTGCACCTGCTGGCCTACGCCTGGCTCGACAAGGGCTTCGACGTTGGCGAAGTGGCGCGCGACATCGCCAAGCGCCCGTTCATCCTGGTGGGCTTTCTGGCGCTGGTGCTGATGGCGCCGCTGGCCGCCACGTCGTGGAACCGGGCCATCAAGGCGCTGGGCGCGGCGCGCTGGCAGAAGCTGCACAAGCTGGTGTACGCCGTGGCGGTGCTGGCCATCCTGCATTTCCTGTGGATGCGCAGCGGCAAGCGGCTGTACGGCGAGGTGTGGGTCTACGGCAGCATCGTCGCGCTGCTGCTCGGCGAGCGGCTGCTGCGCGCTTTTTCAGCAAGAAAAGCGTCTCCAGCCGTCTCCCGGCGGGCGCAGGCAGCTATCAAAAAAGAAGCAGCAAGAGCGCCGCGGCCTCAGACGATTTCGCCGGTGGTGAGCCCGGCCAGCGACTCGCGCTGACGCACCAGGCGCGCGCTGGCGCCGCTCACCATCACCTCGGCCGCGCGGGGGCGGCTGTTGTAGTTGCTGGCCATGCTCATGCAGTAGGCGCCGGCGGACATCACGGCCAGCCGGTCGCCCTGCTGCACGGCCAGGCTGCGGTCGTGGCCGATCCAGTCGCCGCTTTCGCACACGGGGCCGACCACTTCCCAGCTGCGGGCTTCGCCGTGCGGCGCCTCGCCGAGCGGCACGATGGCGTGGTAGGCCTGGTACAGCGCGGGGCGCGGCAGATCGTTCATGGCGGCGTCGACGATGCAGAAGTTCTTCTGCTCGCCGGGCTTCAGATACAGCACCTCGGTCAGGCAGACGCCGGCGTTGCCCACCAGCGAGCGGCCCGGCTCGATCATCAGCTTGCGCTGGCCGAAGCCGCGCGCGTCCAGCCGCGCCAGCAGCTGGCGCCACAGATCCTGCGCGTCCGGCGGGGTCTCGCCGGCGTAGTCGATGCCCAGGCCACCGCCGAAATCCAGGTGCTCGAGCGGTACGCCCGCGGCCTCGATGGCGGTCACCAGATCCAGCACGCGCTCCAGCGCCTCGAGGTAGGGCGCGGCTTCGGTGATCTGTGAGCCGATGTGGCAGTCGATGCCCACCACGCGCAGCCCGGGCAGGGCGGCGGCGCGCTGGTACGCAGCCAGCGCCTGCTCGTGCGCGATGCCGAACTTGTTGCCCTTGAGGCCGGTGGAGATATAGGGATGGGTGCGCGCGTCCACATTGGGGTTCACGCGCAGGCTCACCGGTGCCACGCGGCCCGCGGCCTGGGCAACATCGCTCAGCACGGCGAGCTCGGCTTCGCTTTCCACGTTGAAGCAGCCGATGCCGGCTTCCAGCGCGCGGCGCATCTCGGCGCACGTCTTGCCCACGCCGGAGAAGACGATTTTCTGCGGCGCAGCGCCGACCGCCAGCGCGCGCTCCAGTTCACCCACCGAAACGATGTCGAACCCGCAGCCGGCTTGCGCAAGCAGCTTCAGTATCGATAGCGATGAATTGGCCTTCATCGCATAGCAGATGAGCGCGTCGCGCCCGGCCAGGCCGCGCTGGTAGGCGCCCAGCGCGTGCAGGATGGCGGCCTGCGAGTAGACGAAGAGGGGCGTGCCGTGCTCGGCGGCCAGATCGGCCAGGCGCACGTCTTCGGCGCAGAGCTGGCCCTGGCGGTAGCCGAAGAACGGCGCGCCGGGCAGGTTGTTGGCGGTGGTCATTCGAGATCGATGGTGTCGGGCACCCCGGGCGGGGGTGGCACCGGTTGCGTGGCGCGCGCCGGCGCGGCGGTGCTGGCGGCGGAAGCAGGCGCACGCGCCTTGCCCGGCATCAGCGTTTGCGGCAGCGTGGCACGGCCGACGGACGCCGGATCGGTGGGCAAATAAAGCTTGCCCTTCTGGCCGCAGCCCGAAAGCCCTGCCACCGAGAGGGCCAGCGCCAGGGCGGTGACTAGAATTCCTGCAGACCGAGACATGGGGCAAATTGTATGACCGACCAGGAGTACCTCGACCGCGCGGAGGGCTTGCTCAACCGGGTGGAGCAGCAGTGCGACGAGATCAATGAGCGCACCAGCGCCGATATCGACAACCAGCGCGTGGGCGGCATGCTGACGCTGGTGTTCGGCGACGACAGCCAGATCGTCATCAACCTGCAGAAGCCACTGCAGGAGGTGTGGCTGGCGGCGCGCTCAGGCGGCTACCACTACAAATACGACGGCAGCGCCTGGCGCGACACCAAGTCGGACGAGGAGTTCTACGCCCGGCTGACCGCCAGCGCCACCGAGCAGGCCGGCATGGCGCTGGCGTTCACGCCCTGAACGCGTTCAGTTCTTGAACATGTCGAGGATGCGGCTGCGCTCCTCGGAGGGCTGGAAGTTGACCTCGGGGTTGGTCTCCGGCGGCGGGGCCAGGCCAGCGCCGCCCAGGTTGGTCACGCCGCCGCCACGCGCGTATTCGTCGTAGTACCAGTCGCCGCCGACGCGGGTCACGCCCTCGGGCGGCTTGAGTTCGGCTACCGGCGTGCCCTTGAGGCCGGTCTTCATGAAGTCGACCCAGATCGGCAGGCTGAGGCCGCCGCCGGTTTCGCGCACGCCCAGCGAGCGTGGCGTGTCGTAGCCCATCCAGACGGTGGCGACCAGCGTGGGCTGGAAGCCGGCGAACCAGGCGTCGAGCGCGTCGTTGGTGGTGCCGGTCTTGCCGTAGATGTCGGTGCGCTTGAGGGAAGCCTGGGCCTTGGCGGCGGTGCCGAAGCGCGCGACGTCGTTGAGCATGGTGCTCATGATGAACGCATTGCGCGCATCGATGGCGCGGTTGGCTTCGGTGGGGGCTGCCGGCAGGCTGTTGACCAGGATCTTGCCGCTCTGGTCGGTGACGCGCGTCACCAGGTACGGGCTAATGCGGTAGCCACCGTTGGCGAACACGGCGTAACCCGATGCCAGTTGCATGGGCGTGACCGCGCCCGCGCCCAAGGCCATGGTCAGGTAGGCCGGGTGGCGGTCGGCGTCGAAACCGAAACGGGTGATCCAGTCCTGCGCGTACTGCGGCGTGATCGACTGCAGGATGCGGATGGAAATCATGTTCTTGGACTTGGCCAAGCCGCGCTTCATGGTCATCGGGCCTTCGAAGCCGCCGTCGTAGTTCTTCGGCTCCCAGGGCTGGCCGCCGGTGACGCTGGCGTCGAAGAAGATCGGCGTGTCGTTGATCATGGTGGTGGGCGAGAAGCCCTTTTCCAGCGCCGCCGAGTAGATGAAAGGCTTGAAGCTGGAACCCGGCTGGCGCCAGGCCTGGGTGACGTGGTTGAACTTGTTGGTGTCGAAGTCGAAGCCGCCCACCAGTGCCTTGACGGCGCCGTTGCGCGGATCCAGCGCCACCAGCGCGCCTTCCACCTCGGGGATCTGGGTGAGCGACCAGTCGCCCGAATGGTTCTTGACGATGCGCACCACCGCGCCACGCCGGATGCGCACCGCCGGCGCCGCCTTGGCCGACAGGCCGGATTGCACCGGGCGCAGGCCGCTGCCCGTGATCTCGATCTTGACGCCCCCGGGCCTCTGCACGACCACCTTGCGCGCGTCGGCTTCCAGCACCACGGCGGACAGCAGGTCGTCGCTGTCGGGGACGGCCGTGACGGCGTCGTCGATGGCGTCGTCCAGGTCGTTCGGATCCTTGGGCAGGTCGATGAATTTTTCCGGGCCGCGGTAGGCCTGGCGGCGGTCGAAGTTCATTAGACCCTGGCGCAGCGCGTCGTAGGCAGCCTCCTGGTCGGCGGTGTTCAGGGACGTGTAGACGTTGAGGCCGCGGCTGTAGGTTTCTTCGCCGTACTGGGCGAACATGAGCTGTCGCACCATTTCGGCCACGTACTCGGCATGCACCTTGGTGGTGTCGCCACGCGAGCGCAGGTGCAGGGGCTCCTTCTTGGCGGCCTCGGCCTGCGCCGCGGTAATGAAGCCGTGCTCTTCCATCCGGTCGAGGATGTAGAGCTGCCGCGAGCGGGCACGCGCCGGGTTGGTGATCGGGTTGTAGGCCGAGGGGGCCTTGGGCAGGCCGGCCAGCATGGCGGCTTCGGCGACGGTGATGTCCTTGAGCGGCTTGCCGAAATACGCTTCCGACGCCGCGGCGAAGCCGTAGGCGCGGTTGCCCAGGAAGATCTGGTTCATGTAGATCTCGAGGATCTGGTCTTTGGTCAGCAGATGCTCAAGCTTGAAAGTAAGCAGTATTTCGTAAATTTTTCTTGTGTAGGTCTTCTCGGACGTGAGGTAGACGTTTCTAGCTACCTGCATGGTGATGGTCGAGGCGCCCTGGCTCTTGACCTTGCCCAGGTTGGCCAGTGCCGCACGTGCGACGCCCACGTAGTCCACACCGCTGTGCTGGTAGAAGCGCGCGTCCTCAATGGCCAGGACGGCGTCTTTCATGACTTTGGGGATGTCCTTGATGGGCGTGAGGTTGCGGCGCTCCTCGCCGAACTCGCCGATCAGCGTGCCTTCCGACGTGAAGATGCGCAGGGGCAACTTGGGCCGGTAGTTGGAGAGTTCGGAGACGTCCGGGAGGTTGGGATAGGCGATGGCCAATGCCATGGCACCTGCAAGAACTGCTCCGAAGACGAGGGCAAGCACCAGTCCCACGCCCCAGCCGAACAGCTTGCCCGTCCATCGCAGCCAACGCATGTTGCCGGACGGTGTGCGCTTGTTCACGCCATCGCCGGGATTTTGATCTGACATCGGAATTCAGTAAGAGTTAGTAGCCACTTTCATGCGACAGTCTGCAACCTGATCGGTGCAGGCGAAGAACCGCGATTGTCGCGCTTTGACCAGGCGCCATCAGGCCGCGCTGTAGGACGGGGTCTGCTGTGCGGGTAAGAATTTGAGGGATTTCGTTAGTTTTTGACAACGCGGCGGCACCAGCCCGGGAATTAAATCATTTGCCCGACAAAGGCTTGCTGCTAGGATTGAACCGACTTCTTAAGAGTCTTCGACATTCGTAAGTCAACGTAACAGGTAACAACTTGGACATTGGATCGCTGTTCGGCCGCAAGTCTGCTCCGATGCTCGGTTTGGACATCAGTTCCTCCAGCCTGAAGCTGGTGGAGCTGGGTCAGGATCGTTCCGGCAACCTGGTGCTCGAGCGCTGCGGCATCGAGCCGCTGGAGCGTGGCTGGATCAGCGAAGGCAATATCGAAAAGTTCGACGAGGTGGTCGACGCCATGCGCCGGCTGGTCAGCAAGACTGGCACCAAAACGAAGCACGTGGCCATGGCGCTGCCGGCATCGGTGGTGATCAGCAAGCGTGTGGTGCTGCCTTCGGGTCTGAGTGAGCGCGAACTCGAGATCCAGGTCGAATCGGAGGCCAACCAGTACATCCCGTTCTCGCTGGACGAGGTGAGTCTGGATTTCTGCGTGGTTGGCCCCAGTGCCACTTCGGCCGGCGACGTGGACGTGGTGATCGCCGCCTCGCGCAAGGAAAAGGTCGAGGACCGGCAGGGTCTGGCTGAGTCGGTGGGACTGACGCCGGTGGTGATCGACGTCGAGTCCTACGCATCGCGCCTGGCCGCCGGACGCGTGATCGAGCGGCTGCCGGGCGGTGGCGTCGACGCCATGATCGCGCTGTTCGAGATCGGCGCGATGAACTCCGCCCTGCAGGTGATCCGCAACGACGATCTCGTGTATGAGCGCGATCAGGTGTTTGGCGGTGCCCAGCTGACCCAGATGATCGCCCGCCAATATGGCTTTACGGTCGAGGAGGCTGAGTCGAAGAAGCGTGGTGGCGAACTGCCCGACGATTACGGCCAGGCCGTGCTCGAGCCCTTCGTGGAGTCGCTGGCACAGGAAGTGGAACGAGCGCTGAAGTTCTTCTTCACCAGCACGCCCTACAACCGCGTCGACTACATCCTGCTGGCTGGCGGCACGGCATCGTTGCCGGGGCTTACCGAGGCCATCACTCGCCATACCTCGTTCCCCTGCCAGGTGGTAAACCCGTTCGAAGGCATGGAGGTCGCTCGGGGCGTGCGCGAGAAAAAGATGTTGCGTGAGGCGCCCTCCTACCTCACGGCCTGCGGTCTGGCCATGCGGAGGTTCCTGCGGTGATCCTGATCAACCTACTCCCCCACCGCGAGATGGCGCGCCAGCGGGCGCGCCAGGTGTTCAACGTTTCGCTGGTGCTGGCCTTGCTGGCAGGCGCGCTCATTGCCGGCGCCATCTACCTCTGGTACCAGCAAATGATCACCGACCAGCAGGAGCGCAACGCGTTCCTGAAATCGGAAATTGCCAAACTGGAAGCGCAGATCAAGGAGGTGGCAAACCTTGAAAGCGAGATTGCCGCCCTCAAGGCGCGGCAGCAGTCTGTGGAAGACTTGCAGTCGGATCGCAATCTGCCGGTCCATCTGATGAACGAGGCTTCCCGCCAGCTGCCCGATGGCGTGGTGCTCAAGGGTATCAAGCAGGAAAACCAGAATGTGATGTTCAGCGGCGCGGCCCAGTCGAACGAGCGGGTGTCCGAATTGCTGCGGAATCTGTCCAGGAACAGCGAATGGCTGACCAAGCCGGAGTTGATCGAAATCGTCGCGGCGACCATGCCCATTGGCCCCAAAGAGCAGCGGCGCGTCTACAACTTCACCATCCGGGCCCAGTTGGCTCGGGCCAGTGCTGCCGAAGCGGCTTCGGCGGCGAAAGCAGCCGGCGCCAAGAGCTGAGGGCGATCCGATATGGCCAGCAAGAAATCTTCCAAGCCGGACGTCTCCGAATCGCTGCGTAAATTTGGCGCGCAGTTCCAGGGGCTGGATACCCGTGATCCTTCCTCGTGGCCTGCGGTGCCGCGCTATGCCCTGTTCGCTCTACTGGCGGCTGTGGTGGCCGGAGCGTTGTGGTTCTTCTGGGTACAAAACTACGCAGATGAGCTCGAGGCCGAGCGCAATACCGAAACCACGCTGCGCCAGGACTACACCAAAAAGCTCCAACAAGCGGTCAGTCTGGAGGAGTTGAAAAAGCAGCGCGAGCAGGTGACTCAGTATGTGACGCTGCTTGAGAAGCAGTTGCCGAGCAAGGCGGAGATGGATGCGCTGCTGTCGGATATCAACCAGGCTGGCCTTGGGCGCAGTTTGCAGTTCGAGCTCTTCAGGCCCGGCCAAGTGGCGGTGAAGGAGTACTACGCTGAGCTGCCGATCGCTTTGAAGGTGACGGGCCGCTATCACGATATCGGCGCGTTTGCGGCAGACATTGCCAACCTGTCCAGGATCGTGACATTGAACAACGTGTCGGTGTCACCTCAGGGTGGGAAAGACACACGCGGCGACACGCTGGTTTTGGATGCGACCGCAAAGACATTCCGCTACCTTGATCAAGACGAGATCGAGGCGCAGCGCAAAGCTGCGGCGAAGCCAGGGAAGAAGAAATGAATACGTTGATTCGCTTCTTCGCCGCTCCAGCCCTGATCTTGGTAGCACTGGCCGGGTGCGGGGGCTCTGACGACACGGAGCTTCGCCAATGGATGGATGAGCAGCGCCGCACGGCCGTGCCCAAGGTGAAACCGCTTTCACCACCCAAGCGGTATGTGCCCCTCGCGTACACCGAGGGGGCGTCTGTCGATCCTTTCAACGCAGATCGACTGACGCAGGCGCTTCGCCGGGACTCCGGGCCGGTCGGTACATCGGCTTCGCTTGTGGCTCCGGAGTTGAATCGCAGGAAAGAGCCGCTTGAGAGCTACCCGCTGGACGCTATGGCCATGGTGGGTAGTCTGGACCGGGCAGGGTCACGGGTAGCTTTGGTCAAGGTCGACAACCTGTTGTACCAAGTGCGGCCAGGGGCTTATCTGGGGCAGAACTTTGGCAAGGTGACCAAGATTTCTGAGAATGAAGTCACGCTGCGGGAAATTGTGCAGGACGCGGCCGGTGAATGGATCGAGCGTGTTGCGACGCTGCAGTTGCAGGAGAACACAAAATGAAGATGTGGTTTCAACGGAGTGCGAAGGGGTTTGCGAGCTTTGTGCTCGTGACCTTGGCGATCATCGCGAACGCTCCTGATGCTGTAGCGCAAGGCTTGCCCTCGATCGAGTCGGTGACAGGGAGCGTGCAAGGTGGCACGGAAGTCGTCCGCATTGACCTATCGCAGCCTTTGACCGCGGTGCCCCAGGGCTTCGTCGTTCAATCGCCTGCACGCATTGCGCTCGACTTCCCGGGCGTGGCCAACGGCATGGCTCAGAGCACGGTTCCGGTGAACCAGGGGAACGTCAAAGCCGTCCACATTGTTCAGTCTGGCGATCGCACCCGCGTGGTCTTGAATCTGGGACAACCCACTACATACCGCGCGGACATTCAGGGGCGCTCCTTGCTTGTGTCGCTGGATCCGGTCGCTACAGCTGCGGTGGCAGCTCCTGCCCCGCAGGCTTTCGCGGAGAGCCGCAATTCGGATACCCTCCCGTTGCGCGACATCGATTTTCGGCGCAGTACGGACAACGCGGGGCGAGTCGTTGTTGATCTTGCGAGCAGCCAAGTGGGCGTCGACATCCGCCCTCAAGGGCAGAGTCTGGTGGTCGAGTTCCTGAAAACCAGTTTGCCGGAGGGTTTGCGTCGGCGACTGGACGTGAGCGACTTCGGTACGCCGGTCCAAACAATTACCACGATGCAAACGGGTGATCGGGTGCGTATGGTCATCGAGCCCAAGGGCCTGTGGGAGCACAGCGCCTATCAGAGCGACAACCAGTTGGTGGTTGAAGTTCGTCAGCAAAAGGTCAACCCCAGCAAGCTGACGCAAGGCCCTGGTTACCGTGGCGAGAAACTTTCGCTGAATTTCCAGAATATTGATGTCCGCTCATTGCTGCAGGTGATTGCTGATTTCACCAATTTCAACATCGTGACCTCTGATTCGGTTCAAGGTAGTGTCACGCTGCGGTTGAAAGATGTTCCCTGGGATCAAGCGCTGGACATCATTCTGCAAGCCAAGAATCTTGGAATGAAGCGCAACGGCAATGTACTCCAGATTGCACCCAAGGAGGAGTTGGCAGCAAAAGAAAAGGCGGAGCTTGAGGCGCAAGCCGCGATCCAGAACCTAGAGCCGCTGCGAACACAGTCCTTCCAGCTGAATTACACCAAGGCTGCTGATATCGCCGCGCAACTCACTACTTCCTCGGGGAGTGGTGGCGGAAGTGCGGGTTCAACCGCTCGGATCCTCAGTTCAAGAGGTACTGTGATTGCTGAACCGCGCACCAATCAGATCTTTGTTTCCGATATACCCTCAAGATTAGAGCAAGTCCAGGAGATGATTGCAAAGCTGGATATTGCCGTGCGGCAGGTGCTAATAGAAGCGCGTATTGTTGAGGCCTCCGATACGTTCGGAAAATCTCTCGGCATTAAGCTGGGAGGTAGTGACCTTCGCGGCATACGCGGTGGCGATGCGGGTTATAGCATTGGGGGCGGAAATCGCGTTGCTCTTGGCGGGTCTTATAACGCGGTATCCGCTACTACGGGGGAGGGATTGTCCACTTTATTGACGAATACATCGTCAACATTTTTGAACTTACCTGCTAGTAGCTTGAGTGGCGCCACACCTGCTAACTTTGCCATCTCTCTGTTTAGCTCAGCAGCCAATCGCTTTCTGAATCTGGAGATTTCTGCTTTGGAAGCAGATGGGAAGGGCAAGGTTGTTTCCAGTCCTCGCGTCGTGACTGCCGACCAGACGAAGGCTTTGATCGAACAGGGTACTGAGTATGCGTACCAACAGGCGACGTCCAGCGGTGCGACATCGGTTGCTTTCAGAAAGGCTGTTCTCAAACTCGAAGTAACCCCGCAGATTACTCCGGAAGGCAATATTATTCTGGATCTTGATGTCAATAAGGACAGCCCTGGGGGAATCGTTGCAGGCGCGATGTCGATCAACACCAAACGGGTCAAAACCCAGGTTCTCGTGGAGAATGGGGGGACGGTTGTTATTGGCGGTATTTTCGAGCTGACAGAGAACGACCAAGTAAACAAAGTGCCGGTCCTGGGTGATATCCCGGTGGTGGGTAACCTTTTCAAGCAGAAGACCAAGACCGCGGACAAGCAGGAGATGCTGGTGTTCATCACGCCGAAAGTGATTTCTGACGGCGCTGCAGTCCGATAAATCGTTAGTACCTGACAATGTGGAATTGACTATGAAGAAGCTCCTTGCATTTCTGGCGGCTTGTGCCACATCGCTTCTTGTTTCCTGCGGCGGTGGCGGCGGCTATGCTGGTGATACCGGTACCTCCAATGCTCTTCGCATGACCCCGCTTCTCAGCGGTGTGACGATTCCGGTCGACTGGTCTGCGGACGTCGCAACGATCAGTCAAGGCGTCAAGCCGTACTATGTGCTTTCCTCCAGCGGTGCAGTCGGGGCTCGTATCCTGGACGATGGGACGCTGCGCGTATGGGGCAACGCACCCGGTACTTCCGAGGTATCTGTTCAGGACTCCAGTCTCAGCCAGACCTCGATCACGATGACGGTCACCGTCAAAGTGGCGGATCTGGCTTCATCCATTGGCACCACGTTGACGTTGGCACCACGCCAATCGCAGTCTTTCACGATCTATGGTGGTAAGGGACCCTATACGGTTACCACCAATAATCCTTCTACGGCTACGGTTTCCGGTAGCGGCGACACCTTCACGATTACGGCGGGTACGGCTGCCGGCACGGCTTCCATCCTTGTGACGGACGCTTATGGGTCTACTTTGACAATTCAGGTTACTAACCAGGTTGCTCAAGCTCTTTCGGTTAGTCCCGCAGAACTTACCGGCCTCGCTGGTACCAATGGTGCAGTGAGCGTTTCTGGCGGTGTCGCTCCGTACACGGTGCTGGCTTCCAATCCATCGATTGCGACCGCCTCCCTCAGTGGAACCGTAGTCACCGTCGGCTTCGTGGCGGAAGGCGCGGGCACCATCACCGTGACCGACACTACGGGTGCCGTGGTGTCCGTTGCCGTCACGGTGACGGCACCGGCTGCAGCGCCTGCCTCTTTGTCAGCCGTGCCGCCCACGCAAACGCTGGGCAATCCGCCCGCCAGTCCGGCGTCGGTGACTTACACACTGGTAAACGGTACCGGACCGTACTATGCAACGATGCCCGCCTCGGCCTTGTCGTTGATATCGATTCCCGCGGGCACTTTCACGGCGACGAGCTTCGCAGTTACCCGCCTCACAGGGGCTTCTGCATGCGTGGCGACGGACACGACCGTCCCGGTGACCGTTGTAGACGCTGCGAGTGGACAATCGGCCACGGTGAACGTGCTTCTCAAGCGCGACGTTACGAGTACTTGCCCTTGAGCGTCATGTTCCAAGAGAAGTAGTTCGACTGGCCCCTAGGGGCCAGTTTTCATATGCGCCTACGCTTTGACGTTTTAAACGCGCGGACCTATCCTTCCTCTATGGTCAAGGAAAACTCAGACGTTTGGTCGGTAAGTGTTTTGATGCGGCGCGAGGCGACGCGCGGGCCCATGGCGCGTTGGCAGCCATGGCGCTGGGTATTGAACGATGTGATCAGCTGCGTCCCGCAGCACGGCGTGAACCCGCACATGCTCTACGACAATGAAAACGGTCAATGCTGGATCCATCCGAGCCTGCCCGTGGAGTTGTTCCGGGACGATGCTGAGGGCTACATGCTCAACCTGACCACGCCGCAGCCAGCGTGGTTCGTGATGTGGCGTATGGAAGAGCAGTCAGAGTTGGGTCAGGGGCCTATGCCGGTGCCGCAGGCTGTCAGTCTGAGCTATCACGATGCGGGCAGATGGCTTGATGCTCAAGAAACAGTCGAACAGGTGCCGGCGCCACCTGGGGTGGTTCGATGGCTGCGGGCGTTCACTGATGCGCACTACGTACCGGAGCCCAAGCGCCGTCAGAGGCCCCAGAGCTTTCAGTCATTGCAGGACCGTTTTGGCAACCCGGTGCGGATTTCCGCCGGGGTTGTTGGGCGCCATCACGGCGGATCCGGAGAAGGTGCTTGAATCAGCCAGATGAGAACGGCTTTTGGGACCGGTGGTCCAGGCGCAAGGCACAAGCGCGTGCGCGAGATGTGCAGGACCAAGTCGAGGTGGAATCGGATGCCTTTGCTAAAGACTCGGCAACGAACCACCTCGCTGTTCGAGGCAGCGAAGATACCGGCGGCGAGCCCCTGCCATCGCAGGCACCAGCAGTGGGATTTGAGTTGGCGTCTTCGCCAAGCCAGTGTCCCGCGCCGCGGTTGACCCTGGACGACGTGCGATCCCTTACAACCGATTCTGACTTCACGCCGTTCATGGCGCGCGCGGTTGCCTCCGATGTTCGCAATGCTGCGATGAAGAGGCTCTTCGCCGATCCGCATTTCAACGTGATGGATGGGCTGGACATCTATATCGACGACTACACCCAGCCGGATCCGTTGCCTGCCGCGACCTTGCGACGCATGGCCAGCGCCCGGTTCATGAAGCTCGTGGGCGAAGATCCCGATAGGACGGACGCGCGAACCGAAGGCGTGCCTCAGGAGCCGGAGCGGACCGAAACGCTTGGACCAGGCCATGCAAGCCCAATTGCTCTCGGTCACGATGAGTCGGACCGCGTGGAAGTCCTTTCGTCAACGACGCCTGCCGACAATATGGCACCATCCGTCGTATGCAAAGATTTGCCTACCCTGGGGCCGTCTGCGGACGGAGTTGCAGACCATGCCGACGCTGATCTGCGATTGCAACCGGACGATGCCGCTGGACGCGCCAGCCCTTGGCCGAAGCCTGAATGAGACGCTGACCCTTCATTCCACGCTTTGTCGAAGAGAGGTCCCGGCGTTTCAGCGCGCGGTGCAAGCTGAAGAGCCGGTCTTTGTTGCCTGCACGCAGGAGCAACGCCTGTTCTCTGAGGTTGCGGGGCAGACCGACGGGGTCCGAGCCCAGGCCGTGCGCTTTGTCAATATCCGTGAAACCGGTGGCTGGAGTCGCGACGCGAAGCAGGCTACACCCAAGATCGCGGCCTTGCTCGCAGCGGCGCATTTGCCGGAGCCCGAGCCGGTACCGACAGCCAGCTACGCAAGTGGTGGCCAACTCCTGGTGATCGGCAACCTGGATGCAGCAGAACGGGCTGCAGCGCTGCTGGAGGGGCCATTGCACCCCACGCTGTTTGCCACCGGTCCGGGTAGTGCGGGCGGGGTGCAGGCGCGTCGCTGGCCCGTGCTGGGTGGGCGACTCTTGTCGATCGAGGGGTGGTTGGGGGCCTTTGACGTGCGTTGGGAGGCCGGCAATCCGATCGATCTCGATCTGTGCACGCGCTGCAATGCGTGCGTGGCGGTGTGTCCGGAAAATGCCATCGGACTTGACTACCAGGTGAATCTCGCACTTTGCAAGTCCCATCGGGCTTGTGTCCAGGCGTGTCGGGCGGCGGGCGCTATCAATTTTGATAGGACCGCCGAATTGGGCGCGGAGCGTTTCGACCTGATCCTGGACCTGCGGCCTGCCGACGCCACACCCACATTCCTGCAACACGCGCTTCCTCAGGGCTATCTGCGCTGGGACGGCGAAGACCCGGCCGTGCCGCTGCGTCTGCGCGAACTCTTGGGTGAATTCGAGAAGCCTCGCTTCTTCCAGTACCAGGCTTCGATCTGCGCACACGCTCGCAATGAGACAGTGGGGTGCAGTGCTTGCGTCGATATCTGTTCGGCCGAGGCTATCACCAGCTTGAAAGGCCGGGGTGAGGTACGAGTGGAGCCGCACCTGTGTGTCGGCTGCGGTGCTTGCACCACGGTGTGCCCGACGGGCGCCATGAGTTACGCCTATCCAAGGCCGCAGGAGCTGGGACACCAGTGGCGCACGATGCTGCAGACCTATCTGGCTGCTGGTGGCAAGGATCCCGCGCTGCTGCTGCACAACCGACAACGTGGTCTGGCGCTGGTGGATGAGCTTGGTCGTGCTGCGCAACTCAGGTTGGCGCACGGTGTACCCCATCAGGTCATTCCGGTGGCGCTCTGGCATATGGCCAGTACTGGCGTCGAGTTGTGGCTGTCCGCCATAGCCTGGGGCGCACGACAAATCGTTGTGCTGGCCACCGAGGACGACGCGCCTCAGTACCTGCAGGCGATTCAGGATCAGATGGCTGTGGCGCAGGCCGTGTTGCATGGCCTGGGTTTCAGGGGCACGCATTTTGTGCTTATCCGGCCGAAGAACGCGCTCGACCTGGATGCGGACTTGCGACGTCTGGGTGAAACACGCCAACATGGTCCTGCGCAATCTGCGCGTTTTGCCGCACAAGCAGCCAAACGAGCCACGCTGGAAATGGCGCTTGAGCACCTGATGGCGAACTCACCGGTTGCAGAAAGCGCGCGCCCACCGGCAATTGCCTTGCCTGCTGACGGGTCTCCGCTGGGCGCGGTGTCCGTCAACACGGGCACCTGCACCTTGTGCCTGGCGTGTGTGGGAGCCTGCCCGGCGGGCGCACTGCAGGACAATGCGGACGAGCGGCCAGAGCTGCGCTTCATCGAGAAGAACTGCGTCCAATGTGGCCTGTGCGCGCAGACCTGCCCGGAGGGCGCCATCAAGCTGGAGCCCCGGCTGCTGCTTTCGCCCGAGCGCAAGCAGCCCAAGGTGTTGAATGCGGCGCAGCCCTATGTTTGCGTACGCTGTGGCAAGCCCTTCGGCACCCTTCAGGCAATCGAAGCCATGCTCAGCCGTCTTTCCGGGCACGCGATGTTTCAGGGAGCTGCGGCGGAGCGCCTGAAGATGTGCGCCGATTGCCGCGTGATCGACATTTACCGCGGCACCAACGAGCTCGGTATCGAAGACGTGCCGGATGGCAAAAACTTGCGAGGTTTGCGATGAGCGAGTCCCCGGAATCCGTATTGAGCCTGCACGACGCTGGCCTGGATGAAGAGACTGCGCGTGCAGAGATCTACGGGTTGCTGGCGGCGCTGTACTACGCCCCGCCCACTCCCGAACTGCTGGCGAATCTGCGTCTGGCAGCCACCGAGGCGCCTGCAAGCGGGGCGTTTCTGGAGGAGCCTTGGCGCCAACTGGTGGGTGCGGCGCGAGCGCAGGGCGATGCCGGAACAGCCAGTGAGCACGATGCGCTCTTCGGCGGCGTGGGCAAACCAGAGGTCTACCTGTTCGGCTCCCACTACATCGCGGGTTTCTTGAACGAAAGGCCGCTGGCCAGTCTTCGCCGGGACCTTGCCGATCTGGGGCTTGCGCGAGCGACGGGCATGGGAGAGACTGAAGATCACATAGCCTACCTTTGCGAGGTGATGCGCTACCTGATCGCAGGAGAGGACGTCGGGGTAGCGAATCTTGCACGCCAGCAGCAGTTTTTCACCGCTCATCTGCAGCCCTGGGTGCCGGCGTTTTGCGACGCATTGACGGGTCACCCCGCGGCGCACTTCTACCAGGCGGTGGCCGAATTCACGCGCGCGTTCATGGCCGTAGAGGCACAAGGCTTCGACCTTCTCTAGCGGTCGGTCCCAGTGTGGGTCGAACGGTTCGAAGGCCGTATGGCGATCACGGATCGCAAGCTGCCAAATGAGTAGCGCGGCCTGGATTCGGGTTTTCCCGCTGAAACGGTCGTAGGGCTTGAGTATGATCAAGCCAAAAGCTATGCAAACATATTCCTAGGCGAACGTACCGGAGCCCATGCATGAAAACCTCTGAACCCTCTCATCGGCTTTCCCGCCGGGTGCTCTTCGCCGGTGCAGGTGTTGCTGGGGCGGCAGCAGTGGCCGCGGCTGCGCTTCCTGTTGTGCCGCGCCGTGCCGAACCCGCTCCTACGACCGGTCGGCCTGCGCCCGAGAAGGGTGGGGGTTATGCGCTGACCGAGCACGTCAAGCGCTACTACAAGACGGCGCGCGTCTGAAGCGCGCTGACCGTTGTCTGTATCTGGTTGGAGAGGTTTGGAGCCCGCCATGTTGTTGACCAAGAAATCCGATGCCGTCACCCGCACGACTGCCGGTGCATCGCTGGTGCAGAGTCTGCGCCGTGGTTTGTCGCATGCCCTACCCACCATGGATCGGCGCGGTTTCCTGCGTCGATCGGGCTTGGGTGTCGGTGCAGGATTGGCAGCATCGCAGCTGGCGCTTGTGCGCAAGGCGGATGCGGCCGACACGGCCGCTCACAGCGTGGATGGTAGCGGCCAGGTGGTGGTGCGCCGTACCGTCTGTTCGCATTGCTCGGTTGGCTGTGCAGTGGACGCCGTGGTGGAGAACGGCGTCTGGGTGCGGCAGGAGCCGGTATTTGATTCCCCTATCAACATGGGCTCGCACTGCGCCAAGGGAGCCTCACTGCGCGAGCACGGTCATGGCGAGTACCGTCTGCGCTATCCGATGAAGCTCGTCAATGGCAAGTACGAGCGCATCAGCTGGGACCAGGCCCTGAACGAGATTTCCGCCAAGATGCTGGATTTGCGCAAGGCATCCGGTCCGGACAGCGTCTACGTGGTGGGTTCGTCCAAGCACAGCAACGAGCAGTCCTACCTGCTGCGCAAATGGATGAGCTTCTGGGGCAGCAACAACTGCGACCACCAGGCGCGCATCTGCCATTCGACCACGGTTGCGGGTGTGGCCAACACCTGGGGCTATGGCGCGATGACCAACTCGTACAACGACATGCAGAACAGCAAGTGCGCGTTGTACATCGGCTCCAACGCCGCTGAGGCGCACCCGGTGTCCATGCTGCACATGCTGCACAGCAAGGAGACGGGTTGCAAGATGATCGTGATTGATCCGCGCTTCACCCGTACCGCGGCCAAGGCTGATCAGTACGTCCGGATCCGTTCCGGCACCGATATTCCGGTGCTGTTCGGCGTCCTGTACCACATCTTCAAGAACGGCTGGGAAGACAAGAAGTACATCAACGACCGCGTCTTCGGCATGGACAAGGTACGGGAAGAAGTGCTTGCCAAATGGACGCCGGACAAGGTGGAAGAGGTGAGCGGCGTCAAGGAGGCCGACCTATATCGCGTGGCCGAAACGATGGCCAAGAACCGGCCGGGCACCATTGTCTGGTGCATGGGGCAGACCCAGCACACCATTGGCAATGCCATGGTGCGCGCCTCCTGCATCCTGCAGCTCGCGTTGGGCAACGTGGGCATTTCCGGTGGCGGTGCCAATATTTTCCGCGGCCACGACAACGTACAGGGCGCCACCGACGTTGGCCCCAACCCGGATTCGCTGCCGGGCTACTACGGTCTGGCAGAAGGATCCTGGAAGCATTTCGCCAACGCCTGGGGCGTGGATTTCGAGTGGATCAAGGGTCGTTATGCGCCGGGCATGATGGGCAAGTCTGGCATCACCGTGAGCCGCTGGATCGATGGCATCCTGGAGAAGAACGACCTGATCGATCAGCCGTCCAACCTGCGCGGGGTGATTTTCTGGGGGCATGCGCCCAACTCGCAGACCCGTGGCCTTGAAATGAAGACGGCCATGGACAAGCTCGATCTGCTGGTGGTGATTGATCCATACCCGTCGGCCACCGCGTCGATGGCGGCCATGCCTGCCAAGCAAGGCAGCGAAGTCAATCCTGACCGTGCTGTGTACCTGCTGCCGGCGTCCACGCAGTTCGAAACCAGCGGTTCCTGCACGGCGTCCAACCGTTCCGTGCAGTGGCGCGAGAAGGTGATCGAGCCGCTGTGGGAAAGCCGCAGCGACCACATGATCATGTACCAGTTGGCACAGAAGCTGGGCTTCGGCCAGGAGCTGGTCAAGAACTACAAGATGCAGAAGGTCGGCGGCATGGACGAGCCGGTGCCGGAAGACATCCTGCGCGAGATCAACAGATGTGTCTGGACCATTGGCTACACCGGCATCAGTCCTGAGCGCGTGAAGGCCCACATGCGGCACATGGCGGCGTTCGACGTCAAGACGCTCAAATGCAAGGGCACGGTCAAGGACAGCGAGACCGGCTACGACATGACCGGCGACTACTTCGGGCTTCCGTGGCCGTGCTGGGGCACGCCGGAACTCAAGCACCCCGGTTCGCCCAACCTGTATGACACGCACAAGCACGTGATGGACGGCGGTGGCAACTTCCGCGCCAATTTCGGGGTGGAGAGGGACGGTGTCAACCTGCTGGCCGAAGACGGTTCGCATTCGGTGGGCGCCGACATCACGACGGGCTATCCCGAGTTCGACCACGTGCTGATGAAGAAACTCGGCTGGTGGGACGAGCTTACCGATGCAGAGAAGAAAGCAGCCGACGGCAAGAACTGGAAGACCGATTCCTCGGGCGGCATTATCCGCGTGGTGATGAAGAACCACGGTTGCTACCCCTTCGGCAATGCCAAGGCACGCGCCGTGGTGTGGAATTTCCCGGACGCGATTCCCCAGCACCGTGAGCCGCTGTACGGCACGCGGCCGGACATGGTGGCGAAGTACCCCACGCACGACGACAAGAAAGCCTTCTGGCGCCTGCCCACTCTCTACAAGACCGTGCAGGAAAAGAACATCGCCGACAAGCTGTACGAAAAGTTCCCGCTCATCATGACGTCCGGGCGCCTGGTCGAGTACGAGGGCGGTGGTGAGGAGACGCGTTCCAACCCGTGGCTGGCCGAACTGCAGCAGGAGATGTTCGTCGAGCTCAACCCCAAGGCCGCTGCCGAGCGTGGTATCTCCGACGGCGACCGGGTGTGGGTGAACACCCCAACGGGCGGTCACCTGAATGTGCAGGCGCTGGTCACCGAGCGCGTGGCAGCCGACACCGTGTTCCTGCCGTTCCACTTCTCTGGCCGCTGGCAAGGGGCTGACATGCTGGCCTACTACCCGGCTGGGGCACACCCGATCGTGCGCGGCGAGGCCGTCAATACCGGCACCACCTATGGCTACGACTCCGTGACCATGATGCAGGAAACCAAAACCACGGTCTGCCAGATCGAGAAAGCGTAAGGAAGCACCGACATGGCACGAATGAAGTTCATCTGTGATGCCGAGCGCTGCATCGAATGCAATGGTTGCGTCACCGCCTGCAAGAACGAGAACGACGTACCCTGGGGTGTGAACCGCCGTCGTGTGGTCACGCTCAATGACGGTGTGCCCGGAGAGAAGTCAATCTCCGTGGCCTGCATGCACTGCTCGGATGCGCCGTGCATGGCGGTATGCCCGGTCAATTGCTTCTATCGCACCGACGAAGGTGTGGTGCTGCACGACAAGGACGTATGCATCGGCTGCGGCTACTGCAGTTACGCCTGCCCGTTCGGTGCGCCGCAGTTCCCGTCCAAAGGCCAGTTCGGCGTGCGCGGCAAGATGGACAAGTGCACATTCTGCGCCGGTGGTCCGGAGAAGCACGGCAGCCAGGCCGAGTTCGAGAAGTACGGCCGCAACCGCCTGGCCGAGGGCAAGCTGCCAGCCTGCGCCGAGATGTGCTCCACCAAGGCGTTGCTGGCAGGTGATGGGGACATGGTCGCAGACATCTTCCGCCAACGCGTGGTGATGCGCGGCAAGGGTGCGGAAGTCTGGGGTTGGGGCACAGCCTACGGCACCAACAAGAACGCCAAACCGGAAGGGACCCGATCATGAAACTTCAGTTGCTGATGGGTGCTTTGGCGCTTGGGCTGCTTGGCGGGTGTGGCGAGAAGCCTCAAAACCTAGCGGAGGGCGGGGGCTCGCGCGGCAGCCCCGCTTACCAGGGTACAGGTGTCGCAGCGTTTACGGCGCCAGGCTGGAAGGCAGGCGACGAGACTTCATGGGTGCATGAGTTGCGGGCGCGTGGCCAGTGGGGCCAGAACGAATACACGCGCATCACGCCACGCTGAATGCGGGAGGTATCTCGGATGCTCCATAAGTTGCTTCTCTCGGCTGCCCTGGTGTTGGGGGGGCTACCCTCTGCCTGGGCGCAGGACGGCGGCGCGGCTGCCGGCGTTGCGAGCCCAGTGGCCAGCGCAGCCGCTCCTGCCGCCGCCGGATCGCTCGCGGGTGTGCAGAGCGCCAACATCTTCCAGATCGCTCCAGACGCGGCGGCTGACCCCGACTACGCCCAGCAGACCAACGGTGAGCGCGCCAAGGTCCAACCGGGCAACAATGCGCCGATGTGGCGCTCCGTGGGCGGCGGTGTGACGGGTTACAGCAGCCTGCCCAAATCGGAGGCTCCCGAGGCCGGCAACCTGATCCAGCCGATGGTCCAGTACCCCGGCTCGCGCCTCACCTCCGCTGGTGAGGCCTGGCGCCAGGTGCGCAACAACTGGTTGATTCCCTACGGTGGATCGCTGCTGCTGATCGCCCTGGTGGCGTTGATCCTGCTCTATGTCGCCAAGGGCAAGATGGGGTATGCCGACAACAACGGGGCGCCGGTGATCGAACGGTTCACCCCATTCGAGCGGGCAGCGCACTGGGTCAACGCGGGTGCGTTCGTTGCGCTGGCGTTGTCCGGGATCGTCATGGCCTTCGGCAAGTTTTTCCTGCAACCGGTGCTTGGCCTGCATCTGTTTGGCTGGCTGGCGTACTTGCTCAAGAACGTGCACAACTTTGCCGGCCCGCTGTTCGCGGTGTCGCTGGTGATCGTGCTGATCACCTTCATGAAGGACAACATCGCCAACCTCTCCGACCTCCTGTGGCTCAAGAACGCGGGCGGTATGCTGGGCAAGGAACAGGTGCCGTCGCACCGCTTCAACCCGGCGGAAAAAGGGATGTACTGGTGGGGCATGTTTTTTCCGGGGCTGATCGCCGTCGCCTCCGGGCTGGTGCTGGATAAGCTGATTCCCGGATTCGGTGATACACGCGGTCAGATGCAGATCGTCCACATGGCGCACCTGACGGCCACTGCCATCATGATGGCCATGTTGTTCGGCCACATCTACATGGGCACGGTGGGCGTGCGCGGCGCCTACAAGGCCATGAAGACCGGCTGGGTCGATGAAGAATGGGCGGCCGAGCACCACAAGCTTTGGTACGACGACATCGCGGCCGGCAAGATTCCCGCGCAGCGCTCCGGGCAGGCGCAGGAGCCGGCGCCGCCTCAAGCGGCTGTTGGCCACTCGGCCTGAGTGGGTTCTCGGCAAGAACAAGGAAGTGCACGACATGAACCGCAGCATCGCATGGGGCGTGGCCGCATTGATGGCCTTCACGCAAGCGGCATGGGCCAAACTGCCACCACCCTCGCCCGAGGCTGAAGCCAAGGCAAAGGAAGCAGCCGCCAAGAGCGCCTGGCAAGGCAAGGTGGATGGCTACAGGCTCTGCCAGGCGCAGGACCGTGTGGCGGCCTACTACCGCAGCCACCTGCCCGCTGGCAAGACCGCCAACCCGCCCGCGGCAGGCGTTGCGCCATGCACGGATCCTGGGCCGTTTGCCTACACACCGCCTGAGCAGAAGCCGGCCGAGGCCGCCGGCGCTCATTCACCTCCTGGCACGGCGGTCAACGCGCCGAGCCAGTTGCAGGCGCAGGCCGGTGGCGCGCCCACGGCATCTGCCAGCGCTGCGTCCAAATAAGTCTCGAGGCGTCTTCGGTGGCAGGTGTACCTGCGGGAGCGCGGGGCTGACGGTTTCTGGTGGGGATATGACGGGCAAGTGCTCAACCGGTTACGCTTGAGCCGACGTTTCCGTGTGTCCACCATGCATCCACTGCCTTCCCGCTCGATGCCGCGCCTGCTCGTGAGCGGCCACGCTCCGCTGACCGCGCCGGTACAGGCAGTGGATCAGCACGGTCAGATACGCATGGTCGACATCCCGGCCGAACGCCCGCTGACCATCTACCTGGACAAGCGCGAGCTGGTCACCCTGATGACCCTGGGTGCCCACCCCGACTGGCTGGTGCTGGGCTACCTGCGCAACCAGCGGCTGGTGCAGGAGGCGGCCGACATCGAATCGATCACCATCGACTGGGACGCCGATGCAGCGGCGGTGCGCATGCATCTTCCGCTCGAAGCCCTGGCTGCCCGGACCGAACACCGCGTCGTCACCACCGGCTGCGGGCAGGGCAGCGTGTTCGGCAGCCTGCTGGAAGACCTCGAAGCCATTCGCCTCCCCGTTGAGGCGCGCATCACGCAGGGCGAGCTGTACGAGCTGCTGAACGCCATCCGCCTGCAGGAGAGCACATACAAGTCGGCCGGCTCCGTACATGGCTGCGCGCTGTTCCAGCACGGCCGCATGCAATTGTTCATCGAGGATGTCGGCCGCCACAACGCGGTGGATGCCATCGCCGGCTGGATGTGGCTGCAGGGTGACGCCATGCAGGGCACGGGCGGCCTGGTGTTCTACACCACCGGGCGCCTGACCAGCGAGATGGTCATCAAGGCCGCGCAGATGGGCATCGCCATCGTCGTTTCCCGCAGCGGCATCACGCAGATGGGGCAGCGTGTGGCGGCGCAGCTCGGTCTTTGCGCCATCGGCCGCGCCATGAACCAGCGCTTTCTCTGCTACAGCGCGCCGGAGCGTATCGAACTGCAACCTGAACTGGCGGCCGCGGAGGGCGCTGCATCCGGTGCGGGTCGAGCGGTTTCCGGGGCGGACGGGCCATGATCCACGAGCGGATTGCTCGGCAATCTGAACCCCTGACAGTTGACGTCAGAGAGACAACGCGCAGACCGGTGCGCTGGGCCGCCGCTGTCGCTGTGCTGGTGGCCGGTGCATTCCAGGCCCACGCGCAGCAGGACAGCAGCAGTTTCCACGATCCGTTCCTGCGATTGACCCAGGGACTGCCGGGCTGCCCCGTGGCCAGTCCGCCGACGTACACCGAGCAGGAGCTGCGCGACATCGCGCACGACCGGGCGCAGCGCGGCGTGAGCTGCTGGCTCGACGGCCGTTGCCGCCTGCCCAGCGCCTACCAGTACGACGCCGAAATTATTCCGCGGGTGGCGCGCGCGGTCGAGCACGCGGGCAACCTGGCCGATACCAGCCTCTGGGCCCTGGGCCAGCGCCGCCATGTCTGGCTGATGGGCTGCGTCAGCCGGCAGGAGCAGATCCGGCAGATGGAAACGCTGGTGCGCCGGATCGACGACGTGGAGGATGTCCACCTGCAATTGATCGTGGGCACGCAAGGCCAGGTGTCCTACAAGGTGGCCCGGTGAGCGGCCGGGCCGCGGAGTGCACCTGGCACCGCCAGGCGGCGACTGCCCGCGCCGTGTTCGGGCGACGGGCATCATGAGCCAGGTATCTTCCTTCGCCCTGGGTTGGCGCACCCTCTGGCGCGACTGGCGCGCGGGTGAGTTGCGCCTGGCCCTGGTGGCGGTGGCGCTGGCCGTGGCGGCGCTCACGGCCGTGGGTTTCTTCTCCGACCGTCTGCAGGGCGGCCTGCAGCGCGATGCGCGCCAGCTGCTGGGTGGCGACGCCGTGCTGGTCAGCGACAACCCGCCGCCCGCCGACTGGCTGGCAGAAGCTCAACGACTTGGACTGCGCAGCACCCAGACCCTCAGTTTCCCGACCATGGCACGCGCGCCCGATGCACAAGGCGGCGCCGCGCGGCTGGTGGCACTGAAGGCGGTGCCCGCGGGCTACCCCCTGCGCGGCCAACTGCGGACCAGCGAGACACCTGCGGACACCGAGGGCAGCCCGGCCCAGTCCATTCCCGCCAACGGCCAGGTGTGGGTCGAGGCACCGCTGCTGGAAGCGCTGGACCTGAAGGTGGGCGACACCCTGCTGCTGGGCGACGCCAGTCTGCGCATTGCCCGCGTGCTGACTTTCGAGCCCGATCGCGGCGCCGGCTTCATGAGTTTTGCGCCGCGCGTGCTGCTGAACGCGGCCGATCTGGCCGCCACCGGCCTGGTGCAGCCGGCCAGCCGCATCACCTGGCGGCTGGCGGTGGCGGGCGATCCGGCGCCCGTGGCACGCTTCCAGGCTTGGGCCAAGGCGCGGCTGGCCGAGCCTGGCGCGCGCGGCATGCGGCTCGAATCGCTGGAAAGCGGCCGGCCCGAGATGCGGCAGACGCTGGACCGGGCCGATAAATTCCTCAACCTGGTCGCCCTGCTGGCCGCGCTGCTGGCAGCGGTGGCGGTGGCGCTGGCGGCGCGCGGCTTCGCGGCGCGGCACCTGGACGGCGCCGCCATGCTGCGCGTGCTCGGTCTCAGCCAGCGCCAGATGGCGCGGGCCTACGCGGTGGAGTTCCTGCTGGTCGGCCTGGCCGCCAGCGTGCTGGGCGTGGCGCTGGGCTTTGCCGTTCACTACGTCTTCGTGTGGCTGCTGGCGGGGCTGGTGGAAGCTGGGCTACCCGCGCCCAGCGCCTGGCCGGTGGTGTTCGGCCTCGGCGTGGGGCTGACCCTGCTGGCGGCCTTCGGCCTGCCGCCGGTGCTGCAGCTGGCCCAGGTGCCACCACTGCGGGTGATCCGGCGCGAGGTCGGCGCGCTCAAGACCGCGCCGCTCGCGGTGCTGGCGCTGGGCGTGCTGGGCTTCGCGGCCCTGCTGCTGGCCACCAGTCGAGACCTCACGCTGGGGCTGATCGCCGTGGGCGGTTTTGCCGGTGCGGTGGCGCTGTTCGCGCTGCTGGCCTGGGGCGCGACCTGGCTGCTGCGCCGCAGCGTCAACGAAGCCACGGCGCCGCGCTGGCTGGTGCTGGCCACGCGGCAGATCACGGCGCGGCCGGTGTACGCGGTGGTGCAGGTGAGCAGCCTGGCCGTCGGCCTGATGGCGCTGGTGCTGCTGGTCCTGCTGCGCACCGATCTGGTGGACAGCTGGCGCAACGCCACGCCGGCCGACGCGCCCAACCGCTTCGTCATCAACATCACGCCGGAGCAGGCGGGCGACTTCCGCGCTGCGCTGCGCCAGGGCGGCGTGGAGCGGCTCGACTGGTACCCCATGGTGCGCGGCCGCCTGGTGTCCGTGAACGGCCGCGACGTGGGGCCGGCCGACTACGCCGAAGACCGCGCCCGCCGCCTGGTGGACCGCGAGTTCAACCTGTCCTACGCGGCCGAGCGGCCCGCGCACAACGAGATCACCGCCGGCCGCTGGCAGCCGGAAGAGGCCGGCGCCGCCAGCGTGGAGGAGGGCATCGCCGAAACGCTGGGCCTGAAGCTGGGCGACGCCCTGCGCTTCGACATCGGCGGCATCCCGCACGAGGCCAGGATCACATCCCTGCGCAAGGTCGACTGGACTTCCATGCACGCCAACTTCTTCGTCATGTTTCCGGTCGGCAGCATGCCGGACGTGCCGGTGACCTACCTGGCTGCCTACCGCGCGCCGGCGTCGCCGGGCTTCGACAACGCACTGGTGCGCCAGTTTCCCAACATCACCAACGTCGATCTCAGCGCCACCATCGCGCAGGTGCAGCGCGTGCTGAGGCAGGTGATCCGTGCGGTGGAGTTCCTGTTCGGCTTCACGCTGGCGGCGGGGCTGATCGTGCTGTTCGCCGCCGTCAGCGCCACGCGCGAGGAGCGCGCGCGCGAGTTCGCGGTGATGCGCGCCGTGGGCGCCGGCAGCGCGCTGCTGCGCCAGGTGCAGCGGGCCGAATTGGCCGGCGTGGGCCTGCTGGCCGGGTTGCTGGCCAGCCTGGTGGCGGCGGGCGTCGGCTGGGCGCTGGCGCGCTATGCGTTCGACTTCGCCTGGCGCGCGGCCGCCTGGGTGCCGCTGGCCGGTGCCCTGGCCGGCGGCGTGCTGGCGCTGGCGGCCGGCTGGTGGGGCCTGCGCGGCGTGCTGCGCCAGCCGGTGGTGCAGACGCTGCGGCAGGCGGCGGAGTAGGGCGCAGCGGCCCGCAGCAGACTGGCTGGGAGCGGAAGAATGCTCCTGAAAAAGGAGCTGCCTGCGCCCGTCATTATTGGGCTGGATCCCGATTTGTCTTGAAATTTCATGCGGCAGTCACCCACGCCCGTGGTGTGGGTACCACGCACCGCATGACGAAATCCGCGCTGCGACAGGCACTTGCACCAGCTTAGAGCGCAACCCCTAACCAGCGCCGCGTGCCTGTGCTTCACTAGCCGCCATGCCAATGCTCAAGACCACGAATCTGGCGTTGCAGGGGGGTGGTGCACATGGTGCCTTCACCTGGGGCGTGCTCGATGCCCTGCTGGCCGACGGCCGCCTGGGTTTCGAAGGCATCAGCGGCACCAGCGCCGGGGCGGTGAACGCCGTCGCGGTGGCGCACGGCTGGGCCGCCGCCAGCGACGCCGGGCGCGACCCGGCCGAAGGCGCGCGCGACACCCTGACCCGCGTCTGGGACCAGGTGATGGCGCTTGGCGCCCTCAGCGACGGGCCGAGCCGCCTCGCCAAACTGATGCTGGGCGCGCTGCCCGGGGCGCTGGGGCGCCTCTCGCCCTACCAGAGCAACCCGCTCGACATCAACCCGCTGCGCCAGTTGCTGGAGCGCGAGATCGACTTCGAGCGCATCGCCCGCCTGCCCGAGCCCAAGGTGTTCGTCAACGCCACCGATGTGGAAACCGGCCGTGCCGTGATCTTCGCCGGCCGGCGGCTCACGGCGCAGGCGGTCATGGCCTCGGCCTGCCTGCCGATGCTGTTCCAGGCGCCGGAGATCGACGGCCGCGCCTACTGGGACGGCGGCTACTCCGGCAACCCCGCGCTGGCGCCGCTGGTGGAGCTGTGCAGCACGCGCGACATCCTGCTGGTGCAGATCAACCCGCTGCGCTACCCCGGCACCCCGAAGACGGCCGAGGAGATCGTCGACCGCGCCAACGCGCTGACCTTCAACGCCAGCCTGATCGCGCAGATGCGCTGGGTGGCCGTGCTCAACGACATGGTGGCCAAGGGCGTGGCGCCGGCCGGCCTGCGGGCCATCCACATGCACCGCATCGACGGCGGCAAGGCCATGCGCGAGCTGCCGCCGAACAGCAAGACCAACCCCACGCGCGCCAGCGTGCAGCACCTGTTCGATCTGGGCGAGCGGGCCGCGCGGCGCTGGCTGGGCCGCCACCTGGTGGCTGTGGGGCATGGCAGCAGCGTCAAGCTGGAGCGCGACTACGGCGATCCGCTGCGGCTCGACTATGGCACCCTGCCCGACGAGCCGCCTGGCGCGCTGGTGACGGTGGTCGATCCGGCCACGCTCTGGCCGCAGGACGCGCGCGCCGCTGCCGCCGCGCTGGCTGATGAAGCAGCCCACGCCGCCACCCTGGCCGCCGGCGTGCGCATGGTGCCGGTGCCGGACGGCGGCGATGCCGATCCAGCCGCCGACCCCGATGCCAATCACGTACCGGACGCCTGAACGCCGGGGGCAAGCCGGCGACAGCGCGGCCGCGCACGCGCACCTACAATGGCCCATCCCCCGGCCGGTGTCGGTTTGCTCTTATTTCAGGAGCTGCCGCCACCCGGCCCGCAAGGACGAAAGCCGCATTTGACCGAGAATCCCGTCCCCGATGCATCCACCGCCACGCCGTTCGAACGCCTGGGCGGCGAGGCTGCCGTGCACGCGCTGGTGGAGCGCTTCTACGACCTGATGGATCTGGAGCCCGCTTACGCCGAGCTGCGCGCCGTGCACGGCAGCACGCTGGAGGATGCGCGGCAAAAGCTGTTCTGGTTCCTGTGCGGCTGGCTGGGCGGGCCGGATCATTACGTTGAGCGCTTCGGCCACCCGCGGCTGCGCATGCGCCACCTGCCGTTCGCCATCGGCATCCGCGAGCGCGACCAGTGGCTGGCCTGCATGGACCAGGCCATGCGCGAAACCGGCGTGGACGAGGATTTGCGCCTGCGCCTGAACCAGAGCCTGTTCAAGACCGCCGACTGGATGCGGAACAAGAATGGCTGAGCCGGGCGCGGCTGCGACGCCGGCGCCGCCCACCCCCAACGCCTGGTGGAGCCTGGCCGTCACCACGGCCGTGCAGGCCATGGTGTCGATGGCGCTGCTCACCGTGCCCGCCATGGCGCCGGTGGTGGCCGAGGCGCTGGGCGTCTCGCCTACCCTGGTGGGGGTGTACGTGGCGCTGTGCTACCTGGCGGCCATGATCTCCAGCCTGATCGGCGGCACGCTGGTGCGGCGCCTGGGCGCCATTCGCGTGAGCCAGGTGGGTCTGGGCCTGTGCGCGGTCGGCCTGCTGCTGTGCGCCGTGCCCTGGCTGCCGGCGGTGGCGCTGGGGGCGCTGTGCATCGGCGCCGGCTACGGGCCCATCACCCCGGCCAGCTCGCACCTGCTGGCGCTCACCACGCCGCCGCACCGCATGTCGCTGGTGTTTTCCATCAAGCAGACCGGCGTGCCGGCGGGCGGCATGCTGGCCGGCGCGCTGGTGCCGGGGCTGCTGCTGCTGGTGGGCTGGCAGGGCGCGCTGGCGGTGGTGGCCCTGGTCAGCCTGGCCTGCGTGCCGCTGGCCCAGCCGCTGCGCGCCGCGCTGGACGCCGACCGCCACCCCGGCCAGCCGCTGGCGCTGGCGGCGCTGCTGGAGCCCATCGGCATGGTGTTCCGGCACACGCCGCTGATCGTGTTGGCCGCATGCTCGTTCCTGTTCTCGGCCATCCAGGTGTCGGTGACGGCGTACATGGTCACCTACCTGCACGAATCGCTGGCCATGACCCTGGTGGCCGCCGGCGTGGCGTTGTCGGTGTCGCAGCTGGCGGGCGTGGTGGGTCGCATTGCCTGGGGCGCCGTGGCCGACCGCGGCCTGGGCCCGCGCAACACGCTGATGCTGCTGTCGTGCCTGATGGTGGTGGGCGCCCTGCTCACCGCCGCGCTGCAGGCCGGCTGGCCCACGGGCCTGATCTGGGCCATCGTCGCGCTGCTGGGCGCGTCGGCCATCGGCTGGAACGGTGTCTACCTGGCCGCCGTGGCGCGCCAGGCACCGGCCGGCCAGGCCAGCAAGGCCACCGGCGGCACGCTGCTGTTCACCTTCATGGGCGTGGTGTGCGGCTCGCCCACCTTCGGCGCCCTGGCCGCCGGCAGCGGCAGCTACCGAGTGGCCTTCGCCGCGCTGGCCGTGCCGGCGCTGGTGGCCCTGGGCCTGCTGATCTGGCGCGCCCGCCAGGCCGCGCGGGAGGCGCGGGCGGCCGCGCCGATTGCTACGAATTCGTGAGCTGCCTGCGCCCGTTGCGCAAGGGCTGGAGGCCTTTTTGATCTGAAATTCCGAGGGCAGGCACGTTCCTGGAACGCAGGGGAAAGGTGCCGGCCCCTGGGGTCAGCGCCCCGCCTGCCCCGTCAGCAGCACCAGCAGCGCGCCGGCGCCGCCTTCCAGCGGCCTGGCCTGCACGAAGGCCAGCACTTCCTTCTTCTGGATCAGCCAGCCGTGCACCTTGCCCTTGAGCACCGGTGTGCGGCCGGGCGAGCCCAGGCCCTTGCCGTGCACCACGCGCACGCAGCGCAGGCCGGCGCGCTGGGCGCCCTGCAGGAAGGCGGCAAGCGCCTCGCGTGCCTCATGCACGCGCAGGCCGTGCAGGTCGATTTCGCGCTGCACGGCCCAGTCGCCCCGGCGCAGCTTGCCGGTCACGTCAGGGCCGACGCCGGGACGGCGAAAGCTCAGGTGCTCGTCCACCTGCAGCAGCGTGGCGGGATCGAACTCGTCGGACAGGGCTTCCTTGAGCACGGCCTGTTCGTCGCGCTCGCGCTGGCGTGCCAGCGGTGGCGCGGGTGTGGGCTCGTGCTGCACGCGGCCGTGGGCGCGCAGCGGCTGCACCGGGCCGGCGGCGCGGGCGAACAGCTGGGCGTCGGCCTCGGTCTGACGGGCTGCAGCGCGGTGTGCCGCGGCTTCGTCGGCGGCCCGCTGACGGGCCTCGGCCATCTCGCGGCGGATCGCCTTGAGTTCCTGGAACGACTTGACCGGGTTCACAGCAGCCCCTTCTCCGCCATCGACAGCGCCTGGCCCGGCGCCACGATCACGTGGTCGAGCACGCGCACGTCGACCAGCGCCAGCGTGGTCTTGAGGGTCTGGGTCAGGGCTTCGTCGGCACGGCTCGGGGCCACGCTGCCACTCGGGTGGTTGTGCGCCAGCACCACGGCGGCGGCATGGTGGTGCAGAGCGCGCAGCACCACCTCGCGCGGGTAGACGCTGGTCTGCGTGAGTGTGCCGCGGAACAGCTCCTCCAGCGCGATCAGCCGGTGCTGCGCGTCCAGGAACAGCGCGGCGAAGACCTCGTGCGCGCGGCTGGCCAGGTGCAGCTGCAGGTAGTCCTTGACGGCGGTGGGGCTCTCGAAAGCGGCGCGCTCCCTGAGCTGCTCGGCCAGCACGCGCCGGGCCAGTTCCAGCACCGCCACCAGTTCGGCCCGCTTGGCCGTGCCACCCAGGCCCTTGACGCGCTTCAGGTCGTCGGCGCCCGCATGCAGCAGGCCGGCCAGCCCGCCGAAGGCATCGAGCAGCTCCTGGGCCATCTGCAGCACGCCACGGCCGGCGGTGCCGGTGCGCAGCAGCAGCGCCAGCAGTTCGGCATCGCCCAGCGCGCCGGGGCCGCGCGCGAGCAGCTTTTCGCGCGGGCGGGCGTCGGGCGGCAGGTCTTTGAGCGGCATGGCGGAATCTACAATGGCAGCCCCATTATCGAAGACGCCTCCCCCGCCTCGCCGGCGCCGGGCTTCTGCCTTGCGGCGCATGCGCGCCTTCCCTCACACCATGTCGAACCCGGATTGCCCCTGCTGCGGCCAGGCGCTCGAAGCAGGCCTGGCAACCTGGCATCGCCAGTGCCCGGCCTGCGGTTACGAAGGCGCGCAACTGGCGATTGCGATCAACGCCACGGAAGCGCACCAGCGGGTCGACGAGGCGGTGCGGGAGCAGGCGCTGCACGACCTGCGGCACGAGAACTTCGAGCAGTTGCTGGACATCATCGACCGCGCGCGGACGCTGACCGCTGCCGATGGGGAGCGGCCGAAGCTGCTGGACGTGGGTGCCGGCTATGGCTGGTTCGTACGGCAGGCCGCCACGCGCTTCACGGCCGAGGGCATCGAGCCCGACGCGGGTGCGCGCGCCGTGGCGGCGCGGGCGGGCGTGGTGCTGCGCGACGGGTTCTTCCCCCAATGCCTGGAGCCGGACGAGCGCTTCGACGTCATCAGCTTCAACGATTCCATCGAGCACTTCGACGATCCGGCCGGCGCGCTGGCCGTGGCCGCGGGCCGCCTGCGCCCGGGGGGCGTTCTGGCACTGAACCTGCCCGACGCGCAGGGCGCCCTTTACCGTCTGGCCCGGCTGCTGCGGCGCCTGGGGGTTTCCGGGCCGTTCGACCGCATGTGGCAGGTGGGCATGCCATCGCCCCACAGGCACTACTTCAACCGGGGCAACCTGTCGCGGCTGGCCGGGCGGCTGGGGCTGGAGACGGTGGCGGTGGATGAGTTGCAATCGTTGCGCCTCAAGGGGCTGTACGCCCGCATCGCCTACGCCCGGCCGCATGCGGCGGTGACCAGCGGGCTGCTCTGGCTGGGCATGCTGCCGCTGCTGGCGGCCTTGCGCTGGCTGCACGGCGACATCATGGTGCTGGTGCTGCGCCCAGGGCCGCCTGCCCGGAACGCCGCGGACAGCGGGGACGGTGCGCTCGCGGGATAATCGCGACCATGGTGAACACGCTTCCGGCCCAGGTGCAGGCCGGCTCCTTTCTCACGCTGCACTACCGTCTGGCGGGCCCGCAGGGCGACGTCATCAACACCTTTGAAGGCCAGCCCGCCACGCTGACGCTGGGCGCGGGCGAGCTTTCGCCGGCGCTGGAAGAGCGTCTGGTCGGCCTGCCTGAAGGCACGCGCACCACGTTCGAGGTGCCGGCCGGCGCTGCCTTTGGCGACCGCAACCCGGACATGGTCCAGTGGCTGGCCCGCCGCGAGCTGGACGCCATGGGCGACCCCGACGAGATCTATGCCATTGGCGAAGTGGTGGAGCTGCCCACGCCCGACGGTCAGGGCCGCTTTGCCGGCGTGGTGCAGGCGGTGCGCGACGACGGCGCGCTGCAGCTCGACTTCAACCACCCGCTGGCTGGCCAGCCCGTGACCTTCGAGGTGCATGTGATCGGGGTGCTGTGATGGCGGGCGAAGTGGTTCTGGCCGAGCCACGCGGCTTCTGCGCCGGTGTGGACCGCGCCATCGAGATCGTGGAACGGGCCCTGGCCAAGTTCGGCGCGCCGATTTACGTGCGGCACGAGATCGTGCACAACACCTACGTGGTGAACGACCTCAAGGCCAAGGGCGCGATCTTCATCGAGGACCTGGCCGACGTGCCGCCCGGCGCCACGCTGGTGTTCAGCGCCCACGGCGTGCCCAAGTCGGTGGAGCGCGAGGCCGAAGCGCGGGGCTTCCGCGTGTTTGACGCCACCTGCCCGCTGGTGACCAAGGTGCACGTCGAAGTCGCCAAGCTGCGCAAGGAGGGCTACGAGTTCATCATGATTGGCCACAAGGGCCACCCCGAAGTGGAAGGCACCATGGGCCAGCTCGACGGCGGCATCCACCTGGTGGAAGACGTTGCTGATGTGGCGCGCATCCAGCCCGACCAGACCGCCAAACTTGCCGTGGTGACGCAGACCACGCTCTCGGTGGACGACGCAGCTGACATCACCGCCGCCGTCAAGGCGCGCTTCCCAGCCATCCGCGAGCCCAAGCAGCAGGACATTTGCTACGCCACGCAGAACCGGCAGGACGCGGTCAAGCTGCTCTCCGGCCAGGTGGACGTGGTGATCGTCGTCGGCAGCCCGACCAGCAGCAACAGCAACCGCCTGCGCGAGGTGGCGCGCAAGCTGGGCACCGAGGCCTACATGATCGACAGCGCCGACGAACTGCAAGCCGCCTGGGTGCAGGGCAAGGCGCGCGTGGGCGTGACGGCCGGGGCCTCTGCGCCCGACATCCTGGTGCGCCAGGTGGTTGAGCGGCTGAAGGCGCTGGGCGCCGTGGCCGTGCGCAAGCTTGACGGCATTCAGGAAGCGGTGAAGTTCCCGCTGCCCAAGGGCCTGAAGCTGGAAGGTGCAGCCGAGGTGAATCTGGAACACCTGCGCTAGGTCTTCGATTGCTCCTGTTTAAATAGCTGGTTGCGCCCGCCAGATAAGGGCTGGAGCCCTATTTCTCTTGAATTTCCCGGGCGCCGGCGAAGCGCTGGCGCAGGCCCTGGCCGCACCGGCGCCCCGCCTACAATCTCGCCATGCTCGACCCACTCCTGCTCCGCAAAGACCTGCCCGGCGTGATCGCACGCCTGCAGGCGCGCAAGAACCCGCAGCCGTTTCTGGACGAAGCCGCGTTCCAGGCCCTGGAGGCCGAGCGCAAGTCCATCCAGACCCGCACCGAGGAACTGCAGGCGCAGCGCAACCAACTTTCCAAGCAGATCGGCCAGCGCAAGGCCAAGGGCGAGAGCGCCGACGACGTCATGGCCCAGGTGGCCGGCATCAAGGACGAGCTCGATGCTTCGGCCGCGCGGCTCGACGTGATCCAGGACGAGTTGCAGACCCTGCTGCTGGCGGTGCCCAATCTGCCGCACGAAAGCGTGCCGGTGGGCGCGGACGAGAGCGCCAACCAGGAAGTCCGCCGCTGGGCACCGCACGGCCTGGCGCCGCGCACATTCGACTTCGAGGTGCGCGACCACGTAGCCCTGGGTGAGCCGCTGGGCCTAGATTTCGAGACCGGTGCCAAGCTGGCCGGGGCGCGTTTCTCCTTCATGCGCGGGCCGGTGGCGCGCCTGCATCGTGCGCTGGCGCAGTTCATGCTGGACGTGCAGACGCAGGAGCACGGCTACACCGAGTGCTACACGCCCTACATCGTGAACGCCGACACGCTGCGCGGTACCGGCCAGTTGCCCAAGTTCGAGGCCGACCTGTTCGCCGCCAGGAAGGGCGGGCAGGAAGGCGAAGGCGAGGCGCTTTACCTCATCCCCACCTCGGAAGTCTCGCTCACGAACATGGTGCGGGGCGAGATCGTGGCCGAAGCCGATCTGCCCATCAGGCTCACGGCCCACACCCCCTGTTTCCGCTCGGAGGCCGGCAGCGCCGGCCGCGACACGCGCGGCATGATCCGCCAGCACCAGTTCGACAAGGTCGAGATGGTGCAGATCACCCACCCGGACAGGAGCTACGAAGCGCTGGACCAGATGGTCGGCCATGCCGAAGCCATCCTGCAGAAGCTGGAACTGCCGTACCGCGTGGTGCTGCTCTGCACGGGCGACATGGGCTTTGGCGCCACCAAGACCTACGACCTGGAAGTATGGGTGCCGGCCCAGAACACCTACCGCGAGATCAGCTCGGTCAGCAACTGCGAAGCCTTCCAGGCCCGCCGCATGCAGGCGCGGTTCAAGAACGCGCAAGGCAAGAACGAACTGGTGCACACGCTGAACGGCTCCGGCCTGGCCGTGGGCCGCACGATGGTGGCATTGCTGGAAAACTTCCAGAACGCGGATGGCAGCATCACCATCCCCGCCGCGTTGCGCCCCTACCTGGGCGGCCTGGACGTGCTTCGCCCCTGAGTCACGGCCCAGCTAGGCCAGGGTGTCCGCCGCCTGCTAGAATCCCCGGCTCACCACCGCGGAGAGATGGCAGAGTGGTCGAATGCGCCGGACTCGAAATCCGGTATACAGTTTTACTGTATCGAGGGTTCGAATCCCTCTCTCTCCGCCATCAGCAAAGAAACCCAGCTATCTTTTTGGAAGCTGGGTTTTTTGTTGGCCGGGTGCTTGTAGGCAATCTGTAGGCAAGCTGGCGATTTGGTGTAGACCAGCTACTGGTCCCCACCCCAAGGAAGGCTTCGCTGGCTCAAGTCGTGAAACTATTGCGTCGAACCACCGACACCTTGGACTGGGTGCGGCGTTCGAAGATTGCGTGGTGAACGTCGGCGCGTACTGTAGGCCGACTTTCGCGAACATACCTCGAGACTGAATGC
>JACKLJ010000005.1 GCA_024235955.1 Burkholderiaceae bacterium
GGCGTCATGCCCTACCTCGTCTCGCCGCTCACGGCTGCGGGCGAGGTCAGGGCCGACGTGCTGGCACGCCTGATCGACGACCTGATCGCCGCCGGCGTGCACGGCCTGTCGCCGCTGGGCTCCACCGGGGAGTTCGCCTACCTGAACCAGGCGCAGCGGCTGGCCGTGGTGGAAGCCAGCGTGGCCGCGGCGCACGGGCGGGTGCCGGTGATCCCCGGCGTGGCGTCCTGCGCCATCCCCGACGCCGTGGCCCAGGCACGCGCCTACGAAGCCGTGGGCGCCGACGGCATCCTGGCCATCATGGAAGCCTATTTCCCGGTGGGCGACGACGGCGTGGTGGCCTACTTCCAGGCCATCGCCGAGGCCGTGTCGCTGCCGGTGGTGCTCTACACCAACCCCAACTTCCAGCGCTCCGACCTCAGCCTGGCCGCCATCGAGCGGCTCAGCCACGTGCCCAACATCGTGGCCATCAAGGACGCCTCGTTCAACACCGGCCGGCTGCTGTCGATCATGGAGCGCGTGCAGGGCCGCATGGAGGTGTTCGCCGCCTCGGCCCACATCCCGGCGGCGGTGATGCTGATCGGCGGCAAGGGCTGGATGGCCGGCCCCGCCTGCCTGGTGCCGCGCCAGAGCGTGCGGCTGTACGAACTGTGCCGCGCCGGCGATTGGCCCGCCGCCATGGCGCTGCAGCGCGAGCTGTGGGCGATCAACCAGGTGTTCGCGCAGTACAACCTGGCCGCCTGCGTGAAGGGCGGCCTGCAGATGCAGGGTTACGAGGTGGGCGACCCGGTGCCGCCGCAGGCACCGCTGTCGGAAGCCGGCCGCCAGGCCGTGCGGCAGGTGCTGGAGCGGCTCGGGGCGCTGTGAGCCGGCGGGCCCGGCGCCGACTGGCTCAGTAGTCGCCGGCGAGGGACGGCTCGGCCGCCTGCTCTTCGGCCGACATGGGTTCCATCAGAAACGCCGCGGTGTCGGCGAACTCGGCACCGGCCTCGACGCCGGCGCGGGCGACGATGGTGTCCATCAGCGGGTTCAGATGCGGCAGCAGCTCGTCCACGCTGCGGGCGAATGCGATCTGCCGGTGGTACAGGTAGCCGCCTTCCCCCAGCCAGCGCTGGATAGAGCGCACCATGAAGCGCGACAGCGCATCGCGCACCTCTTCGGCGCCCTGCCCCTGCGCCTGAAAGCCGGACTCGCCGGCCGACAGCGGATTGCCCTGCGTCGCCGGCCCGAGCCGGCTGTGGAGGGTGGCCGGCTGCGTCGGCTGGATGTAGCCGGAGGCTTCCAGCCAGCGCAGGCCGCCAGCCGTGAGCGACGACTTGCGCATGCTGGCGATGAGCTGCGTGCGCGTGCGCTGCCCATCCACCTGGCGCAGCATTTCGCCCAACTCGGCAGGCAGTGTGGGATTTCCGGCACTGCGCTCCTGGGCCCCCTTGGCACTCAAGGCATAGACGACTGGCATGAATTCTTCTCCCTGAACTCCCTAGCGTTATGGCCGCTCACCTTGGGTAGCCGGACTAACGCCTTGTTACGGATTGGAACCGAAACCCGGCGCGCGCGCATCCACCAAATGTGGGGGTCATTCTTGTGATATTTTACCCGGGCAACCTGGCGAAGTGGTAGCGCTTACTTCGCTGCAATGTTGCTAGGAAGCTCAATCCCCTTCACCGGACAGGACTTTTCGCACGGTGTCGCCGGCAAAACCTCGCGCGGCCAGGAAGCGCATCTGACGGGCCTTTTCGGCGGCATCGCGCGGCGGCATACCGAACTTGCGGGACCAGACGGCGCGGGCGCGCTCCAGCTCGGTGGCACGCAGCTGCTCGGCGGCATCAGCCAGTACCTCGCCACCCAGCCCCTTGGCGCGCAGCTCCTGCAGAACGCGTGCTCCGCCCAGCGTGCCGGCGCGCCGGTGCAGCACCGATTCGGCCACGCGCTGCTCGCTGATCAAGCCGCGGGCCGCCAGCTCGTCGAGCACGCGGGGCAGCTCGGCCGGATCCTCGCCAGCGTGCGGCGCCAGCTTGCGCTCCAGCTCGGCACGCGAGTGCTCGCGCGCCGCCAGGTAGCGCAGCGCGCGGCCCTTGAGGGAAAGCGTGGTCTGGATCACTATGGTTTCAGGAGCTGTCTGCGCCCGTCGCACCTGGGCTGGAGGCCGAAAACATGCTCAACTCCGGTGGGTCCACAGGCGCTGACGGGCGGGGGTGAGGGGCAGCCGCCCGGGGCCGGTGGCGACTGCGCTCACGGCATGTGGCCGTGGCGCACCTCTATCCACCGCCTGCCGCCTCGCCGCTGAGCCTGTGCATGATGCAGGCGGGCGCCGGGCCGGCGTCATGTCAGGATGGGCTGCAAGGCGCAAAACGCAGTCGGGCCACACCAGGGCGCTTTTGGGGCCCGGCGCGGCTTTGCAACGCCGCAGACCGCCTGGAAGGGCGCTGGCACGGCCACGCAGGGATCGGGAATGGTTCTCAGGCCGCCTCGCCCGCGTCCGCCTCCGCGCCGGTGGGCAGCAGGGCGATGCCCAGCGAGTCGCGGATCTTGTTCTCGATCTCGCGCGCCAGCTCCGGGTTCTCGCGCAGGAATTCGCGCGCGTTGTCGCGGCCCTGGCCGATCTTCTCGCCGTTGTAGGCGTACCAGGCGCCGCTCTTGTCGAGCACGCGGGCGTTCACGCCCAGGTCGATGATCTCGCCCTCGCGGCTGATGCCTTCGCCGAACATGATGTCGAACTCGGCCGTCTTGAAGGGCGGGCTGACCTTGTTCTTCACCACCTTGACCTTGGTCTCGTTGCCCACGGCCTCGTCGCCCTTCTTGATGGTGCCGGTGCGGCGGATGTCCAGGCGCACACTGGCGTAGAACTTGAGCGCGTTGCCGCCGGTGGTGGTTTCGGGGCTGCCGAACATGACGCCGATCTTCATGCGGATCTGGTTGATGAAGATCACCGTGCAGTTGGTCTTCTTGATGGTGGCGGTGAGCTTGCGCAGCGCCTGGCTCATCAGGCGCGCCTGCAGGCCGGGCAGGCTGTCGCCCATCTCGCCCTCGATCTCGGCCTTGGGCACCAGGGCGGCCACGGAATCGATCACCACCAGGTCCACCGCGCCGGAGCGCACCAGCGAGTCGACGATCTCCAGCGCCTGCTCGCCGGTGTCGGGCTGGCTGATCAGCATGTCGTGCAGGTTCACGCCCAGCTTCTCGGCGTAGCCGGTGTCCAGCGCGTGCTCGGCGTCGATGAAGGCGCAGGTGCCGCCGAGCTTCTGCATCTCGGCGATGACCTGCAGCGTCAGCGTGGTCTTGCCGGAGCTTTCCGGGCCGTAGATCTCGATCACGCGGCCGCGCGGCAGGCCGCCCACGCCCAGGGCGATGTCCAGCCCCAGCGAGCCGGTGGAGACGGTCTGGATGTCGGCCACCGCCTCGCCCTCGCCGAGCCGCATGATGGTGCCCTTGCCGAACTGCTTCTCGATCTGCGCCAGCGCGGCCTGCAGGGCCTTGGCCTTTTCGCTGTTGTCGGCTTTGTCCTTGACCGCCATGTCCATGATTTTTCCTTTGTGAATCAACAGTTTGTAGTGTTCGCACCAGAAAGACTGGATGCTTGAACAGGACTGTATATCAATCCATTGAATCGCCACAACTGATTTTTTGGTCAGTTTGCCTTACCATTTGACCATGGACGACACCGGCGCCCACAACCCGCAGGACGACCGCTGGCGCCAGATGCACCTGGGCCGGCTGATGGGCCATGCGCTGCGCCGCTTCGACACCCGCGTGCTGGCGCTGATGGCCGCCAGCAGCCAGGCGCCGCTGGCGCTGTCCCACCTGGCGGCGCGCGACAAGGTGGGCGCCGCGCACGTGCACCTCACACGCCACCTGCCGCTGGCCGGCGCGCGCCTCACGGAGCTGGCGCAGGCGGCCGGCATGAGCAAGCAGGCCATGGGCGACCTGGTGGACCAGTGCGAGGCCTGGGGCCTGGTGGCGCGCACCGCCGACCCGCACGACGCCCGCGCGCGCCGCATCGTCTTCACCCCGCTGGGGCTCGACTGGCTGGCCGCCTTCAGAGCCGCCGTGGCGCAGGCCGAGGACGAGTTCCGCACTGCCGTCGGCGCGGAGGTGGCCACGGTGGTGGCGCTGGGGCTGGAGATTTACGCCGGCGGGGGATAACCCGCACCCCATAATCAGGTTTTGGGCATCAAATCGACCCGCAGCCCATGCATGACGGGCGCAGGCAGCTATTCACTTTGTAGCTTTCTGCACCAGCCGACCGCCCGTGGCGGCGCCTAGAATGGCTACCGACGCGCCACGGCGGCGCGCACCACGCCAAGACGGGGGAGACATGCGCATCCTGATAGCCGAAGACGACCAGGTGCTGGCCGACGGCCTCAAGCGTTCACTGCGCGCCAGCGGCGCGGCGGTGGACCACGTGGCCAGCGGCTCCGAAGCCGACGCCGCCCTGATGACCAACACCGAGTTCGATCTGCTGATCCTCGACCTCGGCCTGCCCAAGATGCACGGGCTGGAGGTGCTCAAGCGCCTGCGGGCGCGCGGGCAGACGCTGCCGGTGCTGATCCTCACCGCGGCCGACGGCGTGGACGAGCGCGTCAAGGGGCTCGACCTGGGCGCCGACGACTACATGGCCAAGCCCTTCAGCCTGCAGGAGCTGGAGGCGCGCGTGCGCGCCCTCACGCGGCGCGGCATGGGCGCGGCCACCTCGGTCATCCGCCACGGCCCGCTCGAATACGACCAGACCGGCCGCGTGGCCAGCATCGACGGCAAGATGATCGAGCTGTCCGCGCGTGAACTGGGCCTGCTGGAGGTGCTGCTGCAGCGCAGCGGCCGGCTGGTGAGCAAGGAGCAGATGGTGGAGCGCCTGTGCGAGTGGGGCGACGAGGTGAGCAACAACGCCATCGAGGTCTACATCCACCGCCTGCGCAAGAAGATCGAGAAAGGCCCGATCCGCATCGCCACCGTGCGCGGGCTGGGCTACTGCCTGGAGAAGGTCCAGGGCTGACGCGCGCGGCTTCCCGCCGGCCCTGGCACGCAGCATCGCCATGAAGGTCTTCTCGCGCGGCCAACCCTCGCTGTTCGGCGACATCCTGGACTGGATGCTCACGCCGCTGCTGCTGCTGTGGCCGATCAGCCTGGCGCTGACCTGGCTGGTGGCGCAGAACCTGGCCAACAAGCCGTTCGACCGCGCGCTCACCTACAACGTGCAGGCATTGGCGCAGTACCTGCACGTAGACCCGCAGGGCCGCACGCAGTTCAGCCTGCCGCAGCCGGCCAGCGAGTTCCTGCGCGCCGACAGCTCCGACAACGTGTACTACCAGGTGCTGGCGCCCGACGGCCACCTGCTCGCCGGCGACGCCGGATTGCCGCAACCCGAACGCCCCGTGCCTGTGCGGCGCGGCACCGCCGCCGCCGACCCGGAAAGCCTGATGATGCCCGACGTCAGCCAGGATTCGGTGCGCCTGCGCGATACCGAGTTCCGCGGCCTGCCGGTGCGCATCGCCTACGGCTGGGTGCCGCTTGGCCGGCCGGATCTGGGGCCGGCGCTGGTGCAGGTGGCGGAAACGCGCGAGAAGCGCAGCGTGCTGGCGGCCGAGATCATCAAGGGCGTGATGCTGCCGCAGTTCGCCATCCTGCCGCTGGCGGCACTGCTGGTGTGGCTGGCGCTGGTGCGCGGCATCCGTCCGCTGGCCGAGCTGGCCGACCGCATCCGCGCCCGCCGCCCGGACGACCTGAGCCCGCTGCAGGACGAGGCCGTGCCGCAGGAGGTGGCGCCGCTGGTCGGCTCGGTGAACGACCTGCTGACGCGGCTGAAGGTCTCCATCGCCACGCAGAAGCGCTTTCTGGCCGACGCCGCGCACCAGCTCAAGACGCCGCTGGCCGGGCTGCGCATGCAGGCCGAGCTGGCGCGTCGCGAAGGCGGCAGCGCGGCCGACCTGAAGGAATCGCTGGAGCAGATCGGCCGCGCCAGCGTGCGCGCCACCCACACCGTCAACCAGCTGCTGGCGCTGGCCCGCGCCGAGGAAGGCGGCAGCGCCCAGGCGCGCGAGCCCTGCGACCTGGCGGCGCTCACCATCGACGTGGTGCGTGAAGCCGTGCCGCGCGCCATCCAGCAGCGCGTGGACCTCGGCTACGAGGGGCCGGAGCCCGGTGCGCCGCAGCTCACCCTGCCCGGCAACCCGACGCTGCTGCGCGAGCTGATCCGCAACCTGGTGGAAAACGCCCTGCACTACGCACCCACCGGCGGCGCCGAGGCGGTGGAAGTGACCGTGCGCGTGCTGGCCGACCCGGCCCAGCAGCTGCTGGCCGTGCAGGTGGAAGACAACGGCCCCGGCATCGCCGAGGCCGAGCGCGAGCTGGTGTTCCAGCCCTTCTACCGCGCGCTCGGCACCAACGTGGACGGCACCGGCCTGGGCCTGCCCATCGTGGTGGAAATCGCGCGCCAGCACGGCGCCCAGGTGTCGGTGGCGCCGGCTAGGCCGGGCCAGACCCCGCCGGGCGCGCGCTTCACGGTGCGCTTCCAGGACCTGCCGGCGCGCGACGCTTTCGAGCCGCCGGGCTGAGCCCCGAAGCGGTCATGGCGCCAGGGGCGCGGTGCCGTTGCCGCGCCCACCGGCGGCGCGCCGGCGCTATTCCAGCCGGTAGGCCGCGTGGCAGGCCACGCAGGTGCGGTTGACGCGCGCCAGCGCCGCCAGCGCCCGGCCCAGATCGCCCGTCACCGCGGCGTCCTGCGCCGCCACGGCGAACTGGCTGGCCGCGTGGTGCATGTCGGTGCCCATCGTCTGCATGCCGGCCGGCATGAACGGCGCCACGTCGTGCGCGCCGTGGGCCGTCAGCGACGACATGCCCAGCCGCTGCTCGGCCAGCCGGCCGGCGGCGTCGAAATCCGAGCGGGCCAGCGCGTCCTGGATTTCGCCCAGCGCAGCCAGGTGGTCGCGCATGTTGGCCAGCGTGTGCTCGCGCAGTGGCCCAGGAAAGCGCACCGGCGTGCGTGCCTGGCCGGCGGGCGCCGCCACGGCCCGGGCCGCCGGCATGGCGTGGTGGTCACCATGGTGCATGACGGCCGCCTCATCGGCCGCCCACGCGGACACGGCGGCGAGCACCGAGAGGGCAGCGAGCAGGCCTGTCAGGGTGCGCGGCATCTGCATGGTTCAGCCCAGCGATGCCGTCACCGCGTCGACCGACTCGGCCAGCAACGCGGCGATCCGCTGCAGCTCGTCCCGCGTGGCGGTGAAAGGTGGGGCCAGCAGCACGTGGTCGCCATGCAGGCCGTCCACCGTGCCGCCCATGGGGTAGCACAGCAGGCCGCGCGCCATGGCGTCCTGCTTGAGCCTGGCGTTCAGCTTGAGCGCGGGGTCGAAGGGCTGCTTGCTGGCACGGTCCTGCACCAGCTCCACGCCCCAGAAGAAGCCGCGGCCGCGCACGTCACCCACCGCCGGGTGATCGCCGAGCGCGCCCTGCAGCATCTGGCCGAAGGCAGCGCCGTCCTCGCGCACCTTGGCCAGCAGGCCGTCGCGCTGGATCACCTGCTGCACCGCCAGCGCGGCCGCACAGGCCACGGCGTGACCCAGGTAGGTGTGGCCGTGCTGGAAGAAGCCGCTGCCGGCGCTCATGGCCTGCACCACCCGGCCCTGGGCCAGCACCGCGCCGATGGGCTGGTAGCCGCCGCCCAGGCCCTTGGCGATGGTCATCAGGTCGGGCACCACGCCTTCCTGCTCGCAGGCGTGCAGCGTGCCGGTGCGGCCCATGCCGCACATCACCTCGTCCAGGATCAGCAGCACGCCGTGGCGGTCGCAGACCTCGCGCACGGCCTTGAAGTAGCCGGGCACCGGCGTCAGCACGCCGGCGGTGGCGCCGCCCACGGTCTCGGCCACGAAGGCCAGCACCTTGCCGGGGCCGACACGCCGGATCGCCTCGTCCAGCTCCTGCGCCAGACGCTGGCCGTACTGCTCGGGCGATTCGCCTTCGCGCTGCTCCCGGTAGGGGTAGCAGGGCGACACGTGGGTCACGTCGATCAGCAGCGGCGCGAACTGCTGGCGGCGCCAGGCGTTGCCGCCCACGGCCAGCGCGCCCAGCGTGTTGCCGTGGTAGCTCTGGCGCCGGGCGATGAAGTGGCTGCGCTCGGGCTGGCCGATCTCCAGCGCGTACTGGCGCGCCATCTTCAGCGCCGCCTCCACCGCCTCGGAGCCGCCGCTGACGAAGTACGCGTGGCTCATGCCGGCCGGGGCGTGACGCACCAGCTCGGTGGCCAGCGCCTCGGCCACCTCGGTGGTGAAGAAGCTGGTGTGCGCATAGGCCAGCCGGTCGATCTGTGCGTGCATGGCGGCGATGACGTCCGGGTGGCCATGCCCCAGGCACGAGACGGCGGCACCGCCGGAGGCGTCGACGTAGCGCCTGCCGGCGCTGTCGATCAGGTACACGCCTTCTCCGCCCACGGCCACGGGCGGTGTCTGGCTCAGCGAGCGGTGGAAGACGTGGGTGCCGGTCATGCCTCGTTCAGGAATATCGCGCGGTGTGATTTCAATTGTGTTTTCGGCTTCCAGCCCAATGGTGAAGGGCGCAGGCAGCTACATTTTCAGGAGTCCTGGACTCCCTGGCGGATGCCCTTCAGGCGGCGGCCTTGGGCTTGTAGAGGTTGAGCTGCAGGCGCTCGCGCTCCATGGCGCGCGCCACCGCGGGCACCTGCGCCACGCGCTGCACGTAGGCCCACAGCTCGGGGAAGCCTTCCGGGTCGATGCCGGCGATGCTGCCCCAGCGCGTGAGCGTGAGCGCGTAGGCATCGAGCGGGCCGAAGTGCACGCCGCCCAGCCAGTCCTGGCCGCGGGCGTGCGCCTGCCTGACCATCTCCTGCAGCTCGCCCAGCAGCTTGCGGTAGGCCTCGGTGTTGAAGCGCTTGAGCTCGGCCTGCGCGTCGGCGTCGTCGGTGAACTTGAAGGGCATGAACACGTGCGTGAACGTGGGGTGCACGCTGTTGTTCATCCAGGCCAGCTTCTCGACGAAGCGGGCGCGCTCCAGCGGTTCCCTGGGGATGAACTGGCTTTCCGGGAACTTGGCGTCGATGTAGGCGATGATGGCCATGATCTGCGTGATCACCTCGTCGCCGTCCACCAGCACCGGCACCTGGCCGCGCGGATTGATCGCCAGGTACTCGGGGCTCTTCTGCTCGTTCTTGTGCAGCTTGACGGCCACCGGCTCGAAGGTGGCGCCGGCCGCCTCCAGCATGGCGTGCGGCACGAACGAGCAGGCGCCGGAACCGTAGTAGAGCTTGAGGGTCATGGTGCAGTCTCCAGAAAGCGGGGAACGCGGAAAGGGCGGAACGCGGGTCGCGGTCAAGGATAACCGCTAAGACGGCGTGGGCGAACCCTGCGCGCCGGCCGGGCGCAGGGCCGGCTCAGCTGCAGGGACGCACGTCGCGGCCGGCGAAGACCGGGCGCAGGGCGCGCAGCTGCTCGCGCAGCGCCGCGTCGGCCGCCGGCAGGCGCAGCACGAAGGCCGGCGCGTTGCCGCGCTCCTGCACCACGTGCGCGGTGCGCACGCCCTTGCGGGCCAGATCGGTCAGCGCACGCTGGGCCGCCTCCTCGCTGGAAAAGCGCCCGAGCGACAGGCCGGGCTCGAAGCCGGGGCCGGGCCGGTCGGTGTCGACGCCGAGCGCGCGCACCTCGGCCCGCTTGGTGGCCACGGCGTCGGCATCGGCCAGCTTGCCGATGTAGACCATCCAGCGGCCCTGCACCTCCACCGGGTCGATGCGCCAGCTGCCGCGCGGCAGGGTGGCGGCGGCGATGCGCACGGCCTCGGTCTGGCGGGCGTCGAACACGCCCACCTGCAGGCAGCTGCCGCCCTGCGCCGGCGCCGCAGCCGAGGCGGCGGCCAGCGCGGCGTCGGCAGCGGTGGTTTCAGCGGCCGGTGTGTCCGAAGCCGCCGTGGCGGGCACCACAGCGGCGGGCGCGCCCTTGCTGGCCGCGCGGGCGGCGGGCCGGGGCGGCGCGGAGCTGGTGGCCAGCGGCTCGACCTTGAGCGCCTCGGGGTGCAGCTGGCGCGCCACGCGCTCGGGCTCGCGCTCCACCGGCGGACCCAGGCCCAGCTCGCGCAGGTGGCCGTCGGCCCAGGCCCAGTAGCCCAGGTTGGCCACCACCAGCAGCAGCACCAGCAGGCGCAGCATCACGCCGCCCCCGGCGCCTGAGTCGGCGCCGGCCGCACGCTGATCTCGGCGCTGCTCACCTCGCGCAGGCCGTGGGCGGTGCGCACGCGCAGCGCGCCGCGCGCGTCCACGCCGCAGGCCGTGCCTTCGGTGCCGTCGGAGAGCAGCACCGGCGTGTCGGCCAGCGCGTCCAGCGCGTTGAAGCGCGCGGCCCAGGGCGCGAAGCCTTCGCGCTCGAAGCGGCGCACGGCCGCCACCAGCGCCGGCAGCAGCTGCGCCAGCGCGGCGGGGGCGGTGAAGCGCGGGTCCAGCTCCTGCAGCCAGGCCGGCGGGGTGCGCAGGCCTTCCGCCGGGCGCGGCGCCAGGTTGAGGCCGATGCCGATGACGGCGTAGCGCGCCCGCGCCGCCAGCCCGGCGCCCGCTGCCGTCTCGATCAGGATGCCGGCCAGCTTGCGTCCCTGCCACCACAGGTCGTTGGGCCACTTGAGGCGCAGGCGTGCATCCAGGCTCTCGGCCAGCGCCACGCCGACCACCAGCGACAGCCCCGACCAGTCGGCCGGTGCCAGCGGCAGCCCCAGCGAGAAGGTGAGCGCGCCGCCCACGCCGGCGTCGGTGGTGTGCCAGTCGCGGCCCAGGCGGCCGCGGCCGGCAGTCTGCGCCTCGGTCACCAGCAGCGTGGGGGCCGTGCGGCCCTCGCGCGCACGGCGCATCAGCTCGGTGTTGGTGGAATCGACGGCAGGCACGATCTCCACCTGCGCACCCGGCCCCAGCACGGCCAGCGCCTGCGCGAGCGCCTCGCGGGGCCAGGGGAGCGCCAGGGAGCCGGTCATGCGTGCCTTCAACCCTTCTTGCCGCCCTTGCCGGACTTCTTGCCCTGGCCCGCCTTCTCGCCGTCCTTGGCCTTTTTCTTGCCCTTGCCGGCCTTCTTTTTCTTCTTCTTGTCCTTGCCGGGCTTGTCTCCGGCGGTGGTGGACAGCAGCGTGCCGCGGCAGCTGGCGCTGCCGCACCAGCAGGGGTATTCGGCCTTCAGCGCCTTGGTGAGCGGCTCGTCGATCACCAGGCCGTAGTCGTAGTTCAGCTCCTCGCCGGGGGCGATGTCGCGCAGCGCCTTGATGAAGATGCGGCCGTGCGCCTCGTCGGCCTCACAGTTGGGCGCGCACGAGTGGTTGATCCAGCGCGACGAGTTGCCACCGTACAGCGCGTCGATGACGTGCTTGTCGTCCACGTGGAAGTAGAAGGTGTGGTTGGGCTGCGCCGGATCGTGCGGGTGGCGGCGCTGCGCCTCCTTCCAGCTGATGACCTCGCCCACGTACTCGATGATGCGCTCGCCCCGGGCGATGGGCTGCACCGCGAACACGCCCTTGCCGTGCACGCGCGAGTCGCGGGTGCGGATGCGCGGGCCGGCCGCGGCAGCGCCCCTGGTAGGGCGGGCGGCGGTTCTGGAGGCGGGGGTCTTGGCGGCCACGGAAATTCTTTGCTATGTTGAATTCATGCACATGCGCGCGTGTGCGTACACGTGTACGCCTGCGCGCGCGAGGAAGCGAATTCTAAAGACATGAAAACCCTGGTCATTGCAGAGAAGCCTTCGGTCGCGCAGGACATCGTGCGCGCACTCACGCCCGTGGCGGGCAAGTTCGACAAGCACGACGAACATTTCGAGAACGACCGCTACGTGGTCACCAGCGCCGTCGGCCACCTGGTGGAGATCCAGGCGCCGGAGCAGTACGACGTCAAGCGCGGCAAGTGGAGCTTCACCCACCTGCCGGTGATCCCGCCGCACTTCGACCTCAAGCCGGTCGACAAGACCAAGACGCGCCTGAACGCCGTGGTGCGCCAGGCCAGGCGCAAGGACGTCACGGCGCTGATCAACGCCTGCGACGCCGGGCGCGAGGGCGAGCTGATCTTCCGCCTGATCGAGCAGTACGCCGGCGGCGCCAAACCCGATGGCAAAGGGCTCGGCAAGCCGGTGCAGCGCCTGTGGCTGCAGAGCATGACGCCGCAGGCCATCCGCGACGGCTTCGAGCAGCTGCGCAGCGAGCAGCAGATGCAGGGCCTGGCCGACGCCGCGCGCAGCCGCTCCGAGGCCGACTGGCTGGTGGGCATCAACGGCACGCGCGCCATGACGGCCTTCAACTCGCGCGACGGCGGCTTCTTCCTGACCACCGTGGGCCGCGTGCAGACCCCCACGCTGGCGGTGGTGGTGGAACGCGAGGAGCAGATCCGCCGCCACGTGGCGCGCGATTACTGGGAAGTGCACGCCAGCTTCCTGGCAGAGGCCGGCAGCTACGCCGGCAAGTGGTTCGACCCGGCCTGGAAGAAAGACCCGGAAGACGCCGAGAAGCGCGCCGACCGCGTGTGGACCGAGCGCGAGGCGCTGGCCATCGCTGCCGCCGTGCGCGGCCAGGCCTGCACCGTCACCGAGGAAAGCAGGCCCAGCACCCAGGCCAGCCCGCTGCTGTTCGACCTGACCAGCCTGCAGCGCGAGGCCAACGGCAAGTTCGGCTATTCGGCCAAGACCACGCTGGCGCTGGCCCAGAGCCTGTACGAGCGCCACAAGGCCCTGACCTACCCGCGTACCGACTCGCGCCACCTGCCCGAGGACTACCTGGCCGTGGCGCGCCAGACCTTCGAGATGCTGGCCGGCGGCGGCCAGGGCCACCTGGCGCCGTTCGCCAAGAAGGCGCTGGCCGAGGGCTACGTGAAGCCCAGCAAGCGCATCTTCGACAACGCCAAGGTGTCGGACCACTTCGCCATCATCCCCACGCTGCAGGAGCCTGGGCAGCTGTCAGAAGCAGAGCGCAAACTGTACGACCTGGTGGTGCGCCGCTTCATGGCGGTGTTCTTCCCCAGCGCCGAGTACCAGGTCACGACCCGCATCACCACGGCCAGCCATGAGGGCAATGCCTACAACTTCCAGAGCAACGGCAAGGTGCTGGTCAGGCCCGGCTGGCTGGCCATCTACGGCAAGGAAGCCGATGACGAGATGGAGAAGAGGGAAGGCGAAACCGGCAAGTCGCTGGTGCCCGTCAGGCCTGGCGAGATGGTGCGCAACGAAAGCGTCGAGCCCAGGGCGCTGCAGACCCGCCCGCCGGCGCGCTACTCCGAAGCCACGCTGCTGGGCGCCATGGAAGGCGCCGGCAAGTGGATCGAGGACGACGAGCTGCGCGAGGCCATGCAGGAAAAGGGCCTGGGCACGCCGGCCACCCGCGCGGCCATCATCGAAGGCCTGATCGGCGAGAAGTACATCCTGCGCGAAGGCCGCGAGCTGATCCCCACCGCCAAGGCCTTCCAGCTGATGACGCTGCTGCGCGGCCTGCAGGTGGAAGAGCTCAGCAAGCCCGAGCTCACCGGCGAATGGGAATACAAGCTCTCGCAGATGGAGCACGGCAAGCTGAGCCGCGAAGCCTTCATGCAGGAGATCGCCGCCATGACCGAGCGCATCGTGCGCAAGGCCAAGGAATTCGACCGCGACACCGTGCCCGGCGACTACGCCACCCTGGCCACACCCTGCCCGCACTGCGGCGGCGTGGTGAAGGAGAACTACCGCCGCTACGCCTGCACCGGCCCGCAGGGCAACGGCGAAGGCTGCGGCTTCTCGTTCACCAAGACGCCCGGCGGGCGCACCTTCTCCACCGACGAGGCCGAGCAGTTCCTGCGCGAACGCCGCATCGGACCGCTGGAGGGCTTCCGCAGCAAGGCCGGCTGGCCCTTCGTGGCCGAGCTGGCGCTGGTCAAGGACGAGGAAGCCGGCAACTTCAAGCTGGAATTCGACTTCGGCGACGACGCCAAGGCCGAGCAGACCGGCGAGATCGTCGACCTCTCCGCCGAGCCCAGCCTGGGCGCCTGCCCCAAGTGCGGCGCGCCGGTGAAGGCCTTCGGCAAGAGCTACGTATGCGAGCGCAGCGTGCCCACCGAGGCCCAGCCCGTGCCCAGCTGCGACTTCAAGAGCGGCCAGATCATCCTGCAGCAGCCGGTGGAGCCCGAGCAGATGCGCAAGCTCCTGGCCGAAGGCAAGACCGACGTGCTCGACAAGTTCGTCAGCATGCGCACGCGCCGCCCCTTCAAGGCGCGCCTGGCCTGGAACGCCGAGGAAGGCAAGGTCGGCTTCGAGTTCGAGCCGCGCGAGGGCGGCCGCAAGTACCCGCCGCGCCAGCCTGCCGCCGCTGCAAAATCAGGAGCTGGCGCCGCCGGCACTGCGCCGGCTGCAGCCAAGAAAGCCACCAAGAAGACGGCGGCCAAAAAGACCGCGGCCAAGAGCGCCGCCAAGGCCGAGAAGACCCCGCGCGCCGGCAACCTCAAGCCCAGCCCCGAACTCGCCGCCGTGATCGGCCCCGGCCCCTTCGGCCGCGGCGAGGTCATGAAGCTGCTGTGGGACTACATCAAGGCCCACAACCTGCAGGACCCGAAGGACAAGCGCACCATCCTTGCCGACGCCAAGCTCAAACCCATTTTCGGCGGTGCCGACAGCGTGGGCATGTTCAAGCTGGCGGGGATTGTGGGGGCCCATCTGACGGCCTGACCGCAGCGGGTGCGCTCCTGGCCATTCCGACCGCATCCCATTGATGCCCCCGCCTCCCCGCCGCCCCCTCATCGGCCTCGCGCTCGGCAGCGGGTCGGCGCGCGGGTGGGCGCACATCGGGGTGCTGCGGGCGCTGACGGAGGCCGGGATACGGCCCGACGTGGTGTGCGGCGCCTCGGTGGGGGCCATCGTGGGCGCGGCGTATGCGACGGGCGAGCTGGACCGGTTCGAGGCCTGGGTGCGCGGCATGAACCGGCGGGCGGTGATGTCGTTCATGGATTTCAACCTGGGCGGCGGCATGCTCAAGGGCGAGCGGCTGGTGAACTTCATGCGCGAGCGCTTCGACGACCGGCCGATCGAGGCGCTGGCGACGCCCTTTGCCGCCGTGGCCACCGCGCTGCAGACGGGCGACGAGGTGTGGCTGCGCAGCGGCTCGGTGACCGACGCGGTGCGCGCCTCGTTCGCGCTGCCCGGCCTGTTCACCCCGGTGTGGCACGGGGGCCGGCTGCTGGTGGACGGCGGGCTGGTGAACCCGGTGCCGGTGTCGCTGGCGCGCGCGCTGGGCGCCGAGGTGGTGATCGCCGTGGACCTGAACAACGACAAGCTGGGCCGCTACTTCCGCGCCGCCCAGAGCGACGCCGGGGAACCGCCGCGCAGCGCCTGGATGCAGTCGCTGCAGCAGGGCCTGGGCGCGCTGTGGCCGCGCACGGCGGGCAAGGGCAACGGCGATGCGGCCCCCAGCCTGGCGGAGCCGACGCCCCCCATGCCTTCGCTGATGGACGTGATCGCCGACAGCCTGCACGTGATGCAGGTGCGCATCACGCGCAGCCGCATGGCCGGCGACCCGCCGGACGCGGTCGTGGCGCCGCGCCTGGCGCACCTGGGCCTGCTGGACTTTCACCGCGGCGAAGAAGCCATCGCCGCCGGCCGCGCCGCCGCCGAGGAGGTGCTGCCGCTGCTGCGCCAGCGCGGCCTGGGCGACCCGCCCGCGCCCGGCGCGGGCACCGGCACCGGCCACCCCGCCTGAGCGGCGCCGCCGCGGGCCTGTCACACTCCGGCTCCTGCAACCGGACACACGCCACGCCATGAGCATCACCAAGGACACCGCCGTCACCATCGCCTACCGCATCACCGACGCCAGGGGCAAGCCGCTGGACGCCGGCACCACCGCCTACCTGCATGGCGGCCACCAGAACCTGTTTCCCAAGGTGGAGGCGGCGCTGGAAGGCAAGGGCGTGGGCGACCAGGTGGCCCTGGACCTGGCGGTGGCCGACGCCTTTGGCGAGCGCGACGAGGCGCTGGTGCGCACCATCCCCAAGAGCGAGTTCCCACCGGGCGTGAAGGTGGGCGGCCGCCTGCAGGGGCCGGGCCCCGACGGCCAGCCCGTGCTCTACAACGTGGTCAAGATCAAGGGCCCCGAGGTGCACCTGGACGCCAACCCCCCGCTGGCCGGCCAGGCGATCCGCTTCACGGCCACCGTGAAAGCCGTACGCCCCGCCACCGCCGAGGAACTGGCGCACGGCCACGTGCACGGCGACCACGGGCACCATCACTGAGCCGTAAAGGCTGCGCCCGCGGGCGCATCCCGCGCCGGCGTGCACCCGCTGCGGCGGCATGCGCCGCGGTGAACACGATCACCGAACACTTCAAAATTCATAGCTGGCTGCGCCCGCCGGGCGCCGATGAGGAGACGAAATGACCCAAAAAATCACATTCCCCTTTCGCTCGCGCCGCCGCGCGGCGGGCGCCCTGCTGGGCCTGGCGCTGGCGGCGGGCGCCGGGCTGGCGCACGCGGCCTGGCCGGCCGACAAACCCATTCGCCTGATCGTGCCCTTCCCGCCCGGGCAGGCCACCGACATCTTCGCCCGCGCACTGGCCGAGCCGCTGGGCAAGCGCCTGGGCCAGAGCGTGGTGGTGGAGAACAAGGCCGGCGCCGGCAGCAATATTGGCAGCGAGTTCGTGGCCCGCTCCGCACCCGACGGCTATACGCTGCTGGTGGCCGGCAGCGCCATGGCGGTGAACCAGACGCTGTACCGGAAGGTCGGCTTCGACCCGACCAAGGATCTGGTGGGCATCTCGCTGATCGCCAAGGTGCCGCTGGTGTTCCTGGCCACGCCGTCGTCCGGCATCAAGACCATTCCCGAGCTGCTGGCTGCCGCGCGCAAGGAGCCCGGCCAGCTGAACTACGCCAGCGCCGGCATCGGCGGCACGCAGCACCTCTCCGCCGAAATGCTGAAGTCGCAGGCGCACGTGTTCATCACCCACATCCCCTACCGCGGCAGCGGCCCGGCGCAGGCCGATTTCCTGGGCGGGCAGATCCCGCTGATGGTCGATTCGGTGACGGCCGCGCTGCCGCACATCCAGGCCGGCAAGGCAGTGGCGCTGGCGGTGACCTCGGCCACGCGCTCGGCCCAGCTGCCCGACGTGCCGGCGGTGCGCGAAAGCGGGCCGAAGGAACTGCGCAATTTCGAGGCCGTGGGCTGGCTCGGCCTGATGGCGCCCAAAGGCACGCCGCCCGAGGTGGTGCAGCGCCTGAACACCGAGGTGGTGGCGCTGCTCAAGGCCGACCCGCTGGCCAGGTTCATCCGCGACCGCGGCTCCGAACCCGCGCCCACCTCGCCGGCCGAGTTCGATGCCTTCGTGGCCAGCGAGATCAGGAAGTGGGGCGCCGTGGTGCGCAGCTCCGGCGCCACCGTGGACTGATCCCGGCTCGCCCGCAGGAATTCAGGCCGTTCACGCTGGGCCTGTCGAAGCGCCGCGCACGGCTTCGACGGGCCTGTCCAGAGACAGCCGAAGGGCTCTCCACCCGGACGGCTCCCATGCAACGAACGCGCCCCGCGGTCGCCCCGGCGGCAGGCCGCGCGCCGGCGTTGCGCTAGATTCGGCCCATGCCTTCCACCGCGAACGACGCCCACGCCGGCAGCACCGGCACGCGCCTGGCGTGGCTGATGCTGATCGCGCTGTCGACCGGCTTCACGCTCAGCCAGGCGTTCCGCACGGTGGCGGCCATCATGGGCCCGCCGCTGGCGCAGGAGCTGGGGCTGTCCAAGCAGCAGCTCGGGCTGTGGGCGGCCACCTTCCACTTCTCGTTCGGGCTGATGCAGCTGATCTTCGGCGTGTCGATCGACCTGTGGGGCGTGCGGCGCACCATCCTGGCGGCGTTCCCGATGGCGGTGCTGGGCGCCGTGGTGTCGGCGCTGGCGCCCAGCTTCGGGGTGCTGCTGCTGGGCCAGGCCATGATCGGCACCGGCTGCTCGCCCGCCTTCCTGGTGTGCACGGTGTTCATCGCGCGGCACTTCAGCGCCGACCGCTTTACCGCCACCTCGGGCGTGGTGATGAGCGTGAGCGGCCTGGGCGTGCTGCTCACCGCCACGCCGCTGGCGGCGCTGATCGAGGCCACGTCGTGGCGCTGGTCCTACGGCGCGCTGGCGCTGCTGGGCGTGGCGGCGTGGATGGCGATCTTCCTGCGCGTGCGCGACGCCGCGTCCGAGCCCGCCCCTGAAGCGGCGACGCAGGAACGCCAGAGCGTCTGGCAGGCCATGGGCGGTCTGCTGCAGCTGTTCCGGCTGCCGCACACGGCCGGGCTGGTGGCCTACGCGCTGGTGGCGTATGCCGGCTTCATCACGCTGCGCGGGCTGTGGCTGGGGCCGATCCTGATCGAGCGGCACGGCCTGTCGCTGGTGCAGAGCGGCAACGTGGCGCTGCTGATGACGCTGGGCAGCATGGTCAGCCCGGCGGTGTTCGGCCGGCTCGACCCGGGCGGCGAGCGCCGCGTGCGCTGGCTGATCGGCTTCTCGCTCACGGCCGGGCTGCTGCTGCTGGCCATGGCCTTCGCGCGCAGCCTGTGGCTGGACGTGGCGCTGCCCATCGTCTACGGCGCGCTGTCGGGTTACGGGCTGCTGCAGTACGGCTACGTGTACGGCGCCTACCCGGCGGCGGCGCGCGGGCGCGCGCTGTCGCTGTTCACCATGGCCATGTTCCTGGGCGTGTCGCTGATGCAGTGGGTCAGCGGCGTGGCCGCCACCGCCGCCAAGTCGTTCGGCTTCGAGCCCTTTGCCGGCGCGCTGGCCACCATGGCGCTGATGCTGGCGGCCGGTGGCGTGGGGTTCTGGCTGCTCCCGCGTGCGGAAACAGGGACACCCCCCTGAGCGGCTGACGCCGCTTCCCCCCTCTCTCTTCGGGAGGGGGGACAACGCCAGTGCTCGGTGCAAGCCCGAGCACGGCGTTCGCTGGCGTCGCCTGCTCCGCGGCGATTGGGAGCGACCGCTGCAGACCACGTCCGTGATCGGTCGCGCGGAGCCCTTGCAAGCCTGGGCGTTCGACCGCCTCGCCGGACAGGCCCTGCACAACCGTTACACCCCGCCGCCGGTGCGGCGGCATACTGGGGCCATGCAAGCAACCAAGGTCCCTGCATGAAGCAGTTCACCACCTGGATCGCCGCCACCGCCCTGGCCATGCTGCTGGGCGGCTGCGTGACCACCGGCAGCGGCGGCAGCACCGGCGCCTCGTCCGGCAGCGGCGTGACGGTGTACGGCACGGTGGATGCCGGCGTGTCGCGCAGCAGCCGTTAGCGCGTTTCAAGCCTTTTGGGCCTCCGGCCCTTGCGTGACGGGCGCAGGCAGCTATTGAATAGGTAGCTTAAGCGCACCGGCGTGCGGTGCTGGTGCGGGCGGTCGCAACCTGCCTATGATGGGCGCACACCCCCGCCACCGCGCCATGAGCCCGCTGCCGCCCGCCACCCCTGCCGCGTCCGCCCCAACGGACAGCGCGGCGCTGCGCGAGAGCATTGACCAGCGCCTGCTGCGCCAGCTCTACACGCACGGCTGGGAAAGCCTGCCCTCGGCCGCCGTCGCGGCCCTGACCACGGCGGGCTTCTTCTACCTGATCAGCGGCTCCGCCGGCGCCTTTGCGTGGGCGGCGGCGCTGCTCAGCGGGCACGCGATGGTGTTCCTGAACCACCGCCGCAACCTGCGCCGCTACCCGCCCGCGCGCTACCCCGAAGGCCAGCCCGGGGGCCTGCTGGCCTACCTGCTGCCCATGTGGTGGTGCACGGCCTGCTGGGCGCTGGTGCCGTGGGTGCTGATGCCCGCGGGCGGCGCGGTGCAGTACAGCGGCATCCTGTGCATGCTGCTGTTCGGGGTGATGGCGGCGTCGGTGCCGGCGGTGGCGCCGTCGCGCTGGGCCACCTACACCTGGCTGATCGCCATGACGGCCTCGCTCACGCTGTACTTCGCGCTGCAGGGCGGGCGCTGGAACTGGCTGCTGGCCTTCGCCGCGCTGCAGTTCGGCGCCATCATGATGCGCTACGCCATCAGCCAGCGCGCCTCGCTGATCCGCAACCTGGAGACGCTGCTGCTGAAGCAGGCGCTGTCCGACCAGGTGGTGGCCCAGGCGGCCGAGCTGGAGCGCCTGCACGCCGAGCGCGCGCGCTTCTTCGCCGCCGCCAACCACGACCTGCGCCAGCCGGTGTACGCGCTCACCCTGCTCACCGACACCCTGCGCCGCAACGTGCGCGACCCGGCGCTGCAGCCGGTGGCCGAGCACGCCGCCCACGCCACGCGCCAGGTCGGCCTGCTGCTGGGCGACATGCTGGAGATCTCACGCCTCGATGCCGGCGCCGTGCCGGTGCGCGAGCGCGTGGTCAGCGTGGAAGACCTCTGCGTGCGCCTGTACGAGGTGCACGAGCCGCGCGCCAACGACAAGCACCTGCAGCTGCGCTTTCGCGACGGCAACCTGGCCGTGCGCACCGACCCCGACCTGCTGCACCGCGTGCTCACCAACCTGGTGGACAACGCGCTCAAGTACACCCAGAGCGGCGGCGTGCTGATCGCCGCCCGCCGCCGGGGCGACCGGGTGCGGCTGGCCGTGTGGGACACCGGACGCGGCATCCCGTCCGAGCATCAGCACAGCGTCTTCAACGAGTTCTTCCAGACCGACAACCCGCAGCGCGACCGCGCGCAGGGCCTGGGGCTGGGCCTGTCCATCGTGCAGCGCACCGCGCGCCTGCTGGGCTCCGAGGTGCAGCTGCGCTCGCGCCCCGGCCGCGGCAGCGTGTTCTGGCTGGACCTGCCGCTGGCCACCGCCGAGGCCGCCCAGGCCGACATCGCCGCCATCGCCGCCGCGCCCGACGCCGCCACCGACACCCCGCTCGGCCTGCCCGGCAGCGTGCTGGTGCTCGACGACGAAGCCCCCGTGCGCCTGGCGCTGGCCAGCTGGCTGGCGCCGCACTGCGCCGCCGTGCACACCGCCGCCAGCCTGGACGAGGCGCTGGCCCACGTGCGCGCCCACGGCCGCGCCGACCAGCAGGGCCAGCCCGGCGCCATCGCCGTGATGCTGCTGGATTTCCGCCTCGCTGGCCCGGCCGATGGCCTGCAGGCCGCCGCCGCCCTGCGCCAGGCCGCCGGCTGGCAGATCCCCGCCGCGCTCGTCACCGGCGACACCGACCCGTCCCGCGTGCGCCTGGCGCTGGGCAGCCAGCTGGCGGTGCTGTTCAAGCCCGTCGAGCCGGCCCAGCTGCGCCGCACGCTGCGCGCGCTCACCGAGCCACTGCACGCCGAAGAAGCCGAGGAGGCCGAAGCCGCACCCGCCGCGCCGACGCCACCGCTGCGCTCCTCACCCACGCTGGGGCGCTGACGCCGCACCTGCCATGCGCCGCCTGCAGCACGCCCCCAACGCCGCCATCGCCCAGGTCTGGGCCGACCTGCTCACCGAAGCCGGCTACCCCGCCGTGGTGCAGCGCCTGTACCTGGCCGGCGCCGCCGGCGAACTGCCGCCCGACCAGTGCCTGCCGGAGATCTGGCTGCGCCACGACGAGCACGAAGCCCCCGCCCGCGCCCTGCTCGCCGAACTCGCCCGCATCCCCCAGCGCCGCTGGGTCTGCCCCGGCTGCGGCGAGCAGGTGGAAGGCGGCTTCGAGCAGTGCTGGAACTGCGGGGCGTGGATGCCGGCGGACTGAGTTGCTATTGAAGCGCTAGCTGTCTGCGGCTGCCAGATAAAGGCTGCAGGGCGATTGAATGCTGAAATCAGGTGCTGGCTCTGCCCGACCCGCCCTCACTTCCACCGCCCCGCTTCCGCGCTCACATGCACCGTCGCTATACTGAATCTCGAAAGCAGCCTTGTGCCAGCGGCCTTATCCACCAAGGAGTTAGCCGAAAGTGAATGCTCATTTTCAACCCCCCGGCCACGGCGCCGCTCCCAGGGCCGCGAACGCCGACAAGACTTGGGCACCCGGTGCCCGGCGCACCTTTCCGGCCACCACACGAACCGTTGCCATGTTGATGGCGGTCGTGCTGGCCACCGCCTGCGGTGGCGGCAACGACAGTGCGCCCACCCCCGCGCCGACGCCCGCAGCCCCGACGGGCGGTGTGGACAGCTACACCGGTGACTGGGTCAGCGAAACCTGCCAGGGGTTCGGCGATGGGCCCACGCGCGATGTGCTGCGCATCACCCGCGCGACCAACGACCAGATGGACGTGCAATTGCTACAGGCCACGTACCCAGGCGCCAACTGTTCCGGTACCCCGCAGCTGGGCGACGTGGTGTCGGGTACACGCACCGAGCGCACCACCCTGGCGGCCACCGAAAGCGCCGGCGAGTTCCTTTTCAACCGGGGCCTGGCCGTACACACCTACGTGACGCCGTCGGCGCCCAGCACCAGTTACGCGGTGGGGTTCCGTTCGATCTGGATCCCGGTGCGCGCTGACCGGCTGTGCGCGCTGGCCGATCTGGGCAGCGTCGTGCCCACAGGCTCACCGCCGCAGGACAACAGCTACTACGGCTCGGCTGCGGACGTGGCGGCGGCCCAGGTCGAGTACGCCGGTAGCGCCTGCTTCACCCGCTTGACCGATAACGCGCCCGGTGCGGCCCAGCCGCTACCAACCGAGGGGGGCGGCGAACGCCTGCTGAACACCCTCTTTCAGGAGCGGTTTGTGGATCCGGTCGGGTTCCGGCCACCGGACGCCGCGTGCCACTACCGCCAGGACGGCGGATCGGAACGCTACATGTTCCGCTTTCTGGCGCCGACCAGCCCCTTCGTGCTGACCTCCGCGTACGGCACCGCCGTGTTCGGTGACAACGCCAGCTGCCAGGGTGAAGCCGTGTTCTGGCCCGATGCCAACAGCGACCGCCCGCGGCAGCTTCATCTGCTGCCCGCGCAGGACGCGGGCGGCGTGCTGGCCAACAAGTACCGCGCCGACTATGCCACCGACAACACCTTCCTGGGCTTGATGCGCGTGCAGGGCGCCGTCTATCTGCAGCCTGGCCTGGCCTGGCCGTGCGATACGGGCGCGCAGGCACTCCTGTTCCTCGGCGGCGGCCCACTCATCGCCAACCCGGAGATTGGGCCATTGCTGCCGGTACCGCCGAGCGACGCGGCGCTGGCGGAAACTGTCGGCCAACGCGCGGGCTGCAGTTCCGAGCTGATCTACCCACCCAACATGCCGTTCTAGGGCGACCTACGGCCCAGCCTCACTTCCACCGCCCTGCCTCCACGCTCACGCTGCCCAGGCCGCTGGAGAGCGTGAGCACGCCTTCCTGCACCGTGGCCTGCAGCTGCATGCTGCGTTCGGCCAGGCCGGCCAGGGCCTGGGCTTCGGCGGCGGGCAGGCGCCAGACGCTCAGTTTGTCGAGCCGGTTGAGCTTGCCTTCGATGCCGCGCCACCAGACCTCGGCCGCCGGGCCGTAGGCGTAGACGATCACCTGGTCGGCCCTGGAGCAGGCCTTGGCCAGCGGCTTGTCGTCGGGCTGGCCGACCTCGATCCACAGGCGAGTGCGGCCGGTGAAATCGGTGAGCTGCACGTCGGGCTCGTCGGGGCTGGAGAGGCCAGCGCCAAAGCCGATGCGGCCGTCGCCGCCACACAGGTCGTGCACCTGATGCGCGTTGAGGGCCAGCGCGGCCAGCCTGACCATCAGGCGCTCGTCGGTCTCGCTGGGGTGGCGGGCCAGGGTGAGCTGCAGGTCGGTGTAGCAGCCGTGGTCGATGTCGGCCAGTTGCAGATCGGCCTTGAAGACGGTGGATTTGAGGGCCAAGGGGGAGCCTTGAAGGTGGGTGGGCCTGAAGCGGCCCGACTGTAGCCCACGCGCAGCCGGCGATGGCAGGCCCTGGCTTGGCACAATCCGCCCCCATGCCCTTGCAACCCGCTCATGCCGTGCTGGCGGCCCTGCTCGCCCTGCCCTGGCTGTGGCCCTTCACCTCGGGCCCGTCGGCGGCGGTGGAGCCTTACCTGGTGGCTGCCGCGGTGGCGGTGCCGCTGCTGGCGCTGTGGCCGCGCCGCGCGCCCGATGGCGGTGCCGCCGTGGCCGCCAGCGGCTGGCTGGCGGCGGCGCTGCTGAGCAGCCTGATCGGGCTGCTGCAGTACTTCCATCTGGAGGCGCCGTTCTACCCCTGGATCAACCAGGCCGTGCCGGGCCAGGCCTTTGGCAACCTGCGCCAGCCCAACCAGCTGGCCACACTGCTGGTGATCGGCCTGCTGGCGCTGCGCTGGTGGTGCGCGCACGACGCCCGCCTGCGCCCGCTGGCCGGCGCGCTGGCGGCGCTGCTGCTGGCGGCGCTGGCGGCCACCGCGTCGCGCGTGGGGCTGACCGAGTTGCTGCTGCTGGGCGCGCTGGTGCTGTGGTGGGCGCGCGCCGCCGACCAGCGCGGTAGCGCTGCCGAAGAGGGCGAACCCGGCGCCGGCTGGCGCCGCCTGGCGCTGGTGGCCGCGGCCGTGCTGGCCGTCTACGTGCTGGCGGCGCTGGTGCTGCCCTGGGCGCTGCAGAGCGGCGAAGGGCAGACCGGGCGCGACCTGGTGGAGCGCCTGCAGCATGCCGAATCCACCTGCGGCAGCCGGCTGATCCTGTGGAGCAACGTGCTGCACCTGATCAGCCTCAAGCCGCTCACCGGCTGGGGCTGGGGCGAGCTGGCCTGGGCGCACTACATCACGCTGTTCGACGGCCCGCGTTTCTGCCACATCCTGGACAACGCGCACAACCTGCCGCTGCACCTGGCGGTGGAGCTGGGCGTGCCGGTGGCCGTGCTGGCCTGCGCGCTGGCCGCCTGGCTGGTCTGGCGCGGCCGGCCCTGGGCCGAGACCGATGCCACGCGCCAGCTGGCCTGGGGCGTGCTGGGCGCCATCGCCCTGCACAGCATGGTGGAGTACCCGCTGTGGTACGGGCCGTTCCAGATCGCAGCGCTCGCCAGCATCTGGCTGCTGTGGCACACGCGGCACCGGCCGGCGCGTGTGTTTGCGCGCAGCTCAGCGGCTCCAGACACAGGCTACAGCGCGGTGATCGACGGCGCGCGCTGGCTGCTGGCGGCGCTGCTGCTGGCCGCCACCGCCTACGCCGCCTGGGACTATCGGCGCGTCAGCCAGCTCTACCTGCCCGAAAGCCAGCGCCTGCCCGCCTACCGCGACGACACGCTGGCCCAGGCGCAGAAATCCTGGCTGTTCGGCGACGCCGTGCTGTTTGCCGAGATCACCATGCGCGAGCCCAGCCGCGCCAACGCCGCCTGGATGCTGCCGGCCGCGCTGCTGACGCTGCATTTCTCGCCTGAACCGCGGGTGATCGCGCGCGTGATCGAAAGCGCCACCTGGCTGGGCCTGGACGACCTGGCCCTGGTGCACCTGGCCCGCTTCAAGGCCGCCTTCCCCAAGGAATACAAGGCCTGGAGCGACGGCAACCGCCAGGCGCTGGACCAGGCGCGCGCGCTTTTGGCGGCGGCCAGCGCAGCGCCGGCCAGCAGCGCCGGCGGCACGGCCGGTGGCGACGCCGGCGTGGCGGATGGCAAGCCTTGAATTGCTGCTTATTTAATAGCGTTAGACGACGGCCGGACAACGACCAGACGCTCATATCGCCTTGCAAATCTCGCCGCACACCGCATACCGTTGCACCGCTACGGGCGCCGGCGGAATGGCTCGGCGATCAGTCCGCTGCGACGAAGTGCCCCGACTTGCCACCGCGCTTTTCCAGCAGGCGCACGCCGGTGATGGTCATGCCGCGGTCGGCGGCCTTGCACATGTCGTAGATCGTCAGCAGGGCGACGTTGACGGCGGTGAGGGCTTCCATCTCCACGCCGGTGGGGCCGGTGGTTTCGACGGTGGCGGTGCAGGCAACGGCCGCGGCGCCCGTGCCGCTGGCGGCGGCAGCTTCGAACTCGATGGCGACGCGGCTCAGCGCCAGCGGGTGGCAGAGCGGGATCAGCTCGCTCGTCTTCTTGGCGGCCATGATGCCGGCGATGCGGGCGATGCCCAACACGTCGCCCTTCTTCGCCGTGCCCTGCTCGATCAGCGCCAGCGTTTCGGGCTGCATCTCGATGCGGCCGCCGGCCACGGCCACGCGGTGGGTGGCGGCCTTGGCACCGACGTCGACCATGTGGGCCTGGCCCTGGGCGTCGAAGTGGGTCAGGGGTGAGGCAGCGGGGGCGGGACGATCGGGCTTCATGGTGACAGGCGGCAACAGGGGCCGCGATGGCGGAAACAGCGGGAACGGCGGGCGGGGTTGCGGCATCATACGTGGCACCCTTTCCGCGCACCCGCTCCACGGGCTGCGCACCCACCCCGGAATTTCAGGCAAAAAGTGGCTCCAGCCCTTACCCGACGAGCGCAGACAGCTATTGTAATCATAGCATTGACGCTGCCCCTGGCCGCCGCCCGGGCGCAGCTGCCGGGCACCTCGCCGCCGCCGGTGCAGCGCGGCCTGCCGTCGCTGGGCGACGCCGGCGAGATGACGCCGCTGGCCGAGCGCAAGCTGGGCGACGCCGTGATCCGCGAGCTGTTCCGCGACCCGGACTACCTTGACGACCCCGTGCTGGGCGAGTACGTGGACGGCATCTGGCGCCGCCTGCTGGCCGGCGCCCGCGCGCGCGGCGAGCTGCCGCCCGAGCTGGACGAGCGCTACGCCTGGCAGGTGCTGATCGGGCGCGACCACACCATCAACGCCTTCGCGCTGCCCGGCGGCTACTTCGGGCTGCACACGGCGCTGGTGGGCGTGGTGAGCTCGCGCGACGAGCTGGCCGCGGTGCTGGCGCATGAGATGAGCCACATCACGCAGCGCCACATCGCGCGCATGCTGGGCCAGCAGTCGCGCCAGACGCCGCTGGTGGTGGCCGCCGTCGTGGCCGGGCTGATCGCGGCCAGCAAGAACCCGCAGGCCGGCGCGGCCATGATCATCGGCGGGCAGGCGGCGGGTATCCAGCAGCAGCTCAACTACTCGCGCGACATGGAGCGCGAGGCCGACCGCATCGGCTACGGCATCGCCACCCAGGCCGGCTTCACGCCGAGCGGCTTCGGCGCCATGTTCGAGACGCTGCAGAAGGCGCAGCGCCTGTCCGACAACGGCGACTGGCCCTACCTGCGCAGCCACCCGCTCACCACCCAGCGCATCGCCGACATGCGCCAGCGCGAAGGCGTTTCCAACGGCAATCCGCCGCAGGACCTGGAGACGCTGCTGGTGGCGGCGCGGGCACGCGTGCTCTCGCGCCCCGGCATCGACGTGCTGCGGCAGTGGGCCGGCGAGCCGCAGACCCCCGGCTTCGCCAAGCAGCCGGCGCCGCGCCGCGCCGCCGCTTTGTACGCCGCCGCGCTGGCGCATTCCGAGCTGCGCGAGCCCGAGCAGGCCGAGCGCGCCGCCGCCGATCTGGCGCCGCTGGTGGCGGCCGACGCCCGCGCCGCCCGCCAGGCACGGCTGCTGCAGGCCGAGCTGGCCCTCAAGGCCGGCCAGCCGCAGCGCGTGCTGACGCTGCTGCCCGGCGTGCCCACCCGCGCCGACGACCCCAAGGGAGAGGCCGGCCGGCCCGAGCTGCTGCTGCGCGCCCGCGCGCTCATCGCCACCAACGCCGCGGCCCAGGCCAGCGACAGCCTGCAACCCTGGGTGGCGGATCATCCGCGCGACGCCGGCGCCTGGCAGCAGCTCGCCGCCGCCTGGGCCGCCCAGGGCCAGACCCTGCGCAGCCTGCGCGCCGAAGCCGAGGTGCAGGTGGCCGAGCTGGACTACCAGGGCGCCGTCAACCGCTTCCGTGCCGCACAGGATTACTCGCGCCAGCACCCCGGCGGCAACGCCGACCTGATCGAAGCCAGCATCGTCGACGCCCGCATGCGCGAAACCCAGGCCGCGCTGCGCCAGCAGCAGGAAGCCGAGAAGAAGCTGCGCTGAACATGCCCTGCGGCATCCCAAAAAGCAACGGCGCCGCAAGGCGCCGTTTTCATGGTCGAAATAGCCCATAGCCCTTATACGGAGGGCGCAGACAGCTATTTAATATATAGCAAATTTGGCCAGCCACGACCTCATGATCCGAAGGCCGCGGAGCCGGCCATGCGGGTAGACGCCGAGGCCGGGCTTGTACCGGCCCCTGGCGTCGTCCCCCCCCCCCGAAGAGAGAGGGGAAGGCGCCGCAGGCGAGTCAGGGGGTGTCAGCTGACCACCGCGTCGATGCCCACGCCCAGCAACGAGTAGATCAGCGAGCCGATCAGCGCGGCCACGAAGCCACTGACGTGGAACCCCGCCAGAATGCCCGAGGCGGACCAGAACATCAGCGCGTTGATGACGAACAGGAACAGCCCCAGCGTGAGGATGGTGATGGGAATCGTCAGCACCACCAGCACCGGCCGCACCAGCATGTTGAGCAGGCCGATCACCAGCGCCGCGATCAGCGCCGCACCAAAGCTGGCCACCTGCACGCCCGGGTAGAGGTAGGCCACCAGCAGCAGGGCGGCGGCCGAAAGCACCCATTTGAGGATCAGTTTCATGACGCCAGCATAGCGCAAGCGGGCCTGGGCGGGGGCGCAGCGCGGGCCTCAGCGCGGCGCTTCCGGCGCCGCCGCGGCGGCAGCCCCCTGCGCCTGCGGACGTCGCCGCGTGGCCAGCCAGGCCACGCCCAGCACGCCGGCCACGCACACCGCCTCCAAGGCCCAGCGCAGCAGGTGCACCGGCGCCTCGCGGGTGCCGAACCAGCCGGCCAGCAGCGGCTCGCCGACCACCATCTTGGCCGCCGTGTACGCCAGCACACCCGCGCCCAGCCAGATGATGATGGGGAAGCGCTCCACCAGCTTCAGCACCACGGTGCTGCCGAACACCACGATGGGCACGCTGATCAGCAGGCCGATCACCACCAGGTCCATGGCGCCGTGCGCCGCGCCGGCCACGCCCAGCACGTTGTCGATGCCCATCAGCGCGTCGGCCACCACGATGGTCTTCATGGCGCCCCAGAAGGTGCTGGCGGCGGGGCCGTGCTCCTCGTCGCCGTCGCCCTGGTCGGCCACCAGCTTGTAGGCGATCCACAGCAGGCCCAGGCCGCCGACCAGCATCAGGCCAGGGATCTTGAGCAGCCAGACCACCACCAGCGTCATCAGCGTGCGCACGCCGATGGCACCCACCGTGCCCCACAGGATGGCCTTCTTCTGCAGATGTTTAGGCAGGTTGCGCGCGGCCAGGGCGATGACGATGGCGTTGTCGCCGGCCAGCACCAGGTCGATCAGGACGATGGCCAGCAGCGCGGACCACCAGGCGGTTGAAAGAAATTCCATGAAGCAGCACCCTTGGTTGGGAAATCCATGGGCCGGCACAGCCCGAAACCGCGCACCTGCGGGGCCGGCCTGGCATCGGATCATGTTGGAGGTTGTTGGGCGCCGGCCGCTCTGGCCTGACCCGAACCACACGCACACCTTCGACACCGGCCAGCCGCGCGCAAAAGCGCGGTGCCTGTCGAAGGTCTTGCTCGGCACGCGGCCAGACGGTGTGACGGTCTGGTGCGGCCCGGCGGCCCGGAAGCACGGGTGCTGGCGCACTGGCTTCGTATTGACGACCCGCCGACGCTGCCCGGCCTGCAAGGCACCGGGCGGCTTGAGGGAGCTACTCCCCTTCGGAACCCGCAATTAGAACAGTTTGCGGCACCCGTGGCAAATCGCAAGTGCCCGCCGCAGCGGTATTTTTCGACGCTCGGGCCTGCCAGGCTAGAAGTCTGTGACGGCGCCCGCCGGTGCCCCGGCAGCGCGCTCGGCATAGCGGTTGAAGCGCCAGGCCGTGCCCTGCAGCGTGATGCGCCGCCACACCGCCCGCTTGTCCAGCGGGTGCAGCGCCGGCCAGTGCTGCACCTCCTGGTCGGTGCGCCCGCAGCCCTTGCAGACGGCGTCGCCCTGGCTGGTGGAGCAGATCGCGATGCACGGCGTGTCCGGCGTGGTGGCGTACCAGGCCAGCCAGGCGGCGAGCGCTGGCGCCGGCAAGTCAGCGTGCGCACACTCTTTCAATTGTCCATGCACCATGCGGCCATACACCTCGGCCAGCGCCGCCACCTCGGGCGCCAGCGCGGCACCAGCGCCAGCCGGCGCGCGGGCGCGCCAGTGGTTGATGGCGGCTTCCAGGTCGGTGATGTCCAGGCCGGCGGGCATGGGCCGATGATAGGGCGGCGGGCCGAGAGCTGGCCCACGACGCGTGGCTTCAGGACGCCGCTTCGAACCACAGGTCGGGCGCGGGCGTGGGCGATACACCCTGGCGCACGGCCTCGTCGTGCTGCACCTGCAGGGCGCGCTGGTAGGCCTCGCGGCGCTGCAGGCGCTCCCAGTACTGGCGCACATGGGGCGTGAACGCGTCGACCAGCCCGAGGTGCTGGGCCGCCAGCAGCGCGTAGCCCACCGAGACGTCGGCCGCCGTGAAGCGGCCCGCGCAAAGATAGTCCGATGCCGCCAGCACCGGGTCCAGCGCGCGCAGCCGTGCCAGGAACCAGCGCGTGTAGTCCTGCGCCACCGTGGGCAGGCGCCGCTCGGGCGGCTCGAAGCGGGTGTAGCGCAGCACCAGGGTCTGCGGGAAAGTGAGCGTGGCTTCGCCGAAGTGCAGCCAATTCAGGTAAGGGCCGAAGTCCGCCTCGTCCGCACCGACCCGCAGCGGCGTGGGCGCGGCGCGCTCGGCCAGGTATTGGCAGATGGCGGCGGATTCGGTCATGCGCGTGGCGCCGTCCACCATCAGCGGCACGGTGCCCAGCGGGTTGATCTCCAGGTACGAGCGCTGCGCGAAGCGCGGCGGGAACGGCAGCATCTCGAGCCGGTAGGGCAGCCCCAGCTCCTCCAGCATCCAGAGCGGCCGGAACGACCGCGCGCTGACGCAGTGGTGGAGGACGATCATGCCCGCCCCAGGCCGCGAGCGGCGATGCGCTCGGCCGTGTCCTGGCTGGAGAAGCACGCCATCGCCGCCTGGCGCTCCTGCTCCAGCGCGCCCGACAGCTGCGGCCCCTGCCCGGTGGTCAGCACCCGCTTGAGCCGCGACGTGGCGAAGGCGGAGCGCTCTGCCACCTGCCCGGCCATGGCCATGGCGGCGGGCAGCAGCCCGGCGCGCGGCACCACGCGGTTGACCAGGCCCAGCCGGTGCAGCGCCTGGGCGTCCTGGCGCTCGCCCAGCACGAACAGCTCCATCGCGCGTTGATGGCCCACCGCCTGGGGCAGCAGATGCGTTACGCCACCGGTGACGAAGTGGCCCAGCTGCATCTCGGGGAAGAAGGCCACCAGATCATCGGCCGCCACCACCAGATCGCAGTTCAGCAGCCACTCCAGCCCGCCGCCCACCGCATAGCCGTGCACCGCGCCGATCACCAGCTTGGGGCCGAACATGATGTCGCGCGTGATCCCCTGGATCGCGCTGCAAGTGTCCGCCACCGACTGTGGCGTGGCCGCCTGGGCATCGAACTCCTTGAGGTCGTCGCCGGCGCAGAACGCGCGGCCGGCGCCGGTGAGGACGATGACCCGGGTCGCCGGGTCGTCGTGCGCGGCCACCAGCGCGCGGTGCAGATCGGGCAGCAGCGCGCCGCCGATGGCGTTGAGCCGCTCCGGCCGGTTCAGCGTGACGACGCTCACCGGCCCTTCGGCGTGCAGCGTGGCGCAAGAGGTGGGGGTACTCATCGGGACATCTCCTTGTTCAGTGTGACGGTGCTTCGCGGTCCCAGGCGCCGGCGGCACCCTGTTCGCGCAGACGGGTCTTCTCGACCTTGTCGGTCGGGGTCTTGGGCAATTCATCCACGATGCGGACGAAGCGCGGCACCATGAAGCCGGCCATGCGCCCGCCGCACCAGGCGGCCAGTTCGTCGGCGCGCAAAGGCTGGCCGGGGCGGGGCACCACCCAGGCCATCACGTCTTCCTCGGTCAGCTCGCTCGGCACGCCGATGACGGCGCACTCGAGCACCGCCGGGTGCTCCTCGATGGCCTGCTCCACCTCGGCGGCCGAGATGTTCTCGCCACGGCGGCGGACGACGTCCTTGGCCCGGCCGACGAAGTAGTACCAGCCGTCCTCATCGCGCCGCAGCAGGTCGCCGGTGTGGAACCACTGGTTGCGCAGCGCCTGCAGGCTCTCCTGCGGCTGGCCCCAGTAGCCGTCCATCAGCACGGAAGGCTCCTCCGGCCGCACCAGCAGTTCGCCGGGCGTGCCCACCGGCACCTCGAAGCCGTCGGCGTCCGCCAGCATGACCCGCCAGGGGCCGCGCAGCTTGCCGCAGGAGCCCGGGCGCGCCGGTTCGTCCAGCGGGGTGTAGAGGATGGCGCCGACCTCGGTCGAGCCGTACAGCTCGACCAGCCTGCAGCCGAAGCGCTGCTCGAACTGCGGCGCCCAGGCCGGCAGCGGCACGCCCCAGCCCAGGCGCGCGCGGTGCTCGCGGTCGCGCGGGCCGGCGGGTTGCTTCCACAGCATGGTGAGCGTGGCGCCCATGAAGTCGAACACCGTGGCCTGGAAGGCGCGCACCTCGTCCCAGTAGCGCGAGACGCTGAAGCGCTCGCCGATGGCCGCCACCCCGCGCAGCAGCAGCGCAGGCGCCACCGTCATCACCGCCGCGTCCAGGTGGAACAGCGGGTAGGGGCAGTACAGCACGTCGTCGGCGCGCAGGCCGAGGCCGTCGATCACGCCGCGCGCCTGCCGCAGCACGAAGCGGTGGCTGATGCGCACCGCCTTGGAGCGGCCGGTGGAGCCGGAGGTGTAGAGCAGCAGGCACAGCGACGAGAAGTGCACGTCCGCCGGGGAAGCGCCGTCAGGCCCGCCCGCCAGCAGCGCCGACCAGGCCTGCGTGCCGGCCGGCGGCTGGCCGACGACGATGAGCGTCTTCAGCCCCGGCAGTTCGGCGCGCACCGCCTCGAACTGCGGCCACAGCGTCTCGTGCACCACCAGCACCTTGCTGCCGACCAGCGCCAGCGCATCGCGCAGCAGGCTTCCGCGCATGGCGGTGTTGACGGGCGCCGTAGCCGCACCCAGCCGCGCCAGGGCGAACCAGGTCACCACGAACTCCGCGCAATTGGGCAGCAGCAGGCTCACGTTGGCACCCGCCGCCACGCCCAGGCGCCGCAGGCCGGCGGCCAGCGACGACGCCTGGCGCTCCATGGCGCCGAAACTCAGGTCACCCGAGGCCATCCGGAGGAACGGCGCATCCGGCACTTCGGACGCCGCGCGGGCCAGTTCGTCCCACAGCGCATGCTGGCAGCGATCGGCGGCGGCCGGGGAGACAGGTTGCGTCAACGCGCTCATTTCTGAATATGACGTCAGTTTTCTGGAACAGCCGGATAATGCCACACCATGACGAAGAACGCCACGACCCCCGGCAACGCCTTGGCCTACCGGACGCTGTTGCTCGGCCAGTCGGAGGACGCCGGCCTGCGCAAGGGTCCGCGCACGCAGGCGCGCATCCGCTGGGCCGCCTGCGAGCTGCTGGAAGGCATGTCGCTGGACGCGCTGACGGTGCAGGACATCGGCCGCCAGGCCGGCATTGCGCAAGGCACGCTGTACCAGTATTTCGGCAGCCGCAACGAGCTGGTCGCGGCGGTGCTGCACGACTTCATCGCCTTCCTGCGCGAGCGGATGCTGGCGGCGGCCGCGGGCAGCGCGTCGTTCCAGGACTCGGTTACCCGCTCCACGCGCACCTACTGCGAGCTGTTCCGCGCCAACCGCGGGCTGATGAAGTGCCTGCTGCACCACTTCGACACCTTCCCCGAGGCGCGGGCGATCTTCAGCGCGTTCAACCAGGAATGGATCGAACAGGTGGTGCGCGCCATGCGGCGCCGGCAGGGTGCCGCCGGGCCCACGGCGCGCGACATCCGGCGGCGCGCCTACGCACTCGGCGGCATGGTGGACCAGTACCTGGCGGCGATCTACCTGTACGAAGACCGCCACGTCGTCGCCACGGCGGGCTCCATCAAGGAGGTGGTGGCCACGCTCACGGCCATCTGGTGCCGTGCGTTCGCCGACATCCTGCCGACCGCCGACATGGGGCCCGCCGCCAGGTGATCGCCCCGGGGCGCGGGCGCCGTCAGCCCTCGCGCGTCTGGCTCTCCGCCGTCGCCAGCGCCAGGCACAGGTCTTCCCAGGCCTTGGCTTTCTCCGGCAGGGCACGCAGCAGGTAGGCGGGGTGGTAGGTGACGATCACCGGCACGCCTTGGTAGCGGTGCACGCGGCCGCGCAGGCGGCCGATGGGCTCGCTGGTCTGCAGGAGCGACTGCACGGCGAAGCGCCCCATGGCCAGGATGATCTTCGGCCGCACCAGCGCGACCTGGCGGCGCAGGTAGGGCTCGCATTGGGCAATCTCCTCCGGCAGCGGGTTGCGGTTGCCGGGCGGGCGGCACTTGAGCACGTTGGCGATGAACACGCCCTGGCGCGGTTCGTTCGCACCGTTTTCAGGGTCTTTCGGGCCTCCAGCCCTTATTTCACCGGCGCCGCCAGCTATCAAATTGGTATCAATCCCGGCGTCGCGCGAGACGCCGATGGCGGCCAGCATCTGGTCCAGCAGCTTGCCGGCCTGGCCGACGAAGGGCTGGCCCTGGCGGTCTTCGTTCTCGCCCGGCGCCTCGCCGATCACCATCCAGTCGGCCTGATGGCTGCCGATGCCGAACACCGTGTTCGTGCGCCCGGCGCACAGCCCGCAAGCGCGGCAGCCGGCCACGGCGGCTTCGAGCGCGGGCCAGTCCATCTGCGCCACACCCTCCGGCCGCGGGCCCAGCGCCGCCGCCGGCGCGGCTTGGGCGGGTGCCGCAGGACCCGTGCCGACGGGCGCCGCGGCACGTGGCCGCGGCACCGCCGTTTCAGCATGTTTTGGGCTTCCAGCCGGCTGCTGGCGGGCGCCGACAGCTATGGTTTCAGAAGCATCCCGCACCGTCACCGTGACCGCCGGGGCCTCGGCGGGCGCCTGCTCGGAAGGTTCGGCCACGCGCGCGACCGGCTCGGGCTGCCACACCCGCACCCCCATCTCTGCCAGCATGGCCCGCTGCCGCGCGTCGAGCGTCACAGGCGCGCCTCCAGACCGGAGCAGCCGGGGATGAAAGTCGGCGCACACACGCCCCCCAAGGCCGCGACCGAAGACAAGCGAGCCAGGGCCGGCCACTGGTTCGGGGCCGCCATGCCCTGGGTCCCCCCGGGCACCAGCGGCGTCCCCCTCCGGGGGAAGACGCGCGCAACGCAGCACAGGTGGGTCATACCTTCAGGCTCATGACCACCGCGTCCTCGCGCTCGCCGCGCCCGGCCGGGTAGTAGCCGCGGCGCACGCCCACGCGGTTGAAGCCGCGCCGCAGGTACACCTGCTGCGCCCGCACGTTGGACAGGCGCACTTCCAGCCACAGCCACTCGGCGCCCTGGCCACGCGCCCAGAGCGCCAGCGCGTCCAGCATCAGCACGGCCCAGCCCTGGCGCTGGAACTCCGGCGCCACGGTGATGTTGAGCAGGTGCACCTCGTCCACGCCTTTCATGGCGATGAAGTAGCCGATCAGCGTGTCGTCGTCGCCGGCCATCAGGCACTGCGCCTGGTAGCCCACGGCCAGCGCGTCGGCGAAGTTGCCGCGCGACCACGGGTGGCTGTAGGCGCGCTGCTCCACCGCGACCACGGCGTCGAGCAGCCCCGGCACCAGCGGCTCGAAGCGCGCTTCCAGCCCGGGCATCGGCTCGGGCAAGGGCAGGGTGGCGGTAACGGGCCAGACAACGCTCATGGATGGGGCGACAAGGCAAACTTGTTCGAAACCGGGCAAGCCATTGATGGTTCGGGGACGCTTCGCACGGCAGCAACGCACGCAGCACCAGCGGGCAGGCGGCCGGCACCCTCAGGCACCGGCGGTCGCTCGCTGCGCTTCGCGCTCAGCCGTGGTTTGCGCCACTTTATCGCGAATGTAAAGCGGCAGTGCCTGATCGGCCGGCACGGTCCGATGAGCGGCCAGCAGCGCCGGCGCCAGGCGCAGCAGTGCCCGCGCGGTGGGCAGGGCGTCGAGCCGCGCGGGCCCGGCGGGCAGACGGTCGCCATAGGCCGCGAAGGCGTTCCCGGCCAGCACCCAGCCGTCGCCTTGCGGCAGCGCCAGCGCCTCGGGCGGGCCCACGTGCACGGGCGCGCGCTCGACCCAGCCTGCGGCATCGCCCAGCCATTCGTAGGCGGCGCTGTAGACCTCGTTCATGCGGGCGTCGAGCACGGCCAGCACGCGGGTGGCGCCATGGGCGTGGCGCGCCTGCTCGGCCACGGCCAGCAGGGTGTCGACGGGCAGCACCGGCCGGCCGGCGCCGTAGGCCAGGCCCTGCGCCACCGCGCAGGCGGTGCGCAGACCCGTGAAGGCGCCCGGCCCGCGGCCGAAGACGATGGCGTCCAGCTCGCGCAGCGTGAGCCCGGCCTCGGCCAGCAGGCGCCGCACGGCCGGGATCAGCGTGGCCGAGGCCTGCGCGCCGCCGGCGCCGGCGTGCGCGCGCACCGTGTCGCCGTGCTGGACGGCGATGGACAGATGCTCGGTGCTGGTGTCAAAGGCAAGCAGGTTCACGGGCGCCATTGTCTCAAGCCGGCGCGCGGGGCGGCGAGGCCGCGCGCGGAGGGGAAGCCGCCGCGGTGCCCGTGCCCTTGGCGGAGGCAGCAGTGGCGGCGCCTGCAGCGACGCCGGCAATCACGGCTGAGCCTCGAATCGCTTCCAAAACCATAGCCGTCTGCGCCCGCCAGCAGCCGGCTGCAGCCCCAAAACATGCTGAAACGGCGTTGCCGTGGGAACGGGACGCTGTGTCGCCCAGGGCTGGGCCTGTAGCGCCCGCCCGGGCCGCGCCTCAACCCGGCACGCCGGAGATCCAGGCCTTGCGGATGAGCTGGCCGCAGCGGGCGGAGGCATAGCCGTGCCCGGCGCTGTCGGGATCGTCCGGATCGCTGATGGCGCTGGTGTCCTTGCGGGCGATGATGCCGTACCAGGTCTTGCCGGCGTCGATCCAGGGATAGAAGCCGAACGCCCCGGCGCTGCTGAACGCGCCGTCACCATTGTTCGGGTCGTCCTCCACCCAGTGGCCGATCGCATAGTGGTAGCTCTCGCTTTCCGGAATCGGCGTGTGGACGGCCGTGCCGGGCGGGCAGGTCGTCGGGTTGGTGCACACGGCGTCTTGGCCGAGCGCGCCCCGCATCAGCAGCTGGCCGGAAAGGATCTTGCGCAGGAACACGCCGTAGGCGTCGGCATTGGTGACCACGCCCCCGGCGAGTTGGGGCTGGCTGTAGCCCATGACCACGTCGGTGCCCAGCTGCGACTGCATCTCGGCCGCCAGGCCCGCGCTGTCGAGCGGGCCCAGGCCGCTCAGGGCGGCGTGCTTTTCCATGTGACCGCCGCCGTAGGAAAAGCGGCCGTCGGTGGCTGGCGAGTACACGTCGTTGTTCTGGTAGGCCACGCATTCGTCCACCGTCTGGCCGGGCAGGCAGCGCGAGAAATAGGTGTAGCCGCTGCGGAAGGTGAGGAACTTCACGTCCTCATCGCTCAGCTGGCCCTGGCGGCGCTGCACCACGTAGGCACCGTACAACCACTTCGACGCCGAGGCGATGCCCATCAGCGTCGAGCCGGTGTAGGTGGCCGTGCCGCCGCTGGATTGCACCGAGCCCGAGGCCAGGCGCCCGGTCTGGTCGCCCACCTCCCAGAAAAAGGGCTGGATCGGCGCACAGGCGTTGGTGGCGCTTTGCGCCGTGGCCGAGGCGGCGGCCACGCGCTGGGCCAGATCGATCGAGCCCGGGGCCGGCGTACCGCTGCCGTCGCCGCCCCCATTGTCGTTGCCGCCCCCGCACGCCGCCAGCAGCAGCGCGGCACCCGTCGCGGCCACGAGCCCCCACGGAACCCGGGCAGTGCCAAAACCATCGGCGTTTTTCATGGGGGCCTTTCCACTGAAAGAGAGTTCACGGTCGCGACGACCAAGGCCGCATGCGCCGATTGAACCCCTCAGGTATGACCCACCCATGTCGCGACTGTGAGCGCAGGTAACACCCGCAGGTGCCCTCGGCATCCGCACACGCCGCCCGAAGGCGACGCGCGCCGGCTCACTGCCGCGCGCCGACGGACAACGGGCGGGGCGCGGCCGAGGCCGGCTCCGCCGCGGACCGACGCCCCGCCAGCACGCCGAACAGGATCCCCAGCGTGACCATCGCCAGCCCCGCCAGCAGGTGCCAGTGCAGCGGCTCGCCCAGCAGCGGCACCGCCGCCATGGCCGACAGGCCCGGCACCAGCGCGGTGAGCATGGTCGATTTCACCGGCCCGAAATGGCGGATCATCTGCGTGAACGCGATCCCCGCCACCACCACCGAGCCCACGCCCTGGTACACGGTCTGGAAGGCGATCTCGCCCCAGGGCGCGCTGGCCAGCCGGCTGGGCAGCACCCCCAGCCAGGTCAGCAGCACGAAGGCCGGCACGTAGGTGCAGAAGGCGAACACCGTGATGCCGATGGTGGCGCGCACCGCATCGAGCCCGAACTTGCGCGCCAGCACGCCGTACACCGCCCAGCAGCTGGCAGCCGCCATGAACAGCAGGTCGCCGCGCCAGGCCGTGCCGCCGGTGCCGCTGAAGGCGCCCCACAGGCTGGCGCCGCCCACCAGCAGGTCGCCCGCCACGATGCAGGCCAGCCCCAGCGCGCGCGCCGGCGTGATGCGGTCGCCCAGCAGCACCGCCGCCAGCAGCGCCGTCCACAGCGGCAGGCTGCCCGGCAGCAGCACCGAGGCGTGCGCCGCCGGCGCATGGAAGAACCCGCTGTAGGCCAGCACGGCGTACAGCAGCCCGCCGAACAGCCCGGCCTGCACCGTCTGGCGCAGCGGCAGCGGCGAGAAGCCGCCGAACGACACGCCCGTGTCGCCGCGGTGCCCGCGCGTGAGCCACCAGCCCCAGGGCAGCAGCACCATGCTGGCACCCACGATGCGGCACAGCGCCAGGTCGAACGGCGTCAGCGTATGGCTGGCCGAGGCGCGGGCGATGACGATGAAGGAGGTCCAGATCGCGACCGTGACGACGGCCGCCATCACACCTTTCTGGCGTGCGCTCAGGGGCATGGCCCGGATTATCGGCGGGCGGTGCCGCGCGCCGCCGCAGCCGGCCGGCGTACCCTTCTGGCGCGGAAGGGTTCAGGCCCCGCGGCGACGCAGCCGGCGCGCACCCAGGCCGGCGGCCAGCAACCCGGTCAGGGCGAGCCCCCATTCGCCCAGGCTGGGCACGGCGGCAACGTCGGATGACGGCACGTCGTAGGTCACGCGCCAGGCACAGGTCTGGGCCGCACCGCCGCCATCAAGGGTGGCGTTGCTGACGACCAGGTTGACGGACTGCCCGGTCGTCATGTCCAGCGCCAGCGTGCGCACGACGTTGTTGTCGGAGCCCAGGCCGGCATCCCCCAGGTACCCCGCCGACACGTCGGCCGGGTTGAAGGCCCCGCTGTAGGCGGACAGCAGCACGCCGGGCGCGGGGCAGTTGCCGGTGATCTGGAAGGTCACGCAGCGGGCCGGACCGGTGTTCGTGTAGGCGAAGGTGTCGTAACGGAGGCCGGTTTCCGCCACCGTGCCCGGAAACGCCTTGACCGTGCCGCAGGTGGAACCGGCGCCGGAAAGGGCGAGCCGGTTGCCGGTGGTCACCGGGTCGGTGGGGAACAGGGCGCCCGTGACCTCAACGGTCTGCGCCAGTGCCGGCGCGGCCAGCGCCCATGCCAGGCAGCCGCACACCCATCCCCATGCCCATCGCCGTTGCATCCTGCGCTCCTCGACCACGCCTGAACGCCCGGAGCTTAGGCCCACCGGCCAGCACCGTGAATAGGCCATTCGGCCTAGTGTGAACGCTACCGGGCAGGCGAGGCGTGAATTCGTGGGCGCCGGCCCACCTTCGCGCCGTGCAGTGCGCAGCAGCCACCGTTAGACTTGCCGCCCATGCGCCGCCTGCCGAAGTTCCTTTCCCGCGCCGCGCTGGCCGCCGCCGCCACGCTCTGGCTGGCCGGCGGCGCGGCGGCCCAGACCCCGCTCCCGCCCGACATCACCGACGCCCTGGCCAAGGCCGGCGTGCCGCCGCAGGCCGTGGCCATGGTGGTGGCGCCGCTGCCACCGCCGCCTGGCGCCGTGAGCCGCGCGCCGGAGCCCGCCAACCCCAGCGGCGAGCGCAACGCCGCACCGGCGCCGCAGCCGCTGCCGCCACCGCGCCTGGCCTGGCAGCCGGACGTACCGATGAACCCGGCCTCCGTCACCAAGCTGTTCACCACCTACATGGCGCTGGACCAGCTGGGCCCGGGCTATTTCTGGAAGACGCGCGTATCGGTGCAAGGCTTCGTGAAGGATGGCACGCTGCAGGGCAACCTGCTGGTCAAGGGCAGCGGCGACCCGAAGCTGGTGGTGGAGCGCCTGCAGGACCTGATCAACGCGATCCGCGCCAGAGGCATCCGCGACATCAACGGCGACATCGTGCTGGACGACGGCATCTTCCGCCTGCCGCCGCACGATGCGGCTGCCTTCGACGACGACCCGCTGCGCCCCTACAACGCCGGGCCCGACGGGTTGCTGGTGAACTTCGGCGCGCTGGTGTTCAAGTTCCAGCCCGATGCCGGCGGCCGCACCGCCCGCGTGGTGACCGAGCCGCCGGTGGCCGGCATCGAGGTCACGCCCGAGGTGCCGCTGGCCAAGGGCTGCGGCGACTGGCGCGGCCGGCTCGGCGCCGATTTCTCCGATCCGTTGAACATCCGCTTCACTGGCCGTTACGGCGCCGCCTGCGGCGAGCGCGACTGGGCCATCGCCTACCCCGACGCCGGGCACTTCGCCGAGCGCGTGTTCGAGGGCATGTGGCGCGCCAGCGGCGGCGGCCTGAGCGGTCGCGTGCGCACGCAGCGCGGCGCGCCGCCCGGCCAGCCCTGGGTCACCGGCCTGTCGCTGCCGCTGGCGCAGATCATCGCCGACGTCAACAAGCTCTCCAACAACGTGATGGCGCAGCAGGTGTTCCTGACGCTCTCGGCCGCGGGCGACGGTCACGGCAGCTTCGGCGAATCGCAGAACGCCTTCGCGCGCTGGTGGCGCCAGCGCTTCGGCGTGCGCAAGGTGCCGCACCTGGACAACGGCTCGGGCCTTTCGCGCGACGCCCGGACCACCGCGGCCTCGCTGGCGGCGCTGCTGCAGCAGGCGGCCACCGGGCCCAATGCGGCGGTGTTCGCCGATTCGCTCAGCATCGCCGGCGTGGACGGCACCACCCGCCGCATGAGCGCGCGCAACCCGGGTTCGGAGGCCATCGGCAACGCGCGCCTGAAGACCGGCAGCCTGCGCGACGTGGCCGCCGTGGCCGGCTACGCCTACGGCCGCAGCGGCCAGACCTGGGTGGTCGTCGGCATCATCAACCACCCCAACGCCCCCGCCGCCCGCCCGGCGCTGGACCGGCTGGTGGAGTGGGCGGTGCAGGACGTGCATTGAAGCTGGATTGCAAGCCAAACAGGCCTCCAGCCCTTGCATGGCGGGCGCAGACAGCTTCTTATTTGATAGCTATCGCCGTCCGCTGAAGTAGGTCACCATGACCTTGTTGGACCTCGTGTTGCGGGCCATGTGCGTCACGGCATCCACGATCCTGGCGAGCGCGCCGGTGCGTCGCAACCGGCGCCGACCTCCATCATCGGCAGCGGCTTTCTCGTGTCGGTGCCGCTGCTGGCCAGCGCGGTCGGCTATCTGGGCGGCCGCGGCCATGCCTGGGCCTTCGGCGCGCTGGCGCTGGCCACCTTCGGCGTCGCGCTGCTGGGCGTGCCGGCCGCCGGTTAGCCCGCCTCGAACGCCGCGTCCACCGGCACCTGCAGCGCGGTGGCGATCTGGTTGGTCTTGGCGGCGAGGCCGACGATGGCCATGAACTCGGCGTGCTGGGCCGGCGTCATGCCCTTGGCGCGGGCGGCGGCGGTGTGCGAGTGCACGCAGTAGCTGCAGCCGTTGGCCACCGAGACGGCCATGTAGATCAGCTCCTTGGTGAGCGGGTCCAGCGTGGAGGGCGCGGCCATGACCTGCTTGACCTCGGCCCACGTGGCTTCGAGCAGCGCCGGGTCGGCGGCGAGCATGCGCCACAGGTTGTTGATGAAGTCGGTGCGGCGGGTGGCACGGATGTCGTCGAACACCGCTTTCACGCGCGGGTTGGCTTCGGGGTCGGTGGGGGCGGCAAGCGTGGCCATGCGGTGGGCTCCTTGGGTGGGCGGGCGGGCCCGCCCGGCGCAGGCCCTGGCCGATGATAGGCAGGCTCCGGCGCGCCGGCCTCAGCGGTTGCCTTGGGCCGCGGCTTCCTGCAGCACCTGGCGCGCCAGTTCGCTGGCGCCGTCCCAGACGATCTGAACGCCGACGCACACCAGGATGAAGGCCGACAGCCGCAGGAACACCACCGTGCCGGTCTCGCCCAGCGGCTGCAGCATCTTGCGCGCGAAACGGTAGGTCAGGTAGACAGCCAGGCCGACCACGGCCGCACCCACCATGCCCCCGGCGAAACGGGCCAGCGACAGCGTGACGTGCGGGTCATGAAGCGCCGCTCCGATGGTGATGGAGGCCGCCAGCGACCCCGGCCCGAAGGTGATGGGGAAGGTCATCGGGTAGTAGGCGGTGGCGCGCACGTGCTCGGCGGTGAAGGTCTCGGCCAGTTCGCTGCGGGCATCGGCGCTGGTGGCCGAGGCCGAAAGCAGCTTCCAGGCCGAGGAGGCCACGATCATGCCGCCGGCCACGCGCACGATGGGCAGCGAGATGCCGAAGAAATCCAGCACGTAGGAGCCGACCAGCATGGCGGCGATCAGGGTCAGCGCGACGTTGCGGCCGATGCGCAGCGCCAGCGCGGAGCGCGTGGCCTGCGAGGCACCTTCCGTCATGGCCAGGAAGGTGGGCGCCATGGCCGGCGGGTTGACGATGGGCAGGATGGCCGCCACCACCAGCAGCAGGCTCTTGCTGAAGGCGCCGATCAGGGTGGAAAAGTCCATGGCGGAAAGAGCGGGCCGCCAAGGACCGCCTGAGGCGGCGCGGCCCGGATTCAGAACAAAATCAGTGCCTGGCCCTTGGTTGGCTGGCGCAGGCAGCTATGAATGTCATAGTGCCGCTGACGCCCCACCAGGCCGTGCTCAGCTGCCGAACTTGGGCAGCGTGATCTTCACCGGCACGCCCATGCGGTGGTTGATCAGCGCCTGCTGGGCGATGGACAGCAGGTTGTTGGTCACCCAGTACAGCACCAGGCCGGCCGGGAAGAAGAAGAACATCACGCTGAACATCAGCGGCATGATCCACATCATCTTGGCCTGCATCGGGTCGGGCGGTGCCGGGTTGAGCGCCGTCTGCAGCAGCGACGAGGCGGTCATGATGACGGGCAGGATGAAGTACGGGTCCTTGGCCGACAGGTCGTGGATCCACAGGATCCAGGGCGCGCCGCGCATTTCCACGCTGGAGAGCAGCACCCAGTACAGCGCGATGAACACCGGGATCTGCACCATGATCGGCAGGCAGCCGCCCAGCGGGTTGACCTTTTCCTCGCGGTAGATGCGCATCATCTCCTGCTGCATCTGCTGCGGGTTGTCCTTGAGGCGCTCGCGCATCTCCATGATGCGCGGGTTGATGGCCTTCATGCGCGCCATGCTGCCGTAGGCCTTGGCGTTGAGCCAGAAGAAGGCGATCTTGAGCAGCAGCACCAGCGCCACGATCGACCAGCCCCAGTTGCCCAGCACGCCGTGCAGCTTGTCGAGCAGCCAGTACAGCGGCTTGGAGAGGATGGCCAGGATGCCGTAGTCCTTCACCAGCTCCAGGCCCGGCGTCACCCCCTCCAGCATCTTCTCGCGCTGCGGGCCGATGAACAGGGTGGCCTCCACGCTCTTGCTGCTGCCGGCCGCGATGCTGCCGAGCGACACGATCATGCCGACCGAGTACAGGTTGTCCGAGACCTTGCGGGCGAAGTTCTCGCGCTCGGTGCCGGCGGGCAGCACCCAGGCGCTGGCGAAGTAGTGCTGCACCATGGCCACGTAGCCGCTGCTGGCGCTCTTGACGAACTCGGCCTTGTTCTTGTCGATGTCGGTGAAGGCCACCTTCTGGTACTTCTTCTCGTCGGTGTAGACCGCCGGGCCGGTGAAGGTGGAATAGAACGACGATTCGCCCGGCGGTTTGTTGCCGTCGCGCACCAGCTGCACGTACAGCTGGGGCGACACCGGCGCGCCGCTTTCGTTGACCACGTCCTCGCGCACGCCGATGGCGTAGCTGCCGCGCTTGAGGGTGTAGGTCTTGACCAGCTTGACGCCACCCATGGGGACGGATTCGAACTTCAGCACCAGCTGGTCGGCGCCGTCGGCCAGCTTGCGCTCGCCGCTGAACTGCATGGGCGTCTTGTGTGTCGGGAAGCCGCCGCCGATCAGGCCCGACTGCGCCATGTACACGCGCGACGTGCTGTCGTCCAGCAGCACCAGCGGCTCGCCCTTCTGGCCGGCCACGTCGTAGTGGAGGAACTCGCTCTTGATAACCGAGCCGCCCTCGGTGTCGAACACCAGGCGCAGCACGTCGGTGCTGACCTCGATGCGCTCGCGCGTGGGCACCGGCGTGACGCTGCCCGCCGGCGCTGCGCCACCGGGCACCGCCGAAGCGGCAGCGCCCGCCACCACGGGCGCCGAAGCGCCGGGCGGCACGGCCGAGGCCGGCGCCGAAGCGGTCGCCGCCGCGTGCCTGGACGACGGGAAAAAGGTGGGCTGGCGACCGTTGTGGATCTGCCATTGATCCCACAGCATGATCAGCGAGAAGCCGAAGATCACCCACAGGATGGTGCGCCGGATGTCGTTCATAGGGAATTCTTGGGATGACTGGGGGCGTTGGACGCGCGCATGGGATCGGCATCCGGCCGCACCAGGCGGCTGAACAGCCGCGGGGGCGACTCGGGCACGGGATCGCAGCCGCCGGCGCAGCCAGGGTGGCAGCGCAGGATGCGCCGCGCGGCCAGGTAGCTGCCGGCCAGCGCGCCATGGCGCTCCAGCGCGCCGATGGCGTAGACGGAACAGGTGGGCTCGAAGCGGCAGCCCGCGCCGAGCCAGGGCGACAGCAGCAGGCGGTAGCCCTTGACCAGGCCGATCAGCAGCCGGCGCATGGTCAAACCGCGCGCCCGGCAACGCCGGCGCGAGAGAACAGCAGCATCAGCTCGGCGCGCACGGCACGCTTGAGCGCGTCCGACGCGGCGCTGGGAAACTCGGCGCGCGCGAAACCCGACCGCAGGCGAACCACGTAGGCACAGCCGGCAGCCAGTCCGCTGGCGGACCCGGCCACGGCCTGCACCTGCCGCCGGATGACGTTGCGGGTGACGGCGCGGCGCGCCCAGCGCTTGGGCACCAGCGCGCCAGCCCACGCCACGAGCCGGGCACCAGCGCGGGCGCCGACGGCGGGCATGGAGCTGTTCACCTGGGGCCAGAGAGGGGCTTGCACCTGGGCCGGTTCGAGACGGTGCAGAACGAACCGCGCGGTCCGGGCCACCACGGGCCCCGCCAGCACGGCTTCGAACTGGGCCCGCGAGCGCAAGCGCTCGACGCGCACGGCCGGATCACCGGCCGGCGGACCTGCGGGCTTGGGCTCGTCGGGCGAAGCCGGCTTCAGACGGCGAGGCGCTTGCGGCCCTTGGCGCGGCGCGCATTGATCACGGCGCGGCCACCGCGCGTTTTCATGCGCACCAGGAAACCATGGGTGCGCGCACGGCGCGTCTTGGAGGGTTGGTAAGTACGTTTCATGACAGTCGTCCTGCAGAACAAGGAGGGCGCAAATTGGCGTTCGCGGCACGCCGGCGCCCCAGCGGAAAAAGCCCAGCCAAGCCGGGCAAACTCGGCATTATCGCAGACGATGGGTATGGCCGACAAGCTATCCGAACCAACCAGACGCGACCGGGCGTGAAAAGCTTGGCGACGACAACACGTCGCCGCGCGATCTGGGCGGGCGCTGCTTGTGGACAAGTGCCGACCGCACTACAATCCGCCGCTCTTTGAGAGACAACTTGTCCACAACAACAATGGCCCTGGTTTCCGCGGCGCTGGAGGCGCCTCCCCGTAACGAATCCGCCGGTTCGGCACCCGCCCTGTGGGAAGCCTGCACCGACCGGCTGTCCCGCGAAATCCCCGAACAGCAGTTCAACACCTGGATCCGCCCGCTCAGCGCGCGGCTGGCCGACGATGGCGCCAGGCTGACGCTGCACGTGGCCAACCGCTTCAAGCTCGACTGGGTGCGTGCCCAGTACGCCCACCGCATCGGCGCCATCCTGGAGCAGCTGGAGGGCCGCCCCATCGCCGTTGAGTTAGCAATCACTCCTCGTGCAAGCACGGAGAAAAAAGGCCCGATCCAGGCGGAGCCGGCTGCGAGCGCGGCAGTCGCCCAGGCCGGATCGCCCGCCGCCACCACGCCGGCGGACGACGCCGACTCCGGCGGCTACCGCAACCGGCTCAACGGCGCCCTGACCTTCGAGACGCTGGTCGAAGGCTCGGCCAACCGCATGGCGCGGGCCGCGGCCCTGCATGTGGCGGGCGCGCCCGGGCAGCTCTACAACCCCCTGTTCATCTACGGCGGGGTCGGCCTGGGCAAGACCCACCTGGTGCACGCTGTGGGCAACCGCCTGCTGCAGGACAAGCCACAGGCGAAAGTTCTCTACATCCATGCCGAGCAGTTCGTCTCGGATGTGGTCAAGGCCTACCAGCGCAAGACCTTCGACCAGTTCAAGGACAAATACCACTCGCTCGACCTGCTGCTGATCGACGATGTCCAGTTCTTCGCCAACAAGGACCGCACCCAGGAGGAGTTCTTCAACGCCTTCGAGGCGCTGCTGGCCAAGAAGAGCCACATCGTGATGACCAGCGACACCTACCCCAAGGGCCTGGCCGACATCCATGAGCGCCTGATCTCCCGCTTCGATTCCGGCCTGACCGTGGCGCTGGAGCCCCCCGAGCTGGAAATGCGCGTGGCCATCCTGATCAGCAAGGCGGCCGCCGAAGGCACCGACATGCCCGAGGAAGTGGCCTTTTTCGTGGCCAAGAACGTGCGCTCCAACGTGCGCGAGCTGGAAGGCGCGCTGCGCAAGATTCTGGCCTATTCGCGCTTCAATCAGAAGGAAATCTCCATCGGTCTGGCGCGCGAGGCGCTGCGCGACCTGCTCTCCATCCAGAACCGGCAGATCAGCGTGGAGAACATCCAGAAGACCGTGGCCGATTACTACAAGATCAAGGTCTCGGACATGTACAGCAAGAAGCGGCCGGCCAGCATCGCGCGGCCGCGCCAGATTGCCATGTACCTGGCCAAGGAACTCACGCAGAAGAGCCTGCCGGAGATCGGCGAGCTGTTTGGCGGGCGCGACCACACCACGGTGTTGCATGCGGTGCGCAAGATTGGCGGCGAGCGCCAGCAGCTGGCCGAACTCAACCAGCAGTTGCACGTGCTGGAGCAGACGCTGAAGGGCTGATCGGCCCTTGTCCCGACACCTTTTCGGGTACTGGCATTCCCTTGGCCGGAATCGCCAAAAAACCAGCGACAATAAGGGGTTTGGCGAGCGGGCACTGGTTTGGCGTACAGCCACCCGGCCCGCATAGCAGCGCCCGGTAGACAACGCAACGAGGAAACCATGATCGTCCTGAAGACCACCCAAGACAAGCTGCTGGCCGTGCTGCAGTCGGTGGCCGGGATCGTCGAGCGCCGCCACACCCTGCCGGTGCTGGCCAACGTGATGATCCGCAAGAGCGGCGGCGCGATCCAGCTCACCACCAGCGACCTGGAGATCCAGATCCGCACCACCGCCGAACTGGGCGGGGACGACGGCAACTTCGCCACCACCGTGGGCGCGCGCAAGCTGATCGACATCCTGCGCACCATGCCGGCCGACCAGACCGTGAGCCTGGAATCCAACCAGTCCAAGGTGATCCTCAAGGGCGGCAAGAGCCGCTTCACCCTGCAGACTTTGCCGGCCGAGGATTTCCCGCTGGTGCAGGAAGCCGCCAACTTCGGCCCCGCCTTCAGCGTGCCGCAGCGCACGCTGAAGCACCTGCTCGACCAGGTGGCCTTCGCCATGGCGGTGCACGACATCCGCTACTACCTGAACGGCATCCTGTTCGTGGCCGAAGGCAAGACGCTCTCGCTGGTGGCCACCGACGGCCACCGCCTGGCCTTCGCCAGCGCCACGCTCGACGTCGAGGTGCCCAAGCAAGAGGTGATCCTGCCGCGCAAGACCGTGATCGAGCTGCAGCGCCTGCTGTCCGACGCCAGCGTGCCCGAAGGCGAGCAGGCCCCCATGATCGAGATGCGCTTTGCCGGCAACCAGGCCAAGTTCAGCTTCGGCGGCATGGAGTTCGTCACCAAGCTGGTGGAAGGCAAGTTCCCGGACTACAACCGCGTCATCCCCAAGAGCCACAAGAACAGCGTCACGCTGGGCCGCGCGCCGCTGCTGGCCAGCCTGCAGCGCACCGCCATCCTCACCAGCGAGAAGTTCAAGGGCGTGCGCCTGAACGTCGAGCCCGGCCTGCTGCGCGTGGCGGCCAACAACGCCGAGCAGGAAGAGGCCATCGACGAGCTCGACATCGACTACGGCGGCGACGCCATCGAGATCGGCTTCAACGTCACCTACCTGATCGACGCCCTGGCCAACATGGGCCAGGAGATGGTCCGCATCGACCTGCAGGACTCCAACAGCTCCGCCCTGGTCACCATCCCCGACGACGCGCACTTCAAGTATGTCGTGATGCCGATGCGCATCTGAAGATGCAGATTTGATAGCGTTTCCTTCAGCAAACCCGCCGGCCAAGGCGGGTTTTGCCCTTCAAAAGACCGATTGATTGCCGTATGACCGACGCCAGCCACACCCCCGATCCGCAGCAACCCGAGCCGAAAGCGGCCGCCGCAGCGCCCGGCGACGGCTACGGTGAAGGCGCCATCCAGATCCTGGAAGGCCTGGAAGCGGTGCGCAAGCGCCCCGGCATGTACATCGGCGACACCTCCGACGGCACCGGCCTGCACCACCTGGTGTTCGAGGTGGTCGACAACTCCATCGACGAGGCGCTGGCGGGCTTTTGCGACGACATCGTCGTCACCATCCACACCGACAACTCCATCAGCGTGACCGACAACGGCCGCGGCATCCCCACCGGGGTGAAGATGGACGACAAGCACGAGCCCAAGCGCAGCGCCGCCGAGATCGCCCTGACCGAGCTGCACGCCGGCGGCAAGTTCAACCAGAACAGCTACAAGGTCTCGGGCGGCCTGCACGGCGTGGGCGTGAGCTGCGTGAACGCGCTCAGCAAGTGGCTGCGCCTGACCGTGCGCCGCGACGGCAAGAAGCACGAGCTCGAGTTCAGCCGCGGCGTGGTGCAGGACCGCCTGATCGAGCACGTGAACGGCGAAGAAGTCTCGCCCATGAAGCTGGCCGGCGAGACCGACAAGCGCGGCACCGAGGTGCACTTCCTGCCCGACACCGAGATCTTCAAGGAAAACAGCGATTTCCACTACGAGATCCTCTCCAAGCGCCTGCGCGAGCTGAGCTTCCTGAACAACGGCGTGCGCATCCGCCTGAAGGACGAGCGCACCGGCAAGGAAGACGACTTTTCCGGCGCCGGCGGCGTGAAGGGCTTTGTCGAGTTCATCAACGGCAACAAGAAGGTGCTCCACCCCAACGCCTTCCACGCCATGGGCTCCCGCCCGGCCGAAACCTATGGCGGCATCCCCGGCACCGAGATCGGCGTCGAAGTCGCCATGCAGTGGAACGACGGCTACAACGAGCAGGTGCTCTGCTTCACCAACAACATCCCGCAGCGCGACGGGGGCACGCACCTCACGGGCCTGCGCGCGGCCATGACGCGGGTGATCAGCAAGTACATCGAAGCCAACGAGCTGGCCAAGAAGGCCAAGGTCGAGGTCAGCGGCGACGACATGCGCGAAGGCCTGTGCGCCGTGCTGAGCGTGAAGGTGCCCGAGCCCAAGTTCAGCAGCCAGACCAAGGACAAGCTGGTCTCCAGCGAAGTGCGCGCGCCGGTCGAAGACATCGTGGCCAAGGCGCTCACCGACTACCTGGAAGAACGCCCGGGCGACGCCAAGATCATCTGCGGCAAGATCGTCGAAGCCGCCCGCGCCCGTGAGGCCGCCCGCAAGGCCCGCGAGATGACGCGCCGCAAGGGCGCGCTCGACGGCTTTGGCCTGCCCGGAAAGCTGGCCGACTGCCAGGAAAAAGACCCCGCGCTGAGCGAGATCTATATCGTCGAGGGCGATTCCGCCGGCGGCAGTGCCAAGCAGGGCCGTGACCGCAAGTTCCAGGCCATCCTGCCCCTGCGCGGCAAGATCCTGAACGTGGAACGCGCCCGCTACGAGAAGCTGCTCACCAGCAACGAGATCGTCACCCTGATCACCGCCCTGGGCACCGGCATCGGCAAGACCGCGGCCGATTCCGGCAAGGGCAACCAGGACGATTTCAACATCGACAAGCTGCGCTACCACCGCGTCATCATCATGACCGACGCCGACGTCGACGGCGCCCACATCCGCACGCTGCTGCTCACCTTCTTCTACCGCCAGATGCCCGATCTGGTGGAGCGCGGCCACATCTACATCGCCCAGCCGCCGCTCTACAAGGTCAAGGCCGGCAAGGAAGAGCTGTACCTGAAGGACGGCGGTGCGCTGGACGCCTTCCTGCTGCGCGTGGCGCTCAAAGACGCCACCGTGCAGACCGGCGGTGACGCGCCCCAGGTGCTGAATGGCGACACCCTGCAGGAACTGGCGCGCAAGCACCAGCTGGCTGAAACCGTGATCGAGCGCCTCTCGGCCTTCATGGACGGCGAAGCCCTGCGCGCCATCGCCGACGGCGTGGCGCTGGACCTCGACAGCACCGAGGCCGCCGAAGCCAGCGCCGTCGCGCTCGAAAAGCATCTGCGCGCAGGCCACACCAACGGCGGCGCGCCCCAGGTGGCCAGCGAGTTCGACGCCCGCACCGACAAGCCCGTGCTGCGCATCAGCCGCTACCACCACGGCAACATCAAGAGCAGCGTCATCACCCAGGATTTCGTCCACGGCGCCGACTACGCCGCGCTGCACGAAGCCGCCCAGACCTTCCGGAACCTGCTGGCCGAAGGCGCCAAGGTCACGCGCGGCGAAGGTGACAAGCAGCGCGAAGAGCGCGTCACCGACTTCCGCCAGGCCATGGCCTGGCTCATCGGCGAGGCCGAGCGCACCACCACCCGCCAGCGCTACAAGGGCCTAGGCGAGATGAACCCCGAGCAGCTCTGGGAAACCACCATGGACCCGGAAGTGCGCCGCCTGCTCAAGGTCCAGATCGACGACGCCATCGAAGCCGACCGCGTGTTCACCACCCTCATGGGCGACGAGGTGGAGCCGCGGCGCGAGTTCATCGAGACGAATGCGCTGAGGGCGGCGAATATTGATGCCTGACCCTGTATGTCGGGTGACGCGGATAGTGAGATCCGTGCCAGGTTAGTGAGAGATTGCTGATGCAGTTGTTGAAATTTCTTCCCCAAGGCTCTAGCCCCAAGGGGTGCGGAGAGCCTTGGGGCTCATCCGTTTTGATAGGTGCTCCGGCTGCTATACGGTAGGTCTGAAGTCTTGGGAGAACCGGAAAGCTGGTAAGGAGAAGAGCAAGGGAGATTTGTGTCCATTTCGATCCCGACCATTTCTGCAGCACAGTTCTCAACGGCCTTCGCCTCGAGGCCCAACTTGGTGGCCTGGTTCCTCGGGGCCGGCGCTTCCGCCGCGTCAGGAATTCCTACTGGCTACGCGATGATTCGGGACTTCAAGGCCCAAATCTTCTGCCGCGAGAACAACCTCTCCAAGCGCGAGATCGACACCGGCGACCAAGTCTGGATTGACCGGATCGACGCCTTCTTCAGGCAAACCTCGCTTCTCCCGCCAGATGGAGACCCGACCGAGTACGCTGCGGCGTTCGAAGCGGTCTACCCTCAGCCCCGGCATCGCAGGCAGTACATTGACGACGCCATCTCTAAAGGCACGCCTTGCTTTGGACACAAGGTTCTCGGAAGCCTGATTGCCGCCCGCAAGGTGGACTGCGTATTCACCACCAACTTTGACCCCCTGGTGGAGGAATCCGCAGTCAGTGCCAACGCATTGCTGCCCACGGCGGATCAGGCGCGGCCAACGGTCGCGGCCATCGACTCGGGAGAGCGCGCGATGCGCTGCCTCAACGAGTCGGACTGGCCCTTGGTAGCCAAGCTCCACGGCGATTACCAATCCATCGCCATCAAGAACACGGGGTCTGAACTCGAGCGGCAAGACGAGCGCATGCGGCATGTGCTCGTCGAGGCCAGCAAACGCTTCGGGATGGTGTTCGTCGGCTACAGCGGGCGGGACGCTTCGGTCATGGAGGCGTTGACCGCAGTCTTGCGGGAACCTGCACCGTTTCCGAATGGCTTGTATTGGGTGACATCGTCTGCCTCCCGTCTCCTACCTGCGGTCACTGAGTTCCTGGAACACGCTCATCTTGCTGGCGTCGACGTTGCGGTGGTCGAGTGCAAGACGTTCGACGAATTGGCCGGCGATGTTATCAAGCATGTCGACCTGCCGCAGGTGCTGATGGAGCATGTGATGCAAGGCAGGGCTGCCCCCCGTCTGGTGCCCGTCAATTTGCCGAACAGCGACGCCCGACCGTTTCCGGTGCTGCGGTACTCCGCACTCCTCATCGAATCGTTGCCGCGCGTTGCACGGCGGATGACCCTGGCGCAGGCTACGACCTCTCCCACGGTCAGAACACTATTAAAAGAACAGCACAGCAGGGCAGTCGTCGCCGCAAATGGCCGTGAACTAGCAGTGTTCGGGAAAGACGAAGAAGTCTTGGCAGCGCTGGCGCCCCTCGGAGCTCAGATCGCAGGAACGGTGGACCTGGATGCGGCCAGGGACAGCTGGGCGTTGGGTCTTCTGTACGACGCGTTGGTTAAAGCCCTGTCTCGGTATCGCCCCCTCATTCCTCGGTTCAAGCGTTCTGGGCACTCACTCATCGTCGCCAGCCCTCGGGAAGGCGAGGACCCGGAATTCGCTCTGAAGCGTTCACAGGATCTCGCCCCGCTGCGCATGGCGTATGAGAGCGCCCTCACGGGCAATGTCCCGAAGCTCAACTTTCCATTCAATGAAGGCGTCTTCTTGAAGCTGGAACAGATAGAGGGCCGTTGGTGGTGCGGCTTCGAACCGTACACGTTCGTAGACATTCCCCGGCCTGAGCACTCTGAGCAGGCCATTCAGCCAGAGTCAGGTAGCACCGAAAACGATGCGCTGGGAGTGCCATTCGAACGACGCGGTGGTGATCCGGCGGGAGACTGGCGAAGAGAGCGTTGGGCTCCGAAGTACAACAAGCAGTGGGCAGCGATCATCCACGCGTGGGCAACGCTGCTCACCTCGGCTAAGGACGGCAAGGTCCGCGCCTTCGGTATGGAGGATGGTGTTGGCATCGACGCGGTGTTCACCGTCTCGCGGTTCACTGGCTGGAGCCGGCCGGGCCACCATCACACCTACTTCGATAGGACCAAGTGATGGCCAGTTCCGCCCAGGCATCGAAGCTTCCGCCGTTCACCCTCCTGGACGAGCCGCTGCTCTCCTTCTCGCCGTCGGACGACACACAGGTGGACGTCCATCCCCTGAGAGGACTACTCAATTTCGGGCCGTATTCCAAGGGCTCATTCGGTGGGTACACCTCGCAGATTCGAATCGCCACTGTGGGCCCCGAGAGTTCGTACAAACGCCGTGGTGAGCTGATGGCATCTCTGCGCGGCTCATACCAGCCCAGCGACCGCTCCGAGTACGTGCCACCGTACCCAGGCTTTGATCGATTGTTCGGTGTGCAGCTGGAGGCGGCGCGCGGCGCGCACATCAAATGGCCTGACTCCCTGGCTCAACTTCCAGGCGACGGCGATCCGCAGGCTCGGCTGTTCCAGGCAATGGATTCCGCTCTTCGCAGGCTTGATGCGGTGCGCAACGAGTTCGATGTGGTGCTGGTGCACTTCCCGGACTCCTGGGCTGCCGCGACACGCAGCAAGTTCTTCGATGCGCACGACGCACTCAAAGCACTGGGGGCAAAGTACAACATTCCTACCCAGGTGCTCAACGACCGAGTTTTCACCTTCAACTACAAGGCTTCACTCGCCTGGCGCTTGGCAACCGCCCTTTACGTGAAGGCGGCGGGGACACCTTGGAAGTTGGCTCCGCTGAAAGGGGTGCCCGATGACACCGCGTACATCGGCCTCGCCTATGCACTACGTGGCGACCAGCGTGACGCTCACTATGTGACGTGCTGCTCGCAGGTTTTTGACATGGACGGCGGAGGAATGCAGTTCGTGGCATTCGAAGCGCGCGACCCTGTCGCCGACGTAGCCGAGGCCCGCCGCAACCCCTTTCTGAGCCGGGACGACATGCGTGCGGTTCTCGCACGAAGCCTTGAGCTCTATCAGGGCCGCAATGGTGGCAACTTGCCCAAACGACTTGTCATCCACAAGACCACGGCGTTCAAGCAGGAGGAAATCGAAGGCGCGTTTGATGCGCTGTCCGGCGTGGCTGAGATTGAGTGTGTAGAGGTCGGTGCAGCGTCCTGCTGGCGAGGGGTCTGGCTGATTCAGTCTGGTCGTCCGACGCCGCCGACCAGACCATCGGGCTATCCGGTTCCCCGAGGGACGATGGTCGCCCGTTCGGGGACCTCGGCACTCGTATGGGTGGCCGGCAACGCACCTGAGGTATCTACGAGAGGCGACTACTACCAGGGGAAGAAGAGCATCCCGAAGCCGCTGCAACTCATCCGGCATGCTGGAAGAGGCTCGCTTGAGCTCATTGCCCACGAGGCGCTGGCCTTGACCAAGATGGACTGGAACAACGATGCGTTGTACGACCCGGTGCCGGTGAGCATTCGGTATTCGCAGCGGTTGGCGCGGACCATCGCGAACGTGCCGGACCTGCCCGGAAACGTCTACCCGTATCGCCTATTCATGTAGAGAACAACATCACAGATCGGCGACCGGACCGAGGGAGACAAAGATGACCATCCTCAGCGAAATCCAGAAGTGGGCCGAGAAGCTGCCGGTCTGGCAGCAGCATGCCGTCGCGGTGCTCTATGAGCGGCCGACACCGTCTGCCGACGACCTTGAAGGCATCCTGGCGCTGCTTCAGGACTCTCATGGAATCACCGACCTTGTTGGTCGCGAGGCTCGAAAGCTGACCAGTGAGCAGGTCACCCCACCCTCGGCATCGAACTCCCAAACGCGTGCCGCTTGCGCAGCGCCTCGGCCAGGGCCTGCAGGCGCGGGGTGGCGGGTACCCAGGGCTGGCCGCCGAAGCGCAGTTGCACGTAGTCGAACAGCACGGTGGTGCAGATGGCGTCGAGCAGCGGGGTCTGGGCGCCGGGGGCGGGGCCGGCGATCTGGCTGGCCAGGGCTTCCAGGCGCTGCAGGCCTTCGACCATGGTGCGGCGGCGGCGCAGGCCGACCTTGGTGGTGTCGAACAGCACCGGCGTGGTGACCTTGCGGTAGATGATGGTGTGCACGGCCGCGTCGATGGCGCCCAGCGCGATGCCGGCACGTGAGAGCACGCCGGCCGCCAGCGCGCCGTGGCCAATCAGGCCGGGCCAGCGCGGCGCGGGCCGGGCCGTTTCCAGCCACTGCACGATGAGCAGGCTTTCGGTGAGCGGCGTGCCGTCGTCCAGCACCAGCGTGGGCACGCGGGTGGCGGCGTTGGCGCGGCGCAGGCGCCGGTCGTCGGCCCAGGGGTCGACGAGGGTGGGGGCGATGTCCAGCCCCTTCTCGATCAGCGCGATGCGCGCCAGGCGCGCGTAGGGCGAGGTGGTGTTGATGAGCAGCTGCATGGCCGGTTCCTTTCTGGAATGCTAGTTTTCTAATAGCTGCCTGCGCCCGCTGCGCCTGGGCCAGTGCCTGATTTGTCTCTGAATTTGAGCGCTCCATCGCAGCCGGTCGGCAGGCGCCTTGCGCGCCCGCCAAGGGCTGGTGCAACTCAGCCCATCATGCCTTCCAGCCGCTGGCGGATGATCTGCCCGGCCTCGGCCATGATGCGGTCGATCAGTTCCTGGCAGCTGGGCACGTCGTGCACCAGGCCGGCCACCATGCCGCAGCTCCAGGCGCCGGCATCCATGTCGCCCTGCTGCATCACGCGCGGGTAGATGCCGGCCACCTGCTCGATGATGTCCTCGATCTTCAGCGCCGCGCCTTTCTCGCGCTCGATGGCCAGGATCTCTTCCACGCCCTTGTTGTTGATCACGCGCTCGGTGTTGCGCAGGCCGCGCATGATGAGGCGCGTGTCCAGCTCGCTGGCGTTGACGATGGCCTGCTTGACCTTGTCGTGCACCGGCGCCTCCTTGGTGGCGATGAAGCGGGTGCCCATGTTCATGCCTTCGGCGCCCAGTGCCAGCGCGGCCACCAGGCTGCGGCCGTCGGCCATGCCGCCGGAGGCGACGAAGGGCACCTTCAACTCCTCGGCCGCGCGCGGCAGCAGGATGAAGTTGGGCACGTCGTCCTCGCCCGGGTGGCCGCCGCATTCGAAGCCGTCCACGCTCACGGCGTCGCAGCCGATGCGCTCGGCCTTGAGCGCGTGGCGCACCGAGGTGCACTTGTGGATCACCTTGATGCCGGCGGCCTTGAGCGCGGGCATGTGCTCTTCCGGGCTGCGGCCGGCGGTTTCCACCGCCTTGATGCCGCCTTCGACAATGGCCTGGATGTATTCCGGGTAGGGCGGCTTGGTGAAGGTGGGCAGAAACGTGAGGTTGACGCCGAAGGGCTTGTCGGTCATCTCGCGGCAGCGGGCGATCTCCCTGGCCAGCAGCTCGGGCGTCTTCTGCGTCAGGCCGGTGAGGATGCCCAGCCCGCCGGCGTTGGAGACGGCCGCGGCCAGCTCGGCCAGGCCGACGAAGTGCATGCCGCCCTGGATGATGGGGTGCTGGATGCCGAAGAGTTCGGTGATGCGGGTTTTCATGGGTCTCCTGGGATGTTGTGGCGGCCCGGTGCGGCGCCAGACGGCCGCGCGCTCGAGGCTGCGCCAGCAGCCGCACAAGATACCACCGGCGTGGCGCAGAGCTGTCACGCGCGGAACCGGGTGGAGCTCAGGTTTTGAGCATCCAATCAGCCTCCAGCCCAATCATGGCGGGCGCAGGCAGCTATGAATAACTGAGTGGTCGGATGGTGCCATGCCGCTGCCGCGGAACGCGCAGGCGGCGGCTTCAGACCGTCTCGCGCTGCACGAAGCTGGCGGCCAGCGGCTCGCCGGGGGCGGCCTGCTCGCGCACCAGCACCTCGCTCACCTGCGCCGCGGGCGGGCCCTGGCGCGCCCAGGCGGTCAGCGCCTCCACCGCGTCGGCCGGGCCGTGCAGCAGCGCTTCCACGCTGCCGTCGCGCCGGTTGCGCACCCAGCCGAGCACGCCCAGGCGCGTGGCTGCCTCCACGGTGCTGGCGCGGTAGTACACGCCCTGCACGCGGCCGCGCACGAGCAGGTGGCGGGTGATGGCGGGCGCGCTGGCTGGGGGCATGGCCGCACTGTAGCCGCGCCGCATGAAGGCCGCGCGACGCGCGTCTGCGGGCAGCCGGTTTCACGCGGGCTGCGCATAATGGTTTCCACCTTCTCGACTCTGCAGGCATCCGCCCGCACCTGATCATGACCGTTCTCATCCTCGGCCTCGTGCTGTTTCTCGGCGCGCACTCGGTGCGCATCTTTGCCGACGGCTGGCGCACGCGCACCGTGGCGCGCGTGGGCGCGGGTACGTGGAAGGGGCTTTACACGGTGGTGTCCATCGCCGGCTTCGCGCTGATCGTCTGGGGTTTCGCGCAGGCGAAGCAGCAGCCGGTGGTGCTGTGGCAGCCACCGGTGGCCATGAAGCACCTCAATTCGCTGTTCACGCTGCTGGCCTTCGTCCTCCTGGCCGCCGCCTACGTGCCGCGCAACCAGATCAGGGCCCGGCTGCACCACCCGATGGTCGGCGGCGTCAAGCTCTGGGCCTTCGGCCACCTGCTGGCCACCGGCAAGCTGGCCGACGTGGTGCTGTTCGGCGCCTTCCTGCTCTGGGCCATCCTGGACTTCCGCGCTGCCCGCCAGCGCGACCGCGCGCAGGGCACCACCTACCCGCCCGGCAGCCTGGCCGGCACGCTGATCGCAGTGGTGGTGGGCGTGGTCGCCTGGGCGGTGTTCGCGTTCTGGCTGCACGCGGCGTGGATCGGCGTGGCTCCTTTTGGCCGGACGCTCTGATCAGGCCGTTGTCCGGAACCGCCTCATGGATTGGTCGCGCGAGGAGGTCGAGGCCATCGTGGTCGACTACCTGCGCATGCTCAGTCTCGAGCTCTCCGGCCAGAACTACAGCAAGGCCGCCCATCGGCGCGCGCTGCAGGCCAAACTGAACCAGCGCTCCGACGGCTCCATCGAGTTCAAGCACGGCAACGTCAGTGCCGTGATGATTGAGTGCGGCTACCCCTACGTCCGCGGCTATCTGCCGCGCGCCAATGTCCAGGCCCTGCTGCGCACGGTGGTGCAGGAGCAGCTGGCCGGCATGCGCGAGCTGGACGCGCTGGCGCTGGCGGTGGTGCAGCAGCCGGTGGTGGCCCCTGATCTGGAGGACTTTTCCGCCATCGTCACCCAGGCGCCGCAATGGCGCCATGCAGCGCGCGAGCCGGCGCGCACCTACACGCCCATCGCCGTCAAGCGCGACTACCTGCAGCGCGAGGCGCAGAACCAGGTCCTGGGCGCGGCTGGCGAGGAGTTCGTGCTGCGCTACGAGCACTGGCGCCTGCGCCAGCTGGGCCAGCTCACGCTCGCCGAGCGTGTGGAACACGTGTCGCGCTCCCGGGGCGACGGCCTGGGCTATGACATCCTGTCCTTCGAGGCCGACGGGCGCGAGCGCTTCATCGAGGTGAAGACCACCAACTTCGGCAAGGAAACACCGTTCTTCTTCTCCCGCGGCGAACTGCAGTTCTCGCGCGACGCGCGCGATCAGTTCCAGCTGTGCCGGCTGTTCGAGTTCCGCAACGCCCCGCAGCTGTTCAGCCTGACGGGCCCACTAGGGCCTGTTAACGCTATTTTGGGCGTGCGAACAGGCTTGAAACGGTGCCAATCTAGGCGCCGGGCGCCGTGCAGACCGGGTGTCTGCACCAGGAGCGCAAGGGCGACTGGCGCCGTATCAAGCCTGTTCCCTGCGGGTTGCGACCCGAAAGGGCCATCGCCGGTGTTGCCATCCTTGGCAAGGTACCTACCTTGCCTGCGGCTGGCGCCTTGGCGCTGGCCCTTTCGGATCGCAACGCATCGCCCAAAATAGCGTTAACAGGCCCTAGACCAGCACTGCCAGCTGGACCCGCAAACCTGGCGCGCGAGCTTCGGCTGACGATGGCAGCTGCGTCACACTGCATGGCCATCTGATGGGCCTATAGTGCGCCCGACAGGACAGGAAGGAATCCGAGATGCTGCTCTGGTTGTGGCGCCTGGCGCTGGTGCTGTTGCTGCTCGGCCTGGCGGCTGCGGCGGTCACCCAATGGCGCTTCACCCATTACGCGCCGGCCGACCCGGCGGTGGCGCCGGACGCGGCGGCGCTGGCCTACTTCAAGGAAGACTACGCGGCCTCGCGCGCCGATTTCCTGGTGCGGGGCGACGCGCTGACGGCGCGCTTTGCGGGCGTGCAGCGCTTCGCGGTGCCGGTGGCCGCGCGGGACGGCACTGTCGGGCTGTTCGTCGACGGGCTGTACGTGCCGGCGCAGCATGAGCGCAAACGGCTGCTGGTCCTCTCGTCCGCCGTGCACGGGGTGGAAGGGGGCACCGGCAGCGCGGTGCAGCGCATGGCCATGCAGGAGCTGCTGACGCCCGAGGCGCTGGCCGACACCGGCGTGCTGCTGCTGCACGCGATGAACCCCTGGGGCTTCGCCCGCTCGCGCCGCTTCACCGAAGGCAACGTGGACCTGAACCGCAACGCCGGCACCTCGCCTGCGCTGTACCGCACGGTGAACAGCGGCTACCCGCTGGTGGACCCGCTGATCAACCCCGCCGCGCCGGCCAGCCTGGGCGACTGGCAGCACCGCCTGTTCCTGTGGCGCTCCATCGCCATGATCGCGCAGCACGGCATGCCGGTGCTGCGCCAGGCCGTGCTGCAGGGGCAGTACAGCGTGCCCAAGGGCATCTACTATGGCGGCGAGGCGCTGGAGCCGCAGCTGGCCGCGCTGGCGCCGCTGATCAAGCCCCTGCTCGATGCCTACCCGCTGTCGATGACGATCGACCTGCACACCGGCTACGGCGCGCGCGGCGTGCTGCACGTGTTTCCCAACCCGCCGGAGCAGCCGGCAGTGAAGCAGGGGCTGGAGACGGTGTTCGCCGGCTACCCGATCAACTGGGGATCGGGCAAGGATTTCTACACCGTCACCGGCGACGTGACGGGCTGGATCGGCTCGCTGCGCAGCGGCGGCCTGCATCTGCCGGCCGTGTTCGAGTTCGGCACGCTGGACAGCCAGACCACGCTGGGCTCGGTGAAATCGCTGCACATCACGGTGCTGGAGAACCAGGGCTTCCAGCACGGCTGGGCCAGCCCCGAGGACGAAGCCGCAATCCAGCGCGACTATCGCGAGATGTTCTACCCCAGCTCGCCTGCCTTGCGCACCCAGGTCATCCACGACAGCCGCGCGCTGCTGCAGCGGGTGCTGGTGCAGTTGGCCCAGGTGACGACGCCGCCGGCCTCGCCGCAACGGCCCTGACGCACCGTGGCCACGCCGCTCGAACCGGTCCCGCCCGCCCCGCCGACCAGCCCTCGCCTGCGCGCCGACGCGCTGGCCGGCCTCTCGGTGGCCGGGCTGCTGATCCCCGAGGCCGTGGCCTACGCGGCCATCGCCGGGCTGCCGCCACAGGCCGGCATCGTGGGGCTGCTGGCCGGGCTGGCGGTGTATGGGCTGGTGGGCAGCAGCCGCTTCGCCATCGTGTCGGCCACGTCGTCGTCGGCCGCGGTGCTGATGGCGGCCACGCATTCGCTGGCGGCGCCGGATTTCATGACGCACGCCATGCTGGCGGCCGGGCTGGTGCTGATCGCCGGGGTGTTCTTCCTGGTGGCGGCGGTGGGCGGGCTGGGCGCCACGGTGTCGAGCCTGATCGCCCAGCCGGTGCTGCGCGGCTTCACCATCGGGTTGTCGGCCACCATCGTGCTCAAGCAGCTGTTCACCGCCTTCGTGCCGGGGCCGGCGGCGGGCGACTTTCTGGATCTGCTGCCCGAGCTGTGGCTGCGCCGCGCCGACTGGCACTGGCCCAGCGTGGCGCTCACGCTGGTGTCGCTGGCCTGGCTGGTGCTGATGCGGCGTTTTCCGCGCGTGCCGGCGGCGCTGGTGCTGATCGCCGTGACGGTGGTGCTGAGCGCCACCGGCGTGCTGCCGCACTGGGGCATCGACGCCGTGGGCCGCATCGACGTGCACTTCGCCGCGCCCGCCGTGCCGCCGTTCCTGCGCGACCAGTGGCTGCGGCTGGCCGAGCTGGGCTTCGCGCTGGCGCTGATCCTGTACGCCGAATCCATCGGCTCCATCCGCACGCTGGCGCTGCGCCAGGGCGACCACCCCAGCCCCAACCGCGACCTGCTGGCGCTGGGCCTGGCCAACCTGGCCAGCGGGCTGTTCCAGGGCTCGCCGGTGGGCGCGGGTTACTCGGCCAGCACCGCCAACGTGGCGGCCGGCGCGCAGAGCAAGGCGGCCGGCTGGGTGGCCTGCGCGGCGGTGGCGCTGGCGGTGGCGGCGCTGCTTCCGCAGCTGGCGCACACGCCGCAGCCGGTGCTGGCGGCCATCGTGATCCACGCCGTGGGCCACACGCTGAACATGAAGGGGCTGGCGCCCTACTTCCGCTGGAAGCGCGACCGCCTGGTGGCCCTGGCCGCCGTGCTGGCGGTGCTGTGGCTGGGCGTGCTGGACGGCCTGCTGGCCGCCGTGGCGGTGAGCCTGCTGATGCTGCTGCGCGGCCTGGCCACGCCGCGCATGAGCTGGCTCGGCCAGCTGGACGGCGGCCACGCCTATGTGGACGCCGCCCTGCACCCCGAGGCCGTGGTGCCGCCGGGCCTGCTGATCGCGCGGCCGGAGGTGCCGCTGTTCTTCGGCAACGTGGGCGCGGTCAGCGTGGCCATCCGCCAGGCGCTGGCGCGGGCGCAGACACTGGGCGGCACGCCGGTGCGCAGCGTGATCCTGAGCCTGGAAGAGTCGCCGGATCTGGACGGCTCGGCGGTGGAGGCGCTGATCGAGCTGGCCGGCCACCTGCGCCGCCGCGGCGTGCGCCTGGTGCTGGCACGCGCCAAGGACGAGGTGCGCTACCTGCTTCGCCGCGTCGCCTCGCCCGATCTACCCGCCAATGCCTACAGCGCCTGGAGCGTGGACGAGGCCGTGCAGCAGGTACAGGCCGCACCGCCCGCGGCTGAGGCCGAGAGCTGATTACTCTTTTTTTGATAGCTTCCTGCGCCCGCCAGGCAAAGGCAAAACACCAAAATCATTGATAATCCGGGCATGAACGCCCGCCCGCCCCTTACCACCCACGACACCACCCGCATCGACGACACGCGCATCCGCGCCGTGCGCCCGCTGCTCACGCCGGCGCTGCTCGAAGAGCGCCTGCCCGCGCCCGATGCGGCGCAGCAGCTGGTGGAAGCCAGCCGCGCCGCCATCTCGCGCGTGCTGCACGGGCGGGACGACCGGCTGGTGGTGGTGGTGGGGCCGTGCTCCATCCACGACCACGCGCAGGCGCTGGATTACGCCCGCCGCCTGAAGGCCGAGGCCGACCGCCTGGCCGGCGAGCTGCTGGTGGTGATGCGCGTGTACTTCGAAAAGCCCCGCACCACCGTGGGCTGGAAGGGCTACATCAACGACCCGCACCTGGACGGCAGCTTTGCCATCAACGAAGGGCTGGAACTGGCGCGCCGCCTGCTGCTGGAGGTGCTCGAGATCGGCCTGCCGGTGGGCACCGAGTTCCTCGATCTGCTGAGCCCGCAGTTCATCAGCGACCTGGTGAGCTGGGGCGCCATCGGCGCCCGCACCACCGAAAGCCAGAGCCACCGCCAGCTGGCCAGCGGCCTGAGCTGCCCGGTGGGCTTCAAGAACGGCACCGACGGCGGCCTGAAGGTCGCGACCGACGCCATCGTCGCCGCGCGCGCCGAGCACGCCTTCATGGGCATGACCAAGATGGGCCAGGCGGCCGTGTTCGAGACCCGCGGCAACGACGACTGCCACGTGATCCTGCGCGGCGGCAAGGCGCCCAACTATTCAAAGGCCGACGTCGACGCCGCCTGCGCGCTGCTCAGGGGCGCTGGCCTGCGCGAGCAGGTCATGATCGACGTCTCGCACGCCAACAGCAGCAAGCAGCACGCGCGCCAGGTGCTGGTGGCCGGCGAGGTGGCGGCGCAGGTGGCCGCGGGCGACACACGCATCATGGGCGTGATGATCGAAAGCCACCTGGAAGAAGGCCGCCAGGACATCGTGCCCGGCCAGCCGCTGAAGCCCGGCGTGTCGGTGACGGATGCCTGCATCAGCTTCGCCCAGACCGTGCCCGTGCTGGACGAACTGGCCGCAGCGGTGCGCGCGCGGCGTGCTGCCAAGGCCGCCTGATGCTATCAATGGAATAGCTCCCTGCGCTCGCGGCGGTTGGGCTGAAGGCTGCTTTGCCTCTGAAGATCGGGGCCGCCGCCGGGCCCTCAACCCGGTGAACGCCGCGATGGAACCCCGCCCGCACCGTGACGCCAAGGAGCCGGTAACCACCCAATAAAAAAGGCCACCATCCTGCGATGGCGGCCTTGCGCGCTGAAGCAGCTGCGTTCAGCGGCGGCGCTGGGCGGCGGGGCCGGAGGGGCCGGAATCATTGCGGCGCTCCAGGTGGCGGAAGTTGATGCGGCCCTTGCTCAGGTCGTAGGGCGACAGCTCCAGCGACACGCGGTCGCCCGCCAGGATGCGGATGCGGTGCTTCTTCATCTTGCCAGCGGAATAGGCGACCAGCTCGTGGCCGTTGTCCAGCGTGACGCGGAAACGCGTGTCGGGCAGCACCTCGTTGACGATGCCCTGCATCTCGATCAGTTCTTCCTTGGCCATGGGAGGCTCCTTTCTTGCTGGCGGCCGGCATGGCAAGCCGGTCGCCGTGGACAAATACCCGGCCAGGGCAGGGGCGGCTTGCGGACCTCGAGGCCAACCGGAGGGGTGACGAAGACGGCGGTGCAAGTGCGCCGGCGCGAAGCGGCCGGTGCCAAGGCCCGAGCGGCGGGCGAAGCAGGCGCGGCATCGGCCCGGCATTGGGGCTGGCGCGCCGGAGAATGGATCGGATGGGTGCCGCGCTGGGGGACACCGCAGGAACTGATCGGCGGCTGGCGCGGCACAAGAATGCCGTGGCGCCGATCGATCCGGCCCGAACCCTTCGAGACCTGGCGGAATATCACATTATAACAGCCCGGCCCGGATCGTGCCCGCATGCGGTGCGCACAGACTCCGGCCGCGGCCGGAGGTGCCATCGCCAAACGTAAAGTCAGTGTGCATTCACACTGTTGCAAACTCAACGCTGGCAAGCTGGTGTGTAACGCAAGCGACCGTCAGACTGGCGCCGTGTTCAACTTCCCGAAAGGGTTCACGCATGTCCAGACGTTCCCCCAAAGCCGTCACCGCGGCGCTGCTGATGACCACCGCGCTGGCCTGGCAACTTCCGGCCGGCGCCCAGACCTCCAGCGGCGGCAGCATGGGCAGCACGCCTTCGGCCACCAGCCCGGCCAGGCCGGCGGACGCCGGTGGCGGCAGCAGCGGCTCCGGCCTGCCCGCGGGCTTCGTGCCCGCCATGCCGGCCAGCGCCGCCCAGCCGGCCGGGCAGGCAGCGGCGAAGGAAGGTGATGGCTTCGGGCCTGGCTCGGGCAAGTCCGGGGCGGCGGTGTCGCCGCTGCCCGCCGCCTCGGCCATCAAGAAGTGATGCGGCCTCGCTGATGCGGCCTTGACCGGCGCAGACCCGGCGCCGCCGGCCGCCGCCTCAGGTGGCGGGCCTGGCGGCCGGTCTGGCCGCCGGTGCGGGGGTGGCGCGGCCGCTCCCCTTGTCGCCCGCCGGTTTCCTGCCCGCCTGGGCCGGTTCTGGCGGGCATTTCAATTGCGCGCTGTTGTCGCGCAGCGATTTCAGGCGGCCGGCGATCTGGTCCAGCACCGGCGGGGGCAGCGGCTGGTCGAACTCGTAGCGCAGCCGCTCGATCTCGGACGCCAGGTAGCCGCATTCCGACTCCCGCGCCGACGGGTCGCCGTCCGGCGAGAACGGGCGCTCGCGCACCACCGGGGCCGTGAGGGCTTCGCCGGTGGAGCCGACCACGCCGTTGGCATCGACCGCGCTGTCGGGCTGGGTGGTGGCCTCGGTGCCCTCGGGGCAGGGCTGGTTGGTGTAGGTGGTCTGGCCGTTCACCACGCACTTGCGGATGCTGCCATCGCCCGCCACGGCGGGGGCCGTGGGTTCGCCGCGCTGATCGGCCGAAGGCGCGTTGGGTTGCGGCGGGCGGATGGTGCGGCCGACCGGGGCAGGCGGCGGCAGCGGCGCGGCGCGCTCGGCCACCGAGGCGGCCGGGCCGGGGGGCGCGGCCACCGGCGCGCGCAGCAGCGTGTCGCGGTTGGCCTCCAGCCACTGCACGCCCTTGTAGCCGCCCAGCAGCAGCAGGCCGACGGCGAACGCCCCGATGATCCAGCGCAGGGGCATGCCCTCGCTGCCGGCCGAGGCGCTGGGAGAAAGCGGTGCGTCGTCGCGCGGTTCGTCGTTCATGGCATCCAGATCCTGCCACCCGCAGCACGCAGGCAGCCCATGTGGCCCATTCTAGGCAGCACCGCCACCATGAAACAAATTGCGTGCCAGCCCATGCACGGCGGGCGCAGGCTGCTATGGTTGGCATAGCAGACGATGTGGGTGACAGCCCTCCTCGACGCCGCGCGCCCGCGCTCCGCCCGCAGCCGCGAGCGCGCCAGCAACCTCGCCAGGCCGCGCTCAAGCCCCAGGAGCGCTTTCAAGTCTTTTGTGCCTCCAGCCCAGTCGTAGCGGGCGCAGGCAGCTATTGTTCATATAGCAATCTGCCGCCGCTTGACCCTTTATGGGCGTCGGCCGCGGCCGCTCGCACCCGGGAAGCAGCGACAAGAACAGAAGGCCGCGGAGCAGGCCAAACCAGCGAACGCCGTGGCCGGGCTTGTGCCGGCCACGGGCGTTGTCCCTCCCGAAGCAAGAGGGGGCCGAGGGCCGCGGCTCCGGGCCTGCCTGCGCAGGCACGTACAGCCCGAAGGCCGCGGAGCAGGCCATGCGGGTGAACGCCGTGGGGCGGGCTTGGCCCGGCCACTGGCGTTGTCCCCCCTCCCGAAGAGAGAGGGGGGAAGGCGCGAAGCGACTCAGGGGGGTATCACATCACCACCGGCACTTCCGTCGCCGGCGGCGTGTTGCGGCTGCGCGCGCAGCGCACCAGGCCGTCGATCATCACCATGCCGATGCCGGGCACGTCGCCCAGCTGCACGCTTTCGAGCAGCGTCTTGCCGGCGGTGTGCTGGGCGCGGTCCATGAAGACGAAGTCGGCGGTGCGGCCCGGCTCGATCAGACCGCAGTTGAGCTGGCGCAGCCGCGCCGTGTTGCCAGTGGCGAAGCAGAACACCAGCTCCGCCGGGATATTGGCGATGGACGACAGCAGCGCCACCATGCGCAGAATGCCCAGCGGCTGCACGCCAGAGCCGGCCGGCCCGTCGGTGCCCAGGATCACGCGGTGCGGGCACTTCAGCTCCAGCGCTGCCCTGGCGGCGGTAATGGCCACGCGCTCGTTGCCGTTGTGCACGATCTCGATGGCGCGGCTGGATTTCTCGCACAGCTCGCACACGTGCGCCTCGGGCAGCGCGGTGTGGCCGCCGTTGATGTGGCCGATGATGTCGGCATCGGCCTCCAGCACCACGTCCTTGTCGATCAGGCCCGAGCCGGGAATCGACGGGCCGCCCGTGTGGATGGTGCTCTGGATGCCCGCCGCGCGGGCCCACTTGACCATGGTCGCGGCCTCGGTGCCGCCCTTGACGCTGCCCAGGCCGATCTCGCCCAGCAGCCTGACGCCGGCGGCGGCCATCTCCTGGAAGTCGCTTTCGACCATGCCCTTCTCGATCACCGGCGCGCCGGCCAGCACCTTCACGCCGCCTGGGCGGAAGTTGTCGAACGCGCGCTGGGCGGTGATGGCCAGCGCCTTGAGGCCGACGATGTCCTTGGGCCGGCCGGGCAGGTGCACCTCGCCGGCGGAGATCATGGTGGTCACGCCGCCGTGCATCATGGAATCGATCCAGTTGAGCTGGCTCTGGCGCGGCGTCCAGTCGCCGAACACCGGGTGCACGTGGCTGTCGATCAGGCCGGGGGCGACGCAGGTCTGCCGGCAGTCGATGGTGGTGCGGGCGCCGGCGGTGTCGACGTCCTTGGCGCGGCCGACGGCGCTGATCAGGCCGTCCTCGACGACGATGGTGTCGGCCTCCAGGATCGGGCGGTCGATGTCGCCCGACAGCAGCAGGCCGATGTTCTGGATGACGACTTTGCCGGAGGTGGCGGTGGCGGCGGCTTCAGCCATAGGGACTCCTTTCGAGTATGGGATGGCCATGGTGCGGCGCAATAGGCGCAGCGGATAAAGCGGCGGATTCGCAGGCCCGTGGAGCAGACCAGGCCAGCGAACGCCGTGCTCGGGCTTGTACCGGGGCACTGGCGTTGTCCCCCTTGCGAAGCGGGAGGGGGCTGAGGCCCGCGGCTCCAGACCTGCCTGGGCAGGTCTGGACGGACCGAAGAGCCGCCGCCTCTGGCGGCGAGCACGTGGCGCTGAAGGCGACTCAGGGGATGTTTCATCTCATGCGCGGATGCCGCGCAGCACGCTGTCGATCACGTGGCTTTCCCAGGCCGCGACGGCCTCGGGCGTGTCGATGCGCTCGCCGAGGAAAGCGCTCAGCGTGTAGCGGTTGGCGGTGTGGAAGTAGCCGGCGGCGGCGATCAGCAGGTAGACGTCGCGCGCCGCCAGGCCGGGCCGCACCAGGCCCTGCGCCACGCCGGCTTCCAGCAGCCGCGCGGTGAGGGTGATGGCGTGCGACGAGTACTCGCGCGCCTTCTTCGACTTGGCGATGTGGCGGCCGCGGTGCAGGTTCTCGGTGTTCAGCAGCGTGACGAACTCCGGGTGCGCGCGGTAGTAGCCGAGCACGAAGCGGATCAGCTCCACCAGGGCTTCGAGCGGCCTGGCTTCATCCAGCGCCAGCGCGCTCTCGGCCTCGTCCATCTCGGCGTAGATGCGCTCCAGCACGGCGATGAACAAGCCTTCCTTGCTGCCGAAATAGTAGTAGATCATGCGGTCCACGGACTTGGCCGCGGCCGAGATCTTGTCGACCGTGGCGCCGTCGTAACCGTAGCGCGCGAACACCCGCATCGCCGCGCGCAGGATCGCCTCCCGCGTGGCCTCCGCCGCCGCCGCCCGCACGCCCGTGCGCCGCTGCGGCGGCTTGGGCGCTGCGCGGGACGTGCTCATGCTTGCAGCCCCTGCCGGCTGGCGGCGCCAGCCAGCCGCGCGCCGGACCGGCCATGCATGCACCGCCGCGAAAACAGGTCTCCCGGGGTGCCGCCACCGCGACCGAAGGCTCCCGTTACCACCGGCCTCCACCAAGTGGCACCCCCGAATGGCCGCGGAGCAGGCCACGCCAGCGACCGCCGTGCTCGGGCTTGCACCGAGCACTGGCGGTGCCCCCTCGAGGGGGGTGGCGCAACAGCGCGCAGCGCGTGGAGCCTGGGGGTGGTCACTTCTCTACGAACGCCCGCTCCACCACATAGTCGCCCGGCGTGGTGGTGTTGCCTTCGTGGAAGCCGCGCTGCTCCAGGATCATCTTCATGTCGGCCAGCAGCATGGGGCTGCCGCACAGCATCACCCGGTCTTCCTCGGGCGAGAGCGGCGGCAGGCCGAGGTCGTCGGTGAGCTGGTTGCTGGTCACGAGGTCGGTGATGCGGCCCTGGTGGCGGTAGGGCTCGCGCGTCACGGTAGGGTAATACAGCAGTTGTTCACTCACCATCTCGCCCAGGAACTCGTCGTGCGGCAAATCCTGCGTGAGCGTGTCGTGGTAGGCCAACTCGTTGACGTGGCGCACGCCGTGCACCAGGATCACCTGCTCGAACTTCTCGTACGTCTCCGGGTCGCGCACGATGCTCATGAAGGGCGCCAGCCCTGTGCCGGTGGCGAACAGGTACAGCCGCTTGCCGGGCAGGGTGTAGTCGATCAGCAGCGTGCCGGTGGGCTTGCGGCCGACCACGATGGAGTCGCCCACGCAGATGTGCTGCAGGCGCGAGGTGAGCGGCCCGTCCGGTACCTTGATGCTGAGGAACTCGAGCTGCTCCTCGTAGTTGGCGCTGACGATGGAATAGGCCCGCAGCAGCGGCTTGCCGTCCACCTTGAGGCCGATCATGGTGAAGTGGCCGTTGGAAAAACGCAGCGCCGGATCGCGCGTGGTGGTGAAGGAGAACAGGCGATCCGTCCAGTGGTGGACGGTCAGCACGCGTTCCTCGTGAAATGCACTCATGTTGGGCGCCAGGTGTTGAAAAGCGGTGCGGATGCCGGCTTTCGGGGCGTTGTGGAAAACCCTGAAGCCGCGCGGCGGGTTCGTCCATAGAATATCTTTTTCATGTAGCAAACACAACATGAAAATGAAGTGCCTGCCACATTCACGGCAAGGCTGGCGCGGAAGTTGCAAGACCTTGGAAGATTTGCCGAGCTGGTGCACCCAACGATGACGGAACACACCAAGACCGACGGCCTGCCGGCCATGGACACGCCCCTGATGCCCGATGTGGCGCAGCGCGCCGCGCCGCGCAACGAGCGCATGGCCGCCAGCAAGGTGGAATGCAACGCCTGCCCCGTGCTGTGCCAGATCTCTGAAGGCCGCGCCGGCGCGTGCGACCGCTACGCCAACCAGGGCGGCGTGCTGGTGCGCGTCGATCCGGTGGTGCTGCTGCGCCGCACGCTGGACGCCGGTGGCACGCCGGTTCTGGTGCCTTTTGCGCCTTCCGCCCAGGCAGCATCGCCGCAGGCAGCTACTGATTCAGTAGCAATCAGCACCGCCGACGCCGCCTGGAACGGCGACCTGCTGCATGCCAACGAGGTGTTCGTCACCGGCGTCGGCGCCTCCACCACCTACCCCGACTACAAGCCCGCGCCCTTCATCGTCGCCTGCAAGGCAGATGGCGTGGACATGGTCACCGTGGTCACCGAAGGCATCTTCAGCTACTGCAGCATGAAGGTGAAGATCGACACCGACCGCTTCCTCGGGCCCGAGCAGGCCAACGTCCGCTACAAGGGCGAGGCCATCGGCCACGTCACCACGGCCGAGTACGGCTCGCAGATGCTGTCGCTCGGTGGCGTGCACCACCTCACCGGCGGCAGCAAGAAGGAAGGCCGCATGGCGCTCGAGCTGATGGAGCGCCTGGGCAACAAGCAGGCGGTGGAATGCACCATCGACGGCGGCGCCACGGTGGTCATCCAGGCCGGCAAGCCGCCCGTCGTGGGCGGCGTGGAAGAGCAGCGCATGCGCGTGGGCTGCGGCTCGGCGGCGGTGGGCATCTTCGCGCGGCAGCTGTTCGGCCACGCCGACGAGGTGGTGGTGGTGGACGACCACATCACCGGCGTGCTCAGCGAGCACCAGGCCGGCCGCTGCCTGGGCATGCCGTCCTCGGGCATCCAGATGCGCGGGCGCAAGTCCACGCCGGGGCGCTACTTCCAGGTGGCCAACCCGGGCACCGGCTGGGGCGGCACCGACATCGCCGATCCGCTCTCGATCATCGAAGGCTGGGAGCCCGGCGTGGCCCGGCCCGGCCTGCGCCTGCTGATGACTTCCACCACCGGCGAGCACGCGCAGTGGTTCGTGCTCGACGAGCAGCTGCGCCCGGTGGAGCAGGCCATGCCGCCCGAGGTGCGCCGCGTGGTCGAGCGCATCGGCGAGAACTGCGAGCCGTCGCTCTGCAGCGTGCTGTTCCTGGCCGGTGCCGGCGGCTCGCTGCGCGCCGGCGTCACCGAGAACCCGGTGCTGCTCACCACCGCCATCAAGCGCGCACTGGTCAACGTGACCTGCGGCGGTGCGCCTGCCTACGTGTGGCCGGGCGGCGGCATCACGGTGATGGCCGACGTGCTGCGCATGCCCGACCGCAGCTTCGGCACCGTGCCCACGCCCGCCATCGTGGCGCCGATCGAGTTTTCCATGCGGCTGGACGACTTCGCCGCGCTTGGCGGCCATGTGGACCACGTGATGCCGCTGGAGGAAGTGCTCAAACGCGGTGCCTGGCACAACGACGGCGCGCCGCAGGCCCGCCAGTGGCAGGCGGCCTCTCCCCTCAACCCGTGGCCGCTGGGCGAGCCGCCGATGCTCGGATGAACACCCCCCTGAGTCGCCTGCGGCGCCTTCCCCCCTCTTGCTTCGCGAGGGGGGACAACGCCAGTGCTCGGTGCAAGCCCGAGCACGGCGTTCGCTGGATTGACCTGCTCCGCGGCCACCTGAGCTGGTGCCCGGCGCGGATGGATGGGATGCCGAGCTGCGGAGGCTCTTCATGAACGCGGTCCGCGCGCGGCTGGATGGCGACCGCTGGCACTGGCAGCACGGGCCGATCGACATCGTGGCGGACGCGCATGGCGAGCCGTCGGCGGTGGCTGCCGCGCACGAGGCGGCGTGGCAGCGCTTCCAGGGCGTGCTGGCCGAGCTGGTGGCCGAGCTGCCGCTGCTGCGCCAGCCGGTGGGCGATGGTCCTTGCCCGCTGACCGGCCCGATCGCCCGCCGCATGTGGCAGGCCTGCGCGCCGTTCGGCGAGCGTTTCATCACGCCCATGGCCGCGGTGGCCGGCAGCGTGGCGGAGGAGCTGATCGCCTGCTACCGGCAGTCCAGCATCGCGCGCGCGTGGCTCAACAACGGCGGCGACATCGCACTGCATCTGGCGCCGGGCGAGAGCCTGTCGGCCGGCATCGTGAGCGACCTGGATAGCTTTCATTTTAATAGCTGCCTGCGCCCGTCCCTGGCCGGCAAGGCGGTGATTTCGTTCCAAGATCCGGTGCGCGGCGTGGCCACCAGCGGCTGGCGCGGGCGCAGCCTGTCGCGCGGCATCGCCGACAGCGTGACGGTGCTGGCCGCCAGCGCGTCGGCCGCCGACGCGGCCGCCACCATGATCGCCAACGCCGTGAACACGCTCGACCCGTCCATTGAACGCCGGCCCGCCAGCAGCGTGCGCGACGACAGCGACCTGGGCGAGCGCCTGGTCACCGTGAACGTGCCGCCGCTGCCGCCGGCGCTGGTGCGCCGCGCGCTCGACGCCGGCGCGGCCTGCGCCAGCGTCGCGCAGCAGCGCGGGCTGATCCACGCCGCCCTCATGGTTTGCCAGGGGCAATGGGTCGAGGTGGAGCCGATATGCTTGAAGTCGCCCGCCCCCGATGCAGGCACTGCCGTCTCCGCACGTCCCGTGGTGGGCACGGCGCTTGCATGAACACACCCAGGAAGCCATGCCAGACCTGATCGACATCCGCCGCGTCTTCACCCAGGTCGAGGAGATCCGGCACGAGTTCGGGCCGCCGCCGCCCGCGCCGCTGCTGCGCGGCGCCATCGCGGTGGTGATGACCAACCCCTACGCCGGCCGCTACGAGGCCGACATCCTGCCGATGATGAAGGCGCTGGAGCCCGTGGGCGTGGACATGGCCGAGCGCCTGCTGGCCGCCATGGACGTGCCGCGCGAGGCCGTCGCCACCTACGGCAAGGGCGCCATCGTGGGCGCCGCCGGCGAGCTGGAGCACGGCGCGCTGTGGCACGTGCCCGGCGGCTACGCCATGCGCGAGCTGCTGGGCTGGAAGGGCGACCGCGCCGCCTACGTCGCCGGCCAGGGCAGCGGCACCACCAAGGGCCAGCCGGGCAACGCGCTGGCCATCGTGCCCTCGACCAAGAAGGTCGGCCCGCCGGGCGCCGCGCTCGACGTGCCGCTCACCAACATCAACGCCAGCTACGTGCGTGGCCAGTTCGACGCCATCGAGGTGCGCATCCCCGGCGCGCCCGCCAGCGACGAGGTGGCCTACATCCTGGCCATGACCACCGGCTACCGCGTGCACGCCCGCGTGGGCGGGCTGCGTGCCGAAGACATCGCCCAGTGGGATGGACTGCGCTAAGAAGACCAGAAGGAACGAGACATCATGAGCATCGACATTCGCAAGATCGTGGTCCAGGTGGACGAAACCCGGCAGGAGCAGGGCCAGCGCATAGAGCCGCCCACGCGCCGCGCCGTGGCCATGGCCGTCATCGCCAACCCCTACGCCGGCAGGTTCAGCGAGAACCTGGATGAACTGGTGGCCGCCGGCGAGGAGCTCGGCGGCCTGCTGGGCGACAAATGCGTCAAGGCGCTGGGCATCGCCCCCGGCGAGGCCGAAAGCTACGGCAAGGCCGCCATCGTGGGCGAAGGCGGCGAGCTGGAGCACGCCGCCGCCGTGCTGCACCCCAAGCTGGGCGCGCCGCTGCGCCAGGCCGTGGAGAAAGGCGCCGCGCTGGTGCCTTCGGCCAAGAAGCGCGGCACGCTGGGCACCGCCATCGACGTGCCGCTGGGCCACAAGGACGCCGCCTATGTGCGCAGCCACTTCGACGCCGTGGAGGCGCGCGTGAGCGACGCCCCGCGCGCGGGCGAGATCGTGGTCTGCGTGGCCGTGACCGATTCCGGCCGCCCGCTGCCGCGCATCGGCGGCCTCACCACCGCCGAGATCAAGGGCGAGGACGGTCTGCGCTGAGCAGCCTCCCCGCGTTGTAGCCATTCACCCCTTCTTTTTTTCACCGACTGGAGCCAAGCCCATGAAGACGCCCCGCCGAACCTTCTGCCTTTCTTCCCTGGCCCTGGGAGCCGCGCTGCTGGCCGGCGCGCCCGCGCACGCCCAGGGCGTGATCAAGATTGGCGAACTCAACAGCTACAAGGCGCAGCCCGCGTTCCTGGAGCCCTACAAGAAGGGCATGGAGCTGGCGGTGGAAGAGGCCAACAAGGCCGGCGGCGTGAACGGCAAGAAGATCGAGCTGATCACCCGCGACGACAACGCCAACCCTGGTGATGCCGTGCGCGTGGCCGAGGAGCTGGTGTCGCGCGAGAAGGTCGACGTGCTGACCGGCACCTTCCTGTCCAACACCGGCCTGGCGGTGGCCGACTTCGCCAAGCAGAAGCAGGTGTTCTTCCTGGCCGGCGAGCCGCTGACCGACAAGCTCACCTGGCAGGGCGGCAACGAATACACCTTCCGCCTGCGCCCCGGCACCTACATGCAGGCCGCCATGCTGGTGCCCGAGGCCGTCAAGATGAAGAAGAAGCGCTGGGCGGTGGTCTACCCCAACTACGAGTACGGCCAGTCGGCGGTGGCGGCGTTCAAGGCGCTGCTGAAGGCCGCGCAGCCCGACGTCGAGTTCGTGGCCGAGCAGGCGCCGCCGCTGGGCAAGCTGGACGCCGGCAGCGTGGTGCAGGCCCTGGCTGACGCCAAGCCCGACGCCATCTTCAACGTGCTGTTCGGCGCCGACCTGCTGAAGTTCGTGCGCGAGGGCAACACGCGCGGCCTGTTCAAGGACCGTGCGGTGGTCAGCGTGCTGACCGGCGAGCCGGAGTACCTGGACCCGCTGCGCAACGAGGCACCCGACGGCTGGATCGTCACCGGCTACCCGTGGTACGGCATCCAGACGCCCGAGCACAAGGCCTTTTTCCTGGCCTACCACACCAAGTACAAGGACTACCCGCGCCTGGGCTCGGTGGTGGGCTACAGCATGATCAAGTCGGCCGTCGCCGGGCTGAAGAAGGCCGGCAGCGGCGACACCGCCAAGATGGTCGCCGCCTTCAAGGGCCTGCAGGTGGACACGCCGTTCGGCAAGATCACCTACCGTGCGCTGGACCACCAGTCCACCATGGGTGCGTTCGTGGGCAAGACCAAGAACGACAACGGCAAGGGCGTGATGGTGGATTACCAGTACCTCGACGGCGCCAAGTTCCAGCCGCCCGAGGCCGAGGTGAAGAAGGCCCGCTCGGCCTCCTGAGCCGCGTCCGCCCCGTGCCCGCGCGCCGCCCCTGCCGGCGGTGCGCGGGCGGAGGCTGCCGTGGCCTGCAGGCCGGTTTTTCAAGCCAAATCGGCCTTCAGCCCAATGACAGCGGGCGCAGACAGCTCCTGATTTTATAGTGATCGTTCCCCTGGTTCACCTTCGCAAGCGTTCCGCATGAACTTCTCCGGCCTGATCGTCCAGCTGCTCAACGGCCTGGCCAGCGCGTCGTCGCTGTTCCTGGTGGCGGCGGGCCTGTCGCTGATCTTCGGCGTCACGCGCATCGTCAACTTCGCGCACGGCTCCTTCTTCATGCTGGGCACCTACATCGCCTACACGCTGGTGGACCGGCTGGGCACGCAGTGGGGCTTCTGGCCCTCGGTGGTGCTGGCGGCGCTGGCGGTGGGCGTGCTGGGCGCGCTGATCGAGCTGCTGCTGCTGCGCCGCATCTACAAGGCGCCGGAGCTGTTCCAGCTGCTGGCCACCTTCGCGCTGGTGCTGGTGATCAAGGACGCGGTGCTGTACCTCTGGGGGCCGGAAGAGCTGCTCGGCCCGCGCGCGCCGGGCCTGTCGGGCTCGGTGGAGATCCTGGGGCGCCAGTTCCCCAGCTACGACCTGTTCCTGATCGTCGTCGGCCCGCTGGTGCTGGGCGCGGTGTGGCTGCTGCTCACGCGCACGCGTTTCGGCACGCTGGTGCGCGCAGCCACGCAGGACCGCGAGATGGTCTCGGCCCTGGGTGTCAACCAGGTCTGGCTGTTCACCGCCGTGTTCGCGCTGGGCGCCATGCTGGCCGGCCTGGGCGGCGCGCTGCAGCTGCCGCGCGAGCCGGCGCACCTGGAGATGGACCTGAACACCATCGGCGCCGCCTTCGTGGTGGTGGTGGTGGGCGGCATGGGCTCGCTGCCCGGCGCCTACCTGGCGGCGCTGCTGATCTCGCTGATCAAGGCGCTGTGCATCTGGCTCGGCGTGGTGGAGCTGTTCGGCCACAGCGTCTCGTTCTCCAAGGCCACGCTGGTGGTGGACTTCGTGGTCATGGCCGCGGTGCTGATCTGGCGGCCCTGGGGCCTGCTCGGCCGCCCGCAGGGCCGCAGTCGCCACACCGGCGAGGCCGAGGCGCCGCTGCGCCCGGCCGGCACCGTTTACAAGCTGATCGTGGCGGCGCTGCTGCTGGGCCTGGTGGCGCTGCCCTGGCTGTCCAGCTCGCCCTACGCGGTGGTGCTGGCCACCGACCTGGCGGTGGCGGCGCTGTTCGCCGCCAGCCTGCACTTCATCATGGGGCCGGGCGGCATGCATTCGTTCGGCCACGCGGCCTACTTCGGCCTGGGCGCGTACGGCGCCGGGCTGGTGCTCACCGCGCTCGGCCTGCCGATGGAAGTGGCGCTGGTGGTCGGCCCGATGGTGGCGGCCGTGGGCGCGGCGGTGTTCGGCTGGTTCGCGGTGCGGCTGTCGGGCGTGTACCTGGCCATGCTGACGCTGGCCTTCGCGCAGATCGCCTGGGCCGTCACCTACCAGTGGGACGACCTCACCGGCGGCAGCAACGGCCTCACCGGCGTGTGGCCGGCCCAGTGGCTGTCGGACAACCGCAGCTACTACTGGCTGGCGCTGGCGCTGGTAGCCATCGGCGTGCTGGCGCTGCGGCACATGCTGTTCTCACCCTTCGGCTACGCGCTGCGGGCCGGGCGGGACTCGCCCCTTCGGGCCGACGCCATCGGCATCGACGTGGACCGGGTGCAGTGGATCGCCTTCATCGTCGCCGGCCTCTTTGCTGGCGCGGCGGGCGCGGTGTACGCCTTCTCCAAGGGCAGCATCTCGCCGGAATCCATGGCCGTGGGCAAGTCCGTCGACGCGCTGGTGATGGTGCTGCTGGGCGGCCTGCACACCCTGGCCGGCCCGGTGGTGGGCGCCGTCAGCTTCACCTGGCTGCAGGACGCGGTGGCCCGCAACACCGATTACTGGCGCGCCACGCTCGGCGCCATCATGCTGGTGCTGGTGCTGGTATTCCCGGACGGCATCGCCGGCGGCGTGCAGAAGCTGTGGCACCGCCTTGCGCGCGGGAACGAAGGGGCTAAAACATGAGCCTGCTCAAGGTAGAAGGCCTCGGCAAGTCCTTCGGCGGCGTGAAGGCGGTCGACGGCATCAGCTTCGACCTGGCCAAGGGGGAGCTGCTGGCGCTGATCGGCCCCAACGGCGCCGGCAAGTCCACCACCTTCAACATGGTCAACGGCCAGCTGAAGGCCGACCGCGGCTCGATCCAGCTGGAGGGGCACGAGCTGATCGGCCGCAAGCCGCGCGACATCTGGCGCCTGGGCGTGGGCCGCACCTTCCAGATCGCCGAGACCTTCGAGTCGCTCACGGTGGTCGAGAACGTGCAGATGGCGCTGCTCTCCAACGACCACCGCCTCTACAACCTGTGGCGCCGCGCGGCCGCCCACCGGCGCGACGAGGCCATCGCCCTGCTCGGCCAGGTGGGCATGGCCGAACAGGCCGACCGCCCCTGCAGCGAGCTGGCCTACGGCGACGTCAAGCGGGTGGAACTGGCCATTGCCATGGCCAACCACCCCAGGCTGCTGCTGATGGACGAGCCCACCGCCGGCATGGCGCCCAACGAGCGCAACGCGCTGATGGCGCTCACCAAGAAGCTGGTCACCGAACGCGGCATGGCCGTGCTGTTCACCGAGCACAGCATGGACGTGGTGTTTGCCTACGCCGACCGCATGATCGTGCTGGCGCGCGGCCGCCTGATCGCCGAGGGCAAGCCGCTGGAGATCCGCGACCACCCCAAGGTGCAGGAGGTGTACTTCGGCACCGGCAAGACCTTCGAGAAACACGGCGGCCAGCCGGCCGCCGCCGCGCCCACGGAGGCCGCCCATGGCTGAACCGCTGCTGCAGGTCAAGCAACTGTGCGCCTGGTACGGCGCGGCGCAGATCCTGTTCGACGTGGGGCTGGAAGTGCCGCGCGGCGAGGTGGTGGCGCTGATGGGGCGCAACGGCGCCGGCAAATCGACCACGCTCAAGGCCATCATGGGCCTGGTGCCCAGGCGGCGCGGCAGCATCGCCTTCATGGGTCACGACCTGTCGCGCGCCGAGCCCTACACCTGCGCGCGCCTGGGCCTGGGCTTCGTGCCGGAAGACCGGCGCGTGTTCACCGACCTCACGGTGCTGGAGAACCTGGAAGTCGGCAGGCAGCCCGTACGCCACTGGCCCGACGGCGCCGCCGCGCCAACCTGGAACCCGTCGCAGCTGTTCAAGCTGTTCCCCAACCTGGGCGAGATGCCCGAGCGCCCCGGCGGCCAGATGAGCGGCGGCGAGCAGCAGATGCTCACCGTGGCGCGCACGCTGATGGGCAACCCCTACCTGGTGCTGCTGGACGAACCCAGCGAAGGCGTGGCGCCCGTCATCGTCGAGCAGATGGCGCACATGATCCTGGAGCTGAAGGCCGAGGGCGTGAGCATCCTGCTGTCGGAGCAGAACATGCACTTTGCCGAGCTGGTGTCCGACCGCGCCTACGTGCTGGAAAAGGGCCAGATCCGCTTCGCCGGCAGCATGGCGGAACTGGCGGCGAATGAGGAGGTGCGGCGTGCGTACCTCAGTGTATGAAACACCCCCTGAATGTATGGGCCACCCCCCTGAGTCGCTGACGCGCCTTCCCCCCTCTTGCTACGCGAGGGGGGACACCGCCAGTGGCCGGTACAAGCCCGGCCACGGCGGTCGCTGGCATGGCCTGCTCCGCGGCCGCTTGGGGGCGCCATGGGTTTCTCGCCGCGCTTCGAATCGCCGAGGGCTTGCGTGGTTTGCTCGCGCTCGGTGCGAAGCTCGGGGTGAAGGTCTGTCAAGGCATGCAGGCAGCGCTCACAGACCGTCAGCGCTCCAGGATTCACTATGATTTACATAGCTGCCTGCGCCCGCTGTTGTTGGGTTGGAGCCTGATTCGACCCTCAAAAGAGTTTGTTTGTCCCACCACCAGGAGGTTTGCCATGCGACGTCGTGATTTCGTGTTTTCCGCGGCTGCCCTCGGCAGCGCACCAGCGCTTTGGGCCGCGAGCCCGATCAAGCCCGGCCCCAAGGCCGCGCTGATCGTGGTGGACGTGCAGAACTGCTTCGTCGACGGCGGCACGCTGCCGGTGAAGGGCGGGGCCGACGTGGTGCCGGTGATCAACAAGCTGGCGCCGGCGTTCCAGAACATCGTCGTGACGCAGGACTGGCACACGCCGGGCCACGCGTCCTTCGCCAGCGCGCACACCGGCAAGAAGCCGTTCGAGACCACCACCATGCCCTACGGCACCCAGGTGCTTTGGCCCGACCACTGCGTGCAGGGCACCGAGGACGCCGCGCTGCTCAAGGGCCTGAACCTGCCCACCGCGCAGCTCATCATCCGCAAGGGCTACCACCCGCAGGTCGACAGCTATTCCGCCTTCCAGGAGGCCGACCGCAAGACGCCCACGGGCCTGGCCGGCTACCTGAAGCAGCGCGGCATCAAGACCGTGTTCGTCACCGGCCTCGCCACCGACTTCTGCGTCGCCTGGACGGCCATGGACGCACGCGCGGCCGGTTTCGAGACCTACGTGATCGAGGACGCCACCCGCGCCATCGACCTCAACGGCTCGCTCGCCGCGGCCTGGAAGCAGATGGCGGTCAAGGGCGTCAAGCGCATCCAGTCGGGCGACGTGGCGACTGCCTGAGGCCTGCCGCTCCCTCCATGCCCACGCTCGCGCTCACCGTCAACGGCCAGCCGGTCGAACGCGAGGTGCCGCGCGAGGCCACGCTGCTGCACCTGCTGCGCAACGACCTGGGGCTGAACGGCCCCAAGTACGGCTGCGGCCTGGGCCAGTGCGGCGCCTGCACCGTGCACGTGGATGGCGTCGCCGCCCGCGCCTGCGTGATCCCGGCGCATGGCGTGGCGGGCCGCAGCATCACGACCTTGGAGGGTCTCGGCAACAAGGAGCACTGGCATCCCGTGCAAGCCGCCTTCGAGCAGGCCCAGGCCGCGCAGTGCGGCTACTGCCTGAACGGCATGGTCATGCAGACCGCCGCGCTGCTGACGCGCGAGCCGCAGCCGAGCGAGGCGCGCGTGCGCGCGGAGCTTTCCGGCAACCTGTGCCGCTGTGGCACGCATGTCGAAATCCTCGACGCGGTGGCGCGCGCCGCGCAGCTGATAACCAACGCACAGGCGGGTGGCAATACGTTGCGGCTCACGCCGGCCCGCGAGAGCGATCTGGAGGCCCTGTGCACACTGCGCGTGGCGGCCATGCGCGAAAGCTTGGAGCATATCGGCCGCTTCGATGAAGCGCGCGCGCGCCGGCGTTTGGCAGCGGGGTTTCAGGCGTCGAGCACGCGGCACATCGAGGTAGGCGGCGAGCGCGTGGGCTTCGTGGTGGTCAAGCCGCACGAAGGCGCGTTGCTGCTCGACCACCTCTACCTCTGGCCGGCCCACCAAGGCCGGGGACACGGCTCCGCCGTGCTCGCGCAGGTGTTCCGCGAGGCCGACGGCCAGGGTCGGTGCCTGAGGGTCGGCGCCCTGAAGGAAAGCCGTGCCAACACCTTCTACCAACGCCACGGCTTCACGCTGATCGAGGCGGCGGAGTGGGACAACTACTACGAACGGGCGCCACAGCCAAGGTGAGCGACCCGAGGCCATGACCCGCCGCGCCGACACCCCGCGCACCCGCGCCGACATCCTGCAGGCTTCGGGCGTGCTGGCCATCGTGCGCACGCCGCCCGCGCCGCCGGCGCCGGCACCGGGGCAGCCGCCCGTCGTCGGCGCCAACCCGGCCGAGGGCGACGAAGTGCTGCTGGCGCTGTGGGACGACGGCAGCGTCACCGCGCTGAACGGCCACGTGGACCTGGGCACCGGCCTGCAGACCGCGCTGGCGCAGATCGTGGCCGAGGAGCTGGACCTCACGCTGGCCTGCGTGCGCATGGCGCTGGGCGACACGGCGCGCGCGCCCAACCAGGGCGCCACCATCGCCAGCGCCTCGATCCAGATCCACGCCCAGCCGCTGCGCCTGGCGGCGGCGCAGGCGCGCGCCTGGCTGCTGGCGCGCGGCGCCGCCTGGCTGGGCGTGGCCGAAGACGCCGCCGAGACGCACCTGGGCGTGGTGCGCGTGCGCGCCGAGCCCGCGCGCCGCGTGCCCTACGGCGAGCTGCTGGCCGGCCAGCGCACGGTGCTGCGGCTGGACGCCGATGCGCCGCTGAAGGACCCGGCCGCCTACCGCCTGGTCGGCACCTCGCAGGCGCGCGTGGACATCCCCGCCAAGCTGGCGGGCGAGCTGGTGTTCGTGCACGACATGCGCCTGCCCGGGATGCTGCACGGCCGCGTGGTGCGCCCGCCCTACGCCGGCGCCGACCACGGCGACTTCATCGGCAACACGCTGGAGGCGGTGGACGAAGGCTCCGTCGCCCACATCCCCGGCATCCGCGCGGTGGTGGTGATCCGCGACTTCGTCGGCGTGGTGGCCGAGCGCGAGGAACACGCCGAGCAGGCCATGCGCGAGCTCCGGGTGCGCTGGAAGGCCTGGCCCGGCATGCCCGATCTGGGCAACGTCGAGCAGGCGCTGCGCGACAACCCCGCCACCCGCCGCCTGCTGGTGGATGAAGGCGATGCCGGCGCCGCCCTGCGCGCCGCCGGTAGCCAGGCGCTGCGCCAGACCTACCTGTGGCCCTACCAGATGCACGCCAGCATCGGCCCCTCGTGCGCGGTGGCCGCGTGGCAGCCCGAGCCTGAAAGCAGTTGCCAGCTCAGGGTATGGGCCGGCACCCAGAACCCCCACGTGCTGCGCCACGATCTGGCGAAGTTGACGGGCGTGCAGGACGTGCAGGTCGACGTGGTGCGCATGGAGGCCGCCGGCTGCTACGGCCGCAACGGTGCCGACGACGTGGCGGCCGACGCCGCTCTGCTGGCCCGCGCGGTCGCGCATCTTGGCGCGCCGGTGCGCGTGCAGCTCACGCGCGCGCAGGAACACGCCTGGGACCCGAAGGGCGCCGCCCAGCTGATGGACGTGGCCGGCGCGCTGGGCCCTGACGGCCGCATCGACGCCTACGACTTCCAGACCAGTTACCCCAGCAACGGCGCACCCACGCTGGCGCTGCTGCTCACCCGCACCGTGGAGCCGGTGGCGCAGGCCTTCGAGATGGGCGACCGCACCGCGCGCCCGCCCTACGAGGTGCCCAACCTGCGCGTGGCGGTGAACGACATGCCGCCGATCGTGCGCGCCTCGTGGCTGCGCGGGGTCTCGGCGCTGCCGAACTCCTTCGCGCACGAGAGCTTCGTCGACGAGCTGGCAGCCCGCGCCGGCGCCGACCCGGTGCAGTTCCGCCTGCAGCACCTGCGCGATCCGCGCGCCTGGGAGCTGGTGCAGGCCACCGCCGACAAGGCCGGCTGGCGCCCGCGCCAGGGCCCGCACGACGCGGCGGGCAACGGCGCGCATGGGGGCGAAATCCTGCAGGGCCAGGGCTTCGCCTACGCCCGCTACGTGCACAGCAAGTGGCCGGGCTTCGGCGCCGCCTGGTCGGCCTGGGTGGCCGACGTGGAGGTAAACCGCCGCACCGGCGAGGTGCACGTGCGCCGCGTGGTCTGCGGGCACGACGCCGGCCAGCTGGTCAACCCCGCCGGCGTGACCCACCAGGTGCACGGCAACGTGATCCAGACCACCAGCCGCGCGCTGCACGAGCGCGTGGCCTTCGCCCCGCACGACGCGCCGGCACAGCAGGCCACGCGCCAGGCGCTGCCCGGCGTGCGCCCGGCCGGCAGCGTGCTGGCGCAGGAATGGGGCGGCTACCCGATCCTCAACTTCCGCCAGGTGCCGGTGATCGAGGTGCTGCACATGCCGCGCCCCGGCGAGGCGCCACTGGGCGCGGGTGAATCCAGCAGCGTGCCCGGCACCGCGGCCATCGCCAACGCCATCTTCGACGCCACCGGCGTGCGTTTCCGGGCCCCTCCGTTCACGCCCGAGGTGGTGCGCGAAGGCCTTGCCGCCGCCGGCCTGCTGCTGGGCGGTGCCGGTGGACAGGGTGGCGGTGGCGGCGACGATGCTGCAGATTCAGGAGCTGGCGGCGCCCGCCCCGAGCCGGCCGCAGCCCCAAAACATGCTGAAAGCGCGCGCTGGCCAGGCCGCCGCAGCGGCTGGGCGCTGGCCGGCGCACTGGCGGCCGGCGCGGTGGGCGTGCTGGTGGCGGCGCTGCTGCCGCGCGCCATCGCGCCGGTGCAGCTCTCGCAGACCGGCTACAGCGCCGAACTGATCGAGCGCGGCCGCGTGCTGGCCGCCCTGGGCGACTGCATGGTCTGCCACACGGCGCCCGGCGGCGTGGAAGGCGCGGGCGGCCGCGCCATGCACACGCCCTTCGGCACCGTCACCACCACCAACCTCTCGCCGGATGCCGACACGGGCCTGGGCTGCTGGTCCTTCAGCGCCTTCCAGCGCGCCATGCGCGAAGGCATCGGACGTGACGGCCGCCACCTGTACCCGGCCTTCCCCTACACCTCGTTCGCGAAGATGAGCGACGACGACCTGCAGGCGCTCTACGCCTACCTGATGAGCCGCCCCGCCGTGCACGCGCCCACGCCCGCGGCCGCGATGCGCTTCCCCTTCAGCCTGCGCCCGCTGATGGCCGGCTGGAACGCGCTGCACCTCGACGCCAGGCCCTACCAGCCTGACCCCACGCAGAGCGCCGAGTGGAACCGCGGCGCCTACCTGGTGCAGGGCCTGGGCCACTGCGGCGCCTGCCACACGCCGCGGGGCGCCCTGGGCGCCGAGCAGGGCGGCCAGGCCTTTCTGGCCGGCGCCATGATCGACGGCTGGGAGGCGCCCGCGCTCACCGCCCTGTCGAAGGCCGCCGTGCCCTGGAATGCCGACGCGCTCTACCGCTACCTGCGCCACGGCCACGCGCCCGGCCACGGCAGCGCCGGCGGCCCGATGGCCGAGGTGGTGCGCGAGCTGCAGGCCGCGCCGGATGAAGACCTGCGCGCCATGGCCACCTACCTGGCCAGTTTCAGTCCGCCCGCGCCCGATGCCGCGGCGCTGGCCCGTACGGCGCACGAGGCAGTGGCGCGCGCCGCGAGCGCCCGGGCCACCCTGCCCGGCAGCGGCCAGCGCCTGTTCGAGATGGCCTGCGCCGCCTGCCATCACGACGGCGACGGCCCCACGGTGCTGGGCGTCAACACGCCACTGGCGCTTTCGACCAAGCTCGCCAGCGAGCGCCCCGACAACCTGATCCGCACCATCCTGGAAGGCGTGCAGCAGCCGGCCACGCGCGAGATCGGCTTCATGGCCGGCTTCGCCGACGCGCTGAGCGACGCGCAGATCGCCGACATCGTGGCCTACATGCGCGCCCGCTACGCGCCCCAGGCACCCGCCTGGCCGGACCTGCCGGCGCAGGTGGCGCGGCTGCGGGCCACGGCGATGGCCGTACCATGACGGCACCCCAAGAAGAGGTGCCCGCATGAAAGCCTCGCCCCACGCCGGGCTGCTGGCCACGCTGCAGCAGCGCTTCGGCCAGCACCCGGAACGCCATCCGGGCCTGGCCTGGACCACGGTGGAGGCCCGCCTGGCGGCACACCCGAAGCAGCTGGCCGTGCTGGCCGCCATGGAAGCCAGCGGCGGCGAGCCCGACGTGATCGCGCAAGACCCCGCCACCGGCGCACTCAGCTTTTGCGACTGCGCCCCCGAGAGCCCCGCCGGCCGCCGCAGCCTCTGCTACGACGATGCCGCGCTGGCCGCGCGCAAGCTGCACAAGCCCGCCGGCAGCGCCGTCGCCCTGGCGGCCAGCCTCGGCATCGAGCTGCTGGACGAGGCGCAGTACCGCCACCTGCAGACGCTGGGCGCGTTCGACACCAAGACCTCCAGCTGGCTGCGCACGCCGCCGGCCATCCGCAAGCTGGGCGGCGCGCTGTTCGGCGACCGGCGCTACGGGCAGGTGTTCACCTACCACAACGGCGCCGAGTCGTACTACGCCGCGCGGGGCTTTCGCGGGTTGCTGACGGTATAGGCGCGGCGGGCCGGTCAGCGCGCGGCTGCAGCGGGGGCGCCCGCCTTCAGCGCCTGCACCGCCTTGAAGGTTTCGGCCACGTGCACCAGCGGGTCGCTGCCTTCGTGGGCGTAGACGATGCGGCCGGAGCGGTCGATCACGTAGGAGATGCGGCTGGCGGTCTTGAACAGGCCGCCAAAGCGCGCGTCGTAGGCGCTGATGACCTCGGCCCTGGGGTCGGACGCCACGGCGAACTTGTCGCGGCAGGCCTCGCTGGAAAAGCGCAATTGCGTGTCGATGTCGTCGTTGGAGACGCCCACCACGGTGGCCCCCAGCGCGGCGAACTCGGGCGTCTTCTCGGCGAAGGCGTGCGCCTCGACCGTGCAGCCCGAGGTGAACGCCTTGGGGAAGAAGTACAGCACCACCGGCCCGCGCGCCAGCGCCGCCTTCAGGTCGAACGCAAACGGCTTGCCGGCCAGCGCGGCCTGTGTGCTGAAGGCAGGCGCCGGATCGCCCGGCTTGAGCATGGCTTGCGCGGCACCGACCAGCGCGACGAGGGCGGCAGCGGCGAGGGCGGGCAGGGTGCGCATGGCGGGGACTCCTGGGCAACGGCGAAAAGCCCAGTGTGGCAGCTTTGGGCGCCGCTTGCAGGACGCGACTTGGCGCGGTGGGACTTGGGCGCACGCGACGCACCAACGGTTGAGCCGGTCGTTCCAGGAAAGCTCGCCCTGACGTCGAGCCACCTCTCGTACCCGTTGGCTTTCACGACATCCAGCCGTTCAGGCTGAGCTTGTCGAAGCCTCGCGCGACGCTTTGACGGGCATGTCCTGAGCTTGCCGAAGGGCTCAGCATGATCGGCTCTTCCCGAACGAGCGCGATTCGGCACCCACCCGAACGGAACCGCGCGCGGCGTGATGCCGGATCACCGCAACCGCGCGTCCTGGCTGGCCAGCAGTGCGGGCGGGGCGCGCTCGGGCTCCGACGCCGACGCCGCGGCTTGCGCCGGCTCCGCCCGGGCCAGCGCCGTGTCCGCTTCCTGCTGCGTCGCCTCTTCCTCCAGCTGCGCCACCAGCGCGCGCCGCTGGCGCGCCGGCACGCCGCGCACCTGCCCGGCCACCCAGCGCAGGCGGGCCGGGTCCACGCTGCCCCGCGCCTGCCAGCGCGCGGCTTCCAGCGGCGGGTTGTGCAGCATGGCCGCCAGGGTGACGGCCTGGCGCGGCGTGAGGCGGCGGGCGCCGGTGCCGAAGTAGTGGCGCGCGGCGGCCTCGGCGCCGCAGACCAGGCGGCCCTGCGCATCCACGCCCCAGGGCGCGTTGGCCAGGTAGAGCTGCAGGATGCGGCCCTTGCCCAGCGACTGTTCGGCGTCCAGCGCGTAGAGCAGCTCGCGCAGCTTGCGCTCCAGCTGACGCTCGCCGCCGGCCACCATCAGCTTGGCGAGCTGCTGGCTCAGCGTGCTGCCGCCGCGGCGGATGGCGCCGGCCTGGCGGTTGGCCTGCAGCGCGGCGGCCAGTTCCTCCGGGTCGTAGCCGGTGTGTTCATAGAAGCGCTGGTCCTCGGTGGCGAGCACGGCGCGCGTCAGCCAGTGGCGCGCCGGCAGCGGCGGCGTGCGGCCGCAGGAGGTCTGGGCGCGGGCCCAGCTTTCGGTGCCCAGACCGCTGACGGCCAGGCCTTCGATGCGCGGCACCAGGCGCCAGCCCTGGCCTTGGGCCGGCGGCGGCAGGGTGACATCGGCGTGCAGGGCCACGCTGCCTTCGACGTGCGCCGCCGCCAGCTCGGGCAGGCCGGGCGCCAGCAGCGCCAGCCAGTCGCGCGCGGGGGTGGCGGGCCAGTCCACCGTGGCCTGCCAGCCGGGGCCGGCGCGGCGGGCCTGCCAGCGCGCGCTGATGACGGTGCGGCGGGAGCGATCCGTTTCCCGTTCGGGCTGAGCCTGTCGGAGCCCCTCATCCGGCCCTTCGGCGCCCAGCAGCAGCGCGCCCTTCAGGTGCTGCATGCCGTCGCGCGAGATCGCCAGCTGCGCCGCCGGCACGCGCAGCGTGGGCTGGCCGAGCGCGGGCGGCAGCGGCAGCGTGCAGGGCTCGCAATGCACGGTGAGCACGGGCGCGTCGCCTTCCACGCCGGCGGGCACCCAGCCGAGCCGCAGCGGCCCCAGGCGGCTGGGCAGCGTGAGGCCGTCCAGCCGCTCGCCCACCCAGGGCGTGGTGGCCAGCCACACCAGCTGCGGCAAGCTGGCGCGCACGGCCAGCGGGCCGCGCCCGAGCGTGGTGGCCCATTCGCCGGTCTGCGGCAGCAGTGCCACGCGCAGCACCGCCCACAGCGCCAGCAGCAGCACGGCCAGGCTGGCGCCGGCGATGAGCAGCAGCCGCAACACGCGGCGCCCCAGGCGGCTGCGCACGGCGAGGTCGTCGATGGTGGTGCTCATGGTGCTGCTCCTCGTTTCGATAAGCTATGATTTTTCTAGCTGTCTGCGCCCGCTGAGCCTGGGCTGGTGGCCAATTTCTCTCTAGATCGGCGCTTCCGCAGCCGCCAGCGCCCGTGTCACGGTGACGGCCTGCCACGGGCCTTGCGAGCGGCCGGTGAGCGCGGCCCAGTACCAGGCGGAGGTGTCGGCAAAGCGCCGGCCGGCGGCGTCTTCGATGTGCTCGCACACGCGCAGCGCGGTGCCGCCACGGCGGGCGGTGAAGCAGCGCTGCACGCCGCTGTCGCGCGGCGCCTGCAGCAGGGCGGCGTGGCGCAGCGCGGGTTCGGCCAGCAGGTCGGGTGCGGGCATGGCGGCGGGTGCCTGCTCCAGCCGCTCGCCCTCGACGCGGTAGCCCAGGCCCCGGTAGCAGTCGGCCGCCGGGTGCAGCATGCGCGTGGGTCGCGTGACACTGCGCAGCACCACGATCTGGCGGCCGTCGGTGGCGCGCTGGATGTGGCCGGGAAAGCGCTCGGCAAAGCGCTGCTCCACCGCACTCAGCGCCAGCGGCCAGAGCGGCCGACCCTGCCAGCTGCGCGGCAGCTCCGGCGCCGCGGCCTGGGCGGGCGCGGCATCGCCCGGACCACCGCCGGCCGCGGCGCCGGCCAGCGCGCAGCCCAGCATGGCGGCGGCGAACAGCGCCTTGGCCTGCACCCGGCGGGCCAGCGTGTTGGGAAACCATTTGCGGTTCATGGCCTTCTCCTCCTGGCGTGGACAGCTATTGATTCAGAAGCACTTCATGACCCTCCGGCCAGGCCATGCAGGCGGCGATCGCGGCGCACACGCCGGCCAGCAGCGCCAGGCCCAGGCTCTGGTGCAGCCAGGGCGCGGCGGCGTGGCCGCTCGCTTCCAGCGCCACCAGCAGGCTGTTGCGCAGCACGTTGCCGGCCAGCACCAGCGCGCCCACGCAGGGCAGGCGCAGCAGGAAGGCGCGGTTGCCGCGCCCCACGGCCAGGGCGATGGCGCAGGCCGAGAAGTAGCCGGCCCAGGCCATCTGCACGCCGGAGCAGGGCGCGTCCACCACGATCAGCCGGCCGTCCACCAGCAGGCTGCTGCCTTCGCGCAGCACGCCGAACCAGGGCGCCAGCAGCCAGCGGCTGGCTTCGGCGGTGAGCACGCGCAGCGGGAAGCCGGCGTAGAACTGCAGCGACGACAGCAGCGGCAGCGCCAGCACCGCCAGCCCCAGCACCGGCGCGGCCGCCACCGGCAGCCAGCGCGGCGCCGCCAGGGTGCACGCGGGTTGCGGATGGAATTGCCCTTCCGCCCAGACCAGGCCGGCGCTGCCAGCTCCTGAATCAGGAGCAAGGCGCGGCTGCTGCAGGCGCACGTCGGGCAGGAAAGCCAGCAGCCCGGCGGCACCGGCCAGCACCGCGATCAGGCTGGCCGCCAGCGGCGGCGAGCCGGCCAGCCGCGACGCGGTGGCGCCCAAGGTGCCGACCAGCGCCGCCGCCAGCCAGGGCAGGCGCGGCGCCTGGCGCAGCTGGTGGCGCAGCTGCCAGCCCAGCCAGGCGAGCGCGGCCACGGCCAGCAGGCCGAGCGGATCGTCCGAGCCGTCCTGCAACCGGCGGCCCATCCAGACCCAGGTGGGCCAGAGCGCCGCGGCCTGCAGCGCCAGCCACAGCCCGGCGGGCGCGCGGTCGATGCGCATCGTCCAGGGCAGCAGGCGCGGCCCCAGCAGGCGGCGGGTGGTGGTGTTCATCGTGTCTTCCATTTCTGAATCAAATCGGGCTGCAGCCCCTTGGTGGCAGGCACAGACAGCTACATTTTCAAGAGCAATCCTGTGGCTGGTGCGGGCGTGGCTGGCCCCTCACCCGAGCCCTCTCCAGCGGGGAAAGGGCGGGATGTGCCAGCCACCTGGCGGGTCACGCCGTGTACGACCGCCGTTGGCGGCGCCGCGCCAGTTGCGCCCCCAGCACCGCGAGCACCACCAGCATCGCGGCCCAGGTTTCGGGCTCCGGCGTGCTGGCGACGGCCGCGCCCAGCGCACTCGCGTCGCCCACCGCGCGGTCGGTCACGCCTTCGGGCATGGGGCTGGGCTGGTTGCTGGTCGCGCCCTGGCCACCGGGGTTGCGCACCACCTGGTCCACGGCGATGAAGCTGGTGTACTGGGTGAGCAGGCTGTAATCGAGCCCGAGGCGCGTGATGGCGGCCTTCTGCGCGTCGCCGCCGGTGAGCGCCTCCTGGTCGCTCAGGCTGGCGATGCGGTGGCGGGCCCACAGGAATCGGAGCGCGGGCTCGTCCTGGCCGGCGGCGGCCTGCACGTCCACCGGCAGCTCCTGGCGGTACGGGCCGCCGGCGCCCTGGCCTTCCACCACCAGGCGCGGCTGGCCGTGGCGGCCGGCGGCCGGCGCGCGCCACTTGCCGAACACGATCACCGGGCGCTCGGCCAGCACGTCGGGCAGTTGCGGCGGCTCCACGTCGTACACGTCCAGCCCCTCGAAGCGGGCCTGCACACTGGTGAGCACGGGCGATTCGATCAGCTTGCGGAAGCGCTCGGCCTGGGCCTTGGCTTCATCGGGCCGGGTGATGACGAAGGGCTCGCCCATGCCGGCGCGCGCCAGGCCTTCCATCAGGTGGCGGTTCACCGACGAGCCGATGCCGAAGGCGAACAGGTTGGCCTGGCCCAGGTGGCCGCGCACCAGGGCGAAGGCTTCGTCCTCCACGGTGACGTAGCCGTCGGTCACCACCACCACGGTGCGCGACAGATCGGGCGTCTTGGGTTCGGCGTAGACGCGGCGCAGCGCCGGCAGCAATTCCGTGCTGCCGGAGCCGCCCATCTGCTCGATGGTGCGGATGGCCGCGTTGACGTTGGCTGGCGTGGCCGGCACCGACTGCGGCGACAGCATGCGGTTGCTGCCGGCGAACAGCAGCACGTTGAAGCGGTCGCTCGGGCGCAGGTTGCCCAGCAGCTGGCGCATCAGCGCCTTGGCGGTGTCGAGCGGAAAGCCGTGCATGCTGCCGGAGATGTCGACCACGAAGATGTAGTCGCGCGGCGCGATCTGCGCCGGCGCCACCGACCTGGGCGGCTGCACCATGGCGAGGAAGAAGTTCTCCTTCTCGCCGCGCTGCAGCAGCACGCCGGACTGGATGGCGTCGCCGGCCAGACGCCAGCCGAGGATGAAGTCGCGGTTGTCGGCGTTGGCGGCGCCGCGGGTGGCGTCCCTGGCCAGCTGCACGCGGGCGTGCCGGCCGTCATCGCCGCCCACCTGCGTATCGATGGCGTGGCTGGACGAAGCCAGCGCATGGATTGCCAGCGGGCTGTCGATGTCCACCTGCATCGTGAAGCCGGCCGGGCTGGGCTGGCCGGCGTGCAGCACCGGCTGGGCCGGGAAGGCGCCGCCGGACGGCGTGGGCTGGCCGCCCGACGTGTCAGCGGGGCTCCGTTCTGGCGCCGTCGAGCCGCCGCCGGGCCGCCCCAAGGCGGCGAGGGCCCCCTCGGGGGGCAGCGCAGCATGCGAAGCAGCGGAGCGTGGGAGCGCATAGCGCGGTCCCACGACCGTGGGGAAAACGAACTGGTACTGCCCGTCGGTGGGCACCAGCAGCTCGTTGTAGCGCAGCTCCACGTCCACCTCGTCACCGGGCAGGATGTTGGCCACCTGCATCTGGAACACGTTGGGGCGGTGCTGCTCCAGCAGCGCGGCGGTCTTGCCTTCGCGCCTGGCGGCGTCGTATTCGATCCTGGCGGCCTGCTTCTCGCGGATCTGCGCCACCACGCGGCGCTTGCCCACGCGCACCACCATGCCGTTCACGGCCGCGTGCGTGCCGCCGGGGAAGATGTAGCGCGCCTCGATCGGCACCTGGCCTTCGTTGCGGTAGTGCTGGGTCACCACCACGTCGGCGATGACGCCGGACACGTGGGCGTGCACGTCGGTGCGCTTGAGCGGCAGCGCCTCCACGCCAGGCTGCGCGCCCTGCACGAAGAAGTACGGGCTCTCGGCCTTGAGGGGCGCCGCCTGCGCGTCCTGCGCCTGCACCGGCGGCGCCAGCAGGAGCAGCGCGCCCAGCACCCCGAGCCAGGCCAGGCGCTGCGCGGCCAGCGCGCCGCGCTGCACCGGCACGCGCCAGGGCCGGGGCAGCGCCACCGGGAGCACGCCGCGCAGCGCGGCCTGCGGTGCGCTGCGCACCACAGCGAGGGGATCGATCGCGGACAACATGACGGGTTCCTCCTGAGCGTGGCCGGCATTGCGCCGGCCTGGGGTATGGCGGCAGGCACGGTGCCTTGCCGCATGGCGCTACTGTGGAAACCGCATGGGGAGGGCGTATGAAGGCGGAGAGCGCATGTGTGAAACACGCACATCACGTGTGAACACTGTGTGATGCCTGTGTGAAGACAGCATGAAACGCCGTTCGGCGCGTGCGCGCCAAGCGTGGAATTTGCCCCAGATCAAGTAACTGAATGTTCTCGATCCGGTGGATGCGGTGGCACATTAGCCGCTCACACGAACGATCTTCCCCATTGACCGCTTGCAGAACAAGGAGTCTCCATGAGCGCCAAGAAAGTCCGCGTCGAGTTCACCGATGCCTCCGGCAACCCGGTGGGCGGCGTCAACGTCAAGGCCACCGGCTGCGGTGAGCTGAGCACCGCCCCCAACGGCCAGGCCTTCTTCCTCGTCGAGGACGAGAGCTTCGCCATCCTGGTGGACGGCAAGGAGGTTTACCAGGGCAGCCTCGCCAGCGTGCCGGACATGATCCGGTTCAAGCAGGACGGCGGCGGCTGGAAGGCCTGAGGCATCCCTGAGCCACCTGGCGCCACGTGCCCGCCGCCAGAGGCGGCGGCTCAGCGGCGATCCGGTGTTCCGATGGCTCGGGAGTGAACCTTCCATTCGGCGCATGAGCGCCATGCAGTACCCGGCCCGGCGCACGGACGTGCGGCCGGGCCCATTTTTTTTGGGGTAAGCGCTGTCAGCGGCGCAGCGCGGGCAGGCGCAGCTCGGCCAGGGCGCCGCGGCGCTCGTGCAGGGCGTGGCGCTGGGCCAGGGTGGGGGTGTCGCCGGCGGGCTCCAGCGGCGGCAGGCCGCCCTCGTGCGCGGCGACGGCGTTGTCGAGCGTGACGCTGCCCTGGTGCAGCTTGGCGATCTCGCGCACGAAGGCCAGGCCGAGGCCGGTGCTCTTCTTCTGCGAACCCGGGCGCGCCAGCGAGAAGAACTTGTCGAACACCTTGCCGCGCGCGTAGGGCGGCAGGCCGGCGCCGTGGTCGCGCACGCGCACCACGGCCATGCGGCCCTGTCGCACCAGGCCGAGCTCGATGTCGGGCGTGTCGGGCAGGCCGGCAGGCTCGGTGAAATCGACCGCGTTGTCCAGCAGGTTGCCGATGGCGCGGCGCAGCAGGAACGGGTCGCCCTCCACCGCCAGCGGCTCGGCCGCACGCACGGCGATCTGCAGCCGCGGCGCGCGCGCGCGGGCGCCGGCGGCCAACTCGTCCAGCACCGGCGCCAGCAGCACGCGTTCCTGGTGCTGCAGCATGCGGCGGCTTTCCAGCGCGGTGAGTTCCAGCATGCGGTCCACCGCTTCCTGCATGCGGTGCGTCTCGCGCGCGATGTTGCCGGCGAAGCGCTGGCGCTGGCCAGGCGGCATGCCTTCTTCCTGCAGCAGTTCGGCCGCGCCGCGGATGGCCGACAGCGGGCTCTTCAGCTCGTGCGTGAGCTGCTGCACGTAGTCCTGCACGTAGTTGCGCCCGGCGATGGCGTCGCGCAACTCGCGCCCGGTGGCGCGCCACTGCGCACGCAGCGCCCGCCAGGCGCGGCGCGGGCTGAAGCGGCGGCGGCCGTCGGCATCGCGCCACCAGGCGGTGCGCAGGCTGGCCAGCAGGTCGCTCGTCAGCCCCAGCGGGCGGATCATCAGAAAAGAGAGCGCCATCGCCAGCACCAGCACCGACAGGGCAGACATCAGCCCCACGTAGATCATGTTGCCGCGCGCCGCGGCGACGAACTGGCCGAAGCTCTGCACCGGCTTGCCCAGGCTCACCTCGCCGACGATCTGGCCCTGCCAGCGGATCGGCGCGCCCACGTACATGACCGAGGAGTCCGGGTCCTGCTTCACATCGCGCGTGGTGCGCGCGCCGTACTCGCCGGCCAGGGCGCGGCTGACGTCGCGCCAGTGCGAGAAATCCTGCCCCAGCGCGCGACCGGTGGAGTCGTACACCACGATGCCGCGCGCGTTGGTGACGTAGGCGCGCAGCTCGATGCGCGTCTTGTGCAGCTGGTAGATCTGGGCCGAGAAGCGCCGCGCATACGCTTCGCGAAAGATGGCGGCGATGCGGTCGGTGGGCAGCGCGCCGGCATCCACGTCCTGCTCGATCACGGTGGCCATCAGGTGCGCCGTTTCCACCAGCGATTCCTCGGCCGACTCGCGGTAGCGCGGGTCCAGATCGGCCAGCATCTGGAACATCAGCACGCCCATGCCGACGAGGTAGACCAGCAGCAGGGCCAGGAAGATGCGCAGGCGACGGCTAATGGTTCCCCCCCGAAGCGCCTGCGGCGCCTCCCCCCGAGGGGGCGGGTCGGCCGCTTCGGAGCGGCCGGGCGCGGCGACCCCCCGCTTGGCCTGCTCTGCGGCCTTGGGACAAGTCACCCCGCCTCAACGCCGTTCTTCCTCCCGCAGCGCATAGCCGATGCCGCGCAGCGTGCGGATCGGGTCGTCCTCCGGGTCCACGGCACGCAGCTTGGCGCGCAGGGTCTTGACGTGGGCGTCCACCGTGCGGTCGAAGCTGGCGCCGGGGTCGTCCCAGACCAGCTCCAGCAGCTCGTCACGCGTGAACACGCGGCCCGGGCGCTGCACCAGCACGGCGAGCAGGCCGTATTCGTAGCGCGACAGGTCCAGCGCGCGGCCGTGGTAGCGGATCAGGCGGCGCTCCGCGTCGAGGGCGAAGGCGCTGGCGGCATGTTCGTTTGCTCCACTTTCAGGAGCTGCCTGCGCCCGCTTTTCCTGGGCTGCAGGCTTGTTTTCCTTTGAATTTGCAGCAACGGACACGCGCTGGCTGCGGCGCAGGATGGTGCGCACGCGCGCCACCAGCTCGCGCGGCGAGAACGGCTTGGCGATGTAGTCGTCGGCGCCCATCTCCAGGCCGACCACGCGGTCGATCTCGCCCGAGCGCGCGGTGAGGAAGACCACCGGCACGTCCTCGCCGGCGGGCAGCGCGCGCAGGTGGCGGAACAGCTCGAAGCCGTTCATGTCGGGCAGGCCGATGTCGAGGATGGCCAGCGCCGGCGGCGCGGCGCCGAAGCGCTCGATGGCCAGGCGCGCGGTGCCGCAGACCTCCGGCGCGAAGCCGTCGGAGGCCAGCGCGTAGTGGATGGTTTCGGCGATGCCGGCCTCGTCTTCCACCACCAGGATGCGCGGCGGGTTCAGGGCGGGCGGCGGCGGGATCGGCGGCATATGCCGGCGATTCTAGTTTGCTACGCTAAGAATAGCTGTCTGCGCCTGCTACGCAAGGGCTGGAGGCCTCTTTCTTCATAAAAGGGCCCAACCGGGCTGCCTCGATACCGGGCAGCGCGTGCTGGATCGCCTGGGCTGGGGGCCGTCAGACCTTGACCGGCGCTTTTTCAGGCAGCTCGATCTTCACTTCCAGCACCTCCAGGTCGTCCTGCCGCTCCAGGTTGACCTTGATGTCTTTCGGATCGATCTTGACGTATTTGCTGATCACCTCGATCAGGTCGCGCTGCAGATCGGGCAGGTAGTCGGGCTCGGCGGCGCTGCCGCCGGCGCGCTCGTGCGCCAGGATGATCTGCAGGCGCTCCTTGGCAACGCTGGCGGTCTTTTTCTTCTCGCCGAGGAAGAAGGAAAGGAACGACATGCCGGCTTACCTCCCGAACAGGCGCTTGAAGAAGCCGGGCTTGTCCGCGTCGGTGAAGCGCAGCGGCCGCTCTTCGCCCAGGAAGCGCGCCACCACGTCGGTGTAGGCCTCGGCCACCGAGGTGCCCTTCAGGTGCACGGCCGGCAGGCCCTGGTTGGAGGCCTGCAGCACGTCCTCGCTCTCGGGGATCACGCCGATCAGCTTGATGCGCAGGATCTCCTGGATGTCGGTCAGGCTCAGCATCTGGCCGTCCTGCACGCGGTTCGGGTTGTAGCGCGTGATCAGCAGGTGTTCCTTGATCGGTTCGCCGCCCTCCTGCGCGCGCTTGGTCTTGCTGGACAGCATGCCCAGGATGCGGTCGGAATCGCGCACGCTGGAGACCTCGGGGTTGGTCACCACCAGCGCCTGGTCGGCGTAGTGCATGGCCATCAGCGCGCCGGTCTCGATGCCGGCCGGCGAGTCGCAGACGATGTAGTCGAAGTCCATCGCCTTGAGGTCATTCAGGACCTTCTCCACGCCTTCCTGCGTGAGCGCATCCTTGTCGCGCGTCTGGCTGGCGGCCAGCACGAACAGGTTGTCGCACTGCTTGTCCTTGATGAGCGCCTGGTTCAGGTTGGCCTCGCCCTGGATCACGTTGATCAGGTCGTACACCACGCGGCGCTCGCACCCCATGATGAGGTCCAGATTGCGCAGGCCGACGTCGAAATCGATCACGGCGGTCTTCTTGCCGGCCAGGGCCAGGCCGGAGGCGAAGGCGGCGCTGGTGGTGGTCTTGCCCACGCCGCCCTTGCCGGAGGTGACGACAACGATCTCGGTCATGTGAACGGGTCTTTCTTGAAGCGATTCGAAAAGCGGTTTCAGCCGGTGATGGCGGTGACGATCAGCTTGTCGCCGTCGTCGCCGCTGGCCAGGTGGATCTGGGCCGGGCGCCGCCAGACCTCCGGCGCCAGCGGCGTCTCGGTGGTGCGGTACACGCCGGCGATGGAAATCAGCTCGGGCTGCATGTCGAGCGCGAAGATGCGCGCCGAGGTGTCGCCGCGCGCACCGGCGATGGCCCGGCCGCGCAGCGGCGCGTAGACGTGGATGTGGCCGTCGGCGATGACCTCTGCGCCGGGGTTCACCATGGCCAGCACCACCAGGTCGCGACCGCGGGCGTAGATCTGCTGACCGGAGCGCACCGGCCGGTCGATCACCAGGGCCGAGGGCAGTTCCTGGTGAGCGGCCACGGGTGTCGGCTGCGGCGCGGCCTGGGCGGGCTCGGCCGGTTCGCGCTCGGGCGCCGTGGTCTCGGGCGCGCGGCGGCGCGGCAGCACCGGTTCCGGCGTGGCGGCCAGGCCGGCTTCGGCGGCGGCGGCCATCTGCCCGGCGCTGCCACCGCAGACCGCCATGGGCGAGAGCCGGCGCGCGCGCAGCAGCGTGTTCAGTGCGCCGAAATCGATGGCGGCTTCGGCGTGTTCGGCCTGCAGCGGCGACAGGTCGATGACCAGCGGATCGTGGTCGAAGAAATCGGGGATGTCGCCGAAGCGCGCCTCGAGCTCGGTCTCGAGCTGGCCCAGGTCCGGCGACTTGAGCAGCAGCGCCACCACGGGCAGGCTGGCGCTCTTGATCTCGAACGTGACGGGGGCTTGGCCGGCAAGGGCGACGGACATGCGAAGCGGGGGTGGTTGGCGACGGAAACGCGCCGCGGCGGGCAGCGTCAGCGCGGCATCTTAACAGTGGGCCAAGGGGGATTTCGGGGCGTTTCGCTTCGGTTTGTGACGCTGCGCAAGCCCCTGGCCGCGCAGCCGGCAGTCATGCACAGGCGGGGCCTGCACGGTCTTCTTCTTTTTCTCTTTGAGAAATTAGTAGGTAGTAGTAGAGGCCTGTGGCCATGTGGACAAAGGGCCGGATCGCCAGCAGGCGCGGGCCTTGGCGGCGATCCGGGGGCTGTGGGCAAGCCAGGCCGCCGGGCGCCTGCCGGGCGGGACAACTCGGGCCGTCTGGCCGCGCATGTGGACAAGCCGCAGCTTGTGCCAGGGTTGTCCACAGCCCGGGCAGAGGATCTTCGGGAGCGAAAAAAAAGCGGCGCCATGCGCCGCTTGGGTGGAATATGGGCCGCTTCAGCGCGTCATGTACCACTCGATCGCCAGCTTGGCGACGAAACCCACCATGCCGAAAGCCAGGCCGAGAAAGATCACGAAGGTGCCGAACTTGCCGGCCTTGGACTCCCAGGCCAGGTGGCCGATGATGAACAGCATGTAGAGCATGAACGCGCCCACGCCGACCGTGAGGCCGAACCAGGCGATCTGCTCTTCGGTGAAACCAAACATCGTTCTACTGCCGTTTCTGGGTTCAAGCCACTTCGACCGGAGGCAGCCGCTCGGTCAGCCGGCTGGCATCGACCAGCGCGCGGTAGGCGTGCCAGCTTGCATGGCCGAGCCAGGGCATGACGACGATCAGTCCCACCAGGGCCGTGGCCATGCCCAGCAGCGTGAGCCCCATGATGAGCGCTGCCCACAGGGCCATGGGCAGCGGGTTGGTCAGCACGGTCTGCCAGCTGGTCAGCACGGCCTGCAGCACATCGACTCGACGGTCGAGCAGCAGCGGCATCGACACCACGCTGGAGGCGAACAGCGGCGCGGCCATTAGCCCGCCCAGCGTGAGCCACAGCTCGAACAGGTAGCCGCTGCGCGCCAGCACCACGTGCTGCAGAAAATCCTGCGGCGTGTTGACGGGCGCCGGCGCCAGCAGCGTGACCAGCGCGGCCGACGTCAGCACCCAACCGGTGCCGGCCAGCGACAGCAGCAGGCCGAAGCGCACCATGCTCCAGTAGCCGCCACGCACGGCGTAGCGCGAGTGCTGCCAGCGCGTCCAGGTCTTGAAGATGGTGGCCACACCCACCGGCTCGCCCTGCTCCAGCGCGCGGCTGAGCGCGTACAGGCTGGTGGCCAGGACAGGCGCCACCACCAGGAAGCCGGAGAAGGCACCGGCCAGCAGCCAGAAGCGGTCGCGCGCCAGGGCCAGCAGCAGTGCGCCGAAGGCCGCCAGCGCCAGGCCGTGCACCAGGCTGAGCCAGCCGCAGCGCCACAGGTCGCGCCAGCCGGCGGCCAGCCACGCCAGGGGCGCGGTCAGCGGCACCTCACGGATGGTGGGCAGCTCGATACCGCCCCGGCGCGGCGCGGACCCGGGGGGCGAGATGGGGGGAGGTGCGGGCGTCGCCATGACGGGAGCTTAACCGGGCGCATGGTGGTTGGCCCAGGATGGTGCGCAAAAAGTGGTCCGCAGGCGCCCGGGCGACGGGACATCCGCTGCTTGCTCACGTGGAGTTGCTGGTCTTGGCTCGCTACCCAACGAAAACGCCCGGCACAGGGCCGGGCGAGGGGCGGTCGGCGCACAGCCATGCGCCGGCGTCGTGATTCAGGTCAGCGCGCAGGTGCGCCCATGCCCGGGCCTTGACCGGGGCCGCCGGGACCACCCATACCGGGGCCGCCCTGGCCGCCGGGCCCCATGCGTTGGCCACCGCCGTGGCGATGGTGACCACCTGGGCCACCTGGGCCACCGGGACCGCCAGGGCCGTCGTGCGGGCCGAAGTGGCCCATGCCATCGGCGTCGAACAGGCCTTGCTGGTAGGGCGTGAGCTGGCCGTAGAAGGCCTTCACGGCTTCGCCGCGCTGGCGCATGCGGGCGGCGCGCTCCGTCTGCATCTGCTCCATGAAGTCGATGCGCTGGGGCGTGGTCATCCTGGCCATGGCGTCACGGTCGAAGCGCGGGCGCCCTTCCATGGCGGGTGGCTGCATGGCGGAGGTGAAGGTGGTCCAGGCACCTTCCTGTGCCGGGGTGATCTTCAGCTTGGTCTTGAGCTGCTCCATGCGGCGGGCGTGGCGCTCGGCCATGCGTTGCTGCATTTGCGCCGGGTCGAGGCGGCCGCCGCGCGGGCCCATGCCGTCACGGCCGGGGCGTTGCTGCTGGGCCTGGGGGCCGTTGCCGCGCTCGAACGGCACGGTGCTCACGGGCTGGGCAAAGGCGGCGGCGCCGCAGGCGGCCAGGGCGCCGGCCATGAGGAAGTGTTTGCGGTAGGGATGCATCGTGGACGATCCTTTCTGTCTCAGGGGTATCTATCGAACCGGGCTGGGTTTCCATCCCGGGCTTGAGGTTCAGTGTGCGCGGCCCTTGTGTCGCCCGCTTGGCTGCCGGGTTGCGCTATGTAAAGTTGGAAGAAGATGAGGCTGGGACGGGCGGCTCAGGCTTCGCCCGCCAGTTCGTCCAGGATGGGGCAGTCGGGCCGCGCGTCGCCGTGACAGCAGTGCACCAGATTCTGTAGCGTCCGGCGCATGTCCTGCATGGCCTGGATGCGTTTTTCAAGGTCCGCCAGATGCTGGCTGGCGATCAGCTTGACCTGGCTGGAGGCGCGCGCCTTGTCGTGCCACAGGCTCACCAGATCGGCGATCTCGGCCATCGAGAAACCCAGCTCGCGCGAGCGCTTGATGAAGCGCAGCGTGTGGATGTCGGCCGCCGTGTACTGGCGGTAGCCGCCTTCGGTGCGTGCCACCTCGCCCAGCAGGCCGAGCGATTCGTAGTGCCGCACCATCTTGGCGGATACGCCCGAGGCGCGTGCGGCGTCGCCAATCGTGACGCGGACCTGATTCGTGACGCGGACCTGATGCTCGACCGGCCCCGGCGCCGGGTCGCTGTTCATTCGGCCACCGCGTAGCCTTCTTCCTGGATGGCGGCGGCAATCGCCTCGCGCGGCTGCGTGGATTCGACCTCCACCAGGTTGTTGGCGCGGTCGATCTTCACCTGGGCTCCGCCGTCGAGCTGCTTGACGGCGCGCTGCACGGCCATCTCGCAATGGCCGCAGGTCATGCCGGTGACGGTGAATTGCTGTTGCATGGTGCTTTCCTCGGCTGGTTGGGTTGGATGCAGCGAGTTTGAAGCTTGACATGGTGGGAATGTCAAGCGGGGCGGGCCTTGGTACCTCATGGCGGAGGCCGATGGGCGCCTCCTGTCGGCGATGGGCCGGGTGCCACAATCCCGCGCGCTCGAAGCGCCTGCCTGAGGAGGAAGGTGCTTCCACGCAGTCCCGCAACCTGCGGATCCGAAAAATTCAAAGGGTCTTTGCTTCTCGCACCAAGGCACGCTGCGCAGGGGGCAGAACAGGTCGAACTTCCAATACCAAACCGAGGGAAACAACCCATGAAAGTCAGCTCCACCCTGATACTTGCCGGCGCGCTCCTTATTTCCGGGTGTGCATCTGTGGAAATGGCCTCACAGGCGGATTCCGCCAAGGCCAAGCAATTCAGCCCGCCCAGCAAGGGGAATGCCGGGGTCTATGTCTATCGCGACAGCTTCATTGGCAAAGCCCTCAAGAAAGACGTCTGGATCGATGGCCATTGCGTCGGCGAAAGTGCGCCGGACGTGTTTTTCTACACCGAGGTGGAAGGCGGAAAGACCCACAAGGTCGATACGCAGTCGGAATTCTCCCCCAACACGCTTGAGCTGATGTTCGAAGCCGGCAAGAACTACTTCATTCGGCAGTTCATCAAGATGGGCGTGTTCGTGGGCGGTGCCGGGCTGGAACAGATTCCGGAGGAGCAGGGGAAACAGGCTGTCGCCAAGCTCGAGATGGCAAAACCGGGGAAATGCAGTGCGCCCAGGTAATTGAGCGTCCGCGGCGATGGGCGGATGCGAATTGCGGCGGAGAACGGTGCTGCAAAAGCACGGTTGACTGCTTGAACTTCAGGAGAATTGAAGATCAACTGTGCATTGACCTCAAATCCGCCCTCGGGGGCTGCAGGTCGTATGTGGAGTGGTCATGGTGCGAAAAATCGATGGCAGCGCGGTGAGAGTTGCTCGGTGACGCTCGCGGAAGTCAGGCGCCAGGTGGAGGCGGTCTGCAGCAGCTACCAGGAGCCTGTGTATCTGCGCGTCGTTCCGCCCGGGGAGGAAAGGCAAGCTCCTGCGGATCGCGACAAACTGATGTGGGAGTTGATGATCGTTGGGCGCCCTGAAGCGGTTCACGTGACGCAAAGGGTTGGCGGACGCACGCTGCTCGACCGAACCACGACTTTCCCGCATTACCGGATCTTTCGGCCCAATGGGCCACGATGCGCCCCCGAATGCAAATTGGCGCGCGTCGAATGGACGATTCCCTGAGGGCCGACGTGGCATCCGCCAAGTGAATGCTCCTTGTTTAATAGCTGGCTGCGGCTGTCAGATAAGGTCTGAAGCCCGATTTCACGGTCAATTTCCCCACCCTTGACCTTGCCACGATGTCAACCTTCACACTAGCGGCATGAACACAGCGGCCGCGACCACTTCTCCCGATCTCTGCACCCTTGACCTTGGCGTGGGCGGGATGACCTGCGCTTCCTGCGTGGCGCGGGTGGAGAAGGCGCTGAAGAAGGTGCCGGGGGTGCAGGACGCGGCGGTGAATCTGGCCACGGAGTCGGCGAGGGTGACGGTGGCGGCGGGCGACGATGTGGAGGCGCGGGTGCGCCGGGCCGTGCGCGACGCCGGCTACGAGCCGCGCGCGGCGGCCGCGGCCATCGACGACGCGGCGGGCGCTTCGCCCTGGGCGGGCTTCGCGCCGGTGGGCACGGGCCTGCTGCTGTCGCTGCCGCTGGTGGCGCCGATGCTGCTGATGCCGCTGGGCGTGCGCTGGATGGCGCCGCCCTGGCTGCAGTTTCTGCTGGCCACGCCGGTGCAGTTCTGGCTGGGCGCGCGCTTCTACAGGGCGGGCTGGCACGCGCTGAAGGCGGGCACCGGCAACATGGACCTGCTGGTGGCGGTGGGCACGTCGGCGGCGTGGGCGCTGTCCATGTACCTGTGGCTGTTCTCCGGCCATGGCGCCCATGCGCACCTGTACTTCGAGAGCTCGGCGGTGGTGGTGACGCTGGTGCTGCTGGGCAAGTGGCTGGAGGCGCGCGCCAAGCGCCAGACCACGGCGGCCATCCGCGCGCTGCACGCGCTGCGGCCCGAGCTGGCGCACCTGATCGACTGGGACGGCCAGGAAAAGGACATCCCGGTGGACGAGCTGCGCGCCGGCGACAGGCTGGCGGTGCGCCCCGGCGAGCGCGTGCCGGCCGACGGCAGGGTCAGCGAGGGCAGCACGCAGGTGGACGAGGCCATGCTCACCGGCGAGCCGCTGCCGGTGGCCAAGGGCACGGGCGACGCGCTGACGGGCGGCTCGATCAACGGCGACGGCCGGGTGCTGATGGAGGTGACGGCGGCCGGCAGCGAAAGCGTGCTGGCGCACATCATCCGGCTGGTGGAAGACGCGCAGGCCGCCAAGGCGCCGGTGCAGCGGCTGGTGGACCAGGTGAGCGCGGTGTTCGTGCCGGCGGTGCTGGGCATCGCGCTGCTCACCTTCGTGGGCTGGTGGCTGGCGGGCGTGGGGCTGGAGACGGCCATCATCCGCGCGGTAGCGGTGCTGGTGATCGCCTGCCCCTGCGCGCTGGGGCTGGCCACGCCCACGGCCATCATGGCGGGCACCGGCGTGGCGGCCAAACACGGCATCCTGATCAAGGACGCCGAGGCGCTGGAGATCGCCCACCAGGTCGACACCGTGGCCTTCGACAAGACCGGTACGCTGACCGAGGGCCGCCCGCGCCTCACCGCCTTCGAGCCCGCACCGGGCACCGACGCCGATGCCGCGCTGGCCGCGGTGGCGGCCGTGCAGGCCGGCAGCGAGCACCCGCTGGCCCGCGCCGTGGTGGAAGCCGCGGCCGAGCGCTTCCCTGCGCTCGGGAGGACGGGCTTCGCCACCGAGTCGCCCCAAGGCGAAGCAGCCCCCTCGGGGGGCAGCGGGCCACGCGAAGCGGGGGAGCGTGGGGGCGACCCCGCCGCCGGGCCGCTCCCAAGGCGGGGTGCGGCCCCCTCGGGGGGCAGCGCAACAGGCGAAGCCGTGGAGCGTTGGGGCGCAATCCGCGCGGTGCCCGGGCGAGGCACCGAAGGGCGCGTGGACGGCCGGCTGTGGCGCATCGGCAGCTGGGCATGGATGCGCGAGCTGGGCGTGGATTTGAAGCCTTTGGAGGCCGCAGCCCAGGCACAGCAGGCGCAGGCAGCTACTGTTTCTGTAGCTTGCGAGGCTGCCGACGAAGCCGCCGTGCCGCAGGCGCGTGCCCTGCTTGCGTTTGCCGACGCGCCCAAGGACGGCGCGCGCGCGGCCATCGAGGCGCTGCACGCGCGCGGCGTGCGCACGGTGATGGTCAGCGGCGACAACCGCGGCGCCGCCGAGGCCATGGCGCGCCGCCTGGGCCTCAAGCCCGAAGAGGGCGAGGTGATGGCGGAGGTGCTGCCCGGCGACAAGGCCGAGGCGGTGCGTGCGCTGCAGCTTGGGCTTCGTCAGGCCCAGCCTGAAAGGGTGGAAGCGATGGCCTTTTCAGCGGACGACAGCGAGGGCCACGTCCACCCGCCGCCGGGCCGCCCCAAGGCGGGTGCGGCCCCCTCGGGGGGCAGCGCAACAGGCGAAGCCGTGCAGCGTGGGGGCCGGCATACCGTGGCCTTCGTTGGCGACGGCGTGAACGACGCGCCCGCGCTGGCCGCCGCCGACGTCGGCATCGCCATGGGCAGCGGCACCGATGTGGCCATGCACGCGGCCGGCATCACGCTGATGCGTGGCGACGTGGGGCTGGTGCCAGCGGCGCTGGACATCTCGCGCCGCACGGTGGCCAAGATCCGCCAGAACCTGTTCTGGGCCTTCATCTACAACACGGCGGGCATCCCGCTGGCGGCGCTGGGCTACCTGAACCCGGTGGTGGCCGGCGCAGCCATGGCGCTCAGCTCGGTCAGCGTGATGAGCAACGCGCTGCTGCTCAAGCGCTGGCGGCCGGATGCGGTTGCGGGCAAGCCGTAACTGTCCGTATCATTTGCCCGTTCGCTGTGCGACCGAGGCCCGGACCATCCCGGGCCGGTCCGCAACCTGTGCGCAGGCAACGGCCGTCGAGCGGATGGCTGGCATCTGCGGACGCCCCCCGATCCGGGCATCGGGTGACGCTGGCGGGAGCCTGGCTTGACCATTCCGAAGATCATCCATCAGACCTACCGCAGCGCAGCGGCGGTGCCCGAGGCCTTTCGGCCCGGCATCGCCGAACTGCGCGCCATGAACCCGGGCTGGGACTACCGCTTCTACGACGACGCGGCCGTGGCAGCCTTCATTCGCGACGAGTTCCGGCCGGAGTACTACCAGGCCTTTTGCCGCCTCAACCCTGCCTTCGGGCCGGCGCGGGCGGATTTCTTCCGCTACCTGGTGGTGTACCGGTACGGCGGCGTGTACCTGGACATTAAGAGCAACACCGCACGACCGCTCGACGAGTCGCTGCGGCCAGACGACGAATACGTCCTGTCGTTCTGGCCCAACGGCCCGCATCAGTCGATCCCCGGGTTCGGCATCCACCAGGAGCTCACCGACCAGGGCTTTCTGCGCGGCGAGTTCCAGAACTGGCATCTCATCGCGGCGCCGCAGCATCCCCTGTTGCGCTACGTCATCGGGTACATGCTGCACTGCATCGAGGCCCATGCCGGCCGGGCCGATGTGAGCGGACTTCACGGCGTGCTGTTGACCACCGGGCCGATCATGTACACGCAGGCCCTGGGCCGCGGACTGGGCGCCCACGCGCACCGCGTGGTCGATTCCCACCATGACCTGGGACTGCGTTACAGCTCCGTCAAGGGGCACCAGCAACATTTTCCGGGCCATTACTCGACACTGAACGCACCTGTCGTGCTGGCGGACGCGCCGGATGTTCTTCACGGCGAGGCTTGATGTGCGTCATGTGTCGCACTGCCTTGGTGCGCTAGACTTGTTTGAAGAACAGGAGAACGGCGATGAAGCACCGCAGCCTTGAGATCATCCGCGACGAGCACTCTTCCCTGGCGGCCATGCTGCAGTCCATGCGCATGCTGGTGGCGCGCGGGCCGCGCGACAACCCGAAGAACTTCTTCGACGTGCTGCGCGCCATGCTGTTCTACATCGACGAATTCCCCGAGCGCCTGCACCATCCCAAGGAAACCGAACTGCTGTTCCCGCGCGTGCTGAAGGCGGTGCCGGAGTTGGGCGTGGCGGTGGCGCGGCTGGACCGCGACCACGAATACACCGAGAAGGCCGTGCGCGACATCCAGCACCTGCTGCTGGGCTGGGAGTTGCTGGGCGAAAGCCGGCGCGAGACCTTCACCGACGCCTTCGACCGCTACGTGAACCTGTACCTGGCCCACATGCAGCTGGAAGAGAAAGAGGTGCTGCCGGCGGCCGAGAAGCACCTGACCGAAGAAGACTGGCAGGCGGTGGACGCGGCTTTCGAGAAGAACTGCGACCCGCTCACCGGCAAGTTCAAGCCCGAGCCGATGTACGACAGGCTGTTCACCCGCATCGTGCAGAACGCGCCGGCGCCCATCGGGCTCGGCCAGGGCTGAGGCTTTTTGCGCTTGCCTGGCGCAGCGAGGGGCTCCAGGGTAAGCCTTAAGATCGGAACCCGCCCTCCCCGCTGCGCGCAGCGCGAGAGGTGGTTTCCGGCTTCCGGCGTGGGGCGGCGCCAGCCGTGTGCCCCTGACCTCGGGCAGCCACCCGCGTCCGCCCTCTCTTGAACCTCACTGCCACCACGTCACCGACCAGCCCGGCCGCGCCCGAGCGCACGCTGGCGTTGCCCGCCGCACCGGCGGTGTGGCGGCTGGTGGCCGCCTTCACGCTGGCGCGGCTGCTGCTGGCGGCGCTGGCGCCGCTGACGCCGCAGGAGGCCTACTACTGGAGCTGGTCGCAGTTCCCGTCGCCGGGCTACTTCGACCACCCGCCGCTGGCGACCTACTCGATCTGGCTGACCACGCACCTGGTGGGCAAGTCGGTGTTCGGCGTCAAGCTGGCGGCGGTGCTGTGGTCGCTGGGCTGGAACCTGCTGCTGGCGCGGCTGGTGCGGGAGCAGTTCCGCGACGCGCGGCTGGCCTTCTGGGCGCTGCTGGCGCTGAACCTGACGCTGCTGTACGAGATCTTCGGCGTCTCGCCCACGCCGGACGCGCCGCTGCTGTTCGGCTGGGTCGGCACCGTGTGGGCGCTGGGGCGGGTGCGGCTCACCGGCCAGGGGCGCTGGTGGCTGGTGGCCGGGTTCTTCCTGGGGCTGGCGTGCATGGGCAAGTACCCGGGCGCGCTGCTGGGGCCGGTGGCCCTGGCCTGGGTGCTGCTCTCGCCCGGCCAAAGGCGCTGGCTGCTGCGGCCCGAGCCGTATCTGGCCGTGCTGGTGGCGGTGCTGGTGTTCTCGCCGGTGCTGCTGTGGAACGCGCAGCACGACTGGGTGTCGCTCACCTTCCAGAGCACGCGGCGCCTGGGCGAGATGGGCAGCCGCTTCAAGCCGCGCTTCTTCGCCGTGCTGCTGGCCACGCAGGCGCTGCTGCTCACGCCCTACGTGTTCTGGATCGCCGTGCGCGCCGCGGTGGCGGGTGGCCGCGCACTGCTGGCGCGCCGGCTGGACGATGGCGAGCGGCTGCTGTGGGTGGCGGCGGCGGTGCCGCTGGCGATCTTCGTGGTGGCGAGCTTCCGCGGCAACGTCAAGATCAACTGGCTGATTCCGGTGTGGTGGCCGCTCATCGTGCTGGGTGCGCGCGCCGTGCTGGCCGACCCGGGCCGGCTGCGGCGGCTGCGGGCCGGGCTGGCGTCGGCGGCGGTGATCACGGTCATGGGCCTGGGCCTCACGGTGGTGCCCAACCTGCCGCTGCCGGACGACCTGAACACCTGGAGCGGCTGGCCCGAGGCGGCGGCCAGGGTGGACCAGGTGGAAACGCAGCTGCGTGCCGGGGGCGAGCGCACCTTCGTGTTCTCGCCCAACTACAAGATCAGCGCGCTGATCTGGTTCTACCGCCAGCGGCCGGAACGCACCTACGCGCACGACATCCTGGGCGAGCGCGCGCTACAGTTCGACATGTTCCCGCAACCGGCCGACGGCCTGAAGGGCGCCACCGGGCTGCTGGTGCTGTCGGACCAGTCGCAGTCGGAGATCGACCTGACCCGCCAGGTGGCGCCGCTGTTCGATCGCGTCGAGCGCGTGGCCGTGGTGGACGCCGGCGGCGCCCGCCGTATCGAGATCTACCGCTGCAGCGGCTACAAGGGCAAGGCGGCGGCACACGCCGGCGGCCCCAGGGATTGAAGTCTTCCATGCCGCAACTCTCCGTCGTCGTTCCCACCTTCAACGAATCCGCCAACGTGGCCGAGCTGCACCGGCGCGTGGCCGAGGCGCTGGCCGGCAGCGACTGGGAGATGATCTTCGTCGACGACGATTCGCCCGACGCCACCGCCGACACGGTGCGCGCACTGGCGCAGCAGGATCCGCGCGTGCGTTGCCTGCAGCGAATCGGCCGGCGCGGCCTGGCCTCGGCCTGCGTGGAGGGCATGCTGGCCTCGTCGGCGCCCATCGTGGCGGTGATCGACGCCGATCTGCAGCACGACGAGCGGCTGCTGCCGAAGATGCTGGCGCTGCTGCAGGCCGAGCCGGCCGTGGACGTGGTGGTGGGCAGCCGCTACATCGAGGGCGGCGGCACCGGCGACTGGGCGGCCTCGCGTGAGCACATGAGCCGCTGGGCCACGAAGCTGTCGCAGGCGGTGATCAAGGCCGACGTGCAGGACCCGATGAGCGGCTTCTTCATGATCCGCCAGCCGGCGGTGCTGGCCAGCGTGCGGGCCGGCATGTCGGCGGTGGGCTTCAAGATCCTGCTGGACCTGCTGGCCGCCTCGCCCCGGCCGCTGGTGGTGCGCGAGCTGCCCTACGAATTCCGCAACCGCTTCGCCGGCGAGAGCAAGCTCGACACGTCGGTGATGTGGGAGTACGCGATCATGCTGCTGGACCACTGGTTCGGCCGGCTGATCCCGGTGCGCTTCATCGCCTTCACGCTGGTGGGCGGCCTGGGCCTGCTGGTGCACATGGCCGTGCTGGCGTTGCTGTTCAAGGGCGGCTTTGCCAGCTTCGTGACGGCGCAGGCCGTGGCCACCTTCGTGGCCATGACCGGCAACTTCGTGCTCAACAACTGGCTCACCTACCGCGACCGGCGCCTGAAGGGCTGGGGCTGGTTGCGCGGCTGGATCTCGTTCACGCTGGTGTGCAGCGTGGGCGCGCTGGCCAACGTCGGCCTGGCGGGCTGGCTGTTCCGCGAGCATTCCGTGTGGTGGGGCGCCTCGGCGGTGGCCGGCGTGCTGATCGGCGCGGTGTGGAACTACGCCGTCACCGCCGTCTACACATGGAACCGCAAGGGCTGAGCGGGCGCCTCCGCGCCTCCGGGCGGTCGCCCACGTGGGGTCATCGGGCGGCGGCGTTGACCGGGCCGGCCCGACGCCATTAAACTCCCCGGCAGTATCTTGAGGCTGCCGACATGCCCCATTCCCCCGAAGACAAGAAGCGCGCCATCGCGCGGCTGCGTCGCATCCGCGGCCAGGCCGAGGCGCTGGAGCGCAGCGTGGCCGAAGGCGCCGCCTGCGGGGCGCTGCTGCAGCAGCTGGCCGCCCTGCGCGGTGCCGTCAACGGCCTGATGGCCGAGGTGCTGGAAGGCCACCTGCGCGAATCCTTCGGCCACGCCGACTGCGACCTGGCCGGCGTGCTGGAGCCGGAGCACGCGCGCATCCATGCGGCGCTGGACGATGCGGCGGCGCTGGTGCGAAGTTATTTGAGATGACCCCCCTGAGTCGCTGGCGCGCCTTCCCCCCCTCTCTCTTCGGGAGGGGGGACAACGCCAGTGCTCGGTACAAGCCCGAGCACGGCGTTCGCTTGCATGGCCTGCTCCGCGGCCGTTTCGGCGCTGCGCGCCGTGCGGCGGCTGCGTTGTTTGGGGCTGGCGCCGCTGCTTGTTGTTGGGCCTGCTCCGGCCCGCTTGCCGAATCCGTGAACCTTGAGGAGATGAACTGATGAAATCCCGTGCTGCCGTGGCCTTCGAGGCCGGCCAACCCCTGCAGATCGTCGAGATCGACGTGGCACCGCCGAAGAAGGGCGAGGTGCTGGTGAAGATCACGCACACCGGCGTGTGCCACACCGATGCCTTCACACTCTCGGGCGACGATCCGGAGGGCCTGTTCCCGGCCGTGCTGGGCCATGAGGGCGCCGGCATCGTGGTCGAGTGCGGCGAAGGCGTGACCAGCGTGAAGCCGGGCGACCATGTGATTCCGCTGTACACCGCCGAATGCGGCGAATGCCTGTTCTGCAAGAGCGGCAAGACCAACCTGTGCGTGGCCGTGCGCGCCACCCAGGGCAAGGGCGTGATGCCCGACGGCACCACGCGGTTCAGCTACAACGGCCAGCCGGTCTACCACTACATGGGCTGCAGCACGTTCAGCGAGTACACGGTGGTGGCCGAGGTCTCGCTGGCCAAGATCAGCCCCGATGCCAACCCCGAGCAGGTGTGCCTGCTGGGCTGCGGCGTGACCACCGGCCTTGGCGCCGTCAAGAACACCGCTAAGGTGCAGGAGGGCGACAGCGTGGCCGTATTCGGCCTGGGCGGCATCGGGCTGGCGGTGATCCAGGGCGCCAAGCTGGCCAAGGCGGGGCGCATCATCGCCATCGACACCAACCCGTCGAAGTTCGAACTGGCCCGCACCTTTGGCGCCACCGACTGCATCAACCCCAAGGACCACGACAAGCCCATCCAGCAGGTCATCGTCGACATGACGACCTGGGGCGTGGACCACAGCTTCGAGTGCATCGGCAACGTGAATGTGATGCGTGCCGCGCTGGAATGCGCGCACCGCGGCTGGGGCCAGAGCGTGATCATTGGCGTGGCCGGCGCGGGGCAGGAAATCAGCACCCGGCCGTTCCAGCTGGTCACCGGCCGGCGCTGGCTGGGCACGGCCTTCGGCGGCGTCAAGGGTCGCAGCCAGCTGCCAGGGATGGTGGAAGACGCGATGGCCGGGCGCATCCAGCTCGCGCCCTTCGTCACCCACATCATGCCGCTGACCGGGATCAACGAGGCGTTCGACCTGATGCACGAGGGCAAGTCGATCCGCAGCGTCGTCCACTACGCCTGAGCGGCGGCCATGGCCAGCGCCTCACCGCCGCCCGCCGTGGGCCAGCCGGGGCTGGGCCCGTTGCGCCGCGTGCACGCCGGCGTGCTCGACGTGGTGTTCCACGAATCGGGCCCGCCGGCCGGCACGCCGGTGCTGCTGATGCACGGTTTTCCCTACGACGTGCAGGCCTACGCCGAGGTGGCGCCGCTGCTGGCGGCGCGGGGCCTGAGGGTGATCGTGCCCTTTCTGCGCGGCTACGGCGGTACGCGCTTCGTCGATGCGGCCACGCCGCGCTCGGGCGAGCAGGCGGCGCTGGGAGCCGACCTGCTGGCGCTGCTGGATGCCCTGCGCATCGACAAGGCGCTGCTGGCCGGCTACGACTGGGGTGGGCGCGCGGCCTGCATCGTGGCGGCGCTGTGGCCGGAGCGCTGCCTGGGGCTGGTCTCGCAGAACAGCTACAACATCCAGCACATCGCCGCGGCCATGCAACCCACCACGCCGGAGAACGAGCAGCGCCTCTGGTATCAGTATTATTTTCATAGCGAACGAGGCAAGACGGGCCTGCGCCAGCACCGCGACGCGCTGTGCGAACTGCTGTGGCGCCTGTGGTCGCCCACCTGGGCGTTCGACCACGCGACCTTCACGCGCACGGCGCGCGCCTTTGACAACCCTGACTTCATCGACGTGGTGATCCACTCGTACCGCCACCGCTTCGGCCTGGTGCCGGGCGACCCGGCGGTGGCGGCCATCGAGGCGCAGCTGGCGCATCAGCCCTCCATCGCCGTGCCCACCGTCACGCTGGACGGCGCCGACGACGGCGTGATGGCCATCGGCGGCACGGCGGCGCACGCCCACCAGTTCACCGGCTGGCACGAGCACCGCGTGGTGCCCGGCGCCGGCCACAACCTGCCGCAGGAAAAGCCCCAGGCTTTCGCGCAGGCGGTGCTCGACGTGCTGGCAAAGGCCTGCTGATTTTTAAGTGTTTTGAGCCGATGGCCCAGGTGTGGCGGGCGCAAGCAGCTCCTGAATCAATAGCATTTTGAGGGGACCGGAACCATGGAACGTATTGAGCAGCACGCCAGCTTCGGCGGCCGCCAGGAGGTCTGGCAACACGCGAGCACCAGCACCGGCACGCCCATGAGGTTCGGCATTTACCTGCCGCCGGCGGCGCTGGCGGGCGAGCGCTGCCCGGTGCTCTACTGGCTGTCGGGCCTGACCTGCACCGAGCAGAACTTCATCACCAAGGCGGGCGCGCAGGAGCACGCCGCCCGGCACGGGCTGATCGTCGTCGCGCCCGACACCAGCCCGCGTGGCGAAGGGGTGGCCAACGACCCGGCCTACGACCTTGGCCAGGGCGCGGGCTTCTACCTGAACGCCACCCAGGCGCCCTGGGCGCCGCACTTCCGCATGGAAGATTACGTGGTGCAGGAACTGCCGGCGCTGGTCGAACAGCACCTGCCGGCCACCGGGGCGCGCGGCATCGCCGGCCACAGCATGGGCGGGCACGGCGCGCTGACGCTGGCGCTGCGCCACCCGGGCCGTTACCGGAGCGTGAGCGCGTTCTCCCCCATCGTGGCGCCCAGCCAGGTGCCCTGGGGCCAGAAGGCCTTCAGCGCCTACCTGGGCGACGACCGCGCGGCCTGGGTGCGGCACGACGCCGTGGCGCTGATCGCGGGTGCCAGCGAGCGCCTGCCGCTGCTGGTCGACCAAGGCGAGGCCGACGAATTCCTGGCCGGCCAGCTCAGGCCCGAACTGCTGCAGGCCGCCTGCGAGGCGGCCGGCCACCCCCTCACCCTGCGCCTGCAGCCGGGCTACGACCACAGCTACTACTTCATCGCCAGTTTCATGGGCGATCACGTGGCGCACCACGCCAGCGCGTTACGCGGCTGAGGGTCACCGCCAGAAGGCGCCCGTCGCCATCTCCGGGCAGGGCGAGCCCTATTTGTCCGGGGACGGGCAGCTTTTCGGCGTTTCCGGCCCAAAAAGTTGGCGCGTCCGGCGCCGCCGTGGTATCCACGGCGCAACAGGTGCGCCGGCAGGGGCGCTGGCCTCCCTAAAATTCAAACGATGTTCTTACGTGGCTCGATGCGTGGGCGAGCCGATGCGATCGGCCCGTGGGCGCGTGCGTGGCAGATGCCCGGACTCGCCCTGCCCGCTGTGCTCTGCGCGAGCGCTGCACTGGCCGCGCCCGTGGAATCGCTGAGCCTGGAACAGCTGGAAGCCCAGAGGCGCGCCGAAACTGCGCAGCAGCGCGGTTACCAGGACCGCTTCATGAAGGAGAGCGACGCGTCTGGCACCGGTGACCAGGCGCAGAAGGCGGCTTCGCCCGAGCCCATGGGCCTGCGCAGCTGGCTGCTGGAAACCCGGCTGGGTGGTACGACCGCGTCGGCCACCGGCGCCGATGGCTACCGCCAGGGCGAATGGGGCGTACGGGCTGAATACCGGCTGGAGACGCTCAACCACGGCGACTGGCTGTTTCAGGCGGACGGACGGCTCAGCAGCGGTGACACCGGCCTGGGCCTGGGCGGCGGCTGGTGGGGCAGCACGACCCGGCGCAGCGGCCTGCGGGCCACGGTGACCAATCTCGGCCTGCCGGTGACGAGCCATTGGCTGGCCGACACCCGCGTCGGCGACATCTACAGCGAGCTGACCACCGGGCTGGCGCGCGCCCAGCGCCTGTCGCTCGGCACCACCACGCTGCGCGGCTTCAGCACCCGGCTCTACAGCGGCGGTACCGAGCTACGGGCCGGCTGGGGTGAGCGAGGTGACCTGGCCGGCGGCCCGTACCCTGGCTTCGAGGCCAGCCAGGGGCGCCTGGGCTGGTTCGGGGGCACGCGGCCCTGGGGCGAGCGCGGCTACGTGGCCGCGCAGCTGGGTGTGGCGCAAGGCATTCCGCAGTTTTACACCGGCTGGCTGCCGGACAGTGGCCAAGGGCGCCAGGATGTGACGAGCTGGGCGCTGGCGGTGGGTCAGGGGCGCAGCTCGGTTCTGGAAAGCGAGCGCTGGCGCTGGCGCGCCAGCCTGCTCGGCAGCCACCGCAGCGCCGACGGCACGCTGGCCGGGGCATCGGATGCGCAAGGCCTGTATGTGGAGGCGGGGCGGCGTTTTGGGCGCTTCTCCCATGAGTTCGGGTTCCACGCGGGGCGGCCGGACCTGTATTTTGGCGACCAGCGCCTGTACGGCGGCACCCGCGGCCTGTACTGGCGCATGGATTACAGCGCCCTGCGGCTGAACTGGGGCCTGGGCCTGGATCACGAAAGCGCCGGCACCAGCGGCGGCGGCCTCTACCCGGGCTACCGGCGCACGGCCCTGAGCGCCAACGTGCAGATCGCGCTGGATCGCCAGAGTTCGCTCGGCGGCAGCCTCAGCCTGGCGCAGGGCCGCTACAGCGCGGCCTCCGAAGGGCTGCCGGACCCCAGCAACCGCAGCGCCTACGCCTATGCCTTCTACCAGACGCGCATCGGCGACTGGCCACGCACGCGACTGAGCCTCACGCTGCGCCGTAACGAGCAGATCGTGCTCGACAGCGCCGCAGCCACCGGGCAGGAACTGCAGTGGGAGCAGGACTGGCTGGCTCCGGGCGACGGCGTGCATGAACCCGAGCTGACCAGCACCCTGGGCTACGCCTGGGACCGCAGCAGCGGCCAGACCCGCCGCTACCCCACCGCTGGCCTGCGCTTCAGGCGCTGGTTCGACAGCCGCAGCTTCATCAACGGCAACCTGCGCTACACCTCCACGCAGGGCAACCTGGCGACCAGCCGGGGCCTGTCGGGCAGCGTGAGCGCCGAGCGCGAACTCGGGCAGGGCTGGCGCCTGGGGCTGATGGTCAGCCTCAACGAGGCGCGCACCACCACGGCGGCGCTGCCGGCGTTTGAGCCCACGGTGTACCGTTCGCAAGAGCGCTCAGCCTACGTCTTCCTGCGCTGGGAGGGTCGCGCCGGCCAGCCCTACCCGGTGATCGGCCAGCGTGCCGACGGCCGCGGCACGGGGCGCATCGTGGGCCAGGTCTTCCTCGACGCCAACGGCGACGGCCGCCGGCAGGCCGACGAACCCGGCGCGGGGCGGGTCGAGGTGGTGCTGGGCGGGCGTTACCGAACCCTCACCGACGCCCAGGGCCGGTTCGAGTTTCCGGTGGTCGCCACGGGTGCGCAGCACCTGACGGTGACGCTGGACACGGTGCCCCTGCCCTGGGGGCTGGCCTCCGAGGCCGGTACCAGCGTGCTGGTGCCGCTCCGGGGCGACGCGACGGTGGAATTGCCGCTGGTCCGCAGCGGCGCGAATAACCCTAAAGGAACCGTGAATTAAGGCCGTGACTTGTTACAGTCGCCGACGCGTGTTGCGAGGCGCGGTGGTTGTGAAATGGACTCCCAATCCCAACAATTGATACGTTGGTTTACAAGACCACTCATCAATTCACTTTCTGGGAGTTCGTTATGTTTACTCGGTCTTCTGTTGCTCTGAAAGCCGCAACGGCGTTGACACTTGCCATGATCGCGGGTGGCGCCATGGCGGAAAGCCAGTACGGCTACGATTCGACCGGCACTGGAAGTGCCGTCACGGCGCAGGCCAAGGTCAATCTCAAGGTGACCGTGCCCAAGCTGATCCTGCTTCGCGTGGGCTCGACCAACACCACCGTTGACGAACTGGCCTGGACCGCCAGTCTGAGCATTCCGGCGGTGCCGACCACGCCGTCTGCCAGCGCCAACAACGTCAATGTCGACTGGAGCGGTGCTGCGCCCACGGGGAGCACCAGCGCCAATCCCGCAGCGCTGTCGGTCTACGCCTGGACCAACAGCAGCGGCGGTGGCAGCCTGAGTTACGCCGCGACGGCTTTTGCCACCGGTGGCCCCACTTTGTCTGCGATCTCCGTGACGGCGGGCGCCGGTTTGGCGCACCCCACGCCGACGGCGCTGGCCGGGACCAGCACGGCTCCGGCGACCTTTGCCAGGAACACGCTGGCCACCGGCAGCTGGACCTACTCGCTCAGCGGTACCGGCGCAGCCGGCTGGGCGGCCGGCAGCTACACCTCGACAGTAACCTACACAGCCACTAGCATCTGACGCATGCCGTCTTGCCAGCCGCCCGCCTGATGCCGCGACCGCTCTGCCGTGTCTTGCTTCGCGGTGCGGCGGCTGCCGCGCTGGCGCTCGGCGCGGCGATGGCGGCGCCAGCGGTGATGACCACCGTGACCAACGACACGGGCTCGTCCAACTACCAGTTGGTGCTGCGGGTGGGTTCGGCGGTGGGCGTGGATACCGTCAGCTTCAGCGTCACGGGCAACAACGTTGCCATCAACCCGGCCCAGGTCACCGGCACGCCGGACATCGATGTCTGGGTGCTGCCGTTGCGGCCGGCGGGCAATACCACGACGTCACGCCCGGTGTCGCTCACCGTGGATTCCTCGGGCGGCATGGCCTGCCAGTCCGGCGGCTGCGGCGCCACGGTGATTCCCTTCAGCAAGGTCAGCTGGGCGGCTTCCAACAACGGCGCGGCCAGCTCTGGCGACATCCAGAGCGGCACGTTCACCGGCAGTGCGGCGCAACAGATCGCCAGCTTCGAGGCCAACACCACCTATTGCTCGATCCCGTTCATTTTCTGGTGCTTCGGATGGGCCTATCAGACCCAGCAGCTGAACCAGACGCGCATGCGCTTCTTCTACGCCAACGACGTGATCTACCCTGCCGGCACCTACACGGGCACGGTGCGCTTCACGGCGACGATGCAATGAGGTCGAAACCGGCAAGGCGCTGGCGCGCGCAGTGCGTGTTGGCGGCGCTGGCCGCGCTGCTGGCGCTGCCGGTGGCGGCGCAGGTTGCGCGCCTCGACGACAGCGCTTCGCCGCGCGCCGAGGTGCAGGCGGATTTCGGCCACGCCACGCCGGTCGACGGTCACACCGTGCGCGTGCCGTTCGGGCGCGTCGAGTACCGGCTGGCCACCATGCCGTACGTCGGCAAGCGGGCCCGCATCTACTATGTGGTGCCGCCGCAGATTCCGGGGCTCACCACGCCGGGCGGGCTCACCGTGCAATGGCGCGCCAGCGGCCGATTCGCGCCGGGGCAGGCACAGCCGGGCATGCGTGTGCCGGTCTGGACCGGCGTGGTGCAGGGCCCGTGGCTCCAGGAATCGCTGGATTTGGATCTGCTGATCGATCTGCGCATGCTCCGGCTGCCGGGGAACGCGCCGCTAAGCTTTGAATCCTATTTCGAGATCGAGGTGTTGCCATGAAGTTGTCTGTTCGCCTGGCGCGGTGGCTGGCGGTGGCGGGTGTCGCCGGTGCCACGCTGCTGTCTGCCGGGCCGGTGATGGCCGCGGCCTTCGAACTGGCGGTCAGTCCGTCGCGTTTCGTGGTGGAGGGCAAGAGCGGCGAGCGCATCGGCCAGTCGATCGAGCTGCACAACCTGGGCGCCCAGGCCACCGAGGTGGCCGTGCGCACCATCGACTGGAGCTTCAGCGAAGCGGGTGAGCTCACCTTCCACGACGCGCTCCAGCCCGGCAGTTGCCGGCCCTGGGTGTTGCTGGAGCGGCCGCGCCTGACGGTGCCGGCACGCGGCACGCGGAGCTTCCGCTTCCAGATCGAGGTGCCCAAGGACGCGCCGCGCGGCGAGTGCCGCTTCATGGTCGCGATCGAAGGGGTGGAGCCAGCGCAGAGCGCGGTGATCCAGAGCGGTGGCGCCAGCCTCGACCTGCCTGTGACCGGCCGCATCGCGGTGGCGGTGTATGCGCGCATCAACGGCGCGGAACCCAGGCTGGAGCTGAAGCAGATCGGCGTGCGCGCCATCAACGGCAAGCCCATGCCCTTTGTCACGGTGCACAACGCTGGCGATGCCCATGGCCGCCTGGACGGCGGGCTGGACGCCGCCGACGCCAGCGGCAAACCGCTGACGCTGCTGGTCGATGGCTCGCCGGTGCTGGCGGGCCAGACACGCACGCTGCCGTTTACCGCGCGGGGTGACGACGACCGCGCGGTGCCTGCGCTCAAGTTCCCGCTCAAGGCCAAGGGCACGCTGGACTGGGAAAAGGGCGGCTTCAAGGTGGACACGGAGCTGAAGTGAGCCTGGCCTCGGCCCCAGTTTGTCGCGCCGCTTTCCCTTGCGGCGGGCGGGGCGCTGCTGGCGCACTGGCCCGGGGTGCCGCAGTACTGCTCGCGGGGTGCGCAGCCCTGAGCGCGCAGGCGGACTCGGTGACCACCATCGGCGCGTTGCCCCGCACCGCGGCTGTCGATCTGAAGTTCCAGCTCAGCATCGACAAGTTCCTGTTCTTCCGCATCGGGGACGGCGCGCTGCCCAACGTGGGCGGCACCACGCCCGCCGTCAGCTTCAACGTGTCCGCGGCGATCCCGGCCCAGCCGACCACGCCCGTGTCCGGCAGCAACACCGGCGTGAACTGGAGTGGGGGTGCGCCATCGTTCACCGTCACGCCGAGCGGCAATGTGTTGCCGGTGGAGGTGCGCAGCAACGGCGGACAGGTCAGCCTGCGCGCGGCGGTCACCACGCCGCTCACCAGCGGCAGCGCCACGATCCCGATGTCCGATGTCGGTGTGACCAGCAGCGACGCCGCGCTGCCTGCGCCCGCCATCCCCGCCACGGGCACCGGCACCGCCGTCAACGTGACAGGTGGCGGAAGCGGTGCCTACAACAGCCTGGTGACCCTGCGCAGCGCCAACTGGACTTTCTCCCTGGCCAGCGGCAACTACGCCGCCGGTGTCTACAACGGCCAGGTGACCTTCACGGCCAGCACGCCCTGAGGGCTGGCGCCCCCCCCCGCTCGGTCGCTCAGTCGCCCAGCGCCGGATAGTCGGTGTAGCCGTGCGCGCCGCCGCCGTACATGGTGGCCTTGTCCAGGCCCTGGTAGGGGCCGCCGCGGCGCAGGCGTTCGGTGAGGTCGGGCATGCAGATGAAGGCCTTGCCGAAGGCCACCAGGTCGGCGCGGCCGGAGGCGATGGCGTCTTCGGCCAGTTGCGGGTCGTAGCCGTTGTTGACAATCCAGGCGCCGTGGCCGCCGGCCTGGCGGTAGGCGGCCTTCAGCGCGGCGTAGTCGAACGGGCGGCCTTCGACCTCGCGCGGGCCGCCGGTGGCGCCCTCGATCACGTGCACGTAGGCCAGGCCCATGGTGGCGAGCTGACGGATCAGGTAGTCGAACAGCGGCTGCGGGTCGGCATCGACGATGTCGTTGGCCGGCGTGACGGGCGACAGGCGGATGCCCACGCGGTCGTGGCCGACGGCGTCGGCCACGGCGCGGGTGACCTCGAGCATCAGGCGGGCACGGTTCTCGATGCTGCCGCCGTAGTCGTCGGTGCGCTGGTTGGCGCCGGTCTTGAGGAACTGGTCCAGCAGGTAGCCGTTGGCGCCGTGGATCTCCACGCCGTCGAAGCCGGCCGACTTGACGGCGTTGCGGGCGGCGGCGGCGAAGTCGTGCACGATGCCGGGGATCTCGTGGCGGTGCAGCGCGCGCGGCTCGCTGGTCTGGGCGAAGCCGCCCTTGCCTTCGCCGTCGATCAGGTAGGTCTTGGTGTTGGCGCGGATGGCCGAGGGCGCCACCGGATCGGCGTTGTCCGGCTGCAGCAGGTGGTGCGAGACGCGCCCCACGTGCCACAGCTGGCAGACCATCCTGCCGCCGACGGCGTGCACGGCCTGGGTCACCTTCTTCCAGCCGTCGAGCTGCTCGGTGCCGTACAGGCCGGGCACGTCGGCATAGCCCTGCCCCTGCGGGCTGATGGCGGTAGCCTCGCTGACGATCAGGCCGGCGCCGCGTTCAGGATCGGCGCGCTGGGCGTAGTAGGTGGCCATCAGCGCGGTGGGGATGGCGCCCGGCGCGCGGTTGCGGGTCAGCGGGGCCATGACGACGCGGTTGGCGACGTCGATGGCGCCCACATGCAGGGGGGAGAACAAGCTCGGTTTCATGGCAGTGGCAACGGGTAACGGAACCTGCGCGCCATTGTGCGCCAACCGCACGGCGCTCTGATTCCGTGCGGCTTGGTAGTGTCACGCGTTCCGTGGCAACGCCCATGCCCGGACAATGGGGTCATGCCCCCCGTGTCCGACACCTTGCCCGCCGCCTCCGGGCCGGCCGACCGGCCCCTCAGCGCGCTGCTGTGGCTGGCGCTGGCGTTGTCGATGGGTGCGGCGGTGTCGCTGGGCGTCACGCGCTTCGCCTATGGCCTGCTGCTGCCGGTGATGCGGGACGACCTGCACTGGAGCTACACGCTGGCCGGCGCCATGAACACCGCCAACGCCGCCGGCTACCTGCTGGGCGCCCTGGGCACGCCCTGGCTGATGCGGCGCTTCGGCGCGGCGCGGGTGCTGCTGGGCGGCGCGCTGCTGGCCAGCCTGTTCATGGCGGCCTCGGGCTTCTTCACGGCGGCCGGGCCGCTGCTGGCGCAGCGCCTGCTGGCGGGGGTGGCGAGCGCGTTTGTGTTCGTGGCCGGCGGCCTGCTGGCGGCGCGGCTGGGCGCGCAGGCGCCGCAGCATTCCGGCCTGCTGCTGGGGCTGTACTACGGCGGGGTGGGTTGGGGCATCGCGGCGTCGGCGCTGGCCACGCCGGCGCTGCTGGCGGCGGCGCGGGGCGTGCCGCACGGCTGGGCCTGGGCCTGGTGGGGGCTGGCGCTGTTGTGCGTGCTGGCCACGCTGCCGATGCTGGTGCCCGCCAGAACGCTTCAAAAACAGGAGCTGCCTGCGCCCGCCACAAAAGGGTCAGAGCCCCAAAAGGCTTTGCATCGGGTGCACTGGCGGCCGATGGGCTGGGCCCTGGCCGGCTACCTGATGTTCGGCGTCGGCTACATCGGCTACATGACCTTCGTGATCGCCCTGCTGCGCGAGCGTGGTGTGGCGCCGGCCTCGATCACCTGGTTCTACACGCTGCTCGGGCTGGCGGTGGTGGCGTCGGCGCGCATCTGGGCCGGGCTGCTGACGCGGGCGCGGGCCGGCGGCGCGCTGGCGCTGCTGAACGCCCTGCTCGGCGTGGCGACGATCCTGCCGGCGCTCACGGGGGCGTGGCCGGTGGTGCTGGTCTCGGGCCTGCTGTTCGGGGCGGTGTTCCTGTCGGTGGTGGCCTCGACCACGGCCTTTGTGCGGCACAACCTGGCGCCGGTGCAATGGCCGGCGGGCATCAGCGCCTTCACCATCATCTTCGCGGCGGGGCAGATCGTCGGCCCCACGGTGGTGGGCTGGATCGCCGACGGCCCGGGCGGGCTGGCGCGCGGGCTGGTCTATTCCGCCGCTGCGCTGTGGCTGGGGGCGCTGCTGGCATGGCGGCAGCGGCCCTTGCCAGGTGGCGCGGATGGGACCGCGCTCTGACCCGGATTTGCGCTAAGGTTGATGCATGAGCCCCAGCCCGGCCGCCCCGGAGGGGTTCGCACCGCAGTGCAGAGCACGGAGGTTACTGGATGCCTGATGTACCCACGCCCGCCACGCTGGCGGCCACCGACCTGGTCGACGCAGGCCACCCCGCCGTGCGGGCCTTCGCGCGCGAGCACGCGCGCGGCGCCAGTGAGCGCGAGCGCGCCGTGGCGCTGGTGCTGGCGGTGCGCGACGGCTTCCGCTACGACCCGTACCGTATCGACCTATCGCCCGGCGGCATGCGCGCCAGCGCCGTGCTCGCCAACGGCTATGGCTGGTGCGTGCCCAAGGCCGCGCTGCTGGCGGCGGCGGCGCGCGCGGCTGGCATCCCGGCGCGGCTGGGCTTTGCCGACGTGCGCAACCACCTTTCCACCGAGCGCATGCGCCAGACCATGAAGACCGACCTGTTCATCTGGCACGGCTACACCGACCTGTGGATCGACGGCGCCTGGCGCAAGGCCACGCCGGCCTTCAACCTGAGCCTGTGCGAGAAGTTCGGGCTGCTGCCGCTCGACTTCGACGGCGTGCACGATTCGCTCTACCACCCGTTCGACCGCGCCGGCAACCGCCACATGGAATACGTGCGCCAGCGCGGCAGCTTCGACGACCTGCCGCTGGCCGAGCTGGTGGCCGATTTCCACGCCATCTACGGCGACTGGCTGCCGGGCAACGAGTTGCACAGCCGCCTGGAAGGCCAGGATTTCCTCAGCGACGTGGCGCGCGAGGTGGCGGCCAGCACCACGGGGAAGGCAGGCTGATGGAACCCCTGGACGAGATCGCGGCGCGGCTGAACGCCCAGCTGCACGACATCAGCGCCGACGAAACCGGCTTCGCCGGCCCGCTGCGCCCGGGCGAGCACCTGCCCTCGGTCGCCGTGGTGGCGCACGGCCTGCCGCAACCGCTGGCCAGCCACACGGGCGGCGCCTACCAGTGCCTGCTATTCCTGGGCGAGGAAGGCCGGCTCGATGGCGAGGTGCTGGCCGAGTTGCACGCGCTGCTGCGCCAGCCGGTGCCGGTGCTGCCGCTGCTGGTGAGCGGCCGGGCGCTGCAGGTGCCGGGCTTCGACACCGTGATCGACGCCGGCGACGAGCTGGCCCGCCTGTGCGACGCCCGCCCCGGCACGGTCTACCTGCTGGGACCGGACCGGCGCGTGGTGGCGCGCTGGCGCAGCCTCTCGCTGCCATTCATCGACGAGGCCATCGCCCGCTACCAGGCGGCCGGCGGCGCCCGGCTGCCCACCGCCTGATCAGCCCAGCAGGCCCTCGGCCTTCATGGCCGCCTGCACCGCCGGGCGGGCCGCCACGCGCGCGCGCCAGGCCTCCAGGTTGGGGTAGGGCGACAGGTCGATCTGCATCGGCTTGGCCCAGTTGGTGACGGTGAACAGGTAGCCGTCGGCGACGCCGAAGTCGTCGCCCATCAGCCAGGTCTTGCCGGCCAGTTGCTCGTCCACCCACTTCAGGCGCGTGGCCAGGCGCTCCTTGGCGGCGGCCTTGACCTCGTCCGGGCTGGCGGGGTTGAACAGCGGGCCAAAGCCTTTGTGGAGTTCGGTGCCGATGAAGTTGAGCCAGCTCTGCAGGCGGTAGCGCGCCAGGCTGCCGTTGGGTGGCGCAAGCCTCTTGGCCGGCGCCTGGTCGGCGATGTACTGCACGATGGCCGGGCCTTCGGGCAGGCCCGTGCCGTCGTCCAGCACCAGGTAGGGCACGTAGCCCAGCGGGTTGATTTTGCGGTAGTCGGAGCCGTCGGGCAGCGTCTTGGTCTTGGTGGGGGCCAGTACGGCTTCGTAGGGCAGGCCGGCTTCCTCCAGCGCGATATGGGGCGACAGCGAGCAGGCACCGGGCGAGTAATAGAGTTTCATGGCAGTTCTTCTGGGTAAAAAACGTGTTGAGCCCTTATGGGACGGGCGCAAGCAGCTATGGTTTGTAGAGCGTGGCGGTCCCAACCCGGCCGACCGCAGCGTAGCCGCGCGGCCATATCCCCGCGCGCCATGGGTGCATGGGCGCGCGGCGCCGTCCTACCCGCGCTGCGCACCTGCGCCGATGCCGGCCGGCACGCGCGGCACGCACCATGGCGGACACGGCGCCCGGGCTCCGGCACGTGGCGCATCAGGCAACCCCGATTCGCAAGGAGATCCATCATGCTCAAGTGGGCCCTCATCTTCGCCATCATCGCCGTGGTGGCCGGCGCGCTCGGCTTCGGCGGCATCGCCGGGGCTTCGGCCGGCATCGCCAAGATCCTGTTCGGGCTGTTCGTGCTGGTGGCCATCGTCTTCATCGTGCTGGCGGTCATGGGCGCCAAGGCGATTGAATAGAGAAAAGGCCGCCAGCCCTTGCCTGGCGGGCGCAGGCAGCTTCAGGTTTTGTAGCTTGGGTCGCGCCGGTCGAGCTGGCGCAGCATGGTCGGCCAGACGAACTGCCCGCCCATGCCGCCGGTCTGCACGCGCATCGATTCGGCCGTGCCGTCGACGATGGCCTGCGGCACCGGCGTGAGGCCGTCCATGCCCTGCTGGCCGGCCAGCGCATCGACCTGGATGCGGCAGGTGCTCTCGAACACGTACATCGACAGGAAGGCATCGGCCACGCTGCGGCCGCAGGTCAGCAGGCCGTGGTTGCGCAGCATCAGGAAGTTGGCGTTGCCCAGGTCCTTCTGCAGGCGCGGGCCTTCGTCGGCGCGGAAGGCCACGCCTTCGTAGTCGTGGTAGGCCAGCGAGGCCAGCACGAAGGTGCTCTGCTGGCTGATCGGCAGCACGCCCTGCTTCTGCGCGCTCACCGCCACGCCGGCGCGGGTGTGGGTGTGCAGCACGCAGACCACGTCGGGCCGCACCGCGTGCACCGCGCTGTGGATGGTGAAGCCGGCGGGGTTGACCGGGAACGGCGTCTCGTGCAGCTTGTTGCACTGCATGTCCACCTTGACCAGGCTGGAGGCGGTGATCTCATCGAACAGCAGGCCGTAGGGGTTGATCAGGAACTGCTCGGCACCGCCGGTGATGCTGGCCGGCAGCTTGGCGCTGATGTGGGTGAACACCAGATCGCTCATGCCGTAGTGGGCGATCAGCCGGTAGCAGGCCGCGAGGTCGCAGCGCAGCTGCCATTCCTCGGGCGTGACCACTTCCTTCATCGACGGGATGTGCATGCTTGTCTCCTGATGTAAGTTCCTGGGCGGTCGGTTCGGGCCTGTGGGCGGCCCCTAAAATACCCGGTTGCCCTTCAGGGCCGCGCTGCGCAGAACGCCCGCCACGCCCCGACACGCACGATACCCGATCATGCCCGCGCCTGCGCCGCTCCCCTCCGACGACGATCTGGCCACCCCGCTGGTGGTGGATCTGGACGGTACGCTGATCCTGACCGACATGCTGCACGAGTCGGCGATCAAGCGCTTCCGCGCCGATCCGCTGGCGGCGCTGCGCTGGCCGTTCTGGCTGGCGCGCGGCAAGGCCTATCTGAAGCAGGAGCTGACGCGCGGCATCGCCTTCGACGTCGCCGTGCTGCCGTACAACGAGCCGCTGCTGGCCTGGCTGCGCGAGCAGCGCGCCGCCGGCCGCCACCTGGTGCTGTGCACCGCGTCCGACCAAACCTGGGCCAAGGCGATCGCCGGGCACCTGGGCCTGTTCGACGAGGTGATCGCCAGCGACGGCCAGCGCAACCTCAAGGCCCAGGCCAAGGCGCAGGCGCTGGTGGAACGCTTCGGCGTGCGCGGCTTTGATTACGCCGGCAATGCCCACGCCGACATGGCGGTCTGGCAGCAGGCGCGCCGTGCCGTGGTGGTGAACGCGCCGGCCGGCGTGGTGCGGCAGGCGAATGCGCAGTTCGATGTCGATCAGGTGTTTCCGGCCGCGCCGGGCGGGCTGCGGGTCTGGGGCCGGGCCCTGCGCGTGCACCACTGGATCAAGAACGTGCTGCTGTTCGTGCCCATCCTCGCCGGGCACCACTGGTTCGACTGGCACGCCTGGGGCCACCTGCTGTGGTCCTTCCTGGCCTTCAGCCTGTGCGCCTCGGCGGTCTACCTAGCCAACGACCTGATGGACCTGGAGAGCGACCGGCACCATCCGCGCAAGCGGCGCCGGCCGCTGGCAGCGGGTGCGATCCCCGTCCTGGCGGGCGCCCTGGTGGCACCGCTGCTGGTGCTGGCGAGCTACGCCATCGCCGCCTGGATCGGCCCGGCCTTCCTGGGCTGGCTGACAGTCTATTTTCTGGTCACCTGCGCCTACTCGCTGGGCCTGAAGCGGCTGGTGCTGATCGACTGCCTCACGCTGGCCACGCTGTACACGCTGCGCGTGGTGGCCGGCTCGGTGGCGCCGGGCCTGAGCCTGTCGTTCTGGCTGCTGGCGTTCTCGGGTTCGCTGTTCCTGTCGCTGGCGTTCCTCAAGCGCTACGCGGAACTGCTGGTGCAGCAGGCCGCCGGCAAGACCAAGGCCCACGGGCGCGGCTACCACGTGGAGGATGCGCCGGTGCTGCAGATCCTGGGCGTGGGCGCCGGCTACATGGCGGTGGTGGTGCTGGCGCTCTACCTGAACAGCGAGGCGGTGCGCAAGCTGTACGCGTCACCCGGCGTGATCGGGCTGGCGGTGCCGGTGATGGTCTACTGGATCAGCTGGCTGTGGCTGCGCGCCGCGCGCGGCGAAATGCACGACGACCCGCTGGTGTTCGCCTTCAAGGACCGCGCCAGCGTGCTGGCCGGTCTGCTGTTCGCCGCGGCGATGCTGGTGGGAACCATCGCGTGGTGACCACGCCGGTGCAGTCGTGGGGGCGGGTCGGCAGCTGGCCGCACCATCTGGCGCCGCTGCCGCACGGTGGCGGCAAGGTCTTGCCGGCGCTGGAGGGCCGCACCGGCCTTGCCTTTGGCATGGGCCGGAGCTATGGCGACGTGTGCCTCAACCCCGAGGGCCTGCTGTGGCTGACGCGCGGCATGGACCGGCTGATCCACTGGGACGAGGCAGCGGGCCGCCTGACCTGCGAGGCCGGCGTGCTGCTGCGCGACATCCAGCGCCTGATGGTGCCGCGCGGCTGGATGCTGCCGGTGACGCCGGGCACCCAGCTGGTGACCGTAGGCGGCGCCATCGCCAACGATGTGCATGGCAAGAACCACCACCGTTTCGGCTCGTTCGGCGACCAACTGATCTCGCTGGAACTGTTGCGCACGAACGGCACCCGCCTGCGCTGCAGCCGCGACGAGCACCGCGAGCTGTTCCTGGCGACCCTCGGCGGCCTGGGCCTGACCGGCGTCGTGCTGGAGGCGACGCTGCATCTGCGCCGCGTGGAGGGCCCGTGGGTCGATGCGGAAGACCTGCCGTTCAAGGGGCTGGACGCTTTCTTCGAACTGGCCGATGCCTCCGAAGCCGGCTGGGAGCACACGGTGGCCTGGATCGACTGCCTGAGCGGTGCCGACGTGCGGGGCATCTTCTCGCGCGGGAACATGTCGCCCGAGCCGGCCGATGCGGGCGCGCGCGGACAGCGGCGGCGCAGCATGCCGGTGACGCCGCCGGTGTCGCTGGTCAACCGGCTCAGCCTCAAGGCCTTCAACACCGCGTACTACGCGCTGGGCAGTCGCCGGGCTGGCCGGCGCCGGGTGCACTTCGAGCCTTTCTTCTATCCGCTGGACAGCATCGAGCACTGGAACCGCATGTACGGCCCGGCGGGCTTCTACCAGTACCAGTGCGTGTTGCCGCGCGCGGCAGGCAGGCAGGGTGTCGCGGAGCTGCTGGCGGAGATCGGCCGCTCCGGGCAGGGCTCGTTCCTGGCCGTGCTCAAGACCTTTGGCGACCGGCCACCGTGCGGCCTGCTGAGCTTTCCGCGGCCGGGCGTGACGCTGGCGCTGGATTTTCCGGCGCAGGGCGCCGCCACGCACGCGCTGTTCGAGCGGCTCGACCGCGTGGTGATGGCCGCGGGCGGCACGCTGTACCCCGCCAAGGACGGCCGCATGCCGCGCGCGATGTTCGAGCAGGGCTACCCCGCGTGGCAGTCGTTCCAGGCGCTGCGCGACCCGGGCATCGATTCGGCGTTCGCGCGCAGGATGATGGGACACTGACGGAATGAACACACAGACCCCACAGAAGATCGCCATCGTCGGCGCCACTTCGGCCATCGCCGAGCATTGCGCGAGGCTCTGGATGGCGTCGGGCGGCGCGGCGGAGCTGGTGCTGATCGGCCGCGACGAGGGTCGCCTGCAGGCGCTGGCGACGGACCTGCGCATCCGCGGGCCCGGCGCGGAGGTCGTCTGCGTGGCCGGGGATCTGGGTAGCACCGAAGGCATCGCCAGCCTGGTCGAGCGCGCGTGCGCCGGGCGGGCTCCCGATGTGGTGCTGGTGGCCCACGGCTCGCTGCCGGATCAGGCGCAATGCCAGGGCGATCTGGTGCAGGCGCGCGAGGCGCTGGAGGTCAATGGTGTGTCGCCGGCGCTGTTCGCCGAGGCCTTCGTGGCGCGCATGCAGCAGGTCGGCGGCGGCGTGCTGGGGCTGATCGGCTCCGTGGCCGGCGACCGTGGGCGCAAGTCCAACTACGTCTACGGCGCCGCCAAGGGCCTGCTGGCGCGCTACGCGCAGGGGCTGCAGCACCGGCTGGTCGGCAGCGCCGTGGCAGTCTGCCTGATCAAGCCGGGGCCGACGGACACGCCGATGACGGCGGCGCTCAAGTCTCGTGGCGCCAGGCTCGCCAGCGTGGAGGCTGTGGCGGCGGACATCGTGGCCGGCATGGCGCGGCGCCGGCCGGTGATCTACACGCCGGGCAAGTGGGCGCTGATCATGCTGGTGATCCGCCACCTGCCGCGCTTCGTGTTCAACCGCATGGACATCTGAGGGCGGTTGCGTTGACCCGCGGCATATGCCGTCAGGGTCATTCCGCTCACACGGCGGGCTGCGTGGCGCGTTCCAGCCGCATCAGGTAGCGGCGCGCGTGCGTGCCGCCGTCGTCCGCCGGGCCGCACATCTCCAGCGAGGGTTGCAGGCTGCCGCACACCGCCGGACGCTCGGGCCGGCCGAACAGTTTGCAGCGCAGTGCGTCGTCGAGCTGCACACAGGGCACCCCCGCCGGCTTGCCACCGGGCATGCCGGGGATCGGGGAGCTGATCGACGGCGCGATGCAGCAGGCGGCGCAGCCCGGGCGACAGCGGGGCACGCCGTCTTGGGCGGTCTCGTTGGCTGAAGGCACGAAGGCGTCGATCACGGATTGCTATCGAAACTGAAGACCGCCGGAGCCGAGCCCGGACTGCGGAGGCCGGGCCCCGGACCAGTCGCCCCACGGGGCGTCACGTCCTGGCCGATGAGCCTGGGCAGGTTCGGATTGCTACTATATCAATAGCTGCCTACGCCTGCTGCATAAGGCTGCGAGCCTAAAAGGCCTTAAAAGCGCTCAGGGGTAGAGCCCCCGCATGTCGCGCGCCTGCAGGATGCGCCGGCAGGCGACGATGAAGGTGGCGGTGCGCAGGCTCACCTGGTGCTGCTGGGCGGTGTTCCAGACGGCGGTGAAGGCCTCGGTCATGATGCGCACCAGGCGCTGGTTGATCTCGGCCTCGCTCCAGAAGAAGCTGGAGAAATCCTGCACCCACTCGAAGTAGCTCACCGTCACGCCGCCGGCGTTGGCGATCACGTCGGGCACCACCAGCACGCCCTTGTCCTGCAAGATGTCGTCGGCCTCCGGCGTGGTGGGGCCGTTGGCGCCTTCGATCACCATGCGGGCCTTGATCTTGCCGGCGTTCTGGGCGTTGATCTGCCCTTCCAGCGCGGCGGGAATGAGGATGTCGCACTTGCAGGACCAGAACTGCTCGGCCGTGAGCGGCTCCCCGCCCCTGAAGCCGGCCACGCCACCGGTGGCGGCCACATGGTCGAGCAGCTTGGGCACGTTCAAACCGCGGTCGTTGCTGACGCCGCCGCTATGGTCCTGCACCGCGATGACCTTGGCGCCGGCTTCGGCGAACAGCTTGCCGGCCACGCCGCCCACGTTGCCGAAGCCCTGCACGGCGACGCGCGAGCCCTCGATGGTGAGACCGATGCGCTGCGCCGCCTCCACGCCCACGGTGAACACGCCGCGGCCGGTGGCCTCGCGCCGGCCGAGCGAGCCGCCCAGGTCGATCGGCTTGCCGGTGACCACGCCGGTGGCGGTGGCACCCACGTTGACGGAGTAGGTGTCCATCATCCAGGCCATCACCTTCTCGTTGGTGTTGACGTCGGGCGCGGGGATGTCCTTGGAGGGGCCGATGATCAGGCCGATCTCGCTGGTGTAGCGGCGCGTCACGCGCTCCAGTTCGCCCAGCGAGAGCGCGCGCGGGTCGACGCGGATGCCGCCCTTGGCGCCGCCGTAGGGTACGTTGACGGCGGCGTTCTTGATCGACATCCAGGCCGCCAGCGCCATCACTTCCGACAGCGTCACGTCGGGGTGGAAGCGCACGCCGCCCTTGCCCGGCCCACGGCTGATGTTGTGCTGCACGCGGTAGCCCTCGAAGTGGGCGATGGTGCCGTCGTCGCGCCGCAGGGCGACGTCCACGATCAGCGAGCGCTTGGGGCGCTTGAGCGTTTCCACCCACTTGCCCAGCGGGCCCAGATAAGGCGCGACACGGTCCACCTGCGCCAGGTAGGTGCCCCAGGGGCCGAGGTGGTTGGGGTCGAGGTATGAGGGCAACGGGTGCGTGGTGGCAGCAGCCGGTGCCGCGGGGGCAGCGGGCGCCTTCCTGGCGGTGCGGGTGGTCTTGGCCTGGGTGCGGGTGGCCATGGGGGTCTCCTCAGGTGGGTGGTTGCAGGCCGGCCGCAGTGGGGCGGCAGCTGTCATTCGGGCGACAGCGCCAGCATAGCAGCCGGCAGTACCCGTGCGAGCCGGCACTTTCCCTTGGAAAGCTATCAAGTTGATAGCTGGCGGCGCCTGCCCACCAAAGACAAACGGCCGATTTCTCACTAAAATCAAGGGTTTTTCGCCTGATACGCCGTGACCACGCCGTCCTACACCCATCCGCAGCACTTCGACGTCATCGTCGTCGGGGGCGGCCACGCCGGTACCGAGGCTGCGCTGGCGGCCGCGCGCATGGGTGCGCAGACCCTGCTGCTCACGCACAACATCGAGACGCTGGGGCAGATGAGCTGCAACCCCAGCATCGGCGGCATCGGCAAGGGCCACCTGGTGAAGGAGGTGGATGCGCTGGGCGGTGCCATGGCGCTGGCCACCGACGAGGGCGGTATCCAGTTCCGGATTCTGAACAGCAGCAAGGGCCCGGCGGTGCGCGCCACCCGTGCCCAGGCCGACCGCGTGCGCTACAAGGCGGCGATCCGCCGCATGCTGGAGAACCAGCCCAACCTGTGGCTGTTTCAGCAGGCGGTGGACGATCTGCTGGTGGAGGGCGATCGCGTGGTGGGTGCTGTCACACAGGTGGGCATCGCCTTCCGTGGCCGCACGGTGGTGCTGACGGCGGGTACTTTTCTGGACGGGCGCATCCACGTCGGGCTCGACAACTACGCGGCCGGCCGCGCGGGCGACCCGCCGGCGGTGTCGCTGTCGGCGCGCCTGAAGGAGCTGAAGCTGCCGCAGGGCCGGCTGAAGACCGGCACGCCGCCAAGGCTGGATGGCCGCAGCATCGATTTCAGCCAATGCGAGGAACAACCTGGCGACGGCATGCCCGGTGGGCAGAACCCGGTGATGCCGGTGTTCAGCTTCATGGGCCGGGCCGACATGCACCCGCGCCAGTTGCCGTGCTGGATCACGCACACCAATGCGCGCACGCACGAGATCATCCGCTCCGGTTTCGATCGCAGCCCCATGTTCACCGGCAGGATAGAGGGCGTGGGCCCGCGCTACTGCCCGAGCGTGGAAGACAAGATCAACCGCTTCGCCGACAAGGAAAGCCACCAGATCTTCCTGGAGCCCGAGGGCCTCGACACGCACGAGGTCTATCCCAACGGCATCTCCACCAGCCTGCCGTTCGACATCCAGCTGGCGCTGGTGCGCAGCATGAAAGGGCTGGAGAACGCCCACATCCTGCGGCCGGGCTACGCCATCGAGTACGACTACTTCGACCCGCGCTCGCTCAAGAGCAGCTTCGAGACAAAGGCCATCGGCGGACTGTTCTTCGCCGGCCAGATCAACGGCACGACCGGCTACGAGGAGGCGGCGGCGCAGGGCCTGTTCGCCGGCATCAACGCCGCGCTGCAATGCCGCCAGCTCGATGGCCGGGCCGACGACTTCGGCGGCGCCTGGCTGCCGCGCCGCGACGAGGCCTACCTGGGTGTGCTGGTGGACGACCTGATCACCAAGGGCGTGACCGAGCCATACCGCATGTTCACCAGCCGCGCCGAGTACCGGCTGCAGCTGCGCGAAGACAATGCCGACATGCGCCTGACCGAGGCGGGCCGTCGGCTTGGCCTGGTGGACGACGCGCGCTGGGATGCCTTCTGTCGCAAGCGCGATGCTGTTTCACGTGAAACAGAGCGCCTGAAATCCACCTGGGTGAGTCCGCGCAACCTGCCGGCGGCCGAAAGCCAGCGCGTGCTGGGCAAGGCCATTGAGCACGAACACAACCTGTTCGATCTGCTGCGCCGGCCGGATGTGGGCTACGACGCGCTGATGAGTATGGGCGACAGCCGCTTCGCGCCGCGCGAGGTCGATGGTGAAGGTGTTCCCGAGCCTGTTTCACGTGAAACACTGGGCGAGTTGTACGGCCCAGTGATCGAGCAGGTGGAGATTGCGGCCAAGTATTCCGGCTACATCGACCGCCAGCGCGACGAGGTTGAGCGCGCCGCTTACTACGAAAACCTGAAGCTGCCACCCGATCTGGATTACCTGCAGATCCACGCCCTGTCCATCGAGGTGCGGCAGAAGCTGCAGAAGCACCGGCCTGAAACGCTGGGTCAGGCCGGGCGCATCAGTGGCGTCACGCCGGCAGCCATTTCGCTGCTGCTGATTCATTTGAAGAAGGGCGGCTTCAAGGGCTTCGCCGCCAACACGCCCAGGCCGCAGGCCGAGGCGGCATGACGCCGCCGCACCCTTTGCGGGCTCGGTTGGTCGAGGGGGTGGGGGTGCTAGGCCTCAACCCGACCGAGGGGCAACTCGATCAACTGCTCGCCTACGTCGATCTGCTGGCGCGCTGGAACAAGGTCTACAACCTCACGGCCGTGCGAGAGCCGGCCGAGATGCTGACGCACCACCTGCTGGACAGCCTGGCCGTCATCGGTCCGCTGCGCCGGCAGACCGTCGGTCGGTCGACGCGGCTGTTGGACGTGGGTTCCGGCGGTGGTCTTCCGGGTGTGGTGATCGCCATCTGCTGCCCAGAGATCGAGGTTTCCTGTGTGGATGCGGTGGCCAAGAAGACAGCCTTCATCCAGCAGGTGGCCGGTACGCTGGGCCTGCCAGGTTTGCGCAGTGTGCACGCGCGCGTCGAGAATTTGGTCGAACGCTTCGACGTTGTCACCAGCCGGGCCTTCGCCACGCTGGCCGATTTCACCACCTGGTCGGTCGGCGCGCTGGCGGAGGATGGTGTCTGGATGGCGATGAAAGGGCGGACTCCGCAGGAAGAAATCGACGCGCTGCCCGCCACGGTCGAGGTGTTTCACGTGGAACAACTGACCGTGCCGGGCCTGGACGCGGAGCGCTGCCTGGTCTGGATGCGTCAAGGCGGCACGGGACGTTGATTCGTTCCGTTCTCTCGGCACCTCCATCCCGTAAACTCACCCGTTCGCCGCCGGCGCTTTCACCATGCTCGCCATCACCGATTACCCCGCCTTCGTGGTTGCCATCCTGCTGTTCCTGGCCATTCCCGGGCCAGGCAACTTGGCGATCGTGTCGAGCACGGCGCAGGGCAGGGTGCGCGGCGGGCTGGCGGCCACGCTGGGCATCATCGCGGGCGACCAGATCCTGATGTGGTGTGCGGTGGCCGGCGTGGCGGCGCTGCTCAAGACCTACCCGGCGGCCTTTGCCGCCGTGCAGTGGCTGGGGGCCGCGTACTTGGCCTGGCTGGGCGTGCGTATGCTGCTGGCCAAGCCGGGGCAGGGGGCGGTGCTGCGGCTGAAGCCCCACCACTTCCTGCGCCAGAGCTTTCTGATCACGCTGCTGAACCCCAAGGCCATCGTGTTCTACATGGCTTTCTTCCCGCTCTTCATCGATCCGGCGCGGCAGCCGGGTCTGGCCACCTTCGCCGCCATGGCGCTGACCATCGCCGCGCTCACGTTCCTGTATGGCCTGGTGGCCACGCTGCTGGCGCACCGGCTGGCCGAGCGCGTGCGCGGCAGCGCCCGGCTGTCCGGCGCGATCAACAAGCTGGCAGGCGTGTTCCTGATCGGCTTCGGTGTCCGCCTCGCCCTCAGCAGATAAGCACTCACTTACACGCCATGGCCCAGATTTTCTGCATTGCCAACCAGAAAGGCGGCGTCGGCAAGACGACCACCACCGTCAACCTGGCCGCCGGGCTGGCCCGCATCGGCCAGCGCGTGCTGCTGGTTGATCTGGACCCACAGGGCAACGCCACCATGGGGTCCGGCGTGGACAAGCGGGCCATGGAGCTGTCGGTGTACGACGTGTTGCTCGAGTCCGCCAGCATCGCCGAGGCCGCGGCCGTGCCCGACAAGCTGAAGGAGGCCGGCGCCGGCTATGCCGTCCTGGGCGCCAACCGGGAACTCGCCGGCGCCGAGGTGGAACTGGTGGCCGAAGAGCGCCGGGAGCGCCGCCTGAAGGAGGCGCTGGCCAAGGTCGACGCCGACTACGACTTCGTGCTGATCGATTGCCCGCCGTCCTTGAGCATGCTTACGCTCAACGGTCTGTGCGCCGCGCAGGGCGTGATCGTGCCCATGCAGTGCGAGTACTTCGCGCTCGAAGGCCTGGCGGACCTGACCAACACCATCAAGCAGGTGCACGCCAACCTGAACCGCGACCTGCGCCTGATCGGCCTGCTGCGCGTGATGTTCGACCCGCGCATCACCCTGCAACAGCAGGTGAGCGAGCAGCTCAAGTCGCACTACGGCCCCAAGGTGTTCGACACCGTCATTCCGCGCAACGTGCGCTTGGCCGAAGCACCCAGCTACGGCCTGCCCGGTGTGGTGTTCGACCCGTCGGCCAAAGGCAGCAAGGCTTTCGTCGACTTTGCTAACGAAATGGTACAACGCGGCCTGCACGGTTGAGGCTACGGCACTAAAATTGCTTTCCGACCGCGCAGTACCTGCGGCGAAAGCTATCAAATCGTGAGCAGTCCACACGTTCTTCCGCGCCCTGTGGCCGCGGCCTCCGAGCCCTGGATCGACTGGGGCAAGGCCATTGCCTCGCAACTCATCGTCTGGCACCACCTGGTCAGCTACGGGCCGTTGGCGCCGCGCCTGCGCCCGCTGCTGCCCACGCTGTTCGAGTGGCTGGGCACGCGCGCCGCGCTGGCGGTGCAGCTGTTCCTGGTGACCAGCGGCTACCTGGCCGCGCGCAGCCTCTGGCCCGCGCCGGGCGAACCGCGCGTGCGGCTGGCGCAGTGGCCGGCCCGCGTGGGCCAGCGCTGGCGCCGGCTGATGCCGGTGTACCTGTTGGCCCTGGCGCTCGCCGTGGCAGGCGCGGCGCTGGCGCGCCAGCTCATGGCCAGCCCCGACACGCCCGAAGCCCCCACGCTGGCCCAAGGCGTGGCGCACCTGCTGATGCTGCAGGACATCGCCCATGTGCCGGCGCTCAGCACCGGCGTCTGGTACATCGCCATCGACCTGCAGCTGTTCGCGCTGCTGGCGGCGCTGGCCGCGGTGCTCTCGCTCGGCCTGCCCAAGGGGCGCGGCCAGGGCGGCCCGGTGCTGGCCGCGCATGGCGTGCTGATGCTGTGCGTGCTGGCGCTGGCGGCGGTGTGCGTGTTCAACCTGCACCCGCAGGACGCCGTCTGGGGCATCTATTTCTTCGGCAGCTTCACGCTGGGCGTGCTGGCGGCCTGGGGGCGCCGGGGTGAGACGCGCTGGGCCTTCACGGCGCTGATCCTGGGCATTGCCACCGCCGGCCTGATGCTGGCCTGGCGCGACCGCCTGGCGCTGGCCTGCATGGTGGCGCTGCTGCTGCTGTGGCAACCGGCGCGCGGCTGGCTGGCGCGCTCGCGCGTGCAGCCCGCCGTGGCGGCGCTGGCCGCCTGGTCCTACGCGGTGTTCATGGTGCACTACCCGGTGAGCCTGATGGTCAACGGCGCGTTCGAACGCTGGCTGCCGCACGACCCCGGCAACGCGCTGCTTGGCCTGCTGCTCACGTGGGTTCTCAGCATCGCCCTGGGTGCGCAGGCCCACCGCCTGCTTGAGCGCCGGCCCGCCCGTGCCGCCGCCCAGCCGCTGCCCGCCGGCACCGCGCTGGCGCCCCCGCACGGGCGTTGACCGTGGCCGGCGACGAGGCACCCATCGCAGGCCACACGGTGCTCGTGCTGCCCGGCTGGCAGAACAGCGGGCCGGACCACTGGCAGAGCCGCTGGGAGCTGCTGCACGGCTACACCCGCGTGGAACAGCATGACTGGGACCGCCCCCTGCGCGGCGACTGGACGGCGCGGCTGGAAGACGTGGTGCTGGCGCAGCGGCAGCCGGTGCTGCTGGCCGCGCACAGCCTCGGCTGCCTGCTGGCGGCCTGGTGGGCGGCGCATTCGGCCCACACCGACCGCGTGGTCGGTGCCCTGCTGGTGGCACCGCCCGACATCGAACGCGACGACCTGCGCCAGGCCATCCCAGGCTGGGCACCGCCGGCGCGCCAGCGCCTGCCGTTTCCCACCATCGTGGTGGTGAGCGGCGACGACCCCTACGGCAGCCTGCAGGCCACCAGCCGGCTGGCTGCCGACTGGGGCGCCACGCTCTACAACGTTGGCGCGCGCGGCCACGTCAACGCCGAATCCGGCCTGGGCGACTGGCCGGAAGGCCATGCGCTGCTGCGCTCGCTGGCCACCGGCCACGCCACCGCCGGGGTCGCGCCATGAAGCCGGCCCTGCTCGTCATCGACGTCCAGCAGGGCCTGTGCGAAGGCGTGGGCGCGGCGTTCGACTGCGCCGGCACCATCGCGCGCATCAACCAGCTCAGCCGGGCGGCGCGCGCCGCCGGCGCGCCGGTGGTGCTCATCCAGCACGAATCGCAGGGCGACTACCTGCGGCACGGCAGCCGGCCATGGCAGCTGGCCGACGGGCTTGAAACCGCGCCCACCGATCTGCGCCTTGCCAAGACCACGCCCGACAGCTTCCACAAGACCGAGCTGGAAGGCCTGCTGCGGGGCCTGGGGGTGGACACGCTGATCATCTGCGGCATGCACGGCGAATTCTGCGTGGACACCACCTGCCGCCGGGCGCTGGCGCTGGGCTGGCCGGTGCTGCTGGCGCAGGACGCCCACACCTCCGCCGGCAATGCCGCGCTGACGCCGCAGCAGGTGATCGCGCACCACAACGCCACGCTCACCGGCATCTCCAGCTTCGGCCCGCGCGTGCAGGCCTGGCCGACCGAGGCGCTGGTGGCGCCGGGCGGCCCGCTGGCTCCCGCCGCCACGGCTTGAGAACCTGTTCACGATCTCGGCGGCGCGGTGCCAATGCCCTTTCAGGCGGTCTGCGGCGTTGCAAAGCCTCGCCGGGCCGAAGAAGCATCTTGCTGGGGCCTGTTGGCGTTGTGCGCCTTGCAGCCCATCCTGAAATGACGCCGACCCGGCTCCCGCCCAGACCATGAACAGGTTCTGACACCGGCGCCCGCCGCATCCGGCGACAATTGGCCCATGGTCACCAAGAAACCCAAAGGACTCGGTCGCGGCCTCGACGCGCTGCTGGGCCCCAGCACCGCGCTCGACATGCCGGCCTCCGGCGTCCCCGCCACGCCCGCCGGCACGCCCATGATGGCGCGGCTGGCGGAACTGGCCCCAGGCCCCTACCAGCCGCGCACCCGCATGGACGAGGGCGCGCTCTACGAACTGGCCGAAAGCATCAAGGCCCAGGGCATCATGCAGCCCATCCTGGTGCGCCGCATTTCAGATAAAAACAAGGCTCTGGCCCAGGCGGGGCAGGCGCAGGCAGCTAGCAATTCAGGAGCTTTGTACGAGATCATCGCCGGCGAGCGGCGCTTCCGCGCGGCGCGGCTGGCGGGGCTGGACGAGGTGCCCGTGCTGCTGCGCGACGTGCCCGACGAAGCCACCGCCGCCATGGCGCTGATCGAGAACATCCAGCGCGAAGACCTCAACCCGCTGGAAGAGGCCCAGGGCCTGAAGCGCCTGATCGACGAGTTCGGCCTCACGCACGAGCAGACCGCGCAGGCCGTGGGCAAGAGCCGCAGCGCCGCCAGCAACCTGCTGCGCCTGCTCAACCTCACCGATCCGGTGCAGACCATGCTGATGGCCGGCGACATCGACATGGGTCACGCCCGCGCGCTGCTGGCGCTGGAAGGCGCGGCACAGATCACCGCGGCCAACCAGGTGGCCGCGCGCAAGCTCAGCGTGCGCGAGGCCGAATCGCTGGTGAAGAAGCTCGGTGCAGAGTTCAACCTGACCTCGCCGCGCAAGCCCGGCAAGGCGGCCGATAAGTCCGGCGACGTGCGGCGGGTGGAAGAAGAGCTGTCCGACCTGCTGATGGCGCAGGTCGAGGTGCGGGTCAAGAAAACCGCCCGCAACGGCACGCACAGCGGCGAGGTGGCGATCCAGTTCGGCTCGCTGGACGAACTGAACGGCCTGATCGAGCGGCTGCGCGGCGGCAACTGAGGGGCGCTCCGCCGGCCCCGACGTCGGCACGCACAAAAAAAGGGACGGCAAGCCGTCCCTTTTTGGTTGGCCGCGCTGTTCGCGGCCCGTGCCGGTCAGCTCTGCTCGCCGGTCTTCACGTGCCAGCCGCTGGCCAGTGCTTCACGCGTCTGCTCACGTGCTTCGGCACGCGTCACGGCGGTGGGCGACTTGGGGTTCATCCAGGTGCGTGCGTCGGACGCATCGCGGTGCGGCACCAGTGCAGCCTGGGCGGCCTGCGTGGCCTCGGCCTGCACCTCGGCGCGCGTCACCATGGAGGCCATCACCGGCTCGGCGGTGAACAGCGGGCCTTCACCGGCGGTGGGTTGCGGGCCGGCGGCAAACGCGTTGGCCGACAGCAGGGCGCCGAGCACGGTGGCGAGGGCGATGTTCTTGGTGTTCATGATCAGGTTTCCTTTTCAATGCAGCGAAGCCACTCAATGGATAAGGCTTCTTGGGGTTCAGAGTCCGTGTCAGGTCTGGCCCGGGCTCGCCGCGGTGCTGTCTGGTTTGGCCGGGGGGGCTTGTCAGCAGCACCGTGAGACGTACTTTGCGCCTGGGCAGGGGTTTAAAAAAGCAGGCACATCGAACAAGACTGTTTCGGATATGGAATGAATTGAGTACTTCGGCCGCCGCCCGGCTGGATGTTGGCCTCGTCGCACGGCGCTACCGCCCCAAGCCGATCCGTCGCCTCGTGCGGCCGGCTGGGCCAATCTTCCGGCGATGCGGTCAGACCGGTCCGGCGGCGCGCCGCAGCACCGCGCGGTGCGGGGGAAGCGCCACAAATTCATCCCCGATGTTGCGTTTGACGCGCAAGTGGCCGTCAGAACTGCGACTTTTGGCTAGCGAACGGTTACTATTTGATGCCAAACGACGCCGGCGGCACGGCTGCCGTGCGCCCAGACCCGGGTGAGGAAGTGCTCATGAAAACCGCCACACAGGCCCCGTCCGCCCCGCGCCGCGCCAGGCGCGCGCTTCTCGTGTCCAGCGCCGCCGGTGCCGCCGGCACCGCTTTCTGCAGCGCGCTGCTGCTGGCCGCGCCCGCCGCCCATGCCGGCATGGTGACCGACCAGCACGGCAACGTCGGCTACGACACCGCGCAGGAATGCGATGCCGCCGTGCTGGCCGGCACCGCGCGCTTCTACCAGCCGGTGACCACGCGCCGCGCGGTGCGCAAGGCGGGCGAGGCATCGGTGCGGCCGATCCGCCTGTCGGAGCTGGCCTCTGCCAGTGCGCAGGCCGCCGCGCAGGGCTACAGCGCCGCCGACTACAGCCGCGGCGCCTGCGACCTGGGCATCCGCCACGTGCAGGGCCGCTACGACATCACGCCCGAGCTGGTGGGCAAGTACGTGCCCTTCAGCCCCGACATGCGCCTGAACCTGTTCAGCGACGCTGCCGGCCAGCCGGTGCGCGTGACCATGGGCCAGTGCGACAACGGCTTCTCCGGCAACCTGCCGCGCCCGGTGCCCGCCGCGCCGGTACCCAAGGTGGTGGCGCAGGCCGTGCCCAACCAGTGCCTGGCCACCATCCTGATCCCGGCCCGGTTCGAGACCCGTACCGAGCAGATCCTCAAGACCCCCGCCACCCGGCGCGAGGAACTGGTGCCCGCCACCTACAAGACGGTGACCGAGCAGGTGCTGGTCAGCCCCGAGATGAGCCGCCAGGTGCCGGTGCCGGCCGAGCTGCGCACCGTGGCCGAGGACGTGGTGGTGCGCCCCGCCGGCACGCGCGACGAGCCGGTGCCGCCCACCTTCAAGACCCGCACCGAGCAGGTCGAGACGCAGACCGCCACCACCCGCGTCGAAGTCGTGCCCGCCACCTACAAGACCGTGATGCAGAAGGTGGAGGACGTGCCCGCCCACACCATCCGCAGCGTCATTCCCGCCGAGTTCAAGAACGTGGAAGAGCGCGTGATGATCGCCGCCGCCACCACGCGCACCGAGACCGTTCCCGCCACCTACCGCACCGAGGTCGAGCGCATCCTGGTGCGGCCGGAGGTCACGCAGTACGTGCCCGTCACCCTGCCCATGAGGGGCGTGCCCGAGCAGCGCCTGCTCCAGGCCGCCGGCGTGCGCGCCCAGGCCATGCCGGCGGTGATGCGCACCGTGGTCGAGCCCGTGGAGGTGCGCGCCGCCACCGTGCAGAAGCAGGAGGTGCCAGCCGCCTACGAGATCGTGACCGAGCAGGTCAAGGTCAGCGAGCCCTACCGCGAATGGCGGCGCGGCCGTGCCTGGGTCGGCCAGGCCATCGACGTGGTGCCGCTGCGCGGCTTCGTGGTCGACGCCACCGGCCAGTTCCGCGGCTACAAGGTGGAAGGCCGCACCAAGGTCGCGGCAGCCGCCGGCGGCCCCTCGCGCGGCATCATCGACACCGGCATCACCCCGGCCGACAACGCCCAGCTCGAAGACGACGTGATGTGCCTGGTGGAGATCCCGGCGCAGTACCAGACCGTGACGCGCAAGGTGCTCAAGGCGCCGGCCACCACCACCGACATCGCCGTGCCGGCGGAGTACAGGAACATCGCCAAGCAGGTCGTCGTGCGCGACGCCGGCGTGCGCCTGGTACCCGAGCCGGCCCGCTACCACACCGTCTGGCGCCAGGAAGTCGATCTGGACAAGGCGCGCGAGCTGGGCTTCCAGATCGCCGCCAACGGCGAGGTCACCCACGGCCCCGGCGGCGAGCCGCTGGCCCGCGCCTCGGCCGTGGCCGGCCAGCCCGGCGTGGCCATCGACCGCGCCCTGGCGCCCGACACCTACGTGCGCGCCGTCAGGATCGCCGCCGAATACCGCAACGTGAACCGCTACGTGATCGACCAGCCGGCCACCGTGCGCGTGATCGACGTGCCTGCCGCCTGGCGCACCATCGTGCGCCGCGTGGAAGTGGCGCCCGCGCGGGTGGAAGACGTGGCCGTGCCCGCCACCTACAAGACCGTGCCCACGCGCGTGGTGGATACGCCCGAGCGCACCCGCGTGGTGGCCGTGCCGGCCGAACACCAGGCCGTCACCTACCGCGAGCTCGACACCCCCGCCGCCCTGCGCCCGGTGTCCGTGCCGGCGCTGGTGCAGCGCATCGAGCACCAGGAAGTCGCCAGGGCCGCCAGCGTGCGCGACGAGGTGGTGCCCGCCGTCTACCGCACCGAAACCCGCCAGGTGATCGACCAGCCGGCCAGCACCCACTGGGTGGACGTGCCGGCCGAGTACGAGACCATCACCCGCCAGGTCAAGGTGGCCGAGGCGCGCGAGGTGCAGCGCGAGGTCATGTGCGAGACCAACGCCGCGCCCGACCGCATCATGGCCGTGCAGCACGCGCTGCAGGGCGCCGGCTTCAACCCCGGCCCGGTGAACGGCGTGCTGGCGCAGGAAACGCTCAACGCCGTGGCGCGCTACCAGCAGGCCCGCGGCCTGCCGGTGAACGGCTACCTGGACATCGACACCGTGCGCGCGCTGGGCGTGGCGCCCAACTGAGCCAGCTGTGGCGGTTGGCGCGTGGCGCCGGCATACGCATGCCCGGCGTCAGAATGCTACTGATTTTCTAGCTGCCTGCGCCCGCCACACAAGGGCCGGAGCCCCAAAAGGCTTGAAAAATCCGGCGCCTGCCAGGTGCTGCCGCCTGGTGCCCAGCACCTTCGGGCTACGCCGAACGATGTAGGCGCCGGCGCCGGAATTCCCACCCGGCGCGTCTATGATCGCCGGGTGCCGGCCCTGGGGCCAGTGCGAGGAGCGGTGCGCCGCCCCCCCTGCGAAAGTCGGGTTGCGGCGCGTCTTGGGTTGTTGCAGCATCGCGCAACCCGCGTCAGGTGAGGTCGCGGTGCACAAAGATGGAGAGAAGTTGATGTCCAGGAACAAGATGGTCGCCGTGGCGGCCGCGTGCGCCGCCATGCTGCTGGCGGGTTGCGAAACCACCGACATGAAGATGGGCTCGGCCGAGTCCAAGACCGTGGCCACCGGCAGCGCCGCCGGCAGCGCCACCTCCGGCGCGTCCGACCAGCTCGAGCGCTGCCCCGCGCCGCTGGGCACCGTGTCGCTGATCGAGAACGAAAGCGCCGGCTGGTACACCATCCTGCGCAACGAATACCGCCTGCCGCCCACGGCCAACCTGCTGCGCCTGCTGATCCAGCAATCCAACTGCTTCGTGGTGGTCGAGCGCGGTGCCGGCGGCATGCGCGCCATGAGCCGCGAGCGCGAGCTGCAGCAGTCGGGCGAAATGCGCGGCGGCAGCAACTTCGGCAAGGGCCAGATGGTGGCGTCCGACTACGGCCTCACGCCCGAGATCATCTTCTCCAGCCGCGATTCCGGTGGCATCGGCGGCGCCCTGGGCGGCCTGATCGGCGGCGGCCGCGGCCGCGCCGTGGCGGCCATCGGCGCCGGCACGCAGACGCGCGAGGCCAGCGCCCTGCTCACGCTCATCGACAACCGCTCCAGCGTGCAGGTGGCAGCCTCTGAAGGCAGCGCCTCCAAGACCGACTTCGCCGGTTTCGGCAGCCTGTTCGGCGTCGGCGGTGCCGGCGGCCTGGGCGGCTACCAGAACACGCCGCAGGGCAAGGTCATCACCGCCGCCTTCATGGACGCCTACAACCAGATGGTGCGCAGCCTGCGCAACTACCGCGCCCAGAGCGTGCAGGGCCAGGGCCTGGGCGGCGGCGGCCGGCTGGGCGTGGACGGCGGCGCCGCACCCTCGCGCACCTACGTGCCCGGCCAGGGCGGCAACACCATGTCGGTGGCCGAGGCGCAGCAGCGCCTGAACGAGCTGGGCTACAACGTCGGCACGCCCGACGGCGGCATGGGCCCGCGCACCGCGTCCGGCCTGCGCTCCTTCCAGCGCGCCAACGGCCTGCCCGCCACCGGCCGGCTCGACCCCGCCACCATGGACGCGCTGGCGCACCGCTGACGTTCCGCGCCGGCCCGCGCCGGCGCTGCTCCACGGCGCGGCCCGGTTGCGGCGCCGCGCCGATCGCGGCACACTGGCCGCGCCATGACCCTCCTGCCCGGACGCGCCGCGCAGTTGCAGCAGATGCCGCTCTTCGGCGGCCTGACCGAGTCCGCGCTCGGCGTGCTGCTGGACGATTCGCGCGAAATCGCCGTGCCGGCCGGCGCCTTCTTCTTCCGCGAGGGCGACCCGGGCGAATCGCTCTACGTGCTGGATGCCGGCGAGGTGGAACTCACCAAGACCACCCAAACCGGCCCCGTCGTGCTGGCCCGCCTGCAGGCCGGCGACTGCTTTGGCGAGATGGCGGTGATCGACCTCTCCCCGCGCAGCGCCAGCGCCCAGGCGCTGCTGGCCACGCGCGCGCTGGAGCTTTCGATGAACGGGCTGCACGCCCTCTACCAGCAGGACGTCGAGCAGTTCGCCCTGGTGCAGATGAACATGGCCCGCGAACTCAGCCGCCGCCTGCGCAAGCTGGGTGACCGGCTGCGGGGGTGAGGCGCGGCTGCTGCACTTGAGGGTGTTTTGGGGCGCCAGCCCTTGATTGACGGGCGCAGACAGCTACAAATTCAGTAGCTTGACCAAATCGGTGGTGCGGCCATTACCCGGTGCTTGCTGTGCCGACAGCCAAGCCTGGCACCAGCTCCAACTTGCTTTTCGCGCCGGATAACGTTGGAGCCAACTGGGCCGACGCTGCGCCAAGCCGTGGCGGCCCGGCTGAGCAAGGGGTCAACCCGCATTCGCCTCAGGCCGACTCCACGATCTTCCAGTAGGAGTCCTTGCGAATCACCTTTCCGCCACGGAACTCGTAGTGATCGCACCCACGGACTTTGACCTGCTCTCCGCCCGGCCTGGTACCTGTCAGGAGCCACTCGGACGCGACCATGTTGAGGTATCCCCAATGGCGATCCTCGCCGTAGTGAACATCCGGAAGACCCCTGAAGCGTCCGGCCAGACCCTCCCTCACCGCCGCGCGCCCGACAAACCGCGTGCCCCAAGGATCTGGCCCACGAGGCATGTCAAGCGTGCAGTCGTCGGCGAAGAAGCTCATGACTTTGTCGAGGTCATGGGCATTGAACGCCTCGAGGATGGCCTTCGCCGTTTGCACGGCATCGAATGGGTGTTCAGGCATCGGGGCATTCTCCTTGCCGCGCGGCACCAAGCGTTGGGTGTGCGGGCTGACGAATGAAAGGGACTTCCCCGTCCCGCTTCACCCGTGCATTTGCGGGGTCCGGCAACCAGATGCCACGATGGGAAGTGCGAACTCTCATCAACTCACTCGTTTGTTGGAAGGGGAAGTCCATGGCAATCGTATCCGTTGGCATCGATCTGGCAAAGAACGTCTTTGCCGTTCACGGCGTGGATGATTCGGGCAAGGCTGCGCTGGTGCGCCCGAACGTCTCTCGCGCCAAGCTCCTGGACCTCATCGCCTCGCTGCCGCCGTGCCTGATCGGCATGGAGGCCTGCTCCGGTGCCCACCACTGGGCGCGCGAGTTTGTCAAGTTCGGCCACACCGTGCGCCTGATGGCGCCCAAGTTCGTCATTCCCTACCGCCTCTCGGGCAAGCGCGGCAAGAACGACGCGGCTGACGCCGCCGCCATCTGCGAAGCCGTCACCCGCCCCAACATGCGCTTCGTGCCGGTCAAGAGCATCGACCAGCAGGGCCAGCTGCTCGTGCATCGCGCCCGCCAGGGCTTCGTCGAGCAGCGCACCGCCACGCTCAACCGCATCCGCGGCTTGCTCTCGGAGCTGGGCATCGTGTTGCCGCTCAAGGCCGCCGTCGTGCGCCGTGAGGCCCTGGCATGTCTGGAAGACCTGCCCGGCTGGGCCAACACCGTGATCGGCGATCTGCTCAGTGAAGTCAGCCGGCTCGATGAACGCATCGCCCAGTACGACCAGCACATCCGCTCTATGGCCCGCCAAAGCGCCGCGGCGCAGCGCCTGATGCAGCTGCCAGGCGTGGGCGAGACCACCGCCACCGCGCTCTTGAGCACCATCGGCAACGGACGCGACTTCAAGTGTGGTCGTCAACTGTGTGCCTGGTTGGGCCTGGTGCCCGGGCAGTACAGCTCGGGCGGCAAGCAGCGCCTGGGCCGTGTCACCAAGGCCGGTGACCCGTACCTGCGCAGCCTGCTGGTGCTCGGCGCACGGGCGGTGCTGGCCGCCGCCAAGAACAAGAGCGATGCGATCAGCCGCTGGGCCACTGCGCTGGCGCAGCGGCGCGGCTACTGGAAGGCCGTGGTCGCCATCGCCGCCAAGAACGCCCGAATGTGCTGGGCCGTTCTCGCTCGGGGCGAAGACTTCCGGCTGCCGGCCTGACTGAACGACAGCGCAAGACAGAACCACAGAAAGATTTCCACCACCGCGTGCAGCCAGCGTTGATGAGTCAGGGTTGGACCTGCGCGGGGCGTGACCGTTTAACTCAAGGAGTCCAGGGCCGGCGGCAATGCTGGCCATCCTCGGCTAACGAATGGGTCCCCCGCGCGCGTCTTTCATCAGGGTCCGCTGCGAACCAACGCAGCATCGATGACCGTTTGTAGTTTCGCTGTCCGCATCCCTTGCTCGTTGAGCAACAAGGGCTGGGCGCTGAGGTTGGAAATCGAACACCGTCAAAACATTCCGTGATCCATCGCTTCGCGATGCATCACGGTTGGATCGGTGTTTGACTTTCGGGGGGAAGCCCTTGTAGCCCAGGTTAACCGGCGCCGGAAGCCGAAGGCTGGAGGGCACCAACATAGGTCATGAAAATGCCGAAGGCATGGCCTATGTTGGCGTCCGCGTTGAACCTACAGTTAGGCTGGGGCGCGTAGCCACGGCATTGCACTTGAATTTTTCTTATTCCCCATACGCTGGCCTGAATTTTCACTACTTTTGTTCTCTCCAGTCATTGCCCCATCCTTCCCTTGAGTTCGAGTCGTCACTGCTAATCATGACCGAGCTTGGTTCGGCAACGATTCCAAGTTTTTCCTCGTATTCCTTGATCCTTGCTCTCAATTCTGCTGTAGTCCGGCGGTGTTGCTCGGTAGCAGTTTTCAGGCGCGATTCGGCTTGCTCCACTAGCTTCCACGCGGATCGATGCGCTGTGTTCAGTCGACTGACATCCTCACCCAGGGCCTCAGCTTGTAGCGTTGCTTGGTGCACTTGGTTGCGTAGATGAGAAGCTGCCTCGAAGGCTTCCTCCGCGGCGACGGCTTGGGTGTACATGAGCCATATTCGGTGAAAGTGGGTCGTCGGTGGACGTTGTCCTGCCACGACTTGCACGAATAGGCTCTCTTTCTCGCTCCTTGCCTCCACTGTGCCTCGTGAAAGCGCATATGCGTGCACGCCCCAACGTGCCAATTGGGCGAGGTCACTCTCCGAGAAGAGGTGTGGGAAATGAGGGAGTCCTCGCAAGTCAAACTTGGAGCCTTCAACTGTCGGAGGATCTTCGCCAGAGCTGATTTCTCGGGCATCACTCTGCCTGTCGTTCGAGATTAGCTGATTCATGATGCTGTGATCGGTCGTGAGTTTGTCTCGCAGGCCTAACGTCTGAATTAAGCCGCGCCGCGAAGCGGCGTCGGCTTGAATGAATTGTTAGCCAGCACTTCTTTCCATTCTGGCATTCGCCATCTCGATGTCTTTGACGCGAACCACTCTGCGCTCAGTAACACTGAAGCCATGATTGGAGAAGAATTGCTCTGCGGCCAAGCTAACGTGCGAATACACATGATCTATGCGCCTATCCAATGCCGCGCCAAGTATGTGATGCATCAGTGTCGCCCCAACACCACGCCTGGCAAATGAGCTTGCAACGAAGAATTGATCAATGTAACCAGTGCTCTGGAGGTCGGCGAATCCAGCAATCTGACCGTCAATAGTGGCCACGAAAGGATTGTTCGCAGAGAGCCTTTGCAGCCACGACTGTTTGTCATAGCTCTCTGGTGCCCAAACATCTAGTTGTTCTGGCGTGTAGAAATTTCTCGCAAGATCATGGACGGACAAATAGAAAACTTGCCTCAATTCATCAGCATCGGCTGGTTTGAAGTTGCGGATGAGCATGGTGTGCTGGCTAACGTAATGTATCCCGCAGAACCTGCCGGATAAGCTGGACGGTGCGGGATATTCTGGCCATTCGGTTCTGCAAAAAATGTAGTTGGATCAAGGGCTTGAGGGCTTGATGCTGTTGTTTCATACAGGTATAAAGCAGCCATGAAACCCGGCAGCCCCTCTTTGACGTCCACCCGCCTCCTGGACCAGCTTCGGGAGCGCATCCGCTACTTGCACTATAGCCTCCAGACCGAGAAGGCCTATCTGTACTGGACGCGCTTTTTCATTCGCTGGCATGGCCGCGGCGGGGTGATGCGTCACCCGCGCGAGATGGGTGCGGCGGAGTTGGAGGCGTTCCTCAACATGCTGGCCAATGAGCGGCGGGTGTCGCCTTCCACCCACAACCAGGCGCTCAGCGCCCTGCTGTTCCTGTACCGGGAGGTGCTGGCGGTGGATCTGCCCTGGCTTGACGGCCTGAACCGCCCTGCGCATAAGAAGCGCATTCCCAGCGTGTTGACGCGCGATGAGGTGGCCGCCTTGTTCAGTTTTCTGGACGGCGAGATGGCTTTGCTGGCCAAGCTGCTGTATGGCACGGGCATGCGCCTGATGGAGGGTTTGCGTCTTCGCATCAAGGATGTGGAGTTTGATCGCCACGTGATCGTGGTGCGCGACGGCAAGGGCGGCAAGGACCGGGTGGTGATGCTGCCGCGGACGCTGGTGCCGGCGCTCAGGGCTCAGTGGCTGCATGCTCGCGCCGTGTGGGACGCGGACGCCAGGGCGGGGCGCGGTGGCGTGGAAACGCCGCACGCGCTGGAGAAGAAGTACCCGAAGGTGGGCCACACCTGGGGCTGGTTCTGGCTGTTTCCGTCGCCCACGCTGTCGGTCGACCCTCGCTCGGGCGTGGAGCGCCGGCACCATCTGTTCGAGGAGCGCCTCCAGCGCGCCATCAGGCGGGCAGCCGCCCAGGCTGGCATGGCGAAGCCGGTGTCCGTCCACACCCTGCGCCACTCCTTCGCCACGCATCTGCTGCAGGCGGGCACCGACATCCGCACGGTGCAGGAATTGCTGGGACATTCGGACGTGTCGACCACCATGATCTACACGCATGTGCTCAAGGTGGCGGCCGGCGGCACCCCAAGCCCGCTGGATGCGCTGCAGCCCACTTCATCTTTTGAGCTAAATCGGGCTTCAGACCTTGCAGCAAGGGCGCAGACAGCTATCCAATAAATAGCATCACCAGACCTCAGGCCGCAAACACCTTCCCCGGGTTCATGATGTTGTGCGGGTCGAGCGCCTGCTTGATGGTGCGCATCATGGCTACGGCGCCTTCGCCGGCTTCGTCGATCAGGAAGCCCATCTTGTGCAGGCCCACGCCGCACTTGCAGGTGGGGGTGCACGGCCGGTGCGATCCGGCTCCGGCCAAGGGCTGGTCAGGCGTTACTTGGGTGCCGCGCGGGTGAGCTTTTCGGCCATTCGCGTTTGCCAGCCAGGCCCTGTGGCACGCCAGCGTTGAATCACATCTTCTGTCAATCGAATGGAGATCAACCGCTTCGGATTCATGGACCTGGGGCGACCCCCGCGGTTCACTTTGCCCTGTGCCAGCATCTCGTCGGTGAGTTCAGGGAGTTCGTCGTACTCCGCTGGCTGAATGACGTGGGCGGCGACTTTTGGCAGATCAGAGCCCAAGGAGGGGTGCGATGCGCGCTTGCTCGCGGTCATTGGCTTTCCTCATGCTGAAGACGTGGCGATCCGCGCCACGCGGCGTGTAACCCACCACGACCATGCGGTCCGCGAGCATCCCGAAGCAGATCATCCGGATCTCGCCATACGCCTTGCGGAGGTCTTGAACCTCGAAGTTCGGGCCGGCAAAGACTTGAAGCGCATCCTCGAAGTCGAGGCCACGATCGGCAAGTGTTTCGTTGCGCTTCCTGGGATCGTAGGTGATGCGCACCAGGTAATTGTAGCTACATCAACCTTGGGGTGCAAGCTCATTCGCCTGCCGGGCTGGCAGCGCTGAAACCGACGGGTACGACATGAAAGCGCGACGATGGCAGGCCCGAACGCCCCTCAAGCGATTTGCGTGTTGGCAAGACGGGCCCACGCGACCCCAAGGCACATCGAGGGGATGCGCAGCCTCGGAACCCGCTGGTATCTTTTGGCCAGGTTCACGAATGAAATCGCGAAGTGGCCCAGGCCGCATAACCGGAGGCAGCTATCCAATCAATAGCATCACCGACTCCCTCAGGCCGCAAACACCTTGCCCGGGTTCATGATGTTGTGCGGGTCCAGCGCCTGTTTGATGGTGCGCATCATGGCCACGGCGCCTTCGCCGGCTTCGTCGATCAGAAAGCCCATCTTGTGCAGGCCCACGCCGTGCTCGCCGGTGCAGGTGCCCTGCAGGGCGATGGCGCGGGAGACCAGGGCGTGGTTCAGGGCTTCGGCCTTGGCGCGCTCCTCGGCACTGTCGGGGTCGATCAGGTAGCCGAAGTGGAAGTTGCCGTCGCCCACGTGGCCGACCAGGAAGTAGGGGATGCCGCTGGCATCCGCCTCGGCCACGGAGTCGAGCAGGCAGTCGGCCAGGCGGGAGATGGGCACGCAGGTGTCGGTGCTGATGGCGCGGCAGCCGGGGCGGCTCTGCACGGCGGCAAAGTAGGCGTTGTGCCGCGCCGTCCAGAGGCGCGTGCGCTCCTCGGGCGTGTCGGCCCACTGGAAATCGGCGCCGTGGTGCTCGCTGGCGATGTCCTGCACGGTCTCGGCCTGCTCGCGCACGCCGGCGGGGGAGCCGTGGAACTCCATCAGCAGCATGTGGCCTTCGTGCAGGCTCAGCTTGGCGTACCTGTTGAGCATGGCCACGGTGCCGGCGTCGATCAGCTCCACCCGGGCGATGGGCACGCCAAGCTGGATGGTCTGGATGACGGTGTTCACCGCGTCGGCGATGGTGGGGAAGGTGCAGATGGCGGCCGACACGGCTTCGGGCAGCGGGTAGATGCGCAGCGTGACCTCGGTGATCACGCCCAGCGTGCCTTCGCTGCCGACGAACAGGCGCGTCAGGTCGTAGCCGGCGCTGCTTTTCTTGGCGCGCGTGCCGGTGCGGATCACCTCGCCCTGGGCGGTGACGACTTCCAGCGCCAGCACGTTCTCGCGCATGGTGCCGTAGCGCACGGCGTTGGTGCCGCTGGCGCGCGTGGCGCTCATGCCGCCGATGGTGGCGTCGGCCCCCGGGTCGATGGGGAAGAACAGGCCGGTGCTCTTGATCTCTTCATTGAGCTGCTTGCGCGTCACGCCGGGCTGCACGGTGACGGTGAGGTCTTCGGCGTTCACGCTCAGCACGCGGTTCATGCGCGTGAGGTCGATGCTGATGCCGCCCTGCACCGCCAGCAGGTGCCCTTCCAGCGAGGAGCCGACCCCGTAGGGGATCACCGGCACGCGGTGCCCGGCGCACAGGCGCACGGCGTCCTGCACGTCGGTGGTGCTTTCGGCGAACACCACGGCGGCCGGCGGCGGCACGCTGGTGAAGGCCGATTCGTCGCGCCCGTGCTGCTCGCGCACTGCCATCGCGGTGGAGAGCTGGGCGCCGAAGCGATCCTTCAGCGCGGCGAGCAGCGCCTCGGGCACGGGGCGTTGCCTGATCTCGGGGGTGACGTGGTGCAGTGCGGTGGGGGCGTTCATGGCGGGGTGTCTCCTGGCAGGCGCTTGCGCGGGCCGTCGCGCGGCCGGAAGGGCAGTTTACGCCGGGCGGTGCTAGCGTGCGCATCCTGCAAAACTGCTTTCAAATGCATAGCTGCCTGCGCCCGTCATGACTGGGCCGGAGGCCTATTTGGCTTCAGAATCCAAGGCGACACAGCAACGCCGCGCGCCCGGCTACCATTGGCCTGCGGCCCGGCCGGGCCGTCGATCCTTCCCGCACGCCGCCGCCCATGCCCGACCGCTACGCCGTCATTGGCCACCCCATCGCCCACAGCAAGTCGCCGCTGATCCACGGCCTGTTCGCGCAGGCCACGGGCCAGGACATGGTGTACGAGGCCATCGACGGCGGTGCCGGGCCCGGCGGTTTTGGCCGCGCGCTGGCGGCCTTTTGCGCCGCCGGCGGGCGCGGCATGAACGTCACCCTGCCCTTCAAGCTGGAAGCCCTGGCCGCCGCCGACGAGGCCAGCCAGGACGCGCGCCTGGCCGGCGCCGCCAACGCGCTGCGCTTCGAGGGCGGGCGCGTGCTGGCGCAGAACTTCGACGGCATCGGCCTGGTGCGCGACATCGAACACAACCTGGGCCTGCCGCTGGCCGGCAAGCGCGTGCTGCTGCTGGGCGCCGGCGGCGCCACGCGCGGCGCGCTGCTGCCGCTGGCGCGCGCCGGGGCGGCGCGCATCGTCATCGCCAACCGCACCGCTACCAAGGCCGAGGCGCTGGCGCGCGAGCTGGCGCCGCACATGGGCGCCTGCAGCGTCGCAGGCGGCGGGCCGGAGGCCGCGGGCGCGGGCCAGGCCTTCGACCTGGTGCTCAACGCCACCTCCGCCAGCCTGGGCGGCGAGGCGCCCGCCGTGCCGGCCGCTGCCTTCGCCCCCGGCGCGCTGGCCTACGACATGGTGTACGGCAAGGGCCTCACGCCCTTCCTGAAGCTGGCGCAGGCCGCCGGCTGCACGCGCATCGCCGACGGCGTGGGCATGCTGGTGGAACAGGCGGCCGAGGCCTTCGCCTGGTGGCGCGGCGTGCGGCCGGACACGCGCGAGGTGCTGCAGCGCCTCACCGTGCCGCTGGTGTGACGGCAGCGTGCGCCCTGCAGCAACGAGTGAGCGAGGAGACAACACCATGTCGGACAAGCCCCTGATCGAGGAAGCCTTCACCGAGCACATCGGCATGCAGCTGCTGGAGGTCCGCAGCGGCTTCAGCCGCAGCACGCTGCCCACGGGGCCGCACCTGATCAACCGCTTCGGCGTGGTGCACGGCGGCGCGCTGTTCACGCTGGCCGACACCGGCATGGGCGCGGCGTTGGTGCCCACGCTGGGGCCGGACGAGTTCTGCGCCACCATCGAGATGAAGATCAACTACTTCAAGCCGGTGATGCGGCAGGGTCTGATCGAATGCACCTGCCACCTCATCAACCGCGGCAAGACCATCGCGCACCTGGAAGCCAACATCGCCGTGGGCGGCACCCTGGTGGCCAAGGCCAGCGGCAACTTCGCCATCATCAAGCGCAAGGACGCGGCCGGGGCGCCGCCCGAGGGGCAGCGGGATTGAACACCGCCAAGGCCGTATGCTCGGGGCCTGCGCAACCCGCGCCCGCCCTCTCACGGTGAACCTGCCATGAAGCTCCTCGTCCTGCACGGCGTCAACCTCAACATGTTCGGCCAGCGCGATCCGGCCCAGTACGGCACGGCCACGCTGGCCGACATCGACGCGGCCCTGCAGCAGCTGGCCGGCGAGCTGGGTCTGGGGCTGGAGTGCTTCCAGACCAACCACGAAGGCGCGATGTGCGAGCGCATCCACCAGGCGCACCGCGAAGGGTTGGACGGCGTGCTCATCAACGCCGGTGCCTGGACGCACACCAGCATCGCCATCCGCGACGCGCTGGGCATCCTGAAGTGCCCGATCGTCGAGGTGCACATGTCCAACATCCACGCGCGCGAGCCGTTCCGGCACCACTCGTACATCGCCGACATCGCGCGCGGGCAGATCTGCGGCTTCGGCGCCGATTCCTACCTGTTGGGGCTGCGGGCCCTTGCGGGGCAGGCGCAGACAGCTTCCAAAAAGTGAGCATCCGGCAGGGTTGAACGACATGGGCAAGCGCCTCACGCAGATCGCCACCCGCACCGGCGACGATGGCACCACCGGCCTGGGCGACAACACCCGCGTCTCCAAGGCCAGCGGGCGACCGCAGGCCATGGGCGACGTGGACGAGCTCAACTCCCACATCGGCCTGCTGCTGTGCGAAGACATGCCGGCCGACGTGCGCGAGCTGCTGGTCGACATCCAGCACCAGCTGTTCAATCTGGGCGGCGAGCTGTCCATCCCCGGCTTCGAGCTGCTCAAGGACGATGCGCTGGCCCAGCTCGACGCGGCGCTGGCGCGCTACAACGCCCAGCTGCCCAGGCTGGAGGAATTCATCCTGCCCGCCGGCACGCGTGCCGCCAGCCAGGCCCACGTGTGCCGCACCGTGGCGCGCCGCGCCGAGCGCGCCGTGGTGGCGCTGGGCGCGCAGGACGAGGCCGTGCGCCCCGCGCCGCGCCAGTACCTGAACCGCCTGTCCGACCTGATGTTCGTGCTGGCCCGCGTGCTCAACCGCCACCGGCCCGATGGCAGCGTGGGCGACGACGTGTACTGGAAGAGCGAGCGGCTGGCGCGCGGTGAGGGCGGCGCCTGACGCCAGCGTGGGCTGCATCCGGTTGATGCAAATTTGATAGCTGGCTGCGGTTGCTGCGCTTGGGCTGCGGGCTGATTTGGCTTGTATTTTCCGGTTAAGCCCGAGACCTATCAACCGTTCGGGCTGAGCCCTTCGGCAGGCTCAGGACAGGCATGTCGAAGCCCTTCCCGTGGGTGGCATGCTCCCAGCTATTTCTCATGAAATCGATGCTTTGACCAGCCGTGGCGGGCGCAGGCAGCTATTGAAAGCGTAGTGTTTCTGGTGGCGCTGGAGGTCGGGATGTGCGCCCGGCGGCGCACCTACTTTCTTTTGCGTCGCCAAAAGAAAGTAGGCAAAGAAAAGGCGACCCCACTGGCCGTGTCCCTTCGCTTCGCTGCGGGCAACCTGCGATGCTCGGGCATGGGGCGGCGCTGCGGAACTCGCTGCGCGCCCCAAAGGGCGCTCCGCTCGGACAGCCGCAGCGAGTCAGATCACGAAGCATGGTCTTGCTGCGCAGCCCATGCCCGCCCCACGCCCTGCGCTTCTCGGCACGGCCAGAGGGGGGTGGGGAGAACACGGGCCATCGCTTCGCTCGGCCCCGGAGCATCCACAAGGCTCACAGCAAGAACTGGCACTCCCAGAAGGCCGCGGAGCAGGCCCAGCCAGCGAACGCCGTGGCCGGGCTTGTACCGGCCAGTGGCGTTGTCCCCCCTCACGAAGTAAGAGGGGGGAAGGCGCGTCAGCGACTCAGGGGGGTGGGCCTAGCTCCCCGTCATGACCACCCCGCAGGCCAGGCGTGGGCCGGCGTTGCCGGTGGGCTGGGTCTTGTAGTCGTCCGGGTCGCGGTGGACGATCACGCCGCGGCCCATGATGCCGTCGGGGCCGGCGAGCTTGATCTCGTGGCTCACGTACTGGATGGTGGCGGTGCCCAGGGCGTCGGCCTTGAGCATGGGCAGGTCGCCGGCGTGGCCGTGGCCGGGCGAGCCATGCATCATGCCGCCGGGGTTGAAGTGGCCACCGGCAGCGGTGCCGTCACCCGTGCAGTCGCCATTCTGGTGGATGTGAAAGCCCACTTCGCTGTTGGGCTTGAGGTTCTTGACCTCGCCGGAAACGCGCACGCCGCCGTCCTTCATCTCGGCAAAGCGCACGATGCCGGTCACCGGATGGCTGGCCAGCGGCTGATCCACCGTGGTGGCGTTGATCTGCGCCTGCGCGGTGCGCACGGGTACGCCGCGGTCGCTGGGCACGATGGAACAGCCGGCCAGCGCGGCCGCCGCCACCAGGGCGGGCAGCACGGCGTGGCGTGCGGGCTTGAAGGTCTTCATGTCGTCACTCCTCAGGGCAAAGGCCTCGGGCCAAAACGCCATGGTGGAGCGGCGCGATCACCGCGCGTGTAGGAAAACCGCGCCTCGCCGGGCCGGCCGGCGCCGGCAGGCGTCGGGCCGTTCCGGGTGCGTGGGGTGATCAGTCGCGCAGGGGCGCGGCGGGCTGGGCCTGCGCCGCCTGGGGCCGCAGCAGCAGGTGCAGCAGCACGGCGCCGAAGGTGGCGGTGCCGATGCCGCCGAGCGCGAAGCCGCCGAACTTGAGCGTGAAATCGCCCGTGCCGAGCACCAGGGTGATGGCGGCGATGAGCAGGTTGGCCGGGTTGGCGAAATCCACCCGGTTGTCGACCCAGATGCGCGCGCCGGCGATGGCGATCAGGCCGAACACCACGATCGACACCCCGCCCATCACCGGCAGCGGGATGGCCTGGATGAAGGCGCCGAACTTGGGCGAGAAGCCGAGCAGCAGCGCGATCAGCGCCGCCACCACGAACACCGCGGTGGAGTAGATGCGGGTGGCGGCCATCACGCCGATGTTCTCGGCGTAGGTGGTCACGCCGGTGCCGCCGGCGGCGCCGCTGACCATGGTGGCCACGCCGTCGCCGATGAAGGCGCGGCCCATGTAGCGGTCGAGGTTGCGGCCGGTCATGGCCGTCACCGCCTTGATGTGGCCCAGGTTCTCGGCCACCAGGATCAGCGCCACCGGGGCGATCAGCAGCATGGCGTTGCCGTCGAACACCGGCGCCGTGAAGTGCGGCATGCCGAACCAGGCCGCGGCGGCGATGCCGGAAAAATCCATCGGCTTGCCCAGGCCCATGCCGTTGGCCAGCACCAGGTAGATCAGCGTGGCCAGCAGCAGGCCCACCAGGATCAAGAGGCGCTGCAGCATGCCGCGCGTGAACACGGCCACCAGCGCCACGCAGACGAAGGTGACCAGCTGCATCCAGCTGTCGAAGTTGCTGGCCGCCATGTTCTTGACCGGCACGCCGGCCAGATTGAGGCCGATCACCGCCACCACCGCGCCGGTGACCACCGGCGGCATCAGCCGCTCGATCCAGCCGGTGCCGATGGCCTGCACCAGCGCGCCGATCAGCGTGTAGACCAGCCCGCAGACGATGATGCCGCCCAGCGCCACGGCGATGTTGGCGTTGGGGCCCTTGCCCGCGTAGGCGGTGGCGGCGATCACCACGCCGATGAAGGCGAAGGAAGAGCCCAGGTAGCTGGGCACCTTGCCGCCGGTGATGAAGTAGAAGATGAGCGTGCCGATGCCGCTCATGAAGATCGCCAGGTTGGGGTCGAACCCCATCAGGATCGGCGCCAGCACCGTGGCGCCGAACATGGCGATCACGTGCTGCACGCCCATCGCGGCGGTCTGCGCCCAGGGCAGGCGCTCGTCCGGCGCGATCACGCCGCCACCCTGCAACGCGGCCGCGGGCCGCTCGGTCCAGCTGAACAGGCTCATGGTTTCCACTCCATCCTTGGTTGTTGTAAACGACAGCGGCGGATGGTAGCGGTTCGGGCGGCCCGCGGCCACCGCTGATGCTATTTTAGTTGTAGCTGTCTGCGGCTGCCGTGCTTGGGCTGAAGGCCGTTTTGACCCATAAATTTCGCGCCGCTCATTTGTAACATTTCTGGGGTGAATCCCCGATGGTCATGCGCCGCCGCAACTTGTAACCTGAATCGTTTCGGTTCACATCTGAAAGGATTCCCATGCAGTTGCACAAGAAACTGGCCCTCGGCGCGGCCGCCGGCCTGCTGGCCATTGCTGGCGCGGCCAGCGCGGCCGGCCCGCAGTTCATCAACATCCTCACCGGCGGCCAGAGCGGCGTGTACTACCCGGTGGGTGTGGCGCTGTCGCAGATCTTCGGCAAGGCCATCCCGGACGCGCGGGCCACCGCGCAGGTCACCAAGGCCTCGGCCGAGAACCTGAACCTGCTGCAGGCGGGGCGCGGCGAGCTGGCCATGGCCCTGGGCGACGCCGTGGCCGACGCCTGGGCGGGCGACGCCGAGGCCGGCTTCAAGACGCCGCTGAAGAACCTGCGCGGCTTCTCGGCCACCTACAGCAACTACATCCAGATCGTCGCCAGCGAGGAATCGGGCATCAAGACCCTGGCCGATCTGAAAGGCAAGCGCGTGTCGGTGGGCGCCGCCAAGTCGGGCACCGAGCTGAACGCGCGCGCCATCTTCAAAGCTGCAGGCCTGTCGTACAACGACCTGGCCAAGACCGAGTACCTGCCGTTCGGCGAATCGGTGGAGCTGATCAAGAACCGCCAGCTCGACGCCACCCTGCAGTCGGCCGGCCTGGGCGTGGCCTCGATCCGCGACCTGGCCAGCTCGGTGAAGATCCACGTGGTGCCGATCCCGAAGGAGGTGGTGGCCAAGGTGGGCAGCCCGGCCTATGTGCCGACCGTCATCCCGGCCAACACCTACACCGGCCAGACCGCCGACGTGCCCACGGCCGCCATCCCGAACTTCCTGGTCACGCAGTCCAAGGTGCCGGACGAGCTGGTCTACCAGATGGTCAAGGCCATGTACGGCAACCTCGACACGCTGTACGCGGCGCACAACGCGGCCAAGAACATCAAGCTGGAGAACGCGCTCACCGGCATGCCGATCCCGCTGCACCCGGGCGCCGAGCGCTACTACCGCGAGGTGGGGCTGATCAAGAAGTGACCCGGGTTCGCTTCTAGTTCAATAGCATTCATGGCTTGAAGACCGGCGCCTGGCGCCGGTTTTTGCGTTGCGGCATGAAGTGTGCTGCACTTTTGCCGAGGATCCCATGACCGATACCGCCGATCTCAAGACGCTGGAAGAGCGCGCCCTGCCTGGCGCCGCCGACGAGCTGCCCACGCCCACGCACGACCGGCTCGAATGGACCACGGCCGTGTTCTGGGTGGCACTGGCGTTTTCGACCTTCCAGGTCATCACGGCGGCGTTCAGCCCGCTGTCCAGCCAGGTGGTACGCTCGGTGCACGTGGGCTTCGTGCTGCTGATGGTCTTCCTGGTCCACCCCGGCTTCACCAAGGGCGGTGCGGGCGCCGGCATGAAGGCGCTGGGCTGGTTGCTGGGCCTGGCGGGTTTCGCCACCGGCCTCTACCAGTGGGTGTTCGAGGCCGACCTGACGCAGCGCGCCGGCGACCTGACGCGCGCCGACTGGGTGGTGGGCATCGTGCTGCTGGTGCTGGTGTTCGAGGCCGCGCGCCGCACCATGGGCATCGCGCTGCCGCTGATCTGCGCCATCTTTCTGGCCTACGGGCTGTGGGGCAACCATCTGCCGGGGCCGCTGATGCACCGCGGCTACGGGGCCGACCAGATCGTCGGCACGCTGTCCTTCGGCACCGAGGGCATCTACGGCACGCCGACCTACGTGTCGTCGAGCTACATCTTCCTGTTCATCCTGTTCGGCGCCTTTCTGGAGCAGGCGGGGATGATCCGCCTGTTCAACGACTTCGCCATGGGCACGGTGGGCCACACGCGCGGCGGGCCGGCCAAGGTGGCGGTGGTGACCTCGGGGCTGATGGGCACCATCAACGGCTCCGGCGTGGCCAACGTGGTGACCACCGGGCAGTTCACCATCCCGCTGATGAAGCGTTTCGGCTACTCCAGCGCCTTCGCCGGCGGCGTGGAAGCCACCTCCAGCATGGGCGGGCAGATCATGCCGCCGGTGATGGGGGCGGTGGCCTTCATCATGGCCGAGACCATCAACGTGCCCTACATCGAGGTCTGCAAGGCGGCGCTGATCCCAGCCATCCTGTACTTCGTCACCGCCTTCTGGATGGTGCACCTGGAAGCCGGCCACAAGCACCTGCTGGGCCTGCCCAAGGACGAATGCCCCAACCCCTGGGCGGCGATCCGGCGGCAGTGGTTCCTGCTGATCCCGCTGATCGGCCTGGTGGGGCTGCTGTTCTCGGGCTACACGCCGCTGTTCTCCGGCACCGTGGGGCTGGCGCTGACGGCGATCCTGATCTTCGCCGCCGCCTGCATGCAGGGCATCCGCGGGACCGCGCTGCGGGTGCTATTCTGGGTGCTGCTGGCGCTGGCCACGGCGGGCTTCTTCAAGCTCGGCGTGGGGGCGTTCTTCGTGGTCATCGCGCTGCTGGTGGCGCTGACCTTCGTGCTGCGCACCGGCCAGGACGCGCGCCGGCTGGCGGTGCAGGCGCTGGTGGACGGCGCCCGCCACGCGCTGCCGGTGGCCATTGCCTGCGCGCTGGTGGGGGTGATCATCGGGGTCATCAACCTCACCGGGGTGGCGGCGGAACTGGGCGGGCAGATCATCGCGCTGGGGCAGAAGAGCCTGATGCTGGCGCTGGTGCTGACCATGGTCACCTGCCTGGTGCTGGGCATGGGCATCCCCACCATCCCCAACTACATCATCACCAGTTCGCTGGCGGCGCCCATCCTGCTGGAGCTGGGCGTGCCGCTGATCGTCTCGCACATGTTTGTCTTCTACTTCGGCATCATGGCCGACCTGACGCCGCCGGTGGCGCTGGCGGCCTTCGCCGCCGCGCCGATCGCGCGCGAGACGGGGCTGAAGATCAGCATCAACGCCATCCGGGTGGCGATCGCCGGTTTCATCATGCCGTACATGGCCGTGTATTCGCCGGCGCTGATGCTGCAGGGCGACAGCTGGGGCGCCACCGCCTACGTGGTGCTGAAGGCGCTGGTCGCCATCGGCCTGTGGGGCGGCGCGGCCATCGGCTTCCTGTTCTCGCCCCTCAACTGGCTGGAACGCATCGTGGCCATCGCCGCGGCCTGCTTCCTGGTGGCGGCCCTGCCGGCCACCGACGAAATCGGCTTTGCCGCCAGCGCCGCCTTCGTGGCCTGGCACCTGTGGCGCACGCGCCGCCTGGCGGGCACGGCGACTGCGGGAGCGCGCGGGGCATGAGCGTCAGCGTGCTCGGCGTCTGCCTGGCGCTGGCGGCCAGCATGCCGCAGGGGGCCGATCCGATGGTGCCGCCGGCGCGCGCGGGGGCGCCGCACGTGGTGTTCGTACCGCAGACCGCGTTCACGCTGGCCTGGACGCACTCGATCGAGAAGACTCGCTGGGAGGAGGACTACCGCGTGCACGCCGGTTCCGGCGGTGCGCCGGTGCTGACGCTGGAGAAGGCCCGCATCCGCGGCACCGGCGCCGGCATGGAGCCGCCGGCCAACGCGGTGCTGCGCCACGGCTGGTACGAGTACGCGCCGGCCAACCAGCCGCAGGGGCCGATGCGCCTGACCCGCTCGCGCTACACGCCGGACTACAGCTGGTGCGCCCAGGGCCGCTGCCGGCCCTTGGGCGAGCTGCTGCCGTCGGACGGTGGCATCACGCTGCTGTGGCCCTGCCACGGCCCGAAGCGCCGCCGATAGCTCCTGTTTTGATAGCTGTCTGCGCCCGTCATTATTGGGCTGGAGGCCGATTTGGCTTGAAATTCGGCCTCAGAGCTCGTCACGCTCTCAGACGCGCCCGAAGGCGTAGCCCACGGCGGCGGTGCTGCCTTCCACCTCGTCCAGCAGGCGCAGCAGCGGCGTCAGCTCGCGGTAGCGGCTGGCGGCGTGGCGGATGTAGCCGATGAAGCGCGGCGCGTCGGCCAGGTAGCGCGGTTTGCCGTCGCGCAGTGTCAGGCGGGCGAAGATGCCTGCCACCTTCAGGTGCCGCTGCAGGCCCATCCACTCCACCGCGCGCCAGAAGCTGCCGAAGTCGCTCGCCCAGTCCTCGAAATCCATCAGGCCGGCCTTTCTGGCGCGTTCCCAGTAGCGGATGGTGATGTCGAGCACGAACTCCTCGTCCCACGAGAGGAAGGCGTCGCGCATCAGGCTGGCGATGTCGTAGGTGACGGGGCCGTACACGGCGTCCTGGAAGTCCAGCACGCCCAGCTGAGACGGCGCAGCGTTCGTGTGCGGCGCCATCTCGCCGCCGCCGGGTCGCCCCAAGGCGGCGACGGCCCCCTCGGGGGGCAGCGCACCGCGCGCAGCGGGGGAGCGTGGGGGCACCATCAGATTACGAGGCATGAAGTCGCGGTGCACGTAGACCCTGGGCGCGGCCAGGTTGCGGGCGACGATCAGATCGAAGGTCTGGTCCAGGGTCTGGCGCAGCTGACCTTCCACGGCAACGCCGCGGTGGCGCGCCAGGTACCAGTCGGGGAACAGCGCCAGTTCGCGCCGCAGCAGGGCTTCGTCGTAGGGCGGCAGCTCGCCCGGGCGCGAGGCCAGCTGCCAGGCGAGCAGCGCGTCCAGCGCCTGCTCGTACAGCGGGCGGTTGGCGGTTGGGCGTTCGGGCTCGATGGCGGCCATCATGGTCTGCGAGCCCAGGTCGGTCAGCAGCATGAAGCCCTGCGGCTCGTCCCAGGCCAGCACCTGCGGCGCGTGCAGGCCGGCATGCTGCATCAGCCGCGCCACGTGCACGAAGGGGGCGCAGTTCTCGTGCGCCGGCGGGGCGTCCATCACGATGCGGGTGTCGCCCGCTTCGGTGTCGAGCCGGAGGTAGCGGCGGAAGCTGGCGTCGGCCGAGGCGATGCGCAGGCTGCCCGGCACCAGACCGTGAGCCGGGGCCACCTGCGCCAGCCAGCTGGCAAAGGCCTCGCCGCGCGCCGGCTCGGCCCAGGCAACGGAAGCGGAGTCGGTGGCTGCGCCGGTGGCGGGCGCGGCGCTGGGCACGGTGGGGGCGCTCATGGATAATCGATTCTACAAACGCCTCCGGGGAGGTGCGCCTGCGCGGCTGGCCCGTCGGCGTTCGCCCCTGTTCCCAGCCCTGCCGATGCGCCTGCCCGCCCGCTGCCTGTTGTGTCTCCGTTGCTGAAGTCGAACGCCGCCAGGCCGGGCAGCCGGCGCCCGCGCGCCGTGGCGCTGGCCGCATGGGCCGTGGTTGCCCTGGGCGCCGGCATGCCTGCCTGGGCGCAAGGCGCCGACGCGCTGGCGCTGCGCAGCACGCCGATGCTGTCGGAAACCGTGCCGGAGGGCGGCGAGGCGCCGCTGCACGTGAGCGGTGACCACATCACCGGACGCGACCAGCTCGAAACCGTGATCGAGGGCGATGCCGAGCTGCGCCGCCCCGGCCTCACGGTGCGCGCCGACCGCCTGACCTACGACGAGGCCACCGACATCTCCACCGCCACGGGCCACGTGCAGATCAATTCGCACGGTGACCGCTACACCGGCACCGAGGGCGAGATCAAGGTGGAGGCCTTCAACGGCTTCGTGCTGCAGCCGACCTACCAGTTTCTGGTCAACGGCGGCCACGGCGAGGGCTCGCGCATCGATTTCATCGACCCGGACCGCGCCGCCATCCGCAATGCCAGCTACACCACCTGCCGACGCGACGGCCCGGACTGGATGCCCGACTGGATCCTGCACGCGACCAAGCTCGACATCGACCAGGAGCTGGACGAAGGCCGCGCCGAAGGCGCCACGCTGGAGTTCAAGGGCATACCGCTGATCCCCATCCCGTCCGTGAGCTTCCCGCTCACCGAGCGGCGCAAGAGTGGCTGGCTGCCGCCCACGCTGGGGCTGGACAACACCGCCGGCCTGAAGCTGGCGGTGCCCTATTACTGGAACATCGCGCCCAACCGCGATCTCACGCTGATCCCACAGGTGATGACCAAGCGCGGCATCGACCTGGGCGGGCAGTTCCGCTACCTGGAGTCCGACTACTCGGGCATCATGGAAGGCAACCTGCTGCCCGCCGACCAACTGCGCCACGAGACGCGCTGGGGTTTCTTCGCCCGGCACACGGGCTCGTTCGACAGCGGTATCGACGCCATCGGTCGCCTGGGGCTGAACCTCAACCTGAACCGGGTGAGCGACGACAACTACTGGCGCGACTTCCCGCAACGCGGTCTGTCGCTCACCACGCGCCTGCTGGCCAACGATGCCAGCCTGACCTGGGGGCGCGGCGACTTCTCGCTCACGGCGCGCGCGCTCAAGTGGCAGGCGCTGCAGGACCCGCTCTCGCCCATCGTGCCGCCCTACGACCGCCTGCCGCAGCTCAATGGCCGCTGGGGGCGCGACAACGGCTACGCGGGCATGGACTATTCGGTGGAGGCGGACTACACGCGCTTCCGTGGCGACACCGCGCTCACCGGGCAGCCCAACGCCGACCGCATCTACACGCTGGCGCAGGTGTCGCGGCCGTTCCTGCGGCCATGGGGCTTCTTCACGCCCAGGATGCAGGTGCATGCAAGCCACTACGAATTCGGCTCCGCGCTGTCGAACGGCGCCAGCAGCATGGACCGCGTGATTCCCACGCTGAGCCTGGACGGCGGGCTGGTCTTCGAGCGCGATGCAAGCTACTTCGGCCGCGCCTTCCGGCAGACGCTGGAGCCGCGCCTGAAGTACGTCTACACGCCTTACCGCGACCAGAGCCTGATCCCGAACTACGACACCGGCGTTTACGACTTCAACTTCGCCACCATCTGGTCGGAGAACGCCTTTGCCGGGCACGACCGCATCGTCGACAACAACCTGGTCACCTTCGGCCTCACCAGCCGGCTGCTGGATCCGGAAACCGGGGCCGAGGCCGTGCGCCTGGGCATCGCGCAGCGCTACCGCTTCTCTGGCCAGCAGGTCACGCTGCCCGGCGGTACGCCTGCCGCCAAGGGCTTGTCGGACATCATGCTCGGCGCGTCCATCAACTGGGATCAGCACTGGGGCTTCGATTCCGTGATCCAGTACGACCCGGACAAGCACCAGTCCACCCGCACCACGCTCGGCGCGCGCTACTCGCCCGGCGATTACCGAACGCTGGCCCTGGCCTACCGGCGCGAGCGCGATCTGGGCACGCGCCAGGTCGACCTGGGATGGCAATGGCCGCTGGGCGGAGCACCCTCCAGTCGCGTGGACGGCGGCGGCCTGGGAGCCGGTCGCTGGTACAGCGTGGGCCGCCTCAACTACGATCTGGCCGGCAGCAAGCTGGTCGACGCGGTGCTGGGCCTGGAATACGACGCCGGCTGCTGGGTCGGCCGGGTGGTGTTCAGCAAGCTCCAGACCAGCACCGGCAGCGCCAACAAAAGTATCATGTTCCAGCTGGAATTCGTGGGGTTCTCGCGCGTGGGCAACAACCCGCTGCGCACCCTGCGCAACAACATTCCCAACTACCGCCTGCTGCGTGAGGAAGTCGTCTCGCCGAGCCGCTTCACCCAATATGACTGAACTGCCGCAACTCCATCACGCCCGTTCGCCGCGCCGAGCCCGGGTGGCTCTCTGGCTGTCGGCCGCCCTGCTGGCCATCGGCATCGGGGCCACGCTGCCGGTGGCGGCGCAGGCGCAGGACAAGACGACCTCCTCCGCGGCCAAGAAGAAGCCAGTACGCGCGAAGAAGAAAGCCACCAAGCCGGCGGCCGCCCCGGCCAAGCCTGCCGCATCCGCTGCAGCGCCGGCCGCGGCGCCGGTGGCTTCTGCGGCAGCGCCCGCCGCCGCCCGCCAGGGCCCGCGCGAGGCCGACTACATCGTGGCGGTGGTCAACACCGAACCGGTGACCAACAACGAGGTGCGTGCCCGGGTCGCCCGCGCGGAGCGCGAAGCGCGCGAGCGCAACATTCCGCTGCCGCCGATCGACGAGCTGCGCAAGATGATGCTGGAGCGCCTGATTTCCGAGCGCGCCCAGCTCCAGTACGCGCGCGAACAGGGCCTGAAGGTGGACGACGCGGCGCTGACCCAGGCCGAGCTGTCCATCGCGCGCCAGAACGAGCTGCCCAGCGTGGAGGAACTGCATCGCCGCGTGCAGGCCGAGGGCATCACGCTGAAGGATTTCCGCGACGATGTGCGCAACCAGGTGCTGCTGGCCAAGTTGCGCGAGCGCGAGATCGAACCCAAGGTCCAGATCAGCAACGCCGATGTGGACGCCTACATCCGCGAGCAGACCGGCGCGCGCGTCGGCGAGCAGCAGCTCAACCTGGCGATGATCCTGGTGGCCGTACCCGAGCGCAGCACGCCCGAGGAAGAGGCCCGCCTGAAGGCGCGCGCCGACGAGGTGGCGCGGCGCGCCAAGGCCGGCGAAGACTTCGCCAAGCTGGCGACCGAGTACTCCGACGCCAACAACCGCGGCCGCGACGGCGGCGTGCTGGGCCTGCGCCTGGCCGACCAATACCCGGAGCTGTTCCTGCAGAGCACGCGCGGTGTGCGCGTGGGCGGCGTGGTGGGGCCGGTGAAGTCCGGTGCGGGCTACCACATCCTCAAGGTGCTGGAGCGCAAGCAGAACAGCGATCTGCCGGAAGTGAAGATCCCGCAGACGCACGTGCGCCACATCCTGCTGAAAGTCGGGCCTTCGCAGGGCGAGCGCGTGGCGCGCGACCGGCTGGCCGACTTCAAGCGCCGCATCCTGGCTGGGCAGGCCACCTTCGACGAACTGGCGCGCAAGAACTCGCAGGACGACGGCAGCGCTTCCGACGGCGGCGACATGGGCTGGGCCAACCCTGGCCAGTTCGTGCCCGAGTTCGAACAGGCCATGAACAACCTGGATCCAGGGCAGATCAGCGATCCGGTCACCACCCGCTTCGGCGTGCACCTGATCCAGGTTGAGGGCCGGCGCGAGAAGGTGCTCACCCCGGATGAGCAGCGCCAGCTCGCGCGCAACGTGCTGCGCGAGAAGAAGGCCCAGGAAGCGTTTGAGACCTGGGCCAAGGAAGTGCGCGGCCGCGCCTACGTCGAATACCGCGACCCGCCGCGATGACGCTGCCTCCTGTGGTGGGGCTCTCCTGGCGTCCAAGGTGGGCGCGCCGCGAGGGATCAAGCCGCGCCTGTGCTGCGGCCGTCGCCGGCGGTTTTTGCCTGAACGCTACCGGAAAGGGGGACACGGCGCCCTCGCCTCGGCCGTGAAACACGTCCCGCGCAAGCGCTTCGGCCAGCATTTCCTGACCGACCCGGCGGTCATCGACGCCATCGTGCGCGCCATCGACCCCCGGCCCGGGCAGGCGGTGGTGGAGATCGGCCCCGGGCTGGCGGCGCTGACGCAGCCGCTGGTGGAGCGGCTCGGCCGGCTCTGCGTGGTCGAACTGGATCGCGACCTGGCCGCACGGCTGCGCGCCCACCCCCAGCTCACGGTGATCGAATCCGATGTACTGAAAGTGGATTTTGCCCAGGTGACGCGGGCGCAGACAGCTACAAAAATAAGAGTTGTCGGCAACCTGCCGTACAACATTTCCACGCCCATCCTGTTCCATTTGCTGCCTTTTGCGACGCACGTGGAGGACCAGCACTTCATGCTGCAGAAAGAGGTGGTGGACCGCATGGTGGCGCCGCCGGCCACGGCCGATTACGGCCGGCTCTCGGTGATGCTGCAGTGGCGCTACGCGATGGAAGACGTGCTGTTCGTGCCACCCGAGGCCTTCGACCCGCCGCCACGCGTGGACAGTGCCGTGGTTCGCATGCTGCCGCGCCCGGACTTGGCGCCGCTGGATGTGGAAGTGTTGTCCGAGCTGGTGCAGGTGGCCTTCAGCCAGCGCCGCAAGCTGGTCCGGCACACCCTGGGCCGGTGGCTGGAAGCGCGTGCCTTCGCTGGCTCGTTCGATCTGCAGCGGCGTGCGGAAGAAGTGCCGGTGGCGGAATACGTCGATCTGGCGCGGCACCTGGTTTCGTGATCGGCGCGGCCTCGGGTTGCAACGTGAAGCAATTCACAGTCTTGTAACGGAAACGCAAAGTCAGGGCGCAATCAGGTGCCTTTGACGCACGTGCTGCCTGTGGCGCATGTCACTGTTTTCCGATTTGCGCGACAAACGGTGCCCATGAACGCCAAACCATGCGTGTTGTTACGTGGTTATACGGATCGTTCTACCTAAAATGTGGTATTGTCCTTGTGGTAGCAGGGTTTTGTAGGGGCGGCGCCACGCCGAGCCGTGGAAAGCAACCGCAACCCGCAATGGAGCGAAGGGAGAAAAGCTCGTGACAATCGATTTCGCGGTTTCCCGCATGCGCAGTACGGGCTGGCGTGCTTCCAGTTCGGTGTTTTGCACCTTGGTTGTGCTGACGGGTGGCCTGTGCGGTTGTGCGTCTTCCGACCAGTTCGAGCACTGGCGTATGACCGAGAGCGTGGCTCCGTCACCTGCGGACCCCGTGGGTGACATTCCGGCCTCGGCCGTGCGTGTGGTGTTCTTCCGCGCTGGTGGCTCGCCGGCCAAGGTCGATTTGCCGGTCAATGTCTACATCAACGGGCAATACCAGGCGTCGCTGGTGGGCAATACCTATACCGAGCAGAGCCTGTGTCCGGGCACGCATCGTTTCGCAGTCCAGTTCGACGATGCCTACCGGCGCTACAGCACGAAGGGCGAAGGCCTGCCGATGGTCGTGAGCAACCAGCCCATGCAGTACTTCAGCGTTGCGGAAGATGCCTCGGGCAGCGCCGTGGTGAAGGCCGTCGATGGCCGCGCGCTGCAAGGCGTGGGAAGCCTGCGCCTGCTGCAGTCGCACACGCTGCCGCGTGTGGTGCGCAACGGCTGTGCCAAAGGTTGAAGTCGCGGAACCGGCAAGCGCCCGCATAAGCAATTCAGGGAACAACAAGCATGAAAGTCCAGATCAAGGTCAACGACGCCGCGAAGACGGTTGCGCAGTACCACGTCGAGGCCGGTGATGGCGCGAAAGGCAAGGCGCTGCGCATCGAAGCGCAGAAGCACGTGCGCTACGAGCTGATCGACGAACAGACGGAACACGCGCCGGAAAACATCGCGACCAAGCGGGTCGGCAACGATCTGCACGTGGCCTTCGAGGGCTCGGACATCGGCCAGCCCGATGTCGTGATCAAGGACTATTACGGAGATCCTGGCGCGGCCATGGTCATTGGCCGGGCCGAAAACGGCTTCTATTACAGCTACGTGCCGGAAACCGGTCTGGAGCAGGATGCGATCAGTCACCTGTTCGACCAGGGGTTTGCCGGTCAGGCGCTGGGGGGCGATCATTTCGCGGCTGCGCTGTGGCCCGCGGCTGGGACGGGGGTGTCGCCATTGGCGATCATTGGCGGCGCGCTGCTGATGGGTGCCGCCATCGGGGGCGGAAGTGGCGGCGGCAGTTCAGGCGAGCCTTCGCCGGCGCCCAGTCCTTCACCGGCTCCCAGCCCTTCGCCCGCGCCTGCCCCGACACCCGCGCCCGCGCCAGCTCCTGAACCGGCTCCTGCGCCTGCCCCCGAGCCGGCGCCCGCTCCGTCGCCAAGCCCGGCTCCCGCTCCGTCGCCGTCCAACGTCGCGCCCACGGCCGACGCGGCGACGATCAGTCCGGTGGAAGACACGCCGATCGGGGTGCCGCTGAACGGAACCGACAGCGACGGCACGGTCGTGGGCGTGACGGTGACAGGAGGTCCGAGCGCGAGCCAGGGCCAGCTGATGTACGACAGCGACGGCAACGGCACGCTGGACGCGGTGGTGCCGCTGGGCACGATGTTGACGGTGGCGCAGGCGGCGACGGTGCAATACGTGCCGGCGACCAACTACAACGGGCCGGTCAACGCGGTGACCTTCACCGTCACGGACAACGCTGGTGCTGTCTCATCGGTGGCGACGGTGCACATCAATGACGTGACGGCGGTCAACGACGCGCCGGTGGCCAACCCGGACAGCGCCAGCACGCCGTATGACACACCCGTCAGCAACATCAACGTGCTGGGCAACGACAGCGACCCGGACGGCGACCCGCTGAGCGTCACAGGCGCGACGGTCAACCCGG
>JACKLJ010000006.1 GCA_024235955.1 Burkholderiaceae bacterium
AGCGTTTCCAAGGGGCACAAAGCTGGGCGATGCGACGACGCTTCGCTCAAGGCTTCGACAAGCTCAGCCTGAACGGTGAACGCGGGTCAGCCGGATGAACAAATTCTGAAAAAAATCAGCCCGCAGCCCAAGCACAGCGGGCGCAGCCAGCTATCGTTGAAATAGCAATTCAGGCGCCGCACCTTGCGGCGCCTACTGCACTTCCAGCCCTTCCAGCAACTCGCGCTCGATGGCGATCTGGGTTTTCTGGTGCTGCAGCTGCACGCCCTGGAGCAGGAAGGTGTCTTCCACCCGCTCGCCCAGGGTGGAGATCTTGGCCAGCTCCACGCTGATCTGGTGCTCGGCCAGCACGCGGGCGATGCCGTAGAGCAGGCCCGCGCGGTCGCTGGCCGACACGCTCAGCAGCCAGTGCTGGGCTTTTTCGTCCGGGCGCAGGTCCACGCGCGGCGTGATCGGGAAGCTGCGCACCCGCCGCGACACCCGGCCAAGGCGCGGCGCCGGCAGCGCGGCGTCGCTGGCCAGCGCCTCGGGCAGGCCGGCTTCCACCAGGCCGATCAGCTCGCGGTAGTGCTCCGGGATCATTTCGGTGACGATCTGGAAGGTGTCCAGCGCGTAGCCGTTGCGCGTGGTGTGCACCCGCGCGTCCAGGATCGAGAAGCCCGCGCGGTCGAAATAACCGCAGATGCGGGCGAACAGATCCGGCCGGTCGGCTGTGTAGCACATCACCTGCAGGCCTTCGCCCACCGGCGAGATGCGCGCGCGCACCACGGTGAGCGGCTCGTTCGCGGCCGCGGCGCCGGTCTGGGCGCGCTGCCACAGCACGCGCGAGAGCTGACGCGCGTGCCAGGCCAGTTCGTCGGCGTCGTGGCGCATGAAGTAGCCGACGTCCAGTGTGTTCCAGAGCGCCTGCTGCGCGTCCTTGGGCATGGCGTGCAGGGCGATCTCTTCCAGCGCGGCACGCTTGCGCTCTTCGACCAGCGCGCCGGCGCTGGGCGCGCGGCCGCCCAGCGCGTGCAGGGTGTGCTTGTACAGGTCTTCCAGCAGCTTGCCCTTCCAGGCGTTCCAGACCTTGGGGCTGGTGCCGCGGATGTCGGCCACGGTGAGCAGGTACAGCGCCGTCAGGCGGTGCTCGTTGCCCAGGTGGCGGGCGAATTTGGTGATGACCTCCGGATCGGCCAGGTCTTCCTTCTGGGCCACGTGGCTCATGGTCAGGTGCTCGCGCACCAGGAACTCGATCAGCGCGGCGTCCTGCCGGGCGATCTTGTGCTGCGTGCAGAAGCGCCGCACCTCCTGCGCGCCGAGTTCGGAATGGTCTCCGCCGCGGCCCTTGGCGATGTCGTGGAACAGCGCCGCCACGTAGAGCACCCAGGGCTTGTCCCAGCCGGCGGCCAGCTGCGAGCAGAACGGGTATTCGTGCGCGTGCTCGGGGATGAAGAAGCGCCGCACGTTGCGCAGCACCATCAGGATGTGCTGGTCCACCGTGTAGACGTGGAACAGGTCGTGCTGCATCTGGCCGACGATGCGCCGGAACGGCCACAGGTAGCGCCCCAGCACCGAGGTCTGGTTCATCAGCCGGAAGGCGTGCGTGATGCCGGCCGGCTGCTTGAGGATCTTCATGAACATGGCGCGGTTGGCCGGGTCGGCCCGGTACTCGCTGTCCATGAGCGAGCGCGCGTTGTAGAGCGCGCGCAGCGTGCGGGCCGAGAGCTGCTTGACGCCCAGCTCCTGCTCATACACCAGGAAGGTGCGCAGGATGGCGTGCGGGTTCTTCTGGTAGGTGTCGTCGCTGGCCACTTCCAGCAGGCCGCCCTTGTCGAGGAACTCGTCGTCGATGCGGCGGGCCGGGCGCATGGGCGCGCGCGCGCTGCGCAGGCGCTCCTCGATCACCTGCATCAGGATCTGGTTGAGCTGCGACACCGCCTTGGCGCACCAGTAGTACTGGCGCATCAGCTGCTCGCTGGCGCGCTCGGCCAGGCGGCCGTCGTCGGAGAAGGTGTTCCTGAAGCCGAAGGATTCGGCCACGGCGGTCTGCAGGTCGAACACCAGGCGGTCTTCGCGCCGCCTGGCGATCAGGTGCAGCCGGGCACGGATCAGGCTGAGCAGGCGGTCGTTGCGGGCCAGCTGGCGCGCCTCGCGCGGGGTGGCCAGGCCGCTCTTGCCCAGCTCGCCCCAGCTCTTGCCCAGGCCGGCGGCACGCGCCACCCAGAGGATGATCTGCAGGTCGCGCAGGCCACCGGGCGATTCCTTGCAGTTGGGCTCCAGGGCGTAGGGCGTGTCCTCGAACTTGGCGTGGCGCTGGCGCATCTCGAGCTTCTTGGCAACGAGAAAGTCGAGCGGATCCAGCTGCTCCCTGAAGCGCTTGCTGAACTGCGTGAACAGGGCGCGCGAGCCGGAGATCAGCCGCGCCTCGACCAGCGAGGTGCAGACGGTGATGTCCTGCGCCGCCGTGGCCAGGCATTCGGACACGGTGCGCACGCTGGAGCCGATCTCCAGGCCCACGTCCCAGCAGCTGGTGATGAAGGCTTCGAGGTCGGTCTTGCAGGCCAGGTCGCTGTCGCAGTCGGCGCCGTCGGGCAGCAGCACCAGCACGTCGATGTCGGAGTAGGGGAACAGCTCGCCGCGGCCGAAGCCGCCCACCGCCAGCAGGGCGAAGCGCGGCCTCAGGCCGGCACGCCGCCACAGCGCCATCAGCACCTCGTCGGTCAGCCGGGCCAGCTGCCCCAGCACGTGATTCATGCCACGCATGCGGTTGCCGCTGTCGCCCAGCTCCGTGAGCAGGGCCTGCTTGCGCTGGCGGTAGCTGGCGCGCAGGCTGGCCAGATCGTCCAGCGCCGGGGCGGCGAGGGGGGACGTTTGCGTCATGCGCTGCTTACTGGACGAACGCGGGCGGCGGCGGGCTGCCGGCCGACAGGCTCAGCACCTCGTGGCCGGTGGGCGTGACCAGCACCGTGTGCTCCCACTGCGCGGAGAGGGAGCGGTCCCTGGTGACGATGGTCCAGCCGTCGGGCATTTCCTTGATGTCGCGCCGGCCCAGGTTGATCATGGGCTCGACGGTGAAGATCATGCCCGGCACCAGCTCCTCGCCCGTGCCCGGCTTGCCGTAGTGCAGCACCTGCGGCTCCTCGTGGAAGCGCTGGCCGATGCCGTGGCCGCAGAACTCGCGCACCACCGACAGGTTGTGCCCCTCGGCGAACTTCTGGATGGCGTGGCCCACGTCGCCCAGGCGCGCGCCGGGCCTGACCTGCTCGATGCCCAGCCACATGGCGTCGTAGGTGAGGGCGCACAGGCGCTTGGCGGCGATGGAGACTTCACCAATCTCGAACATGCGGCTGGTGTCGCCGTACCAGCCCTCGGGCGTGATCACCGTCACATCCACGTTCACGATATCGCCCTTCTTGAGCACCTTGTCGTTCGGGATGCCGTGGCAAATCACGTGGTTGACCGAGGTGCACAGGTGCGCCGGGTAGGGCGGGTAGCCGGGCGGCTGGTAGCCCACGGTGGCCGAGCGCGTACCCTGCTTGGCCATGTGCTCGGCGGCCAGGCGGTCGATGTCCAGCGTGGTGATGCCGGGCTGGATGTGCGGCGTGATCGCGTCCAGCACCTCGGCGGCCAGCCGGCAGGCGGTGCGCATGGCGGCAACGCCGGCGTCGTCTTTGATGGTGATGCTCATTTACAAAATTATCCCATTGCGGGCCGGGCCTTGCAGCCAGGGCGGGCTTGGCCGGGCTGGCAGGCGAGGGCCGGGTGGGGGGCGGGCGCTCGGTAAAATCGTGCCAGTCGCGCCCGGCCCCAGTCAGCGGCCGGGCGAATCCCATCTTCCAAGCCTCCCGCACGGCCCGTCTTCCAGGCCCCCGAACGTGACCCAGCACATCCATTTCTTCGAGGGCGGCAATGCCCTGAGCGAGTTCCGCGTGCGCCAGCTGCTGCCGCGCCTGCAGGCGGTGAACCCGGCGGTGGCCTCCATCAGCGCGCGCTACGTGCACCTGGCCGGGTTCGACACCCCGCCCGCCGAGGACGAGCTGCAGCGCCTGGCTGCGCTGCTGACCTATGGCGAGCCGTATGCCGGCCCGGCCGGCGGCCAGGCGGTGATCGTCACCCCGCGGCTGGGCACGGTGTCGCCCTGGGCCAGCAAGGCCAGCGACATCGCCCGCAATTGCGGTATCGGCGCGCGCGCCGGGGGCGGCACGTCGCTGCACCGGGTGGAGCGCATGGTGGAGTATCAAATTGGCCTCAAGCCGGCGCTGATCGGGCGCAGGCAGCTATCGAAAGATGAGCTTTCCGTCGTCGCCACGCTGCTACATGACCGCATGACCGAGAGCGTGCTGGCTTCGCGGGACGATGCCGCCGCGCTGTTCACCGAGCTGCACCCCGAGCCGCTGGCCCATGTGGACGTGCTGGCCGGCGGCAAGGCCGCGCTGGAGCGCGCCAATCGCGACTGGGGCCTGGCGCTGGCGCCGGACGAGATCGACTACCTGGTGGAAGCCTTCACCCGGCTGGGCCGCAACCCGACCGATGTGGAGCTGATGATGTTCGCCCAGGCCAACAGCGAGCACTGCCGTCACAAGATCTTCAACGCCGACTTCACCATCGACGGCATGGCGCAGGACAAGAGCCTGTTCGGCATGATCCGCCACACCCACCAGCAGCAGCCGCGCCATACGGTGGTGGCCTACAGCGACAACGCCGCCGTGATGGCAGGCCACGAGGTCGAGGTTTTTCAAGCCAAAATGGCCTCTGGCCAAGGCGTGGCGGGCGCAGCCAGCTATCAGAAAGAGAGTGCCCTGCGCCACGTGCTGATGAAGGTGGAGACCCACAACCACCCCACGGCCATCAGCCCCTTCCCGGGCGCCAGCACCGGCGCCGGTGGCGAGATCCGCGACGAAGGCGCCACCGGCCGCGGCTCGCGCCCCAAGGCGGGCCTGACCGGCTTCACCGTCAGCAAGCTCTGGGACGGCCTGGCCGACCAGCCGGGCGGCAAGCCGGAGCACATGGCCAGCCCGCTGCAGATCATGACCGAGGGGCCGCTGGGCGGCGCCGCCTTCAACAACGAGTTCGGCCGGCCCAACCTGCTGGGCTACTTCCGCGAGTACGAGCTGCTGGTGGGCGACGACGCGGGCGACGTCGGCGCCGACGGCCCGGTGCAGCGCGGCTACCACAAGCCCATCATGATCGCCGGCGGGGTGGGGCACATCGACGCCGCGCTCACCCACAAGATCGAGTTCCCGGCCGGCAGCCTGCTGATCCAGCTGGGCGGGCCCGGCATGCGCATCGGCATGGGCGGCGGCGCGGCCAGCTCGCTGGCCAGCGGCACCAACGCCGCGCACCTGGATTTCGATTCCGTGCAGCGCGGCAACCCCGAGATCCAGCGCCGCGCGCAGGAGGTCATCACCCAGTGCCAGGCGCTGGGCGTGGCCAACCCCATCCTGGCCATCCACGACGTGGGGGCCGGCGGGCTGTCCAACGCCTTCCCGGAGCTGACCCACGACGCCGGCCGCGGCGCGCGCTTCGACCTGCGCGGCGTGCCGCTGGAGGAATCCGGCCTGGCGCCCAAGGAAATCTGGTGCAACGAGAGCCAGGAGCGCTACGTGCTGGCCATCGCGCCCGAATCGCTGCCGCTGTTCGAGCAGCTCTGCACGCGCGAGCGCTGCCCGTTCGCCGTGGTCGGCCAGGCCACCGAGGCGCGGCAGCTGGAGGTGGTCGACGCCACCGCGCCCCGCGCCGACCAGCCGGTCGACATGCCCATGGACGTGCTGCTGGGCAAGCCGCCCAAGATGCACCGCAACGTGACCACCGCCCAGCGCCGCTTCAAGCCGCTGGATCTGGGCGGTGTGACGCTGCAGGACGCCGTCATCAAGGTGCTGGGCCACCCCACCGTGGCCAGCAAGCGCTTTCTGGTGACCATTGGCGACCGCACCGTGGGCGGCCTGACGCACCGGGACCAGATGATCGGCCCCTGGCAGGTGCCGGTGGCCGACTGCGCCGTCACCCTGGCCGACTACGCGGGCTTTGCCGGCGAGGCCATGAGCATGGGCGAGCGCACGCCGCTGGCCGCGCTGGATGCGCCGGCTTCCGGCCGCATGGCGGTGGCCGAGAGCATCACCAACCTGCTGGCAGCGCCGATCGAGCTGGAGCGCGTCAAGCTCAGCGCCAACTGGATGGCCGCCTGCGGCGAGCCGGGCGAAGACGCCGCGCTCTACGCCACCGTGAAGGCTGTGGGCATGGAGCTGTGCCCGCAGCTGGGGGTGAGCATCCCGGTGGGCAAGGACAGCCTCTCCATGCGCACGCAGTGGCAGGACGCGGCGGGCGCGCCGCACAAGGTCACCTCGCCGGTGAGCCTGATCGTCAGCGCCTTCGCCTCGGTGGCCGACGTGCGGCCCACGCTCACGCCGCAGCTGGTGGCGGAGGGGGACACCACGCTGGTGCTGATCGACCTGGGCCACGGCCGCCACCGCCTGGCCGGCAGCGTGCTGGCGCAGGCGCTGGGCCAGAGCGGCTGCCCCGACATCGACGGCGTGCCCGATCTGGACGACCCGCAGGACCTGAAGCGCCTGGTCGCCGCCATCCACCAGCTGCGTGACGCAGGCCAGCTGCTGGCCTACCACGACCGCAGCGACGGCGGCCTGCTGGCCTGCGTGGCCGAGATGGCCTTCGCCGGCCACGTGGGCGTGGCGCTCAACATCGACCTGCTGGTGACCGAGGGCGACGGCATCAGCGACAGCCGCATGGAAACCGGCGACGCCAAGAACTGGGCCAGCCAGGTGAGCGCGCGGCGCGAGGAGCTCACGCTGAAGGCGCTGTTCGCCGAAGAGCTGGGCGTGGTGATCCAGGTGCCCACCGCCGGGCGCGACGCGGTGATGCGCACGCTGCGCGAGCACGGCCTGAGCCGCCACAGCCACTACATCGGCAAGACCCGCCCGGCTGATGCCGAGCTGGACCATGGCAAAGGCCGCATCGCGATCTGGCGCGACGCCAGGGAGGTGTTTGCCGCCAGCCTGCACGACCTGCAGCAGGTCTGGGACAGCGTGAGCTGGAAGATCGCCCGCGAGCGCGACAACCCCGCCTGCGCCGACGCCGAACACCAGGCCGCCGGCCAGCCGGATGATCCGGGCCTGGGCGTGCACCTGTCCGACGATCTGAAGCAAAACATGGCCCTGGCCCAGCAGCAGCGGGCGCAGGCAGCTAGCAAAAACATAGTGATCGGCGGCGCCCGCCCGCGTGTGGCGATCCTGCGCGAGCAGGGCGTGAACTCGCACGTGGAGATGGCCTACGCCTTCACGGAGGCCGGCTTCGAGGCCTTCGACGTGCACATGACCGACCTGCAGACCGGCCGTGCCCGGCTGGCCGATTTCGCCGGCCTGGTGGCCTGCGGCGGCTTCAGCTACGGCGACACGCTGGGTGCGGGCATCGGCTGGGCGCGCTCCATCACCTTCAACGCGCCGCTGGCCGAGCAGTTCGGCGCCTTCTTCGCGCGCGGCGACACCTTCGGCCTGGGCGTGTGCAACGGCTGCCAGATGTTCGCCGAGCTGGCCGACATCATCCCCGGCGCCCAGGCCTGGCCGCGCTTCACCACCAACGTCAGCGAGCGCTTCGAGGCGCGCCTGTCGCTGGTGGAGGTGGTCGAATCGCCCAGCCTGTTCCTGGCCGGCATGGCGGGCAGCCGGCTGCCCATCGCGGTGGCGCACGGCGAGGGCTTTGCCAACTTCTCGGCTCGTGGCGACGCCGCCCGGGCCATCGCCGCCATGCGCTACGTGGACCACCACGGCCAGCCGACCGAACAGTACCCCTTCAACCCCAACGGCAGCCCCGGCGGCCTGACGGCCGTCACCACCGCCGACGGCCGCTTCACGGCCATGATGCCGCACCCCGAGCGCGTGTTCCGCAACATCCAGTTCAGCTGGACCCCGCTGCCGCAGGGCGAGTTGAGCCCCTGGATGCAGATCTGGCGCAACGCGCGCAAGTGGGTGGGGTGATTCCGGACGGCCGCCGGGGGGGCGCGGCACGTCGCCGGAGCGCGCGGCGCGCCCCGCCAACCGCGATGGCTGGCTAAGGGACATCCCGCAGTACCTCGCGCAAGCCCTTTGCTAAAGTCGCCCGATCGTCTGCACACGCATTGATTTTTGGAGACACGCCATGCGCCGCACCATCCTGAAGACCCTGCTGGCCGCGCCGGCCGCCATCGCGCTGCCGCGCTTCGCGTTCGCGCAGGCCGCGCCCGAGAAGAGCAAGCTCACCATCGCGGTGGGCGGCAAGAACCTGTTCTATTACCTGCCGCTCACCATTGCCGAGCAGCTGGGCTACTTCAAGGCCGAGGGGCTGGAGGTGGAGATCCCCGACTTCGCCGGCGGCTCCAAGGCGCTGCAGGCGCTGGTGGGCGGCAGTGCCGACGTGGTGTCGGGCGCCTACGAGCACACCATCAACATGCAGGCCAAGAACCAGCCGATCGAATCGATCGTGCTGCAAGGGCGGGCGCCGCAGATCGTGCTGGCCGTGTCGACCAAGACCATGCCGGGCTACAAGTCGATCGCCGACCTCAAGGGCAAGAAGATCGGCGTCACGGCGCCGGGCTCCTCCACGGCGATGATGGCCAGCTACGTGCTGGCCAAGGGCGGGCTGAAGCCGAGCGACGTGTCCTTCATCGGCGTAGGCGCGTCCAGCGGCGCCATCACGGCGGTGAAATCCGGGCAGGTGGACGCCATCGCCAACCTCGACCCGGTGATCACCATGCTGCAGCGCGACAACCTGATCAAGGTGATCTCCGACACCCGCACGCTGAAGGACACCCAGGCCGTCTACGGCGGCCCCATGCCGGCGGCCGTGCTCTACGTGCACAACAAGTTCGTGCAGGAGAACCCGGCCACCTGCCAAGCTTTGGCCAACGCCATGGTGCACGCGCTGCGCTGGCTGCAGAAGGCGGGGCCTTCGGAGATCGTCAAGACCGTGCCCGAGTCCTACCTGCTGGGCGACCGCTCGCTCTACCTGGCGGCCTGGGAGAAGGTGCGCGAGGCCATGTCGCCCGACGGCCTGATGCCCGAGGCCGGCCCGCCCACCGCGCTGCGCGTGCTGCAGACCTTCGAGGAAAGCCTCAAGACCAAGCAGATCGACCTGTCCAAGACCTACACCAACGCCTTCGCCAAAAAGGCCGCGGCCAAGTACGCCTGAGCGGCGCCGGCGCGCACCGCGGGCGGCGGCGCCCGGGTGCCGCGCAGCGGCTACAATGCTTCAAAACTCATAGCTGCCTGCGCCTGCTGTACCTAGGCTGCAGGCCGATTTCATGGTGAACACATCAATGGCTCCCGCGCTGGATCTGCAGGCCATCACCTGCGTCTTCACCAGCCGCGAAGCGCCCGGCCAGCGTTACACGGCCGTCCAGGAAGCGACCCTGTCGGTAGCGCCGGGCGAGTTCGTCTCGGTCGTCGGCCCCACCGGCTGCGGCAAGAGCACGCTGCTGAACGTGGGCGCCGGGCTGCTGGCGCCGTCCAGCGGGCAGGTCAGCGTGTTCGGCGAGCCGCTCACCGGCCTTAACCGGCGCGCCGGCTACATGTTCCAGACCGAATCACTGATGCCCTGGAAGACCGCGCTGGACAACGTGATCGCCGGGCTGGTGTTCCGCGGCACGCCGGCCGCCGAGGCCGACCGCCTGGGCCGAGCCTGGATGGCGCGCGTGGGCCTGGCGGGCTTCGAAGACCGCTATCCGCACCAGCTCTCAGGCGGCATGCGCAAGCGCGTGGCGATGGCGCAGACGCTGATCCTGGACCCGGACATCATCCTGATGGACGAGCCGTTCTCCGCGCTCGACATCCAGACCCGCCAGCTGATGGAGAACGAGCTGCTGGAGCTGTGGGCCGCGCCCTCGGCCAGCGGCGCCAGCCACGGCCGCGCGGTGCTGTTCATCACGCACGATCTGGACGAGGCCATCGCGCTGTCCGACCGGGTGGTGGTGCTGTCGGCCGGGCCGGCCACGCGGCCGATCGGCGAGTTCGTGATCGACCTGCCGCGCCCCCGCAACGTGGCCGAGATCCGCGACCAGGCCCGCTTCGTCGAGTTGCACGCCCAGATCTGGGCCGTGCTGCGCGACGAGGTGCTCAAGGGCTACGACCAGCAGAAGAGGAGGGCGGCATGAGCACGCAGGGCCGCTCCCAAGTGCGAATCCCGCAGCGCGCAGCGCGGAGGGTAGTTTGATGAACCGGACCCTGATGCGCGTCTGGCAGGTCGGCCTGCTGCTGGTGATCCTGCTGGTCTGGTACTTCGCCTCCAACGCCTCCGACAACGTGGCCTTTTTCTTTGGCAAGCCGGTGGAGGTGGCGCAGAAGCTGTGGCGCTGGTTCGTCACCGACGCCGACATCTACAAGCACCTGGGCGTGACGCTGGTGGAAACGCTGCTGGCCTTCGCCATCGGCACGCTGGTGGGGCTGGGCGTGGGGCTGTGGCTGGCGCTGTCGCCCTTTGCCTCGGCGGTGCTGGACCCGTACCTGAAGGCGGCCAACGCCATGCCGCGGGTGATCCTGGCGCCGATCTTCGCCATGTGGTTCGGCCTGGGCATATGGTCCAAGGTGGCGCTGGCGGTGACGCTGGTGTTCTTCATCGTGTTCTTCAATGTCTACCAGGGCGTGCGCGAGGTCAGCCCGGTGGTGCTGGCCAACGCCCGCATGCTGGGCGCCAACGCGCGCCAGCTGATGCGCCACGTGTACGTGCCCAGCGCCATGAGCTGGGTGTTCTCCAGTCTGCACACCTCGGTCGGCCTGGCCTTCGTGGGCGCGGTGGTGGGCGAGTACCTGGGCTCGGCCAACGGCGTGGGCTACCTGATCCTGCAGGCCGAGGGCAGCTTCGACATCAACACCGTGTTCGCCGGCATCGTGCTGCTGACGGTGTTCGCCCTGGTGCTGGACGGCCTGGTTGGCCTGGCCGAGCGCCACCTGATGAAGTGGCAGCCGAGCAGCGGTCAGACCGAGAAGCTCTGAGTTGCGGACGACGGGCGGCGGGCAAGCGCCGCAGGGATCGCAGATTGCTATCGTAGAAATAGCTGCCTGCGCCCGCTGTTCCTGGGTTGGAAGCCGTTTTGGCTTGAAACTTGGCCGCGGGCGCCGGGGCCGTGGCGGCGCGCTACGATCACGTCGTGTCCGTGTCCCCCCAATACCGCTCCCATATCCCCACCGCTGGTCCTGCGCAGCGTCTGCAGCGCCTGGACGCGCTGCGCGGCCTAGCCATGCTGTGGATGACGGCCTTCCACTTCGCGTTCGATCTCAACCACGCCGGCTACATCCACCAGAACTTCTACGAAAACCCGGTCTGGACCTGGCAGCGCAGCGCCATCGTCAGCCTGTTCCTGTTCACCGCCGGCATGGGGCAGGCGGTGGCCGTGGCACAGGGGCAGGGCTGGCCGCGTTTCTGGCGCCGCTGGGCGCAGGTGGCGGGCTGCGCGCTGCTGGTGACGCTGGGCTCCTGGTTCATGTTTCCGCGCAGCTTCATCTACTTTGGTGTGCTGCACGGGCTGGCGGTGATGCTGATCGCCACCCGCTGGCTGCTGGTGCGGCGCGTGTCCGGCGCTGCGCTGCTGGTGGCCGGCGCGCTGCTGGTGGCGCTGTTCTGGCTGGCGCCCGCGGCGCTGTCGGCCTGGGCGGGCGGCTCCGTCATTGAAGCGCTGAACAGCCGGCCGCTGAACTGGCTGGGCCTGGTCACCCGCAAGCCGATCACCGAGGACTACGTGCCATTGATCCCCTGGCTCGGGCTGGTGCTTTGGGGCGCGGCGGCCGGGCGCTGGCTGCTGGCGCATCGGCCCGGCTGGCTGGCCGGTGGCGGCAGCGTGCCGGGCCGGGCGCTCGCCGGCCTGGGGCGCTGGAGCCTGAGCTACTACATGCTGCACCAGCCGGTGCTGATCGGCGCGCTGACGGTCTTTGGGTGGTTGACCGGGCGGGGCTGAATCGGCTGGCCCCGCCATGAGGGAAAAGGCCCCCACGCTCCCCCGCTGCGCGTGGTGCGTTGCCCCCCGAGGGGGCGTTTTCATCTTGGGGCGGCCCGGCGATGAAAAAGGCCCCCACGCTCCCCCGCTGCGCGTGGTGCGCTGCCGCCCGAGGGGGCGTTTTCATCCTGGGGCGGCGGCCCGGCGATGAAAAAAGCGGCCACGCGGGCCGCTTTTGACGGGTCTGGCGCAGGTCTTATTCGACCTTGGCCTTGGCGCGCAGCTCTTCCTGGTACTTGGCGAGCTTCTGCTGCTCCATCTGCTGCACCAGCTGGGGCTTGATGTCCTCGAACTTGGGCGGCTCGGGCGCCTTGGCGTCGCGAATGTCGTCCACGCGGATCACGTGGTAGCCGAACTGGGTCTTCACCGGTTCCGGGGTGACGTCGCCCTTGGCGAGCTTCTTCATGGCGTCGGCGAACTCGGGCACGTAGCCGGCCGGGTTGGCCCAGCCCAGGTCGCCACCGTTGGGGGCCGAACCCGGATCCTTGGATTGCTTCTTGGCCAGGTCCTCGAACTTGGCGCCCTTCTTGAGCTGGGCGATGATGGCCTTGGCGTCGGCCTCTTTCTCGACCAGGATGTGGCGCGCCTTGTATTCCTTGCCGCCGGCGGCCTTTTCCTTCTGGGCGCCGATGATGCGGTCGAACTCGGCCTTGGCTTCGGCGTCGGTCACCGGGTGCTTCTTGGCGTAGTTGGCGAAGAGTTCGTTGATCAGGATGGTCTGGCGCGCCAGGTCCATCTGGTTGCGGAATTCGGGCGTGCCTTCCAGCCCTTCGCGCTGGGCTTCCTGCATGAAGACCTCGCGGGCGATCACCTCGTCCTTGAGCTGGTCTTTCAGGCCGGGAGGCACCGGGCGGCCGGTGCGGGCGGCCTGCGCGTCGATCTGCGCGGCCAGCGCATCGACCCGGGACTTGGGCACCGGCTTGCCGTTGACGACGGCCACGTTCTGGGCCAGGGCGGGCAGGCTCAGGGCGCCGGCCAGCAGGGCCGCGCAGCCGGCGGCAAGAACTTGTTTTTTCATGGTGAGGAGGTTGAGAGACGCGTGAAGAGAGGGAATGTCACCGACCGCGCCGGTGCCGAAAGGTTCCGCCAGCTGTATCAGCGCGTTTCAGTCGCGCGTTTCAATGGCGATGGCGTGCGCCCCGGCGTCGATGAAATTTTGCAGCGCATCATACACAAGCCGGTGCCGCGCCACGCGGTTCAGGCCGGCGAAGCGGGGGGAGGCGATGCGCACGCGGAAATGGGTGCCGAAGCCGCTGCCATTGGCGCCGGCGTGACCGGCGTGCTGCCAGCTTTCGTCCAGCACTTCGAGTTCGGTAGGGGCCAGCGCCGTGCGCAGGGCGTCGGCCATCTGGTCGGCGGTGGTGTCCGGGGTGGCGGTCATGGGTTCAGCCTCCGCTGGCGCCCGGCGGGGCGTTGTCGGCGGGTTCGGTGGTGTCTTCCAGGTGCCGCGCCACGTAGAAGCCCTGGCCGATGATGAACACCAGCGGGAACGCGTAGCCCCAGAGCTTGAAGTTGGCCCAGGCGTCGGTGCTGAAGAAGGCCGCCACGTAGCCGTTGATGGCGGCCATGAACAGGCAGTAGATCACCCACGCCACAGTGAGCCGCGTCCAGACGCCGTCCGGCAGGCTGAGCTGGCTGCCCAGCAGGATCTTCAGGAAATTCCTGCGGTAGCCCCACAGGGCCACGGCCAGCGCCAGCGCCATGGCGGTGTAGAGCACGGTGGGCTTCCACTTGATGAAGCGCTCGTCGTGCAGCGCCAGCGTGAGCGCACCGAACACCAGGATCAGCCCCAGCGTCGCCTTGTGCATGGCGCTGAGCTTCTTGTCCAGCCAGTAGACGATGCCCATCTGGATCACGGTGGCCACCATCAGCACGGCGGTGCCCACGTAGATGCCCTGCAGCTTGTAGGCGACGAAGAACAGCAGGATGGGCAGGAAGTCGAGCAGGATTTTCATCTGGCCCGCGAGTTTAGCCGGGGGTGAACGCGAGCGAGGCCGAGTTCATGCAGTAGCGCAGTTGCGTGGGCGCCGGGCCGTCGGGGAATACGTGGCCCAGGTGGGCGCCGCAGTTGGCGCACACGGTTTCCACGCGCACCATGCCGTGGCTGGTGTCGCGCCGCTCCTCGATGGCGCCAGGCTCGGCGCGGAAGAAGCTGGGCCAGCCGCAGCCGGCGTCGAACTTGGCGTCGGACTCGAACAGCTTGGCGCCGCAGCAGATGCAGCTGTAGGTGCCGCCCTCCCAGTTCTGGTCGTACTTGCCGGTGAAGGGGCGCTCGGTGGCGGCGTGGCGGGTGACCTGGAAGGCCGGTGCCTCGGCGCCCCTGGCGGCCAGCAGGGCGCGCCATTCGTCGTCGGTCTTTTGCACGGGATGGGTCATGAGGAGCAGCTCAGGTGGATGGAGGAGGCCCAGTCGGGCGGGAGCCCGGCCCAGGCGGCGTGCTGCGGATGCTCGTCGAACGGGCGCTCGAGCACCGCCAGCAGGTCCTGCAGCACGGAGAAGTCGTGGAGTTTCGCCTGTGCGATGGCCTGCTCGGCCATGTAGTTGCGCAGCACGAAGCGCGGATTGGATTTTTGCATCAAATCGAGCTTTTGCCCTTGCGGGACGGGCGCAAGCAGCTCATCATATTGTAGCAACCAGTGGCCAGCGGCGGCGCGGTCGACGAACAGCTCGGTGAAGGTGTCGGCAGGCGCGCCGGCCACGTGCTCGGTCAGGCGGCGCCAGGTGAGGGTGTAGTCGGTGCGCTCGCGCGCCATCAGGCCCAGCAGGCTTTCGGCCAGCGCGTGGTGCTGCTCCCTGGGCTCGGCCACGCCCAGCTTGGCGGCCATGCGCGCCTGCAGGGCCTGCGGGAAGGCGGTCTTGTAGGGTTCCAGCGCGGCCAGGGCGTGGTCGGACTCGCCGATCAGCGGCATCAGCGCCTGCGCCAGGGCCATCAGGTTCCAGAAGGCCACCGGCGGCTGGCGGTTGTAGGCGTAACGGCCGGTGGGATCGCTGTGGTTGCAGATGTGGCCGGGGTCGAACCCGTCCATGAACTGGAACGGGCCGTAGTCGATGGTCAGGCCCAGGATGCTCATGTTGTCGGTGTTCATGACCCCGTGCATGAAGCCCACCGCCTGCCAGCCGGCCATGAGCGAGGCCGTGCGCAGCGCCACGGCCGCCAGCAGCGCGGCGTAGGCGTTGCCCGGCTGGCCGGCCGCCGGCTCGCGGCACGCGGGATAGAAATGGTCGATGACGAAATCGGCCAGCTGCCGCAATTCGGCGTGCTGGTCGCTGTAGCTGAAGTGCTCGAAATGCCCGAAGCGGATGAAGCTGGGCGCCACCCGGGTGACGACGGCGGCGGTTTCCAGCGTTTCGCGCCGCACCGGCAGGTCGGAGCCGGTGATGCACAGTGCCCGCGTGGTGGGGATGCCCAGCGCGTGCATGGCCTCGCTGGCCAGGAATTCGCGGATCGACGAGCGCAGCACGGCCCGGCCGTCGCCCATGCGGGAGTAGGGCGTCAGGCCGCCGCCCTTGAGCTGCAGCTCCAGCAGGTCGCCATTCGGTGCAACAGCTTCGCCCAGCAGGATGGCGCGGCCATCTCCCAACTGGCCGGCCCAATGGCCGAACTGGTGCCCGGCGTACACGCTGGCCAGCGGCCGTGTGCCGGCGGCGACGCGGTTACCGGCGAACAGCGCCAGCGCCTCGGGCGCCTGCCACCAGTCGGCCGGCCAGCCCAGCTCCCGCGCCATGCCGGCGCTGCGGGCCACCCAGTAGGGCGCCGGCACCGGGGTGGGATGGAGCTCGGTGTGAAACGCCGGGCCCAGCGCCGCGAAGCGCCCCTGCCAGGCAGCGCCGGGCAACTCGGCGTGGGGGACGTGTTCTACGCGTTGGTCCATGCGCCATTGTCGTCAACACGGCTTGCCGTTGCAGGCGTGGGGAAACGCATCTGGCATGATGGTGTTTTCAGTTGTTCTTTGGCTGTTCAAGAAGAGGAGACATCCCATGCTGGGCCTGATGCAGAGCCACCCGCTGCTCATTTCCAACCTGATCGAATTTGCCGCGCGCCACCACGGCGACGGCGAGATCGTCTCGCGGCGCACCGAGGGCGATCTCCATCGTTACACCTGGAAGGACGTGGCCGCCCGCTCCAGGCAGGTGGCCAACGCGCTGGACGCTTCCGGCCTGGCGGCGGGTGATCGTGTGGGCACCCTGGCCTGGAACGGCTACCGCCACCTGGAGCTGTACTTCGGCGTGAGCGGTTCCGAGCGCGTGCTGCACACCATCAACCCGCGCCTGCTGCCCGAGCAGATCGCCTGGATCGTCAGCCACGCGGAAGACAGGATCGTCTGCTTCGACACCACCTTCCTGCCCATCATCAAGGGCGTGCACGCCCATTGCCCCAACGTGCAGCAGTGGATCATGCTGTGCGACGCCGACAAGCTGCCGGGCGACACCGGCATCCCCAACCTGGTGAGCTACGAGGCCTGGATGGGCCAGCAGCCCAGCACCTACGCCTGGCCGGTGTTCGACGAGAACACCGCGTCCAGCATGTGCTACACCAGCGGCACCACGGGCAATCCCAAGGCCGCGCTGTACAGCCACCGCTCCACGGTATTGCACGCCTACGCCGCCGCGCTACCCGACGTGATGAACCTGTCGGCGCGCGACGCGGTGCTGCCGGTGGTGCCCATGTTCCACGTCAATGCCTGGGGCATCCCTTATTCGGCCGCGCTGACGGGCGCCAAGCTGGTGTTCCCGGGTGGCGCGCTGGACGGCAAATCGGTCTACGAGCTGATCGAGGGCGAGGGCGTGACCATGGCCGCCGGCGTGCCGACCGTGTGGCAGATGCTGCTGACGCACATGCAGGCCAACCAGCTCAAGTTCTCGACGCTGACGCGCACGGTGATCGGCGGCTCGGCCTGCCCGCCGGCCATGATCCATGCCTTCCAGGACAACTACAACGTCGAGGTGCTGCATGCCTGGGGCATGACCGAGATGAGCCCGCTGGGCACGTTGTGCACGCTCAAGGAAAAGCACCGCAAGCTGGCCCCCGAGGAGCAGATGAAGCTGCGCCTCAAGCAGGGGCGGGCCATCTGCGGCGTCGACATGAAGATCGTGGGCGACGACGGCCAGGAACTGGCCTGGGACGGTGCCACCGCCGGCGACCTGTACGTGCGTGGCCCCTGGGTGGTGGCCAGCTACTTCAAGGGCGAGGGTGGCGATCCACTGAAGGGCGGCTGGTTCCCCACGGGCGATGTGGCCACCATCGACGCCGACGGCTTCATGCAGATCACCGACCGCAGCAAGGACGTGATCAAGTCCGGCGGCGAATGGATCAGCTCCATTGACATCGAGAACATTGCCATGGCCCACCCGGCCGTGGCCATGGCGGCCTGCGTGGGCATGCCGCACCCCAAATGGGACGAGCGCCCGATCGTGGTGGTGTCCCTCAAGCCCGGTGCCGAACTCACGCGCGACGAACTGCTCCAGTTCTACGAGGGCAAGGTGGCCAAATGGCAGACGCCCGACGACGTGGTGTTCGTCGACGCGATTCCGCTGGGCGCCACGGGCAAGATGCTCAAGACCAAGATCCGCCAGCAACTGAGCGACTACAAGCTGCCGGCCGCCTGAAGCTGTGCACCGCGGTGGGGGGAGCGCGTCGGCCCACCGCCGAGGCGCCTTCGTGACACCAACTACGGACAAACCCGGCTGTGCCGTGGTGGAATGCCCGTTAGGCTCGCAGGGCCTCAGTTCTTATAGCAGGAGACATGCATGAAATTCTTGGTGAAACCTCTCGTAACCGCCGCCATGGTGTGCGCCGCCGGCGCCGCCTTCGCCCAACAAGGCCAGACCGTCAAGATCGCCTGGATCGACCCGTTGAGCGGCCTGATGGCGCCCGTGGGTGCCAACCAGCTGAAGACCTGGCAGTTCTTTGCCGAGAAGATCAATGCCAAGAATCCCGCAGGCGTGAAGTTCGAAATCGTTCCCTTCGATAACAAGCTCAGCCCGGCCGAAAGCGCCACCGCGCTGAAGTCGGCCATCGACCAGGGCATCCACTACATCGCCCAGGGCAACGGTTCTTCCGTGGCGGCAGCGCTGATCGACGGTGTCAACAAGAACAACGAGCGGAATCCGGGCAAGGAGGTGGTGTACCTGAACTACGCCGCCGTGGATCCGGATTTCACCAACAGCAAGTGCAGCTACTGGCACTTCCGCTACGACGCCGACACCTCCATGAAGATGGAGGCCATCTCCAGCTTCATCAAGGACATGCCGGACGTCAAGAAGGTGTTCCTGTTGAACCAGGACTACTCGCACGGCCACCAGGTCGCCAAGTTCGCCAAGGAGACGCTGAAGCGCAAGCGTCCGGATATCGAGGTGGTGGGTGAGGATTTCCACCCGCTGGCCAAGGTGCGTGACTTCGCACCCTACATCGCCAAGATCAAGGCCTCGGGCGCCGACACCGTGATCACCGGCAACTGGGGCTCGGACCTGTCGCTGATGATCAAGGCCGCCAAGGAAGCCGGCTACGACGGCAAGTTCTTCACCTACTACGTGGTCACCACGGGCACGCCCACGGCGCTGGGTACCACCGGCGCCGGCAAGGTTTACCAGGTGAGCTACGGCCACTACAACATGCCGGGCGAGTCCGAGAAGTGGATGGCCGAGTACAAGAAGCGCACCAACGACGATCTGTACACCCTGGCCATCTATTCGGCGCTCGAGTCGCTGTCGCAGGCGATGGCCAAGGCCAAGTCGACCGACCCGGTCAAGGTGGCCGCGGCGCTGGAAGGCCTGAAGTTCAAGAACTTCAATGGTGACGACGAAATCCGCAAGGCCGACCATCAACTGCAGCAGCCGCTGTTCATCACGATCTGGGAAAAGACCAGCGCCAAGTACCCCTACAGCCCGGAGAACACCGGCATGACGCTGGCGCCGGTCAAGGAATACCCGGCCTACGTGGCCAGCACGCCGACCAGCTGCAACATGAAGCGTCCGTGATGGCCCGTGGCCGGCCCTGGTGCCGGCCGGGTCTGGATGGACTGAGGGCGCCCGCCCTTCCTGCACGCGCCCTCCCTCGGGAGGGCGTGTTGCTGAATTGACTGACAACCGCGGCTGAGCCACCGGCCGCAGTCTGGGGACATTTGGATGGAGTTCTTCATCATCTCCATGCTCAACGGCCTGAGTTACGGGCTGTTGCTGTTCATGTTGAGCTCTGGGTTGACGCTGATCTTCAGCATGATGGGCGTGCTCAACTTCGCCCATGCCAGCTTCTACATGCTGGGCGCCTACTTCGCCTACACGCTGGCGGGCGTCATCGGGTTCTGGCCGGCCCTGGTGGTGGCGCCGGTGCTGGTGGCGGGCCTCGGCGCGCTGTTCGAGAAGTTCAGCCTGCGCAAGGTGCACCGCTACGGCCACGTGCCCGAACTGCTGGTGACCTTCGGGCTGTCGTACATCATCCTCGAGGTCGTGCAGCTGATCTGGGGCCGCACGGCCGTCGAATTCCAGCCGCCCGACTTGCTGCGCGGCTCCGCGTTCACGGTGATCAAGAGCGCCTCGGACGGGTTGTATGCCGTCTGGGGCAGCGCCGCGAGCGAGCTTTGCGGCAAGCCGGATGTGGCCTGCACGCCATTCCCTGCCACGCGCGCCGCGATCATGGTGATCGCCATCCTGATGCTGGTGAGCGTGTGGTTGCTGCTGACGCGTACCCGCATTGGCTACGTCATCCAGGCCGCGCTCACGCATCCGGACATGGCCGAGGCCCTGGGCCACAACGTGCCTCGCGTGTTCATGACGGTGTTCGCGGCCGGCACGGGCCTGGCGGCACTGGCCGGTGTGGTCGGCGGCGTCACCTTCGTCACCGAGCCGGCCATGGCGGCGACGGTGGGGTCCATCATCTTCGTGGTGGTGGTAGTCGGCGGCATGGGGTCACTGGCCGGTGCCTTCGTGGCTTCGCTGCTGATCGGCGTGGTGCAGACCTTCGCCATCGCTTTCGACTATTCGCTCAAGGGCATGTTCCAGTCGATGGGCGTGTCGCTGGGCAGCGCGATCGACAACAGTACCCTGATGAACCTCACCATCTCGCAGGTGGCGCCGATCCTGCCGTACCTGTTCCTGGTGCTGATCCTGATCTTCAGGCCACGCGGCCTGCTGGGCACGCGGGAGGGCTGAACAATGTCTGAGCAATTGAAGGCAGAAGCCGTGGCGCGCCCGCGCCGCCTGGGTTGGCCGGCGATGGGCGTCTGGCTGGTGTTCGCGGTGATCCTGATCGTGGCGCCGCTGATCTTCCGCAGCAACCTGTCGGTGAACATCCTGGGGCAGATGTGCGTGGCCATCATCGCCTGCCTGTCCTACAACATCCTGCTGGGGCAGGGCGGCATGCTCAGCTTTGGCCATGCGGTCTACACCGGGCTGGGGGCCTACGTCGCGATCCACGCGCTGAACATGGCGGGCGATGGTTCGCTGCCCATTCCCGTCAGCCTGATCCCGATGGTGGGCGCGCTGGGCGGCATGTTCTTCGCGGCGCTGCTGGGCTACGTCACGGTGCGCAAGTCGGGCACGCCCTTCGCGATGATCACGCTGGGCATCGGCGAGCTGGTGTTCGCCATGTCGCTGATGTTCTCCGGCTTCTTTGGCGGCGAGGCAGGGGTGTCGAGCAATCGCGTGGTCGGTCAAGCCGTGATGGGCATCACCTTCGGTCCACCGCGGCAGCTCTACTACCTGATCGCGATCTACACCTTCCTCAGCGTGCTGGGCATGTACGCGTTTACGCAGACGCCGCTTGGCCGCGTGCTGAACGCGGTGCGCGACAACCCCGAGCGGGTGGAGTTCGTGGGCTATAGCGCCGAACGGGTGCGCTATTTCTCGTTCATCGTGTCGGGCTTTTTCTCGGGTGTGGCCGGCGGCCTGGCGGCACTGCTGTTCGAGCTGGTGACGGCCGAAGTGGTCGGCGCCGTGCGTTCGGGCAGCTACCTGCTGTTCACCTTCCTCGGCGGCGCCACGATCTTTTTCGGCCCGATCATCGGCGGCGTGCTGATGGTGCTGGCTTCGGTGCTGCTGTCCGAATGGACCAACGCCTGGCTGCTCTACCTGGGCCTGGTCTTCGTGTTCATGGTGATGTATGCGCCAGGTGGCATCGCCAGCCTGATCATGATGCTGGTGCGCGTGGCCAAGCACGGCTACATGGGCCGCGTGGCGCCCAAGCTGCTGATCGCCGCGGTGGGTGGCGTCGTCGCCTTCGTGGGGGCCGCCATCATGATCGAGATGGTCTACCACCTGCAGCTGGCCACGGCCATCGGCGACGAGGTGAAGATCTTCGGCATGATGCTGCACGCCAAGCAGATGGGCAGCTGGCTGGGGGCCGCGGTGGTGTTCCTGGTCGGCGCCGTGTGGTTCGAATGGGCCCGCCGGAGGCTGGCCGTGGTCTGGCACGAGGTGCACACCGAGATGGAAGCGGCTGCCAACGCGCAGCAGGGGGTGGTGGCATGAGCGCACACGCACAGCAACCAGCCGCACAGGGCGCGCTGGCGCTCGACATCCGCGACCTCCGCAAGAGCTTCGGCAAGACCGAGATCATTCGCGGCATCGACCTGGCCGTGCGGCCGGGTGAACGCGTGGCCGTGATCGGCCCCAACGGCGCCGGCAAGTCCACGCTGTTCAACCTGATCAGCGGCCGTCTGGTGCCCACCAGCGGCGAGGTCTTCCTGAACGGCGAGCGCATCGACGGCAAGAAGCCGTTCGAGATCAACCGCATGGGTTTGTCGCGCAGCTTCCAGATCACCAACATCTTCCCCAAGCTGAGCGTGTTCGAGAACCTGCGCGTGGCGGTGCTGTGGAGCCTGGGCTACCGCTACACCTTCCTGCGCTTCCTCTCGCGCCTGCACGATGCCAACGATCGCGCGGAAGAGCTGCTGCGCATGGTGCACCTGCAGAACAAGCGTGACGTGCTGGCGGCCAACCTGCCGTATGCGGAGCAGCGGGCCCTGGAGATCGGCATCACCATCGCGGGTGGCGCCGACGTCATCCTGCTCGACGAACCGACTGCCGGCATGAGCAAGAGCGAGACACAGCGCTTTGTCGAACTCATCCGTGAAGTGACCGTGGGCAAGACGCTGCTGACGGTCGAGCACGACATGGGCGTGGTGTTTGGCCTCGCGGACAAGATCGCCGTGGTCGTCTATGGCGAAGTGCTCGCCTTCGACACGCCCGAGGCCGTGCGTGCGGACGCCCGCGTGCAGGAAGCCTACCTGGGATCGGACATCGCCCACGCACAGGCGGAGGGCCACTGACCATGCTGAAGATCAACGACCTGCACGCCTACTACGGCAAGAGCCACGTGCTTCACGGCGTGAGCTTCGACGTGCAGCCGGGCGAAATCGTCGCCCTGCTGGGCCGCAACGGCTCCGGGCGCTCGACCACCGCCAAGGCCATCATGGGCATGGTGGATGCGAGCGGCACCGTGGACTGGGAAGGCCGCCACATCCTGGGCCGCAAGCCCTACGAGATCGCCCACATGGGCATCGGCTACGTACCCGAGAGCCGCGACATCTTTCCGCGCCTCACGGTGCACCAGAACCTGCTGCTAGGGCAGAAGGGCAGCGGCAAGGGCAGCCAGTGGTCGTTCGACGACATGTATGCCATGTTCCCCCGCCTCAAGGAACGCGAGCACACCGAGGCCGGCGTGATGTCCGGCGGTGAGCAGCAGATGCTGACGCTCTGCCGCACGCTGATGGGCGACCCCAAGCTCATCATCATCGACGAGCCGACCGAAGGCCTGGCGCCCAAGATCGTCGAGCTGGTGGGCGAGTACCTGCAAAGGCTCAAGGAGCGTGGGGTTTCCGTGCTGCTGATCGAGCAGAAGCTGACCATTGCGCTCACCATTTCCGACCGCACCCTGGTCATGGGCCACGGCAGCATCGTGTTCGAGGGCACGCCCGACGAGTTGCGCGCCGACAAGACGGTGCGCAAGGAGTGGCTGGAGGTCTGAGCGTTTCGGCGCAGGACACCGAATGCTCTTTTTTTGATAGCTGACTGCGCCCGCCAGATTTGGTCTGGAGCTTGGTTTGACCCGGATTCCTGCAGCGTCCCGACCGTGACAACCGGGCACCCACGCCGCGCTCAAATGACTAAACTCAAGGCATGCGCCCGCAGTACGAAGCGGGCGCGCCGCGCAGGGCCAGCGGCTGCCAGGCGCCTTCCCGAATGACCGTGACATGACGAACCGTTGAGGAGATCGAATGACCGCTGAAACCACCATCCAGGGCGACGTCGCCATCATCGCCATGAACAACCCGCCGGTGAACGGCCTGGGTTACGAGACGCGCGTGGGCATCACCAATGCGCTGGAAAAGGCCAACGCCGACCCGGCCATCAAGGCCATCGTCCTCACGGGTGCCGGCAAGGCCTTCTCGGGCGGCGCGGACATCCGCGAGTTCAATTCGGTCAAGGCCATGCAGGAACCGATCCTGCTGTCGGTGATCCTGGCCGTGGAGCATTCGCAAAAGCCTGTGGTGGCCGCCGTGCATTCGGTAGCCATGGGCGGCGGGCTGGAGCTGGCGCTCGGCTGCCACTACCGCGTCGGCGCACCCGGCTGCAAGGTGGCGCTGCCGGAAGTCAAGCTGGGCCTGATCCCCGGTGCCGGCGGCACGGTGCGCCTGCCGCGCGTGCTGGGCGTGGAGGCCGCGCTGAACATGATCGTGAGCGGCGAGCCCGTGAACAGCGAACTGCTGGCGCAACTGCCCGGCCAGAAGCTGTTCGACCAGCTCAGCAAGTCCCCCGAGTCGCTGCTGGACGAAGCCGTGGCGCTGGCCAGGCAGGTGGCGGCCAAGCACGCCGACGGCTCGCCGCTGCCGCTGGTGCGCAACCTGCCCTGCAAGCACAAGGACGGCGATGCCTACTTCCAGTTCGCGCGCAACATGGTCAAGGGCATGGCCAAGAACTTCCCGGCGCCGCTGAAATGTGTCGACGCCGTGGAGAACGCCACCCGGATGAAGTTCGACGACGCGCTGGCCAAGGAGCGCGAGATCTTCATCAACCTGATGCAGACGCCGGAGTGCAAGGCCCTGCGCCACATCTTCGCCGCCGAGCGCGCCGCGTCCAAGATTCCCGATGTGGGGCCCGAAGTCAAGCCGCGCGACATCCAGAAGGTGGCCGTCATCGGCGCCGGCACCATGGGTGGCGGCATCGCGATGAACTTCCTCAACGCCGGCATTCCGGTGACCATTCTGGAGACCAAGCAGGAAGCGCTGGACCGCGGCCTGGCCACCATCCGCAAGAACTACGAGGCACAGGTCAAGAAGGGCAAGCTCAAGCAGGACAAGTACGAGCAGCGCATGGCCCTGCTCACGTCCACGCTGAGTTACGACGACATCAAGGACGCCGACATGGTCATCGAGGCCGTGTTCGAGGAACTGGGTGTCAAGGAAACCGTGTTCAAGAAGCTGGACGAGGTGATGAAGCCCGGGGCCATCCTGGCGTCCAACACCTCCACGCTCGACGTGGACAAGATCGCCGCCTTCACCAAGCGCCCGCAGGACGTGGTCGGCATGCACTTCTTCAGCCCGGCCAACGTGATGAAGCTGCTGGAAGTGGTGCGCGGCGCCAAGACCGCCAAGGACGTGCTGGCCACGGTGATGGTGATTGCCAAGAAGATCCGCAAGACGGCGGTGGTCTCCGGCGTGTGCGACGGCTTCATCGGCAACCGCATGATCGAGCAGTACAGCCGCCAGGCCGGCTTCCTGATCGAGGAGGGCGCCACGCCGCAGCAGGTGGACAAGGCGGTCGAGAAGTTCGGCTTTGCCATGGGCCCGTTCCGCATGGGCGACCTGGCCGGCAACGACATCGGCTGGGCCATCCGCAAGCGCCGCTATGTCGAAAAGCCCGACATGAAGTACAGCAAGACCGCCGATCTGCTGTGCGAGTTGGGCCGCTTCGGCCAGAAGACGGGCGCCGGCTGGTACGACTACCAGCCCGGCAAGCGCGACGCGATCCCCAGCAAGCTGGTGGAAGACATGGTCGAGAAGCACCGCAAGGACATCGGCATCACGCCGCGCAAGATCAGCGATCAGGAGATCGTCGAACGGCTGGTGTATTCGCTGGTGAACGAGGCCGCGCGCATTCTTGAAGACGGCATCGCCAGCAAGGCCAGCGACATCGACATGGTGTACCTGACCGGCTACGGCTTTCCGATCTGGCGCGGCGGCCCCATGAAGTACGCCGACCAGGTGGGTCTGTTCAACGTGGCCGAGGCGATGAAGCGCTTCGCGCGCAACCCGCACGACGACCCCAAGTTCTGGCAACCGGCGGCGCTGATCCAGAAGCTGGTCGCCGAAGGCAAGAGCTTCAACGGCTGACCGCCGGGCCGCACAAACCACGCAGGAACATCAGGAGAGTTTGAAATGACCCAGGCCGTCATCGTTTCCACCGCCCGCACGCCGCTCGCCAAGAGCTGGAAGGGCGCCTTCAACATGACCCATGGCGCCACGCTGGGCGGCCATGCGGTGCAACACGCCATCCAGCGCGCCGGCATCGACGCCGCCGAGGTGGACGACGTCATCATGGGCTGCGCCAACCCCGAAGGCGCCACCGGCATGAACATCGCGCGCCAGATCGCGCTGATGGGCGGTTGCCCCGTCACGACCTCGGGCACCACGGTGAACCGTTTCTGCTCGTCCGGCCTGCAGACCATTGCTTTGGCGGCGCAGCGCATCATCGCCGGCGAGGCCGACGTGTTCGTGGCCGGCGGCGTGGAAAGCATCTCCTGCGTGCAGCAGGAAATGAACCTGCACATGATCCAGGACCTGGCACTGGCCAGGAAGAAGCCGGAAATCTACTGGAGCATGCTGCAGACCGCCGAGCAGGTGGCCAAGCGCTACCACATCGGCCGCGACGTGATGGACGAGTACGGTGCCTCCAGCCAGCAGAAGGCGGCGGCCGCGCGCGCCGCCGGAAAGTTCGATGACGAGATCGCGCCCATCACGGTCACCGCCGGCATTGCCGACAAGACGCTGGGCCTGATCACCAAGGAAGTCACCGTCAGCCAGGACGAGGGCATCCGCGAAGGCACCACCAAGGAAGGCATCAGCAGTATCCGCCCCGCCTTGCCGGGCGGCGTGGTATCGGCCGGCAACGCCAGTCAGTTCAGCGACGGCGCCGGCGCCTGCGTGGTCGTGGATGAGGGCTACGCCAGCAAGAAGGGCCTCAAGCCGCTGGGCCGTTTCCTGGGCTTCGCCGTGGCCGGTTGCGAACCCGACGAGATGGGCATCGGCCCTGTCTTCGCCGTGCCCAAGGTGCTGGCCAAGCTGGGCCTGAAGGTGAGCGACATCGATCTGTGGGAACTGAACGAGGCTTTCGCCGTGCAGGTGCTCTACTGCCGCGACAAGCTGGGCATCCCGGCCGACAGGCTCAACGTCAACGGCGGTGCCATCGCCCTGGGCCACCCCTACGGCGTGAGCGGCCAGCGCCTGACAGGCCATGCGCTCATCGAAGGCAAGCGCCGTGGCGCCAAGCGCGTGTGCGTGACCATGTGCATCGGCGGCGGCATGGGCGCGGCCGGCGTGTTCGAAGTGCTCTGACGTGACAACCGGCGATGCCGCCACGGCGCCGCCGGTCACGGTGTCGCCCGAAGCCTTTCTTGCCATGGGCCGCGAGGTGCTGGCCCGGCAGCCTTTCAGCGTGCTGGTCGGTGCCGAACTGGCGCAGCTGGCGCCAGGCGCCTGCGAACTGCAGGTGCCTGTCACCGATCAGCTCCGGCAGCAGAACGGCTTCGTGCATGGCGGCGTGGTGAGCTACGCCGCCGACAACGCGCTCACCTACGCGGGCGGCACGGCCTTGCGGGTGCCGGTGGTCACCAGCGAGTTCAAGATCAACTACGTGCGTCCGGCCCTGGGCCGGCGGCTGGTGGCCCGCGCCAGGGCCGAGCATGTGAGCCGCACGCAGGCCGTGTGCCGCTGCGAGGTGTTCGCGGTCGACGAGGCCGGCACGGAGAAGCTCTGCGCTCTGGCACAAGGCACGATCGCGGTACTTCCTGAGAAGTCCTGATCTGCTATGAATTTGATGGCTGCCTGCGCCTGCCACGCAAGGGCTGCAGCCCTATTGGATGGTGAATCTGCATGAACCTGCGCAGCACGCTCGACTTCCTGCTCCATGACTGGCTGAACGCCGGGGCGCTCACGCAGCGCCCGCGCTTCGCCGAGCATTCACGTGAGACCTTCGACGCGGTGATGGACACCTGCGAACGCATCGCCCGCGACAAGTACGCGCCTTTCAACCGACTGGTCGATACCGAGGAGCCTCGCACCGAGCAGGAGCCCGACGGCAGCCTGCGCGTGGTGTTGCCCAGGGCCACGCACGAGGCGCGCGCCGCCTATGCCGAATCCGGCATGCTGGCCGCGGCACAGGATTACGAGCATGGCGGCATGCAGTTGCCGTATCTGGTGGAAGCTGCGGCCAATGCCTTCTTCGGCAAGGCCTCGATCAGCATCGGCTCCAACCTGCTCACGGTGGGCAACGCCAATCTGCTGATGGCGCACGGCACGCCGGCGCAGCAGCAGGTGTTCGCCGCCAACGAATTCAGCGGCCGCTGGGCCGGCACCATGTGCCTGAGCGAGCCACAGGCCGGCTCCAGCCTGAGCGACATTGCCACCCGCGCGGTGCTGGAAGACGCGGACGATCCGCTTGGCCCACGCTACCGCCTGCGCGGCAACAAGATGTGGATCTCGGCCGGCGAACACGAGCTGACGGAAAACATCGTCCACCTGGTGCTGGCCAAGATCCCGGGGCCGGACGGCAAGCTGGTGCCGGGCGTGAAGGGCATCTCGCTGTTCATCGTGCCCAAGAAGCTGGTCGATACCGAAGGCCGGCTTACCGGTGTGCGCAACGACGTGGCGCTGGCCGGCCTGAACCACAAGCTGGGCTGGCGCGGCACCACCAACACGCTGCTGAACTTTGGCGAAGGGCGCTTCCCGGTCGACGGCCAGGCCGGCGCCGTGGGCTACCTGGTGGGCGAGCCCGGCCAGGGCCTGCGCTGCATGTTCCACATGATGAACGAGGCGCGCATCGCCATCGGCATGGCCGCCACCATGCTGGGGCTGGCGGGTTACGAAGCCTCGCTCGACTATGCCAAGACGCGCACGCAGGGCCGCCCCGTGGGTGCCAGCGGCAAGGATGCCAGCCAGCCGCCGGTGCGCCTGATCGAGCACGCCGACATCAAGCGCATGCTGATGGCGCAGAAAGCGTATTGCGAGGGCGCACTGGCCCTGCTGATGTACTGCGCCCGGCTGGTGGACGAGCAGCACACCGGTGATGCCGCCCTGGCCGACGAAGCACGCCTGCTGCTGGAGGTGCTGACGCCCGTGGCCAAGAGCTGGCCGAGCGAGAACTGCCTGGAAGCCAACAGCCTGGCGATCCAGATCCACGGCGGTTACGGCTACACACGCGATTTCCCGGTGGAGCAGTACTGGCGCGACAACCGCCTGAACATGATCCACGAAGGCACGCACGGCATCCAGGCCATGGACCTGCTGGGCCGCAAGGTGCTGATGGAAGGCGGCCGCGGCCTGCAACTGCTGGCCGGGCGCATCAACACCACCATCGAGCGCGCAGGGCACAGCGCTGCGCTGGCCGGACACGCCAATGCGCTGGCCGGCGCACTGGCCCGCGTGGGCGCCGCCACCAAGGCCGCCTGGGCCAGCGGCAACCCGACCGAGGCGCTGGCCAACGCCGTGCCCTACATGCAGGCCTTCGGCCACGTGGTCATCGCCTGGATGTGGCTGGAGCTTTCGCTGGCTGCCGATGCTTCTGAAAACGCAGCATTCCGCCAGGGCACGGCGCCGGCCACCAACTATTTCTTCCATTACGAACTGCCCAGGATCGACGCCTGGCTGCGCGTGGTGGAAAGCCGCGACATGACCTGCGCCGCCGCACCCGAAGAAGCGTTCTGAACTTTCACCCAGGAGACTCCCGCATGACCCGCACCGTCCAACAACTCTTCGATCTCAAGGGCAAGACCGCGCTCGTCACCGGCGGCTCGCGCGGGCTGGGCCTGCAGATGGCCCATGCGCTGGGCGAGGCGGGTGCGCGCATCATGCTCAGCTCGCGCAAGGCCGCCGACCTGGAAGAAGCCGTGGCCGACCTGCAGGCCGCCGGCATCGACGCCCGCTGGATCGCCGCCGACGCCGCGCAGGAGGCCGACATCCACCGCCTGGCCGATGAGACCCTGGAGCGCATGGGCGACGTGGACATCCTGGTCAACAACGCCGGCGCCGCCTGGGGCGCCCCGGCCGAAGACCATCCTCTCGATGCCTGGGACAAGGTGATGAACCTCAACGTGCGCGGCTATTTCCTGCTCAGCCAGCGGCTGGCCAAGAAGAGCATGATCGGCCGCAAGCAGGGCCGCATCATCAACATCGCCAGCATCGCAGGCCTGGGCGGCAACCCGCCGGACATGCAGACCATCGCCTACAACACCAGCAAGGGCGCGGTGATCAACTTCACCCGCGCTCTGGCCTGCGAATGGGGCCGGTACGGCATCAACGTGAACGCCATCTGCCCGGGCTTCTTTCCCAGCAAGATGACGCGCGGTACGCTCGACCGCCTGGGCGAGGACAAGCTGGCCGAGAACGCACCGCTGCGCCGTCTGGGCGACGACGAAGACCTGAAGGGCATCACGCTGCTGTACGCCAGCGACGCCGGCAAGCACATCACCGGCCAGTGGCTGGCGGTGGACGGTGGGGTGAGTGTGGTGACCGGTGGATGACATGGGGCACCCCCTGAGTCGCCTTCGGTGCCTTTCCCCCTCTCGCTTCGTCAAGGGGACACCGCTGGTGGCCGGGGAGACCCCGGCCACGGCGGTCGCCGGGTTGACCTGCTCCGCGGCCGTTTGATTGAAAGAAAGATCAACGCATGAGCATTGATTTCGGCGTCGTCATTCCGTTTGTCGACCACCTGGGCTTCACGATGGAGAAGTTCGACGGCGGTGAATCGGAGCTGCGCTACGCGCCATTGCCGGAGCACTGCAACTCCTTCGGCGTGCTGCACGGCGGCGCGGTGATGACGTTTCTGGACGTGATCATGGCCACGGCGGCGCGCAGCGCGCAGAAGGACATGGGCATCGTCACCGTGGAGATGAAGACCAGCTTCATGCGCCCGGCGCCGGTGACACCCGGTGTGCCGCTGGTCGGGCGCGGACGGCTGCTGCACCGCACGCGCAGCATGGCCTTCGTGGAAGGCTCCGTGCTGGATGCCGAGGGCAGGCTGTGCGCCCAGTCCACCGGCACCTTCAAATACGTGCCGCGGGCCGAGCGGCCCGATCACGCCAGGGGGCCTTTGCCCACCGATTGATTTTTTTGAAAGAAATCAGCCTTCAGCCCAATACCAACGGGCGCAGGCAGCTATTGAATCAAGAGCAAACAGGAGTATCCAACATGCCTACCAACCGCCAGATCCTGCTCGACAACCGCCCCGATGGCGAAGCCACCACCAGCAACTTCAAGCTGGTGACCACGGACACACCGGCCCTGCAGGACGGCCAGGTGCTGGTGCGCCACCACTACCTGAGCCTGGACCCGTACATGCGCGGCCGCATGAACGAGAGCAAGAGCTACGCGCAGCCGCAACCGCTGGGCGAGGTGATGATCGGCGGCACCGTGGGCGAGGTGGTCGAATCGCGCCACCCCAAGTTCAAGCCCGGTGACCAGGTCGTGGGCATGGGCGGCTGGCAGGAGTACAGCGTGGTCGACGGCAACGCGCCCGGCTTGCTGCGCAAGGTCGACACCACGCACGTGCCGCTGTCCTACTACCTGGGCGCGGTGGGCATGCCCGGGGTGACGGCCTGGTACGGTCTCACGCAGATCATCGCGGCCAAGGAAGGCGACACGGTGGTGGTGAGCGCCGCCACCGGTGCCGTGGGCAGTGCCTACGCCGCTCTGGCCAAGGCGCGCGGCTGCCGCGCGGTGGGCATCGCCGGCGGGCCGGCCAAGTGCAAGTACGCGGTCGAGGAGCTGGGCTTCGACGCCTGCATCGACTACCGCGAGCATCCCGACGTCAAGACCATGGCCAAGGCGCTGAAAGAGGCCTGCCCGAACGGCATCGACGGCTACTTCGAGAACGTGGGCGGCTACATCCTGGACGCCGTGCTGCTGCGCACCAACGCCTTCGCGCGCGTGGCGGTGTGCGGCATGATCGCCGGCTACGACGGCGCGCCGCTGCCGCTGCAGAACCCGGCGCTGATCCTGGTCAACCGGCTGAAGATCGAGGGCTTCATTGTCAGCGAGCACATGGAGCTGTGGCCGCAGGCGCTGCAGGAACTGGGCACGCTGGTGGCGCAGGGCAAGCTCAAGCCGCGTGAGACCATCGCCCAGGGCATCGAGAGCGCGCCGGAAGCCTTTCTGGGCCTGCTGAAGGGCAAGAACTTCGGCAAGCAGCTGGTCGAGCTGATCTGACAAGGCCTGCGCGCGAGGAGGCCGCCATGAGTGCCACGCACGAGGTGTTCAACCAGGTCACGCCGCTGGTCGGCGGCAACCTGTTCACGGGCAACCAGGCGCTGCAGGCCGCGCTGAAGTTCAACGCGCCTGGCCTCGACACCGCGCCGCTGGCGCAACTAGGCCAGCTGGCCGGCAGCGCCGAGATGCAGCAGCACGCGCGCCTGGCCAATGTGCACACGCCCGAGCTGCACACGCACGACCGCTTCGGCCACCGCATCGACGAGGTGGAATTCCACCCCAGCTACCACGCGCTGATGGGCGCGGCCACCCAGGCCGGCCTGCACGGCACGCCCTACGCGGCGGAGGAGCAAGCCAGTGGCCACGCTCACGTCAGGCGCGGCGCGGCCTTCATGCTGTTCACCGAGCTCGAGCCTTCCATCCTGTGCCCGATCTCGATGACCTACGCGGTCACGCCCGCACTGCGCGACAACCCGGCCGTCCATCGCGACTGGGCGCCCAGGCTCACCAGCCGCGCCTATGCGCCGGGCGTGAAGCTGTGGCGCGACAAGCCCGGTGTGACCATGGGCATGGGCATGACCGAGAAACAGGGCGGCTCCGACGTGCGCGCCAACACCACGCAGGCGGTGCCGGACGGGCACGACGACTGGGGCGCGCGCTACCGCCTCACCGGCCACAAATGGTTTTTCTCGGCGCCGATGTGCGACGCCTTTCTGGTGCTGGCGCAGGCGCCAGGCGGGCTGTCGTGCTTCTTCCTGCCGCGGGTGTTGCCGGATGGAACCCGCAACGTGCTGCGCATCCAGCGCCTGAAAGACAAGCTGGGCAACAAGGCCAACGCCAGCTCCGAGATCGAGTTCGACGGCACCACCGCCTGGCTGGTGGGCGAGGAGGGGCGCGGCGTGCCACAGATCCTGGCCATGGGCACCATGACACGGCTGGATTGCGCCCTGGGCACCAGCGGCCTGATGCGCCAGGCGCTGAGCCAGGCGCTGCATCACACCGCGCAGCGCCAGGCCTTCGGCAAGCGGCTGGCCGAGCAGCCGCTGATGAAGAACGTGCTGGCCGACCTGGCACTGGAAAGCGAGGCCGCTACCGCGCTGGCGCTGCGCCTGGCGCGCGCCTTCGACCGCCCGCAGGACGAGCACGAGCGCCTGATGGCCCGCGTGCTCACGCCCATTGCCAAGTTCTGGATCTGCAAGCGCGGTGCGGCCATGGCGCAGGAAGCCATGGAATGCCTGGGCGGCAACGGCTACGTGGAAGAGGGCGGCGAGGGCGTGCTGGCGCGCATCTACCGCGAGATGCCTGTCAACAGCATCTGGGAAGGCGCCGGCAACATCATGGCGCTGGACCTGCTGCGCGCCCTGCGCAAGGGCGACGTGGCCGCCGCGCTGGCGCAGGAGCTGGCGCCCGCGCGCGGCCAGCACGCCGCGCTCGACCGTCTGGTCGACACGCTGCCCACGCGGGTGGACGGCGGTACCGACGAGGCCGGCGCCCGCACGCTGTCGCGCGACGTGGCGCTGGCCGTGCAGGCCGCGCTGCTGGCGCAGACGGCACCGGCGGCGGTGTTTGGCGCCTTCTGCGCTTCGCGCGTGGCGCAGCCGCACGACGTGTTCGGCACGCTGCCCAGCGGCGTCGACATGGACGCGCTGATCGCGCGCGCGATGCCGGTATGAGCGCGCCACCTCTTCATACTCCTGGAGAGTATCAATTGGCAGCCCTTATCTGACGAGGGCTGGCGGAGTTTACTGTCATGGGTATAAGCCGCAAGGCATGTTCAACTCATCGAATCAAGAGGAGCAACTGACGTGATCAAGAACTTTCAAGGCAAGACGGCGGTGCTGACCGGCGCCGGTTCCGGCTTCGGGCTGGAATGCGCGCGCATCGCGGCGCGGCGCGGCATGAACGTGGTGCTGGTCGACATCCAGCAGGACGCGCTGGACGCGGCCAACGCCGAGATCCAGGCGCTGGGCGCGCGCACGCTGGCGCGGCGTGTCGACGTGTCCGACCCCGAAGCGATGGACGCGCTGGCTCGGGACGTCAAGGCCGCCTTCGGCGCGCCGCACTTCGTGTTCAACAACGCGGGCGTGGGCGCGGGCGGCCTGGTCTGGGAGAACAGCGTCAAGGACTGGGAATGGGTGCTGGGCGTGAACCTGTGGGGCGTCATCAACGGCGTGCGCGGCTTCACGCCGATGATGCTGGATGCCGCGCGGCAGGACCCTGTCTACGAAGGCCACATCGTCAACACCGCCAGCATGGCCGGCCTGCTGACACCGCCCAACATGGGCATCTACAACGTCAGCAAGCACGCCGTGGTGGCACTGACCGAGACGCTGTACCAGGACCTGCGGCTGGTGACCGACCAGATCAGCGCCAGCGTGCTGTGCCCGTACTTCGTGCCCACCGGCATCAACAAGAGCGAGCGCAACCGCCCGGCCGGCCTGGCGGCCGAAAAGCCCACGCAGAGCCAGCTGATCGGCCAGGCCATGAGCGACAAGGCCGTGGGCAGCGGCAAGGTGACGGCGGCCGAGGTGGCGCAGAAGGTGTTCGACGCCATCGAGGCCGACCAGTTCTACGTCTTCAGCCACCCCAAGGCGCTGGGCAACGTGAAGTCGCGCACCGATGCCATCGTCGCCATTCAGAACCCGCCAGACCCCTTCGCCGAGCGTCCGGAGATCGGCGTGGGCCTGCGGGCTGCGCTGCGCAACCCGGCCTGAGTGCACGGGGCCAACTCCTCCGGTGCTCTTCGATTGCTACTAATACAATAGCTGTCTGCGCCCGCCATGAAAGGGCTGCAGGCCGATTTTGTACTGACTCGGCAAACCAAAGCGTGCCAACGCCGAGCGGGTACCGGTGGCACCTGCGGTGCCCACGCTAGCTGCCGATGGCGTGGACCCGTGCCTGCCACTCGGGCGGCATCAGGTCGAACAGCGGTGTCGGCTCGCGGTACAGCATGGACGTGTTGGCGCGGATGCCCACGGTGGGGATCATGGTCGCGGTGTTGGCGTAGGCCAGCTGCTGCATCCAGCCGATGTCGACCAATCCGGTGGAGGTGGGGCGCGAGTAGATCAGCTCCAGCATCTTGCGTGCTTCCGCGCTGCCCTTGTCGGCAGCCAGTCGGTAGAGGCGGATCGCCTCCACGTAGTTCGCCGGGCGCCCATCGCCGCGGTGGTAGGCGCGCGCGCCGGCCAGCAGATCCTGCACGCTGGACTGCGCGGTCAGGTTGGAGCGCAGGACGGGGCTTGAGTTGGCGCGCGCCTGCAGCAGTTGCACGTTGTCGCGCGCCGCGCGTGACTGCCTGGCCAGACGCTCGAACGCGCGCAGCGCCTCGTCCACGCGGTTGTTGGCGACGTCGTTCAGCGCCAGTTCGATCTTCGCCTGCAGGTCGCCCTCCGCCTCGGCACGTTCCAGCAGGCGCTGGTGGGGCAGCGGCTGCAACTCCGGCTCCATCATCGCCTGGGTGGTGTTTCGCGGGCTGGCAATCTGCAGCGGGGTCTGGCGCGTGGTCAGCACCCAGTCGAGGTAGTCGGCACGGCCGGGATGCGTGGCACGCAGCCTGACGATGGCCCGGCGCGCCGCGTCCGCATCGGGCGGACCGTGGCAGCCTTCCATCGCGCACCACGCCACGCCGGCGTAGGCCCAGGGCTCGCGGCCGAAGGCGGCGGCCTTGTCGAACCAGCCTTCGGCCAGCGCGCCGTTCTGCGGCACGCCGGCGCCGTGCAGGTAGATCAGGCCCAGCAGCCAGGCGGCCTGGGCCGAGCTGCGCGTGCTGCCCGGCGTGCGGCCCTGGTCGGCCTGCCGCTCCAGCGCACGCAGATCCCGGCGCAGTTCGCGGCCTTCGGGCGTGTCGGCCTCCAGCAGACTGCCGCGCACCAGCGGTGCGGCCTGGATGCGCGGAGGCGGGTCGTTGCGGGCTTCGATGCGCATCGGCGGATCGTTGCGCGGCTCGATCCGGTCGGTGCCGGGCGGCGCCATCTCGATGCGCTGGACCTCCTGGGCGCGCACCCGCGCGTTCACGAGGCCCCAGCTCAGCAACAGCGACACCACCAGCATCGCCGACGGAGCCGCCCCGATCCGCGGCATCAGTGTGGCCGCGGCTCCCGATCGCCTGGGCATGCTTCTTCCTCCCTCCGCGGGCGCCGCGGTACCGAGCCTGGTCGCGGGCGCCCTGGTCATCCGTTCACCCCGTCACTTGCGGGCGCTGTTGCTGGCCGCGGCAGGTTCGACCTTCCACTGGATGGTCTGCGTGACGTAGTCGTTCTTGTCGAGCGCGTTCTCGAAGGTCTGCAGCAGGCCCTCGGTGCCACGCACGCCCTGGATCAGGGTCAGGGCCGGCACCTGCATGGCCGCTGGCAGGCGCGGGCTGGCGTCGTCGCGGGTCGCGGCGCAGGTGACGCCTTCGGTGCCTGGCTTGCCGGCATCGAGGATGAAAGCCGGGTTGGGCGACATCCAGTCCGGCAGACGCACCGCCTGGTTGGCGCTGACCTGGGCGTTCGGGTTGAGCGCGTTGGGTGTCAGCCGCATCGCGTTGCCGTCCGAGCCGACGAAGTAGCAGTAGAGGTACGAACTGCGCGACACCGTGGCCGACAGGAACACCTGCTCACCTTGCTTGAAGGCTGGCCGCTCGTTGGCGGGCTGCGGGTTCTCGATCTGCAGGTTGACGGCCCACGGGTCGGCTGCCGCCCATTCCGCGGCCTTGCTGGTGCCGTCGGCGGCTGTCGCTACGGCAGCTCCGGAATTTGCCCAGCCGATGCGCTGCAGCGTGCCGTCCTCGCCCAGGGCGACGAAGTTGCGCAGTGCGCGGTCGTAGGTCTGGAAATCCGGCACGCCCGTGACCACCAGCCCCTTGTCGGCCTGGAAGCGCGCCAGCGCGCTGCGGAACATGGGGTTGTTGACCGGCAGCGAGCCCGTGCCTTTTGGCAGGTAGCCCTGGTGCTCCAGCGAGTTCTGGATCAGCTTGATCTGGCCGATGAAGCCGCTGGCGTCGTACCAGTCGCGCATCTGGCGCTGGAAGGCCGGGTTGGTCTGGTCCAGCATCAGGCACTGCCAGTAGGGCACGCGCGCCCACTTGCCCACCAGTTCGATCATGGCCAGATCCACCAGCGTGCGCAGGGCACCGCCGGTGCCGAGCGTGTAGTCGCGCCCGACGTTGAACTGCACGCCATAGTTGCCGATCCGGCCGGCCAGATCGAGACCCTGACCGGCGGAGCCGATGATCACCTCGTTGGCCGAGTCCATGCCGGGTATCAGCGTGCGCGTGCGGAAGTCGCCCAGATGCATCTCCAGGCCGATGATGGTGGCGTTGCGGCTGCGGCTGTAGCCGGTGTCGAGCCGGCTGGCCGAGGTGCCGGCGTTGAGGTTGTTGCTGATGACGTTCTGATCCACGAACGCCACCGCGCCCGACACATAGAGCGCCGGGCGTTGCAGCTGCATCTGGTTGTTGTTGAGCAGGATGGTCGTCAGGTTCTGCACGGTGTCCTGCCGCGCGATGTCCACCTCGTAATCCACGTAGCGGAATGCATTGCTCAGGTGCGACATCTGCGACAGCGCGGTGATGACCATCTCCTTGGTGGCGGCCGGCACCTTGCCCGAGTAATCGGGGAACTGCTTGGACGCGATCAACGTGGTCGGCAGTTCTGCCGCGCGCAGCATGTGATCCATGCACATCAGCGAATCGGAGAAGCTCGAGATCGAGCGCACCGGCCGCACGACGGGGCGGTCCATGGAGCCGGCTTTCTCGTGGTAGGCGGCATCCTTGCGGGCGTCGAAGGGGGTGGCGCAGCCGGCGGCGAGCAGGGCGGTCAGCAGCAGGCCGCTCCACAGGCCCGGGCGCGGCTTCGGGCGCGTTGTGCCGCTTGCCATGCGCGGCGTGTCCTTCGTGTTCATCTCGGCCTCCCCTGATGCCGTTCGTTCAGTTTCTGTCGGTGCGCGCAATGCATGGCCAACCGGCCAGCGCCTGCGATGGCGCAGCGTGGTGGCTGGTATCAGTTGCAGAAGTTGACCAGGTCGCCGCGCAGCACCACCACCTGTTCGTTGTTCATGAGGCTGCTGCCCGCGCCGGTAGCCGGCGTGGGGGTCAGCGACTGGATGCACGTGGTCTGCATGCCTTGCGTGTGGGTGGCAGTGACCACGTCTTTTTCGGTCTTGATGTTGCCGGTTTCCGGCGAATAGGCCTTGGCCACGTAGCGCGAAATCTTGGCCTGCGCGTAGTCAGGCAAGCCCGAGCGCTGCACCAGTTCCGTCGAAGCAGCAGGGGCCGCGGTAGGCACCTGCAGATACGTCACGCGATGGGTGATGACCACCGGGTCTTCCCCGGGCGCGGCCCGGACAGCCGAGGTAACCGACAAGGCCACCACGGCAACGATCCATGCAAGGTTCAGCCTGGTTTGCGTATTCATGTCACTCTCCCTGTCTGGCAAACAGGCCAAGCCGCGGTTGCGGCTTGGCAAAAACGCCGTGATGGCGTCAGCCCGTCAGGTGATCGGGTTCAGCGCTTCGGCTTCCAGCCACCATTGCCGCCGCCAGCCTGGGCAGTCTGGAAGGGGCCGCAAGCGGCGCCGACGCAGATGGGAGGCGGCGGTTCGCACGAGTCGTTGGAGGCGAGGTTCTGGTAGGCCGCGGCCTTGTCACCCCAGGCCAGGTTGGCGACGATGGAACCGGCGCCGATCGCGGTGGTCTGGCTGGAGGTGCCCCAGATGTTGACCTGGCCGTAGTTGGACGACATGTTCTGCACGGCCACGGTGTCGCCGCCGTTGGCCACGTTCACGGCAAGGCCGGCGACCGAGGTCTTCTGCGTGCTCTTGCCGTTGGCGCCGATGGCCACATCACCGAAGTTGGACGAGGCGTTCTGGTAGGCGGTGGCGGTTTCCGCCGGGTTGCAGTTGTCGCCGCAACCGTTGCCGTTGGCGATGTTCACCATGCCGCCGGTCACGCTGGTCGTCTGGCTCTGCTTGCCTGCGACATCGACGTTGCCGACGTTGGACGAGGCGCTCTGGACGGCGACGTCCCCGGCCTGCAGGGCGGCGTTGATCATCACACCGTTGTGGACCCGGACGGTCTGCTCGGACTTGGCACCGTCCAGGATCTGGACATTGCCCTTGTTGCTGGCCAGGTTCTGGTTGGCGTAGGTGCCTTCCGTGGCCAGGTTGACGACGGCGGACGAGCCCGTGACCGAAGCGGTCTGGGTGGACGTGCCGGAAATGTTGATCGTGGCCGGTGTCGTCGGTGCCGCGGCCATGGCTGCCGTGGCAACCGCACTCAATGCGAAGAATGCAAGTGCTTTCATGATGGGATCCTCCAAAGGTAGCTGACACATGAGCGGGTCGGTTGGCATGGGCTTCCCTCCCCAGGGTGGTGGCGCCACCGAACCGGCCCTCCCTGTTTTTGGTGCTCGGTGTTCGGCAGCGTCGGATTCAGTGTCTGCAGACGGGCGGAGTCCGCCAATCGCTACAAATGGATACGTCATCGGATGGTGGCCGTTCGGCTGGAAGCGCACGCGCACCAAAGCGGAGCATCCGTGTTTTCGTACTGAATAGCTATGAATCCTGTAGCGATACCAGTTTGTAAACTAGTTAGTAACTAATTGTGTTTTTTGAAACTACGAGAAATAATTTCACGCTCAGGTGTGCACTCCGTTGTCCCCATCCCTAAGCTACGGGGAAAACTTCACAGAAAAAACGGGGGAGTTCCACAAGAATCGGACGTGTGAGGTAGGGAGAAAGAGTTGCTACAGGGCTTCAGCGCGACCACGCCGTTACATCTGTGTCGCGCCGGGTCGAATCCAGGGAGTGAATAGGCATGAACTACAGCCACGACGCCGACTTGACATCGATCAACAGCCACAACCGGCTGCCGTCCACCCCGCATGCGCCGGACGCGCAGGTGGATACCGGGTTCGATGGCGCCGGATCGATCCCGTCCGGCCAGGGCTTTGCCGCGACGGCACCGGCTTCCATGTGGCCCCATTTCCTGACTGGCCAGGCCGAGCAGCCGGTCCGCGTGCTGCTGGTGGACGACGACCCGCACATGCGCCGTGTGGTGGCGCAGGAGCTGCTCGCCGATCTGCGCATCAACCTCGTGGGGCAGGCTGCGTCGGTACGTGAAGCCAAGGTGCTGGTCGCCACCCAGGAGTTCGACGTGATGCTGGTCGACCTCAAGCTGGGTGACGGCACCGGGTTCGATCTGATCGACCATGTCAAGTCGGTGCGCCCGGTTGCCGAGGTGGTGGTGGTATCCGCCATGGAAGACGAGGAACACGCGTTACGTGCCTTCGAGCTTGGCGCATCCGGTTACCTGATCAAGAACTCCTGGTTCGGCAACTACCCGCAAGCCGTATTGCAGGTTGTGAATGGGGGCGCCTCCATCACGCCGGGTCTGGCGCGTCGCCTCATACGCAGGCTGGATGGCGCCGACGCACCGGTGCGCAAGCCGCTGGCTGCCAAGAGCGCGGCTCATCCGTCCGAACAGCTGTCGGAACGCGAGCGCGAGGTGCTTCGCCTGGTGGCCACCGGCTACACCAGCAACGAGATCGGCAAGCGGCTCTCCATCAGCGGGCAGACCGTCAACACGCACATCAAGAACACCTACCGCAAGCTGCAGGTGCGCAGCCGTGCGCAGGCGGTGAACCTGGCCCAGATGAAGGGTTTGCTTTACTAGCTTTTCCGTAGCGTCCGCCACTGTGCTGGCCTGGCTGGACGAAGGAAAAGACACTCAATCCATGTTGCAGGCCGCACTGCCCTCCGGAGCTGCCAGCGCGCTGGCCTGGCTGATCATGGCGCTGCTGGCCATGGCGCTGGGTGCGGCGCTGGCAGCCTGGTTCCGCCACCGCCGCGCCTTCGATTTGTTCTACGCCGGCACGCTGGCCCCGTGGCTGGTGTTCATGGCGCTGGCCGCCCTCCAGGGCGCCGAGCCGGCCACAGCAGAGTTCACCCAGGCAGCGCGGCTGGCCTACCAGTTGGCGATGACGGGCGTGACGCTGTTCCTGTTCCATTGCGCCACCACCATGCAACCACTGCAGTGGGCGCTGGTGGGCTTTCAGGCCGTGGTGGGTGGCGCGCTGGCCCTGTTTCCGCCGGCGCAGCCCCATGCCTGGCTCTGGTTCAACACCGTCTGTGCCAGCGTGCTGGCCCTGCTGCTGGCGCACGCTGTCCGGCAGGATGTGGGCGAGCGCGGCTGGATGGCGTTGCTGGTGGGGGTGTGCGGGCTGGGCGTGGCGTTCGTCGACCAGCGTGCGGCCGGGCGGGGGGCGCCCGCGCTGTCGGTGTCCCATTATTTCTACGCCGTGGCCCTGTTCATCCTGTGGCGGGCCGTCGGCAAGCCCCGACAGGAGGCGCTGAAGAGCCCCGACTCCGCGCTGCGCCAGGAACGCCAGCGCATGGCCGACGAACTGCACGACGGTGTGGGCGCCCAGCTGACCTCGCTCATTTCCGCGCTCGACTACGGCTCGCCCGAGCAGCGGGCCACCGCCGCCACGCTGCAGCACTGCCTGCTGGAGTTGAAGCTCGCGGTGGATGGCCTGCAGCAGGGCGAGAGCGTGATCGAGCACCTGGCGAGCCTGCGCTACCGCATGCAGCCCTTGCTGGAGGCCGCCTCGGTGGAAATGGAGTGGGTGATCGCCGATGAGGCCGTGCTGGAGAGCTTTGAAGGCGATCGCGCGCGCGAAACCATGCGCGTGGCGCAGGAGGCGCTGGCCAACGCCATCCGCCATTCCGGTGCCAGCCGGGTCAAGCTGGCCTGCTGCTACGTCAGGAGCCGCAAGGCGCTGATGCTGGAGGTGGCGGACAACGGCATTGGTCTGCCGTCCCGCCCGCTCGTGCATGGCGATCCGCGCGGCCCTGGCGCCGCCGGCAGCGGCAAGGGCCTGCTCGGCATGCAGCGCCGCGCCGAACGGCTGGGCGGCACGCTGGAGCTCGAGGGCCGGCACGGGCAGGGCACAGTGGTGCGTCTGCTGGTGCCTTTCGACGCCCCGGCGCGCGTAGTCGAGAGACCGCCGGTTGACCGGGCCGCGGCCTAGGCTGGTGCCCCGAAGCGCTGTGGCAAACTCGCCAGCTTTTTGATCGGCCGCCAGCCCGCAGCGGGCTCGCCGGCTGCACGCACGCATGCCATCCATCCCCCAACAGATCGCCGCGGAACTGAAGGTCCGCGAAGCCCAGGTGCAGGCAGCCGTCGACCTGCTCGACGGCGGCGCCACCGTGCCCTTCATCGCCCGCTACCGCAAGGAGGCCACCGGCGGCCTCGACGACATCCAGATGCGCGAGCTGGAAGCGCGCCTGGCCTACCTGCGCGAGCTGCACGACCGCCGCGCCGCCGTGCTCAAGAGCATCGACGAGCAGGGCAAGCTCACACCCGAACTGCGCGCCGCCATCGAGGCCGCGCCGACCAAGCAGGAACTGGAAGACCTGTACCTGCCCTACAAGCCCCGGCGCCGCACCAAGGGCCAGATCGCGCGCGAGTTCGGCATCGAGCCGCTGGCCGACCTGCTGTGGGCCGACCCGTCTCGCGACCCGCAGGCCGAAGCCCAGGCCTTCGTGAAAACCGAGAAAGGCGAGGGCGGCGAAGACTTCACCACCGTGCCCGCCGTGCTCGACGGCGTGCGCGACATCCTGAGCGAGCGCTGGGCCGAGGATGCCGCCCTGGTGCAGAACCTGCGCGAATGGCTGTGGGCCGAGGGCCTGCTGCAGAGCAAGCTGGCCGCCGGCAAGAACGAGAACGACCCGGAGGTCGCCAAGTTCCGCGACTACTTCGATTACGACGAGCCCATCGGCCGCGTGCCGTCGCATCGCGCGCTGGCCGTGTTCCGTGGCCGGCAGCTCGAAATCCTGGACGCCAAACTGGTGCTGCCCGAGGCAGAGCCGGCGCAGGCGGCTACAAAATCCGCAGCAAACCCCAGCCTGGCCGAAGGCCGCATCGCGGTGCACCTGGGCTGGAGCCACCAGGGCCGGCTGGCCGACGATCTGCTGCGCAAGTCTGTGGCCTGGACCTGGCGCGTCAAGCTGAGCCTGAGCACCGAGCGCGAGCTGTTCGCCCGCCTGCGCGAGGACGCCGAGAAGGTGGCCATCAAGGTGTTCGCCGACAACCTGCGCGACCTGCTGCTGGCCGCGCCCGCCGGCCAGAAGGTGGTGATGGGGCTGGACCCGGGCATCCGCACCGGCGTGAAGGTGGCCGTGGTCGATGCTACCGGCAAGCTCGTCGACACCGCCACCGTCTACCCGCACGAGCCGCGCAAGGACTGGGACGGCAGCCTGCATACCCTGGCCGCGTTGATGGCCCGGCATGGCGTGCAGTTGATCGCCATCGGCAACGGCACCGCCAGCCGCGAGACCGACCGGCTGGCGGGCGACCTCATCAAAATGATGAAAAAACTGGCTCCAGCCCAGGAAGGACGGGCGCAGGCAGCTATTGAAAAGATAGTCATCAGCGAAGCCGGCGCTTCCGTCTATTCAGCCAGCGAATACGCCAGCCAGGAGCTGCCGGACGTGGACGTGAGCCTGCGCGGCGCCGCCAGCATCGCCCGCCGGCTGCAGGACCCGCTGGCCGAGCTGGTGAAGATCGACCCCAAGAGCATCGGCGTCGGCCAGTACCAGCACGACGTCAACCAGAGCGAGCTGGCGCGCATGCTGGACACCGTGGTGGAAGACTGCGTGAACGGTGTCGGTGTGGATCTGAACACCGCCAGCGCGCCGCTGCTGGCGCGCGTGTCGGGCCTGTCGGGCACGGTGGCCAAGGCGGTGGTGCGTTGGCGCGAGCAGCACGGCGCCTTCCAGAGTCGCCAGCAGCTGCTGGACGTGAGCGGCCTGGGTGCCAAGACCTTCGAGCAGAGCGCGGGCTTCCTGCGCATCCGCGGGGGCGCCAACCCGCTCGACATGACCGGCGTGCATCCCGAGACCTACCCGGTGGTCGAGCAGATCATTGTCAGGACCGGCAAACCGGTGGACCAGCTGATGGGCCGGGCCGAGCTGCTGAAGCCGCTGAAGCCTGAGCAGTTCGCCACCGAGCAGTTCGGCGCCGTGACGGTGAAGGACATCCTCGCCGAGCTGGAAAAGCCCGGCCGCGACCCGCGCCCCGATTTCGCCGTGGCGCGCTTCAACGACGGCGTGGAAGACATCGCCGACCTGCGCGAAGGCATGGTGCTGGAAGGCACGGTGAGCAACGTGGCGGCTTTCGGCGCCTTCGTCGACCTGGGTGTGCACCAGGACGGGCTGGTGCACGTGAGCCAGCTGGCCAACAAGTTCGTGCAGGACGCGCGCGAGGTGGTCAAGACCGGTCAGATCGTGAAGGTGAAGGTGCTGGAAGTGGACGTGCCGCGCAAGCGCATCAGCCTGACCATGAAGCTGGACGCCGCGCCGCGCCAGGCCGGCGCACGCGAGAACCGCTTCGAACACGCCGGCCGCGGCCCGCGTGGCGGCAACCATGCGGCGGGGCAGGGGCGCGGCGCGCCGCAGAGTACCGCCATGGCCTCGGCCTTCGAGAAGCTCAAGGGCCTGCGCAACGGCTGAGGGCCGGCGGCGCCGTGCCTAGGCCGCGGCGCGCACCACGGCGTCGTCGTCGCTCAGTTCGATGCCGTGCTGTTGGGCAGCTTCCACGATGCGCCGGGCGGCTGTCTTGCGGGCCTCGGCACTCTCGAATCGGGTCTGGCTGAAGCGCGCGGCGGCGTTGCGCACGTGCGCGGCGTCGTGGATCGGCAGGTGTTCGCCGCCCAGACTGTCGACATAGGCAAAACTGCGCGGCGGCAGGGCGTCGCGGCGGGCGGTATAGAGCTGGCTCATGGGCGGACCTCGCTGGCGGTAGCAGCCGTCCCTTTGGGCGGCCGGTCAGGCCGGCACGGTAGCGCGCCGCGGAGCCGCGTGCAAGCCAAGCCGCAGCGGTGCGCGCGAACGGCACGCTACCATCGCCGGATCGTTCCGAACCATCCGGTGCCGCCATGCAGAAGATCCTCATCATCGTTCACGCCCCGCCGTACGGCAGCGAGCGTTGCCTGTCGGCCCTGCGCCTGGCGCTGGCCCTGGCCGGACGCGAGGGCAAGAAGCCCTTGCTCGACGTGTTCCTGATGTCCGACGCCACCGTGCTCGCCCTGCCGAACCAGCAGGACGCCTCGGGCAACACCTTGCAGCAGATGGTCGAGCAGCTCACGGGCCACGGCGTGCCCGTGCGCCTGTGCAAGACCTGCGCGGGCAACCGCGGCCTGCTGGACCTCAAGCTGATCGAGGGCGTGACCATCGGCACCCTGGCCGAGCTGGCCGAAGCCACCGTGCAGGCCGACAAGGTGATCACGTTCTGAACCCGCCAGGCGCCGCCGTGGCCAGCAAGAGCGATGCTGCGCCTGCCAGCGTGCTGGTCGTGCATCCGGCGCCCCTGGTCGGGCGTGCCATGGCGCAGTTCCTGCGCCTGCAGTCGGGCGTGGGAGCGGTGCATTTCGTGCGTGGTCTGGCGGAAGCGGCGGCGCACCTGCGCCAGGCGGGCACACCGGCCGTCGTGCTGGTGCACGCGGGGCTGCTGGCGCCCGATCTGGACGCCTTTGTCCGCACGGTGCGGCCGCTGGCCCCGCGCAGCCGGTTCCTCCTGCTGACCGACCCGCCACCGGAACAGCCGGGCATCCATGCGCCGGCCCGGAGCCTGGCGCGGCAGGCCCGGATGGACGGCGTGGTGTCCAGCGACCAGCCGCTGGCGGCGCTGGCGCAGGCGGTGGGCGTTGCCCTCAGGGGGCCGTTGCGGGAAGCCGGCCATGGTGCGACGATGGCAGCCCCGGGGAGTTTCACCCCGCGCCAGCACCAGGTGCTGGAGCTGCTGCTGCAAGGCCACTCCAACAAGCTCATCGCGCGCCAGCTGGACATCACCGAAAGCACGGTCAAGGAATACGTGAGCGCGCTGCTGAAGAAGTTCGACGTGAAGCGCCGGGCGGAACTGATGGCGCAGCTGCAGCAGCTGTAGGCCAGGCCGCTGCTTCCAGTGGCGGGCCCACCCTTCAGGACCCGTTCATGGTCTCAGGGCCATAGCGTGATGGGCCCCACCAGCACGTGCAGGTCAGCCGGGCCGAGCACCGCGATCTGGATCGAATGGGCGCTCTCCAGCGGGCCGTCGGCGATGAGCCGCAGGACGGCCGGTTGTGCCACCCAGGTGCCGCCCACCAGCAGCTGGGCGGTACCGGTCAGGAAGGCCTGGTGGTTCTCGTCCAGTGCCCAAGCGCCCGCGAAAGCGAACCTGGCGCACGGCGTGTCGAGCTGCACCGAGTCGCCAGTGAGTTCCAGCCGGGCCGGGTAGCAATCGTTGATGTCGCCCGTCGGGCTGACCGGCGGCGATGCACCGGGGGGCACGTCGCCCTGGGAGGCATCGGATGCGGTGAACAGGTAGCGCAGCGGCCCGGTGCCGGTGCCGCCGCTGCCCGGGTCGCCCCCGCCGCAGGCCGTGAGCACCAGCAGGCACGCCGCCAGGGCCGCCCAAAGCCAGCGCCGGGGAGCTGTCAGCGCGTCAAACAGCCTGGTCAGAAACTTCATGGTCGTTGCTTTCGAAGAAATAGGTGCCGAACCTGGCGCGGTGCGTGCGCTGGGCGGGCGGCGTGTGCCGCTTGTCGTGGGCGTGCAGGGTGCGGGCCTCGCGCATCACGGTCTGGAAAGCGGCTTGCCACGCGCGGGCGGCGCAGACGTGCAGCCGGTGGGCGGAAGCCGCGCTCAGCTCCTCGACGAAGACGGCCTGTTCCAGGAAGTTGTGCCCACCCTCCAGATTCAGCGTGGCTGCGGCGACGTGGTCGCGCACGTTCTCGCTCATCAGCGTGGCCATTTCGGCGAAGCCCTGGCGCGGCACGAAGCCGGGTTCCAGCAGCCGCACGCGGTCGCCTTCCACGGCCACCATGCCGAGCCGCTCCAACTCGTTCAGCACGGCGCGCGGGCGCACGTCGGTGCTGAGGCTGCTCGCCAGCTCGTCGAAGCTGGCGCGGCGAGCCTTTTTCTGGCCTGCGGCACCCACCGGCACCGAACGCGCCAGCGCGGCCGGGCTGCCGTCCCGCCCCAGGTAGCGCGGGTCGCTCAGCCAGCGCGACACCACCTGGCTGGCCAGGTTCAGATCCTGTTGCGCGTGGCGGTCTTGGCTGTCGGGGGTGGCGGTGAGCTTGCGCACGTCGCACCGGTGCACGCCGGAGAGGATGGTCAGGGCGCTCAGGCTGGGCTGGCGACCGTCGCGCTCCAGCTCGGCACGGGCCTGCTGCAGAAACAGCTCCTTGGCCGCGGCGGCAAAAGCCGGATAGGCCACGCCGTTGCGGATCAGGAAGGCGATGGCCGGCCGCAGCAGGTGCACGACCGAGGTCAACGCCAGCAGGGATCGATTGAGCATGCGAGCCGAGAGGTGAGCCGGACGCGGAAGGATGAATGTGGAGTATTTTTCCACAAAGCCACCGCCGCGTAAGGAAAGACGCCTGCCTAGAATCGTCCCGCCTTGCCCAGCTTCCCATGACATTGCCACCCGCGCTCGACCTCTTTGCCGGCCCGCTGGCCCGCCGCCACATCGAGCAGCACGGCCTGCGACCCCGGCACGTGCGCACCATCCCGGCCGCCGCCGGTGGGCCCAAGGGCCTGATCCTGGGGCCGCTGGACCGCTTCATCTTCGGCGACTGGCTGCCGCAGAGCGATCAGACGGTGGATCTGGTCGGCGCCAGCATCGGTGCCTGGCGCATGGCCACCGCCTGCCTGGCGGCGCCGGTGCCGGCTTTCGAGCAGCTGGAGACCGGCTACATCCACGGCGACATGAAGGCGCCGCGCGGCCGCAGGCTGCCGTTGCCGGAGCAGGTCAGCGCCACCTTCGCGGCCAACCTGCAGACCATGTTCGCGGGCCGGGAGGAAGAAATCCTGAGCCACCCGCGCTACCGCCTGCACCTGATCGCCTCGCGCGGGCGGCACGTGCTGGGGCGCGAGGGGCCGTGGCGCACCGCCGCCGGCTACCTCGGCGCGGCGCTGACCAACGCCGCCAGCCGGCGCGCGATGGGCGCCTGGATCGAGCGCGTGGTGTTCTCCGGCCCGCCCGGCCCGGGCCGCCCGGGCATGGCGCCCATGCCGTTCGACACGCGCGACTACCGCACCCGCCAGGTGCCGCTCACGCCGGAGAACTTCTTTCCGGCGCTGCAGGCCAGCGGCTCCATCCCCTTCGTGCTGCGGGCGGTGCACGACGTCCCGGGCGCGCCGCGCGGCGCCTACTGGGACGGCGGCATCACCGACTACCACCTGCACCTGGCCTACCGAACTCCTGATTCCATAGCTGGCGGCGCCCGCCATCAAAGGGCTGGAGGCCAAAAACATGCTGAAAAAGCGGCGCCTGAACAAGCTGGCGCCAGCCTGGTGCTGTACCCGCATTTCCAGCGCGCCGTGGTGCCCGGCTGGCTGGACAAGGGCCTGCGCTGGCGGCACCGCGCCACCTCCCGGCTCGACGCCATGCTGGTGCTGGCGCCCAACCCCGCGTGGGTGGCCACGCTGCCGGGCGGCAAGCTGCCGGACCGCAGCGATTTCCAGCGCCTCACGCACGCCGAGCGCGTACGCGCCTGGACCTCCGCCGTGGGGGCGGCGCGCCAGCTGGCCGACGAGTTCGGCCGCTGGCTGGAGCATTGCGATCCGTCTGGGTTGCAAGCTCTGTGACAACGTGCAACCGCCTGCCTCGCGGGCCGCAGGTGAGCCTTTGTCCGACACGGCGGGCGTCGCGGGCGCGGCTAAGATGAGCCCGGGTATTGAATCATTCACTGGACGAGTACGTCATGAAACGCTGGTTGTCCCTTGTCCTTGCCGTGCTGGCGTCGGCCCTGGCCGCGCCGGCCGCCTACGCGCAGAACTACAACGGCCCCACGGTCAGCTGCGCCAGCCGTGATGGCGGTTACCGCGAGTGCTACACCGGCTTTCGCGGCCCACCGGTGCTGGTGAACAACGTCTCCGACACGCGCTGCGTGGAAAACCGCAACTGGGGCAGCCGGCGCCCCGGCACCGTGTGGGTCGACGACGGTTGCCGCGGCCTGTTCCGGGAAGGCATGAGCTTCATGCCGCCGCCCGGCCCGGGCCCCGCCGGCAGCCGCGTGGTGCGCTGCGAAAGCGGTTCCGGCGCCTACCGCGAGTGCCGCGTGAACCGCTACGCCACTGTGGAGCTGCGCCGCCAACTGTCGAACTCGGCCTGCCTGGAAGGCCGCACCTGGGGCATGCGCGACGACCGCATCTGGGTGCGTGACGGCTGCCGCGGCGAGTTCATGGTCACCGCCGGCAGTGGTGGCGGCTGGCAGCCGGGCCCCGGCCCCGGCGGCAATTACGCCATCACCTGTGAGAGCCAGGACGGCCGCTACAACACCTGCAACTGGGATTCGCGCTACGGTCGCCCGGGCCGCATCCAGCAGTTGTCGGAAACCCGCTGCACCGAGGGCTACACCTGGGGCTTCCGCGGTGACGAGGTCTGGGTGGACCGCGGCTGCCGGGCGCGCTTCTTCGCCCGCTGAGCGGGGCAGCCGCCGCAACAAAAAAGGCCGGATCGCTGATCCGGCCTTTTCTTTGGGTCGCGCCCGAAGGCGGCAGCGCCTTACATCGAGGCTTCCAGCATCGCGCGGTAGTCCTCGGGCGAGGCCATGCGCGGGTTGGTCTGGTGGCAGTGGTCCTTCAGCGCGTGGGCGATCACGGCGTCGAACTGGCTGGCCTGCACGCCCATCTGCGCCAGGCCGGTGGGCAGGCCGAGGCGCCCGGTCAGCTCGTGCACCGCCTGGGCCACGTCGGCGCCGGCGGGCAGCCCCATGGCCTGCGCCATGCGGGCGATGGTGTCGCGCTGCTGCAGCGATTCGTGCCCGGCGTTGAAGCGGATCACCGCCGGCAGGAACACCGCGTTCAGCGTGCCGTGGTGCAGGCGCGGGTCCACGCCGCCCAGGCTGTGGCTGAGCGAATGCACGCAGCCCAGGCCCTTCTGGAACGCCATCGCCCCGTGCATGGAGGCGGCCATCATGTTCAGGCGCGCCTCGCGGTTGGCACCCTCGTGCGTGGCGCGCTCGATCCAGGCCCAGCCGCGGCGCAGGCCTTCCAGCGCGATGCCGTCGGCCGGCGGGTTGAAGGCGGCCGACATGAAGGTTTCCATGCAGTGGGCGATGGCGTCCATGCCGGTGGCGGCGGTGAGCTTGGGCGGCAGGCCCAGAGTGAGCTCGGGGTCGCAGATGGCGGCGCGCGGCATCAGGTGCCAGCTGTGAAAGCCCAGCTTGCGGCCATCATGAACGATCACGATGGCGCCGCGCGCCACCTCGCTGCCGGTGCCGGCGGTGGTGGGCACGGCGATCAGCGGCGCGGCCTTCTCGGTTATGCGGGGCGAGCCGCCCTCGATGGTGGCGTAGGTGGTGAGCGGCCCGTCGTGCGTGGCGGCGATGGCCACGCCCTTGGCGCAGTCGATGGCGCTGCCGCCACCCACGGCGATCAGGCCGTCGCACTTTTCACGCCGGTAGACCTCGGTGGCGGCGCGCACCGAGGCTTCGGTCGGGTTGGAGGGCGTGCCGTCGTACACGGCGTGGGGCAGGGCGCCCAAGGCGTCGGTCACCTGCTGCAGCACGCCGGCGGCGCGCACGCCGGCGTCGGTGACGATCAGCGGCCGAGTGATGCCCACGCGCTGGCAGTGCGCGGGCAGCTGGGTGCGGGCGCCGTCGGCGAATTCGATCTGGGTCAGGTATTGGATGAGTGCCATGCCGTGGGTTCCAAGCTAGGATGCCGATTTCGGGGCCGACACTTTAACAAGGAGACCCGCCATGCCTCAACCTCTGACAGTCGCACGTGCGGCAACCCTGGCCGCGATGGCCGTCCTGGCGGCAGCCTGCACCGGCAACCCGCCGCCGCCGCCGGTGGCCATGACGCCCGGCTGCCTGAGCGACGCCAAGCTGGACGACTGGATCACCGCGCACAACGCCCGCACACCGGCCGTGAACCCGCCCGAATCCATGACCGCCGCCGACGCCGCCTGCACCCGCGCCAGGCTGCAGCAGCGCCTGGCGGTCCAGTACGGCCCGCTGGTGGGCTACAAGGCGGGCCTCACCAATCCGGCGGTGCAGAAGCGCTTCCACACCGACCAGCCTGTGTGGGGCGCGTTGTACCGCGACATGCTGCTCAACGACGGCGCGGTGGTGAGCCCCGCCTTCGGCGCCCGCCCGCTGTTCGAGGCCGACATGCTGGTGCGCGTGAAGGACGCCGGCGTCAACAACGCCAGCACTCCGGCCGAGGTGCTGGCTCACGTGGACCAGATCATTCCCTTCATCGAGTTGCCCGACCTGGTGGTGCAGGAGCCGCTCAAGCTGAACGGCAACGGCGTGTCGGCCATCAACGTCGGCGCCCGGTCCGGCGTGGCGGGCACGCCGCTGGCGGTGCCGGCCAATGCCGCCGCGCAGGCGCGCCTGCTGGACCAGTTGCGTGACATGAACGTGCGCGTGGTCGACAGCGGCGGCGCCGTGCTCGACACCGGCAAGGGCTCCGACGTGCTGGGCCACCCGCTCAACGCCGTGGTCTGGCTGGCCGGCGCGCTGAAGGCGCAGGGCCTGGCCATGCAGCCGGGGCAGGTCATCAGCCTGGGCTCGTTCTCCAAGCTCATGCCGCCCAAGCCGGGCCTGAAAGCCACGGTCAGCTACGACGGCGTTCCGGGCCTCGCGCCGGTAAGCGTGAGCTTCCGGTGACAGCCGGCCGCGCGGCCTGCGCGGCAACATGTCGGGGTGGCGTGAGCCACCCTTTTTTGCTATTCAAAATGTAGCTGCCTGCGCCCGCCATACCTGGGTAAAAGGCACTTTTCATTCATGAACCACGGTCCCGACATCCACGCCCGCCTGACGCCCGCCATGCGCCTGCTGGTCGAGCGCATGGCCAAGGCGCCTTACCCGCCGCTGCACACGCTCAGCGCCGCCGAGGCCAAGGCCGCCCACGCCAAGACCCACGGCGTGCTCGACGTGCCGCCGCCCGCACTGCCGCGGGTGGACAACATCACCGTCCCGGCGCGCGACGGTGCCGCGCTGCCGGCCCGCCTGTACGCACCCGGCACCGAAGCCGGCCTGCCCGTGCTGCTGTACCTGCACGGCGGCGGCTTCACCATCGGCAGTATCGATTCGCACGACGTGCACTGCCGCGCCCTGGCGCTGGCCAGCGGCGCGGCCGTGCTCTCGCTCGACTACCGGCTGGCGCCCGAGCACCGCTTTCCCACCGCCGTGCACGACGCCTGGGACGCGCTGCAATGGCTGGCGCGCGAGGGCGCGGCGCGCCTGGGGCTGGATGCCACGCGCCTGGCCGTGGGCGGCGATTCCGCCGGCGGCACGCTGGCGGCGGTGAGCGCCATCCACGCGCGCGACGCCGGCCTCAGGCTCGCGCTGCAGCTGCTCATCTACCCCGGCACCACCGACCACCAAGACACCGATTCGCACGCCGAGTTCGCCCACGGCCCAGTGCTCGACAAGCAGCTGATCGACTGGTTCTTCCACCACTACATCGACAGTGTCGACCGCAGCGACTGGCGCTTCGCCCCGCTGCGCCACGACGACGTGGAAGGCGTGGCCCCCGCCTGGATCGGCCTGGCCGAATGCGACCCGCTGGTCGACGAAGGCGTGCACTACGCCGACAAGCTGCGCGCCGCCGGCGTGCCGGTGGCGCTGGAGATCTACCGCGGCGTGGTGCACGGCTTCATCACCATGGCCCGCTCCATCCCCGAGGCGCTGCAGCTGCGCGAGGCGGCGGGCGCAGCGCTGCGCGCGGCGTTTGCGCGCTGAGCGGCCGGGCAGGTCTTCGTAGGCTGCCCTGCAACCGTCGTCGATGCTCCTCAAGTCATAGCTGCCTGCACCCGCCAATCAAGGGCTGCAGGCCTTTTTCTCTTGTATTTTCACTGTTTGCCATGAAACCTTCCGATTTCCGCTTCCACCACCCGCTGCGCGTGCGCTGGGGCGAGGTGGACGTGCAGCAGATCGTCTTCAACCCGCATTACCTGATGTACTTCGACGTCGCGGTGGGCGACTACTGGCGCGCGCTGGCCATGCCCTACGCGGCGGCCATGCGGCTGCTGGACGGCGACATCTTCCTGCGCAAGACCACGGTGGAATTCAACGCCTCGGCGCAGATGGAAGACCGGCTTGACGTCGCGCTGCGCTGCGACCGCATCGGCAGCTCGTCCATGACCTTTGTCGGCGCCATCTTCCGCGACCACCAGCTGCTGGTCACGGGCGAGCTGGTCTACGTGTTCGCCGATCCGGTGGCCAAGACCTCGCGCCCGGTGCCGGCGCCGCTGCGCGCGCTGATGGAGGGGTACGAAGCCGGCGAACCCGTCACCGAAGTGCGCACCGGCGACTGGGCCACGCTGGGCGAGGGCGCCCGCGCGGTGCGCGAGGCCGTGTTCGTGCAGGAGCAGGGCATCGCCCGCGAGGACGAATGGGACGAAGCCGACCACACCGCCGTGCACGCCCTGGTCACCAACCGGCTCGGCATGCCGGTGGCCACCGGCCGCCTGCTGGTCGAAGGCGCGCCGGGCAGCGGCACCGCGCGCATCGGCCGCATGGCGGTCGACCGCACGCTGCGCGGCTCCGGCGTAGGCCGCCAGGTGGTGCAGGCGCTGGAGCAGGCGGCGCGATTGCGCGGTGACACCCGCGTGGTGCTGGGCGCCCAGCGCAGCGCCGAAGGTTTCTACGGCCGCCTGGGCTACACGCCGTATGGCGAGCCGTACGAGGAAGTGGGCATCCCGCACGTCGGGATGGCGCGGGTGCTGGGCTGAGCGCCTCTCCGAGGCAGACGGCCGCTCAGATGTCTTCGGCCAGCGGGTAGGGGATGGCCAGCCCGGCCAGGCGCGGGCCTTCTGCAGCGCCGACGCGCAGTTCGGCCTCCGCTGCCTCCAGCTTGAGCGACGCGATCAACGCCGTGCCGCCGCCAGGTGCTGCGGCGGCCTGGGCGATCAGGCCCACGGGTTGTGACGGATCGGCGGCGTCGAACACTTCCTGGCCGGCCTGCGCCGCGCCGTCCACCTGACCGACGAAGGCCCGCCGCTTGATGGCGCCGCGGAACTGGCTGCGCGCCACCACTTCCTGGCCAGGGTAGCAGCCCTTCTTGAAGTTCACGCCACCCACGCTTTCGTAGTTCAGCATCTGGGGCACGAAGGCCTCGACCACCGGTTGGGTGATGCGGGCCACGCCACTGCGGACCTCGGCCCACAGCCAGTCGGCTTCGGCCAGCGCAGGGTCTGCGGGGACAGGCGCGCCGGCGGGCGCCAGGCAAAGCGTGCGCGGCGTGCCGGCGGCTGGCGGCAGGGGCAGCAGCAGGTTCTCAGCATCATTTTGGCCTTCAGCCCTTGTCTGGCCGCCGCTGGCAGCTCCTGAAACTGCAGCATCTCCGAGCAGCCCGTACAGGCTGAAATCCGCCGTGGCGTCGCTCAGTTTCAGCCGGGAGCGCATCACGAACATCGTCAGGCGCTTGAGCGTGGCGGGCAGGATGTCGGCGCTGGTCACCAGCAGCAGCTCGTCGGCTGTGCACTTGTGCACCCAGAAACTCGCCTGCATGCGGCCCTTGGCGTTGCAGAAGGCGGCCAGGCGGGTGTCACCCACGGGCATCAGCGCCACGTCCTGGGTGAGCTGGCCCTGCAGGAACTTGACCGCGTCCTCACCCTGGGCGCGGATCACGCCCAAGTGGGTCAGCAAGGCGGTGCCGGCCAGGCCGGCGGCGGTGTTACGGGCTGAATCGACGGCGGACATGGCTGAATTATCATGGCCGGCCCCATTTCTGTCCCGGACAAGCCTCAAGTCGTGCGTTTCCTGTTCAAACTGCTGGTGCTGCTCGTCGCCCTGGCGCTGGCTGCCGGCGCGGCGGCCTGGTGGTGGACCACGCAGCCCATGGCGCTGGCCGCACCCAAGGTGGAAATCTCGGTGCCGGGCGGTGCCTCGCTGCGCACGGCGGCCAACCAGGCCGTTAAGGGCGGGGTGCAGACCCATGCGGACCTGCTGTACTGGTACTTCCGGCTGGCCGCACGCGACCAGCACATCCAGCCCGGCGCCTATGAAGTCACCGCTGGCATGCGCCCGGCCGACCTGCTGGACAAGCTGGTGCGCGGCGACCGCATCGAGCTGCCCGTCACCCTGGTGGAAGGCTGGACCTTCAAACAGGTGCGCGAAGCCCTGGCCAAGGCCGAGTCGCTGACGCAGGAGAGCGCCGGCATGAGCGAGGCCGAACTCATGATGCAGCTGGGCAAGCCCGGCGTGCCGGCCGAAGGTCGCTTCTTCCCCGATACCTACCGCTACGCCAAGAACTCCAGCGATCTGGGCGTGCTGCGCCACGCCATGCGGCTGATGAACGAGCGCCTAGCCGCCGCCTGGTCGCAGCGCGCGGCGGATACGCCGCTCAAGAGCCCGGAGCAGGCGCTGATCCTGGCTTCCATCGTGGAAAAGGAAACCGGCAAGCCGGAAGACCGGCCGCTGATCGCCGGCGTGTTCATCAACCGGCTGAAGATCGGCATGCCGCTGCAGACCGACCCGACGGTGATCTACGGCCTGGGCGACAAGTTCGACGGCAACCTGCGCAAGCGCGACCTGACCACCGACACCCCCTACAACACCTATACCCGCAAGGGCCTGCCGCCCACGCCCATCGCCATGCCCGGCAAGGCGGCGCTGATGGCCGCCGTGCAGCCGGCCGAGACCAGGGCGCTGTACTTCGTGGCGCGTGGCGACGGCACCAGCCACTTCAGCGGCTCGCTGGGCGAGCACAACGCCGCCGTGCGCAAGTACCAGCTGGGAGGCCAATGACCGGCGCTGCCGCCACACCGCCCGCCGCGCCGGGCCTGTTCATTAGCTTCGAGGGCATCGACGGCGCGGGCAAGTCCACCCACATCGAGGCCCTGGCCGAACGCCTGCGCGCGCAGGGCAGGGTGCTGGTCAACACGCGCGAGCCTGGCGGCACGGCGCTGGGCGAGAAGCTGCGCGAGCTGGTGCTGCACGACGCGATGGAGCCGTTGACCGAGGCGCTGCTGATGTTCGCCGCACGGCGCGAGCACGTGGCGCGGGTGATCGTCCCGGCGCTGGCGGCCGGCCAGGTGGTGCTGTGCGACCGCTTCGCCGATGCCACCTTCGCCTACCAGGGCGGCGGGCGCGGCTTCGACTGGCGGACGCTACAACAATTGGAGCTGCTTGCGCTTGCCACGCAAGGGCTCGAGCCCGATTTGTCTCGCAATTCACCCCTGCAACCGGACCTGACGCTTTGGTTCGACCTGCCGCCCGCCGTGGCCGCCGCGCGCCTCGCCGGCGCGCGCGTGCCGGACAAGTTCGAGGCCCAGCCCGCCGCCTTTTTCGAGGCCGTGCGCGCCGGCTACGCGCGCCGTCAGGCGGAAGCGCCGGCGCGCTTCGCCCGCATCGACGCCGATCAGCCGCGCGAAGCCGTATGGCGCGCGGTGGAGGCCGCGGTGCGGGGCAGGGGGTGGATCGCATGACGGCGCCGTGGATCGCCGCGCAGACCCGCGCGCTGTTGGCCCAGCGCGGCCACGCCTGGCTGCTGCAGGGCCCCTCGGGCCTCGGCCAGTTCGATCTGGCGCTGGCGCTGGTGCGCGCATGGCTGTGCGACGCGCCTACACCTGAAGGCGCCTGCGGCCGGTGCCCCAGCTGCCACGGCATCGACGTGCACACCCACGCCGACCTGGTGGTGCTGATGCCCGAAACCCAGATGCTGGCGCTGGGCTGGCCGCTGCCGGAAAAGGCTCAGGCCGAGATCGACGACAAGAAACGCAAGCCCAGCAAGGACATCCGCGTGGACGCCATGCGCGACGCCATCGAGCGCGCCCAGCGCACCAGCGCGCGCGGGCGTGGCCAGGCCATGCTGGTGTTCCCGGCCGAGCGCATGAACCACGTGACCGCCAACGCGCTGCTGAAAACGCTGGAAGAGCCGCCGGGGGACATGCGCTTCGTGCTGGCCAGCGAGGCCGCGCACCAGCTGCTGCCCACCATCCGCAGCCGCTGCCTCGCGCATACCATGGTGTGGCCGGCCGAGGCCGACGCGCTGGCCTGGCTGGCCGGGCAGGGCGTGCCGGCCCCGGAGGCCGAGGTGCTGCTGCGCGCCGCCGGCGGCCGCCCGGCCGAGGCGCTGGCCGCGCACCAGGCGAAGATGGACGCCCGCCAGTGGGCGCTGCTGCCGCGCGCCATGAGCCAGGGCGATGTCGGCGCCTTCAAGGATGTGCCGCTGCCCGAGGTGGTGAGCCGCCTGCAGAAGCTCTGTCACGACGTCATCGCCGCGCAGCAGGGCGCCGCGCCGCGCTTCTTCTCGGCCGAGGCGCTGCCGGGCCGGCCGCTGTCCATGCGGGCGCTCACCGGCTGGTGGAAACAGCTGCAACAGGCGGCGCGCACCGCCGAACACCCACTTAATACCGGTTTGGCGACGGAATTTCTGGTCAGCAGCGCGCGCGAAGCCCTAAACTCCCGAGGCTGATCGTTTCCACCCGGAGGCCGTCCACCCCATGTCCACTTCAGGTTTCGCGCCGCTGGCCGCACGACCCAGCGTCATCCAGCTGGCCATCAAGGAAAAGGCCGCGCTGTACGCCGCCTACATCCCGATGTTCACGGATGGGGGTATCTTCATCCCCTCCACCAAGGAGCACCGGCTGGGGGACGACGTCTACGTGCTGCTCACGCTGCCCGACGACCCGCAGCGCTACCCCGTCGCCGGCAAGGTGGCCTGGATCAACCCGGCGCGCGCCTCGGCCAACCGCACCCAGGGCATCGGCATCCGCTTCCCGGCCGACGAGAAATCCCAGCAGCTCAAGCTGAAGATCGAGGACATCCTGGGCAGCGCGATCGGCTCCGACAAGCCTACGCAGACCATCTGATCTGCGGCAGCGCCGGCCTGGGCGCTGCACAATACGGACGGCGGCAACCGCCGTCTTTCAGCTTCCTTTCTTTTCCGATGCCGCCCGCGTGGCTCCGGCCTTGTGTCTGGTGCTGCCGCAGCTGTTCCATGTTCACCGATTCCCATTGCCACCTCACGTTCCCTGAACTGTCCGGCCAGTGGTCGGCCGTGCGCGCCGCCATGGCCGCGGCGCAGGTGACGCGCGCCATGACCATCTGCACCACCATGGAAGAGTTTCCGCAGGTGCGCGCGCTGGCTGAAACCAACGCCGACCTCTGGGCCACGGTGGGCGTGCACCCGGACAGCGAAGACGTGCACGAACCGTCGGAAGACGAATTGGTGGCCGCCGCCGCGCATCCTCGCGTCGTGGCCATCGGCGAGACTGGGCTCGACTACTACCAGATGGAAGAGCGCAAGGGCGGCCGCAGCATTGCCGACATGGGCTGGCAACGCGAGCGCTTCCGCACCCACATCCACGCTGCGCGCCGCGCCGGTGTGCCGCTGGTGATCCACACCCGGGCCGCCAGCGCCGACACGCTGGCGATCCTGAAGGAAGAGGGCGAGGAGGGCGGCAGCGGGGCGGCTGGCGGCGTGTTCCACTGTTTCACCGAGACGCGCGAAGTGGCGCGGGCCGCGCTGGATCTGGGTTTCTACGTTTCGCTCTCGGGCATCGTGACCTTCAAGAGCGCGGCCGAGGTGCACGAAGTGGCACGCCTGGTGCCGGAAGACCGGCTGCTGATCGAAACCGACAGCCCCTACCTGGCCCCGGTGCCGTACCGTGGCAAGATCAACATGCCGGCCTACGTGCCGTACGTGGCGGCGCGCATTGCCGAGCTGCGCGGCGTGCCGGTCGAGCGAGTGGCCGAAACCACCAGCGCCAATTTCACCCGCCTGTTTCCCAAGGTCAGCAACGCATGAAGTCCCTGAAATCCCTGGCGCTGGCAGCGCTGCTGAGCTTTGCCGCTGCCGGCGCGTGGGCATCCGACGCCGCGGACGAGTTCATCCGCGCCATCAAGCAGGACAGCGGCTCCGGCATGACGGCGCTGCTGCGCCAGGGCGTGGACCCGAACACCCGCGACCCGCGCGGCGTGCCCGGCCTGTACCTGGCGCTGCAGGAAGGCTCGCTGGACGCCGCCAAGGCCATCCTGGCTGCGCCGCGCCTGAACCCGAACGCGCTCACGCCCACCGACGAGAGCCCGCTCATGATGGCCGCGCTCAAAGGCCAGGTGGACATCGCGCGGGCGCTGATCGCCAAGGGCGGCGCTGTCAACAAGAGCGGCTGGACTCCGTTGCATTACGCGGCCACCGGCGGCAACACCGACATGATCCGCCTGCTGCTGGATCACCGCGCCACGGTGGAGGCCTTGTCGCCCAACGAAACCACGCCGCTGATGATGGCGGCGCGCTACGGCAGCGTCGAGGCGGTGCAGATGCTGTTGCGGGCTGGTGCCGACCCGCGCCGCCGCAACGGCCTGGGCATGGACGCGCTGGACTTCGCCGTCAGCGGCGAGCGGCCCGATGCCATCGAACTGCTGACCCAGGCCAAGCGCCGAGCGCCGGTGCGTCCGGTGGTGCCGGCACCCGAATCCGCGCCGCCGGGCACCGCTGTCCAGGTGTTGCCGCAGGACAGCAGCGCCATGCCGCCGCCCGGCATGGCCATCCAGGTCACGCCGCGTGCTGGGCCCGCATCGGCGCCGCGAGGGACTTGGTGAACCCGCAAGCTCTGAAGAGTCTCTGGCGCTGACGGCAGGATGGTTTTTCCAGTTGGCGTCATGCCGCTCATAACCGCAGCAGCTTGAACGCCCAGAACGGGATCTCCCGACGCCCGGACTCCCAATTACGTAAACAGCGCTCGGTGACGTGAAGGAAGTTCCCGCAGTCAGCCCGTGACCAGCCGAGCGAGCGGTACATGGACCGCAGCTTTTGGCCTTGCTGGACGCGGTAGGCCAGCGCGTGAGCCGGCAGGCCCCGCACTAGCTTCACATCATACGATGTATATTATGTTAATAAATAGATGGGGCGAGGCAGACGTCATCCCCCCGTCTGTTCCTTGTTCGAGCCGATGTGGAATGCCACCACGGGTGCACTGAAATCGTTGAACGGCGTGCCCAGAGCGATCTCACCCGTCGAATGCAGCACGCACTGGTTGCGGCGCAGTTGCACCTCCGCATCGCCGGCGTCCACGAAACGCACCCAGGTGCCGAAGCTGCTGGTATCCGTGAGCACGAAGGCGCCGTTGATCCATTCCAGCCGCGCGTGCTGGCGCGACACCCGCTGATCGCTGACCACGAACGCACAACTGGGGATGCGGCCGATTTCCACCGGCATGTCTTCGCTGGAAAACACCCTGGTATGGCCCAGCCAGGCCAGCGCAATGCCCAGTTCGGTGCCGGACGCTTCAACCAGCTTGTCGGAGCCCGTGAGCGTGCCCCGCACGGTGATCAGGTCAGAGGAAACGTCGTCGTTCCATTCAATCTGGAACACCGACTGCGCCTGATCCAGCCCGCGAATCCGCATCATGCCCAGCGATCTGTAGCGCACCGCGTTGAGCAGGTCTTCCTCGCTGTCCGCTCCCTGGGCCGCCAGAGCCTGCCGCTCGGCGCGGATCCGCTCGATGACCGCCTCGTTCGCCCAGATGGAATGCGCACCCGCCATATCGGACAGCCGCGACGCCAGATTGACGGTGTCGCCGTAGGTGTCTTCACCCAGGTGCACCACGACGCCGGTCGAAATGCCCACCTTCAAGGGCATGCGCAGGGCTTCTGGCCAGCTCTGGATGCGCTCGGAGTGGCTGCGCTGCATGAAAATGGCCGCGCGGACGGCAGCCACGCTGTCATCGAACTGCGCCAGCACGCCGTCGCCCAGGAACTTGATCACCCTGCCCGCGTGCGCCTCGCACACGCGCCCTACCCAGGCCGTGACTTTCGAGATGACCGCAGCTACCTGGGCACCATCCACTGCCTGATAGGCTGCAGTGCTCCCGGTGAGATCGACAAAGAGAATCGTCTGGGAATCGGCCATCGAAAAGCGCTGATGCGGAATACCCTACAGTTACAGGGGCCATCTGGCACCTCGCAACGGCAGGAACTCTTATAAAGCCTACTGCGCCCCTTGATCATGCCACGAAAAATGTAGCAAACATGTTGGCGGCGGGCAGGCACCCCGTGCTGCATGTCGTGGTAACGTGGCTACAACGCAACGTAACGGAAAAACCGACTTGCCAGATACACACTTGGTGAACAAACTTACAGTTCAACGAGCTTAGTTTCAAAGCCCCATGATTGCCTGGCTTTCCAAAGACATGCTGCACGGGCTGCAAGCACGGATTGCTGCCTGGCGCGAAGACGACCCGGACCTCGTGGCCAACCGGCTGGAGGACATTCGCATCACCATGCTTGACATGCTGGGCGATGAAGGCGAACGTCAGTATCCCCAGGTGCGCCGGCGCATCCGCTACAGCGGCGACGCCCAGGGCCTGTGGTACGCCCGTGCCGACCTGATGGCCGCGCTTTCCGGCCTGCATGGCGAGCGCACGGCCCGCCAGCGCATGGTTAGCCTGTCGGCGATGTTCGAGGGGCTGTTGCCCAAGGGGTTGATGTCGCGCCCCACCACGCTGATGCGCAACTGAGCGCATCACCTGACGACCCGAGGCGGCTCAAGGCCGCTTTTTTTGCGCCTACTGAAGGGGCCGCGGCCCGGGAACTCAGTGCAGGTGGCCCCAGAGCACCAGCGCTTCGCGGTCTTCCACCAGCAGATCGACCTTCAGGCCCACCGGCAGCAGCACCTTGGTGGCCACGTGGCCGAATGGCAGGCCGGTGAGCACCGGCACCTTCACCTGGGAGCGCAGCCAGTCGACCACCGTGGCCAGGTTGAAACCGCGGTCGTGCGGCGTCAGCCGGTACTCGGTGAAATGGCCCAGCAGGATGGCCTTCTGCCGCGTCAGCACCCCGGCGTGCAGCAACTGCGTGAGCATGCGCTCGACGCGGTACGGGTGCTCGCCCACGTCTTCCAGGAACAGGATGCCGCCGTCCACCTGCGGGAAATACGGCGTGCCCAGCAGCGACACCAGCACCGCCAGGTTGCCGCCCCACAGCGGCGCCGGGCCCAGGTGCAGTTTTGCCTGCAAGGGTTTGGCGGCGCTGGCACCGCGCCGCTGCGCCGGCAGGCGCCAGCCAGTGCCCTCGCCCGCGCCGCTCAGCAGGTCATCGAAGCAGGCCAGCATGATCGGGTCCGGGTGTTCCGTCTTGCGGCTGCCATGGCCTTCGGCGGCATCGGTGGCGTCGGAGGCGCCAAAGCCTTCCACCAGCGCCGGGCCGGCCCAGGTGGCTGCGCCGGTCCTGGCCAGCAGTGCCAGCTGCAGCGCCGTGAAGTCGCTGATGCCGACAAAGCGCGTGCCCTTGTCCACGGCGCGGGCGAGCTGGCGGTACGGCAGCCTGGGCAGCAGGCGTGTCAGGCCGTAGCCGCCGCGGGTGGTGAGCGCTAGGTCGGCACCGCTGGCGGCGGCGCGGCCGATGGCGGCCAGGCGCACGGCGTCGTCGCCGGCAAAGCGCTGAAAGCTGGCCAGCGCGTCTGGGTCGACCTCGACCTCGTGGCCCATCTGCTGCAGCCGGCGCACGCCGCGCCGGAACGCCGCGCGGTCACGTACCGCGCCGGAGGGGGAGTAGACGTAGATGTGCGCCATGCCAGGAGAATATGAATGAAATCGGGCTCTGGCCGGCATCTGGCCGGCGCAGGCAGCTATGAAAAGTGTAACACCGCGCGCTCGGCGATGGGCCGCCCGTGCTCCTGCAGGAAGTGGCCGCCCTGCTCCACCCGCATCGGTTCCGGGCAGGCGCGGATGCTGGCGCGCAGCTGCTCCATCACCGGCAGGCCGAGCACCGGGTCCTGCAGGCCCACGGCCATCAGGCTGCGGCCGTTCCACTGCTGGCGCCAGAACTCCCGCGCCTGGCGCGACACGGCAGCGCCGTCGTCGTCGGCGTGTTCCGGCACCATGGCCGGGAAGCGCCGGGTGGCGGCGCGGTGGCCGCTGTCGGGGTACGGCGCCATGTAGGCGGCGCATTCGGCCGCGCTCATCTGCGGGTTGCCGCGGGCGAACAGGCGGGCGATGTCGAAATCGGGCTTGCCGGCGCACATCTCGCGCCAGGCCACGAAGCCGGGCGACAGCGGCGCGTCGCCCGTGGCCAGCGTGGTGTTCATGACCAGCAGGCCGTCGTAGCGCCCGGGCGCGGCCATGGGCAGCGTCAGGCCCAGCAGCCCGCCCCAGTCCTGCACGGCCAGGACGATGTGCCGCAGGTCCAGCCGTTCGATGAACTCGAGCAGCACCTGCCGGTGCCAGCCGAAGGTGTGGACGGCGTCTTTCTTGGGCTTGTCGCTCTTGCCGAAGCCGATCAGGTCCGGCGCCACCACGCGGTTACCCGCGGCCAGGAACACCGGGATCATGTGGCGCCAGATGTAGCTCCAGCTCGGGTTGCCGTGCAGCAGCAGCCAGGTGCGGCGGGCGTCGCGTGGGCCTTCGTCCAGGTAATGCAGGCGCAGGCCGGCCAGCGCAGGCAGGTCGCTCAGGTAGTGCGGCGCCCAGGGGTAGCCGGGCAGGTCCTGGAAGGCAGCGTCGGGGGTGCGCAGCGCGTCGTCGCGCAAGGGGTTAGGGTTCACGCGTCGCTCCTTGAAAAAGCCCTGCAGCAGCGCGCCGCACTCGGCGGCCAGCACGCCACCCTGCACGGCGGTCTGGTGGTTCAGGCGCGGCTCGGCAAACAGGTTCAGCACCGAGCCGGCCGCGCCGGTCTTGGGATCCGGCGCACCGTAAACCACGCGGGCCAGCCGCGCGTGCAACATGGCCCCGGCGCACATGGCGCAGGGCTCCAGCGTGACGTAGAGCGTGCAGCCGTCGAGCCGGTAGTTGCCGAACCGGCTCGCGCCCTCGCGCAGCGCGGCGATCTCGGCGTGCGCCGTGGGGTCGTGCCCCGCGATGGGGGCGTTGCCGCCGGTGGCGATGAGTTCGCCGTCCTTCACCAGCACCGCGCCCACCGGCACCTCGCCACGCGCCGCGGCGGCGCGCGCGGCGGCCAGGGCCTGGCGCATCCAGTGCGCGTCGGCGGCGTCGGTGGGTGTGGGCTGGCCCGCAACGGGGGCGGTCATCCGGCGTCTCGAATGCTATCGTTCAAGTAGCTGCCTGCGCCCGTCACCATTGGCTCCACGGCCAAATTGGCGCACAAGACGGCGGTGCTACTTGGCATCGTCCGCCATCGGCCTAGGCTGCATCGCGGCGTCCAGCGATTGCTTGTACTGCTGCTGGATCTGCTGGCTTTGCTGGCGCACGGTGGCCGTTTCGGTGGGGGTAACACCCGTACTTTTCTGCAGTTGCTCCACGGTCGCCTTGGTGCCGCTGGTCAGCTGCTTGTTGACCAGCAGCATGACGAGGGCGACCGTCACCACCAGCCCGACCAATCCCCAGATGCCTCGCATGGTTCAGTTCTCCTGTGCTTGTGCCCGGCCCGTGAGGCCGAGCTCGGTCATCCAGCCGGCCAGCGCGCGCTCGTCGGGCGTGCCGGCGGCGTAGGCCGCGTGCATCGCCGCGTGCGATTCCGGGCGGTGCTGGTTGAGCTTGAGCTTGCACTGCCAGTCGGTCACCCGCAGCTCGAAGGCGGTGATGCCGCGCAGCATCTTGTGGCCGAACTCCTCGCCCAGGTCGCGCCACTGCTGCGCATACGCGGGCTCGTGGTCGGCGATCAGGTGCTTGAGCAGCGCGTCCTTGGCCTCGGGCGCCTCCAGGATGCGGCAGCTCACGGTGCAGTGCACGGCCAGGTAGCTCCAGGTGGGCACGCGCGCCAAGTCCGGGTAGACGCTGGGCGACATGTAGGCGTGCGGGCCCAGGAAAGTCGCCACCGCCTTGGGCCGCGCGGCTAGGTAGGCGCCGTGGGGATTGGGCCTGGCGACGTGGCCGAGCAGTATGAAATCCGGTGCCTTTTCGGCCTCCAGCCCTTGCGCAGCGGGCGCAGGCAGCTCCTGAAGGTGTAGCGGCAGATGGGTGATGAAGGGCAGGCCCTCGTCGTCGGTGCTGATCAGGCTGGCGAACGGGTGCTCGCGCATCAGGCGCGCGGCGATGCGCGGGTCGCGGCTGTTGAACTGGGGCGGCAGGTACATGGGCGGCTGGCGGGCCGGAAGGCACCGCGCGTGGCGGCATGGTAGCGCAGCCTGCCGGCCCTCGCTTGCTTAGCTATCATGTTGCTAGCTGGCGGCGCACGGCGTGCCTGCCGTCAACCCTTGTTCTGCCTTGCCTCGTGGATCAGCCCCACCCGCCCCAGCCCGACCTGTTCGGCACCGCTGCCCCGGTTGCAGCCGACGCCGACGCAGCCCACGACGTCGCCCGGCCCGCGCCCGTGCGTCCGCCGCGCCGCCCCTCCGGCGTACAGGCCGCCGAGCCCGCACCGGACGTCCTGGCGCTGGCCGACGCCCTACCCCGGCAACTGCGCCTGGGCACCTCGTCCTGGAACTTTCCGGGTTGGGCCGGCCTGGTTTGGGACGGCCCGTACGCCGAGGCCAAGCTGTCCAAGGAAGGCCTGGCCGCCTACGCCCGCCACCCGCTGCTGCGCACCGTGAGCCTGGACCGCGCCTTCTACCGCCCGCTGTCGGCCAGCCAGTACGCGCACTACGCGGCGCAGGTGCCTGATGACTTCCGCCTGCTGGTCAAGGCGCCGAGCCTGGTCTGCGACGCCCTGGTGCGTGCCGAGGACGGCCGCGGCATGGCGCCCAACGCCGGCTTCCTGAACGCCGATCTGGCCGTGCGCGAGTTCATCGAGCCGGTGCTGCAGGGCCTGGGCAACCGTGCCGGCGCGCTGGTGTTCCAGGTCAGCCCGCTGCCCCGCGCCTGGCTGGGCCGGCTGCCGGAACTGATCGAGCGCATCGGCGCCCTGCTGGCCGCCCTGCCCCCGCTGCTACCTGCGGCGCCGGACGGCGTGATCGCCCTGGAAGTGCGCGACGCCGCCTTTCTGGCGCCCGAGCACGCACCGCTGCTGGCCCAGGCCCTGCGCGCCGCGCGCGAGGCCAGCGGCAACCCGGTGACCTACTGCCTGGGCCTGCACGCCAGGATGCCGCCCATCGAAGACCAGCTGCCGCTGCTGCGCGCGCTGTGGCCGGGCCCGCTGGTGGCGCGCTGGAACCTGCACCGCCGCCACGGCGCCTTCGGCTACGAAGCCGCCAAGGCGCAGTACGAGCCCTTCGACCAGCTGGTGGACGAAGACCCCGAGACCCGCCGCGAACTCGCCCGCGTGGCCGCGGCGGTGACGCAGGCCGGCTACGCCGCCCACATCACCATCAACAACAAGGCCGAAGGCTCGGCCCCGCTGTCGGTGCGGGCGCTGGCGGAGCAGGTGGTGATGTCCGGGCAGCGTTGAGGTCAGCCCGCCAGCGCCTCGCGCACCCAGTCCAGCCGGTCCTGGCCGAAGAACATCTGGCCGTCCACGAACATGGTGGGCGCGCCGAACACGCCGCGCGCCACGGCTTCCTCGGTGGTGGCCTTCAGGTGGGCCTTGACGGTCGGGTCGCTCACCCATTGCGCGACCTCGCCGCTGGGAAAGCCGGCGTTGGCGAGCGCGGTGCTGGCCACGTGCGCGTCGTTCATGTCGAGGCTGTCGACCCAGATGGCCTTGAAGGCGCCGTCGGTGATGGCGGCCACCTGCCCGGGCGCGTGCACCTGCGCGCCGGCGATGGCGCGCATCAGCGTCAGCGTGTTGATGGGAAAGAACGGGTTGCGGTTGAAGGGCACGCCGTAGCGCTGGGCGTGGCGCATCAGGTCCATGAACACATAGCTGCCCTTCGGTGGCACGGCGGCCGGCGATGCATTGCCGGTGGCCTGGAACACGCCGCCCAGCAGCATGGGGCGCAGCACCAGCGCGGCGCCGGCCTGCTCGCACAGGCGCGGCAGCTGCGTCCATGCCAGGTAGGACGCGGGGCTGCCCACGTCGTAGAAGAACTCGACCTGCTGGGTGGTCATGGGTGGGGCTCCATCATGTCATTTATGAACAAAATCTGGCTCCAGCCCTTTCGTGGCGGGCGCAGCCAGCTATCAAAAGAAGAGTTTTCATCGGCCCGACGGGCATCGCTCACCACTTCTCCATGTAGGGACGCAGGTCCAGCTCGAAGGTCCAGGCGTCGCGCGGCTGGGTGTGCAGCATCCAGTAGTTGTCGGCGATGTGCTCGGGGTTCAGGATGCCTTCCTGCTCCTTGAGCGCATAGCGTTCGGGGAACTTGGTGCGAATGAATTCGGTGTCGATGGCGCCGTCCACCACCACGTGCGCCACGTGGATCCCGCGCGGCCCCAGCTCGCGCGCCATGCTCTGCGCCAGCGCCCGCAGGGCGTGCTTGGCGCCGGCAAAGGCGGCGAACCCGGCCGAGCCGCGCAGGCCCGCCGTGGCGCCGGTGAACAGGATGGTGCCGCGGCCGCGCGCCACTTGCCGCTTGGTCACCTCGCGGGCGTTCAGAAAGCCCGAGAAGCAGGCCATTTCCCAGATCTTGAAGTACTTGCGCGCGGTTTCTTCCAGGATGCTGCAGGGCACGTTGGCGCCGATGTTGAACACCAGCACCTCGATCGGGCCGATCTCGCGCTCGATGCGGTCGACGAGCGCGACCACCTCCTCTTCCTGGCGCGCGTCGCTGGCAAAGCCGTGCGCCTGGCCGCCGGCGGCGCGGATGGTGTCCACCAGCGGCTGCAGCTTGTCGGCCGAGCGGCGGGTGACGCAGGCCACATAGCCCTCACGTGCAAAGCGCTGCGCGATGGCGCCGCCGGTAGCGTCGCCCGCGCCGATGACGAGGGCCACCGGTTGCGGCGCAGCAGCCGGCGGCGGAGTCGTGTCAGCCATGGTTGGTGTCTCCTTCACGGCCATTGTGAGTCCAACGGCGCGCGCCTGCAGCGGCGGACGCGGCGGCTGACCCGGCGCAAGCCTGCGTCAAGCCTGGCCGCTCACAATGGCAGGCTTCAGCCAGCGGTTGCCCGCCGCCAGCCAGCCACTCCAACGACACACGCCATGGTCAAGTTCATCACCGCGAAAGAAGTCCCCGCTCTCATCCGAGACGGCGACACCCTCTACACCACCGGCATGATGATGGCCGGCCTGGCCGAGCAGGCGCTGCTGGAGATGGAGCAATCCTTTCTGGCCACCGGCCACCCGCGCGACCTGACCTTCTACACCCCGGTCGGCCAGGGCAACTTCAAGGACAAGGGCATGGCCCACTTCGCGCACGAGGGCATGACCCGGCGCGTGGTGGCGGCCCATTACGGCGTGGGCGGTCCGCGCCTGGCCGAACTGGTGCGCAACGAGCAGGTCGAGGCCTACAACTGGCCACAGGGCGTGTTGGCCGTGATGCCGCGCCACGTGGCCGGCCGGCGCGGCGGCGTGTTCACCAAGGTGGGCCTGGGAACCTTTGTTGATCCGCGCCTGGAAGGCGGCAAGATCAACCGCCGCGCCCAGGAAGATCTGGTGGAGGTGCGCGAGCTGGACGGCGAGGAGTTCCTCTACTTCAAGCCGCCCAAGGTGAACGTGGCGCTGATCCGCGGCACCACGGCGGACGAGCACGGCAACATCACCCTGTCGCGCGAAGGCGTGCTGACGGACGCACTCACCATCGCCCAGGCGGCGCGCGCCTGCGGTGGCATCGTGATCGCCCAGGTGGAAGACGTGGCGCGCGCCGGCACACTGCACCCCAAGCAGATCAAGGTGCCGGGCGTGCTGGTGGACTACGTGTTCGTGGCCGACCCGGAGCACCACATCCAGTCCGAAAAGGCGCATTTCAACCCGGCTCTCACGGGCGATCTGCGGGTGCCGCTGCACAGGATCGCCCCGCTGCCACTGGACGAGCGCAAGATCATTGCCCGCCGCGCCGCCGTGTACCTGCGGCCGGGCGACGTGCTGAACCTGGGCATCGGCATGCCGGAAGGCGTGGCCGCGGTGGCGGCCGAGGAAGGCGTGGCCGACGACATCACCCTGACGCTGGAAACCGGCCCCATCGGCGGCGTGCCGGCCGGGGGCTTCGAGTTCGGGCATTCGGTGAACCCGGAAGTGATCGTCGAGCACTCAGCCCAGTTCGATTTCTACGACGGCGGCGGCATCGACATTGCCTACCTGGGTCTGGCGCAGGTGGATGCCGAGGGCAACGTCAACGTCAGCAAGTTCGGCGGCCGCGCGGTGGGTTGCGGCGGCTTCATCAACATCACGCAGAACGCCACCAAGGTGGCCTTCTGCGGCACCTTCACGGCCGGCGGCCTGAAGGTGGCGGTGGAAGACGGCCGGCTGCGCATCGTGCAGGAGGGGCGCGACCGCAAGTTCATCCAGCGCGTCGAGCAGGTCACGTTTTCAGGCCGCTACGCCGCCAGCGTGAAGCAGCCGGTGCTCTACATCACCGAGCGCGCGGTGTTCCGGCTGCGATCGGCCGGGCTGGAGCTGATCGAGGTGGCGCCAGGCATCGACATCGAACGCGACGTGCTCGCCCACATGGATTTCAAGCCGCTGATCCGCGACGTCAAGCCGATGGATCCGGCGCTGTTCCAGCCGGTGTGGGGCCAGCTCAAAAGCGCCATGACATGAGGCCACCCGCGGCTGTTGTCAGGGCTGCCCATTGCATCGACACGCGCCGGCTGGCGGGCCGCGCCAAAAAAACAACGCCCGGGGCGCCCGGATACGCGGAAAAGCGTGCGGGATTCAGCGCCCGGACAGCCATCTCCCTCGGGAAAGAGGGTATTTGCCGTCATAATCAGCGCGCTTGAATTAGTGCGATCTTATTCATCGCTAGAGATAACTATGGTGGGAGAAGGCTTGCGCGCGCGAGCCTGAAGAAGGTCCGACACACACACATGGCCAATAGAGTCTTTCGGCGACAGCGTGCGCGACGCGTCGTTTCGTTGCCCCTTGCCGAGGCCCTGATAGCCCTCGCGGCGCTGGCCGGTGCCACCAATGCCCACGCCCTGGCGTTCGGCCCAGTGCGCGTGCTGAGCGCGCCCGAGCAACCGCTGCGCGCCGAAGTCGAACTGCTGGACGTGCGCGAAGCGCCCGTGTCGGCGCGCGCCCTGCCGACCAGCGAAGAGCGCGACCGCCTGTTCGGCAAGACCCTGCCCTACGACATCAAGACCGAGATCGTGCGCCTGGCGGATGGCCGCTATGTGCTGCGCCTCACGTCCAGTCAGCCGATCCAGCAGTCTGCCCTGAAGTTCGCCCTGCAGGTGGACGATGGCGAAGGCGTGCTGGCACGCGATTTCTCGGTGCATCTGGCGGCCGCTGCCAAGCCGACTCCGGCGCCGACGCAGGCCATGCAGGTGGTGCCCGCCAAGCCCGCAACGGCTGCCCCGGCAACGGTAGCACCTGCGGTACCGGCGCCTCCCGTGGTGGCGGCCAAGCCTGTGCCCGCTCCGAGCGCTGCGCCTGCTCCTGCCGCACCAGCGGCGCCCATGGCCCCGGTTCAGGTGACCCGTCCGCAGCCCGTGCCTGAAACGCAAGCCGCTGCACCGAAAGAAGCCAAGGCGTCCATATCAAAAGCTGCCGAGCAGCCACGTGCACGTGCACCGGCCGGCGCAGCCGCTGCCGGGGAATATCCGCTGGTGATGCCGGGCGGCGGTGCCGTGCGCAACGAAGCCGCTCTGGCGCGCAGGAGCGCAGGCGCCCCCGCCCGCAAGGACGACGTGGCCAGCCTTCAGGTGCCGCCCAGGCTGGATCTCGGTACCGAGCCGGTCATGCCTGCCGCGTCGCAGGCGTCCCCGCGTACCCGGGCCGCCCAGGAAGAGGCCGAGTTCCGTGCGCTGTTGCGCGGCGAGCCGGTCAAGCCCCCGCGCCGGGCCGAAAACGCCTCTCGCGCGAATGCCGAGGCAGCTGCGCCCAGCTCCGTCACGCACGCCAAGACCGAGCCGGAAGCAACCGAAACTCGCGCTCCCGCCCCGCCGGCGGCCACCAGGTCTGCGCGGCGCACGGGGGTGACTTCTGACCGGGCTGTACGTGTCGAAGGCGCCTCGCCGGAGCATGCCATCAAGCCTCCGGCGCACACCCAGCACGCTGCGCCAGCCGTTGCGCCTCCGCCTCGCCGCCCGGCCAAGCCGCATCACGCCGCGCCAGTTCTGGAAGCGCCTGAAGCGCCCCGCAAACCGCGTCCTGCACCACCGGCCCGTGAACTGGTGCCTCCCGCCGGCAAGACGGCTGATGCGCCCTCTGCCACCAGACACGAAGCTGCCCCTGCTGCCTCTGTCGCCGACAAGCCCACAGCCAGTGCGGCGTTGCCGGTTGCTCCTGCGCAGAAGGAGCAACCGGGCGCCGGCGGCGCGGGAGCCGCTTCAGCGGCGATTGCCGCCGCCACACAGGCGGCATCTGCCGCTCCCGCCGCATCAGCCGCATCGGCGGTAACTCCCGCGCCTGCAGCGTCGGCAGCCGTGCCTGTGGCTGACGCGGCTTCGGCACCGGCAGCGGTCGCCAGCGAAGCCGTCGCTGCAGCAAGCCAGACCGAAGCCGCTTCAGCGCCGGCTTCGGTTGCGAGTGAACCCGCATCGGCCATCGCGCCTGTCGAGCCGGCCGCGCCTCAGGCAGCTGGTGGGTCTGACGCTGGTGGGAGCGACGGTGGCCTACCTTGGTACTGGGTGGTTCTGGGTGCCGTGGCGCTGGTGGTGGGCGCCTTTCTGGCACTGCGCCGGCGGCGCCAGCGGTCGAGCGCATACCCCGACCTGGCTTCGCTGCAGTCGCTGCAGGCAGGTGACGGATCGCTCAAGGCGCGCTCGATGGTCCGGCCGACGCCGCAGGCGCCGGAGCCGGTTGCTGCCTACGGGCAGGAGGGTATGGAAGTCGTCGAGCAGGAACTGCCGCTCGATGTGGGCACCGCGCCGGCCGCGCCCTCCACATTTGCCGGCGCCGAGATGGCCGGGCTTCACTCGGATTCGACCCCGTTCGCGCCGGAAGCGCAGCACGTCGTCGCCGATAATGGTCCAGCGAGTGCAGAAGAGCTCGCCGAGGCTTCGGGCTATGTGCCGGATTACGAGGGCCTGTCGTCGCGGCTTGCCGATGCGTTTGCCCTGCTCGAACAGGGTCGGGACGACGAGGCAGGCGCTTCGGCCCGCGACATCCTCGCCGCATGCGACGCCCTCGAGGCGGAACTCACCGGCCTCAACAAGAAGATCCAGGGATGAACATCTGCCTGTCTTCCCTGGCCATAGCCTCAACCAACACCCCATCGTTTTCTGGAGAGCATGAATGTTTCACCGACCAAGCATGAAGCACCTGCGCGTCATCGTGTGGATCGCCATGGGTTTGCTGCCGGCCGTGGGCGTCCAGGCGCAGCAGGTGTCGAGCCGCAACACGCTGGGCATCGCCATGGTGAGCGTGCCTGGCGGCAATTTCAGCATGGGCTCCTGCCTGGTCCGCTCGGAACGCGACGTGTTCCTGGGCCGCGCTTGCGAGAACCCCGACCACGACGCCAAGATGAACGAGACGCCCCAGCACACGGTAAGCGTGCCGGCGTTCCAGATTTCCAAGACCGAGGTCACGCTGCGCCAGTTCAAGCAGTTCATCGTGTCGACCGGCCGCGAAAACCTGGTGGATGCGCAGTTCATGCAGCACAACAACCAGGGTGACAGCGCCCCGGTGGTGCGCGTGAGCTGGAACGACGCGCAGGACTTCGTGCGCTGGCTCAACCAGGTGGATGGCGGCGGCTGGCGTCTGCCTTCGGAGGCCGAATGGGAATATGCCTGCCGCGCCAACACGCCGGGCCGCTTCTGCTCGGTCACGGTCAACGAAACCGTGAGCGCCTGGACGGCGGACAACAGCGCCGGTCATCAGCATCCGGTCGGTCTGATGCTGCCCAATGCCTGGGGTTTGCACGACATGTCGGGCAATGCCTGGGAATGGGTGCAGGATTGCTGGACCGACAGTTATGCCGCAGCGCCCACCGACGGCTCTGCCGCCCAGGGCAGCAACTGCAGCTTCCACGCGCTGCGCGGAGGTGCATGGAACAGCCCGGTGTGGGAAACGCGTGCCGCCACCCGCATCAACAACTCCGCGGATTACCGGGGCAACCAGTACGGTTTCAGGGTCGCGCGCAGCGTCCGCTGATATCTGTGCATACCTGTTGGGCTGATTTCCCGTACCACCACCGGAGCTCACGACCGCTTTGAAGCAGTACCCGGCCCAGCGCCGATTTCAGGGGGATAGTCGAGATGGCCAGAAAAAAAGCCACGACTGACAAGACGACAACGAGCCGCAAGGCCGCCAAGCTGGCCCTGGCGGTCAGCTTGGTCGCGCCGTCGGTCGGGCAGATGGCCCACGCCGTGGTGCTGGGCTCGGTCCAGGTGCAGTCCAACCTGGGACAACCGCTGGTGGCCGAGGTTGAACTGCTGAACGCAGATCAGGAAAGCCTCAAGACCGGCATCGCTCCGCCCGGCGTCTACCAGCAGCACAGCTTCCAGGTTCCCTATCAGCTGGGCCATGTCAACGTCCGGATGGTGCAAAAGCGCGACGGTCGCCGCGTGCTGCGCGTCACCAGCGAACGCGCCGTCAACGAACCCACGCTCGAGTTGCTGCTGCAGGCCGAAGATCGTGCCGGCAGCATCGTGCGTTACATCCCCCTGTTGATCGATCCTGCGCCAGCCGGCTCCTCTAGGCCGCCGCGCGTGGCCGAGCGCCAGGAACGCGAGCCTCTCTCCGTCGAACTGCCCATCGAGACGGCGCCAGCGCAGGTCGCGCGCAGCGCTCGCGTTGAAGCCAGGACCCCGGAGCCTAAGAAACCTCGGGCGCTTTCGCGCGCCGAAAGCAGGGACGTCGCCGCCGCAGCGCGGGCCAGCAGAAAGCTTGCTGCGCGCAAGGAAGATCTGGCGACAGCTGCTTCCGCAACTCCCAAGCGCGAACCTGTCCCCGCCACCGCCGTGGCCCAAACCGATACCAAAGCGCAGCCCGAGGCCAGCGGTGCAGCGCTACGTGCCTCATCGCCGGCCAACGAAGCGCCGAAGGTTGCTGTCGCACCGGCCGCAGATCAAGCTGGCGCGCTACCGGTTCCCGGAGGCGCGGCATTGGCAGCGCAGGCCCCCACGCCGTCGTCTAGCGCCGTGGGCGCTGCCAGCAGTGCCGACACGGCTGCGGTTGCGGTCGCCAGCGCCAGCCAACCGACTGCGGGTGTGGCCTCCGCCACCGTGACCGCTCAGGCACCGGAGTCTGTTGCCGTATCCTCCGCGCCGGTACCATCGCAGGAACCTTCTGCCGCAACGGCGATTGCCGCTGCCGGGCCGTCGGCCTCGCATGCCACCGCAGCAGCCGTTTCCACCAAATCACCCCCGGCAGAAGGCTGGTCGACCGGCAGTTATGCGTTGGCTGGTACGGGCATCGTCCTGGCGGGCGGCCTGCTGGCCCTGGGTTTGCGCCAACGGCGCCGCAACGAAGAGCAGGAACTGCAGGAGCTGAGGGAAGGCCTTGCCGACTCCACCCTGGTGTTTGGCGGCGATGAGCGTGCCCGTGCCACCCGATCGGGGGTGCGCCAGGGCACCAAGCAGCCGACCACGCGTGGCTCCAGCGTGTTCAGCACGAGTTCCTTCCACATGATGGATGAGGTCGATCCCCTGGCCGAGGCCGATGTGTACATGGCCTACGGTCGCACGGACCATGCCCAGGCCATTCTGGAGGATGCCATTCACGAGCATCCGGAACGTGCGGCGCTGTACCTGAAGCTGCTGTCCATCCACCAGGAACGAAAAAACCCGCTCGCCTTCAACGATCTGGCGCGGGCGCTGGCCAAGGTGACGAATGGTGAGGGACCGGAATGGCAACAGGCGGTGGCCATGGGGCTGCGCGTGGATCCCGGCAATTTCCTGTACACCGCCCCCTACCGCCACGGTTCGTCCAAGGGTAAGGCCGATTTCAAGGTCACCTCCTCATCGCCCCCGTCCCGCTTTGACCGCCGGGCTGCAGGCAGACCCTCCACACTCCAGGAGGAGTTGCGCCGCGCCGACACAGAGTGGCCGACGTCCGAAAAGTCGGTGACAACACCGGCGCCGGTATCGACACCGGAGCCTGCTCCCGCACCGGCCACCGGGCCGATCGATTTTGCGATCTCCGTGTCGCCCGCAACCACCGATGCTGTTTCCAACCCGGTTTCCACGACCGACGTCGATCTGCCGCTCCAGGACGCTTCTGCGCCCGTACCTGCCGACGCTCAGGACAGTCACCTGATCGACTTCGAGATTTCAGGCATGGGCAGTGAACCCATGCAGCTGGAGGTGGCGCCCGCCTTGGCCCATCCAACTTCCGCCCCAGCAGACACCGGGGTCGCGGCAGCCATCGCGGAAACCCGCTACCGCACCAATGCCGAGGCTGAAACCGTGGCCGGCGCCCATGCGGCAGCAGCCAATGCCAGCCGCTTCGACGCCCTGCCGGCCAAGCTGGCCCTGGTTAGGGAACTGACACAGGCGGGTGAGCCGCAACACGCCGCCGAAGTCGCCCAAGAAATAGCCGCGCTGATCGCCGAACTGCGCAGCGAGGCTTTCCACATCATGGTGGCGGCACAACGCCGGGCCTGAACTACCAGCCAGTCGGAGGCCTCGCCCCGGCGCGCCATCTGTCTGCCCTCGGCCTCGTCACTTGCCGACCGAAAGTTATCTGCGCGTCGGACCGAGGATGTGGATGGGTTGCGTTAACGGACGCTCCAAGAGCCGGAAGCTTGCCTTCTTCAGGCAAAAATCCCGGTTCATTCCCACTCGGTCATCAATGAGACTCGCAAGTCCTCATGGTTAAAGGGATTTGCGGTAATCGAAATGGGGCCTTACCGTCGCTTTTACCGTCTGCATCGGACACCTTTTGCTGGCGCGGGAGATGGCCCGATTGGCGGCTCATTGACACTTCTCGACCCGATTGTCAATCACGATAT
>JACKLJ010000007.1 GCA_024235955.1 Burkholderiaceae bacterium
CGCTCGGCGTTGCCAATGCCCGCCGTGGCACGAGCCACGTCTGCGGCTGGCGCCTTGATCGGCCGCGTTTTCGCGACCCTTTCCGGCACGCGGGATTCATCCACACCTTCTGAGCGCCCCCGCCGGCCGCCCGGCGCGCCGGCCTGACACTCCAACCCCCACCCATCACCATGCAGGATCTGGCCGTTCACAAGGCGGAGACGTTGCTGTTCTTCACCCTGCTGCAGCTCACGGTGGTGGTGCTGGCCGGGCGGTTGGGCAGCGGCGCGGCGCTACGGCTGGGGCAGTCGGCGGCGGTGGGGGAGATCGTGATCGGCATCCTGCTCGGCCCCTCGCTGTTCGGCTGGCTGGCGCCGGGGGCCTTCGGCTACGTGTTCCGCTCGGTGCCGGGCGAGCCGATGCAGGTGCTGTCGCAGCTCGGGCTGATCCTGCTGATGTTCCAGATCGGGCTGGAGTTCGATTTTGCGCACCTCACCGAGCGGCGGCACCGCCGCGCCGTCTGGTGGGTGGCGGCCGCCGGGCTGGCGGCGCCCTTCGTGTTGGGCGCGGCGGTGGGCTGGGTGGGCGCGCCGGTGCTGGTGGGGCAGGGTGACCGGCTGGTCACGGCCCTGTTCGTGGCCACGGCGTTCTCGATCACGGCGCTGCCGATCCTGGGGCGCATCATGATCGAGTTCGACCTCACGCGCCGGCCGCTGGGCGTGATCGCCATCAGCGCCGCCGCCATCAACGACGTGGTGGGCTGGCTGCTGCTGGCGCTAGTAAGCGCGCTGGCGGTGGCGCGCTTCTCGGCCGGCGGCTTCGCGCTCAAGGTCCTGGGTGTGGCGACCTTCGTTGCGCTGTGGTGGTGGCTGGTGCGGCCGCTGCTCAAGCGCCTGCTGCGAAGCGCGGCGGCCGGGGGCCGGGCACTGCCGGACCACCTGCTGGGCGTGATGCTGGCGGCCATCTTCCTGAGCGCGATGGCCACCTACCAGCTCGGCATCTTCGCCATCTTCGGCGGCTTCATGCTGGGTGTGGTGCTGCACGACGAGCCGGCCTTCATCGCCGCCTGGCGCGAGCGCATCGGCCAGTTCGTCACCGTGTTCTTCCTGCCGATCTTCTTCACCTACACCGGCCTGCGCACCGACATCGGCGGGCTCGATACCCCACAGCTCTGGGCCTGGTGCGGGCTGATCGTGCTGCTGGCCAGCGCCGGCAAGTTCGGCGGCAGCTACCTGGCGGCGCGCCAGGTGGGTCTGGGCCGGCCCGAGGCCAAGGTGCTGGGCATCATGATGAACACGCGGGCGCTGATGGAGCTGATCGTCATCAACGTGGGCTACGACCTGGGCGTGATCTCGCAGCACCTGTTCACCATGCTGGTCATCATGGCCATCGCCAGCACGGTGGTGACGACGCCGCTGATTCGCCGCTGGCTGCCGCTGTGTGCGCCGGATAGTTGAAATAAATAGTAAAACGAGAGGAGCTTACGTTTGTCTTGCATTAACTATTTTATGAAATCAATAATAAAAATCTGATGATTGGTGTTATATATAATCAACATTGATAATTATTTATTCATATGAAAATTCTACATAAAATTACTTTAGTGTTGGTCACTGGCGTATTCCTGTTGACCGCATGCGTGTCAACACCAAACATCACATTGGATGCCTCTAGAAGTGGTCAAATTAATTCAATTGCAATGTTGAAAATTGACGAGTCACGTCGACTTTCTGTGCGAAACCTATCCGGCTTGGCTGGTTTGGGCGGCGCTATCGGTGGTGCGATTTCCGGATCCACTAGCGCTCAACGGACAGAACAATTCGCAGCAGAATATAGTCGTAACGCGGTTCGACTGGCTGAGAGGTTGACTGAAGATTTACAAAAGAACCTTGCTAGCCAGGGTAAGCAGGTGATTTATCTCCCTGGTGAGGTTGCCAAAGTAAAGGATGGCAAAGATGATTATTCTCACATTCAAACTAAAAACAGTGATGCCATCCTTAGCGTATGGTTCGGGCCCGTAGGTTATGTGGCGCCGGGAGTGGTTGATGCGCCTTACGAACCTTGGGTTGTCGTTCATGTGCGCTTGCTTCAAGCGGAATCCAAGGAAATATTGTCGCAAAAGACCTACTCTGCTGGATACCAGGCAAAGCTTGAGGGGGCGGTATTTGTCCCTTGCTCTGCAGGATATCGTTTTGATAGGTTCGACGATCTGATTAAGAACTTCAAACAATCTGCCGATGGATTGGTCGAGTGCGAGAAGGCTATAGCACTCCGAGCAGCCGCCGACCTGAAATGAAATGGCCTGGGCCCATTTGGGTTTTCAGCGTCTTCAAAGTGCTCACATTACTCCTAATTTGATAGCTACCTGCGTTTGCCACACAAGGGTTAGAGGCCGATTATGCTATGAGTCCGCCCGGCCGACCAAACGCCGCCACAGCAGCACCGGCAGGCGCACCACAAAGCCCAGGAACAGGCGCGTGTGCATCCAGGTGAGCAAGGTGTTGTCGCGCAGGTAATTGAAGTGCGAGACGCCACCTTCTTCGACGGTGAAGTAGCGCACGGGGGCGGGCAGGTTGACCGGGGGCACGCCAGCCCAGGCCAGGCGCACGGCTGCCTCGGGGTCGAAGTCGAAGCGGCGCATGAAGTGCTGGCCACGCATTACCCGCATCAGCGGCGCGATGGGGTAGACGCGAAAGCCGTAGAGCGAATCGCCAATACCCGCGCCCAGGGTTTCCAGGTTGGCCCAGCCGTTGCTCACCTTGCGGCCCAGCACGCGGATGCGCGGGGCCTCGGCGCCGAACACGGGCACGCCCAGCAGCATGGCGCGCGGCTGGGCCTGGCTGGCGCGCATGAACTCAGGGATCAGCTGGGCCGGGTGCTGGCCGTCGGAATCCATGGTGAGCGCGTGGGTGAACCCTTCGCGCGCGGCCTGCTCGATGCCGGCCAGCACGGCCGCGCCCTTGCCGCGGTTCTCGGGCAGCACCAGCACGCGCAGGCCGGGGTCCTGCGCGGCCATGGCCTGCAGCAGGGCGGTGCTGCCGTCGGTGCTGCCGTCGACCACCACCCACACCGGGTTCCACCGGGCGCGCGCGGCAGCCACCGTGTCCCGTACGCGGGGGCCGGGGTTGTAGCTGGGGATCAGCACCAGATGCGTGGCCGAGGCGGGCCCGGTCACGCGTTGCGGAACCGGCGCCTTCAAGGACGGGCCTCGCGTTCCAGCGGGAGTGTGGCGTGGGCAGCGGAGGGGTCCGTGGGCGCGGAGCCCGGCGCCAGATCGGGGGAAAGATCAGCGGCCAGCGCACCGCGGAAATAGGCTTCGACGCGCTGGCCGAAGTCGCCGGCCGGGCCGCCCAGATCCCAGCGCTCGCCGCGCCGCACGCGCACCGTGAGCGGCAGCGCCGGCGGCCGCCATATGGGCCAGTGCTTGCCGAGGTAGAGGCTGCTCATCTCGATCAGCAGCGTCTGCACCGGCGCGCCGCCGCGCGAGGCCATGATGCCGGCGGTGGCGGTGCAGCCGCCCACCGGCGGTGTGACGGTACGCGTGCCCTCGGGGAAGATGATCAGCGTGGCGCCTTCCTGCAGTTCGTGCACGGCGCGGCGGATCATGGGCAGCGGGGCGTCGTTGACGATGTAGCGCGCCAGCCGCGCGCCGGCGCCGAGCAGGAAGTTGTGCATCAGCGCCGCTTTCATGATGCACACGGCGTTGGGCAGGCGCGAGGCGAGGATCACCGCGTCCAGCAACGAAGGGTGGTTGGCCACCACCACCATTGGGCCGGGCTCGCGGGCCAAGGCATCCAGCTCGCGCAGGTCGAAGCGGCAGGCGCACAGCAGCTGCAGCAGCGTCAGGTAGAGCCGGAAGCCGATGCGGATGGCCGCGCGGCCCACGCGCCGGCCCTGCGCGGGCGGCAGCACCGGCAGCAGCAGCAGGGCGAACGGCGTCCAGGTGAGGCAGATGACGGCCAGCAGGCCGAGCCCGAGCACCATGGCCACGACCTCGTAGGCGTGCCAGAGGCGCTTCAGCATGAATGGCTCTCCGCCGCGGCGTGCCGCTGGGCTTTCCTCAAGCCGCACCCGCTGTGCTGTCCACCGAGCGGATGTTGAAGCGGCGCTGGCGCCAGGCCCGCAGCGCGGTGCGCGGCCGCGCCACCGACGATGCGTAGTAGATCAGCTTGAACACCGCCAGCGAGCCCCAGATGGGCGTGCGGCCGTAGATGTCGCCTGCCAGCAGCGAGAGCAGGGCTTCCTTCACGCGCAGCGGGTTGCGCGGCGCCATCAGCAGATCGCGCATCACCGGATTGGTCATGCGGTAGATCAGCCAGGAGAATTCGCGCGGGCCGTGGCGCATCACCTTGTCGAAGCGGCGCAGCGCGGCGGCGCCGTGAGACGGCTGGCGCAGGCAGGTGTCCACGGCCTCGGCGGCGGCCACGCCGCCCTGCATGGCCAGCCAGACACCGGACGAGAACACCGGGTCGATGAAGGCATACGCATCGCCGATCATGGCGTAGTTGCGGCCGTGGTTGCGCTCGCTGGTGTACGAGAAGTTGCCGGTGGCTTCCACGGTGTTCACCAGGCGGGCGCCGGCCAGGCGCTCGGCCAGCTTGGGCGCCATGGCGATGCCGTCGTGCAGGAACTGCTCCAGGCTGCGGCCGCCACGGGTCTTCATGAAATAGGGCCAGGCCACCATGCCGACGCTGGTGATGTCGTCCGGCAGCGGAATGAACCAGAACCAGCCGTGGTCGAACCAGAAGATGGTAATGTTGCCCGCGGTCTGGCCGCTGTTGCGCTGGGCACCGGCGAAGTGCCCATACACCGCCAGGCTGCTGTGCCTGGGGTTCTTGTGCTTGATCTGGAAGCGGTTGGACAGGAAGGTGTCGCGCCCGGAGGCGTCGATCACGAAGTGCGGCTGGAAATCCAGCGCGCCGAGCGTGGCATGGCGCGCGGTGGCGGCGGCGCGCTCGGGCGTGGCCTCCAGGTCGAGCTGCTCGAGCCGGCATTGCTCGAACACCCGGACGCCGGCGCGCTCGGCGTTGCGCAGCAGGATCTCATCGAACTCCGAGCGGCGCACCTGGTAGGCGTGCGGCTGCTCCTTGTTCCAGGCCTCGGCGAAGGTGAAGGCCTGCTGGTGCGCGTGCCAGGGCGATTCGAACTCCGCGCCCCACTTCATCATGCCGATGGCGCGCACCTGCTCGCCCACGCCAAGCTCGTCGAACAGCGGCAGGTTGGCCGGCAGCAGGGATTCGCCGATGTGAAAACGCGGGTGCTGGTCTTTTTCCACCAGTACCACGTCGTGGCCGCGGCGCGCCAGCAGCGTGCTCACGGTGGAGCCGGCCGGGCCTCCGCCGATCACCAGCACATCGCAGGCGGGCTGGGTGGAGGGCGATGCGGGCTGGGCTGCGGTTTCGGGCTTCATGGGAATCGATCGTGTCCGTGGCGGCAAGCCACGCCAGAAATTATTGCACCGGCGACCTGCCGGGTTCTGCCGGTCGTCCTGCCGCCAGGGCGCGCAGGCTGAGCCCGCCGGCCACCGCGCCGAGCGCAGCACCCGCCAGCACGTCGATCAGCAGATGCTGCTTGACGGCCATGGTGGAGTAGGCGATGGCCAGGCACCAGAGCCAGTTCAACCCGCCCAGCCAGGCCGGCGCCCGGATCTGCCGCAGGATGGCGCGCAGCCACAGCACGCTGAACACGGCGGCCGCCACGTGCAGCGAGGGGCAGGCGTTGCCATTGGTGTCGATCCTGTAGAGCATCTCGAAGCTGCCACCGGCATCGCGCGGCCCCACGGCGCCCGAGACCGAGGTGGGCCAGAACACGAACACCGCCAGCGCCAGCACGCACATCAGCCCGATGTGCCAGCCATAGCGCGTCAGGCGCTGGAAATCCGGCTGCAGGGCCACCGGCAACGCGGTGTACACCCACAGCGACAGGTAGATCCACAGCACCTCGGGCTGGAAGCCGATCCAGCGGTCGATGAGGGTGGCCGGAATCTGTGTCACCTCGAACTGCGGGTGGCGCTGGATGTAGAGGTACAGGTAGAAGAAGAGGGTGAGGAACACCGCGTTGCCGAGCGCCTTGAGCCACCACAGGGTGCGCACGCGCCGCCACAGCTCGGCGCCCCAGCTGGTGGTCACGCGCTGCTCAGGCAAGGCGGGTCTCCGCTGCGGCCGGTGGCGCGGCCGACCAGGCCATCGCCAGCCAGAGCGCCAGCAGCGCGCCAGGCCCCACGGTGGCGCCCAGCGCATGCAGCAGCGGCACCTGCGAGAACGCCAGGATGCCGAAACCCAGGATGGTGGAGAGGTTGGCCAGCGCCAGCGAGGCCAGCGCCAGCCAGCGCGCGGCGTCCGAGGCGTCCTGCTGCTGCATGCCCTGCACGAAGAACAGCGCGTAGTTGGAGCCCACGGCCACGATCAGCAGCAGGCCGACCAGGTGCAGCAGGGTCATCGGTATGCCGAGCAGCACGTGCGCCGCCATCACCAGCAGCACCGCACCGGCCAAGGGCAGAATGACACGAAAAAGTGGCGCCGGCCGGCGCAGGGCGGCCGCAAGCAGCAACAGAATTGATAGCGCACCAAGGCTTACCAGGAGCAGCGCCTGCCGCAGGTACTGGCCGAACACGGCGGTGGTCTGCTGCTCCAGGTCGAGGTAGAAAACGTCCTGACCACCGAGGGCGGGCCCGTCCAGCAGCCGCTGGATGTCGGTCACCGCATGGGCCCGGGCTTCGGGCTTGGTCGCGCCCATCTGCAGTGGCATCAGCACCGACCAGCCGTGCTCGCGCCGGAGCAGCAGGGTCTGCACCGCGAAGGCGAAGCTGGTGCCCTGCAGCGATTCGGCCGTGACCGGCGCTGCGCCACGCGCCTGCTCCACATCCTGCACAAAGGGGCCGAGCCGGTCGGCGTCCAGCGGCAGGCCCTGCAGGGCGGTGCGCAGGCGGGCCTGCAGCTCGTCGGCCGCGGGCAGGGCATCACGGCGGGCCAGCTGCGTGGCCGCGCTGGGCAGGAAATGCGCCGGGCTGTCGAGCCGGGCGATGGTGCCCTGGGCCAGCAGTGGCGCCAGCTGGGCTTCCACCCGCTCCGCGAGCGCCAGCGCGGCCTCCTGCGTGGGCGCGGAAGCGATCACCATCTGCTGCAGATCGGGTGCGCCGGCGTCGCGGCGCAATTCGGCGTCGAGCTGTTGCAGGTGCATGGGGGCGGGGTTGAGGCCGGCCAGGCCGCGCGTCCAGAGGTTGTCACGGTGCACCACCACCACCGCCAGCGCCAGCACGGCCAGCACTGCGGCCACCCAGCGCAGCCGCCAGGCCAGCGCACGCACACCGTCCACCGTCCGGCCAATGCGGGCCAGCCGCTCCAGCGGGACGGGCGCGATGGGGAGTGCCGGCAGCACGAAGCGCGTGACCGCGGCGGCGGCCAGCAGGCCGGCCACCGAGTACACGCCCAGCTGCGCCAGCCCCGGGAAGGTGGAGAACAGCAGCACCGCGAAGCCGCAGATGGAGGTGGCGACGCCCAGCCGAACCGTGGGCCAGAAGCGCTGCTTCCAGGCCTGCCGGTCCTGGGCCTGCACCAGGTAGTAGATGCTGTAGTCCACGGCCTCGCCCATCAGCGTGGTGCCGAAGCCGATGGTGACAGCGTGCACGGTCTCGAAGCCCAGGCCCACGGCGGCGATGCCGGCCAGGATGCCCGACAGCACCGGCAGCAGCCCGACCACCACGTTGCGCAGCGAGCGGTACACCAGCAGCAACAGCGTGAACACCCCCAGGCTGCCCAGCAGCGAGAGCCGGTGGATGTCGCTCTTGATGGCGGCGCGCGCGTCGACCGAGAACACCGGCGTGCCGGACATGCGCAGCGCCAGATCGCCACGCGTGTTGGCGGTTGCGAAGGCGGCGCGGATGGCGTCCAGTGCCTGTTCCTGGGCATCGGTGTCGGTGCCGTGGGCGCGGGTCATGGTGATGAGCAGGGCGCGCTGGCCATCGGACGAGGCCCACACCCCGTCGGCGTTGGCGGGGGTGTTGCCCCCGCTGGCCAGATCCAGCACGCGCAGCAGTTCGCCGGTCGGGTCGCGCGGCAGCAGGGCCTTGAGCAGCAGGCCGGCGGACCCGGACAGGTCGGTGATGGTCCGGGCGATGGCCTCGTGCAGACCCTCGGCGCTGAAGTGCGCCGGTGTCACGGCCGGGCTGAGCACGTAGCGCTCGGCCAGCAGCACCGCCTGGTCACGTTCGCGGCTGGCCTCGTCGCCATTGACGGCACCCGAGAAGAGCGTGCTGCCTCGCAGCGCCGCGGCAAGGTGCCGGGACGCGTTGGCGCGCTCTTCGGGTTTGCCGCCGTCGATGCCGATCAGGATCATGCGCGAGAGCGCACCGTCGCGGATCTGGTCGACCAGTAGGCGCTGACGTTCGTCCGGCTGCCGGGGCAGGAACACCGACATGTCGGTGCTGTAGCGGCTGGTCGCCACCACCAGCGCGCAGGCGGCCAGCAGCAGCGCCCAGACCCAGAGGATGCGGCGGTGAACCGATGGCTTGGCGGAAGTCACCGCGGCTGTCGTCTCAGCGCTCGGGCTCGATCAGCAGCACGGACTTGTCGCCGTCCATCTGCTGGGTTTCGATGCTGGTGATCTCGCCGGCCTTGCCGACCACGGCGATCTGACGGACCCAGCGCTTCATGCGCTCGTCCAGTGGCTTGAGCGTCAGCTGCCACCCCTGCTGGCTGCCGGCGAGATCCAGTGCGTAGTACTGCTCGAGCAGGCCGCGGTTGCCGATCAGCGTGCCGCGCACGGCCTCGACGATGGACAGCACCTCGGGGTATTGCTGCAGGCGCAGCTCGCGGCGGCGGCCGTCGCGCACCATCACCAGGTTGTCGTGCTCGACCACCAGCGACTCGGGCTTGGGTGTCAGCGTGTTCTTCTCCAGCCGGTCCGGCGGGCTGTAGACCAGCTCGCCGGTGCTCACGACTGGGGCGTTGAGCACGGAAAGGGTCTTGGTCTCGGTGAAGCGGGCCTTGCCGGCCGGATGCTTGCCGAGCGCCGCCATCAGCGAGGCCACGTCCCAGGCCGCCAGCGCAGGCATGGCCGTCGCCGCCAAGGCCAGGACGGCCATCAGGCGCGCAAACTTACGGCGCCGGTTTCCAGAAATCATAGAAATTGAACCAGTTGTAAGGCGCCTCGCAGCAGTGGCGCTCCAGCAGACCGACGTACTGCGCCAGGGCCTGGTTGACCTGGGCCTCGCGTTGATCCACGGGAACTTCCGCGAAGTCGACGACAGGCTCGAAACTCAGATGGTAGCGGTTGCCCCCGAGGTAGGCGCCGGCCATGAACACCACCGGCGCACGCAGCATGGCTGCGAGGCGCAGCGGGCCGGTGGGAAAGAGCGCGTCGTCGCCCAGGAAAGGCACGGGGCGGCTCTTGTCGTCACCCAGCGCCCGGTCGCCCAGGATGCCGACGGCGCCGCCGCCGGCCAGATGGTCGCGCACGCGCAGGATCGAATCGGGTTGGCCGAGCGTGATGATCCTGTCCAGCATGTCCGGGTTGATGGCGGCCAGCGCCGCGGTGACGTGGCGTGCGTTGTCCGGGTACATGAGCATGCGCACGTCGAGCGTGTGCCGCTTGCCCAGCGCGCGCAGCGCCTCGAAACTGCCGAAATGCGCGCCCAGGAAGACGATGCCGCGCCCGCTGTCCATCAGCTCATCCAGCTGGTCGGCCCCCGAGATGGCCACCTGGAACAGGTCGGAGCGGCCGCGCAGCCAGTAGACGCGATCGTGCACCACGCTGGCGAAACCGAGCACGTGCCGGAAGCCATCGCGCACCGTGGCCTCGCGCCCCAACACCCGTCGCAGGTAATCCTTGCTGGCACGCTTGGCCGCCGGCGCGAACACCACGAAGTACGCGGCGATCAGGTACAGCACCAGACGGCTGGCCGGGCGGCCGAGCGCAAGGGACAGCCAGACCATGAAGCGCACCACCGGGGCGAAGCTGCGCTCCGGGCGCTGTTTCCAGTCCTGTGCGGCGGGTGAGGGTGCCGGCCGGTTCATGTGCCAGCCGCCGTTGAAAGCGGGCCCAGGGTGCCGGTGACGACGGCGACTTCGGTGCCCGCGTCTTCCGTGGTGATGGCGAAGCGACGCGCGCTGCTGGGCGGCTCCTTGCCTGGCTCTGCCCGCAGCACGAGCCTGCTGCCCGGGCCGCAGGACCGCGGAAAACGGGCCTCCCGCGAGGCCGCGGACTGGCCCGCGCCCAGCGAGTGGCAGGCCCAGTCCAGCAGCAGCGCCCCTGGCACCACTGGATGGGCGGGAAAGTGGCCCGCGAACACCGGGTGGTCGGGCGCAATGGTCTGCTCGGCCAACATGGGCCAGTTGCTCCAGGGCGCGCTCGTCATGCGCCGCTTTCCCGGCGCGCCGCCAGCACTGTCAGCACGTCGCTGCGCACCAGTTTGCCGGTGGCGTTGCGCGGCATGGCTTCGACGAGCACCAGCGGCCGTGGCAGGAACACAGGGTCGATGCGTGTGCGCAGCTGTGCGAGCACTTCGCGCGACGTCATCGAGGGGGCCACGCACAGGGCCGCCAGACGCTCGATCCGCGCGCCGTCCTGGCCGCCGTCCTCCTGGACGAAGCAGCCGTCCTGGATCCCCGGGATGGCCAGCAACTGGGCGTTGAGGTGACCGATGGAGGCGCGCTTGCCGGCGATGTTGACCATGTCGGCATGGCGGCCAACCAGGTGGAAGCGATCCTCGCCCGCCGACTCGATGAGGTCGGACAGCAACACACGCCCCTCGACATGGCCGCCGTGGACCCAGGCACCGCGCTCGTCGTGGCTCATCGCCACGCCGGGCAGCAACTGCCAGGCCGGGTCCGCGCAGGTCTGCCGGCTGGCGACCTGTCCGCTTTCGGTGCAACCATAGATTTCGCGCAGCGGGGCGTCGAAGGCGGCCTCCGCGCGCCTCGCCAGCTCGATGGGCAGCGGTGCTGTGGCACACAGCAGCGCGTCGCAGGCGGGCAGCTGGATGCCGGCATCCAGCATGTTGCCGAGGTGGAACGGCGTGGTCACCAGCATGCGCGGGCGCGGTGTGGCCGCCAGGGCCGCGGCCACATCGGCCGGGTAGAAAGGCTTGCCGTGCCAGCAACTGGAGCCGCCCTGCAGGGTGAGCAGCACGCTGGACTCGAACCCGTACATGTGCTGGGCCGGCACCGTGGCGACGATGCCCATGCCGCCGGCGCCCAGGCGGCTCGATTCCGAGGCACCGTTGCGGCACAGGCCGCCCCAGTGCTTGAGGTGCGCGGTCGGTGTGCCGGTGGAGCCGGACGTGAACACGATGGCGGCAAGCTGGTCCTCTGCGATTTCGGGCGCCGCGGCCCAGGCCAGGGGCGTCTCCGGGCGATGTTCCGGCACCCGCAGCGCGGTCACTTCCGGCGGCAGGGATGGGGGCCGGGCCTCATCATCGTGCAGGCCGATCAGGCCCTGGTAGCGCCCGGCGAGTTCAGCCAGGGCCGACGGCGCTGTGGTGGAGGGCATCAGTGTCGGCACCCCGGCGACCAGCGCTGCGCCGAGCCCCACCATGAAGGCGTAGCGGTCGGTGCAGAGGTTGATGGCGTAGCCGGCACCCGACAAGCTTGGGGCCAGAGCCAGCACTTCCGCAAAGTACCGGCCGGCGGGCACCGGCCCGCGCGCATGGTGGACCAGCGTGTCGGCCGGTGCGTGGGGGCTGAGGGGACGGGTGACGGTCATGGGCAGCGGCCGCTGGCCGCCAGACGGCGGATCGACGGGGCTTCGCGCGGCCGGGCCGCGGGCATGGCAGGCTCAGGTCGTGCGGTTGGCGGCGATGTGCTGCGCCAGGCTGCGCAGCGAGGCGTAAATGGTGGTGTTGTCCTCGTTGTCGGCGCGCAGCTGGAAGCCGTATTTCTTGGACACGGCCAGCGCCACTTCCAGGATGTCGATCGAATCCAGGCCCAGGCCATCGCCGTAGAGCGGCGCATCCGGGTCGATCTCGGCGGGGGTCATGTCGAGGTTGAGCGCCGTCACCATGAGCTGGGCGACTTCGGGAATCAGTTGGTCGACGGAGGTGTCGGCGGGGGTCGTCATGCGTGGTCTGCTGGTTGAACTGGTAGCGATTATCGCCAACCGCTCAGCGGCGCTGAACGGCCTTGAAGGCGAGCACGGCATTGCTGCCGCCAAAGGCGAAGGAGTTGGACAGCGCGGCGCGCGCACCCGTACCGCACAGCGCCTGGCCGCGGATGTGCCGCACGCCCTCGCAGGCCGGATCGACCGTGTCGAGGTGCGCGGTGGGAGGCAGCACGTCGGTATGCAGTGCCAGCACGGTGAGCAGGGCCTCGACGGCGCCGGTGGCGCCCATCATGTGGCCGTGAGCCGCCTTGGTGGCGCTGACGGGAAGGGCCTCGGCATGCTGACCGAACACGCTGCGCAGAGCGGCAACCTCGATCGGGTCACCCTCGCGCGTGGCGGTGCCGTGGGCATTGATGTACCCGACGTCTGCCGGCTGCAGTTCGGCGTCGCTCATGGCTGCCTGCAGCGCCAGTACTTGGCCGGCTTCGGACGGGCGCACCAGGTGGGAGTGGTCGGCGTTCGATCCGTAGCCGGCGAGCTCGGCGTAAATGGTGGCGCCGCGGCGCACGGCATGGTCCCAGTCCTCCAGCACCAGCGCCGCCGCGCCCTCGCCGAGCACCAGGCCGGCCCGATCCGGATGAAAGGGGCGGCAGGCTCCCGGGGCGCTGGCTTCGTCGCCCGGCGCCAGCACCTTGAGCGCTTCCCAGGCGCGCACCACGGCATAGGCCAGCGTGGCGTCCGACCCGCCGGCCACCATGACCTCGGCGCGCCCGTCGCGGATCTGGCGAAAAGCCTCGCCTATGGCGCTGGCCGCCGAAGCGCAGGCCACGCTGTAGGTGAGCGAACTGTTGCCCAAACCGAGTTGGATGGAGATGTGCGCCGCCGCCGCGTTGTTCATGCCCAGCACCACGGACATGGGTGACACGCGCTCTCGCCCGTGCTGCCAGAAGTCGCGGTAACCACGCTCGAACGCCATCAGCCCGCCCAGCGCGGTACCCCAGGCCACGCCCGCGGCCGCCGGATCGGGGCTGCAGTCTGGCAGGTCCAGGCCGGCGTCGGCCCAGGCATCACGTGCTGAGGCGAAGCCGAGTTGGGCAAAGCGCTCCATCATCCCGGCCAGGGCACGACCCATCCTGGCTTCGGCCGAGAAACCGGCGCACCGGACGGCGGGCACCGAAATCGCCCGAGGAATGTCTTCCGTGGTGTAAAGGCGCACGGCCGACTCGCCAGCCGCGACGCGGTTGAAAAAGCGCAGGGTGGATGACTTGCCAGCAGCTTCGGCAGCTTCGCCGGATTCCGCGGCGGAACCAAGCCCCTCGAATGGGTCGACGACGCCCAGACCCGTGACGGCAACCCGTCGTGTCATCGCGGCTCAGGTGCCGGCGCCGCCAGCCGCCGGCGCAGCCTGGCTCAGATGGGCATCGATCAGGGTCACGAGATCAGCCACAGTCTTGGGCAGCACTTCACCCGAGGTAATGTCGATATTGACCTTGGCGCGATCCTCGAACTCGAACAGCATCTCGGCGAACATCAGCGAATCGACACCGAGATCGCTCAGTTCGGCCTCGGGCACAACCTTGTCGCCGGGCACCTCCAGGCGCTCCGCAAGAAAATCCTTGACCAACTGCAGCGTGTCCACACCCATCCTGCCTGTTCCTGATCGCTGACCATGCCACGGCGGCCGTGAGTACGGCGCCTCCTCGCGCCGATGATATGCCATCGCCGCAGGCACACTGCTTCCGGGCAGACCCTCGCTCGCGGCACCCTTGGTGCCAGCGACAAATGCGCGCAACTGTGCTAAAATCCAGCTGATTCACGACCAAATGGGCGGGTTTTTCCACCGCCCATTTTTTTTGTCTGCCGGCGTGAGCCGGCAGCGGTGCTTTTGGTGGGTCTTTTTACGACGTGAGCTTGCAACAGACCGTGGAAGATGCCGTGCGTGGGCTCGGCCTGGAACTGGTGGAACTGGAACGTTCCGCCGGCGGTCTGCTGCGCGTCACCATCGACCGGCCCTGGAGCCCTGATGCCCCCGCGCCAGCCCCCATCACGGTGGACGATTGTGAGCGTGTGACGCGCCAGTTGCAGTATGCACTGGAAGTCCAGGATGTGGAGTACCGCCGGCTGGAGGTTTCCTCACCCGGCATCGACCGGCCACTGCGCCATGCGCAGGACTTCGAGCGCTTTCTGGGCGAGATGGTGGACATCGTGCTCAAGGCGCCGATCGGCGGTGAGGCGGCGGCCGGGCAGGTGGCCGCCAACCGCAAGCGCTTTCGCGGGCAGTTGCAGCGTGGCGAGGCAGCCCCCTGGCGCATCGTCTGGAGCGATGCGGTGGCAGCCAAGCCCGGGCAGCGCGTGAGCAAGCGGCGGCCGGCCCCCGAGGTACACGCCATGGATTTCGACCTGAATGAACTCAAGGAGGCGCGGCTGGCGCCGGTGGTGGATTTCAAGGGTCAGCGATCGCCGCAGCAAGGCGACTGAATGGAATTGATCTGGAGTTGATGACGACATGAACCGCGAACTGTTGATGCTGGTGGACGCGATCTCGCGCGAGAAGAACGTCGAGCGCGACGTGGTCATCGGCGCCGTCGAGGCGGCGCTGGCGCAGGCCACCAAGAAACTCTACGAAGGCGAGGTGGACATCCGCGTGGCCATCGATCGCGATACCGGCGAATACGAAACCTTCCGCCGCTGGCACGTGGTGCCCGACGAAGCCGGTCTGCAGCTGCCCGACCAGGAGATCCTGCTGTTCGAGGCCAAGGAGCAGATCCCCGACATCGAGGTGGATGAATACATCGAGGAACCCGTCGAATCCGTGCCCATCGGCCGAATCGGCGCCATGGCCGCCAAGCAGGTGATCCTGCAGAAGATCCGCGACGCCGAGCGCGAGATGCTGCTCAACGACTTCATGAGTCGCGGCGAGAAGATCTTCAGCGGCACCGTCAAGCGCATGGACAAGGGCGACATCATCGTCGAGTCCGGCCGGGTGGAAGGGCGCCTGAAGCGCAACGAGATGATCCCCAAGGAGAACCTGCGCAACGGCGACCGCGTGCGGGCCATGATCATGGAAGTCGACCTGACCCTGCGCGGCGCGCCGATCCTGCTGTCGCGCGCGGCGCCCGAATTCATGATCGAGCTGTTTCGCCAGGAAGTGCCCGAGATCGAGCAGGGCCTGCTGGAGATCAAGAGCTGCGCCCGCGATCCGGGCTCGCGTGCCAAGATCGCCGTGGTCAGCCACGACAAGCGCATCGATCCCATCGGCACTTGCGTGGGCGTGCGCGGCAGCCGCGTGACAGCGGTGACCAACGAGCTGGCCGGCGAGCGCGTCGACATCGTGCTCTGGAGCGAAGACCCGGCGCAGTTTGTGATCGGCGCCCTGGCGCCGGCTAACGTGTCGTCCATCGTCGTGGACGAAGAGAAGCACGCCATGGACGTGGTGGTCGACGAGGAGAACCTCGCCATCGCCATCGGCCGCGGCGGCCAGAACGTGCGCCTGGCTTCCGATCTCACCGGCTGGAAGATCAACATCATGGACGCCGAGGAATCGGCCCAGAAGCAGGCCGAGGAATCGGGCGCCACGCGCCAGCTGTTCATGGAAAAGCTCGATGTGGACGAGGAGATCGCCGACATCCTGATCGAGGAAGGTTTCACCAACCTCGAGGAAGTGGCCTACGTGCCGCTGCAGGAAATGCTCGAGATCGAATCCCTGGACGAGGAAACCGTCAACGAGTTGCGCGCCCGCGCCAAGGACGCGCTGCTCACCCTGGAGATCGCGCGCGAAGAGAAGGTCGACGCGGTTTCGCAGGATCTCGTCAGCCTGGAAGGGCTGACCTCCGAACTGATCGCCAAGCTGGCCGACGCCGGCATCCAGACCCGTGACGATCTGGCCGACCTCGCCGTCGACGAGCTGACCGACATCACCGGTCAGACGCCGGAAGAGGCCAGCGCGCTCATCCTGAAGGCACGCGAACACTGGTTCGCGGACCAAGAGTAATGGTCATGGAGACTCGAACAGAATATGTCAAGCACCACCGTTGCCGAGTTCGCCAGTGAACTCCAGAAACCCACCGACCTGCTGCTCGAGCAGCTGAAGGCCGCGGGCGTCGCCAAGGCGGCCCCTGGCGATGCCCTCACGGATACCGACAAGCAGCAGCTGCTCAGCTACCTGCAGTCCGCGCACGGCACGCACTCCGCGGCGCGCAAGAAGATCACGCTGACGCGCAAGTCGACCAGCGAGATCAAGCAGGCCGACGCCACCGGCAAGGCCCGCACCATCCAGGTCGAGGTGCGCAAGAAGCGCACCTTCATCAAGCGCGATGACGAAGTCGTCGCGCCCGAACCGGTCGAGGCGCCGGTGGTCGCCGCGCCCGCCGCGCCTGTCATCGACGAGGCTGAACTCGCCCGCCGCGAGGAAGAGGCACGCCGCCAGTCCGAACTGCTGAAGCGCCAGGAAGAAGAGGCCGCCGAGAAGCGGCGCCAGCGCGAAGCCCAGGAGCAGGCAGCGGAAGCCGCCCGGGTGGCCGAAGCGCAGCAGGCCCAGGCCACCGCCGAAGCAACGGCCGAGGCGCCTGCTGCCGAAGCTCCGCCTGAAGCTGCCGCGCCGGCCAAGGCACCGGAAGCGCCTGCCGCCCAGCCCGCACAGGCAGACGCCCAGGACGAAGCCGAGCGCGCCAAGGAGCAGGAAGCCAGCCGCCGCAAGGCCCTGGCCGAGGCCGAGGCCATCCGCGCCATGATGAACCAGCCGCGCAAGGTGCTGGTGGCCAAGAAGCCCGAAGAGCCGAAAGATGCCACCAAGGGCACGCTGCACAAGCCGGCCGGTGCCACGCGCGCCGCGCCCCCGGCCGCGGGTGCTGCTGGGGCCAAGGAAGTCAAGTCGGCCAAGCTGTCTTCCAGCTGGGCGGGCGATCCGGCCAAGAAGAAGGGCATTCCTACGCGTGGCGATACCGGAGGGGCCGGCCGTGGCGGCTGGCGCTCCGGCCCGCGCGGCCGCCGTGGTGCCCGCGACCGTGACGACCACCAGGTGGCAACAGCGCCGGCCGAGCACCGCGCGATCGAGGTCCACGTGCCCGAGACCATCACCGTGGCCGAACTGGCGCACAAGATGGCCATCAAGGCATCGGAAGTGATCAAGGCGCTGATGAAGATGGGCCAGATGGTCACCATCAACCAGCCGCTGGACCAGGACACCGCCATGATCGTGGTGGAGGAAATGGGCCACACCGCGGTGATCGCCGCGCTGGACGATCCCGAGGCCTTCACCGAGGAAGAGGTGCAGCAGGCCGAGGCTGAAGCGCTGCCGCGCGCGCCGGTGGTCACCGTCATGGGCCACGTCGACCACGGCAAGACCTCGCTACTGGACTACATCCGCCGCGCCAAGGTGGCGGCGGGCGAAGCCGGCGGCATCACCCAGCATATCGGTGCCTACCATGTGGAAACGCCGCGCGGCGTGGTGTCGTTCCTCGACACGCCGGGCCACGAGGCCTTCACGGCCATGCGCGCCCGCGGCGCCCAGGCCACCGACATCGTCATCCTGGTGGTGGCCGCGGACGACGGCGTGATGCCGCAGACGCGCGAGGCCATCAAGCACGCCAAGGCGGCCGGGGTACCGATCGTGGTGGCGATCAACAAGATCGACAAGCCCGATGCCAACCCCGAGCGCGTGCGCGGCGAGCTGGTGTCCGAAGAGGTGGTGCCTGAAGAGTTCGGCGGCGATTCGCCCTTCGTCGAGGTTTCGGCCAAGACCGGCCAGGGCGTGGACGACCTGCTGGAGCAGGTGCTGCTGCAGGCCGAGGTGCTGGAGCTCAAGGCGCCGGTGGATGCCGCCGCCAAGGGTCTGGTGATCGAGGCGCGCCTCGACAAGGGCCGCGGCCCGGTGGCCACCATCCTGGTGCAATCCGGCACGCTGAAGACCGGCGACGTGGTGCTGGCCGGCCAGACCTCCGGCCGCGTGCGCGCCATGCTGGACGAGAACGGCAAGCCGGTGGACGCTGCCGGCCCGTCGATCCCGGTGGAAATCCAGGGCCTGAGCGAGGTGCCGCAGGCCGGCGACGAGTTCATGGTGCTGGCCGACGAACGCCGCGCGCGCGAGATCGCCACCTACCGTGCCGGCAAGTTCCGCAACACCAAGCTTGCCAAGCAGCAGGCCGCCAAGCTGGAGAACATGTTCTCCGACATGGCGGCGGGCGAGGTCAAGACGCTGCCCATCATCATCAAGGCCGACGTGCAGGGTTCGCAGGAGGCGCTGGCCGCTTCGCTGCAGAAGCTCTCCACCGACGAGGTCAAGGTGCAGGTGGTGTACGCCGCCGTCGGCGGCATCAGCGAGAGCGACATCAACCTGGCCATCGCCTCCAAGGCGATCGTGATCGGCTTCAACACACGCGCCGACGCCGGTGCGCGCAAGCTGGCCGAGGCCAACGACGTCGAGATCCGCTACTACAACATCATCTACGACGCCGTCGATGAGCTGAAGGCCGCCATGGCCGGCATGCTGGCGCCCGAGCAGAAGGAAGAGGTCATCGGCACCGCGGAAATCCGCACCGTGTTCGTGGCCTCCAAGATCGGCACCGTGGCAGGCTGCATGGTCACCAGCGGCATGGTGCGGCGCGACGCGCGCTTCCGCCTGCTGCGCGACCATGTGGTCGTCTACACCGGCGAGCTGGAATCGCTCAAGCGTGTCAAGGACGACGTGCGCGAAGTCAAGGAAGGCTTCGAGTGCGGTATCAAGCTGAAGAACTACAACGACATCAAGGAAGGCGACCAGCTCGAATTCTTCGAGATCAAGGAGATCGCGCGCACGCTCTGACGCCCGGCACGCCGTCTTGGCGCGGGCCCATGGGGTTTTCAAGCCTTTTGGGTCCGCAGCCCTTATCCGACGGGCGCAGCCAGCTATTGTTTTTGATGCGTCTGCGCCCCTCCGTCCGGTGCGAAGCCCGCTGACACCATGCCCCGCAAGCGTTCTTCCGTTCCCAACCGCGGCTTCCGCGTGGCCGACCAGATCCAGCGCGATCTGGCGGACCTGATCGGGCACGATCTCAAGGATCCGCGCGTGGGCATGGTCACGCTCAACGCGGTCGAGGTCACGCCCGACTACGCCCACGCCAAGGTCTTCTTCAGCCTGCTCACGGGCGACCCGGCCGAGACCGAGGAAGCGCTCAACCACGCCGCCGGGCACCTTCGCAACGGCCTGTTCAAGCGCCTGCACATCCACACCGTGCCGACGCTGCACTTCATCTTCGACCGCACCACCGAGCGTGCCGCCGACATGAACGCGCTCATCGCCAAGGCCGTCGCCTCGCGCTCGAAGGACGAGGATCCGACGTGATGGCTGCGACTCGTGCACGGGTGCAGCGACGCCCCGTGCATGGGGTTCTGCTGCTCGACAAGCCGCTGGGTCTTTCCAGCAACCAGGCGCTGCAGAAGGCCAAGTGGCTGCTGCGGGCCGAAAAGGCCGGCCACACCGGCACACTGGATCCGCTGGCCACCGGCGTGCTGCCGCTGTGCTTCGGCGCCGCCACCAAGTTCAGCGCGCTGCACCTCGACGCCGATAAGACCTACCAGGCCACGTTGTGCCTGGGCGTCACCACCTCGACCGGCGATGCCGAAGGCGAGGTCACCGGGCGCCAGCCGGTGCCGGCCATCGACGATGCGGCGCTCGAAGCCGTGCGCCAGCGCTTTCTGGGTGCCATCACGCAGGTGCCGCCCATGCACAGCGCACTCAAGAAGGACGGCAAGGCCCTGTACGAATACGCGCGGGCCGGCATCGAGGTCGAGCGTGCGCCGCGCGATGTGCAGATTCATGCCTTGAAACTGGCGCTGGCCCATACGCAGCAGGCGCAGCCAGCTATCGAAATCGAAGTGACCTGCAGCAAGGGCACCTACATCCGCACGCTGGGTGAGGACATCGGCAAAGCCCTGGGCTGCGGCGGCCACCTGACCCGCCTGCGCCGTACCGCCACCGGGCCGTTCACCGCCGCCGACTGCATCACGCTGGAGGCGCTTGAGGCCATGGACGAGGCAGAGCGGCTGGCGCAACTGCGCCCGCCCGAGGCGCTGCTGCCCGGTCACACGCTCGTCACCCTGGCCGGCGAGGATGCCGGGCGGTTCCTGAGCGGCATGCGCCGGCGCGGCTCCTGGGCCGATGCACCGCAGGTGGCCGTGTTCGGCGAACAGCCGCGCGCGCTGCTCGGCACCGCCCACGTCAAGGCTGGTGAACTCATCCCCTCGCGCCTGCTGAGCCCCGCGGAGATCCAGCAGATCCTGGAGGCCGCGGCATGAACCAACCCCGGTCGGAGTTGCCGCAGCCGATGCTGGTGGACATGGCGGCGGCTGTGCGCGCGTACCAGGCCCAGAACTTCGAGCAGGTGATCGGCCTGCTGGCGCCCTGGGCAGAGCGCGAACCCGGGCGCCCCGAACCCCTGCAGATGCTGGGCGTGGCGCTGGCCCGGCGCGGCCGGTTGGACGAGGCCTTGCAGCACCAGGCACGCGCCACCGAGCTGGCGCCCCAGGACGTAGCCGCCTGGGTCAATCTGGCCGGCACGCAGGAAGCCGCCGGCGACACCGAAGGTGCCCTGCGCAGTCTGGACCGCGCCGCCGCGCTGGACGACCGGCAACCCGCCGTGCACTTCAACCGCGGCAACGTGCTGATGAAGCGTGGCGACGCCGAAGCCGCCCTGGCGAGCTTCGAGCGCGCCGAGGCCCTGGTCGGCCCGCACCCCGATCTGGTGTGCAACCAGGCGATGGCGCTGAACGCGCTGGGGCGCTACCAGGACGCCGTCACACGGCTGGAAGCTCTGGTGCAGGCGCAACCGCAACTGGCCGTCGCCTGGAACCTGCTGGGCATGAACTGGCATCAGCTGAACGGGCTTGAACAGGCCATGGCGTGCTACGGCCGGGCCATGGCGTTCGATCCCAACCTGTCCGACGCCTTCGCCAACGCTTCGCAGGTGCTGGGGCAGCTGGAGCGCTTCGACGAAGCCACGGCCCTGGCGCGCCGCGCACACGACATGCAGCCGCAGAACCCGGCCTACCTGCGCAACCTGGGCGTGATCCTGGCCCTCGACAAGCGGCGCGACGAGGCCTACCCGCTGCTCAAGCAGACCCTCCAGTGGCAACCGGACGAGGCCCTGGCCTGGAACGCCGTGCTTTCCACCGACATCGTCCGCTGCGACTGGCCGGCCATCGAAAGCAGCCTGGCGCAGATCCGCGCGATGTGGCGCGAGGGCAAGGCCGCCCGCATCGAGCCCTGGCGCCTGCTCGGCCTGCCGGTCGGCGGGCAGGAGCTGCGCGAGCACACCGAACGCTACGTCCGCGCCATCCACCCGCAGCGCGCCGAGCGCCCCGCCAAACCGCCGGCGCGCAGCCCCGGGCGCCTGCGCATCGGCTACTTCTCGAGCGACTTCCACAACCACGCCACCATGACGCTGATGGCCGGCATGTTCGAGGCGCACGACCAGGCGCGCTTCGAAACCGTGGCCTTCTGCTTCAGCACGCCGGCTGTTGGCGAGGAAGACGCCGTGCGCCAGCGCGTGCGGAAGGCTTTCTCGCGCTTCGAGGTGGTCCGCGAGCTGAGCGACCTCGACATCGCCCGCCGCGCGCGCGAGCTGGGCCTCCACATCGCCGTGGACCTCAAGGGCCACACACAGAACAACCGCCAGGGCATCTTCCTCCACCGCGCGGCGCCGGTGCAGGTGCACCACATCGGCTACCCCGGCACGCTGGGCATGCCCGGCGCCATCGATTACCTGATCGCGGACACCGTGCTGGTGCCGGAAACCCACCGCGATTTCTACAGCGAGAAGGTCATCGCGCTGCCCGGCAGCTACCAGGTCAACGACCGCAACCGAGAGACCGACCCGCGCGTGCCCACCCGCGCCGAGCTTGGGTTGCCGGAGCAGGGCTTCGTGTTCTGCTGCTTCAACAACACCTACAAGATCACACCCGACCTGTTCGCGGTCTGGATGCGCCTGCTGGCGCAGCGCCCCGGCAGCGTGCTGTGGATGCTGGAAGACAACGCCGTGGCGGTGGCCAACCTGCGCGCCGCCGCCGTCGCCCAGGGCATCGATCCGGCGCGGCTGGTGTTCTCGCAGCGCGCGGCGCCGGCCCAGCACCTGGCGCGGCACGCCCAGGCCGACCTGTTCCTCGACACGCTCTACTGCAACGCCCACACCACCGCCAGCGACGCCCTCTGGGCCGGGCTGCCGGTGCTCAGCTGTCCCGGCGAAACCTTCGCCGCCCGCGTGGCCGCGAGCCTGCTGATGGCCTGCGGACTGCCGGAGCTGGTCACGGACAGTCTGGCTGCCTACGAGGCGCGCGCCCTGGCGCTTTCCGGCGGCTCGCCGGAGCTGGCGCAGCTGCGCGAGCGTCTGCGCGCCACGCGCATGACGGTGCCGCTGTTCGACACCGCACGTTTCACCCGCCATATCGAGCGCGCCTACGAACTCGCCTGGGCGCGCCACCTGCAGGGCCTGCCGCCCGACCACATCAACGTCCCCCCGATCGACTGAATTCCCCCTGTTTCCCGGAAGTTACCCACCATGACCAAGCAAATCCGCAACATCGCCATCATTGCCCACGTCGACCACGGCAAGACCACCCTGGTCGACCAGCTGCTGCGCCAGAGCGGCACCTTCGCCGAACACGAGAAAGTCGTCGACACGGTGATGGACAACAACGCCATCGAGAAGGAACGCGGCATCACCATCCTGGCCAAGAACTGCGCCGTGAGCTGGAAGGGCACGCACATCAACATCGTGGATACCCCCGGCCACGCGGACTTCGGCGGCGAGGTGGAGCGCGCGCTGTCCATGGTCGACGGGGTGGTGCTGCTGATCGATGCCCAGGAAGGCCCGATGCCGCAGACCCGCTTCGTCACCAAGAAGGCGCTGGCGCTGGGCCTCAAGCCCATCGTGGTGGTCAACAAGGTCGACAAGCCGGGTTCCCGCCCGGACCACGTGATCAACGCCGCGTTCGACCTGTTCGACAAGCTCGGCGCCACCGACGAGCAGCTGGACTTTCCCGTGGTCTACGCCTCGGGCATCAACGGATGGTCGTCGCTGGAAGAGGGCGAACCCAATGAGCAGTGGGGCCCTGACATGTCGGCGCTGTTCGAGACCATCCTCAAGCACGTGCCGGTGCACGCGGGCGATCCCGCGGCGCTGCTGCAGCTGCAGATCTCGGCGCTGGATTTCTCCAGCTTCGTGGGCCGCATCGGCGTGGGGCGCATCAACGCCGGCACCATCAAGCCGGGCATGGAGGTGCTGGTCATGGAAGGGCCGGACGGCAAGTCGTTCAAGGGCCGCATCAACCAGGTGCTGACCTTCCAGGGCCTCGACCGCGTGCAGGCCACCGAGGCCGGCCCGGGCGAGATCGTGCTGATCAACGGCATCGCCGACATCGGCATCGGCGTGACGATCACCGACCCGCTCAAGCCCGCGCCGCTGCCGATGCTCAAGGTGGACGAGCCCACGCTGACCATGAACTTCTGCGTCAACACCAGCCCGCTGGCCGGCCGCGAAGGCAAGTACGTGACCAGCCGCCAGATCTGGGACCGCCTGCAGAAGGAGCTGCAGCACAACGTGGCCCTGCGCGTCATGGAAACCGACGAGGAGGGCGTGTTCCAGGTCATGGGCCGCGGCGAGCTGCACCTGACCATCCTGCTCGAGAACATGCGCCGCGAAGGTTATGAGCTGGCCGTGTCCAAGCCGCGCGTGGTGTTCCACGACGTGGATGGCGAGCGCCACGAACCGATCGAGATGCTCACCGTGGATGTGGAAGAGCAGCACCAGGGCGGCGTGATGCAGGCGCTGGGCGAACGCAAGGGCGAGCTGTTCAACATGGAGCCGGATGGCCGCGGCCGCGTGCGGCTGGAATACCGCATCCCCGCGCGGGGCCTGATCGGTTTCTCCAACGAGTTCCTGAACCTGACGCGCGGCACCGGCCTCATGTCCAACATCTTCGACCGCTACGAGCCGCACAAGGGCGACATCGGCGGGCGCAAGAACGGCGTGCTGATCTCCATGGACGACGGCGAGATCTTCACCTACGCCCTCGGCAAGCTGGACGACCGCGGCCGCATGTTCGTGAAGGCCAACGACCCGGTGTACGAGGGCATGATCGTCGGTGTGCACAGCCGCGACAACGATTTGGTGGTCAACGCCACACGCACCAAGCAGCTCACCAACTTCCGCGTCAGCGGCAAGGAAGACGCCATCAAGATCACGCCGCCGATCGAGTGCACGCTCGAGTACGGCGTCGAATTCATCGAGGACGACGAGCTGGTGGAAATCACCCCCAAGAGCATCCGCCTGCGCAAGCGTCACCTGAAGGAACACGAGCGCAAGCGCGCCAGCCGCGAGAGCGCCTGACATTCCGCGGGCAGACGTTGAATTTATACTTCATGAGTCTTGCTTTGTAGTATAAATCGCGGATGCTGTACACATCCCTCCCGCTCGCCGCGCAGACTGCCTATGCCCAGTTGCATGAGGCGCTGCAGGCGCGCGAGGTCGCTCGCGGGGTGGCGGACGCGCCCGGCTCGTTCAACCGCAAGCACGTGTCGGGCAAGGACTACTGGTACTACCAGTTCCGCGACCTGGACGGCAAGCTGCGGCAAGCCTATCTGGGCCCGGACAGCGACCGGCTGGCCGCGCTGGTGGCGGCGCGCCAGGCGGGCGGGCAGGGCACCGACGACCAGATCAAGGCCCTGGCCCAGTCGGCCAGCACGCTGCAGGTGCAGACCGTAGCCGCGCCGCACCTCACCATCATCCGCCGGCTGGCCGACGCGGGCTTCTTCCGCGCCGGCGGCGTGCTGGTGGGAACCCACGCGTTCCTGAGCGCCGGTAACCTGCTGGGCGTGCGCTGGGGCGATGCGTCGCGCACGCTGGACCTCGATTTCGCCCATGCCGGCAACCACCTGCAGGTGGCGCTGGCCAGCGAGGCCAAGGTGGAGCTGGGCGATGTGATCGACTCCCTGGGCATGGGCTTCGTGCCCGCCGCCAGCCTGTCCGGCGCCCGCGGTGGCCGCTGGGTGCATCCCAGGGAACCGGGCTTCGTGCTCGATTTCCTGACGCCCATGGGTCGCGGGGAAGATGAGCTGGTCCACATCAAGGCCTTCAACGCCGATTTCCAGGCGCTGCGCTTCATGGAGTTCTCGCTGGAGCAGATCGAATCCGCTGCGGTCCTGACCCGCACCCAGGCGTGCCTGGTCAACATGCCGCATCCGGCGCGCATGGCGGTGCACAAGCTCATCATCGCCGGCCTGCGGCGCGCCGCAGAACGGACCAAGGCCAACAAGGATGTGCTGCAGGCTGCCATGCTGCACGCCTGGTACCGAGACAACGCCCCCGACGAATGGGCGGCCGCCGAGCGCGATGCGCGCGACCGCGGCCCCAAGTGGCGTGCCCAGCTGGACATCGGGCTGGAGCGGATGCATGCGGCGCTGCCGGCTGCCTGACCGCGCAGATCCCACCTGATCGCACTTCCTTCATGACCCAGCCGTTGCCCACGCCGTCCTGGTCCCACGCCCGCGCCGCGTGGACGATGGTGCTGGCCACGCTGATGTGGTCCATCGCCGGGGTGGTCACGCGCCAGCTGCAGGCTGCGCAGGGGTTCGAGATCACGTTCTGGCGCAGCTTCTTCAACGTGCTGTCGCTGCTGGTGATCCTGCCGCTGTGGCAGGGGCCGGGGGTGTTCGCGCGCTTTCCGTGGCGGCGCGGGGCGTTCTGGCTGTCGGGGGTGTGCTGGTCGGTCATGTTCACTGCCTTCATGGTGGCGCTCACCATGACCGGCGTGGCCCGCGTGCTGGTGACCATGGCGCTGGGGCCCTTGCTGACGGCGCTGCTGGCGCGTGCCATCACCGGGCACCGGCTGCCGGGGCGCACCTGGGCGGCCATCGTGGCAGCCGGCGCCGGCATGGCCTGGATGTTCGCTGGCCAGCTGGGTGGCAGCACCACCGCCACCGAGTGGCTGGGTTCCCTGGTGGCGCTGGGCATCCCCGTGGGCGCGGCCGTGAACTGGACGGTGGTGCAGCGCAGCCAGGCGCACGGCGAATCGATCGATCTGGTGCCTGCCGTGCTGCTGGGCGCGGTGCTGTCCTGCGCGGTGACGCTGCCGCTGGCCTGGCCGGCCCAGGCCACCGGGCACGATCTGGCCTGGCTGGCCATGCTTGGGCTCCTGCAGCTGGCCGTGCCTTGCGTACTGGTGGTGCTCTGCGCCCGCGTGCTGCCCGCCGCCGAAGTGGCGCTGCTCGGCCTGCTGGAGGTGGTGTTCGGCATACTGCTGGTCTGGCTGATCGCCGGCGAGGCGCCGCAGCCCGAGGTGCTGCAGGGCGGCATCCTGGTGGTGGGCGCGCTGGCCGTGAACGAATGGCTGGGCTGGCGCAGCGCGCAGCGCGAGCCGCAGGTGCCGATCGGCCCCGCATGACCGTGCGCGCCGGCAACCGTCACCAAAAGTCGTCACCCAGGTGGCAGCAGCAGCTTTCATGATCGTTTAGGCTTGCAGCCGGCGCCTGGCTTGTGGCGCCAGCTATTGTTTTTCAAGCATTCCAGACCCAAGACAACGCATGATTTCCAGCTCCTCCACCCCTGACCACGTCCTCGCCGAGCTGTCCGCCGGCGGCATCGGCCTGATCACGCTGAACCGGCCCAAGGCGCTGAATGCCTTGTCGCTGGGCATGATCCGCGCGCTCACCGCCGCGCTGAATGCCTGGCGTGACGACCCCGCCGTCAAGGCGGTGGCGATCCGCGGCATGGGCAAGGGACACGAAGGCGTGCCGGCGCCCTTCGGTGCCTTCTGCGCGGGCGGCGACATCCGCTTCTTCCACGAAGCCGCGCTGGCCGGCGACACCGCGCTGGAGGCCTTCTTCACCGAGGAATACGCGCTCAACCACCTGATCCACCAGTACCCCAAGCCCTACCTCGCGTTCATGGACGGCATCGTCATGGGCGGCGGCATGGGCATCTCGCAGGGCGCCAGCCTGCGCGTGGTGACCGAGCGCACCAGGATGGCCATGCCCGAAACCCGCATCGGCCTGTTCCCCGACGTGGGCGGCGGCTACTTCCTGAGTCGCCTGCCCGGCCACCTGGGCGAGTACCTGGCGCTCACCGGGCACGTGCTGAGCGGCGGCGAGCCCGTCACCGCCCGCCTGGCCGACGGTCTGCTGGCTTCCGACGAGTTGCCGCGCGTGTGGCAGCACCTGGCCGACACCGCCTGGGACAGCGGCACCGCGGCGCAGCACTGGGTGCAGTCGCAGTTGCAAATGCCGGCCGACGACCGCCTGCCGCACGCCGGCCAGATCGACGCCGTGTTCGGCCTGCCCGGCGTGGCCGAGATGCTGGCCGCGCTCGAGCGCGCCGACACCGACTGGGCGCACCACACGGCCGAAGACCTGCGCACCCGCTCGCCGCTGATGCTGCACGTGGCGCTGGAGCAGGTGCGCCGCGCGCGCGGCATGGGCCTGGCCGACGACCTGCGCATGGAGCGCGATCTGGTCTACCGCTGCTTTCACCTGCGCCCGGGCGACGCCAGCGAGACGGTGGAGGGCATCCGCGCCCTGGCGGTGGATAAGGACCACGCCCCGCGCTGGAACCCGCCCGCCGTGGCCGGCGTGAGCGCCGAGATGGTGGCGCCGTTCTTCATCAGCCCGTGGGACAAGTCGGCGCATCCGCTGGCCGGGTTGCGGGACACGGCCTGAGGCTGCAGCGTGCCGGAGCCGCTGTTCAGCACGCGGCGGCGTGATTCATCATGAAATCGGCCTCCAGACCAATGATGACGGGCGCAGGCAGCTCCTGATTCGGTAGCATTCTGCCGACGGCTGCAGGCAGAAGAAAGCCGCGCCTTCTGGCGCGGCTTGGGGTGCGAGGCAGCGAACCGGGCCTGGCAAGCCGCCAGCGCGGCGGCGGTCAGCCCAGCCGACTCGTCTGCAGGCTCTTCAGGGCGTCGCCACCTTCCAGGCGCCGCCGAGCAGGCCGTTGCCCATCTTGTCGCCGGGTTTGGCGTCCTTGGCGAAGTAGTACAGCGGCATGCCCTTGTAGGCCCACTGGCGGGTGCCGTCCTGGCGGATGATGATGCTGTAGTCGCCCAGCGGTCTGGCGCTGGCGGCCACGCCCAGCGGCGGCCAGTTGGCGGCGCAGGCGTCGTAGCAGGCCGAGGCGCCGGAGCCCTTCACGTCCTTGGCGAAGGTGTAGAGCGTCATGCCCTTGGGGCCGATCAGCGTGCCGTCGGCCGCCTGGGTGGGCGTGCTGGGCATGCTGGCGTCGGCAGGCTTGCCGCCCATGCTGCCGCAGCCGGCCAGCAGCGCGGCGGCCATCAGGGGGAGGGCGATGGTTTTCTTCATGTGGAGACTCCTCTTGGCGTCGTGGGACAACCTTCGCAGTCTAGGCCTGTTTATGACCGCGGTGTGTCGGACAAGGGGCCGTACGGCGGCGCAACGGCGTGGCGAGCGGGCAGAGCTTGTCAGAAATTTTGTGTGTGAGGCATAGCATGTCGACAAGGAGCATGAATGCCACGCAAGACCAAACCCACCGCTTTGGCGGACCAGGCGGCACAGCCGCAATTTCACATCCCGGCCGAGCTGCTTGACCAGTTGGTGACCGGGCCCATGACGCCGGGCCAAGTCCAAGGGCTGTTCGATCAGTTCAAGAAGTCAATTCTTGAGCGGGCGCTGGGCGCCGAGATGAGTCATCACCTAGGCTATGCGCCCGGCCAAGCCAAGCCCACAGGCGGATCAGCCAACCACCGCAACGGCAAGAGCACCAAGACCGTACTGACCGATGTGGGGGCGCTGCGCATCGATGTCCCACGCGATCGCGAAGGCAGCTTCGAGCCGCAGCTCATTGGCAAGCACGAGCGGCGCTTTACGGGTTTCGACGACAAGATCATCGCCATGTACGCACGCGGCATGACGGTGCGCGAGATCCAGGGTTTCCTGGCTGAGATGTACTCGGTGGACGTCTCGCCCGAGCTCATCAGCCGTGTCACCGATGAGGTGATGGGCGAGGTCACGGCCTGGCAGACACGGCCGCTGGAGGCGATGTACCCGGTGGTGTTCTTCGATGCGCTGCGGGTCAAGATTCGCGAGGATGCGGTGGTGCGCTCCAAGGCCGTCTACCTGGCGCTGGGCGTACTGCCTGACGGCTCGCGCGACATCCTGGGAATCTGGATCGAGAACACCGAGGGGGCGAAGTTCTGGATGAAGGTCTTCAACGATCTGAAGACGCGCGGGGTGCAGGACATCCTGATTGCCGTCACCGACGGCCTCAAGGGCATGCCAGAGGCGCTGGGCGCAGTGTTCCCGGCGACGACGCTGCAGACCTGCATCGTGCACCTGATCCGGGGTGGCCTGGACTTTGCGTCATGGAAAGACCGCAAGGCGCTGGCCGCAGCCATCAAACCCATCTACACCGCGGTGAGCGCCGAGGCGGCCGAGGCCGAGTTGGATGCGTTTGCGGCCGGCCCCTGGGGGCAGCGGTTCCCGACCGTGGTCAGCGCCTGGCGCCGGGCCTGGGACAAGGTCATCCCGTTCTTCGCCTTCCCGCCCGAGGTGCGGCGCGTGATCTACACCACCAACGCCATCGAGAGCGTGAACGCACGGCTGCGCAAGATCATCAAAACGCGCGGCCACTTCCCCAGCGACGAGGCGGCCACCAAGCTGATCTGGCTGGCGCTGCGCAACATCACCGCGGACTGGGGGCGGGCGGCCAACCACTGGAAATCAGCGATGAACCAATTTGCGATCCTCTACGAGGACCGATTTACCAGATCGGGCCAGTAAGATCACCAAGCCGCCTCACGATTGAGTGACGGATTCAACAGCCTCACACACAGAAATCCTGACACTCCCAGCGGGCAGGGCGCCTCAGCGATGCGCCTGCTTCATGGCGCGCTCCACCTCGCGCTTGCCTTCGCGCTCCTTGATGGTGTCGCGCTTGTCGTGCGTGGCCTTGCCCTTGGCCAGCGCGATCTCGCATTTCACGCGGCCGTTCTTCCAGTGCAGGTTGAGCGGCACCAGGGTGTAGCCTTTCTGCTCCACCTTGCCGATCAGGCGGCGGATCTCGTCGCCGTGCATCAGCAGCTTCTTGCTGCGCACGGCGTCCGGCCGCACATGGGTGCTGGCCGTGCCCAGCGGGTTGATCTGGCAGCCGATCACGAACAACTCGCCGCCCCGGATGACCACGTAGCCGTCGGTCAGCTGGGCCTTGCCGGCGCGCAGGGCCTTCACTTCCCAGCCTTCCAGCACCATCCCGGCCTCGAAGCGCTCTTCGAAGAAGTAGTTGAACGCGGCCTTCTTGTTGTCGGCGATGACCGGGTTCTTGGCGGCGTTTTTGGAAGTGGCCATTGGTGGCATATGGGCGCGATGCGCCGGCTTGCAAGCGGCGTGCAAAAGAGCGCCGCCTAAAATCAAGGCAAAGCGCGCATTCTATGAAAAACGTTCACAAGACCGTCCTGCTCTGGTACGCCGCCCAGGAAATGTTCGACCTGGTGGTCGACGTGGCCCGCTACCCCGAGTTCCTGCCCTGGTGCGACCACGCCCGGGTGCTGTCCGAATCCGAGCACGGCATGGAAGCCGAGGTCGGCATCGCCTTCATGGGCGTGCGCCAGAGCTTTTGCACCCGCAACGAGCACGTGCCCGGCCGTGAGGTGCGGCTGCACCTGGTCAAGGGCCCTTTTTCCAAACTGGAGGGGGTGTGGACCTTCACGCCCCTGGGCAACGGCACCGAGCGCGCCTGCAAGGTCGATCTGAAGCTGGACTACGGCTTCTCCAGCCGCACCCTGGCCGCGCTGGTGGGCCCCGTGTTCGACAAGATCGCCGGCAGCCTGGTGGACGCCTTCGTCAAGCGGGCCGAGCAGGTCTACGGCCAGCCGGCGTGAGCGTGGCCGCCGCATCCGCGCTCCACGTCACCGTGGCCTGCGCGCCCGGCCCGCGCCAGGTGCTGGAGATCGCCCTGGAACTGCCCCCAGGCAGCTGCGTGCGCGACGCGCTGGCAGCGGCGGATCTGGCGCGCGCCTGCCCGGAACTGGACCTAGACGCCTGCACCGTCGCCGTCGGCGGCCGCAAGGCCGGCCCGGAGCAGCCGCTGCGCGAGCACGACCGCGTGGAGGTGCTGCGCCCGCTTGTGGTGGACCCCAAGGTGGCGCGGCGCGAGCGCTTCTCGCGCCAGGGCGCGCGCACCGCGGGCCTGTTCGCCAAACGGCGGCCTGGAGCCAAGCCTGGTTACTGATTTCTGAACAAAATCGGGCTCCAGCCCTTTGGTGACGGGCGCAGGCAGCTATGAAAAGATGAGTGATCTGCCGGCCACGGCGATGTGCCGGTCAGCGGCTGGCGGCGGAGTGGCCGGGATTCACGGCCGGCCACAACTGGCCGCCGGCGCACACGGCGCCTCGGCGGGCTTGACCTGAGAGCCGGCCGAAGAACTCAGCAACAGCGGGTGGAAATAAAAGCCAGCGCGGTCTTACGGCGCGGGCAGGACGGGCGGGCTGCTGCGGCCCGCCGCGCGCATCACTTGCAGTCGGCGCTGATGATGTCCTGGGCGCGCTTCATCTCGACGGCGCGGGCCTGGTCGTCCAGCACCTCGCGCTCGCCATTGGCGTTCAGGCGGGCGATGCGCATACCGGAATCCAGCGTGGCCTTGGCTTCCTGGGCGCGCTTGCAGTTGTCGGCCTTCTGGGCGGCCTGCTTGGCTTCGGCGTCCTTCTTCTTGGCGGCGTCGGCGGCTTCGGCCTGCTTCTTCTTCTCTTCCAGCGATTTGTCCACGCCACCCGGGGCCGATGCGGCTGCCACCGGCTTGGCCGCGGCGGCCCCCTCGGGTAGGGCTTCCGCACCCACGGGATGTGCAGGGGCGGGGGCACGCGCGCCGCGCGGTTGCGCCAGGATGTTCTTGGCCGGCACGTCGGCTGGCGGCGGGCGATCGCTGAAGACGCGGCGGCCGTCCTTGTCGATCCACTGGTACTGGGCCGAAGCCGCCAGGCTCACGGCCAGCGCGGCACCGAAGAACAGGACACGAAAGTAGTACTTCATGGGGCATGCAGTGTAACGGCGCCAGCGCGCCGATGCACCTATTGGAACGCCCTATGGCCGCGTGCGGGCGACAAACGGCCGAGCAGCGGCCCAAATTGCAGCGGTTTGTGGCCTTTTCGCACAGGCGTGCAGCGCGCCGGCCACCGGGGAAATGCCCGCAAGCGGCCGTTAGAATCCGTCTTTTGGAGCTTTCACCATGCGCCTTCTCGGCAACGCGCTCACGTTCGACGACGTTCTGCTCGTCCCCGCGTTCTCCCAGGTCCTGCCCAAGGACGTCGATCTTTCCACCCAGTTCACCCGCCGCATCCGCCTGAACCTGCCCCTGGTTTCGGCGGCCATGGACACCGTCACCGAGGCGCGGCTGGCCATCGCCATCGCCCAGGAAGGCGGCATCGGCATCGTCCACAAGAACCTCAGCGCTCAGGAGCAGGCGGCCCAGGTGGCCAAGGTCAAGCGCTACGAAAGCGGCGTGCTGCGCGACCCGGTGGTCATCACCCCCGAGACCACGGTGCTGCAGGTGATGCAGCTGAGCGACGAGCTGGGCATCAGCGGCTTCCCGGTGATCGACCAGGGCCGCGTGGTCGGCATCGTCACCGGGCGCGACCTGCGCTTCGAGACGCGGCTCGATGTGCCCGTGCGCGAGATCATGACCCCGCGCGAGCAGCTCGTCACCGTGAGCGAAGGCGCCAGCGCCGAGGAAGCCAAGCGCCTGCTCAACAAGCACAAGCTCGAGCGCCTGCTGATCATCGACAACGCCGATCGCCTGAAGGGCCTGATCACCGTCAAGGACATCACCAAGCAGACCACCTTCCCCAACGCCGCGCGCGACGAGGCCGGTCGCCTGCGCGTGGGCGCCGCCGTGGGCGTGGGCGAGGGCACCGAGGAGCGCGTCGAGGCGCTGGTCAAGGCCGGGGTGGACGCCATCGTCGTCGACACCGCGCACGGCCACAGCAAGGGCGTGATCGAGCGCGTGCGCTGGGTCAAGCAGAACTACCCGCAGGTCGATGTGATCGGCGGCAACATCGCCACCGGCGCCGCAGCCCGCGCGCTGGCCGACGTGGGCGCCGACGGCGTCAAGGTGGGCATCGGCCCCGGCAGCATCTGCACCACCCGCATCGTGGCCGGCGTGGGCGTGCCGCAGATCACCGCCATCGACAACGTGGCCACCGCGCTGCAGGGCAGCGGCGTGCCCCTGATCGGCGACGGCGGCATCCGCTTCTCGGGCGACATCTCCAAGGCCATCGCCGCAGGCGCCAGCACCGTGATGATGGGCGGCATGTTCGCCGGCACCGAAGAAGCGCCGGGCGAAATCGTGCTCTACCAGGGCCGCAGCTACAAGAGCTACCGCGGCATGGGCAGCATCGGCGCCATGCAGCAGGGCAGCGCCGACCGCTACTTCCAGGAAAGCAGCACCGGCAACCCCAACGCCGACAAGCTGGTGCCCGAAGGCATCGAAGGCCGCGTGCCCTACAAGGGCAGCGTGGTCGCCATCATCTTCCAGATGGCCGGCGGCCTGCGCGCCAGCATGGGCTACTGCGGCTGCCCCACCATCGACGCCATGCGCGAGCAGGCCGAGTTCGTCCAGATCACCGCCGCCGGCATCCGTGAATCGCACGTGCACGACGTGCAGATCACGAAGGAAGCGCCGAACTATCGGGCGGATTGAATTGGGGGCCTTCAGGATGATTGGGCGCTGGCTGCGTCTCTCAATAAGGCATTGGATTATTGAGCCACGGGTGGTGTGGTTCGCTCTGATAGTGATCTTTTTTTCACTATCTTGCTTATTCTTTGGGCAAATCACCGAAAAGAAAATAAGATTGATAGGCTTGGCGCTGCAGGTCTTTGGTATGGGGGCTGTATTATGTGGAATTCGACAAACAAGGCTATTTTTTCAAAAGCCCAATATTTTTAATCGTGTTGTTGCACGAGTGAGAAATAGACCTCGGCCTAGACCTTCAAAAATTATTGGGTCGGGCTATGCCACCGTTCCAGAATTTACAGCGAGCGGCTCCGGCTATTCATGGTTTCAAAACAAAAATGGTTGTGGTGTAGAGTTTCGACTGGACTCTATTGAACGTAACCTTATCATGGTTCGGGAAATGACTCTTCGCTTGCGGGAAGAATGTAGGGAGTCGTCTGAGCTATTTGACACAACCGTTAATCGAGAAACTTCCAATTTAAGAAGATCAGTAGACGAGGCAAATGAGCGTCTTGAGAATGCTTCGACTGGTGGGCTTGATGTATCGTTGATGGGGGCTGTTTGGTTGATGATTGGTGTTATTTTGAGCACAGCATCAATTGAATTTTTTTATTTGATGAAATGAAAATCGCCAAGGCCTTGTTCATGGACGGTGAATAGAACGGCGAGTCAAGACATTGGCTTTGGTAGCTCCTGATTTCATAGCTGCCTGCGCCCGTCATTCCTAGGCTTGAGCCCGATTTGATGCTCAAGGTTCAGACAAAACCAGGCAGGCCGCAGGGGCATCGCGGCCGGCCCCGTCACCACGCCGCACCCGCTCCTCAGCGCCGGGCCGCTACTGAACAGCCTGCGCACTGACCCGCGGCACCAAGGCCGCCGCCGGCCCCGGCCTCAGCGGAAGCTGTTCTTCAGATCCCCCACCTGCAAGGTGTAGTCCAGCTGGTTGGTGCCCTGGCTGTTCAGGCCCTGCTCGCAGTTGAAGGTGGACGACTGGTCGTCGTAGGGGAAGGTGTAGCAGGTGGGGCAGGCCATCTTGAGCCACGAGATCGTCGGGTACACGTACTGCACCCAGGTGGGGTTGGCAGTGGTGTAGGCCACGGCCGGCCGGGTGATGGGGGCGGCCGCCGGGGTGAGCACGGTGTTGGCGGCGTCCCAGTTGGTGCCGCCGCAGGCCAGGCCGGTGTCGGTGGAAGGCGGCTGGGTGGCGTAGGTGCTGTAGATGGTGGCGGCAGGGTTGGTGCAGAGCTGCAACTGGCCCACCGTCACGCCGCTGGCGTTGCCGGTGGCAAAGCCGAACACCGTGTTGCCGGCGTTGCCCGCGGTCTGGTTCCAGCCCCAGAGCTGGTTGGCGCTGGCCCATTGCTGGAAGGCGCCGCACACGCGCTGGTTGCCGCTGGCCTGCGAAAGGTAGTTGGCGTTCCAGCCGCAGACGGTGTCGCCCGTGGTGGATGAGGAGCAGGTGCCTTGCGCGCTGCACACGGTGGGTGCGGCCTTGTTGGACGGGCTGACCACGGCGTAGTAAGAAGCCGGTGAATCCGTCACCGGTGCCGGGAAGTTGGCGGCCGTGGGCGCCAGCGCCCAGGTGCTGGCGGGCAGGGTGTAGGCGCTGTCGGTGGCGCCGGTGCCGGTCTGGGCCGTGGCCGAACCGGCGGTGCCGCAGGCGTAGGGCGTGGTGATGCTGCCGCCCTGGCCGCCCGGCACGGCGCTGCCGGCCGCCTTGCCGCTGGCGGCACTGGGGCCCAGGGCCAGCGCATTGCTCACGCCGTTGATGATCGACACGTCGTAGAAATCGACGGCGTTGTGCTGGTAGGTGACTTCGGCCACGGTCTGGGCCGGGTTGGGGGGCGAGGTGCCGGGCGTGGTGGGCGCTGCCGGGCAGCCCGTGGCATTGGCGCCGCCGGGGCAGTTGAGCGCGTAGTAGCTGCCCGACCACTGGATCTGCTGGCTGCCCGAGGTCACGCCCGCGAAGCCCGGCACCGAGGCTGTGGCGCTGCTGGCGGGCGCCACCGGGTTGCTGGCGAAGGCCGGCGCATCCCAGAAGCATTGGTAGGGCGTGGTGGGGCCCACGTCCTGCCCGCCCTGCACGCAGGTAGAGCCGATGGGGCACGCCTGCGCGGGCGCGCTGGTGCCGCAGCCCACCACGCCCGAGCCGGCGGTGGTGGTGGGCGATACGTAGGCGGTGGCGGTGCCGGAGTTGGCGGCAAACACCACGTAGCGGCTGGAGTTGTTGGTGAAGGTGATGGTGCGGGCGGCGGAGGTCACCGCCGAAGGCGGCACCACCGTGAGCATGGTCTGCGCCTTGTAGCTGGGCAGGGCGGCGTCGGCCGGCTTGGGCGTGCTGCCGGCCGCCAGCGCCACCGTCACGTTCACCGGGACCTCGGTGCTCTGGGTGAGCGCGGCAGCGGCCGCGGTGGTCAGCAAATTGAAACCGCAGCCCGAGACGGTGTTGGTCTTGTAGTTCTGGTAGCTGGTGTTGTCGACCACCAGCTGGCAGGTCTTGGTGGTGCTGGGGGTGGGCGTGCCGGTGTTGACGCCGGCCGGGTAGTCGTAGAACTGCACCAGCGCCCCGGTGGACGGGTTGGCGATGCTGAGCGTGACGGTGTAGCTCGCCTGCGTGAGGTTGCTGCCAGACAGGTTGACGAACAGCGGCGCTCCGGCGCCCGCAAAGACCTGGTTTGAGGCGTTCTGCGACGCCACGCGGATGCGGCCCGGCACCTGGCTGTTCACCGGCACCATCTGGATCTTGATCGGCGTGAAGCCGGCAAAGGCCTGGCCCGGCACCTGCCAGGCGCCGGTGACGGCAGCGCTGACGGTGAAGCCGGTGGCAGGCACGCTGGCCGCCGCGAAGGAGCCGGCCACCACGCAGGTGGGCGTGCTGCTGGTCACGCTGCAGACCGAATTGGTCTGGTAGGTGACCTTGCCGCCGCTGGTGTCGCTGAAGGCAACCGAGATCGGGTTGCTGGCGTACACCGCCTGGCCGTGCACCTGCGGCATGAACTGCACGGTGAACGCGAACGAGACGTTGGGCGCGGCGTCGTAGTAGGTGAAGCTGGGATCGCTGCTGTAGTGGGCGATGGTGATGGTGCCGACGCCGTTGCCGGCCTTCACGGTGACGGCGCCCTGGTCAGAGGCCAGGCCGTCGGATTCGGCGATCAGGTGGGTCGAGCCCAGCTTCTTGCCGCTCACGGTGACGGTGCAGCCGGTGCTCTCCGTGGTGCCCGCGGGCAGTGCGCAGCTGGCTGGCGAGACCTGGGCCACGTCCGGGTCCGAGACGCTGAAGCGCACCGTGCGGTTGCCCGAGCCGCTGGTGTCGAGCAGCTCCAGCGGCACCTCCACGGAGTTGCCGCTGTGCACCTCGATGCTGTCGGGGACGATGTTCAGCCGCGCGCTGGGCGCCGTATTCACGCCGTCGCCGCCACCGCAGGCGGCCAGGCCCAGGGCGGCCAGCGCGAGCAGCAGGGCGTGCGCCTGCCTTGACGGGCCGGGGCGGTGGAAAGGCGTCTGCGCGGGAAAAGGCATGGGCGGCGCTCCGTCGATGATTCTGTGGTCTTACGGTTTACTCTAGCGGTTAGGCTGAGGCGGAGCAATCGGGTATCCGCACCCATGGCAGGCCGCGCGGCTGCCAAGGGTGCGGCAGGTGTGGAATAGTTGGCAAAGCCCGGGTGACACGGAAGTTGCTCCTGAAAGAAGAGCTGCCTGCGCCCGCCAACAAAGGGCTGGAGGCCAATTTCTTTCAGATTTTGAACAGGGCTTGCCAGCAAGGGCCCGGCGCGCGTCAGCGCCGGATCACCGCGCGGTACGAGAACTTGTCGGGGTGGAAGTACACCTCGGCGAACAGCAGCGGCCGGCCCGCCATGTCGTAGGGCACGAAGCGCATGCGCAGCAGCGGCGTACCGGGGGCCATGCGCAGCAGCGCGGCGTGCATGCGGTTGGCGGCCACGGCGGAGGCCTCGATGTGGGTGCGCTCCAGGCGCAGCTCCAGCTTTTCTTCCAGCAGCGTCATCACGTCCTGGGTTTCCACGCCCAGGTCGATCAGCTTGCGGCCCAGTTCGGGCTCGCAGACCACGAAGGCGTAGGCCGCGGGCTCGTCGTCGACGATGCGCAGGGTGGTGATGGTGAGCACGGTGGCGTCGCGGGCCACGCCCAGGGCGCGCGCCACCAGCGGCTTGACGGTGCCCGTGGCCACGCTCAGCAGCTGGCCGCCGGTGCGCAGGCCGCGCGATTCCATGACGGCGTTGAAGCCCGCCAGCAGGCCCAGCAACGGCGCATTCGCCGGACGGGTGACGAAGCTGCCCTTGCCGTTGAAGGTTTCCACCAGCCCTTCGGCCTGCAGCTCCGACAGCGCCTGGCGCACCGTGATGCGGCTGACGTTGAAGGCGGCCTGCAGCTTGGCCTCGGACGGCAGCTTCTCGCCCGGCGGCAGGCGCTTGGCCAGGATGTCGTCGCGCAGCTTGTTGCGCACCTGCATGAACAGCGGCTCGGTCGAGGGCGCGCCGGCCACGGCAGCACCCGCTGCCGTGGCCGGCGCGACTTCAGCTGGCGTGTCCTGGGCGAGCTTGGCAGGGCTTGGCATGGGTGGGCTGGTAGCCGGTACGGGGTTGCTTGGTGTCCTTGGTGTCACTTGAGCGTCCGAACCGGCTGGCTCAACGGCCAGGCTGTTATATCAGGTCTTGCCTGATTCTATGTGAAGACCTATCATGACAGGTGTGGCCAGCGGCTGTGCCAAACGCGTCGCAGCCGGGGTCGCCCACCCGTTCCCACAGGAGACAAACGCATGCAACGTCGAGATTTCGCCCGTCCGCTGGCCGCCGGGGCCGCCGCCTTGCTGCTGGCCGCTTTGAGCAGCCCCGCCAGCGCCGCCGACAGCTACCCCAGCCGTCCCATCAAGGTGATCGTGCCCTATGCGCCGGGCGGCGTGGTGGACGTGCAGACGCGCGCGGTCACGCAGACCATGGAGCAGTTCCTCAAGCAGAGCATCGTGGTGGAGCCGCGGCCTGGTGCCAGCGGCAGCATCGCCGCCGAGGCCGTGGCCCAGGCCGCGCCGGACGGCTACACGCTGATCGTCTCGGCCAGCTTCATCAACACCGCGCCGCTGCTGGAGAAGAACCTGCGCTGGCGGACCGACCAGTTCGTGCCCGTGGGGCGCTTTGCGCTGTCGCCCAGCTACTTCGTGGTGCCCGCGAGCTCGCCGGCGAAGACGGTGAAGGAGTTCGTGGAGATGGCCAGGAAGTCGCCCACGACACTGCAGTACGCCAACGGCGGCAACGGCACGCCGCAGCAGATCGGCAACGAGCTGTTCGCGCACGAGGCTGGCATCAAGCTGGACCCGGTGATGTACAAGGGCGCGCCGCCGTCCGTGCCGGACCTGATCAACGGGCTCACGGCCCTGGCGGTATTGCCTTCGTCGGTGACCTACCCGCAGGTCAAGGGCGGCAAGCTGCGCGCGCTGGCCAACATGAGCAGCAACCGCTCGCCCCAGCTGCCCGACGTGCCCACCATCGCCGAGGCCGGCTACCCAGGCTCCACCGTGCTGTCCTGGTACGGGCTCAGCGCGCCGGCCGGTACGCCGCCGGAGGTCATCCGCGTGCTGGCGACGGCCATGCAGCAGGCCTGCGCCACGCCGGAGGTCAAGCAGCGCCTGGTCTCCGCCGGCGGTGAAGAGGCCTTCCTGGGCACGGCCGATTTCAGCACCTTCCTCGCCAAGGACGCCAGGAACTGGGCCGAGGTGGTGAAGGTGATCGCCAAGTGAACACGCGCCCGCCCGCCGAGTTTGCGGCGCTGATCGACAACCTGCGCGACTTCATCGACACCGAGGTCATCCTGCGCGAAGACCTGCGCCACGCGCACGACAGCGAGGCGGTGGAGCGCACGGCGGCCGAGCTGTACGCCATCGCCCGCTCGCGCGGCCTGGGCGCGCCGCGGGCACGGCAGGAAGACGGTGGCCTGGCCCTGTCGTGGACCGAATGCTGCGCCTACCTGGAGCAGGCCGGCCGCAGCTTCCTGGGCCCGCAGGCGCTGCGCTGCGCGCCGCCCACGCAGCCGGACGTGTTCGCGCTGGACCGCCTGGGCAGCCCGGCGCAGCGCGCCCGCTACCTGGAGCCGCTGATGCGTGGCGAGCGCAAGTCGTGCTTCGCCATGACCGAGCCGGCGCCGGGCGTGGGCTCCGACCCGCGCATGCTGCGCACCAGCGCGCGGCGCGAGGGCGATGGCTGGGTGATCGACGGCCACAAGTGGTTCATCTCGGGCGCCATGCGGGCGGACTTCGCCATCGTGGTCGCCAGAACTGAAAGCGGCCCGTCGTGGTTCCTGGTGGACGTGGACACGCCCGGCTTCGAGCGCGTGCGCAACATCCCGACCATGGAGCCGTTCGACATGGGCGGTCACGCCGAGATCCGCATCACCGGCTGCCGCGTGGGCGCCGACGCGCTGGTGGGCGAGGAGGGTCAGGGCGCCGCGCATTCACAGCTGCGGCTGGAAGGCGCGCGCCTGTTCCACTGCATGCGCTACATCGGGCTGGCGTCGCGCGCCATGGACATCGCCCAGGCCTATGCGCTGGAGCGTGAATCGCAGGGCGTGCCGCTGGCCGACCACCAGATGGTGCAGGCCATGGTGGCCGACGCGCACATCCAGCTCTACGCGGCGCGGCAGATCACGCTGGATGTCGCGCACAGGCTCGACGCCGGCACCTCCATCCGCCACCATTCGTCCATGGCCAAGGTGTTCGTGTCGGAAGCGGTGTACCAGGTGGCCGACTCGGCGGTCCAGATCTGCGGCGCGCTCGGCGTGTCGGAAGACGTGCCGGTGTCGATGATCCTGCGCATGCTGCGGCCGTTCCGCATTTACGACGGTGCCTCTGAAGTGCACCGCGCGGCCATCGCCAGGCGCGCGCTGCGCCACCGCATGTCGGCCTGAAACGGGCAGGAGAAGCAAGCACCATGCAGGACACCCACGACCTGGCGGCGTTCCGCCAGGGCATCCGCGATTTCGTGCGCCAGCGGCTGCCGGACGATCTGCGCCAGACCGTGCGGCGCGGGCAGCAGCCCACGCGCGATCAGCTCGTTGCCTGGCACGACGTGCTGGCCGGCGAAGGCCTGCTGGTGCCGCACTGGCCCGAGACCTGGGGCGGGCGCGGCTGGAACGTGCAGCAGCAGATGGTCTTCGACGAGGAGATGGCGCTGGGCGACGCGCCCGAGCTGAACGCCGTCACCTTCGACATGATCGGCCCGCTGCTGATCCGCCATGCCGACCCGGCGCAGCAACAGCGCTTCCTGCCCGCCATCGCCTCCGGGCACCAGTGGTGGTGCCAGGGCTATTCGGAGCCCAACGCCGGCTCCGACCTGGCGCGGCTGGCCACCCGCGCCGAGCGCGATGGCGACGATTACGTGGTCAACGGCTCCAAGATCTGGACCTCCTACGCCCAGTACGCCGACTGGATGTTCACCCTGGTGCGCACCGACCGCGAAGCCAAGCCGCAGAGCGGCATCAGCTTCCTGCTGATCGACATGACCTCGCCCGGCATCACGGTGCGCCCCATCGTCGGCATCCACGGCTGGACGGTGTTCAACGAGGTGTTCCTCGACAACGTGCGCGTGCCGGTGGCGCAGCGCGTGGGCGAGGAAAACCAGGGCTGGACGCTGGCCAAGTCGCTGCTGGAGTTCGAGCGGCTGAAGCTGGCGCGCATCGGCGAGAACAAGCGCCGCATGGCGCGTGCCCGCGAGGCCGGCCTGACGCGCAGCCACCTGGGCCGGCGCGTGGCTGATGAGCCCTGGTTCCGCGAGCGCTTCGCGGCGCTGGAGGCGCGCCTGATCGCGCTGGAAGCCAATGCGGCGCGCTTCGTGGCGCGGCAGGCGGCCGGCGAGCGGCTCGGTGCCGAGGTGTCGATGCTCAAGCTGCGCGGCAGCCGGCTGATCCAGCTGTGGGAAGAGCTGATCGTCGATGCCCTGGGTCCCGAGGCCTGGCCGCTGGCCGACGACTGGCTGCTGGGCACGGGCGCAGCCGCGCCACGCGACGCGCTGGCCGGCACCGCGTCGTCACGCCGCTTTCTGGGGCGCGGCTACACCATCGCCGGCGGCTCCAGCGAGATTCAGCACAACATCCTGGCCAAGCAGGTGCTCGGACTATGACCATCGCCACCGACGAACAGCGCATGCTCGTGGACAGCGTGCAACGCTGGGCGGAAGACGCCTGCGCGCCCGCCGTGCGAGCCCAGGCATCGCACCACGCCTGCGGCTGCCCGCCCGAGCGCTGGCACGCGCTGGCCGAGATGGGCTGGCTGGCCCTGCCGCTGCCGGAGGCCGATGGCGGCCTGGGCGGCAGCCTGACCGACGTGGCCCTGCTGGCCGAGGCGCTGGGCCATGCGCTGCTGGTCGAGCCCTTCGTCGCCAGCGGCGTGCTGGCGGCCGGGCTGCTGGCGGACACGGCGCAGGAGCCGCTGCGCGCGCAGTGGCTGCCGGCCATGGCCGCGGGCGAGCGCCGCGTCGCCTTTGCACCCTGGGAGCCCGACGGCTGCGGCGAGCTGGTGCCGCCGCAGGCGCTGGCCAGTCAGGACGGGAAACGCTGGCGGCTTTCCGGTGAAAAGGGTCTGGCGCAGGGCGCCGGCGGCGCCGACGGCCTGCTGCTGGCCGCCCGCATTGACGGCGCGCCGGGCGCGGAGGGGCAACTGGGCCTGTTCCTGGTCGAGGCCGGCGCAAGCGGCCTGCAACTGGACGACGAGCGCCTGTACGACGGCCGCCACGCCGTCCGCGTGCGGCTGGTCGATGCGCAGGCACACCTGGTCTGCCAGGCTCCGGCGCGGGAATTGCTGGCGCGGGCAGGCCGGGCGCTGGACCGCGCCCGCGTCGCCCACGCGGCCGAGACGCTGGGCACGGCGCGGCTGGCGTTCGACACCACGCGCGAGTACGTGGGCACGCGGCGGCAGTTCGGCCGCGCGCTGGGCGAGAACCAGGTCATCCAGCACCGCCTGGTGGATCTGTACGTGGAGCTGCAGGAAACGCATGCGCTGTGCCTGGCCGCGGCGGCCGACCCGTCGCCCCGCCTGGTGGCGGCGCTGGGTGTCCGCATGGCCGAAGTGGCGCGGCACGCCTGGGAAGAGGCGATCCAGCTGCACGGCGCCATCGGCATGACCGAGGAATACGTGCTGGGCGAAGCCATCCGCCGCCTTGCCCTGGCCGCCGACCTGTACGGCAGCGGCCCGCAACACGCGGAGCGGCTGGCCGCCCTGAGCCTGGGAGACGAAGCATGAACGACAAGCCGCCGCAGGACGCGGTCCTGGTCGATCGCGCTGAAGGCGTGATCGAACTCACCATCAACGCGCCGCACAACCGCAATTCGCTGCAGTCGCCCGGGGTGTACGAGGGCCTGATGGCCGGGCTGGACGAGCTCGAGCGCGACAGCAGCCTGCGCGCGGCCATCGTCACCGGAGCCGGCGGCGCCTTCTGCTCCGGTGGCGACCTGCGCGCCCTGGCGGCCGGCACCGAGGACGAGGTGCGCACCCGCATGACGCGCAACACCTGGCTGTACCGCCGCATCGCCCTGGCCGACAAGCTGGTAGTGGCCGCGGTGGACGGCCCGGCCTACGGCGCCGGCCTGGGCCTGGCCACGGCCTGCGACGTGGTGGTGGCCGGCCAGAGCGCCGTGTTCTGCTGCGCCTTCACGCGCGTGGGTGCCATGCCCGACGCGGCGCTGTTCTGGTCGCTGCCGGCACGCGTGGGCGTCGCGCAGGCGCGCAAGCTGATGCTGTGGGCCACCGAGGTCAAGGGCGCCGAGGCCGCGGCCATGGGCCTCGCCGACGAGCACGCACCCGAAGGCAGCGCCTTGCCGCTGGCGCGCAAGCTGGCGCAGCGCATCGCCGCAGGGCCGGCCCGCGCTTACGGGCGCATCAAGACCGGGTTGCGGCAGTCACCCATGTCGCTGGAACAGGCGCTGTCCTTCCAGCTGGACAACGCGCCCGGCCTGTTCGCCAGCGCCGACTTCAAGGAGGGGGTGGCGGCGTTCTTCGAGAAGCGCGCGCCCCGTTTCGGCCGCGACTGAAACTGTGGACCTGCAAGGACCGTCACCATGACCGCCTCCCCCCAGGCCGACAACCCGGAAGCCCCGCTGCGCGGCCTGCGCGTGCTGGAACTGGGCCAGTACATCGCCGCGCCGGCTGCAGCCCAGACGCTGGCCGAGCTGGGCGCCGACGTGATCAAGATCGAGCCGCCCGGCGGCGACGTGGCGCGCCGCCTGGGCTGGACCCAGGACGACTACGGCCCCATGTTCAGCGCCTACAACCGCGGCAAGCGCTCGGTGGTGCTGGACCTGCGCAGCGATGAGGGTCGCGCCCAGGCCCGGCAGCTGGCGCTGGGCGCCGACGTGCTGCTGCAGAACGCCCGTCCAGGTGCGATGGAGCGGCTGGGTCTGGGCGCGGAGCAGCTGATGCCGCACGCGCCGCGCTTGGTGTATGGCCGCGTGAGCGCCTTTGGCCGCACCGGCCCCGCCAGCCAGCGCGTGGGCTTCGACATCGCGGCCCAGGCCGAGAGCGCCATGATGAGCCTGAACGGCGAGGGCGGCCGGCCGCCGGTGCGCGTGGGCTTCACGGTGGTGGACCTGCTGGCCTCGCAGCAGCTGGCCAGCGGCGTGCTGGCCGCGCTGGTGCGTCGGGGCATCACCGGCCGCGGCGCCCTGGTGGATCTGTCGCTGATCGACGTGGCCGTGGCCGCGCTGACCAACGCCTGGACGGAATACCGCCTGCTCGGCACCATGCCGCTGCGGCGCGGCAACGGCCAGCCGCACGTGGCGCCGGCCGCCGAGGTGATCGAGACGCGCGACGGGATGATCGTGCTCTCGGCCTACACGGAAGAGCACTTCGCCAAGCTGTGTCAGGCCATCGGCCAGCCGGAGCTGGCCACCGACCCGCGCTTTGCCACCAGCCGCGACCGGGTGCGCAACCGCCCGGAGATGCTGGCGGTGCTGCACGAGGCGCTGAGCCACTTCGAATCCGATCCACTGTGCGAGATGCTGGCGCAGGCCGGCATCGTGGCCGGCAACATCCGCACCATGGAGCAGGTGCGTCCCGGGCAGGCCGGCGTCAGTGCCGACCTGTTCATCGACGTGGCGGCCGCGGGCCGCGGCCCGATCAGCGTGCCCGGCCTTCCCATTAGCCTGGACGGCCTGCCGCGCCGCGCCGCCCGTCTGCCCGCGCTGGGCGAGCACACGGCGGAAGTGCTGGCGGAACTGGCCCAGGCGGGAGCGGCGGCGGCCGGGTAAGCGACCGATGGCGCCCGGCGCGCCCGGGCTCAGCGCAGCACGGGCTGGCCGGCGGCCCAGAATGCTATTTTTATGATAGCTGGCTGCGCCCGTCAGGCGCCGGCGAGCGGCCAAAAAGAGCTAAAATTCAAGGCTTTTCCGGCGCCTGCACCCGTCGGCTCATGCGAGCCACCGGCAGGGCGCCCCGGCCCGCGCCTACCGCCATGCAGCACCAGAAGATCCTCATCCTCGACTTCGGCTCCCAGGTCACCCAGCTCATCGCCCGCCGCATCCGCGAGGCGCACGTCTACTGCGAAGTGCACCCCTGCGACGTCGGCAGCGACTGGGTGCGCGAGTTTGCCGCCGATGGCCAACTGAAAGGCGTGATCCTGTCCGGCAGCCACGCCAGCGCCTACGAAGAAACCACCGACCGCGCGCCACAGACAGTGTTCGAGCTGGGCGTGCCGGTGCTGGGCATCTGCTACGGCATGCAGACCATGGCGCAGCAGCTGGGCGGCAAGGTGGAGGGCGGCCACAAGCGTGAGTTCGGCTACGCCGAGGTGCGCGCGCGCGGCCACACGGATCTGCTCAAGGACATCCAGGATTTCCACACACCCGAAGGCCACGGCATGCTCAAGGTGTGGATGAGCCACGGCGACAAGGTGACCGAGCTGCCACCCGGCTTCAAGCTCATGGCCAGCACGCCGAGCTGCCCCATTGCCGGCATGGCCGACGAGGCGCGGCACTTCTACGCCGTGCAGTTCCACCCCGAAGTCACGCACACGGTGCAGGGCAGGGCGATCCTGGAGCGCTTCGTGCTGCAGATCTGCCAGGCGCAGCCCGACTGGGTGATGCGCGACCACGTCGCCGAGGCCGTGGAGGCCATCCGCGCCCAGGTGGGCGATGAGGAGGTGATCCTGGGCCTGTCGGGCGGGGTCGATTCCAGTGTGGCGGCGGCGTTGATCCACCGCGCCATCGGCGACCAGCTGACCTGCGTGTTCGTCGACCACGGCCTGCTGCGGCTGAACGAGGGCGACATGGTGATGGACATGTTCGCCGGCAAGCTGCACGCCAAGGTGGTGCGCGTGGACGCCAGCGAGCTGTTCCTGAAGGAACTGGCCGGGGTGAGCGACCCGGAGGCCAAGCGCAAGATCATCGGCCGCCTGTTTGTGGAGGTCTTCAAGGCGGAAGCCGGAAAGCTGACGGCGTCAGGCGCTTCCAAAACCGGAGCGAAGTGGCTGGCCCAAGGCACCATCTACCCGGACGTGATCGAATCCGGCGGCGCCAAGAGCAAGAAGGCCGTGGTGATCAAGAGCCACCACAACGTGGGCGGCCTGCCCGAGCAGCTGGGCCTGAAGCTGCTGGAGCCGCTGCGCGACCTGTTCAAGGACGAGGTGCGCGAACTCGGCGTCGCCCTGGGCCTGCCGCACGACATGGTGTACCGCCACCCGTTCCCAGGCCCCGGCCTGGGCGTGCGCATCCTGGGTGAGGTGAAGAAGGACTACGCCGACCTGCTGCGCGAGGCCGACGCCATCTTCATCGAGGAACTGCGCTCCACCATCGAGCCGCACAGCGGCAAGAGCTGGTACGACCTCACCAGCCAGGCCTTCACCGTGTTCCTGCCAGTGAAAAGCGTGGGCGTGATGGGTGACGGCCGCACCTACGACTACGTGGTCGCCCTGCGCGCCGTGCAGACCAGCGACTTCATGACCGCCGACTGGGCCGAGCTGCCCTACAGCCTCCTCAAGCGTGTTTCCAGCCGCATCATCAACGAGGTCCGCGGCATCAACCGCGTGACCTACGACGTGTCAAGCAAGCCGCCAGCGACGATCGAGTGGGAGTGATTCGGCGTCTGGTACTGGCTGGCACCTAGTGGCACGAAAACACACCTAAGCCCGCGTCAATGCGGGCTTTTTTGTGATTTAGTTCGGCACCGCCTGGCAACATTTGGCATCGCCAAGCACCGTTTCTTCATGGCATGATGGATGGCATTGAATGCTTCGATGCCATGAGAAGTCGCCGATACCATGCAACCACCTTGCGGATGTTCATGGTATTGAATTGGCGTAACACAATGATTTTGTTGTTGTTTTACGCCAGGATAGGCCGATTTTCGAATCATGGTATTTGAGCTGAATCAGGGCGAGAACCATGCTGACCGATACCAAGCTGCGCAACCTCAAGCCGAAGGACAAGCTCTACAAG